>NZ_CP044427.1:0-1200000 GCF_008843165.1 Ornithinimicrobium pratense | reverse complement strand
CGCGATGGTCGCCGCGACCTTCCTGCAGGAGTTCGTCGGCAAGCGGGGCGAGGGCGAGGACGCCGAGCAGATCCCGTGGGCCCACCTGGACATCGCCGGCCCGGCCTTCAATGAGAAGGCCCCGTGGGGCTACCGCGCCAAGGGCGGCACCGGCGCCGGCGTCCGCTCCCTCATCGCCTTGGCGCAGTCCTACCAGTCCCCCACCGCCTGACCGGGCACGCCATAGGGCCCGACGGAACACGTGATGCGGCTGTGCGGAGCACGCCGCCGCCGTTCTGTGGGGTGAACACACACGCAGGGGCACCTCCCGCGACGGGAGGTGCCCCTGGTCCGTGCCGGGCGAGCGTCAGCCGCTCTTGCGACGGAACATCTGCTCGGTCCCCGAGGTCTTGGCGCGGCGGCTTCCCGCCACCTTGCCGTGCTCGGAGTGGTCCGAGACATCCGTGCCTGCGTGGGCCCGCTTCTTGGCGAGCGCCTCGCGGAACTTGGCCTTGACGTCGTCCGTGGCCGGAGTGTCGTTCATGGCCACCTCCTTCCTCCCGGGGACATGACCTGCTCAGCCTCCCACGGGCCGCCCCGGCTGTCACGGCAATTCACGGGAGGTGGCAGGATGGCCACATGCCGACGACGCACTACGACATCGTGATCCTCGGGGGCGGCAGCGGTGGTTATGCCTGCGCGCTACGGGCGGCCCAGCTGGGTCAGAGGGTGGCTCTGGTCGAGAAGGACAAGCTCGGCGGCACCTGCCTGCACCGCGGTTGCATCCCGACCAAAGCGCTGCTGCACAGCGCGGAGGTGGCTGACTCGGCCCGGGACTCGGCGCGGTTCGGCGTGCAGACCACCCTGGAGGGGATCGACCTCGCCGCCGTGCACACGTACAAGGACGGTGTCGTCGGCCGGCTGTACAAGGGACTGCAGGGCCTGGTCAAGGCGGCCGAGAACATCACCTACGTCGAGGGTGAGGGCCAGCTGGCCGGGCCCACCACAGTCGTCGTCGGTGAGGACGAGCTGGTCGGGGAGCACGTCGTGCTCGCGACCGGTTCCTACGCCCGCACCCTGGGGATCGAGATCGGCGACGCGGTGATGACCAGCGACGAGGCGCTCACCCTGGAGCAGGTCCCGGGGCGGGCGATCATCCTGGGTGGCGGCGTGATCGGCGTGGAGTTCGCCTCCGTGTTGCGCAGCTTCGGCTCCGCGGTCACCATCGTCGAGGCCATGGACCGCCTGGTGCCGGCGGAGGACCCGGGGGTGAGCAAGGCCCTCGAGCGTGCCTTCCGCAAGCGCAAGATCACCTCCCGGACGGGCGCGCGGATGGAGTCGGTCAGCCAGCAGGACGGCGTGGTCACCCTCTCCCTGGAGGGCGGGGAGAGCCTGGAGGCCGACCTGCTGCTCGTCGCCGTCGGCCGTGGGCCGCGCACCGAGGGGTTGGGGTATGAGGAGGCGGGGGTCATCCTGGAGCGCGGCTTCGTGCAGGTGGACGAGCGGCTACGGACAGGGGTGGGCAACGTCCGCGCGGTCGGCGACATCGTGGCCGGCGTGCAGCTGGCGCACCGCGGCTTCGCGCACGGCATCTTCGTCGCCGAGGACATCGCTGGGCTGGAGCCCGAGCCGGTCCGCGACCACCTCATCCCCAAGGTGACCTACTCCGACCCCGAGATCGCCTCTGTGGGTCTGTCGGAGGAGCAGGCGCGCGAGCAGTACGGCGAGGGCGTAGCCAGCTACGAGTACAACCTCGGTGGCAACGGCAAGTCCCAGATCCTGGGTACGGCCGGTTTCGTGAAGCTGATCCGCTCCGCCGAGGACGGCCCAGTGGTGGGCATCCACATGGTGGGCGCGCGGATGGGTGAGCAGGTCGGCGAGGCCCAGCTCATCGTCGGCTGGGAGGCGTTACCGGAAGAGGTCGCCTCGTTCATCCACGCCCACCCCACCCAGAACGAGGCGCTCGGCGAGGCCCACCTGGCCCTGGCCGGAAAACCGCTGCACGCGCACGCCTGACCGACCCAGCGCCCGCATCCCAACTAGACTGCAGATCCCCGGACGAGGAGAGAGCGACAACATGTCGGAACGTGTATCGATGCCGGCCCTCGGTGAGTCCGTCACCGAGGGGACCGTCACCCGCTGGCTGAAGAACATCGGCGACAGCGTCGAGGTGGACGAGCCGCTGCTCGAGGTCTCGACCGACAAGGTCGACACCGAGATCCCCTCCCCCGTCGCGGGCACGCTGCAGGAGATCCTGGCGCAGGAGGACGACACCGTCGAGGTCGGCGCCGACCTGTGTGTCATCGGTGAGGGCGAGCCGTCCTCCGGTGGCGACGAGGGCTCCTCCGGTGAGGAGAACGAGCAGGAGGAGCAGGCACCCCAGGAGGACGCACCCCAGGAGGACGCCTCCCAGGGCAGCGACTCGCAGGAGGCCCAGGACGACAGCAGTTCCCAGGACCAGCCGGCCGACCAGTCCTCCGGCGGCTCCGGCGGGGGTGAGGTCTCCGGTGGCGAGACCGTGACCATGCCCGCGCTGGGCGAGTCGGTGACCGAGGGCACCGTCACCCGCTGGTTGAAGTCCGAGGGGGACCAGGTGGAGGTCGACGAGCCGCTGCTCGAGGTCTCGACCGACAAGGTGGACACCGAGATCCCCTCCCCCATCGCCGGCGTGCTGACGAAGATCATCGCCGGGGAGGACGAGACCGTGGAGGTTGGCGGCGAGCTGGCCGTCATCGGTGGCGAGGCCTCCGGCGGTGGTTCGGAGCAGGACAGCGGGTCCGCCCCCGCCGACGAGCCCGAGCAGGGCGACTCGGCTGCCGAGGGCGACGACCAGGAGCCCGCGGCGGACAAGGAGCAGGCGGAGGAGTCCGCCGACAGCGACCTGGGCGAGGAGCAGCAGGTCCAGCAGGAGGCCGCGCAGGAGTCGGCCAGCAGCTCCGGCGCCGAGAGCTCCCCGTCCTCCGCGCCGGACACCTCGGAGGCCGTGGGTGTGGGCACGCCGTCGGCCGACACCGGCAGCTCCTCGCACAAGCAGCAGAGCACCTCTCCGGACGTCAGCGCCTACGTGACCCCGCTGGTGCGCAAGCTGGCGGCCCAGCACAGTGTCGACCTGAGCAGCCTGCAGGGCACCGGCGTCGGCGGGCGGATCCGCAAGCAGGACGTCCTCGACGCCGCCAGGGCGCAGGAGGAGGCCGCCAAGGCACCGGCGCAGGAGACCCCGCAGGCCCCGGCCCCCGCGGACAGCCCACAGGCCCCGGCCGCCGGCGCTCCCTCAGCCCCCGCCGGGACCCAGGCCAAGCGCGGCACCACCGAGAAGATGTCGCGCTTGCGCAAGGTCATCGCCGCCCGCATGGTGGAGTCGCTGCAGACCGGCGCCCAGCTGACCACGGTCGTGGAGGTCGACGTCACGAAGGTGTCCCGTCTGCGCAAGCGGGTCAAGGACGAGTTCGCCCGCCGGGAGGGCACCAAGCTGTCCTTCCTGCCGTTCTTCGCGGTGGCCGCGGTCGAGGCGCTCAAGGAGCACCCGATCGTCAACTCCAGCGTCGAGGACGACACGGTCATCTACCACGGTGCCGAGCACCTCGGCGTTGCGGTCGACACCCCGCGCGGCCTGCTGGTGCCGGTGATCAAGGACGCCGGCGACCTCAACATCGCCGGGCTCGCCCGCAAGATCGCCGACCTGGCCGAGCGCACCCGGGACAACAAGATCAATCCCGATGAGCTCTCCGGCGGCACCTTCACGCTGACCAACACCGGCTCGCGGGGTGCGCTCTTCGACACGCCGATCATCAACCAGCCCAATGTGGCCATCCTGGGCACGGGCACGGTCGTCAAGCGCCCCGTGGTGGTCATCGACGAGGACGGGATGGAGACCATCGCCGTGCGCGACATGGTCTACCTGGCGCTGACCTACGACCACCGCGTCGTCGACGGCGCCGACGCGGCGCGCTTCCTGACGACCGTCAAGGAGCGCCTGGAGGATGGCAGCTTCGAGGTCTGAGATGGCCATCGCCATCACCGGGGCCGGCGGGCTGATCGGCTCCGCTCTGTCCACGGCGCTGCGTGGGCGCGGTGACCAGGTTGTGCACCTGGTTCGCCGCGCCCCGCGCCTCGCGGACGAGCTCGACCCGGGCGTCCGCGAGGCGCGCTGGACGCCTGGCGCCGACCTGGACCCCGAAGTGCTGGACGGCATCACGGCTGTCGTGCACCTCGCCGGCGCAGGGGTCGCGGACCGGCGCTGGAGCGACAGGCGCAAGCGCGAGCTGCTCGACTCGCGCACGGAGGGCACCGGCACCATCGCCCGTGCGCTCGCGGCGCGGGCGCAGACACCGGATTCCCCAGGAACCGCGTCCCCGCGCCTAGTGTCGGCCTCGGCCGTCGGCATCTACGGCGACCGCGGGGGGACGAGGTGCTCACCGAGGAGAGCCCGCCTGGTCAGGGCTTCCTGGCCGACGTGTGCCGCGACTGGGAGGCCGCGACCTGGCCCGCCAGCCACGCGGGCGTCCCGGTCGCGACGGTCCGCACCGGCATCGTGCTCGCCCGTCAAGGAGGCGCACTGGGCAAGCTCCTGCCCCTGGCCCGGGCCGGTCTTGCGGGCCCGCTGGGCGGGGGTGAGCAGTACTGGGCGTGGATCACCCTGCACGATCACGTCCGCGCTCTGATGTTCCTGCTCGACCACCCGGAGGTGACCGGTCCGGTCAACCTCAGCGGCCCGTGTCCCGACACGCAGACCGCGATCGTCAAGGCGCTGGGCCAGGCCCTCAGACGGCCCACGGTCGTCCCGGCGCCCACCATCGCCCTGCGGTTGGCCCTCGGGGAGATGGCGAGCGAGATCCTGGCCTCGGCCCGGGCGCTCCCGACCGTGCTCACCGAGACCGGGTTCACCTTTGACCACCCGGACCTGACCTCAGCGATGGCCTGGATCACGCACCACTGACGCCTCACCGCGCGGCCACCACCAGCCTGCGCCCGACGGTCACCCGGCCTTCCGAGGGCCCCGACCTGCCGACGGGTCACCTCAGCTCAGCCCAGGACCAGAGCAGCCACCGTCCTTCCTGCCGCACCAGCTCTAGGGCGACCCGCTCGGTGCGGGACGGGGCCCGCAGCACCCAGCCGTCGCCATCCCGGGCCTCGAGTGGCTCCCGCACCACCGTGACATCCACGTGCAGCCGGTCCAGATCCTCGTGCTGCACCGCCAGCTCGCGCACCTCGAACCCGACGCGAGGATAGTTGATCCCCGCCTCCCGGGCGCGGGACAGCTCTGCACTCTCCTCACCGTGGACCGGTGAACCAGCGGCCAGCACCGCGGTGAGCAGGCCGGGATCGGTGGCCTCCCAGGCCCTGGCCCGGGCATCCACCAGATCCTGCACGACCTGGCGCAGCCCCTCGGCGTCGGCGGCGTCCCCGTCCGGGTCGGACACCTGCTGCGCCGGTGGCGGGGCCGACCCGGCGGAGCCTCCCGCGGTCCCCTCCTCCGCCGTCCCCACCTCCTCGTCCGGCACCTCTTCTGCCACCTCGGTCACCACCTCGGTCACCGGGTCGTCCGTCGACTCCTGGGCAACGCCGGACCCGGCGGCCCCACCCCACCAGGAGCGGGTCAAAGACCACCCCATCCCGGCCAACATGACCAGCAGGAGCGCCCCCACCGCGAGACCCACGATGGCTCGGGCACGCTGGCGACCGTCCTGCTGCCTGGCGTCGGCATGCGGAGCGTCCGGGTCGACCCGTTCGGGCCGGTGGGCGCCGGGCTGGTCGCGCCCAGCACGCGCCGCCTCGTCCTCCTGGGCCACCTGCCGCAGGCGCTGGGTCAGGCCGTGGGCCGGGTCGGCGTCCGGGGCCACCTCCACCGGCTCGGGCGGGGCCACCGCGTGCAGCGCCACCGCCAGCTCCTCGGCGTCCGGTCGGTCTTCCGGCGCGCCCGCCATGCACCGGTGCACCAGGTCCACCAGCAGCTCGGGCAGGTCAGGCGCGACCTGGGCCAGCGGCTGGCGGTCGAAGCCCGGGCCCGGCACCTGTCCGGTCAGGGTGAGCCGCGCCAGGGCCCCCAGCTGGTAGACGTCGGACTCCCGGGTGGCCGGGAAGCCCTCGATGACCTCCGGTGCCACCATCCCGTCCCCCGCTCCGGTGCCGACGCCGCGCAGCCGATGCTCCCCCACGATCCGGGCTGTGCCTAGGTCCGCGAGCAGCGGCATGCCGTCCTCACGGAAGACGATGTTGCCGGTCGACAGGTCCCCGTGGACCACCCCCATCTGGTGCAGGTCCGCGAGCGCCGCGGCGACCGGCTGCAGCACCGTCACCAGCTCGCCCGGCGACAGCAGGCGCCGGCTGGCCAGCACCTGCGCCAGCGAGCCGCCGCCGGCGAGCTGGGTGACCAGCGCGACGGCGGGTGGGTCAGCGTCCCGCAGGGGCAGCACGTCGTAGAGGTGCACGACGTGCTGGTGCCGGACCCGCGCCAGCAGTCCGGCCTCCTGCAGGGCCTCGCCCACCCGGCCGTCGAGCGGCGCCACCACCTTCACCGCGACGGGCAGGCCGTCGCAGACCCGGCGGCCGCGCCATACCGTCGCGGTCGCCCCGGTGCCCAGCTGCCCGGTGAGGGTGTACCCGGGGATCTGCGGTGGGGTGCTCACGACGCGAGCCTGCCCGAGGCGCGAGCGGGCCCGCAGGACTTTTCCACAGGCGGTTACAGTGCGGGTATGCGGTTCGAGCACCTGGGCTTCTCTCCCGACCTCGTCGACTACCAGCAGGCGTGGGACCACCAGCGCGCGGTCCACGCGCAGGTCGTGGCCGGCGAGCTGCCGGACACGGTGCTGCTGCTCGAACACGCCGCCGTCTACACGGCGGGCAAGCGCACCGAGCCGCACGAGCGGCCGCTGGACGGCACTCCCGTCGTGGACGTCGACCGGGGCGGCAAGATCACCTGGCACGGGCCTGGGCAGCTCGTCGGCTACCCGATCGTGCGCCTGCCCTCCCCCGTGGACGTGGTCGCGCACGTCCGTCGCCTCGAGGAGATGATGATCGGGGTATGCCGTGACCTGGGCGTGCAGACCGGTCGCGTGGACGGGCGCTCCGGGGTGTGGGTGCTCGGCGACGGGGAGCGCCCGGACCGCAAGATCGGGGCGATCGGCATCCGGGTCAGCCACGACGTGACCATGCACGGCTTTGCCCTCAACTGCGCCTGCGACCTCGGCTGGGCCGACGTCGTCATCCCCTGCGGGATCGCCGACGCCGGGGTGACCTCGCTGGCCAAGGAGCTGGGCCGGGACGTGCCGGTGGCCGAGGTGCTGCCACTGGTCACCGCGCACCTGGAGCGCGTGTTGGACCCGGCCCGCACCACCGCCTGAAACACCACGCGGAGACCGTGGGGCGACACGCTGCCTGGGTAGGCCCTGCGCAGCCTCGGCAGCGTGTTGACTGCTCCCAGCAGGGATCGGCCGGGAGGCCGGCGGATGGGAGCAGAAGATGGGGCAAGCCGTGACCGCCCACGAGGGCGACGTTCTCGCCGTCGTCACGCGGGGATTGCGCAAGACCTACCGCACCAGGCGAGGGCGGCGCGTGGCCGTCCACGGCCTTGACCTGGACGTGCCCGCTGGCGGGGTGCACGGTTTCCTGGGGCCCAACGGTTCGGGCAAGACCACCACCATCCGGATGCTGCTCGGTCTGACTCGTGCCGACGGTGGCTCGATGCACCTCTTCGGCACCCCGGTGCCGCAGCAGCTACCCAGCGTCGTGGACCGGGTTGGGGCGATCGTGGAGTCGCCGAAGTTCTTTCCCACCTTCAGCGGCGCCAAGAACCTCTCCTTGCTCGCCGACGGCATCGGCACGCCGCGGCGCCGCGTCGGTGAGGTGCTGGAGGAGGTCGGGCTCGGCGCCCGGGGCCGCGACCAGTTCCGGGCCTACTCGCTGGGCATGAAGCAGCGCCTGGCGATCGCCGCGACGCTGCTGAAGTCACCGGAGCTGCTGATCTTCGACGAGCCGACCAACGGCCTGGACCCGGCCGGTATCCACGAGATCCGGCAGACGATGCGGCGACTGGCCGACGAGGGCCGCACCGTACTGGTCAGCAGCCACATCTTGTCCGAGGTCGAGCAGATCGCCGACACCGTCTCGATCATCGGGCGCGGCCGGGTGCTGGCCCAGGGCTCGGTCGCCGGGCTGATCGGGGGCGGCGGTGAGACGGTCGAGGTCGGGGTGGCCCACCCCGGGGTCGCGGTCCGCATCCTGCGCGACGCGGGTTTCACGGCCGAGTGGTTGGCGGCCCGGCGCGGCACCGACGCGGCCGAGGCGCTGGAGTATGCCGTCTCCGCCGACTCCGGGCGGCTCACCGTCACCGGCGCGCAACCGGCCGAGATCACCCGGCTGCTGGCAGCCCAGGGGCTGTACGTGGAGCGCCTGGTGCCCAGCCGGCGCGGCCTGGAGCAGATCTTCCTCGAGCTCACGCAGGACGACGCCCTCACCACTCAGTTCGCACCCGACGCGGGCGGCCCCGGCGATCGTGGTCCCGGCCATCGCCGTCCCGGTGCCGCCGGTCCGGAGGTTGCGCGGTGACCCGCCTGGTCCGGGTGGAGCTGCGCCGGATCCTGGCTCGGCGCGTCCTCGTTCTGGCCGTGCTTGCGGCGGCCGTCGTGGCGCTGATGGCGGTCTTCGGCGTGCACCAGCTCTCGGTCTCGATCAACGATCAGCGCGCCCACGCCCAGAACTATGTGGAGGAGGCCAGGAGCTACTGGGAGCCGTCCAGCCTGGAGGACTACCAGGCCTGCGTGCGGGACCAGGCCCGGGCGCGGCAGGAGACCGGTCAGGGGGAGGTCGACTTCGGCTGCGAGCAGATGCGGCGACCGCCCGTCCTCGAGGACTTCATGCCCGTCTCTCCCTCGATGGAGGGGCAGTACCGCGAGCTGTTGGGCTACCTCGTCTATCCCTTCCTGTTCCTGGCGCTCGCGGCTGGTTCGACGAGCGTCGCGGCCGAGTTCACGCACCGGACCATGGGCTCCTGGCTCACCTTCCTGCCCCGACGCCTGCCCGTCTTCAGCGCCAAGGTCGTGGCCGCGGCACTGACCGGGATCCCGATCGCCGGCGTCGGGCTGGGGCTGGTGCTGATCGGCGTTCCCGCGGTCTTCCGCTACCACGGGATCGACGACGGCCTCAGCGGGGCGCAGTGGGTCTCGATGGGCTGGATGGCGCTGCGCGTCGTCGGGCTGGCCGCGGCGGCGGCCGCGTTCGGCGCTGGCGCCGCCTTCCTGGTGCGGCACAGCGCGGTGGTGCTCGGCCTCATGGTCGGCTACCTGGTGCTGGCCGAGGGGATCCTGCGCGGCCTCTACCCCTCCTGGACCCGCTGGCTGCTCGGGACCAACCTCGAGGCCTTCGTCGAGCACGGCACGACTTGGGTGCAGTGGCCGACCTTCTGCGACGACATTACGGTCTCCTGCACCCCCACAACGCACGTGGTCAGCTTCGCCCAGGGTGCGGTCGTGCTGTCCACGCTGCTGGTCCTCACCCTGGGGCTGGCGCTGCTGCGCTTCCAGCGCTCCGACGTCGAGTAGAGATCCTGCCGTCGAGCAGGGCGGGCCCAGACAGAGGTGAGCTCGGCGCCCGGATAGGGACAACCGGGCGCCGAACCCACCGGTCTGTCAGCGCCGACGCAGGGCCTGGACCCCCACGGCCCCGGCGAAGGCGACGAGCATGCCCACCACCGGCGGGATGAAGAAGCCGGTCTCGTTGGCGGTCCAGGCGGCGAGGGAGGCGAGGGCATACACCGCGATGTTGCTCCACCGGACTCCGGGGATGTGCAGGGTGACCTCCTGCCCGGAGCCGCGCCGCAGGCGGGCCAGGTGGTCACCGAGGATGACCCCGCCCAGCGGCGGGATGAGGATGCCCAGCCATACCAGGTAGTCGACCAGGGAGTCGTAGATCCCCGTGACCGCGAGCACGGTGCCGAGCACGACACCGGCCACGACGAAGGGTCGCCGGGTCCGCACGTTGAACAGCTCGGCGCCGGCGACGCCCACGTTGTAGGCGGTGTTGTCGTTGGTGGTCCAGATGTTCGCCACGAGGAAGAGCAGACCCCAGGTGACCAGGCCCAGGTTGAACAGGACGACGACGAAGTCTCCCTCGCCGTAGGCGATCGCGCCGATCGCGCCGGAGAAGAGCATCAGCAGCTGGGCTGCGAGGAAGGCCCACATGCAGGTCCACAGGCCTGCCGCGGGCGTCTTGGCGAACCGGGTCCAGTTCGGCGCCTGGGTGCCGCCGGAGGCGAAGGTGCCGACGATGATGGTCACCGCCACGGCCAGGCCCATGCTCTCCGTCGGCTCAATGTCCAGCATCGGGCTCAGGCCACCGACCTCGTCGAAGGCCTGCCAGGTCACCCACGCCCCCAGGATGAGCATCAGCGGCAGTGCGACCAGGGACAGGACGTACATCCCCTTGTAGCCGATGTAGGCGGTGATCCCCATGACCAGGCCGGAGGCGACCATCAGCCAGCGGACAGAGGCGTCGCTGTCCCAGCCCAGCGCCTGCCCGGTGAGCAGCGCGAGGGTGGCGACGGAGACGCCGTACCACCCGATCTGGGTGCCGCCCAGCAGCAGCGAGGACAGCTTGGCACCGCCCTGGCCAAAGCTGGTCCGCGCCATCATCGCGGTCGAGAGGTTGGTGCGGGCGCCCAGCCAGCCCAACGCGCTCACGTAGATCCCCAGCACGAGGGAGCCCAGCAGCAGCACACCCATCAGCGGCAGGAAGGAGAACCCGGCTCCGACCTGGGCACCGGCCAGCATGGTCGGGGTGAACATGGTGAACCCGACGAGGACGATCGCCAGGGAGAAGGTGGTCTTGCGGGCCGACCTGGGGACGGGAGTGACCGGATAGTCCGGGTCGACGCTGATGTCGAAGGTCTCCGTGGTGCGGGATGTCGTCTCGCTCACGGCAGCTCCTGGCCGATGTCCTCGTGCCACAGCGACGGGTGCTCGGCGATGAAGCCGGACATCAGCTCCACGCACCGCTCGTCGTCCACGACGATGACCTCCACGCCGTGCTCGGCGACCCAGTCGTGACCGCCGGTGAAGTTCTTGCTCTCTCCCACGACGAGCCGCGAGATGCCGAACTGGCGCACCAGGCCGCTGCAGTACCAACAGGGGGACAGCGTGGTGACCATCGTCGTGCCGCGGTAGTGCGGCTGCCGCCCGGCGGCGCGGAAGGCATCGGTCTCGGCGTGGACCGACGGGTCCTGGTCCTGCACCCGACGGTTGTGGCCGCGGCCGAGCACCTCCCCCTCCGCCGACAGCAGCACCGCCCCGATGGGGACACCGCCCTCGGCCAGACCGGCACGTGCCTCCTCCAGTGCCGCCTCCAGACCGTGCCGGTCGCTGGGGCTCAGGTCCTCCACTGATCTCATCTGTGCCTACCTCCGCCTGTTCGGGACGTCACCGTCGACGTCCGGACCCGTCGAGCCTGGCAAACCCACGCCTGCGCCGCAATGGGCATACTGTCCAGGCCCGACCCGATGATCCGGGACACTTCGTCCGCGACCGGCCCACGACGAGAGGCGGAGGTATGACGCTTGCCCTGAGCCAGTTCCTTGGGCACCCCACGGTGCGTCGCGCCGACCCCGCCTTCCTGGGCCGTGAGGCCGACCTGGATCGACCGGTGACCTGGGTGCATTCCAGCGAGATCTACGAGATCGCGCCCCTGCTCTCCGGTGGCGAGGTGCTGCTCACCACGGGGCTGGGGCTGGCGGGGGCAGACGCCGGGACGCGGCGGCACTGGATCCGGGACCTGGCCTCCCGACAGGTGGCCGCGGTCGCGCTCGAGCCCGGCCGGTCGCTGCCCGAGCTGCCGGCGGAGATGGCCGACGAGGCCCGCCGTGCCGGGCTCCCGCTCATCGTCCTGCGGCAGGTGGTGCCGTTCGCGGAGATCTGTCGCGAGGTGAACTCCGACCTGCTCACCACCGACCTGGCGCGGCTGCGGCGCGGTGACGAGCTCACCACGCGACTGCACGAGCAGGCGGCGGACGGCGCCGGGCTGTCCGAGCTGGTCAGCCAGGCGGCGCAGGATCTCGGGGAGCCCATCGAGGTCCGGACCCTGTCCGGGCAGGTCGTCGCGGCCGCGGGAGGTCCGCAACGGGCCGGAACCGTCAAGCCGGACGCCGCGCACAGCGTGGTCCGCACCGCCGGGGCCCCGTGGGGCCAGGTGCTCCTGGGGACGCGGGTCACCGTCGAGACCAGCTTCCTGGCCCAGCGGGTGGCGGCGGTGGTCGGCCTGGTCGTCCAGCGCTCCACCCTTGACGGACCGGGGGCCAGCGACCCCGGGGTCAGCCTGCTCACCGACCTGCTGGACCGGCCGCGCTTCACCAACGCCGCCCAGCTGCTCACCCGCGGTGCGCTGGCGGGTTTCTGCCCGGCACCCGGGCAACTGGTGGTGGGGCTGGCCGGGGCCTGCGCTGACCCCCGGCGAGCCGCGGTCGTCCTCGGCCGGGTCGCCGGGTTGGGCCCCCACCTGCTCGCCGCCGTGCGCGGGCAGGTGCTGGGCCTGGTGGCGGTCGACCCGTCCGCGCCGGACCCGGCCGGTGCCGTCGCGGCCCTGGTGGCGCAGGCCGCCACCCGGCAGTGTGCCTGCCTGGTCGTCGGCCCGCCGCGCCGGCTGGAGGAGGCGGCCGACAGCCTGCTACGCGCCCGGGAGGGCCTGGACCTGTCCCCCGGCGATCTCGGCGCACGCACCTGGCGGGACTCCACGGCGCAGCACCTGCTGGCCAGGCTCCCCGCCGCGGACGTGCAGGCCCTCGTCGAGGACGGCTTGGAGCCGTTGCGCCGGTGGGACGCCGAGCATGGCACCATCCTGGTCGAGACCCTCGCCGCATGGCTCGAGAACGGTTTGAACGTCGCGGCCACGGCCCGCGACCTGGGGATCCGTCGACAGACCATGCATCAGCGGCTGGACCGCATCACCGGCGTGCTGGGCTACGACCCCGGGCAGGGCAGCGCGCTGGCGCACCTGGTGCTGGCGACCGCGGCGGCGCAGCACGGCCATGGCCCAGACCCCGGCCGCCCCTGGACCCAGCCCTGACCGGCACCACCGGGTTAACCGCCGGGGCCCCCGGCTCGCCGGGCGGCCGGACGGCATACCCTGGAGGGTGCGTGCGTTGACCCTAGACCGATCAACGCACACCCGACCAGCAAAAGGGAGTCCTCGTGACCGTCGCACCCGAAGGCCGCCGCCTGCTGCGCGTGGAGGCGCGCAACGCGGAGACGCCTATCGAGCGCAAGCCGGAGTGGATCCGGACCACCGCCAAGATGGGGCCGGAGTACCGCGAGCTGCAGTCGATGGTCAAGAGCGGCGGGCTGCACACGGTCTGCCAGGAGGCGGGTTGCCCCAACATCTTCGAGTGCTGGGAGGACCGCGAGGCGACCTTCCTCATCGGCGGTGACATCTGCACCCGACGCTGCGACTTCTGCGACATCGCCACCGGCCGGCCCAACGCCCTGGACATGGACGAGCCGCGCAAGGTGGCGGAGTCGATCCGCACCATGGAGCTGCGCTACGCCACGATCACCGGTGTCGCCCGCGATGACCAGAAGGACGGGGCGGCCTGGCTGTATGCCGAGGTGATCCGCAAGGTGCACGAGCTCAACCCGCACACCGGTGTGGAGATCCTGCCGCCCGACTTCGGCGCGGTGCCCGAGCTGGTCCAGCAGGTCTTCGACGCCCGCCCCGAGGTCTTCGCACACAACCTGGAGACCGTGCCGCGGATCTTCAAGAAGATCCGGCCCGCGTTCACCTACGACAAGTCCCTGCGGGTGCTGTCCATGGCGCGCGAGAACGAGCTGGTCACCAAGTCCAACCTGATCCTGGGGATGGGCGAGCGCGAGGAGGAGATCGAGCAGGCGATGCGCGACCTGCACGACGCGGGCTGCGACATCCTGACGATCACTCAGTACCTGCGACCCTCCAAGCTGCACCACCCCATCGACCGGTGGGTCAAGCCCCAGGAGTTCGTGCACTGGTCGGAGCTGGCTGAGCAGATCGGCTTCAAGGGCGTGATGGCCGGCCCGCTCGTGCGCTCCTCCTACCGCGCGGGCAAGCTCTACGCCTCGGCGATGCAGAAGTGGGGCCGGCCGGTCCCCGAGCACCTCAGCCACCTGCGCGAGCAGTACGAGGCCAATGTGCCGGCCCGCCAGGAGGCCGCCTCCCTGGTCGCCGCTGCACGTGAGCGGATGACGCCCGCCGCGCACGTATCCTGATCCCTATGTCGACCCCCGCCCAGGCCGAGCCGAAGAAGGGCCTCTTCGGCCGTAAGAAGAAGCCCAAGGACCCGAAGAAGCCCGGCTGGTTCAAGCAGTTCCGCCAGGTTTTCACCATGACCCGCAAGGCCGACCCGGCCTCGGTCTGGTGGATCCTGCTGGCCGCGCTGGCGGTGCTCGTGGTCGGTCTGCTCATCGGCCTCTGGCTGGATCAGGTTGTCTACCTCATGATCCTCGCGGTGCCGCTGGCCCTTCTGGCCGCCATGATCGTCCTGGGCCGCCGGGCCGAACGGGCCGCGTTTGCCCAGATCGAGGGCAAGCCAGGCGCGGCCTCGGCGGTGCTGCAGCAGCTGCGCCGCGGCTGGTTCTACGACCAGGAGCCGGTCGCCGCCGAGGCCGGTGGCCAGGTCCGCGGCATGCGCGACCTGCACAACGCGGCCATGGTCTTCCGTGCCGTCGGCAAACCGGGCGTCGTGCTCATCGCCGAAGGGCCGGCCGGTGCCGCCAAGCGGCTGACCGTCGCCGAGACCCGTAAGGTCACCCGGGTCGTCGGCGAAGAGGTGCCGGTGCACACCATCGTCGTCGGCCAGGGCGAGGGCCAGGTGCCGCTGGCCAAGGTCATCAAGACGGTCAAGAAACTGCCCCGCCAGATCAGCAACGACGAGGCCCTGGCCGTCCAGCAGCGGCTCAAGGCGCTGGTCGGCCGCAACCGGCCTCCGGTGCCGGCCGGCATGGACCCGATGCGCCCGCCACGGGCGAGCCGGCGCGCGCTGCGCGGCAAGTAGCCCTCGTGGTGGGCACGCTTGAGTCGCTCAGCGGGCCTTGACGACCACCGTGCGGGCGGCCTTGTCGTGCAGACCGCGGCCGTCGACGTCCATGATCACCGCAGGCACGAACAGGCAGAGCAGCGCGGCGCGGACGATCGAGCGACCCGGGGGCGGCGCCTGGTAGCCGTCGCCGTCGAGGGACACCACACGGATCCCCACCAACCGGTGCCCGATCGTCGTGCCAAGGGTGGTCACCAGGACCAGGTTGAGCACGAAGAAGAGGCCGAGCGGCAGGAAAGCCTGGGTCCCGCTGACCTGGCCCCACTGCATACCGAGCAGCCCGGTGGCGATGACCTGACACAGCGACCAGTCCACGACCAGGGCGACCAGCCGGCGCAGGAACGAGCCGGCCGCGCCCACGCCCTCGCGAGGCAGGCCCAGCGCTTCCCCACGGTAGCTCTCCAGTGCGTCCACGGTGGACCAGCCTAGTGCGCGGTGTCCGGGGCGTAACACGCACGTAACACCCGAGTGACGCACGAGAAATCCGCACCCTCTAGTGTCGATGTCGAAGCATGAACCCGACCAGCGGGCGGTCCGCGACCAGGAGGAAGAATGTTCAGTAACGCCGAGGAGGTCCTCGCCTTTATCAAGGACGAGGACGTCAAGTTCATCGACATCCGGTTCTGCGACCTACCGGGCGTCATGCAGCACTTCAACGTGCCCGCCGCGACCTTCGACGAAGAGTCCTTCACCACCGGGCAGATGTTCGACGGCTCCTCCATCCGTGGCTTCAAGTCCATCCATGAGTCGGACATGAAGCTGATCCCGGACCCGCAGACCGCCTACCTGGACCCGTTCCGGGTCGAGAAGACCCTGATCATGAACTTCTCGATCGTGGACCCCTTCACCGATGAGCCCTACGAGCGTGACCCGCGGCAGATCGCCCGCAAGGCGGAGAAGTACCTCGCCTCCAGCGGCATCGCGGACACCGCCTACTTCGGCGCCGAGGCCGAGTTCTACGTCTTCGACGACATCCGTTTCGCCTCCGAGCCCCAGGGCAGCTACTACTACATCGACTCCATCGAGGCCGCGTGGAACACGGGCCGGGCGGAGGAGGGTGGCAACCGCGGTTACAAGACCCGGTTCAAGGGTGGCTACTTCCCGGTGCCACCGGTCGACCATTTCGCCGACATCCGCGACCGCATGTGCATCGAGCTGGCCAGCGTGGGCCTGGACGTGGAGCGGTCCCACCACGAGGTCGGCACGGCCGGGCAGCAGGAGATCAACTACCGGTTCAACACCCTTCTGCACTCGGGTGATGACCTGATGAAGTTCAAGTACGTCGTCAAGAACTCCGCCTGGGCCGCCGGCAAGACCGCGACCTTCATGCCCAAGCCGCTCTTCGGGGACAACGGCTCCGGCATGCACACCCACCAGAGCCTGTGGAAGGACGGCGAGCCGCTCTTCTACGACGAGAACGGATACGGCGGGCTCTCCGACATCGCGCGGTGGTACATCGGCGGCCTGCTCCGGCACGGACCCTCGCTGCTGGCCTTCACCAACCCCTCGATGAACTCCTACCACCGCCTGGTGCCGGGGTATGAGGCGCCGATCAACCTGGTCTACTCCGCCCGCAACCGCTCTGCCTGCGTGCGCATCCCGATCACCGGCAGCAGCCCGAAGGCCAAGCGGATCGAGTACCGCGTGCCCGACCCCTCAGCCAACCCCTACCTGGCCTTCTCCGCCCAGCTCATGGCCGGCCTGGACGGGATCCGCAACCGGATCGAGCCGCCGGAGCCGGTGGACAAGGACCTCTACGAGCTGCCCCCGGAGGAGCTGCAGGACATCGAGCAGCTGCCGACGTCGCTGCCGGCGGTCCTGGACGCCCTCGAGGCGGACTACGACTACCTCACCGAGGGCGAGGTCTTCACCGAGGACCTGCTCGGCACGTGGGTCGACTACAAGCGCGCCAACGAGGTCGACCCGCTCCGCCTGCGGCCGCACCCGCACGAGTTCGAGATGTACTTCGACATCTGAGCAACGCCGCAGGTCAGCGACCTGTCAGACCCCACAGAGCGCAACGAGTCCGCACGGGACACGATCACAGCCACCACGGCTGCCCGTGCGGACTCGTCCGCGTCGGGCCTCAAGTGCCCGGAGGTGTTGAGCGTCGTCGTCGCGCTCCCCTGCCTTAAGCGTGTCAGCACGACCTTAGCGTTTCACGAGGCCTCCGTCCCCCCGGGAGGCTCGCTCGGCGGTATCCCCAGCCCGGACACTCCACCCCCGCGGGGACGGCGCGGAACGGGCCGGTGAGCTGGGTCACGAGTGGCGCCGAGTGGGCGAGCCGTCCCCTTCCTTCTCGGACGAGGTGCCTGCCGGTGCGGCAGGCAGCTGCACAGTGACACAGATGCCCCCGGCGGCCCGGGGTGCCAGGGTCAGGCTTCCCTCGTGTGCCTCGGTGATGCTCGTGACGATTGCCAGGCCGAGGCCGACGCCTGCGTGGTCGGTGCGGATGCGTTCGCTACCGCGCTGAAACGGCTCGACGAACGTCGCGGCCACCTCAGCGGAGAGCTTCTCGCCGGTGTTCTCGACAGTGAGTGAGACTCTCTCGGAGTCGTGACTGCTCGTGACCCACACCGTGCCGTGTTCCGGCAGGTTGTGCACCACCGCGTTGTGCAGGAGGTTGATGGTCAGCTGGAGGAGGAGCGCCGGTGACCCCATCGCCAACGCGATGTCGCCCGATGTCTCGATCGTGACGCCGCGTTGCTCTGCGACGGGCAGGAGTGTCTCGGTGGCCTCCTCCGCGGCCAGGGACAGGTCGACGGGTTCGCGGCTGAATGACCCCTGGCCGGCGCGGCTGAGCAGCAACAGCGCCTCCGTCAGGTTGATGGCTCGGCTGTTGACCGCCTGGAGGCGCTCGATGAGCTGCTTGGTGTCCGGGCTCGGGTCGTGGGCAGCCACGTCGAGCATCGTCTGCGAGATCGCGAGCGGAGTGCGCAGCTCGTGGGAGGCGTTGGCGGCGAACCTCTGCTGTTCGGCCACGTGTGCCTGGAGCCGCGCCAGCATGGCGTCGAAGGCGTCGGCGAGCTCCCGGAACTCGTCTTGTCGGCCTTGTAGCCGGATCCGGTGCGAGAGAGATCCGGTCGCCGCCAAGCGCGTCGCGTGCGTGATCCGGGTCAGCGGGGCAAGCATGCGGCCGGCGAGGACCCACCCTCCCACGAGACCGAATACCAGGAGGAAGGTCAGGGCCGCGGCTGTCGGCGGAGTGAAGGCGCGCACGAGGTCGGACTGGTTGGGCACGAACGTTCCGGGGGAACGGACGGAAACGTGGGTTACCTCCGGTACGTACCGCAGCAGGAACACCCACACCACCGCGAGCAGCAAGGTACTCGCGAGCATGATGACCCCGGCGTAGCTGAGGGCGAACTTGAGGCGGGCGCTCAACCTGGGCGCCCTAGGCACGGTCTTCGCCTTCATGGACCGTGTCCGGTCGACTATCGATGCGGTAGCCGACTCCTGGCACGGTTGTGATGACCCACGGTTCTCCGAGGCGTTTTCGCAGGGCGGACACAGTGATGCGCACGGCGTTGGTGAACGGGTCGGCATTCTCGTCCCACGCCCGCTCCAGAAGTTGCTCGGCGCTCACCACACCGCCTTCGGCAGCGACGAGCACCTCGAGCACCGCGAACTGCTTGCGGGTCAGCGCGACGTAGCGACCGTCCCGGTGGACCTCGCGGCGGAACGGGTCGAGCCGCAGACCTGCGATCTCCCGGACGGGCGGGCGCATGTGGGCGCGTCTGCGGTCGAGCGCTCTAAGCCGGAGCACGAGTTCGCGGAGCTCGAACGGCTTGGTGAGGTAGTCGTCGGCTCCGACCCCGAACCCGGAGGCCAGGTCATCGAGCCGGTCGGCCGCGGTGAGCATGAGAATCGGCATACCACCGCCGGAGGCGACGATGCGCTTGGCGACCTCGTCACCGGAGGGTCCGGGGATGTCGCGGTCGAGGACGGCGATGTCGTAGGCGTTGATGCCCAGCAGCTCCAGAGCGGTGTCACCGTCGCCGGCGATGTCGGCTGCGATCGCTTCCAGACGCAGGCCATCGCGGATGGCTTCGGCCAGGTAGGGCTCGTCCTCGACGATCAGCACGCGCATCAGACTCTCGATGTTACGAGTACGGATCTATCGTCAACGTATCGAAAAGCGCATACGCCCCGGCAACACCCCATTGCCTTGGCTGGTGGCATGTCCTACCGCAGACCGGCACGATCCCGAGCCCGCCGCACCCGCCCAGCCATCGTCGCCGTCCTCGCCGTCGTCGGCGCTGCGCTGGTCGGAGTCACCACATCTGACATTGGCTCCGTCCGGGCGACCAGTGAGGATCTCATCACCATCAGCGTTGACGGTCCGGCGATGTTCGCTGACGAGGATCCGGCCGTGGCCAAGCTCGACCCCGCTCTGCTCAGTGCCCTGCGCCAGGCTGCGCAGGATGCCGCCGGTGAGGGGGTACAGCTGCAGGTCAACAGTGGCTGGCGCTCGGCTGAGTACCAGGAACAGCTCCTTCGGGAGGCCATCTTGGAGTACGGGTCCGCGGAGGAGGCAGCTCGGTGGGTTGCGACTCCGGGGACGTCTGCCCACGTGTCGGGGGATGCGGTCGATATCGGGCCCTGGACGGCCGCGGAGTGGCTGTCCGAACATGGCGCCGGGTACGGCCTCTGCCAGATCTATCGGAACGAACCCTGGCACTACGAGCTGCGCCCAGAAGCCCTCGGAGACGGCTGCCCGCCCATGTATGACGACCCTACGCAGGATCCCAGGATGCAGCAGTGAGACTGTCCCGGTACGAATCGTCACGAGCTCTGTTCAGAACCCTCGGCAGGCTCAGGCGGAGGCTGGCTCTTCGGCACGTCTCAGACGATGGCAAAAGTCATCTGTGAGCGGTCGCGTTCAGGCTGCGATCGTGGAGCCGCCACACCGCGATCTCACGTGCGCGCCTGAGGAGCTGGTCATCGCCGTCGATGCCGCGATGGGCGATGGCTCCTTCGAGCAGCAGGTAGATCTCCTGAGCGACGGCGACAGACTCCTGGTGAGAGGCAGAACCTGGGCCGAGCAGCTCGACCAGGCGGTCGAGCACGGCTCGTTTGTGGGCGCGCACGACCCGGTAGGCGGGATGATCGGCGGGCAACTCCGCCGCAGCGTTGATGAACGCGCAGCCCCGATCCGATGACTCGGAATCTTGGGCGTACGAATCGAAAAGGGCGAGCACCGGAGACTCCGACTCCCGCGCCACCCGCCGCTCCATCCGTTCCCACCAGCGTTGGTGACGGGCCTGGAGGTAGACCGCGACGAGCTGGTCTTTCGACCCGAACCGGTCATACAGAGTGCGTTTGGTGATGCCCGACTCCGCAGCGATCGTATCGACACCGACCGCATGGATGCCATGCCGGTAGAACAGCTCGGAAGCTACTTCCACGAGGCGCCGCGCACCAGCGGTCAACGGCGGCATTTGTAGCACCTCAGCGGAGTCGTCCTCGGCCTCCATGTGAACTCCTCGCCTCGCGTCATTGACTTCACCGACCAGTATACGTACCGTGTTCTGGGTTCACAGATCTGTGAGATTGGAGCGGATAATGCGGGAGCAGAGCATGGTGGCCGAGGGGGACGAGGCTGGCCTACTCAGCCGGCGCCAGTCACTGTGGCTGACGGGCGCCGGGCTGTCGTTGATCGCGGTCTGCTACGGACTGGCCCGGTTCGCCTACGGGTTGTTCGTACCGGTCTTCCGCGCCGAGTTCGCGCTGGATGCCGGCACAGCCGGGGCGATCGCGTCCGGCTCTTACGTCTCATACTGCCTTGCGATCATCGCCTCCACGATCCTCACCCCACGGTTCGGCGGACGCGCCGTCGCCGTCGCAGCGGGAATGACTGCGACCGCCGGGGTGCTCATCGTCGCGGCCGCGCCAACTGCCGGAGTGCTCGCGGTAGGGGTACTCATCGCCGGATCGAGCACCGGCGTGGCATCGCCGCCCCTGGCCCACGCGGTTGCCCACACTGTGCCGGCACCGATGCGCAACCGGACGCAGACGGTGATCAACGCCGGCACCGGCATCGGTGTGGCTGTTGCCGGCCCGATCGCACTCCTTACCCACGAGCACTGGCGGGTCGCCTGGGTTCTGTTCGCGATCATCTGCGCCCTTGCCACCCTCTGGGCCGCCTTCGTTGTTCCTTCCGGGCCGGTGAACCGCTCGGGCGCAACCACCGCCGATGCCCTCATCCCTCGCCCCCTCCTACCCACCGGCAGCGGCCGACTGCTCACGGCGGCCGCGCTGATGGGAGCCGCCAGCTCCGCGATGTGGACCTTCGGTCGTGACTTACTCGTCAGCACCGGAGGAATGAGTGAATCCGCCTCGTCCATCGCGTGGGTCTTCCTCGGCGCCTTCGGCGTGCTCGGTGCGGCAGCCGGCGACCTGAGCCGTTGCTTCGGCATCAGGGCCAGTTGGGTGACGACCATGCTCGTCATGGGGCTGGCCACAGGCCTCCTCGCCGCGTATCCCGGTATCGTCGCGGTCGCGTGGCTCGCGTCGGCGGCCTTCGGTGCTGCCTACATCGCGTTGACCGGGCTGCTGCTGATCGGGGGAACCGAGGTCTACACGCAGGCCCCCGCAGCCGGGGTCGGATTAGCGTTTCTCGTCATCGCCCTCGGCCAGGCGGCCGGTGCTCCCGTCATGGGAGCTCTCTCGGCGAGCGCTGGCCCATTCATCGCCTTCATTGCAGCAGCCGCGGTCGCCGCGATCGGAGCCTTCATCCGCCCTGTCGTACGTCGGCCGTGAACGGTTCCGCTGGTCACCGGCGGTCGATCGATGTGGTGGCCTGTGGACTGCGAGTCCACCTCGGAGGAAGCGTCTGCCGATCAAGTACAGAGGGACCCCCTGGACCTCTCGACGGTGTTCCTGGTGCGGTTGAGTGCCGCAGAGCAGGACAAGATCCAGAGCGTGGCCGACGCCAACCACATCCCCGTCCCCACCCTTATACGCGCCTGGATCCTCGAGAGACTTGACCAGGAAGGCACCTGAGACGCACTACTTTGTCGCCAGTCGTTGGCTCGAGCTAGTGCCACTTGACCAGGTGACGAACTGCTGTCTGGTGGTCGGCGTGGCCGCTGGCGGGACTCCAAGAGCGCACCCGCCTTGCCAACGATGTCCGAGTAGGCGGCACATCGTAAGACGCTGGCGCTGGGGCGGTGGGCCGCGGAGTCCTGGAGGCCAAGGTCCTCAGTGGTCAGGTACTCCAAAGGGTCAACGTCCGAGAGGCTCGAGCAGCAGGTCGTCCTCGGTCAAGAGGTCCAGTCGCTCGCTCGTGGTGATCACGTAGTTGGCGACCGCGAGCTCGAACTGGCCGGTTCGGAGGCGGAGTTCTTGACGTTCTGGCCGCCGGCCCGCCCCGTCGACGTTGATGGTGAGGGTGCCGCCGGGGATGGGTACTCGCTGACCTTCAGGGGACTGGACCGCAGCTTCGGCCATCAGGACCGGTGCGGGCGAACGCCGTCGGTAGGGTCCGGCGTACGTCGAGTCGGCCCTCGAGTCTGGCGAGAGCGGTCGCCGCCCGGCTACTTATTATGGGGAGCTTGCAGGCCAATGTGGTCAGCGACCGCAAGGTCTGCCGCTTCTGGCTGCTCGGGACGGGGTGAGGCGCATCGCGAAGACGGCCAGATTCCCAGGCCCATCAGCCCCCACTCGCTACGGCACGCCGCCATCGCCAACGCTGTGGACGCCGGAGTGCCCCTACGCGACGCCCACATCCTGGCCGGTCACGCTGACCCCAGAACCACCGGGCACTACGACAGGGCCCGCGGCAACCTCGACCGCCACGGCGTCCACCTCCTCACCGCCTACGTCGCCGGCGTGTAGATATCCCTAGCGAAGACGTCAGTTCCGCCAAATGTGACGCGGGCGTAAAGCGGATGAGTGCACCGATGACACCGAGTCCGAAAAGATTTAGATCAATGCCTCACTGGGGTATGGGTAGCGACAAGAAGTGGCGAGTATGCAGGTCAGGGCGAAGGTGTGCTGGCTGGATAGAGTCCTGCGGCGGATCTTCTGCGGGCTGGCTGCGGACTGCTGGTGCCTCAGGACAGATAGCCTGGGGTGGTATGAGCGACGAGAGCCACGCTGATCCTGAAATCTTTCTTGTGACGATGGAGGAGGATCGCCGCGTCAGCATGATAGAGGGGCAACCACCGGAAGCCGCACTCCGCAGCCCCCGCACGTCGCTCTTCACGATCTTCTGCCCTGCGACGGCGACGATGAGAGCGCGCGGCTACTTGTTCACGACAAGGCGGGCGAGTGTCAACGACAGTTTCGACGTAGCCATCGATGCGGGCACCTTGCGCATCGTGGACAAGGAAGGAGGGGCCTTGCTGATGGCTTTCGCTCCAGGCATGTGGGGGACGTTCCAGAGTGCTGCCATCCTGGAGGGCCGTTATGCGATCCGCGTCGGCGCGACAACCGGCTCAGATGCTGGTTCTATGAAGAAAACGTTGATCCGGGTGCGGGACCTACAGTTGAGGATTGCAGAGGGTATGCACCCGTGGAGAGAGTCGACTCGCTACGACACGGGGGACTGCTGCACGGATAGGTGACACCTGAGCTGCCTAGTCCTCGGGCTGGGCTGAAAGGATGTTCACCGTGACCAAGCCCTACCCCCAGGAGTTCCGCGACGATGTCGTCAGGGTCGCGCGCAATCGGGAGCCGGATGTCGGACTCGATCAGATCGCTAAGGACTTCGGGATCCACTTCACGACGCTGTACACGTGGATGAAGAGGGCCGAGGAAGCCGACGGTGAGCGGCCCGGTGGGGCCGCGGTCGCCTCGGCTGAGCTGCGTGAGGCCAAGAAGCGGATCCGGTTGTTGGAGCAGGAGAACGAGGTCCTGCGCCGCGCGGCGGCCTATCTGTCTCAGGCGAACCTGCCGGGGAAATGATGTACCCGCTCGTCCGCGAGCTGGCCGTTGACGGGATCCCCGTCACGGTGACGTGCCGGGTGCTCAAGATTGCTCGCCAGCCCTACTACCGGTGGCTGGCGGGCCCGGTCACCGACGCCGACCTCGCCGCGGCGCACCGCGCGAACGCGCTGTTCGATGCTCACCGTGACGATCCTGAGTTCGGGTACCGGTTCCTGGCTGATGAGGCCCGCGATGCCGGCCACGCCATGAGCGAGCGGACGGCGTGGCGGTTGTGCTCGGACAACGGCTGGTGGTCTGCCTTCGGGAAGAGGCGGGGCAAGAACGGCAAGAAGCCTGGCCCGCCGGTGCACGAGGACCTGTGCGCTGTCAGCGATGAGAAGGGCCGGATCCGGCACGAGTTCACCGCCGACGCTGCGAACGAGCTGTGGGTGGGCGACATCACCGAGCATTGGACCGGTGAAGGAAAGCTGTACGTCTGCGCGTTAAAGGACGTCTTCTCCAACCGGATCGTGGGCTACTCCATCGACTCCCGGATGAAGTCCAGGATCGCCGTCACCGCACTCAACAACGCCGTCGCCCGGCGCGGTGACGTCACCGGTTGCGTGGTTCACACGGACAGAGGATCGCAATTTCGTAGCAGGAAATTCGTCCACGCTCTTAACCGCCACGACATGGTCGGGTCGATGGGTCGAGTCGGCGCCGCGGGCGACAACGCCGCCATGGAGAGCTTCTTCGCGCTGCTCCAGAAGAACGTCCTTGACCGACACCCCTGGGCCACCCGCAACGACCTGCGGATCGCGATCGTGACCTGGATCGAGCGCACCTACCACCGCCGCCGCCGACAAGCCGCTCTGGGCCGGTTGACCCCCATCGACTACGAGACCATCATGACCACACCAGCCAATCAGGCTGCGTGACTAACCACTGTCACCTGATCGTGCAGCAGTCCCCGGTCGACATCATCGTGGACGGTAAAAACCTAGTGGACTGGGTCCGCCCTCACGTACCACCCGGGTTCAAGCTACCCGAGTTTCTTGGTCACCCCATCGGGACCAACATGACCGAACTTCTCCTTGGTCATCGCCCTGAGGATGAGTCTGGGCGCACAGCGCTTCTCGGATGTACGTGCACGGTCATCGGCTGCGGGCCACTCCTTGCCCACATCGAGGTCGGATCCGAAACCGTGACGTGGTCGGACTTCGGGCCGGGATGTGGCGCAGACTACGAAGGGCTCGAGCTCCAATTCGACAGAGACACCTACATGGACGCGCTCACTCGGTACGAGCAGATCATCTGATCTGGTTGCGCAGCCGCACGGTGGACGCACGACTCTGCCGCGCTCAGGATGGCTGCGCTCGCCCGCTCATGCCGTGGGACGTTGTGGCACCTGCTGTCAAGGGTCGGATCAGACCGTGGTCGCAGAGCCGCCTGGAAAGCTCCTCCGGAGGTGGGATGCAGTCCCTGCGCATGGCACCTAGGTTGGGTCTCATGCCGACCATCGTCTGCCCTGCCTGCAGTCACGCCTTCGATCCTGCAATCTCTGGAGAGGGTGGCGTGCCTGATCCGTCTGTCGTCCGCTGGTTCGCCGCCGACGAGAGCGGGCTCGGTGACACTTCCACAGCTGAGGCCTACGCCCGCTACCTCCGGAGCACCGATGAGGCGCCCGCCTCGCGCGCGCGGTTCGTCGCTGACCTGGCCTACCTCGGCGTCGAAGAGGTGCTCGACGATGACACCCACATGCTGATCCGTCACTGAATGTCCCCGCATGGCGGGCAGACGGTCCCATTGGCCAGTGCCACGCCGGACCTCAACAGCATTGCGGGTCACCGCTCGGGTCGCAACGGCACCTCATCACTCCAGGCACGGCTCAGCTAGACATCCTGTTCTGCGGCGGGTCGCATGCCCTGGACGAGGCCGGCTCGCGCCAGACCTCCGGTAGCGTGCTCCCCTGACCGAGGCGTACAAGGACGACGCTTGCAGCCCTGCCCCTGGAAGGGACCCCCTCGATGCGGAAAGAAAGTCTAGGCGCACTTACTGTCGGCCTCCTTGCCTTCGGTATCGCCTTTCTCAACCTCACCAATCGCGCAGACGAGAACGCTTTTTGGCTCCTAGCCCTACTGGGTGTAGGGCTGATCGGCGGCGCCGTCGCACGAGGACTGCAGACCGGCACACCTTGAGACGCGTGGCGGCCGACCCTGTCCCACCTTGGAAGACGTTCGCTTCCCCCTTGCTACAGGCCGACCCACACAGGTCGCCCACTTCCTCACAGAAGCAAGAAGAATGCCGGACCGACCGCGCCTGACCGACAGCGCGTAAGGGCCCGACCGGACACCCCTGGTGGCGTTCGGTCGGGCCTCTTCACGTGCTCGGTAGGTCTGGCTCACCGGAGGGTGCGCAGGTGGTGCAGCACCTCCTCCGAGACGGCGACCGGGCCACCCAGGACGTTGATCGTCGAAGGGTCGAGCTGCTCCAGCTTGCCCCACGTCACACCCGGGACGTTGTCCTGACGGACCAGCAGCAGCGGTGCGGCCTCCCGCTTGGCCCACGCGGCGCCGGCGAGGGCGTCCGGCCAGTTCTGGCCCGAGGCCAGGACGACCATGTCGGCGCTGGTGAACTCCTCGGCTAGGAGCACCGCCGTGTGGTAGCGGTCATCGCCCGCCACCCGATCGACGTGACCGTAGGCCTCGAGCTCCCGCATCACCTCATCAGACACCGCCTCGACCCCACCGACCACGACGATCCGCTCGGGACTGATCCGCTCCAGCTCCGCGCGGGTCGCGCCCGGCAGCGACGTCGGACGGGTCAGCAGGACCGAGGCGCTCTCGTAGGCCGCCGGACCGACGGAGCCGCCGAAGGGCAGCGCCGATGCGGCGAGGGCGTCGGGGAAGTTGACCCCGGTCGTGACGTAGATGGTCTCCGGTATCCCGAACTCGCGGGCGACCAGAGCAGCCGTCTGGTAGCGGTCAGTGCCTCCGATACGACGCACCTCGGCAGCGGGCACGACCCCACGGATCTGGTCCATGACCGCGTCGTGGATCGCCTCGGTCCCGCCCAGGACCAGCACCGTGCTCGGTTCGAGGCGGCTGAGCTCGCTCCTGGTGGCGGAGGCGAGGCCGTGCGGTCTGGTCAGCAGGACCGGACCCGCCAGCTCACCGGCCCGCGCAGCGCCCACGAGGGCGTCGGCGAACTCCAGACCCGTCGCCACCACGACGGTGTCCACACCGGGCTCGTAGTGGGCCGAGATCTGGGCGGCCGTCGCGTACCGGTCGAGCCCGGCGACGCGCACCACCTCCGGGCCGTCCAGCTCGCCGTCGACGCGGAAGGCCCGGATCACCTCCTCCGTGACCGTGCTGCCGGCGGCGTCCGTCGCCGTGGCCCGCAGCGAGACGAACTCGGCGTCCGACGGGGCGTCGAACGCGACGGAGACGTTCCCCTGACCGTGCAGGGTCACCTCCGCCTCGGTCCACGTGTCGCCGTCGTCGGCGGACCACCAGGTCTCGAAGGCGGTCAGCTCCGGAGCCGGGGCCGGACCGTCCAGGGTGGGCATTGGGTAGACCTCGGCATCCATCCGGACCTGGCGCGCGCTCTCGTTGAGCAGGCTGAGCTGCTGCACGCCATACCGGATGTCGAGCATCGGCAGCGTCTGCAGGTCCTCGGTCGTGGCCGAGGGGAAGGTCCACTCGGTGTCTAGGTGGATGCTGCGTGGGAACTGCGGGTGGTCGATCTGTGTCCGCTGCACAAGACGGAGGTCTGCCTGCGTCGGCACCTCGGCCATGAGGTCCGGCCACTCCTCGCTCTCAGCGATGAGCTCACCTCCGGCCCACAGGCCGAGGTATGAGGAGGCCGCCCCCTCGACCATCGTCGCGTGACCGTGGTCGTCAGCCACGTGCGGTAGGACGAACTCGACGAGGTCAGCCTCTCGGACGCCGTGGATGCCGGGCAGCCCGTGGCTGTAGACCGCGCTCAGCCAGGCGGTGCTGAGCCGCTGACCCGGCTCGTAGCTCTCGAAATCGGTGTCCCACCAGGTCAGCGGCCAACCCTCATCATCGGGCTCCATCACCGACTGGACCCACTGGACGCCCTCGGTGCTGACGAACTCCGTGCGCTGCGTCGGGCCCTCCTGCTCGAAGAGGCCGATGGAGGCCATCCACCACCCATCGGGCAGCGGGCCTCGGCCCTCGAGGAAGAGGCTGGGATCGGTCTCGGCGCGGTAGGTCGAGTCGATGGCCGCGAGCTCGCTGTCGCTGACGACGTAGGTGAGGTCGGCGGGGACGACCGGCTCGACGAAGGCGAGGTCGTAGGTGTAGTCCGGTCGCTCGCCCGGGCCTTCCAGCCCGTGCGTGGACAGGTGCGCGAAGGTGCCGTCCAGGACGGGCTCGGTCGGGGTCGCGTAGAGCGGGATGTCACCGACTCCCCAGCCCACGCTCAACCCACCGTTGTCGGCGTAGTCGGTCCGCTGATGGGTCAGCGAGGCCTCCAGGGTGGTCGCCGGCTGCTCCGTCCGCACCGTCAGCGGGGTCGCCTCCCGCGCGTCCAGCTCGACCACCGTGTCACCGGCGACCTCGAGCTGCGGCTGGTAGATGCCGGTCAACGACACGACCTCCGGCCAGTCTCCGCTCTCGTCCCACTCCGGGAGGTAGGCCGTGACCGAGTAGGGGCCGGGCTCGACCCGGATCGTGGTCTCGCCGTCCACCGGAACGTCGATGTCGGCGAAGATGCTCGCGTCCTGGACGTTGAGGACGGCTGCGTCGACCTGGGCCGGCCCACCGCTGCGGTCGATCGCCCTGATGGTCAGGTCGTACTTGAGCGGCTCGTTCTCGAAACCGACGGTGGTGCGGACCTGCCGCCCCTCGTCGTCGCTGGCCAGCACGACACCGCCCCAGCGGCCGACGTCGACCTGGCCGGGGGTGATGGTGACGTCGACCGTGGCGGTTCCGCCGGCCGGGACGGCCAGGGTCTGCGCAGAGAGAGTCAGCGCGCTGCCACCGTGGTCCCCGGCATCGTCGGCGAGCTCGGTCGTCAGCGCGACCGTGACGTCGGTGTCGCCGTCGTTGCGGTAGGTCAGGGTCCGGGTCTCCGGCTGGAGCTCGTCCTGCGGGAACGGGAAGAGCCCGAAGGACAGCGAGGCCGGCTGCGCCACGAGCTGCGCATCCAGGGTCGTCGGCAGGTAGACCCGCCCGGCGCCCTCACGCCATACCGTGTCGCCGACCGGCTGAGCGGAGCCCATGAGCACCGACTTCAGCTCCTGGCCGGACAGGTCGGGCTGCGCCTGAGCCAGCACCGCCGCAGCCCCGGCGACGTGCGGTGTCGCCATCGAGGTCCCGGACATGCTGGTGTAGTGCTCGTCGATCGGGTCACCGAGCCAGCCGTCCGCGGCCCGCGCCGCGATGATGTCCACACCGGGGGCGACGATGTCGGGCTTGAGCGCGCTGTCGCCGGTGCGGGGACCCTGACCCGAGAACTCGGCCCAGACGTCCGACTTGTCGACTGCGCCCACGGTCAGTCCGAGGTCGGCGGTGCCGGGGGTAGCCACTGAGCCCGGACCCGCCCAGCCCTCGTTCCCGGCCGCGACGGCGATCAGGACGTCGTACTCCTCCGAGATGGCGTTGACCGCCTGCGCACCCGGGTCGGTGCCGTCGGTGAATCCGAAGGGCACGCCCAGGCTCATGTTGAGGATGTCCGCGCCCTGCTGGGCCGACCACTCCATGCCCGCGATGATCTCCGACTCCCAGCCGTACCCGTCGTCGTCCAGGACCTTGGTGTTGATCAGGGAGGCGTCGTACGCGACACCGCGCATGGCCGGGTCGACCGCACCGGTGCCGGCGATGATGCCGGCGACGTGTGTGCCGTGCCCCGCCCGGTCCATGGTGTCCGGACTGTCAGAGAAGTTGCCCTCCAGGATGACCTGCCCCGCCAGGTCAGGGTGGGTGGTGTCGATGCCGGTGTCCAACACGGCGACGGTGACGCCCTCACCAGTGAACCCGGCATCCCACGCCTGCGGGGCCCCGATCTGCGGCATCGACTCGGCATCCATGCTGCGCACGGGCGCGTCGAGCCACACCCGCTGGATCCTCGAGACCGCCGCGGGGCTGCTCCCGGGGCTGGCACCCAGGGCACCGACCAAGTTGAGACCTTCCTCGCCGGTGACGGCGGTCGCGACGGCATCGATGGAGGTCAGCGACCGGACCACGTCCAGGCCCGCATCCCGGGCGACACCGCGCATGAGGCTGTCGTCGCCCGTCGCGATGCTCTCACCGGTCATCTGCACGATGAGGCGGGTGTCCTGCTCGCCGGTGAGCCCGGCCTCGACCAGACCCGTCACGTCGAACAGGCGCCGGTCCAGCACACCGCTGGACACCAAGGCCGCCGCGTCGCTGGGCACGACAAATAGGCGTTCCCCGTCGTGCATCTGTCGGAAGGCGACGGGAACGCCGCCCGGGCGCGGCGCCGCGACGACGCTCGCCGTCGTGGTGGGCCGGGCACCCGCGGAGGTGGCCACCGTCACCACGTCACCAGTGATCAGGGTGACGGTATGCCGTTCCCCGCCCACGTCGCCTCCCGCCGAGGCAGTGCGCTCACCTCCCCCCGTGCCACCCGTGCCCGAGCCGGCGGCCTGGAAGGCCCCTGCCGATCCCGAGCCCACCGTGCTGGCCACCAGGCCAGCCACGACGACAGCTGCGATACGTCGCCCCATTGCGAGGTCCCCCGTCTGAACACGTAAGGAAATGTGAGCGGAGCGTATCCAGGGCGTCCGGGCGGCGCAAGGGCTCGTAGGAAATCACTCTGGCTCGCCTCGTCGAGGACTTCACCTCGAGCAATGGTCAGCCGCTGTAGGGCGGGACGACGTCCAGCACCCAGGTCACACCGTAACGGTCGGTCACCATGCCGTACAGCGGTGCGTAGCCGGCCGGCGCGAGGTCGGCCCGCACCGTGCCACCGACGGTCAGGGCATGCCAGTAACCCGTGATCTCCTCGGTGTCGGTGCCTCGCACCGATACGTAGAACGCGGCAGTCCCTGGGTGGTAGGACCGTCCCGGAGGGACGTCGAAGGCCATCACCGAGAACCCTCCGGGTGCGCTCACCCCGCCCCACTTGATCTGCTCGGCCACGGCGCCGTCGGCGGTGTCCTGCTCGTCCCCGGCCTGGGCGAAGGTGAAGGCCATGACCTGTCCGCCGAAGACCTGGGCGTAGAAATGCAGCGCCTCAGAGGCCTGTCCGCGGAAGTTCAGGTGCGTGGTGGTGGTGATGCTCATCTCGGGCTCCTTCTCTGCTGACGCCACCCCGTCGGTGGCGATGGGATGACTCTCTCCCGGGAAGAGGACAGGTTGGGTCCTGTTCTGGAGCATCATGAGGAGCATGACCGAGAGGAACCGTACGTCGACCCGGCTACTCACGCTGTTGTCCTTGCTGCAGGCCCGCAGGGACTGGCCAGGCGCCACCCTGGCCGACCGGCTGGAGGTCACGCCCCGCACGGTGCGCAGGGACATCGACCGGCTCCGCCAGCTCGGCTACCCCGTGCAGGCGTTCAAAGGGCCCGACGGGGGTTACCGCCTGGAGGCCGGCTCCCAGCTCCCGCCACTCCTGTTCGACGACGAGCAGGCGGTCGCGATGGCTGTGGGCCTGCAGCTCGCCGCCACGGGTGGCGCCGGCCTCGGTGAAGCCGCCTCCCGGGCCCTGACCACGGTGCGTCAGGTGATGCCCGCCCGACTCCGGCACCGCGTCGACTCTGTCCAGTTCACCCCTGTCGCCTCACACCGCGCTCCCGAGGTCACGCCTTCGGTCCTGGCGGCACTCAGCTCAGCGGTCCGCGCCCACGAGGTCCTGCGCTTCGACTACCGGAAGGACGAGGCAGCTGCCGGGGCACCAGTTGCGGCGGGGCCGACACCGGTCATCACCCCGAACCGGATCCCTCCTCCCCCCCGCCGCGTCGAGCCGCACCATCTGATCACTCGCAACGGCCGCTGGTACCTCCTCGCCTGGGACCTGGACCGCGGCGACTGGCGCACCTACCGCGCCGACCGCATCACACCCCGCCTCCCGACCGGACCCCGCTTCGCACCCCGCGACGTGCCCGGTGGTGAGCTCGCCACCTTCGTCAACGGCCTGTTCAAGGGCTCCACCGACGGCTCGGACGCCTGGCCCTGTACAGGCACCGTCGAGCTCGCCCTACCTACCTCTCAGGTGACGCCGTACGCCTACGACGGCATCGTCGAGGATCTTGGGCCCGAACGCTGCCGGCTCACCCTGGGCGCCTGGTCCTGGATCGGCCTGGCCGCCGCGATCGCCCGGTACGACGCCGATATCCTCGTTGTCGGCCCGCCCGCCCTCGCCGATGCCTTCCGCACGCTGGCCCACCGGTTCACCGCGGCGGCGGCGACCACCTCGCCCCGCTCAGCACGGTAGCCGCGCCCGCATAAGGGGACGAGCGACTGGCGGTATTGGCGTCCCCCAGGTCGCTGGAGGTCGTCGCCCGAGCCTGACGTAGCGACCCAGACTGAGCAACGGATTATGCGGAACATCCGGAACCTGCCGCTGTCGCGCGGAGCGACCATGCCACGGGCATGACAGTCGCTGAAGCGGGCATGATGTCGCTATGCCGGTCCATCGTCTGGGTGAATCTCAGTCCGTTGCCCTGCGGGCATAGCCGTTCTCATACGCCCCTGTGGGGGTTATCGACGGACCGGCACCGCGCGACTTTCATGCGATTCACCGGTCGGTCCTGCTACGACGCCGAGACTTCGACGCCGCGGCGCGCGAACTGCTCGGCGGCCAGATGCACGACCGCGCCGGCCTGGAGATGCACATCTCGAACGATCCACTGGAAGCCGGCTCCGTGGTTGTGCTCAGGCTAGGACTGGGGCGGTTCTCTTTACGGATTCCGTGCCGAGTAGTCGACGTCGTCCACGAGCCGCACCGCCGAGGATTCACGTACGGCACCTTGCCTGGGCACCCGGAGGCCGGCGAGGAACGTTTCCTCCTTGAGCAGCACCCCGATGGTCGCCTGTCCTTCACGATTACCGCCTACTCGAGGCCGGCGACAACGCTGGCCAGAGTGGCTGGACCGCTCAGCCGAACTGCACAGCTCGTGATGACCCGCCGTTACCTCAAGGCCATGGATCACCGCTCACAGCGCCGCGGTGAGACATCCGGATTCGTCCGAGGTCCGGGCAAGAAGGCAGCATCGGCCCACCGACCCAGAACAACGGATCGCACGAACCCCTGAAGAATGAACACCTCGATCGCTGGCTTCCCGGCAAGGGAACCTATGAGCCGCCCCGGGTTGCGTCGCAGTGCTAGTCGCGGCTGATCCGACTGGGGGTAGCGATGTCTTGTGGGTGGGAGACCTGCTCAGGTGTCGAGGCGGTCGGCGTGGTCGAGACCGTCACCCTCGACCACGATCTCCTCGTGGGAGACGTCGCTGCTGATGGTGCGCTCCTCGGTAGTCACGCTGCGGCGCAGCATCACCCGCTCGACGGGGACGACCTCCATCGTGACCACGGGGCGCTCGGCGTAGAGGACCATCTCCACGTCGTCGTCGGCGCGCGCCTCACTGAGACGTGCCTCGGGGCGGCGCGCCTCGTCCTGGGCGCGGTCGGAACCGAGGGTCTCGGCGTCGCTGCCGCGATCGTGGAGCGGGGCAGCGCTCACGTCGGCGGCGTCCTCCTCCACGACCTCGAGCTCCTCACGGCGCACGGTGACAGTGATCGTCTGCTCCTCCTCGACGACCCGCTTGCGCAGGACGACGCGGCCGCGGGCGACCTGCTCGGTGCGGACCCGCAGCTCCTCACGTCGGGTGACAAGGCTGGCGTCACTGTCGTTCCGCAGGTCTGCGTCGTGCTGGTCGTCATCGCGAAGGTGGGTGTCCGTGGGACGGTCGGTCATGGCGTGCTCCCGGGTTGTCGAGGGTTGGCACCGATGCCACCACCGATGCCAGGGAGGGCGGTGCCCCGTTGCCGTCCAGGCTCGCACGACCTGTCGCCCGTGGCGACCGGGGAAGCCTGTGGCGCCGCGCCTGCCTGCCCGAGCCGGTGACGAGGCCGGTTCCTCAGGCGTCGACCCGCTCGGCCGTGCGACGGATGGAGTCGGCGCTCTGCCGCAGCAGCCGGCGCTCGGCGTCGGACATCGGGACCTGCAGCCGCTCCATCGCGCCGCCAGAGCCCACCACGGTCGGGATGGACAGGCATACGCCGTCGATGCCGTAGTCGCCGGTAAGCATGGTGGACACCGGCAGCACGCGCCGCTCGTCGCGCAGCACCGACTCAACGATCTGGCAACAGGCAAGTGCGACGGCGTAGTTGGTCGCCCCCTTGCCCTCGATGATCTGGTAGGCCGCGTGCACCACGTCGTGGGCGATCGCATCCCGCGCGTCCTCGTCGAGCACCCCTCCGTGGCGTCGCGACCAGTCGACCAGGGGCACACCGCCGACGCTGGCCGAGCTCCAGAGCGGGAACTCGGTGTCGCCGTGCTCACCGACGACGTAGGCGTGGACGTTCTGGACCGCGACGCCGATCGTGTCCGCGATGCCGTACCGCAGGCGCGAGGAATCGAGGACGGTGCCTGACCCGAAGAGCTGCTCCGGCGGCATCCCCGTCATCCGCAGCGCCGCGGTCGTCACCACGTCCACTGGGTTGGTGACCATGATGTAGGTTGCGTCGGGCGCTACCTCGAGCAGGCGCGGCATGAGCTTCTTCGTCAGCAATACCGTGCTCTCGGCCAGCTCCATCCGGCTCTGGCCCGGCTGCTGCTTGGCGCCCGCGGTGACGACCACCACCCGCGCGTCGCGGCAGATCTCCACGTCGTCGCTGCCGTCGATCGACCCCATCGGCGTGAACGACAACCCGTGGCTGATGTCGAGCACTTCCGCCTTGAGCTTGGCGGCGTTGATATCGTGCAGCACTACGCGACGGGCGGTGCCGCGGACGAGGGCGGTGTAGGCGATCGTGGCCCCGACGGAACCCGCGCCGATGACGGCGACAGTGGGCGGCTGCCTTTGGGTGCGTGCGCTCATGGGCCTATCCTCCCCTGTCAGATGGGGTCGTGCAGACCTTCGACGCACCGTGACGACTGACGGGTCTACGTCGCCCCGCCCCCGGGGGTCGAAGCAGGTATGCCGTGGTGCGTTTCGCCCTCGCCGGCCGCCTCGCGACCTGGCAGCCGTCCTTGCCGACGTCGAGACCCCGACCTCACTCTCGTGCCGCGGGTCGCTCGCACGAATGAGCGGGTCGTCGGATCAGACGGGCGAGCCCTCAGGCCCCGATGTCCTTTTGCGACGCCCGTGCCAGGCGTTCGACGAGGTCGTCCGCGATGGGTTTGCGTGGCGAGAAGGTGATGCCGGTCTTGGTCGCCTTGAGGCCAGCCACCCCGCGCAAGCGTTCCAGCGTGGGTTGGAACGCTCGACTCTAAGGGGTTCTAGCCGATCGATGCCTCGCTGATTCCATACCTGAGGGACGGTTTCACTTCCCCCCGGCTCAGTCTGGCCACTCAGCTCGGGCGCGCCGTCGACCTGCCGGAGAGCCTGCCGGAGAGGTATCTGTGGGGTGCGTCAGATCGCATCGTGCTCGCGAGTATGACGAGGCCGTCCGCTGGTGGCTGGCAGAGGTCAACGCCCAGCCGTAGCCGAGCCCCTGAACGGAGCAGCACCCCCGCTCGGTCTCGGTGAGCGGGGGTGCGGCAAGCTCCTGTGGCGCCAGTAGTCCCTTACCTCGCCTACAGGGACGGCCCGTCGCCTTGCACGGCGCCGACCGTTTCCTGTCACAGCATACGGCAAAGGTTGGGTAAAGGGAACCAAAAGACAGTGGGCCCACGTGGGGCGGGGTCCGTTCTTGTGTTCGATGCTCGCGCACCTGCCGGCGCCCCCTCCCCCGCAGGTGCGTGTAGATGAAGGATCAAGTAGGGTTACTCACTGGTTGGCCCGCCCCCGTGGCGGTGTTGCCCTCGCGCCTCCTGTCGCCGTGACCGGCGGGAGGCGCTGCTCATCCCGCAACGGGACCGGGTTAAGCGGGGCTGGCGACCGATTGTCAGCCTCCCGGGGCGGCCGAGGTGAATGGCCAGCGCTCAGGGAATCGGTAGGGGGTTGTCCTTGAACCAGGAAGTCGCGTCCGGGTACCGGAGCACGCGCGCGAGGCCCGTCGGCCTCAGGCGAACACCCGAGCCAGCCAGTCAGCCCAGGCCTGCTCGGTGGCCTCCCGATCGATGTCCGCGTAGATGTAGTGGCCAACGGCCTGGGGCATGCCCATCGCCGAGTTGTCGTGGAAGCGATAGAGACCGTCGGCCGTGCGGAGCGCGAGGAAGTTGACGAACGGGGGATAGGCGAAGTCGACCACGCCCTCGAGCGCGGGCAGACCCTGGGGAGTCAGGCGCAGGTGCCGGCCCTGTTCGAACGGCCCTTGCACGCCCAGGGCCTTCTCGAGCGTGGCCCAGGATTCCGGGGTCCCCGAGGACGCCGGTCCCTGGGCGGTAACGAAGTGAGCGGGCCGGTTGGCGAAGTGCGTGAGGTACTGGGCCAAGGTGTGCAGATACATGTCCCAGCCGTAACCGGTCATCTCACCGAAGTCGAACTCCGCTTCCCAGTCGTCGCCGAGGTAGCCACTGTGGACGAAGGTGAGGGTGGTGGTGCTGCCGTCGTCAGCGGAGATGAGGTACTCGAACGCGTGGAAGGCGCCGTTCTCGGCCTCCGGCGTGCGCACGGCCAGGCGCTCGTTCTCGGTGGCCGACACCTCCATCCCCTCCCCCGGCTGGTAGGGGTCCGGGGACCAAGCGGCCTGACCCTCCGGGGTGGCGATCGCCCGCCACACCTGTTCTGGCGTGGCCTCCAGGACGACGGTCTTGCGGATCTCGAAGTTCTTCGACATGACGGTGCTCCTGAGGAGTGGTGCGGGACGGGCGGGGACGGCGTTCGGCGTCGTCTCTTCTTGGTCGACGGTTCAGTGGTGGTCAGTCGGTCGGGGAAGGAGGGCCGTCGACGGTGCCCGGGACGGCGGGGTGCAGGGCGATGACCAGACGATTGAGCTTGCCCGTGCCGGCCGTCCCCGACTGCTGGGCGGTGTGGTGCTTAGCCACCAGCTCGGTCACGGCTGCCGAGAGCTCTCCGGTGAAGGCGGCTCGGTCCGCGGCAGAGGCGAAGCGGATGTGACCGTCCATCGCGAACGTCGCCACCGGTCGTCCGGCCTGCTGGGCTCCGCTGAGCAGCGTGCCCACGTCGCGCACCAGGCGGGAGGCGAGGGCCAGCAGCCAGCGAGCCGAGAGCCGGTCCGGAGCTCGCCCCGGGTCGGGCTGGATCGGGCCGAGTGTGCCGGGTGAGATCACGTACGAGGCGGAGGTGGCCTGCAGCACCCGCTCGATAAAGTTCCCGCGGTGCCGCTCTGCCACCAGCTCGATCAAGCCGTGCTGTTCGAGGACCTTCAAGTGGTAGTTCACCCTCTGGCGGGGAATTCCGAGCCGGACGGCGATCGTCGACGCCGACCCTGGCTCGATCAGAGCCGTCAGGATCTTGCGCCGTAGAGGATCCAGCGACGCTTCGGCGGCCGCCGGGTCCGCGATCATGCTCACCTCGTGCATGGCTCCCATCCTGCCCCTTGACAAATTTGTTTGTCAAGAGCGGAAGCGGATGCCGAGTGACTGGCTGACCGACCCCCGGACCTAGGGAACCCGGTCCGTCGACGAGCCGAGACTGCACCTGCTCGGCTACGACGACTGGACCGGGTTCGCCTCGGCCACCATCATCGGCGGCAGACGCACCGCCAAGTCGGCGGCAGTTGCGATCACTTCCAACGGAAGACCTTGACCGCCACGGCGAAGGTGAGCACCGTCCACAGAGCCATCGAGATGAACTGCTCGGTCGGGAAGTCGCCCACGCCGAACCAGGCGGTGGTCATCGCCTGGCTGGCGCCGCCCAGCGGCATCCAGGTGGCGATCGTGCGGAGCATCTCCGGCATGATCGGGCCGGGGGTCCACAGGCCGGCGAAGAACAGCAACGGGAAGTAGATGAGCATCCCGATGCCGCTGGCCGCGGCCGCCTTGCGCATCACCCCGCCCAGGATCAGGCCGATCCCGAAGACCGATCCGATCGCCAGCGGCAGCGTCAGCAGCAGCAGTCCCCAATCGACCGGCAGCGGCACGTCCAGGAACACCACCGCGATCGCCACCGCGGCGACGCTGCCGATGGCCAGCCAGAAGAGGTTGACGCTGGCCAGCGCCACCAGGATGCCCTGCGGTGCCATCGGCGTCGTTGAGAGCCGGCGTAGCACTCCCTTCTCCCGGTAGGTTGCCAGGTAGGTCGGGAACGAGGACAGCCCGGCGGTCGCTATCGCGACGCAGACCATTGTCGGAACCATCAGGTCGATGACCTGCAGGCCGGTCCACGGGCCGGCGTCTTCAAGGCGCTGGTCCATGCCCGGGATCGCCAGGCCCATGCCGAGCAGCAACACGGTGGGGAAGGCGACGACGAAGAAGAGGTTGCCGTAGTCCCGGTTGAAGACCCGGAACTCGGTGCTGATGAGGCGGCCCAGTCCGGGCATACCCCCGCGGTGGGCGGGAGCGTGGCTGGACGCGGCCTTGCGGGGTGGTGTCGAGGTTGTGGTGCTCATGAGGACTCCTGCGGGGTGGTGACGAGCTCGACGAAGACGTCCTCGAGGGAGCGCGCCTGGGTCTGGACCTCGTCGGGGATGACATCCTGCTCGCTGAGGGCGAGCACGACGGCGGGTAGTACCCGGTCGGTGCCGGTGATCATCCAGGCACGGCCGGCCGGGGTGATGGACGTGACCTCGGCCAGGGCCTCCAGCCCCAGCGCGGTCGGGGTATGCCCGTACGGCAGGGCGATCCGGAACGCCCGACCGCCGTCGGTCGCGCCGGTGAGCTCAGCCGGGGAGCCGTGGGCAGCAACGACGCCACCCGCGATCACTATGAGCCGGTCGCAGAGGCGTTCGGCCTCGTCCATGAAGTGGGTGACCAGCACGATGGTGACGCCGGAGTCCCGCACCCGCTCGATGAGGCCCCAGGTCTCCCGGCGGGCCTGCGGGTCGAGCCCGGTGGTGAGCTCGTCCAGGATGGCGATCTCGGGGCGGCCGACCAACGCCAGCGCGATGGACAGGCGTTGCTTCTGACCGCCGGAGAGGTTGTCGAAGGGGGTGTCGGCCTTGTTCTCCAGACCCAGCAGCCGGAGCAGCACCTCGGGGTCCTCAGGGTCCGGGTAGAACGCGGCATACAGGCGCAGGGCTTCCCGCGGAGTGATCTTGCCCTGCAGGGTGGACTCCTGGAGCTGGATGCCCAGGCGCTCCTTGACGTAGGCAGGGTGCCTGCTCGGGTCGACGCCGAGCACCTCGACCTCGCCGCCGTCGGCCTGGCGCAGGTTGGCCACGATCTCGACGGTGGTGGTCTTCCCGGCGCCGTTGGATCCGAGGATGCCGAAGATCTCTCCCCGGCGTACCTCGAAGGACACGTCGCGCACGGCCGGCGTCCCGGCATAGCTCTTGCGCAGGTGCTGCACGCGGATCACCGGATCACCGGTGTCGTGCCTCGACGGCGGCTGTGGTCGTGCCGTCACATCGGTGGAGGTGCTCATGTCAGGACTCCTTTGGTGACAGGGTGAGGGTGCGGATCAACAGCAGGTAGGCGGCAGCGGCCAGGGTGATGATCGCGATGGCGATCACCGGGTGCCAGAGGCCGAGATCAACGGCGAGGTTGCCGGGCAGACTGTCCGGGGCCGGTCCCCAGGGCCGCCCAGGGGAGTTCGGGCGGCCCCCGAGGGCACCGACCAGGATGACCGGTGCCAGCGTGAGCGGCAGGGCCGCGGTGCCGAACAGCCCGCCGAGGCGGTAGTAGGCGGTGTGGACCAGCAGGCCAGAGATGTTCGCGGCGCAGAAGACGAGGAACAGGCTGGGCAGGTGCGGTGCGAGGGCACCGAGGGCCAGCCGCTCGGGGTCCGAGGCCAGCCCTGCCTGCCAGCCGAGCGCCTCGAAGATCCAGCGTTCCAGCACCAGGAAGACAGCAAACGCCGCGGTGAAGAGCGCGGCCATGGCGACAGCCGTCAGCACGGACCCGACGGAGGTGGCGCGGCGGGTGATCCCGTGCATCACGATTGTCGGGGTCAGGACGCCGCACATGATCATCAGCGAGAACGGGAACCAGATCCCCGCCTGCTGGCCGAACTGGACGATCGATACTTCGGGTGTGGTGATCCGAGTCATGATGAGCGCCGCCACGACGGCGATGCCGACCATGATGAGCAGGAACCACTTTGAGACGTACAGGCACACGCCCATCGTGGTGTCGAAACTGCGCATCCACTGCGGGCGCAACGACTGGGGCGCGGGGGCAGGGCGGGCAACGGTGGACGTGCTCATCGCGGGTCCTCCTCGGTCAGGTGAATGAACAGGTCTTGGAGCGGGACGGCACCGACCTCGATACCCGCAGCGCGGGCACGTTCCAGGTCGCCGGCGTCGAGCTCGCCGTAGACGGTGACCTGGCGCGTGGGGCCCAGGTCACGGGTGCCAATCACCGGCAGCCCGGAGACGAGGTCCGCTACCGTGGCCGCCGGCCCGGTCAGGGTCAGCCCCTGGGTCCTGACGTCGTCGGCCTCGTCCTGCATGACCAGGGCGCCGCGGTGCAGGATGGTGACCGTCTCGATAATCGGTTCCAGCTCTGCGATCAGATGGCTGGAGATGACATAGGTGCGCGGGTTCTCCGCGAAGTCAGCGATCAACTCGTCGTAGAAGCGCTGCCGGGTGGGCGCGTCCATCCCAAGGTGCACCTCGTCCAGCAACGTCAGCGGTGCCCTGCTCGCCAGTGCGATGATGGCCCCGACGGTGGAACGCTGACCGCGGGACAAGGTGTTCACCTTGCTCTTCGGCCGGAGACCGAAGGCGTCCACCAGGTCGTCGGCATACGCTCGGTCGAAGGTGGGACGCAGTGTCTCCACCATCTCCAGGGTGTCGGAGATCGGGTCGTCGACCAGCACGTCGCCGCTCTCGCGGACCAGGCAGATCTGCTCGGTCAGGGCGCCGCGTTCCCACGGGTTCTGCCCATCGACGCGGACCGAGCCGGAGGTGGGTCGACGACCGGCCGCGATCAGGGAGAAGAGGGTGGACTTGCCGGCGCCGTTGCGCCCGAGCAGGCCGTGGATGCGACCGGGGGCCCAGTCGAGCGAGACCTGATCCAGTGCTGTGGCGTCTTTGAAGCGGACGCTGACGTTCTCGAGGGTCACGTTCATCGGTCCGTTCCTTTCCGGGGGTAGTGGTCGGTGATGTAGGTGATGAGCTGCTGGGGGGTGATGCCCAGGTGGGCGGCCTCGGCCAGCACGGCGGAGAGCCGCCCCGAGAAGAAGGTGTCGCTGCCCCGGGTGCGCAGCAGCTCAGCAGCTCCGTCAGCCACGAACATGCCGACGCCGCGCTGCTTGTAGAGGACGCCTTCGTTCACCAGCTCGGCGAAGGCCTTGGCGGCCGTCGCGGGGTTGATTCGGTAGGTGGTCGCGTACTGGGTGGTGCTCATCACCTGCTCACCTTCGGCGAGGGCGCCGGAGAGGATCTCGCCGCGGATCGACTCGGCGATCTGGACGTAGATGGGCTCGCGTCCGTCGAACACGCAGCCTCCTTGGTCATGTGGTTCATTACATGACTAATGAACCACAGAACGCACCCGCCGTCAACCGTGCGACGAGATCGACCCCGCGTTCGTCTGCCGAGGCAGGCGAGGTGAGACCCTCAGGACCTCGACCGCGATGAACGGGATCGCCCCGGTCGCCAGCCCAGCACCGGTCCGACTCGTCGCCACCGCTGCCCCCGCAGGCGCCCCAAGTCCTTACCCAACCCGGTCGACGCCGCCACGCACCCTAGACGCCCTCGGTGGCGGCCCCCCCCCCCCCCCCACACGATTCGAGCGTCTACCGCTGCGGATCGATGAACCGCTGCCCGTCTTCATCGACGAGCACCGAAACGTGCTTGCCCGGGCCGCTGGCGGCTCCAAAAGCGGTGAGGTGGGGATCAGGTGACGTGCTGTTGCCTGTTGCTGAACCTAGCCATGACAGTTGCCATAGTCTCCATAAGGTCCGTGAGGCCGGGTTCCTCGACCGGGAAGTGACCGCATTCACGCAATATCGCCAATTGGGTGGGTGCTGCGATCTTGTCGAACCACGGAATGCTGACGTCGAGCGGGGTCCACGCGTCTGCTGCCGGCTGCGCCAGGATGACAGGAGTCTGCATCCCTTCCGGCGGCGTGTGCTGATATCTCAGGTAGGAGGCCAGGAAGCCGAGAGGAACACGCACCCCTCCACCACGAGGGTCAACCGCGCAGAGCCGGGACAGGTCGGCGCTACTGCTCATCTTGTGCAGGGCAGCCACCCATGACATCGGGATGCGCAGCCCAGCCAGGCGGCGGGGCAGCACTCGGGACATCGGTCCGGCGAGGATTCCGGCGGGTCCGAAACGGGTCATGACCCGCTGGACACGCCGGTCGCGGGGGTCAAGGAGGCACGTGGCCACGACTGCAGCGACGCGTCCAGAGCGTGCCGCCACCTCGTAGGCGAGCATGCCGCCGATGCTGGCGCCCAGGAGTATGAGCGGACGGCCGTCGTCCTCCTCCGCCAGGAAGTCGCACAGCAGGTCGACCCAGTCCGGGTACCGCACGGTTGCGGGATCTGGTGAGGTCGTCGCCCCATACAAAGGCAGGTCCACCGCGGCGAGGTCAGCGCTCGTGCCCGGCAGGAGAGAAGCGACCGGCCACAGCGCACTGCTATGCCCTCCGGCGCCATGGACCAGGAGAACCCGCGCCGGCGCGGCGGGGCTCCTCCTGCGCAGGACATGCACGTCATGGCCGCGCCACTCCCACCTGTCGTGCTCAGGATGCCTATCCACCTCACCGCGCCAGCGGTTTGGCAAGAAGGCGGCGTAGTCCTCAACCCCCGGTTCCGACACCCCCCACACACTACCTGGGACTGCCCTGAGGACCGCACCCTACTGTCGCTCCTAGGCGGTCGAAACTCGCGCTGCGCGCGTTCCCTCCTGGATGAGTGCCGGCAGGACGGCTGGGATGGGCCTGCACCGGTGTCGCAACCGGTCCGAGCGGGGACGCCGGTTCGCCGGTTGGAATAGCCCTGGCTTCCTGGGCGTATACAGCGTGCGGCGGGAGAGAGTCCCGACCCACAGCCATCGACGAGGAGCAGACGTGAGCAGCAGCGCACCCAGCATCGAGCTTAACAACGGCGTGCAGATCCCCCAGGTTGGTTACGGGGTGTTCCAGGTGCCAGAGGACGGTACCCAGCAGGCGGTCGAGACCGCCATCGAGGCGGGTTACCGCCACATCGACACCGCAGCGGGGTACTACAACGAGGCCGGGGTCGGCGCCGCGATCAAGGCCAGTGGGCTGCCGCGCGAGGAACTTTTCGTCACCACCAAGCTGCGCAACGGCGATCAGGGCTTCGACACGGCCCTGGGTGCGTTCGAGGACAGCCGCAAGGCGCTCGGCCTGGACGTCGTCGACCTCTACCTGGTGCACTGGCCGGTGCCGAGCAAGGGCCTCTACGTCGAGACCTGGGGCGCGTTTGAAAAGCTCTACGCCCAGGGTGCCGTCCGGGCAATCGGTGTCTCCAACTTCCTGCCCGAGCACCTGGCCACGCTGCTGGAGCAGGCCGAGGTAGTGCCGGCGGTCAACCAGATCGAGGTCCACCCGACGTTCCAGAACGTTGCGACGCAGGAGGCGACCCGCGCCGCTGGGATTGCGGTGGAGGCCTACTCCCCCCTTGGACAGGGCACCGACCTGGGCGACCCGGCCGTCACGACGATTGCCGAACGGATCGGTGTGACAGCCGGCCAGGTGGTACTCCGCTGGCACCTGCAGCAGGGCACCATCGTGATCCCCAAGTCGGTGACGCCCGAGCGGATCAGGTCCAATATCGACCTGACCGGTTTTGAGCTGACCCGCGACGACATGGCCACTATCAGCGCCATGGAGAAGGGGCAGCGCATCGGCGCCGACCCTGCAACAGCAGCGTTCACCCAGTACCGATCCTGATCAGATGGCCCCTGTCGCGTAGTGGTTCCCTCACAGTAAGGTCGCATGCAAGAGGGCGCATGAAGCCTTCGGCAACACCCTCGTCGGTGTCGTCGTGCACCAGGCCGCGTTGCATCTGGTCAGGGCAAACTCGTCGTCAGTATCAAGTTTCGGTGCAATCCGGCGCCTGACGTACTACTTTCTGCGAATAGCTCTACCGGTCTACCGGTAGTTGGCGGTGCAAACAGGCACTTCTCTCAGTTCCGTCCGCCGACGAACGCGACGGCGACGAGAATGTGCGCAAGGACTGTGGGTGCGACCCACAAGCCCAGCACGACTTGGCGAACCCAGGGATACCCGGCCCGCCAGTGCGCGTGCACAGAAGTAGAGGGTCAGACTCAAAGCACTTGTGAAAGGGAGTCCGAGGCCAGTAGCCCAGGCTTCTTCGCCGCCGTTCCATGTCTGCGACGCAGGGCGAACCTGACTATCGTGCCTGCGTTGCTGGGCGTCCTGCTGCTGTGCTGGTCCATGATTCCGGGAGTCACCGTGCCGCTGTGGGTGACATCGATAGCAGTTCTGCTTTTCTTCGCTGCTCTTATCCCGCTGATGCGCAAGGAAGGCATTATCAAGTCGAGGGCGGTAGCGCCAGGTTGGCGAGCACTGTCCGCTAAGCAGGGTCCAGGCGCCGGGCATGGTGTCCGGCGGCGTCGTGGTGCGGGCCGGGCCTGGTCATTCGCGTGATGAGCACCCCGAGGAGGCACAGTCCGGCGCCCAGCAGCATTCGTGGCGTGGGGACCTCGGCGAGGATCATCCAGCCCAGCAGGATGGTGACGACCGGGACGACGTACGTGGTTGCGGCTGTCCGGCCCGCGGAGGTGCGCCGGAGCACGTAGGCCCAGGTGGTGAAGGCCATCGCCGTGGGGAAGACGCCGAGGTAGACCACGCTCCACGTGGCCGCGGGTGCCGCGGAGGACAGATCGCTCACCAACTGGCCGCCCCACGGGACGAGCGCGACCGTGCCCGCCGCGGCCCCCACGAAGGTGAGGCTGGCCGCGTCCATGGTGCGCAGGAGGCGCTTCTGGACCAGGGTGCAGACGGCGTAGAGGACCGCGGCGAGCAGGGCCATCGCCAGGCCCGCGGGGGTGACCGTGGCCTCCTCGCCCGCACTGCCGATGAGGATGACCCCCAGGAATGACAGCGGCACGCCGAGGAGCAACTGACGGGGGAAGCCCTCCCCGAGCAGCGTCCCGGCCACGACCACGACGAGCAGCGGTGCCAGGTTGACGATGACCGCCGCCGTCCCGGCGTCAAGAGTGCGCTGCGCGGCGTTGAGGGCGAGGTTGTAGACGGCGAACCAGCCCAGCCCCCAGCCGGCCACCCACGCCCACTCCCACCCCCGAGGCGGGCGGAAGCCGGTTGCCGCCGCGACCAGTCCCAGACCGACGGTGCCGACGGCCATACGCAGGAGCGCCATGGACCCCGGGTGGTAGTCGAGGGACGCGGCCCGGATCCCGACGAACGCCGAGGCCCACAGAACCACGGTGACGGCGGCGGCGGCCAGGACGAGCGGTCGGTTCGCCGTGGTGGCGTCAGCGCCCCTCTCCCGGGGTGGCGGTGGGGAGAACGAGATCATGACCCCATCCTTCGCTCCGCTACACGCCGCGTCCAGCGCGCATTCATTAACAACCGTCCACGTCTGCTAAACAGTGCTAGCGTCGGGTCATGGACGTCCAGCGCCTGCGCGCCTTCCGCTCCGTCGTCGCGACCGGGTCGGTGCGCGCGGCCGCCGAGGCCCTCGGCTACTCATCCTCGGCCGTCAGCCAGCAGGTCTCCGCCCTGCAACGGGCGGTCGGACTGCCACTGCTGCAGCACGTCGGCCGCGGCGTCGAGCCGACTGCAGCGGGCGTCGCCCTGGCGGAGCGTATCGACGGCTTCCTTGCCGAGGTCGGGCACCTGGACGACTTTGTGGGCAGCCTGCGCAACGGACACAGCTCCACGCTCAACCTCGGTTATGTAGCCTCCCTCGCCGCCACCTGGCTGCCGACGATCGTCGGCTCACTCACCGCGGAGTTCCCCGAAACGGCAATCCACCTGCGCCACGCGGATGGGTTCGACGCCGCCGCCCGACCCCGGCTGGACGTCCAGATCCTCATCGAGCCAGCCGGCTTCGTGGAGCCGGACGGCTACCGCCTCGTGCCCGTCGCCCGGGAGCCCTACGTGGTCACCCTGCCTCCCGGACACCGGCTGGCCGACGCACAGGAGGTGGCGCTGGCCGAACTGGCCGACGAGCCCTGGATCGACAACGAGCTCGGCAACGCATGGTGCCGCCCCATTGTCGCCGACGCCTGCGCGGCAGCCGGCTTCCAGCCACGGTACCGACTGGGCGTCCACGACTACGCGCCCGCGCTGACCCTTGTCGGGGCTGGGCTCGGCGTCTCGCTCATGCCGGGGGTGGCCGCCCGGGCGGTCCCGGCCGGGGTCTCGATCCACCCCGTGGTGCAGCCAACCCCCGTCCGTGCCATCTCCGCCCTCGTGCTGCGCTCCACGTCCAGCACACCGGTGGTGCAACGGACAGTCGAGCTCATCCACCGCGCAGGGGGCACCCCAAGGCCCTAGTCCGGCCCCAGCCCTCCATGCGAACGCAATCAACTGCCATGGTCGCGCGGCACGGGCCAAGGGCATGACCGTGCGGTTGTCGCGGGAGCCGGCTACGGTGCCGCCACGTCACATGATTGCCGCACGTCGAAGGGCGGGCAGAAGAACTTGGCGCAAGCGATCGGGCTCATCACCCTTGCTGGGCTCGTGTGGCCCCCCGTCTGCTTGTGCGGGCCAGCGCTGTCCGGCCCTAGAGTCTCAAACATGCCGCCAGCACCTGTCCGGCCACGCCTGCTCGTCAACGGCAACGCAGCCCCGAGCCTGCACCGGGATCTCACTTCGGTGCGGGTGCATGTCGCCGTAGGACAAGCTACGGCGCAGGTGGCGCTAGCCGGGCCTGCGGAGGTCGGCCTCTTCGACCTCGACGATGTCGTGAACACCTCGCTCGAGATCCGTCTGCTGCAGGATGAGGAGTTCTTCGCCGGCTGGCTCACTGCGGTCGAGACGAAGTCCGGCGCTGACGTGCGAACCGTCCTTTATGCCGAAGGGTCGGCCCCGGAGACAGCCTCCTCATCGCCCCTCCCCCTGTCCTTCGGTGCCGAGGCCTCGGGCTCAGTGCGCAGGGACGCCGACGGGTGGACGGCGCACTGCACGTGCTCCCAGCTCGCCCTACGGATGAACAGCCGAATCGCCCTCACAACCCAGGACCCTGCCTTCGACGGTCAGCTGCGGGTCGTCGAGGCGTGGTACACCATCACCGCCCAGGAGGCCAGCGTGGAGTTCCTCGCCGTCGACGACAGGTCAGCGTAAGAGCGCGGTAGGAGGTAAGCGCGGCCGGGCCGGGCCGGATTACTCCGTGCCGTGCAGCGTGAGGATGCGCTGTCGTACAGCAACTCGAACGGCAAGGAGCCAGCGAGCAGCGGGTCACCGGACGGCGTCTCGCGCCTGGCGGTACCGGCGTCCTACAAGGCACTGGAGCTCACCACGCGAGCCTGACGACGCGAGCCAGCCTGAGCAACGGTTATCCGGAACGTCCGGAACCGCCGCGATGGGTTCTCCTCAGTCGATGAGGACGGTCCCTTCCCATTCGGCGTCGAACTCCCGCAAGCCGTCCCACTCCTCCAGGATGGGCAGGTACTTCTAGAAACACCGATCGAAGTGTTCGCCGGACATGGCCTCCTCATAACGGCTTCGGCTCGGCCATCGTTGGATGGCTAGGAGAGTCCGGCTGCCCAGCTGCTGCAACTCGAGGTGGCTGCCGACAGCCGGATCCTAGTGCCGTCGGGGCTCAGGCTCGGCAGCATCGACCTCAGATTCGCCTCGGGTGTTCTTCGTCCCGCCCAGGAGGAACCATCATGTTCGTGTAACCACAACCCTGACAGGTATAACTCTTTCTCACCTGCAGGATAGGCGCAACGCCGACATGGTCGAAAGTGGCGCTAGCCGTCTCGTCCTCCATTAATGTGAGGTTACCGCATCGCGAACATCCATGTTGATCGGTCAGCCACTGCGATACCATTCAGCCGCCTTCTATCGAGATTGAACGAGTTACTGTTGGGCACCGCTGGACGTTGATTTGGAGCCTGAATCGCCTTGCGCTTTTTGGCTTTCATTGCGCGACACAAAGAACCAGGCAATGAATGACAAGACGCCGAATGCTACGAGAGCCCAACCGACAAAATACCGCGATTCGCCGGGCTCATTCCCCATGAGGATGAGCGCCCCAAAGAGAACCGTGAACATCGCGAAGACGAAACGGATGAGATAGCGCGGCTCGATCACGTAGCGCCCTTGGCGGTAAGCATGGCGACGACGCTACACCATGGACGCCACGAAAAGCCGGCGGTCCAGCCCGTCTTAAGGCATAAAACACAATCGCTCCTGCCGCACTTCGGTTGTGATAACCGGGGTTCGGGGTACGCCTCAGATGGCCGCCGTGACTAGGCGAACCGCGAAGAACGCGGGCTTGCTGCATGGGCGCGACGGGCCTTGACCACCCAACCTCTGGACCAGGTCTCGCGGATCTGGACGTTGTCATGGGTGCCATTCGGTCGCGGTGAGAGAGAGATCGTCAGAAGTCGACGCGACGCCGCTCCTGTACCTTCCGCCAGATGGTCCATCCCACGCCGGCCGCCAGCAGGATGTACAACCCGATAGTGATGCCGCTGCTCACCAGCACCGAGGCGTCGTTGCCGGAGTTGGCCATGGCGTCTCGCAGGGAGTACTCCGCCAGCGGACCGAGGATGACGGCGATGAGAACCGGGGCGATGGGCACGTCGTAGCGTCGCATCGCGAAGCCCAGCAGGCCCAGGGCGAGCATCACGGTGAGGTCGAAGGTGCTGCCCGTCCCGGCATACACCCCGAGGCAGGCGAACACGAGGATGCCCGCATACAAGTAGGACTTGGGCACCTTGAGCAGCATCGCCCACAGCGGCGCGAACGGCAGGTTGAGGATGAGCAGGACGACCATGGCCACGAAGAGGCTTGCCAGGAGCGCCCAAACGATGTCGCCGCTGCGCTCGAACAGCAACGGACCCGGCTGCATCCCGTACTGCTGGAACGCCGCCAGCATGATGGCTGCCGTGGCAGAGGTGGGGAGGCCCAACGCCAGCAGGGCACCCATCGCCGTGCCCGCCGTCGCGTTGCCTGCGGCCTCCGGCCCAGCGACCCCTTGTATCGCTCCCTTGCCGAACTGCGGGTCCGCGCTGCGGCGGTCGATCCTGCGCTCGGTGCCGTAGGCCAGGAACGTCGGCACCTCGGCACCGCCCGCGGGGATCACCCCGAAGGGCAACCCGAAGGCGGTCCCGCGCAGCCAGGCGGGGGTCGCCTGCCGAAACTCCCGCCCAGACAGCCATGGGCGGCCCTTGGTCGGCACCAGCTTCCGCTCGTCCCTACGACCGACCCGTGACGCGACGTGGAAGACCTCCCCCACGGCCAGCAGCGCCACCGTGATGACGATAATACTGATTCCGTCGAGCAGGGATCGCTCCCCGAAGTCGAACCGGGCGGTGCCGGTGGGCTGGTCGATGCCGACCATGGCGAGGGCCAGCCCGATACCGAGGGCGGCCAAGCCCCGGATAGCGGAGTCGGAGACCACCGAAGAGATCGCGACGAACGCAAAGACGGCCAGCGCGAAGTACTCCGCGGGACCGAACCTGGTGGCCAACTGGGCCAGGGAGGGGGCGAAGAACACCACTAGGACAGTGGCGATCATGCCGCCGGTGAAGGCACCGATCGCTGCAGTGGCCAGTGCTTGCGCCGCCCTGCCGTTGAGCGCCATCCGATGCCCCTCGAACGCACTGGCGATCGCCGTGCTGTTGCCGGGGGTATTCATCAGGATGCCCGAGATCGAGTCGCCGAAGAGCCCCCCGAAGTAGATTCCGGCGAACATGATCAGTGCCGCCACCGGGTCCAGGACGAAGGTCATCGGCAGCAAGAGGGCGACGGCCATCGCCGAACCCAGCCCCGGGAGCACGCCCACCGCGGTGCCCAGCAGGCAGCCGATGAATACCCACAGCAGGTTGACGGGCGTAAGAATTTCGCCGAATCCGCCAGCGAGGTCAGCCAGCTGCCCCATTTCAGAACCTTCCGAGGAGGCCGGAGGGCAGGGAGATCTCGAGGATGCCACTGAAGGTGATCTGGATCACCGAGGCAAGCACGAGCCCGCCCAGCAGGCACGAGAGGTAGCGTCGGTTCCCCAGCCCGATCGCCACCGCCGCGAACAAGATGGTGGCGGCGATCAGCCAGCCCAGCCACTCCAGCGTCAAGATGAAGAAGAGCAGGCCCCCGAAGACCGTGAGCAGTGCCGGCCAGTTGCTGGCCTCCCGAGGCTCGTCCTCGACGACGAGGAGACGCCGCGGGCGGACGATGTCGGCCACCATCGCCAGCGCGACCACGAAGCAGAGGCCCGCGACGATGCGCGGAAAAGTCTTGGCGCCGAAGAGCCCACCGTCCCCCGCCTCCGTCATCGTCGCCGTGCCGTAGATCAGGAGGCCACCGATCGCGACGAGCACGGCCGGGATGATGACGGCGGAGAGGTCGCGCTCGGCCGGTGGCCCGTGCGCCTCGGCGGTGCCCTCGACCCGACCGGCGCCAGGTGTGATGTCGTTGCTCATGAAAGCCCCAACTCTTCTAGCAGTGCATCGATCCGTTCCTGTTCGTTGATGAGGAAGTCCTCGAACTCCTCTCCGGAGGCCGGATTCTCAACCCACCGGTTGCGCTCGACCGCGTCCCCCACGACTCGGTCTCCACCATCTCAGCGACCATGTCGACCAGCTCCTGACGCTCCTCCTCGGAGATCCCCGGGGGAGCGACGATGCCACGCCAGTTGACCAGGTCGACTTCGGGGTAGCCCAGTTCGATCATCGTCGGGGCGTCGACCCCCTCGAGCGGCTCCGGCGCCACGACCGCGAGCGCACGCAGCTGCCCGTCCTCGATGAGGTCACGGAAGTCGTTGAAGCCGCTGACACCCACGCCAACCGTCCCCTCGGCGGTCGAAAGCAGTGAGATGGTCAACTCGCCACCGCCGGCGTGCGCGGTGTAGCGCAGGTCCGCCGCAGGGACCCCGGCAACCTGTGCGAGTTGCGCAGCCACCATGTGGTCGATGCCACCGGCCGACCCACCACCGATGGGCAGGGACCCCGGATCGGCCGCCCACGTCTGCAACAGGTCGTCGAGGGTCTGGAAGTCGGAGTCGGCCGGGACCGCGATGACCTCGAAGTCCTCGGCCAGGCGGCTGACCGGTGTGACGTCCTGCAAGGTGGTCGCTCCCCCACCTTGGGTGATGCCGCCGAGCATCACCGTGCCCATGACCATGATCGTGGCCGGGTCGCCCTCCAGGCCGACGAGTCGGCTCAGGCCGATCGTGCCACCGGCACCGGGGATGTTGACCACCTTGACCGTGTTAGCGATGCCGTCCTCGCGCAGGGCCTGCTGAGACTCGCGGGCGACCAGGTCCCAACCGCCACCGGCTGCAGCTGGCGCGATGATCGTCAACGACGTCCTCGCTTGCTGACCCACATCCGACGTGCGGGCGTCGACGACCGCGAATCCAGTGAGCACGAGGGCGGCGACGACACCCGTATATCGCACCCAGCTCCGTTGGCGTTTCACGGTCCTTAGACTACGGTTGTTTGCAACTACAGGACTAGGTGTCGGGAGCCAATCGGATGTCGGTTGCCGTGGCGCACAGCATGACCGAGGCGGGCGCAGCCGCCTTGGAGTTGGCGATGACCGAATGCGGTTTCCGGTCGGAGCCCCTGGTCGTCCTGCACGTCGCCAAGGATGCTGACGACGCGCAGGACCCGCTGCACCGGGACCACTACCTGGAGCAGGTGCGCAGCCAGCTCAACGAGCTAGGGGCACCCGCTGACCTCGACTGGCGGCTCGAGGTCGTCGGCGCCGGCGGCGATGTGGCCGGCGCGCTGCTGGACCTGGCCGTGCAGGCCGGCGCGTCCATCCTGATCATCGGCCAGAAGCCGCGCAGTCGGGTGGGCAAGTTCCTGATGGGCAGCACAGTCCAACGAGTCGTGCTCGACGCCTCCATGCCCGTACTGGTCACGCGGGCTCACCCGGGATCACTCAAGGCCTGACACCAAGGCCAGCGTGTCAGTACTCACCTTTGTGGGGCCTGAAGACAGAATGCAGGGCGAGATCGACCGGCTCACCGAGGCGAGCACCCGGGGACTCTCGGGTACCTCCCCCGCTGACGTCCAGCGCCTGATGACCCAGGAGGTCATCCAGGACGCCACACGCCCGCGAGACGCCGCCTTCCGCTCCCGGGATCGGATCTACCAACTCCTGTGGCGTCTAAACGAGAATCACGCCATCAACGGCCCACCCGTCATGGGGGACCAGGGGCCATGGCCCCTCGGGAGGTGGGGCCGCAGAGACGGGTGGCAGCGAACAGACGACAACGCTGTCGGTTGAGAGTTCGGCCGTGCGAAGGGCCTGGTGCACCTATGCTTCCGGCTCCGACGGGGTCATCGAGCGTTTCAGCCAACGACTGCAGGGCAAGCTCCTCGCTGTCGAAGCTGCGGGGGTTGAGTACTTTTCCTCGCTCGTGGACGGCCACGACCCACCGGCCATCGCTGCGACGGGAGAGCAGGCTCACGCCACTGTCCTTACGTTGGTTCCAGTCCTCCTCGTACCCGACCTCTTCGGGAGACTGTCCAAGGTCCTCCTTAAGGCGGAGCAGGTCCCTCATGGTCCGCACGAATTAGGTCGCGTTTCATCATCAGGTCACCGGTTCCTGGTAGTCGTGATCGATATACCACTGTATGTCTCGACCTGGAGGGAAGTGTTATATAATAAGCCTCCGCCTGGCTACTCGAACCACGGAGCGATTCTCCCTCGTGACGCTGTCGAGAGCCGAAGCACCCGGTACTCCCCGTAGCTCACCTACTGATGTCGAAGACACGGAGCGCGCTGACCGACTCGTCGACGCCAGCAAGGGCGCGCACCCGCAGCAATCGCTTGTGGAGGGCGAGGTCGTCTGCTCGAAGCGCGCTGTGTAACCCACGCGCCTCGCAAGCAGTTCGTTGGACCCGGAACGGGGTGTGCGAGGCCGGCGCTGAAGAACGGGAGGAGACCTTCGACTTTTCCTGGCGTGAGGACCTTAGACCAGTTCGCAGTTCTACAGGCCAGCTTGGCAGAGGCGGCACTTCAGCTGCCGTATTACACTTCGCGGGCCGATGAGCTTGGAGGGAGGTCCAAGTGGTTCCGAGCAGCTCGGGGGCGGTGGTCCGGTTCACCGTCGCAACTTTCGTATGGACATGGCTGTGGTGGGGTCTCACCATCGGGCTGCTCCGGGTGAACCCCAACTCCTCGTGGACGATCCTCACGAGCTTCCTGGGCACCTGTGGCCCGGCTGTCGTGGCCATCGTGTTCCGTATCCGGCTGCAGGGTAGCCGCGGTGCGCTGCGTTCGATCGGTCGTAGCCTGCGACCGCGGGGCAGCAGGTGGGCATGGGTGCTTCTTAGCACCGCCGTCGTCGGTGTCGTCGGTGTGGCGAGGGCAGCGCACCAGGCGTTTGCAGGAAGCCCACCTGAGGCTCCTGCACTGTGGTTCATCATCCCCGCCCTCGTCGCGATGGCGATCGTGGGCGGTGGGCAGGAGGAGATCGGTTGGCGGGGGGTTTTGCAGCCCGCGCTGACGTGGCACCTCGGCCGATGGGCTGGCGCTGTGCTCGCCGGGGTGGTCTGGTTCTGCTGGCATCTGCCGCTGTGGTGGACCCCTGGAGCCGTGCAGCAGCACATCCCGATGGCGGCGTTCGCGGCCTTCTGCATCGGCTTCTCGCTGCTCGTCCAAAGGGGCTTTGAGGTGACAGGCGGTTCCGTCCTCCTCGCGGTGTGGCTGCATGCGCTGAACAACGCTTCAGCGGTGTGGCTGGTGTTCTACTCTTCGGCTTCAAACCAGCCGCCGATCGGCTCGTGGGTTCTCGGAACCGCCTACCTGGCCGTAGGCATCGTGGTGATGATGGCTCGGTATGGGGGTGAGTCGACGAACAGCGGAGCGAGTGCAGAGACCACCCGGGACTGCAGAAGCGTTGATTGACATGCAGGTGTGGTGTTTCAGGCCCCGCCGAGACGTCGCTCGAGCTCAGTCAGCCTGAGCGGTGGGGTAGATAGGTCTCGAACTCGATCGGAATCGGCGAAGTTCACCACGGGCTCTATCGAGGTCACGCAGCGCGTCGCGATTGACCTGCTCCTGCCCATCGCGGCCGTGCTCCCCTAGAACTGCCGCAAGAGGACCTTCACGCGGAGCGCCGGTGCGGGATGAATCCGCGGTTAACCCTTCTTGAGCTCCTCCGCAAGCATCACGATGATGCCGCTAGGGCCGCGGACATAAGTCAACTTGTAGACATCTTCGTAGGTCGCCACCCCACGTAACGGGTGGCAGCCGTGCGCCGCGGCGATCTGCAGTGCCTCTGGGATGTCGTCGACCGAGAAGGCGACGCGGTGCATGCCGATCTCGTTCGGTCGAGTGGGTTCCGTCTCAATCGCGGCGGGGTGGACGTACTCGAAGAGCTCGAGCCGACCGTTTCCGTCTGGCATCTGGAGCATGGCGATATTCGCATGGTTGCCGTCGAGGCCAACTGCCGTTTCGGTCCACTCTCCGCGGACCGTGTCGCGGCCGAGCAAGGTCATCCCAAGGTCGGAGAAGAAGGCGATCGCCGCCTCGAGGTCGCGGACGGCGATGCCTACGTTCTCGAGTTTGATGGGCATGCGTTTGACGCTACCGGTCTGGGCGCCGTCCTCCGTTCCCGGGGCCCGGCGCGGCACTTCCTCAGCGCAAGGCGTTTGCCAAACATGCGGCGTCGAGGACGGCTACGCACGCCCGACTCTGCCGTTGTCCGATCGTGTCGACGGAGATGGTCGCCGCGGCCGACCGCTGCCGCCACAACCGAACGCGCCGGGGTTTGCTTCAACTTCGGAAACCTGGGGGTGGTCGGGCAGGACAAGGTCGACCATCACGCCATAGTGGTCACTCCCACACGCCGTCGTCCGGTTGGTCGAGCACCCGCTCGCAGCCAGCCACGCGCAGCCTGGGGCCGTGCAGGCCGCTGCGCACGAGCACGTGATCGATCTTTCGGCTGACTCCGGTGGAGACCTCTCCCGCACGCACCAGCGGGTTAGCAACCTCGAACGTGTAGCCAGGATCCTCAGGATGTACGTACTCCCAGGCGTCCTGGTAACAGACGCTCAGGCCCTCTACCCCCTGCACCCCCGGAAGAACAGCATGCTTGCGGAGTCCGGCGTCGCGTCGAAGTCTCCCAGGATGACGGCGTGCACGTCACGGCCGCCGATGTGCTCCTCCAGCGTTCGTGCGGCCAGCACCGCCTGCTGCTCGCGCTCGAGCTCGTACGGGACAGCCAGCTGGGCTTGTGGTGAGCGAGCACCAGAGGTCCGAGTGGAGTATTGAGCTCCACCACGGTGGTTGCGGTCCAGGGCAGACCATCCCGAGAGCACTCGGTCAGATGCTGGTCGATCTCCGTGATGAGTCGATGTGGCCAGCGGGTCGCCAACGTGTAGTCGCGGTTTCTCCGTGGGTGCCTCGAGCACGAGGATCCTCGCCTCGGCCATGACCAAGTATGGCAGACCAACAACATCCGGAGCTGCGAACCCCCCCGCGGTGGGTTTCGACAACGATTCAGGAGGTGACGAGCGTGCGACCGAACATGATGACCATCGTCAGCATGGGCATCGCAGCACTGGCTGGGCTTGTCGGATTCCTGGTCGAAAGAATCTGGATTCTGCTGGCCCTGGGCTGCGTCTGCCTGGTCGGTTCCGTGTCAGCGCTGATATCGCGGCGGAAGATGAGCGCCGAAGGAGCGGCTGGAGCAGGTGGCCCACCCGCGCACTGACATGTCCTTCACGGGCTGAGTCAGTGCCCTAGGCCCGCCCAGGGACGAGCGCTCAGGGCCGGTGCGGCAGACGCACGTCCACCCACACGAGGCGGTGGTCGCTGGTGGGGAACGGGTAGGTGCCCACGAGCCGGAACAGCGGGTCGTCCGACAGCGGCCAGAAGACGCCGGCGTCGTCGATCTTCAATGACCTGCTGGGGAGCACGTAGTCGACCCGGAGGTTGCCCGGCGGCTCGGAGAAGTCGGCCGTGTCGAAGGCCGGGTCGCCCCGGTGTTCCAGGTTGCTCCCACCCTGGAGCAGGGCCTGCTCGTCCCCGCCCTCACTGGCCGGGGTGACCGTGGTGTTGATCCGTCGGTGGTTGAGCAGCTGGCCGATCGCGCCGTCGACGGAGTCGCCGTCGAAGGGATCGGCGTTGTAGTCACCGGCGATGACGAAGCGCTCGCCCGGCTTGAGCCCGCCCCGCGTTCCCTCGTCGTCGTATATGTAGGCGGACTGCTTCGGTGAGCTGACGTAGTCCGCCCAGAACCGGATCTCGTCGTGGTTGCGCCGGCCGTTGCGGTCCTCGGGACCATCGAAGGTCGGCGGGGTCGGGTGCGCCGCGAGCACGTGCACGGTCTTGTTGCCCACCTCCACGGGGACGTCCCAGTGGGACTTGCTGGACAGCCGCAGCACCTCCTGCTCCTCCTCGGAGTAGAACTCCTCCGGCAGCAGGTTCCCGGGCATGTCGCTCCACCGGAAGAGCTGGAAGGTGCGCACCTCGTTCTCAGCGATCGGATATCTGGAGTAGACGACCATGCCGTACTGCCCGGGGAATAAGCCGAAGCCAAAGGCGTCGTCAGGGCCACCGACGGTGCCGTCGTTGTTGAGGTCGAACCCGCTGGGGACACCCGTGTTGGCCGGCGCGATGTAGGCATAGGGGTAATCGATCGGGTCCGCGCCATTCTGCGACACCGCGAGGTAGTTGTCGCGGAACAGGTCCTCGTTGCCCGCCTCGTAGTCGAACTCATTGATGAGCACCACATCCGGCCGGGTGCGCTGGATAGTCTCGGCCACGTTCTGCGCCTGCAGGTTGTCGCCGGTCGACAGGTCACGGGCTAACTCACCCGCGTTGGAGCGGTTCAACGAGGCGTTGAAAGTCGCAAACCGCACGTCGAAATCCACCCGTCCCTGCCCCCGGTCGGGACTGCTGCACGATCAGGTGACAGTGGTTAGTCACGCAGCCTGATTGGCTGGTGTGGTCATGATGGTCTCGTAGTCGATGGGGGTCAACCGGCCCAGAGCGGCTTGTCGGCGGCGGCGGTGGTAGGTGCGCTCGATCCAGGTCACGATCGCGATCCGCAGGTCGTTGCGGGTGGCCCAGGGGTGTCGGTCAAGGACGTTCTTCTGGAGCAGCGCGAAGAAGCTCTCCATGGCGGCGTTGTCGCCCGCGGCGCCGACTCGACCCATCGACCCGACCATGTCGTGGCGGTTAAGAGCGTGGACGAATTTCCTGCTACGAAATTGCGATCCTCTGTCCGTGTGAACCACGCAACCGGTGACGTCACCGCGCCGGGCGACGGCGTTGTTGAGTGCGGTGACGGCGATCCTGGACTTCATCCGGGAGTCGATGGAGTAGCCCACGATCCGGTTGGAGAAGACGTCCTTTAACGCGCAGACGTACAGCTTTCCTTCACCGGTCCAATGCTCGGTGATGTCGCCCACCCACAGCTCGTTCGCAGCGTCGGCGGTGAACTCGTGCCGGATCCGGCCCTTCTCATCGCTGACAGCGCACAGGTCCTCGTGCACCGGCGGGCCAGGCTTCTTGCCGTTCTTGCCCCGCCTCTTCCCGAAGGCAGACCACCAGCCGTTGTCCGAGCACAACCGCCACGCCGTCCGCTCGCTCATGGCGTGGCCGGCATCGCGGGCCTCATCAGCCAGGAACCGGTACCCGAACTCAGGATCGTCACGGTGAGCATCGAACAGCGCGTTCGCGCGGTGCGCCGCGGCGAGGTCGGCGTCGGTGACCGGGCCCGCCAGCCACCGGTAGTAGGGCTGGCGAGCAATCTTGAGCACCCGGCACGTCACCGTGACGGGGATCCCGTCAACGGCCAGCTCGCGGACGAGCGGGTACATCATTTCCCCGGCAGGTTCGCCTGAGACAGATAGGCCGCCGCGCGGCGCAGGACCTCGTTCTCCTGCTCCAACAACCGGATCCGCTTCTTGGCCTCACGCAGCTCAGCCGAGGCGACCGCGGCCCCACCGGGCCGCTCACCGTCGGCTTCCTCGGCCCTCTTCATCCACGTGTACAGCGTCGTGAAGTGGATCCCGAAGTCCTTAGCGATCTGATCGAGTCCGACATCCGGCTCCCGATTGCGCGCGACCCTGACGACATCGTCGCGGAACTCCTGGGGGTAGGGCTTGGTCACGGTGAACATCCTTTCAGCCCAGCCCGAGGACTAGGCAGCTCAGGTGTCACCTATCCGTGCAGCAGTCCCGTCGGGCGCTCCAGCCGCGGGCACGGCGGAACCCAGTCCAAGCACCAGGGCGAGGGTCGACGTGGTCGCGATCCAACGGCGGGCCGAAGAGGTCATACCGCGCAAACTAAACCCGTATGCCGTGTTCCGCACCCGGACGCCACACCAACGCCTCCCCAGCCACCTGTGGGGCTGGGACGAAGGCTGCTTCTCGCGCCGGTGTTCGGCCGCCACGCCACGCAGGACGTCGAGGCCCAATGACGACGCAGGCACGGGGGCCAGCCTCACTGGCATGCGGGGCGGCGCCGCTAGGCCGCACGAGCGGCGATGACTGCGTGGGGACGTCGCTCACCCTCCGACTCCCGTTGCAAGCGTTCGACTTCCTCGAACTTGGCCATAGCCAATCGGCCAGCCATCTCGTCCATGGGCCACCGGTACGCAGTGATGACCCTGTGCTCGAAGGGCTCGCACACCCACCTTCGAAGGAGCCGACTACCAGCGCACCGCCGGGCGCTACGACCCGGCGGATTGCGGTCAAGTCGTCGTCCAACTGATCAGGGTCGAGATGGATCAGGGAACACCACGCCAGCACCCCCGCCACCGAGGCCTTGGGGCGGACGATCTCGACAAAGACCCCACCTGAAAGTACGCCTCCGGACCGACCTGCCGCGCGTGCGCGATGAAGTCTGGCACGAGGTCGATGCCCGTCACGTCGGCGCCGACGGAGCGCAAGAAGCCCGTCAGGTGACCGGGACCGCACCCAACGTCCAGGATGGGACCTTGGAGATGTCCCAACTGTCGCCCTATGAGCAGCAAGTCCTCAGGATGAACGTTCTCCACCGATCCCAGCCGGTCGATGTACAACTGCGCGAGTGAAGAGTAGGCGCGCTGGACATCTCGGGACTTCACAAGTCACAGGCTACTGAGCCGATCACCAAGGGACCACCGGTTGCGCAATTCGTGGGCATCGCCGAGCGTCTGTCGGCTCCCGTCTGGCTTCGCGGTGGGTGGGCGATGGATTTCTTCCTCGGCAGCGTTACACGTGAGCACCTCGACATCGACTGGTTCGCGCTTGCTGACGACGCACCACGGTTAGCCGCCGCGCTCATAGCAGAAGGGTTCGAAGACGTCACCACCGCACCCCACGATCAACAGATCGACCTGGTACGCGGCCCGATAGACCACGGAATTGTTTTCCTGTGGTTGGCACCTGGGGCGAGCCCCTCGTCGGCGGTGGCCCGTGGGCAGGTGAGCCATGGCCCGTTGACATGCTTGCTGGTTTGATAGGCCAGATCGGCGAGGTGCGCGCGCGAGTGATTTCGCCGCAAGCTCAGATCGAGATCAAGCAGATGACCCCGACCTGGAATCCGAAGCTCGCGCGCCGCCAGACAGATCTGGATGACATCACCGCGATCCGGTCGAGATTGGCTGAGCCTCACGACGGTGCTCGCTGAGCGATCGTCGCGTAAAACAGCCCTGCTGTATCAACCACTTGGTGGATGCGCGAATCAACCCGAGCTCAGACGATACGGTCGATGTGGCGGGCTGCGGTGCGCCCGTAACTTCAGCGTATGACCGCGTTAGAAGTACGACATCTGCACAAGCGCTACGGGGAGCACGTTGCCGTCGACGACGTCTCTTTCACCGTCGAGGAGGGGGAGGTTTTCGGCATCATCGGGCCCAACGGTGCCGGCAAGACGACAACTGTGGAGAGCATCGCCGGCCTGCGAACGCCCGACTCGGGCTCGATCTCTGTGCTAGGACTGGACCCGATCAAGGACCGGGCGGAGGTGCGTGAGCGACTCGGGGTGCAACTGCAGGAGAGCAGCTTCCCGGACGCGATCAAGGTCGCCGAAGCGCTCGAGCTCTACAGCTCCTTCTACCGTGACCCCGCCGACTGGCGCGAGCTTATGGAGCTCCTGGGTCTTACCGACAAGCGCACTACGCAGTACAAGGCTCTCTCAGGCGGGCAGAAGCAGCGGCTCTCGATCGCGCTCGCTCTGGTCGGCAACCCGAAGATCGCGATTCTCGATGAGCTCACGACGGGACTGGACCCGCAGGCGAGGCGCGACACCTGGCGGCTCATCGAGCGGGTGCGTGACACGGGCGTCACGATCCTCCTTGTCACGCACTTCATGGATGAAGCAGAGCGCCTCAGCGACCGGATCGCCGTCATCGATGGCGGCCGGGTTGCCGCAGTGGATACGCCGGCAGGGCTGATTGCGCAGGTGAGCGCGGTGCAGCAGGTCCAGTTCCGCGTGAGTCAGCCGCTGGACAAGAGTCTTCTGACCGAGCTTCCCGACGTGACCACTGTCGAGATCACCCAGGGCCGCTGGCTGGTCACCGGCAGGGGACAGCTGCTCAGCAGCGTCGCACGGGCTCTCGCGAGGGCGCAGGTCGTGGCGGAGGATCTCCGCGTCGCCCAACGCAACCTCGACGACGCGTTCGTTGCCTTCACGGGACGCGCCCCGGAATCCCCCGAACCCTCCGAGAGGAAGGCTGACTGATGCGTGCTCTCCTGAAGATGATCAAGGTCGAGACGAAACTCTTCCTTCGAGACTCTGCCACCGTCACCTTCGGTGTGCTGTTCCCGACGGGACTCTTGCTCGGGCTGGGGTCCATACCGGCACTCAGAGAGTCTCCGCCGGAGGCCGGCGGGCTCCGGTCCATCGACGTCTGGGCACCGACCGCGCTGGTGTTCGGCATGGTGATGATCGCCGTGCAGCACGTCCCGGCCGTGATTGCGACGTATCGCGAGCGCGGCATCCTGCGCAGGCTGTCGACGACTCCTGCGCATCCGCGGAGCGTCCTGCTCGCGCAGATGATTGTCGCGTTCGCCTCCGTGGTCGTATCAGCGGCGCTCATGATCTTTCTCGCCTGGGCGGTGCTGGACATAGCACCGCCCGAGCGGCCACTGCAGTTCGTCGTGGCCTTCATCGTCGGCTATGCGGCACTGCTCGGACTCGGCATGATCTCCGCGGCAGTGGTCCGCACGAGCGCTGCGGCGAACCAGATCGGCACGCTCCTATTCGTTGCGCTGATGTTCTTCGGCGGGGCCTTCCTGCCCCGTGTTCTCATGCCCGACGTGCTGCGCGAGGTCGGCGAGTTCATACCGCCCGGGCTACAGGCTCTGACCACGGCGTGGTCCGCCGAAGCGGGCGAGATCACCGCCACCGCCGGTGGGCAACCCTTCTGGCTGCAGATCGCCATAATGGCGGGTATCGCGGTGATCGCGAGCGGGGTTGCCGCGAAGTCCTTCCGCTGGGAGTAGGTGTCGATGATGCGGGATGCCGGGGCCGGCGAGGTCCCGAGCTCCGGGACGCACGAGTCCGCCATCGTCGATGAGGCGGAGATCGCGAATCGCTCCCGGTTGGCCTGGAAAGAGGAGCACCTGCGGGTCTGGGACCTTCTGCAGTTGTGCACGCCGTGGCTGCTGTTGACGATTTCGACGGGGATCTATTTCTCGTGGGTGCTCCCGGCCTCCGGTGAACGCTTCTGGTCCGAGGGCGCGTCCGTCCTCGGGCTGGTGGCGGTCGCGGTGCTGTGGGTGCTGTTCGGGCACACGCTGCCCATCAAGGGCAGGACGCTTCGGCCCGTGTCGGCGGGCATCTACTTCGTCGGGCTGCTGGCACTGTGCGTCACCCTCATGGCGCACTCCGAGGTCTTCCTCGTCTTCACCATTGCGGGCTTCTTCCACGCGTACTTGCTCAAGCCGTGGCCGTTGGGGGTCCTCGGAGTCCTGGCCACCTCCGTGGCCCTCAACGGCTCAGTGATGAACGTGGGGGCTGATCCGGCCCCGGAGGTGCTCGCGGAGTTCGTGCTGATCGTCGCCGTGCAGACTGCGGCGATCGGGGTGGGCATCCTGCTGACTGCGCGCAGCGAACCAGAGGAACGCAAGCGGGAGGAACTCGTCGAGCGACTCGAGGCGGCACTGCACGAGAATGCTGGGCTGCATGCGCAACTGGTCGCCCAGGCCCGTGAGTCCGGGGCGCAGGACGAGCGTCAGCGGTTGGCAGGCGAAATCCACGACACGCTGGCCCAGGGTCTCGCTGGCATCATCACGCAGCTGCAGGCCGCGGAGCGTTCCGCCAGTGTGCAGGGCGAGACGGAAGAGCACGTCGGACGTGCACTTCGGCTTGCGCGCAGCAGTCTGACCGAGGCCAGACGGTCCGTGCAGGCGCTCGCTCCTGAGGAACTCGGGCGGGCGCACCTGCCCGACGCGCTGCGCACATTGACCGAGCAATGGTCGAAGGACCAGGGCTTGAGAGCGCAGGTGGAGGTCACAGGTGCCCGAGTGCCACTGAGCCCGGCGATCGAGGTGTCGCTCTTCCGGGTCGCGCAGGAGTCGCTGACCAACGTGGCTAAGCACGCGGAGGCGACGCGCGTCGGCGTCACGCTGTCGTACACGGGCACCGAGGTGCTGTTGGACGTGCGGGATGATGGACGCGGGTTCACCAGCGGGCTCGGCGCCGGCTTCGGCATGACGAGCATGCGCCAGCGCATCAGAGGTGTGGGCGGTCAGGTGGAGGTGCAGAGCGCACCTGGTGAAGGGACATCTGTCAGTGCGCGCGTTCCGGCGATCGTCCCCGGGGGTGCGAGAGCAAAGGAGGAGACCGACCGATGATTCGACTGTTGATCGTTGATGACCATCCGATCGTGAGGGGCGGCCTTCGCGACACCTTTGCGGAGGCAGAGGACATCGTGGTGGTCGGCGAGGCCGGTGACGGCGTCGAGGGGGTTGAGCACGCGACCGCGCTGGCGGCGGATGTCGTGCTCATGGACCTTCGAATGCCCGGGATGGACGGTGTTGCCGCGACCGCGATCCTGCGCGAGCGGGCACCCAGTGCCCGGGTGCTGATCCTCACCACCTTCGACAGCGAGAGCGACGTCCTGCCGGCGATCGAGGCGGGCGCGATCGGCTATCTCCTCAAGGATGCGCTGCCCGAGGAACTGATGCGAGCCGTCCGGGCAGCCGCGCGTGGAGAGTCGGTGCTCGCGCCGTCGGTGACCAAACACCTGATGGGGCAGGTCCGAAGGCCCAGCGCCGGCACGCTGACCGATCGAGAGAAGGAGGTGCTGCAACTGGTCGCGAACGGCAGCTCCAATCGAGAGGCCGCCATAGCATTGTTCATCGGCGAAGCCAGCATCAAGACCCATCTGCAACACATCTACGACAAACTCGGCGTTCGTGATCGCGCCTCGGCGGTGGCCGAGGGCTACCGCCGCCGCCTGCTCACGTGAAGCCTCGTTGTTGGCCCAGCGCACGGCAAGATTGCTACCGGGAACTACCTCAAACTGTTTCCCGACCCGTGACGATCCCATCCCCGCTCTAATCGAGCGCAGTGAGAGAGGCTTGCGCCCGATCCCGAAGGCGTCGACCCGCTCAAGCGGCGTTCGCTCGACCGGACCCTGTTTGCTGAGTAGCTGCGCGACGTCGTACGACGGTTCGGTGCTGATTTGCACGTATCCCTCTCCCTGTTTGAGTTGTGACTGGAAGCATCACGGCGTCGGCCGTGACAGACCCTTGGCCGGAGGTGACCAGCCGCACCCGGTGGGACAGTCGTGCAGGCACGTCGACCACTCGTTCCGATCACCACCGGTGGATCGGCGGCCCCATCGCCGTCGAGCATGTCCCGCTCGAGCTCTTGGCACGGATCTTGAGCAGACTGTGGGGACCAAACTCATCGCGGCGTGCGCGGCCGTCATGCGAGCCGTCGTACCGAACCCGACAGAACTCGTCTGGTGTGCAGCTGTCACAAAGCGTGTCCGGTCGGTGTCTTGATGGCGTCAAGAACTCTCGAGGAAGGGGACCATGATGGCTGAGATGGTGCACGTAGTAGTTGTGGGTGGCGGGTACGCCGGGGTGATGGCGGCCAACCGCCTCGCTGGAAGCAGTGCCGTACCTAGGGTGCAGGTGACACTGGTGGATCCAGGGGAGCACTTCACCGAGCGGATCCGGCTGCACCAAGTCGCCGCTAGGACCCGAGACTCGGCGGGTGTGAAGTGGGCGGAAGTGCTGCACCCGCAGGCGCGACACCTACCGGCCAGGGCAGTGAGCATCGACGCCGGTCATCGGACGGTCGCTCTGGCGGACCAGGAGTCACTCCACTTTGACTGGCTGGTCTATGCGGTCGGCAGCGGGGAGCAGGCCACGCCGCTGCTGTCGGTGACCAATGCTGAGGCCGCGACAACCACCGCGAAGGCCATTGCCGAGCTGGTGTCCGGGTCGACGGTCACGGTCGCTGGTGCTGGACCGACCGGAGTGGAAGTCGCCTGCGCGATGGCGGTTTCTCGTCCAGATCTAGCGATCACGGTCGTGGCCCCTTCGGGTCTGGGACATCCGCTAACTGGGGCCCCGGCAGTGGCCCGACGCTTGGAGCGTCTGGGGATCAGGGTCATGGACGGGACGGTGGATCCGGCCACCGGGGTTGTCGCCACAGCGGGAGCGAACTCTCAGCCGGCGGCCGAGGCGACGATCTGGACAGTGGGACTAGCCGTCCCCACTGTGGCCGCTGACAGCGGCCTGCCTGTGGCCGAGGACGGCCGGTTGCTGGTCGACGCGACCCTCACTGTGGCTGGGCATGAGCGCATCCTCGGAGCTGGGGACGCAGTCACCGTGCAGGGGGCAGCCGGGACACACCTGCGCCCCTCGTGCGCGTCTGCGATCCCGCTGGGAGCTCACGCCGCCGGAGTCTTGCTCGCTCGCCTGGCCGGAACGGCACCGGCACCGATCGACATCGGCTACCTCCTGCAGTGCCTGGACCTCGGCGTCGGGCACGGTCACGTGCAAATAGTGCACCCCGACGACACGGTCCGCCGCTGGGCGCTGACCGGTCGAGCCGGCGGCTGGGCCAAGGAGCAGGTCTGCAGGATGACCGTCGGTTGGCTGGCCAAAGAAGCTCGTAGACCGGGGTCCTACACCTGGCCGTCGGGGCCGACTGCGGCCCTGAGATGAAGCCCGTGGCCACCACGACAGAACAGGGCGAGCTGTTCACCGTTCACCGCTCAATGGTCTTCGCCATCGCCTACGAGGTCCTCGGCACCCGAGCTGACGCTGACGACGTCGTCCAGGAGACCTACTTGCGCTGGGCCGACGTGGACATATCGACGGTGCGTGATCCACGCGCCTATCTGGCTACGATCGCCACCCGCACCGCGCTGAACACGGTGCGCACCGTGAGCCGGCGCCGGGAGGCCTACCCCGGGACCTGGCTGCCTGAGCCCTTGGTCAGCCATCACGAGAGCCCGGAGCAGCAACTGCTGATGAAGGAACAGCTCAGCTACGCACTTTCGGTGCTGCTGCAGCAGGCCACTCCAGAGCAGCGGGCGGTGTTCATGCTCCACGACGTCTTCGGCCTGCCCTATCCAGTCATCGCCAAGGCTGTGGGCAAGACCCAGGCCGCGGTCCGCCAAATCGCTCACCGGGCGCGCACTCGCCTCACCGCCACGGATCACGCTGAGGGCACCACCGACGACAGCGCGGAAGTACTCGAGGCATTCCTGGCGGCCGTGGTCACTGGTGACCTCCAGGCGCTGATGAATGTGCTGGCCCCGCAGGCAGTGCTGCTCTCCGACGGCGGAGGCAAGGTCGTGGCCGCCCTCAGGCCGATCACCGGCGCTGAGGCTGTGGCGGCCTTCCTGCTGAAGATCGCCCGGACCCCGGTTCCGCAGATGCGCGTGGACATAGACACCCTCAACGGTGGCCTCGGAGTGCTGATCCGGACCGGGGACCGGCTGGAGCTCACCGTGGCCGTGGCCGTGAACGACCAGCGCAAGATCACCGGCGTCTACCTCGTGCGCAACCCCGACAAGCTGCGTCCAGCTAGAAAGTGAGGAACGGATCCGATACGCAGGTCGCAGAACGGATCCCTTAGCCCAGTCATCGCTTTCTACCGCAGGTTGGCGGGGACGTGGCGGTGGCAGCCAGCCGGTGGAGCTGGTCGCCCCGCCTGAACGTGTCAGACGCTGCGCTTGCGAACAGGACGCCGACCTGCCGCTGTTCGGACGGGTAGCTCAGGGTGGCACACAACGTCGGACCGGTCACCGCCCTGGTCAAGGCAGTGGCCACGTCCAGGCTGCACGTGTCGCCAAGATCGCCCCGGCCAAGCCGGCAAGACCGCCCGGGCGGCCCGGCGCCGCCGCTCCGGAGACCTCGAGGACGCAGGCCCAGACGCTCGGCAAGCTGGTCTGGCATCGGGAGCACGCCTAAGTCGGCTACCCGACTGGGCCAACTGGCGGTAGCTCGACTCGCCCTTAAGCCCCCCCCCCCCGCCCCGCCGTCTGAGACAGGCAAGTCATCCACGCTCGCCATCGGTCATAGCGGCACCACTCCCCCGACGCGCGTGACATCACGGCCCCGCGAGAGTCGATCGATCAGCCGGCCCCTTGCTCGGCGCGCGTGACATCACTGTCACGCCGATGACAGCGCATCGAGACTGCGCCTAGGATCGATCTAGTGCCGTCCAGTCACAATGACCAAGGTCGAGTCATCCGAGTGATGAGCGGCCGCTTGATCCGATGAACCGAGGGACCCACCCCGAAGGGCTGCCGGCCGAGGTCCTCGACGACGTGGCCAGCGTGGTCGGGGCAGAGGTCACCCTGCTCAGTCGCCTGTCCGGAGGCGTCAACGCGGGTGCCATGCGCGTCCACCTGGCCGGAAGAGCAGACGCAGTGCTCAAAGCAGTGCCTCGCACACACCCCGACCACTTGCACGAGACGTTGCGAGCCCAAAGAGTGGTCGGGCACATGCGCGGGCGCGGCTATCCCACCCCGGCCTGGCTCGGAGTCGGGGCCACGACTACTCACGTGTGGCATCTGACGGACTTCGTCGACGGGGCTCCCGTGCAAGAGCTGACCCCGTCCCTCGTCGAGCAGCTGATGGAGATCATCGAGCTCCAGGCCGGCCAAGCCTCCGAGCCCTACGACCACTGGGAATACGCCTGGCTGGTCGTCACCGGTCGGGAGTCGGCTGTCGCCGGCCTCTCGGGGTACTGCTGCGCGGTGTCGGCCCTGGTCGAGCGCCTGCGGCTCGTGTGTGCCGACGTCCCACCACCACGAGGAACGCCTGACATGGTCCATGCCGATCTCAACCCGAGCAACGTCCTGGTCCGTGACGGAGCGGTGGTGGCGGTCGTGGACATCGGGAACGCAGGGAGCGGCACGCGGGCGACCGATCTCACCACCCTCCAGTGGCACACCTTCCAGGATCCGCTGGAAGGTGTCCGCAGGCGACTGTGGACGAGAATCCTCGACCTGGTCGGCTGGGACTGGGCCGCGGCGCTCGCAGCGACACAGGTCCTTCTGCAGCTCGAGTGGCCCATTCGTCTCGGGCGCCACGATGTCGTCCCAGGGGTGGTCGAGCGCGGCCATCGCACCCTCGACGAGCTGAACGCGCTTCGCTAGCCGTCGCCGGTATGCGTTCGTCCGCCCTGTCATCAGCGTGAGGCGTTCTACGTCAAGTGGGTCCGGGTGCCGTTGGCCCATCGTCGTCCCTGCATAGCGGTAATGGAGCTTGTGGCTCGACAGCGTGTGATCGGGTTCGGTGACGACGGGCCGGGGCGGCCCTTGATGACAGACGAGATACCGGTGAGGGTTCTCAATGCCGCGGAAGGCTCGCCCCGGCCCTGCTGGTGACGCGCGAACGCCTCGCTCGACGTGTTGGGGGTCAGGCCGCCACGAGCGGCCCCTGGGTCTTGGTGGTGCCGGCGGCCAGGGCGGGGTCCCAGGCCTGGCGGTGGACGACGACGGCGTGCAGCTGGCGCAGGATCGCCGCGGCGATGATGGTCTGCGCCTGCGTCGCCTTCAGCTTGTTCGTCTCCCGGGTGGTCAGGTGCCGGTACCGGGCGGCGTAGACCTTGTTCGTCTGCAGGCACCCCCACACCGCCCGCCACGCCGCGGTCCGCAGGCCAGGTCGTCCGGCGCCGGTCAGCCTCGCCTTGCCGGTGAACGTCCCCGACATCCGCTCCCGCGGGGCCAGGCCGGCGTGCTTGACCACGGCCCGGGCGGAGGTGAACCTGGACAGGTCCCCGGTCTCGGCCAGGATCGCCGCGGCGCCGACCGCGGACAGGCCGGGGATGGTGGTGACCAGGCCGGTCAGGTCTAGCTGGTCCAGGACGGTGACCATGCGAATCTCCACGTCGACCTGCTGGGCCCGGGCCGTGTCCCAGTCACTCAGCACCCACTCCGCGCGTTCCAGCGCCCCGGCCCGGTGGTCCAGGACACCGGCACGGTCGGCCAGGGCGGCGTACACCTTCCGCACGATCCGCAGGCACGGGCGCACCTTCCCACGACGAACCATCTCGGTCCGGACAAGACGCTCGAACCGGGCCGCGCCCAGGCGACGGGTCCGGTCCAGGTCGCCGCCGTCGCGGCGCAGGATGACGGTCAGTGCGGCGACCCAGGTGGTGGACTTGAACGGTTGCGCGGCCGCGGTCAGGACCGCGGGCCAGACGCACTCGAGCAGGTCACGCAGCTGCTGCACGCACGCGACGTGCTCCTCGAGCAGCTGGGCGCGGCGGGTGCCCAGGTGACGCAACCGGCCCCAGGTCTCATCGACCGGCTCGGGAAGGTAGCAGCGCAGCTGTCCGACCAGCCGGGCGATCAGGACGGCGTCCTTGTCGTCGGTCTTGTCGAACGTCAGATCCTCAGACTTGCGCGCCCACGAAGAGATCGTCGGCTGCACGCACACAAAGCCCATGCCCCGGTCGGTGGCGAGCTGGCCCAGGATCCGCCACCGGTGCCCGGTCGGCTCGCACGACACAGTCACCCCACTGAAGCCGCGCCGGGCAGCGTGGCCGGCGGCCCAGTCCAACGCCGCCCCCAGGTCCCAGGCCTTGCACCGAAAGGTGCGCCGGGCCAGGACCCGGGAGTCGTGGTCGCACACCACAACCATCTGCTTGCGCTCGGCCAGGTCGATGCCAACGATTGCATTGCTTACCGGGACCGCTGCACGCAGCCGGGCCAGCCGGGCGTTCCTGTTCCGGTCACCACGCGAGACACCACTACGGTTAGACATTGGGACGTCCTCCTGAAGGCGATGGGATACCAAGCCCGACAAGCGCATCAGGAGGACGTTCCTCACGTCCAGACCCCAGCGCTACAACGCCTTCCTATGCCGCGGTCCGTCAGCGTGGGACTGGCTCGAAGTGTTCCGCGGAACACCTCTCTGCCGCCGTCGGGGGAGTTCGGGCCGTGCTGGCATATTGGGCTCGGGAACTCAGATGCGCGGTGCCGCGTCTGAACTTACATCGGGCGGGTCAGCGAGGAGTGAACGATGCGGACATCAGCTGTCGGCCCCATTGTGGGCGTTGCCTTGGTCGGGCTGCTCGCTGGGTGCGGGCAGAACACTGGCCCTGCAGAGCTGCCGGAGGGTGCCGTGACGTTCGACGTCCCGACCTATGAGTGGGGCCGCGACGGCGGAATGGACGCAGGAGTCACTGGCCATCTGGGGTTCACCGACGAAGGTTGCACGATGCTCTACCAGCCCGGTCAGGAGGACAAGGCGCTTCCTCTGGTGTTCCCCAACGCCACCGGCATTCGCTACAGCAACGGTGCACGGGCCGTCATTGACGAACACGGTGATCTGTACGGGGTCGAGGGTCAACCGCTCAGCTACGCCGGGGGCTGGGTCGACCCGAACGAGTCCTGGACTGCAACTTGCGGCGCCTACGACGGTCCGGAAGTCGTCATGGTCAACGACGAACCAGCACATGGCCCCTCGGCAACGGAGCCGGCACCCCCCGACGCTGCGGTGCCGACCCGGCTTCCCACTGCTGCCGACCTTGGTTGGTACGACGTGCCGACATTCGTGTGGGACCCCGAACAAGGGGGCGACGCGGCACTCCTCGAGGGCAGGGTGACCTTCACGGACGACGGTTGTGCTGTGATCAACCACGACGGTGTGCGCACGGGGCTGGTCCTTCCGAACGCACGAGGCCATCGGGGTGACCACCAGGGCGGGGCGGGCATCTACGCGACCTTCCCCGAGGTCGAGATCATGATCGCCGAGCCAGGGGCCGACGCGGCCTATGGCGGAGGGTCCAGAGCCAACAGCGGAGAGCTCGCTGATGAGTGGGCCCGACTGTGTCCCGGCTCTCCTGTCGACAACCTCTTCCAGGTCTACGACGAGGACCCCTGGCAGTAGAAGAGCATCTTCCCGCCTCAAGTGCGTGCATCCCTAGCTCACTCCATGCACGACCTGCACGGCCCCGCCAGTTCCGCAGATGACGCCCCGACAAGGGCACTCTCATGCCGCGGGTCGTGATCGTGCCGAGCTAGGTGGTCTCCCACGGCTGGTTGAATGGGGAGGGTGTCGGGAAGGGTTGAGACTGGAGCGGTAGAGCCCGTGAGTTGTCCGTGGTTGCTTGTGGTCGCTGGCCGACCTGGAACGGGGAAGACCACACTGGCCAAGGGGCTGGCCGCTGCCACACGCGCCTGCTATCTACGCGTGGACGGGGTCGAGACGGCCTTGGGCCGCCTGCGCGACGACGTCGGTGCAGATGGGTAACGTCGTCATCCACGAGCTCGCTGCTTCCAACCTGTTACTCGTAGCAGTGTGATCGTCGACGCAGTGAACCCGGTTCCCGAAGCCCGCGTCGGTTGGAGGTCCACCGCATACGCGGCAGGGGCCAAGCTCATCGTCATCGAGACGTCGTTGACGGATGAGGACGAGCACCGCCGTCGGGTCGAGAACCGCACGCCCGATATCCCCGACCACCGCGTTCCAGCGTGGAGAGACGTTCAGCAGGACGGATGGGTGCCCTGGAACCTCGAGCGCGACGGTTCCCGGACCGTAATCGACACCACGGACAACTTTGCCGCACTCCGCGGCGCATTGACACTACTTCACGAAACCTAGTGCGCGATCATGCCGCCTACAGGGAAGTCCAATTGTCTCTTGACACGCTGGGGTAGCGCGACCGCGCCACGTCGATGCGCTGTTCCATCCCCTGCCCTGGGGAGCCGCTCCGAACGTCCATGGCGACCAGTGCGTGAACACCCGCGATGAGAGCGAGCCCGACAAGGAGGATGAGCGGCAGGACTGCTGGCCACATGAAAGCCCAAACGACCAGAGTGAAGGCCAGCAGCGCGTACAGCGCCCTGAAGCGTGAACCCATCATGACCTCCTTGAGCCCGGAAGGTCCAACCTACCTCCGACTACGACTTTTCGAATAGGGCCGCCAAAGACGCTGCACCCTCATACCTTCGCGCGGCCGAAGACGGGACCTGTCGAGCCGGATTGCGTGCAGGGCGGCGGCGCCCCTGACACCAGGCACGTCCAAGCAGTCATTGCGTTCACGGCGCTGCGGCTGAGCACTCGACACACCTTCGCCCTGAATGACTCGGGTGGCCGCGGTGACGGCAGAACGCCTGCGGTCACGCGTTGGCTCACGCGAAATCCTGTTCTGCCGCTGACCGGTCGTGGCGATGGGCGGACATTCGTGGTGAGAGCGGCTTACGGGCGCTTGAGGTCGGTGGCTGTTCCGAGAGGGAGGAAGCCAGCGGAGAGGTAGGTGGCCAAGGCGGCGGGATTCGAATCCTCCGCAACGACAGCCGCAGAAGTTGCTCCTTGCTGCTGGAGGGTCCTGGCGCCAGCAATCGTGATCGCGACGCCATAGCCCTTTCCGTGGTGATCACCGTGCACCCCCATCGGCTCGATGAGTCCCGGCCTGCCTTCGCCGGCGGTCCACACAGTGGTCACGGCTACCGGCGTGCCTTCGGCGTCGTAGGCGACAAGGCTGTGGGCACGGTCGGCGAACGGCCCGGTCATCATCCGCGTCCACCGCTGGACGAATCGGGCCCGAGAATCGTCATCGAATGGTGTTCCCTTGAAAGCAGACCAGTGAGTGCTCGTCCAGGCATGGGCGGCCTCCGGGCCGACCTCCTCGATCCGAAGGCCCGAGTTATTTAAGCGCGTTATGTCCAGCGTGCCGGTGAGGTCCAGGTTCATCGGCGTCCATGGCTCGTCATCGACCCACCCGCCCGCTTTCAGAACCTCGCCCAGCGCAGCCGCACCGCGCGCTTCCACGATGGCATTGTCGCCCGCAAACACCCCCGCCTCCGCATCGTTGAGGTCAACTGCGAGCTGGCGAGCTATGACCCGATCGTTGACGAACTCTGGAGCGATCGTCATCCGCAGGACCTCGGACCCGTCGAGCATCCCCAGCGCGATGGGCTCACCGTCGAGGACCCAGACCCGCAGGTCACGAGCCATCTGCTCGGGTCCGACAGACGAGTGCCAGCCGAGATCACCCGGGTGCACGTGACCGACCCAGGGGTCCTCCTGCCAGAGACTCAACCGGTTGGCAAGGGTGGGAAGTTGGTCAACGCTCGGCGTTACCTGTGTGATATTCACTGGGCCACTGAAGCAGATCGAGGCCGCCAAGTGTGCCCGTTTTCCATCTCACTAGATCACCCACCGCACCCATCGGACCTGCCCGTGCCCACCCCGGCGACACACTCATCTAATGGGTTGTACCGATCCTCTGGCAGGCTCGGTTCCGGTAGCGGCGGGCGGGTCAGCACTCTTCGAATCTGATCGTCGAGGTCTTGCGGCAGACCGTGCGCCCGCTGGTCGTGAGGAGGCGTGACCGCTGCTGGGATGACGTGCCCTCAGATCGTTCGGGTGAGCACTTGACATTAGATCGGCGGAAGTCCTCCTCCACGCTGCTGCTGACAACGGAACGCGACGGGGCGCAGGAGGAAAGGCGATGTTGTTCATAGGTATGACTGGGCCGAGGACCACCACGACGTCGAGCTCGTCGACGACCAGGGACGGATCCTGGCGCGAAGACGCCTGCCCGAGGGGCTGGTCGGAATCACCCGGCTGCACGCCCTGGTCGCTGAGCATGCACCACCGGAGTGGGCGGACCTGGACCCGGCCGAGGCGGCCGCCCAAATTGTCGTCGGTATCGAGACCGACCGCGGCCCGTGGGTCGGGGCACTGGTCGCGGCCGGGTACACCGTGTACGGGTTGAACCCGATGTCGGTGGCACGCTACCGGGAGCGGCACTCCACTTCTGGGGCGAAGTCGGACACCGCGGACGCGCACCTGCTGGCTGAGATCGTGCGCCTGGACCGGGCCCATCACCGCCCGGTCGCCGGGGACAGCGCGACCGGGGAGTCGGTCAAGGTCAGCGCCCGGGCGCACCAGTCGATGATCTGGGACCGGACCCGGTACGTGCTGCGCCTGCGTTCGGCGCTAAGGGAGTTCTTTCCCGCCGCGCTGGCCGCGTTCGGCGGCCTGGACGACCCGGACACCCTGGCGCTGCGGGCGCAGGCGTCCGCCCCGGACACCGCCGCCAGGCTGTCCAAGGCCAAGATCGTCCGGGCGTTGACCGCGGCGAACCGGCGCGACGTGCCCGCCCGGGCGGAGAAGATCCGGCAGGTGCTGACCGCGCCGGAGCTGCGGCAGCCCGGCCCGATCCAGGACGCGTACGCCGCGATCGTGAGCTCCGAGGTGGCGCTGATCACCGTGCTGAACGCCCAGATCGAGCCGCTCGGGCAGGTGGTGGCCGAGCATTTTGGCCGGCACCGGGACGCTGACATCTACACCAGCCTGCCCGGCCTTGGTGTGGTGCTCGGCGCCCGGATCCTGGGCGAGTTCGGCGACGACCCGCACCGGTACGCCGACGCCAAGGGCCGCAAGGCCTACGCCGGCACCGCCCCCATCACCAGGGCCTCCGGCACCAGACGTGTCTTGCTCGCCCGGTACGCTCGCAACCGCCGCCTCGGCGACGCACTGCAGCAGTGGGCCTTCTGCTCCATGCGCGGCTCAGCCGGTGCACGCGCCTACTACAAGGCCCTGCGAGAACGAGGAGTCGGCCATCAAGCTGCTCTGCGCCAGCTGGCCAACCGCTGGGTCGGGATCCTCCACGGCTGCCTGCGCTACCGCACCTCCTACGACGAGAACAAGGCCTGGCAGCAGCACCTCGACACCGCTGCTTGCCACAACCAGAACCTGGGATGTCTGCCGCCAGGGGCTGCCTTGCCCAGCGACTGTCGAAGGACTCCCGAAACACGGCGTCCGCCGCCATCCCATCGGGTGGGGCGACAAACCCCCCAAAGTACATAACGCGGGCCCTTTCGTAGATTGCCTTGCATGACACTCAGCCAGGCTCAGCAGCACACAGTTGACCGGTGGTTCCGGATGCAGAGGTCGTGACGGACATGAGCTGGGGTTTGGTGGACACAGTCGTCCTGCACCTGAGGACCCATGTCGGTGAGGTGGTGGTTAAGAGCTCCGGGCCGACCAACCACCATATTGGCCGTGAGATTGCGGCGCACAGGGACTGGACCGGACCGTGGCTGGACGGGGAACGCGTCAACCGGCTCCTGCACGCCCACGGCGAGCAGAATTTCATATGCCTCACTTCTGTTCCCGGCAACCTGGTCCAGGGAACTCCCGCGGCGGGTGACCCGGAGGTCTACCGCCAAGCCGGTGAACTACTTGTAGCCTTCCACCAGCAGGCCTCGACCGTCAGCGAGGATTGCGAGGCCCGGATGGACGCTCAGGCGATCCGGTGGCTCGATGGGGAACACCGTATTGATGTCGGGACCGAGACTGAACTGTGCAGCATCATCGCCACTCACGATCACGCATCAGCGGTGCTGGTACCGACCCATGGTGACTGGCAGCCACGCAACTGGCTGCTGGACGACGAGGGCTGCGTCCGCGTGATCGACCTCGGCCGGTGGGCGTTGCGCCCAGCCCTGACCGACCTCGCCAGACTCGCGCGACAGGAATGGGAAGGACGGCCAGACCTCGAGGCCGCGTTCCTGGCAGGCTACGGCAGCGATCCTAGGGAGCCCGCCGCGTGGCAACGCACTCTCGTGCGTGAGGCGATCGGCACTGCCGCCTGGGCCTACCAGGTGGGCGACGAGCCGTTCGAACAGCAGGGGCACCGCATGATCCACCAGGCACTGGAAGTCGCCAGCGTCTGAACAACGGAACCTAGGACAGCGTCCGACTCTGACGGTCGGCAGGATGCGGGGCGCCGTCAATGCCGATGTCCGTCATGGCCAATTGACTAGGGTTCGAGCCATGACCGCATTGGCTCCGTATGTCTACCTGCCCGGCACTGCCCGGGAGGCACTGAGCTTCTACGCCGACGTCTTCGGCTGCTCCGCCCAGATGCACACCGTGGAGGAGTTCGGGAGGACGGACGGACCGCCCGACTTGATCGCCCACGGCTTCATTTCCGACGGACCGGTCACCCTGTTCGCTGCCGACGCGACCGGTGACCAGTCCCCGTTCCGCTGCCAGGGAATGATGCTGTCCCTGCTTGGCGCGGCCCCTCCTGAGACCCTCCGAGAGTGGTTCCACAACCTCGCCCAGGGCGGCCAGATCGTCGACGACCTACAAGCTCGCCCCTGGGGAGCCACTGACGGACAGGTCATCGACCCTTATGGCCTGCACTGGCTCATCGGATACGAGCAAGACGACACCCCCTGAGCGCACTGGTTCTGCCGCCGATCGTATGTCGGTGTCCGGAACAGCCTGGGTGGCGGTGAACGGGTTGGTGCGGCCCTGTCCTTGAGGTCGCGATCCGAACCGGCCCAGATGCACGGCCGTGTCACACTGCCTGCTGTGACAGCGCTGCTCATCGACCTGGATGGGGTGCTGCGGCAATGGGATCTTGCCGTCATCAGCGGCGCTGAGCGTCGGGCTGGGCTTCCTGAAGGCACCATCGCCCGAGCGGCCTTCCTCGACCACGATCTCCTCCACCGGGCCGTGACCGGTGCTATCGACGACGCGACCTGGCGCAGCGCCATCGCAGACGCTATCGACAGGACGCACGGTGGCGGCGGGCGACAGGCGGTCAAGGAATGGTCTATCCCGGCGGGCCGGGTGGATCATGAGGTGCTCAGCATTGTGCGGGAGCAGCGATCAAGACGTCGCGTCGGTCTGCTCACGAACGCGACCACGCGGCTGCGACGGGATCTGGAGCGCCTCGGCCTGCAGGACGAGTTCGACGCCGTCATCAACACCGCCGACCATGGCGTGGCCAAGCCCGACCCACGAATCTTCGCCATCGCTGCGGACCAGCTCGGCAGTCCGCTCGCGAACCTGCTCTTCGTCGACGACACCCGCGTCAACGTCGAAGCCGCGGCCGCGCTAGGCGCATCCGTGCACCACTTCACCAACCCCAGCCGACTCCGCAATTGGCTCGCCACATGGGCGTGAGCCTGCAGAAGCACTGACCACGAGGGTCACGATTCCTACGAAGCACCACCCCTACCTCGTCGCCCCCCCACGAGCCGTGGCACTACCTCAGACAGTCCCGCCGCCCGGCTGTCACTTGCCCCTGCTGCGCAGACGCTGGCGAACCGATGTGAGGTAGAGAGGTTGATCTTGAGCTCGAGGACCTCCTCGCACGTGACGACCCGCTCGTGCGCGGGGATGGCAGCGGCCAGACAGTTCAGGAGCGTGGTCTTGCCGGCCTGAGTTCCCCCGGCGACCAAGATGTTGAGCCCGGCGACGACCGATGCCTCCAGGAAGTCGGCCGCCGCGGCCGTCAGGGTCCCTAACCGGACCAGGTCCGACAACTGCTCGGCGGCCACCACGAACTTGCGGATGTTGACGGCCCAGTGTCGGCGGGTGATGTCGGGGATGGCGACGTGCAGTCGGCTGCCGTCGGGAAGGCTGGCGTCCAGGAAGGGGTTGCTGAGGTCCACCCTACGTCCCGAGCTGCGCAGCATCCGCTCCACCAGGTCCCGGACCTGCCGCTCGGTGAGCAGGGGGCCGTGAGCCCGAGCGGTCTCCGGGTGCCATGAGCGACCCGCGCTCGCCGCGCCGGGTGGCTGCTAGCCGATGGGGCGCGGTGTTCGACTCAGTCCGCAGCTAGTCCGCCCGCCCCACCGCTCGATCGCTCGCGTCAGGTGGGTGGGCGGTCCGCCCGGCCGGCGGCGTCCTCGAGGGCGGCCACGGCGGCGGAGTAGGACAGGCCGAGCACGCGCAGGATGTCGACACAGGCGGCGCGGACCTGCCAGGCCAGGGCCTGTTCGGCCGCGGCTGCTTCCCCGGTGCGCAGAATGGTGGAGGCCATCCTGGCGGTCCGCAGCACCTGGTCCTGGATCACCGTCATCCGGGCCTGGCCGCGGACCCAGCTGCGCAGGTCCAGCAGCGCCTGGGAGAGCTGCTCCAGGGCGGTGACCAGCGCGGGATCAGCGTGCTGCCGGTGTCGCGCCATGGTGCTCACCGCCCGGGACGTGGAGCGGGCGGAGGTGACCATCACCCCGGCCCGGACCGCGAGCTGCTCCATCAGCCGCAGCCGCCGACGCTGCGCCGCCCGGGTCCGGGAGCGGCCCAAGGTGATCCGCTCCCGCGTCGCATCGATCGCGGTCTCCAGGTCCCGCCCCGAGGTCTCCAGCTGCTCGAGGTCGGCCAGCGTCCGCTCCGCGAGCGGGTAGTCCCGCCCGTCCAGCGCCCGGGAGAGCCGCCGGTACGCTACGGCCAGTCGGTCCAGGAGCTGCTCGGATGTGTCCAGGGCCACCCGGTGAGGGTCCGGGGCCAACACCGCGTTGAGCCCGATCGCGACCAGGCCACCGATGACGGCGTCAGCCAGGCGGATGAGTGGGGGCGTGTCCTGCAGCGGCACCAGCACCATCACGAACACCGCCGCCACCGCGGCCTGGTTGGCCATGAGCGTGCTCGCCCGGAGGGCCACTGCCGCCGACATCGCGAGCAGCACCGCCACCGCCAGCTGCCAGGTGCCGGCCCCGATGACCCGGGTGAGGACGTCGGCCATCACCAGCCCCAGGACGACCCCGGCGCTGATCTCCACCGCCCGGACCAGCCGCTGGCCGGCGGACAGCCCCACCGCGACCACCGCCGCGATCGGGGCGAAGATGGCATGCTCGGGGCCAAAGGCAAGGCTGGCCAGGAAGTAGGCGATCCCGGCGGCCGCGGCGGCCAGCAACAGGTGCGGGGCATGCCGCTGGACGCGGCGCACCATCCGAATCAGCCGCGTGCGAGGACGGACCCGGCGCAGCCACAGCACCGGGTCCCGCCGCAGATCCGGGTCAGGCCTCACCCGTCCATCCTGACACCAACCACACCGTCTGCGTCGCCTGCCGTGGTGGGTGAACCGATCCGGACGCGCGGTCTCCGGCGAACGAGGGCAACGTTGTGCCGAACCGGACGCGTGCGAAGCCGGGCGGGAAGTACCGTGGACGAGGTGACCTGCCTCTTCTGCCGCATCGTCGTCGGCGACGAGCCGGCCGAGGTCGTGCTCGACACCGATGACGTCGTGGCCTTCCTCGACACCCGGCCCGTCTTCAAGGGGCACGTGCTGGTGGTGCCGCGTGACCACATACCCACCTTGACCGAGCTGCCCGACCACCTGGTGGCGCCCTTGTTTGCGGGTGCACGCTGCGTCGCGGCGGCCGTGCGCGAAGCGCTCGGTGCCCAGGGCTCGTTCGTGGCGATGAACAACGTGGTCAGCCAGTCCGTGCCGCACCTGCACGTCCACGTGGTGCCCCGCACGAAGGGCGACGGGCTGCGGGGCTTCTTCTGGCCGCGGGTGAAGTATGCCGTGGGCGAAGCGAGCGACTACGCGGACCGGTTACGCCGCAGCCTGGGGTGAGTTCGAAGCAGACGACGCGCCCGCTCGCCGCACAGCACACGCCCGGTCGCCCGCCGACCGTGCGCTCAGTCGTGGTGGACGACCACGTCCTCGCGGACCTGGGCGAAGTGGCAGGCGGCGGGGTGCTGGATGCCGGGACGGACGATGAGCTCGGGGCTCTCCTGGGCGCAGATGTCCTGGGCCTTCCAGCAGCGGGTGCGGAAGCGGCAGCCGCTGGGGATGTTGGCCGGGCTGGGCGGGTCACCCTGCAAGATGATCTGCTCGCGCTGGCCGCGGACCGAGGGGTCGGGCACCGGCACGGCCGAGAGCAGCGCCTGGGTGTAGGGGTGCGCGGGGTGCTCGTAGATCTGGGTGTCGGTGCCGAGCTCGGCGATCTTGCCCAGGTACATGACGCCGACCCGGTCGGAGATGTGCCGCACCACCGACAGGTCGTGGGCGATGAAGATGTAGGACAGCCCGAACTCGGTCTGCAGGCTCTGCAGCAAGTTCATCACCTGCGCCTGCACCGAGACGTCCAGCGCGGAGACCGGCTCGTCGCAGATGATGATCTCCGGCTTGAGCGCCAGGCCGCGGGCGATCCCGATCCGCTGCCGCTGCCCGCCGGAGAACTGGTGCGGGTAGCGGTTGATGTGCTCAGGACTGAGGCCGACGACCTCAAGCAGCTCCTGGACCCGCCTGCGCCGCCCGCTCTTGGGCTCGACCTCGGGGTGGATGTCGAAGGGCTCGCCGACAATGTCGCCGACCGTCATCCTCGGGTTGAGGGAGGCGTAGGGGTCCTGGAAGACGATCTGAATGTTGCGGCGGACCTTGCGCAGCGCCGAGCCGGACAGTCCGTAGATGTCCTTGCCCTGGAAGTGGGCCGACCCGCTGGTCGGCATCTCCAGGCGCATGAGGAGCTTGGCCAGGGTCGACTTGCCGCACCCGGACTCGCCGACGATGCCGAGGGTCTCGCCCCTGTGCAACTGGAAGCTCACGCCGTCGACGGCCCGGATCTGCCCCACCGTGCGCTTGAAGATGATGCCCTGCGTCTGCGGGAAGTGCTTGACCAGATCTTGGACGTCCAGGACGACCTCGTCGGAGACCAGCTTGCGCGGCGGCGCGTCCGGGTGGAAGCCCGGCGCGTAGGGGTCCTGCTGCCGGGGGCCGCCCTGCGCACCGGCGTCCTCCCCCAGGCGTCCGGCCGGCCGACGTCCTGCGCATCGTCGGGACGGCGGGCGTCCGGCCGACCGGCGTCCTGCGGGCGGGGGTCAGGCGTGGTCACTGAGGACCTCCTCGGCGAAGTGGCAGGCGCTGAACCGGCCGGGGACCACCTCGCGCAGAGGTGGACGCTCGGCCTCGCACACCGACTGTGCCCTCGGGCAGCGTGGGCGGAACTCGCACCCCGTGGGGATGTTGGTCAGGCTCGGCGGCAGCCCCTTGATCGCCCGGAGCTCATGGCCCTTCTGGTCGATCCGGGGGATCGACTGGAGCAGACCCTCGGTGTAGGGGTGGGCCGGGTTGGCGTAGATGTCAAGGACGGGGGAGGTCTCCATCACCCGCCCGGCGTACATCACCGCGATCCGGTCCGCCACGTCGGCGACGACGCCGAGGTCGTGGGTGATGAGGATCAGCCCCATCCTCGACTCCCGCTGCAGGTCCCCGAGCAGCTCCATCACCTGGGCCTGCACGGTCACGTCGAGCGCCGTGGTCGGCTCGTCGGCGATGAGCACCTCGGGGTCCAGCGCGATCGCCATCGCGATCATGATGCGCTGCCGCATACCGCCGGAGAACTGGTGCGGGTAGTCCCCGACCCGGCTGGCGGCGCCCGGGATACGCACCCGGTCCATGAGCTCGATCGCCTTCTTCTTCGCCTCACGGCGGGAGACCTTGCGGTGTATGCGGAACATCTCGCCGATCTGCCACCCGACCGGGAAGACGGGGTTCAGCGAGGACAGTGCGTCCTGGAAGATCATCGAGATGTGCGGGCCGCGGAAGGAGCGCCGCTGCTCCTCGGACATCTGCAGCAGGTCCTGGCCGCGGAAGCGCACCTGGCCACCGGTGACGAAGCCGGGCGGGCTGTCGACGATGCCCATGATCGCCTGGGCGGTCACCGACTTGCCGGAGCCGGACTCCCCCAGGATCGCCAGCGTCTGCCCCTCGTCGACGCTGAAGGAGACGCCGTTGACGGCCTTGGCCACGCCATACCGGGTCCGGAACTCGACCTGGAGTTCGGTGACGTCCAGCAGCGGTGCGGACGGGTCGGGGCTGCCGACACCGCCTCTGGTCCGGGTGCCTCGCCGGGTGCGGGTCGGGCTGGTCAAGGTCTCGTCGGTCGAGGTCGTGTCGGGCGTCTTGTCGGTCATCGGCTCACCGCCTCTTGGGGTCGAGGGCGTCGCGCAGGGCGTCACCCATCATCATGAAGGAGAAGACCGCCAGCCCGACGAAGACGGCGGGGAAGAGGATCAGGTGCGGGTGGGTCATGATCCTCGTCTGGGCTCCGGACAGCTGCAGCCCCCAGGATATCGAGGGCAGCTGCAGACCGACGCCCAGGAAGGTCAGCGTCGCCTCGGCGCCGATGATGATCCCGACGTAGATGGTGGCGTAGACCACCACGGGAGCCAGCGCGTTGGACAGGATGTGCCTCCGCATGATCGTCAGGTCGCTGGCGCCGAGCCCGCGCGCGGCGGCGACGTAGTCGTTGGCCTTGACGGAGATCACCGACGAGCGCATGAGCCGCGTCATGGTGGGCCAGCCGAAGACGATGAGCACCAGCGCCACCTCCATCAGCCCGCGGTTCTCGATGACGTTGAGGAAGACGATGGCGCCGAGCAGGAAGGGCAGGGCGAAGACGACGTCGACGGCCCGGGAGATGAGCGCGTCGATGAACCCGCCGTAGAAGCCGGCGATCAGGCCGAAGACGATGGCGATGACGACCGCGCCGAGCGTCACCAGCGTCCCCACCGCCATCGAGGCGCGGGCACCGTAGACGACGCGGGCGTAGTAGTCACAGCCCTGGATATCGGTGCCGAACCAGTGCTCCGCGCTGGGGGTCTGCAGGGCGTCGGAAAGGTTGCAGGCCCGCGGGTCGACGCGGGTGAACAGCCCCGGCACGATCGCCATGAGGACGAAAACCAGCATCAGCACCCCGGCGATGATGAACCACGGGTTGCGGCGCAGTTCCTTCCAGGCGTCTCCCCACAGGCTGGCGCCCGCGTCACCGGAGTCGCCGGAGGTCTCGGCAGCGCGGGCGGTCAGCTCGCCGGACTCGGCGCCGGCCGTGGCCTCCTCGTGGATGGTGGTCTTGTCCGGAGCTTGGTTACTCATAGCGGATCCTCGGGTCGAGGTAGGCGTAGAGGATATCGACGATCAGGTTGATCACCACGAAGAAGAGGATGAAGAGGGTGACGATGCCGACCACGACCGTGCCCTCCTGGGCGCGGACGGCGCGGAAGACCTCTCCGCCGAGGCCGGGCATGTTGAAGATGCCCTCGATGATGATGGTGCCGCCCAGCATCGAGCCCAGGTCGGCACCGAGGAAGGTGACGACCGGGATCAGCGAGTTGCGCATGGCGTGCCGCCCGACCACCCGGCTGCGCTTCATCCCCTTGGCGGTCGCGGTCCGCACGTAGTCCGCGCGCAGGTTCTCGATCAGCGAGGTCCGCACCAGGCGGGCGACCATCGCCGTCGACACCGAGGCGAGGGCGGCGCCGGGCAGGAGGTAGGAGTACCAGCCCTGGTTGATGCCGGCGATCGGGAACCAGCCCAGCTGGAGGCCGAAGACGACCTGCATGATGAAGGCCATGGCCAGGGTCGGGATGGCGACCAGCACCACGGTGCTGACCTGGACCAGGCTGTCGACGAAGCCCTTCTGCCGGACCGCGGCCAGGATCCCGGCCAGCACGCCGATGACCGCCTGGATGATGAAGGCGACGATCGCGAGCCGCAGCGTCACCGGGAAGCGTTGGGCGATGATGTCGCTGACCGGCCGGCCCTGGAAGGTCGTGCCGAAGTCGCCCTGGAAGACGTTCGCCAGCCACTTGGCGTACTGCACCAGCAGCGGGTCGTCGAGGTTGTAGCGCGCCCGGATCGCCTCGACGATGTGCGGAGCCAGGGGCCGGTCGCCGGCGAGGGCCCGGATCGGGTCGCCGGGGATGGCGAAGACGAGCGCGAAGACGATGAACGTCGCGATCAGCGTGACCGGGATGAACTGCAGCAGCCGGCGGATGATGTACCGCGCCATGGTGCTCCTCTGAGGGTTGGGCTGGGAGCTCTAGCATGCCCGAACCCGGCGACCGTCGGGGAGCAGCCGGGCTGCTCCCCGACGGTCATGGTGCCGGGTCGGGCGGAGAGACCGGGTCAGCCGGAGGTGACCTCGACCTGCTCGACACGGACGAACGTCCGCGGGTCGACCACGATGTTGTCCACGTTGGTGCTGTGGACCGTCGTTCTCGTCTCGTACCACAGCGGAATGACCGGCATGTCCTCCAGCAGGATGTCCTCGGCCTGCTGGTAGAGCTCGGCCGCGGTGTCCTCGTCGGCCTCGGCGTTGGCCTGGTCGATGAGGCTGTCGAACTCCTCGTTGCTGTACCGCGCGTAGTTGGAGTCGGCACCCGTGCCGTAGAGCGGCTCCATGGCGTACTGCGGGCTCGGGTAGCTCAGCACCCAGCCCAGGCGGTACGGCCCGGTAACGACCTCTTCGTCGTGCAGGTCGAGGTACTGCGCGAACTCCAGCGACTCGAACGAGATGCTGTCGATCGGCAGGTTCTGCTGCCACATGTTCGCCACGGCCTCGGTCCACTCCTCGTGGCCGGCGCCGGAGTTGAAGTAGATGGTCAGCTCGGAGGGGCCGCCGGCGTCCTCGTACATCTGCCGTGCCGTCTCGGCGTCGAAGTCGCAGTAGTTGCAGGCGTCACCGCGGTACTCCGGCAGCACCGGCGGGATGACGCCGGTCGCGGGCTCACGGGCGCCGTTGAAGATGGTGTCGATGATCGTCTGCCGGTCGACCGCCATGGACAGCGCGTGCCGGATGTCCGGGTCCTGGAACTCCTCCTGGTAGAGGGGGAAGCCCAGGTAGGTGAACGAGCTGGTCTGGTCCTCCTGGTACTGGTCGGGGAACTCCTGGTCCACCGTGGCCAGCCGCTCCGGCGGGATGCCGTCCAGGATGTCGAGCGCGCCCGCCTGCACGTCAAGGTATGCGGTGTTGACGTCGGAGTAGATCGTCCAGACGATCCGGTCCGCCAGCCCGGGCGAGTCGCCCGGCCAGTCCTCGTAGCGGGTCATCGCGATCTCGACGTTGTGCACCCACTCGCCGTCCATCTGGTAGCGGCCGTTGCCGATCGGCGCCTCCTGGAAGGCGGCGATGTCCTCGAAGGCCACCTCGGGCAGCGGGTAGAAGGCGGTGTAGCTGAGTTGCGCAGGGAACGGCGAGAACGGCTCGGAGAGCGTGATCTCCAGCGTGGTGTCGTCGGGGGCGGACAGACCGGACATCTCCGTGGCGTCCCCGTCGACGACCTCCTGGTAGCCCTCGATCTTGTCGAAGAAGGCCCCCTGGGTCTGGCCGTTGTCCGGGTTGACGATCCAGTTCCACGTGTCGACGAAGGTCTGCGCGGTCACCGGGTCGCCGTTGTGGAAGGTGAAGTCGTCCCGGATCGTGAAGGTCCAGTTCTGAGCGTCCTCAGTCTCCCAGTCGGAGGCGACCACGCCGACGACCTCGCCGCTGTCGTAGTCGATCGAGGTCAGCCCGCTGTAGAGCTGGTCGAGGACCTTGCTGCCGCAGACCTCCGAGGAGCTGCCGGTCTGCAGGTTCTGGGGCTCGCAGTTGTAGATGGTGAACTCGCCGCCGGCGGCGCCGGGCTCACCGGTCTCGTCGTCCCCCTCGCCGGCCTCACCGACCGTCTGGTCGGGGCCGTCCGGGTCCGGGTCGACGTCGTCACTACCGCCGTTGCAGGCGGCAAGCACCAGGGTTGCGGCTGCGGTAGCGGCCGCCAACCTGAAAGCAGGTCGTCGAATGATCAACGCGGATCAGCTCCTTCGCTGGTCGGGAATGCGGATGAGACACACGGTGACCTATCCGGGGCCGCCGAGACAACTACCGATGTGGCCTGTGGGGCGATTGTCACCGGATCGTGACATGCCGTCACGTAAGGTCTTGCCCTGCCGGGTCGGGTCAGGCACCCTCACCGTGCTCGACCCCGTGCTCGTCCCCACCCACGCCCAGCTGGTCCAGCATGAAGGCGATCTCGAAGGCCGTTTCGTGCCACGCGTCATACCGCCCGGTCTTGCCGCCGTGGCCGGCGACCATCTCGGTCTTGAGCAGGATCGGGCGCTCGTGCGGGTCGTTGGTGACGGTCTCCCGCAGTCGGGCGACCCACTTGGCCGGCTCGACGAAGAAGACGCGGGTGTCGTTCAGGCCGGTGGTGGCCAGGATCGCGGGGTACTGCACGGGCCGGATGTTCTCGTAGGGGCTGTAGGAGCGCATCAAGGCGTAGATCTCGGCCGACTCCACCGGGTTGCCCCACTCCTCCCACTCACCGACGGTCAGCGGCAGGGAGGGGTCCAGGATCGTGGTCAGCGCGTCGACGAAGGCGACCCCTGCGTGCACGACCCGGAACCGCTCGGGGGCCAGGTTCACCACGGCGCCCATGAGCAGGCCGCCGGCGGAGCGGCCCTCGGCGGCGAGCCGGTCCGGCGCCACCCAGCCGCTGTCGACGACGTGGTCGGCGCAGGCGATGAAGTCGGTGAAGGTGTTGGTCTTGTGCTCCATCCGCCCGGACTCATACCAGCCGCGGCCCATCTCGCCGCCGCCGCGCACGTGCGCGACCGCGTAGACCACGCCCCGGTCCAGGTAGGACAGCCTGGAGACGGAGAAGTAGGGGTCGATGGAGATCTCGTAGGAGCCGTAGCCGTAGAGCAGGCCGGGTGCGGTGCCGTCGGGGGCGATGCCCTTGCGGGCGACCAGGGAGATCGGGATCCGGGTGCCGTCGGCGGCGATGGCCCACAGCCGGTGCTGCTGGTAGTCCTTCGGGTCGTAGCCCCCGAGGACGGGCTGACGCTTGGCCAGGGTCAGCGCGCCGGAGGCCAGATCCAGGTCGTAGACGCTGCGCGGGGTGACCAGCGACTCGATCACCACCTGCAGGGTGTCGGTGTCGTAGGTCGGGTTGGCACCGGTGTCGATCGAGTAGACCTCCTCCTCGATCGGCACCTGGTAGCCCGCACCCACGGGGCGTCCGTCGGCGGACAGCGGCAGGACCTGCACCTGGGTCAGGCCGTCACGGCGCAGGGAGACCGCCAGGTGCCCGGCGAAGGCGTCGACCCCGCTGATCCGCACCCCCTCCTCGCCGGGTAGCACGGTGGTCCAGTCGTCGGCGGACGCCGAGCCCATCGGGGCGACGGCGAGCTCGAAGTCGCGATGCCCCTTGTTGTGCACGATCCAGAGACGGTCGCCGGCCGGCTCCACGTCATACTCCACGCCCTCCTCGCGGGGGGCGACCACGCGGAACTCACCGGTCGGGTCGTCGGCCTCCAGGATGCGGAACTCGGAGGTGTTCTTGCTGCCGAGCGCGATGAGCACATGTCGGTCGTCCCGGGAGGTGCCCACGCCCATCCAGAACCGCTCGTCGTCCTCTTGGTAGACCAGCACGTCCTGGTCGGCGGAGCTGCCGACGGCGTGCCGCCACACCTGGAACGGGCGCCACGCGTCGTCGACGCGGGTGTAGAAGAGGTGGTCACCCTCGGCGGACCAGGCGGTGCCGTAGCCGATGCCGGTGACGGCGGTGTCGATGACCTCGCCGGTGCGCAGGTCCTTGACCCGCACGTCGAAGCGCTCGTCACCGGTGGTGTCCACGGCGTAGGCCAGCCGGTCGCCGGCCGGGCTGACGTCGAAGGCGCCCAAGGAGAAGAACTCCTCACCCGCAGCCTCGGCGTTGCCGTCCAGCAGCAGCTCCTCCCCCTCCGGTGCGCTGCCGGGGTCGAGCACCGGGCGGTCGGGGCTCTCCCCGACCGCGACCCGGCCGTGCACCGCATACTGCTGGCCCTCGACGGTGCGGGTGTAGTACCACCAGTCGCGGTGCCGGACGGGGACCGAGAGGTCGGTCTCCTGGGTGCGGCCCTTGATCTCAGCGAAGATGCGGTCGCGCAGGCCCTCCAGGTGCCCGGTGCGCGCCTGCGTCCAGGCGTTCTCCGCCTCCAGGTGGGCGATCACCTCCGGGTCCGACTTGTCTCGCAGCCACTCGTAGGCGTCGACGACGTCCTCGCCGTGGTGGCTGCGGACGGTCTCGCGGCGGGCGGCGACGGGCGGGGTGGTGTCTACGGTCACCCGCCCCACGCTACCTGCGGACTCACGATGATCCGATATCGGTCGGCGTGAACCCCGGGCCCGACACTGCTAGGGGTTCCGTGCCCGAGTGCCCGTGCTTCGAGAAGCGGGGCGGTGCACCTGCACCGCCCCGCTCGCGTCCTGATCTCAGGTGCGGGGCGCCGACCCGGTGCCGAGGTCGTCGCCGTCGCTGGGGGGCAGGGCGGGGTCCACGACGGGCGACACGGTGTCCAGCCCGGTCTCGTCCAGTTCACCCACGACGACAGTCTCCTCGACGATCACGACCTCTTCGTCCGATGAGTCTTTCGACCCGCGCTTGTTCTTGCCGGCCATCGCGGCCGCTGCGGCCGCAGCCACCCCGACCCCGGCGGCGGCCGCTGCCTTGCCGGAGATCCCGGCCTTGCCACTGTCCCCCTTGGAGGTAGCCGCATCAGTGGCGTCCGGCGTGCCGACCCCGGCACCCTCGTTGACCGACCCGCGCCACGCGCCGGTGGCGTAACCCTCGGACTCGATGAATGTCTTGAAACGCTCAAGGTCACCCTCGGCCTGATTCTCGACCACATTGAGCTTGTCGCCCACCTTCTCCACGAGCCCCTCGGGCTCGTAGGACAGCGAAAGGTGGATACGGGTCTGGCTGCCGCCAAGGTCCTCGAACCGCACGGCGCCGGCGTTGGTCGCGCCCTCGGTGGCGGCCCACGCCACCTTCTGGTCCGGGACCTGCTCCACGATCCTGGCCTCCCAGCGTCGCTTGACCCCGGCGATCTCGGCGACCCACTCCAGCCGGTCGTCGCCCAGCTGGGTGACCTTCTGGACACCGCCCATGAAGTGCGGGAACTCCTCGAACTGCGTCCACTGGTTGTACACGGTGCTCACCGGCACGTTCACGATCGTGGACTTCTCGACCTGCGTCGTCATGTCTTCTCCTATGCTCCGTCACCCGGTGAGGGCGGACGGTGGTGGGGAAACTGGCCGCTCCCAGCATCACCCGGCAGCGTGCACGGCGCGCGGTGAAAAGCGGATGCTGTGGTCGGCCTGCCCTGGCGTCCCCCTTCCCCATGGCACCTCTTGCCGCAGACCTCGGGCCTGGCCCTGGCGGCGGCTACGGTAGGGGACGATGGCTTCACCGATGATCCCTACCCCACTGCGTCACCGGACTGCGTGCTGGGTCGTGCGCGACGTGGGCCCGGGCAGGCCCCGGTGGGACGGCGCGCGGCGCGCCGGGGTGCGGCTGCGGCAGGCCGAGGGGTTGCTCCTGCTGCCGGACACCGGCCCGGTCGAGGTCTACGGCCGAGCTCCCGAGCCGCTGGGCCTGGACGTCCTGGAGGACGGGACCGGTCAGTGGGCCGGGCTGCTCACCGACGACGAGGCGCGGACCGCGGTCGCGCTCACTGACGTCCACGGTTTCGGGCACCTGTTCACCTACGCCCACCCGCGCGGGCGCAAGCAGGACGTCTACCTCGGCACAACGTTGGACGCGCTCGTCGACCGGCTGCGCGCCGACGGCGTCCGGCTGGAGGTCAACTGGCCGTTCGCGCTGACCACCCTGGCCTCGGCGCACATCCTGACGCGCTCGCACTGGAGCGAGGAGACCTTCGTCTCCGGCATCCGCCTGCTGCGCCCCACCGAACTGCTGGTCATGGACGTCGACGGCTGGGAGCTGCACGAGCGGCCGGTGACCACCGACCCGCAGGGCCGCTCCTACGAGGAGTTGCTCGACGCTGGCATCGACCGGGCCACACGACTGATCCGGTCGGTGGCCGACGCCGGCTGGCCTGACCTGCGCCTCTACAGCTCCGGTGGCAAGGACAGCCGGGCGGTGTACGGCCTGCTGCAGCACGCGGGGGTGCTGCCCCACGTGAGTGTGTCGGCAGCCGACCCGGTGCGGTGGGCCGACGCCCAGGGCCGCTCGGTCATCTGGCGCGACCTCGCCGTCACCGACAGCCTGCGCCGGCACTTCGACCTGTCCTGGACGGTGGAGCCGGACTACCAGGACCGGATGCTGTCCTGGGCGGAGAGCCTGGAGCTGCACCAGAGCTATGCCGCTGGCAACAGCTGGTCCTTCCCCGCCGCCCGTCAGCTGCGCTGGCCCGTCGAGCCGCACGTGGCCATCCGCGGCGCAGGCGGGGAGACCGTGCGTTCGGGCCACCGGGCGATCATCGCTCCCAGGGCCTGGGTGCGGGCGATGGGCCGCAAGCGCGCGACGCTGGGCCAAGACCTGGCCACCTTGCACACCATGATCGTGCACCCCGAGGCGCACCTGCCACCGCCGGTGGTCGCGGCCGGGCAGGACCTGGTCGCCCGCTCCTTCGCACCCCTGCCGTCCGCGGCGATCAACGAGCAGCTCAACTACCACTACCTGCTGCACCGCAACCGTTCCCACTTCGGGCACATGCTGCAGTCCCTCGACGCCCGGGCGCTCCCGCTGTACCCGCTCGCGACGCCCGAGCTGCTCCGCGCCGCCTACCTGCTGCCCTACTGGGAGCGGCACCGGGGGACGGCCGTCTTCGACCTCGTCGAGCGGGTCGCGCCCGAGCTGAACCGGATGCCGTTTGCGGAGACCTCCTGGCCCACAGAGGTCTGGGCCCAGCGAGACCCCGACTTCCGGCCACCACCCGGGCCCACCGGTCCGTTCACCCGGGAGCAGTTCCCGGACTACTTCGCCCAGGAGGATCAGAACCACGCCCGTCGCGGACGGTGGAGCGGTCCGCACCGGTTCGAGGTGCGCGGGCAGACGCACCGGGCCACGGTCGAGGGGCTGTGGCGCCTGCACGACCTGGCCGGGGACCCGGCGGTGCTGCCGGAGCGCACTGTCGCCGACCTGGCCAGGCTCACCGGGCTGGGCCGGCTGTCGGCGCCGGTCACGGTCGCCAAGGTCGCCTCTCTGCTCCGGGTGCTGGACTCCCCCGCTGCGCCGCAGCCCCTGGCGGCCGAGGTGCGGATCGGGCGGCGAGGAGTGCTACGGCGGTGGATGGGCCGCGGGGGCCCGTCGGAACCGGTCCTCACCGGCCGACCCGGCGGGGTTCGAACCCAGACCGAGCTCCTCGCCTCCTCGCCGGGTGCCGGTCTGGAGCCGTGGGCGGCCGATCCGGCGACACCCTTGGGCCCCGCCTGCCACGCCTGGGTCGACGGCTCACGGGTGCTGGCCCAGCGTGTCGGCCGGCTGGCCGACGGGGCGCCGCTGCGGCAGACCTTCACATTGGTGCAGGGCGCTGACCACCTGCATGAGGTGCAGACCGACGATCTGCAGGCGCAGGTGGGCTGCGGACTGGAGCCCGGCACCTACCGGGTGCTGCTCACCGCCCGTCGTATTGACCGGCCAGAGGTCGCCTACCGGCTCATGAGCCTCCCGGTGCGGGTGGTGGAGCGCTCACCCACCTGACCGGCGACACGGTTTGTCCCTCACCGGCGACACGGTTTGTCCTCACCGGCAACACGGTTTGTCCTCACCGGCAACACGGTCTGTCCCTCACCGGCAACACGGTTTGTCCCTGACCGGCGACACGGTTTGTCCCTGACCGGCGACACGGTTTGCGGCCGGACTGCTCAGACGCTGATGCAGGTGGGTCCCAGCAGCGCCTTGAGGTCGCCGAACAACTCGGGGCTGGCGGTGACCCGCAGGCTCGGGTCGAGGCGCAGCAGCACGGTCCGGCCGGGCTGGCTGAGCTTGACGTGCACGTCAGTGGCACCGGGGTGGTTGGCCAGAACGCCCTTGAGCTTGTGCGCCAGCCCATCGGTGGCGCGGCCAAGCGGCAGGTTGAGCACGACCGGCCCGCGGGGCCCTTGCCGGATGTCGGGCAGGGTCAGCTCGTTGCCGATCAGCTCGGCTCCGTCGTCCTTCTTCAACCGGCCCTTGACCACTACGACAGTGTCCTCGGCGAGCATCGTGGAGATCGTCATATAGGTCTTGGGCCAGAAGACGACGTCGAGGGAGCCCGCGAGGTCCTCGACAGTCACCCGGGCGTAAGGGTCGCCGTTCTTGGTGCGTTTGAGTTGCAGGTTGGTCAGCAGGCCCGCCACGGTGACGAAGTCGCCGTCCTTGACGCCCTCGTCCGCGACCATCTCCAGGATCGAGGCGCTGGCGTGCTGGGACAGGATGTGCTCGATGCCGTTGAGCGGGTGGTCTGAGACGTAGAGGCCCAGCATCTCGCGCTCGAAGGCCAGCCGCGCTGACTTCTCCCACTCGATGGCGGGCACAGGCGGCAGGGTGACGATCTGCATACCGGCAGCGGCTTCTTCCCCGTCGCCGAAGCCAAACCCGGAAAACAGGCTGTCCTGGCCGATCGCCTCCTGCTTCTTCTCATCGACCAGCGCGTCGACATAGCGCTCGTGGATGCTGGCCAGCCCCTGACGGGTGTGACCCAGGCTATCGAAGGCACCGGCCTTGACCAGCGAGTCCACCGTGCGCTTGTTGCACACCACTGCCGGACACTTGCGCAGGAAGTCCTCGAAAGAGGTGAACGCCCCCTTCTCCTCGCGGGTGCGCACGATGGCGTCCACGACGTTTGCGCCCACGTTGCGGATCGCCTGCAGGCCGAAGCGGATGTCGTCACCGACGGCGGCGAAGTTGGCGACCGACTGGTTCACGTCCGGGGGCAGGACCGGGATGCGCAGCCTGCGGCACTCGGCCAGGTAGAGCGCGGTCTTGTCCTTGTCGTCGCCGACGCTCGTCAGCAGCGCGGCCATGTACTCGGCCGGGTAGTTGGCCTTCAGATAACCAGTCCAGTAGGAGATCAGCCCGTAGGCCGCCGTGTGCGCCTTGTTGAAGGCGTAGTCGGAGAACGGCACCAACACGTTCCACAGTGCCGCGACCGAGGCCTCGGTGAATCCCTTGGCCTTCATCCCGTCAGAGAACGGGACGTACTCGGCGTCCAGGACCTCCTTCTTCTTCTTGCCCATCGCCCGGCGCAGCAGGTCGGCGTTGCCCAGCGTGTAGCCAGCCAGCTTCTGGGCGATCTCCATGACCTGTTCCTGGTAGATGCACAACCCGTAAGTGGTGCCCAGGATCGGCTCGAGCGCCGCCTCCATCTCCGGCTGCAGCTTGCCCTTGAGCTGGGGATCCAGGGGGGTGTTCTCCTGCTTGCCGTTCTTGCGCAGCGCGAAGTTGGTGTGGGCGTTGACGCCCATGGGGCCCGGACGGTAGAGCGCGAGTGCGGCGGAGATGTCCTCGAAGTTGTCCGGCTGCATCAGACGCAGCAGCTGGCGCATGCCGTTGCCGTCCAGCTGGAAGACGCCGAGGGTGTCGCCGCGGCTGAGCAGCTCGTAGGTCTTGCGGTCGGTCATGTCCTTGGACAGGGAGTCCAGGTCGATGTCCTCGCCTCGGTTGTCCTTGATGTTGATGATGGCGTCGTCGAGGACAGTGAGGTTGCGCAGCCCCAGGAAGTCCATCTTGACCAGCCCCAGAGCCTCGCAGGTGGGGTAGTCGAACTGGGTGATGATCTGGCCGTCCTGCTCCCGACGCATGATCGGGATCAGGTCGAGCAGCGGCTCGCTGGACATGATGACGCCTGCGGCGTGCACGCCCCATTGGCGCTTCAGGCCCTCCAGGCCACGCGCGGCCTCGTAGACCTCCCGGGCGTGTGCGTCGTCGGCGAGCAGCTCGCGGAACTCGGCGGCCTCGGCATACCTCTTGTCCTTGGGGTCCTCGATCCCGGACAGCGAGATCCCCTTGCCCATGACGTCCGGGGGCATTGCCTTGGTCAGCCGCTCTCCCATCGCGAACGGGAAGCCCATCACCCGGGAGGCGTCCTTGAGTGCCTGCTTGGCCTTGATCGTGCCGTAGGTGACGATCATCGCGACCCGGTCATCGCCGTACTTCTCGGTGACGTAGCGGATCACCTCGGCGCGGCGGCGGTCATCGAAGTCGACGTCGAAGTCGGGCATCGACATGCGCTCGGGGTTAAGGAAGCGCTCGAAGATCAGCCCGTGCGGGATCGGGTCCAGGTCGGTGATGCCTAGGGCGTAGGCGCACATCGAGCCAGCTCCCGAGCCCCGGCCGGGGCCGACCCGGATGCGCTGGCTCTTGGCCCAGTTGATGAAGTCGGCGACGACCAGGAAGTAGCCGGGGTAGCCCTTGCCGACGATGACTCCGGTCTCGTACTCGGCCTGCTTGCGCGCGTAGTCCGGCACCCCCTCGGGAAAGCGCTTGTGCAGCCCGGCCTCGACTTCCTTGATGAACCAGCTGGTCTCGTCCTCACCCTCGGGCACCGGGAACTTGGGCATGTAGCGGCCCTCCCCCTCGGTGAAGGACACCTCGCACCGCTCGGCCACGAGCAGGGTGTTGTCGCAGGCCTCGGGCAGTTCACGCCATACCTCGCGCATCTCCGCGGCGCTCTTGATGTAGTAACCGTCCCCGTCGAACTTGAACCGGTTGGGGTCGCTGAGCTGGGAACCGGTCGAGACGCACAGCAGTGCCCCGTGTGCGGCGGCGTCCTCGCGGCGGGTGTAGTGCAGGTCGTTGGTGGCCAGCAGCGGGAGCGACAGCTCCTTGGCCAGGCGCAGCAGGTCCTGGCGCACCACGCGCTCGATCTCGATGCCGTGGTCCATCAGCTCGAGGTAGTAGTTCTGCTCCCCGAAGATGTCCTTCATGTCCGAGGCGTACTGCACCGCCTGGTCCCACTGGCCCATCCGCAGCCGGGTCTGGATCTCGCCCGAGGGGCAGCCGGTGGTCGCGATGAGGCCCTGGCCGTAGGTCTCGAGCAGCTCGCGGTCCATCCGCGGCTTGAAGTAGTAGCCCTCCAGCGAGGCCAGTGAGGCCAGCCGAAAAAGGTTGTGCATGCCGTTGTTGTTGCGGGCCAGCAACGTCATGTGCGTGTAGGCGCCGGAGCCGGAGACGTCGTCGCGGCCCCCGTCGCCGTACTTCACCCGCGTCTTGTCGGTCCGGTGCGTGCCGGGGGTGACGTAGGCCTCCAGCCCGATGATCGGCTTGACGTCGTAACGCTGCGCCGTCTTCCAGAACTCATAAGCGCCGAAGACGAACCCGTGGTCGGTCGTGGCAATGGCCGGCATCCCCTGCTCGGCGGCCACCTCGAACATCTCGGAGATGCGCGCCGCACCATCGAGCATGGAGTACTCGGTGTGGTTGTGCAGGTGCACGAAGTTCTGGTCGGGGCTGGCTGAGGGTGACATCGAGACCGATCCTAGATCGGTCCACCGACAAGGATGGCAGCCGCCATCGGGGTCAGCTGCGGATGCGGTCGAGGGCGGTCTGCAGGTCCTGCGGGTAGGGCGACTCGAACTGCACGTACTCCCCACTGCCGGGGTGCTCGAAACCCAGGCCGGTGGCGTGCAGCCACTGCCGCACCAGGCCAAGACGCTTGGCCAGCACGGGGTCGGCGCCGTAGGTGAGGTCGCCTGCGCAGGGGTGACGTAGGGCGGAGAAGTGGACCCGGATCTGGTGGGTGCGACCGGTCTCCAGGTGGACCTCGAGCAGGCTAGCGGACCGGTGCGCCTCCAGCAGCTGGTAGTGGGTGACCGAGGGGCGCCCGGTGCTCATCACCGCGAACCGGTAGTCGTGGCCGGGGTGCCGGCCGATGGGGGCCTCGATGGTGCCCTCGTGCGGGTCCGGAAGGCCTTGGACCAGGGTGTGGTAGGTCTTGTCGACCACCCGGTCGCGGAAGGCCTGCTTGAGCACGGTGTAGGCCCGTTCGGACTTGGCCACGACCATCAGCCCGCTGGTGCCGACGTCGAGGCGCTGGACGATCCCCTGCCGCTCGGGCGCGCCGGAGGTGGAGATCCGGTAGCCGGCCGCGGCCAGGCCCCCGACGACGCTCGGCCCGCTCCAGCCCACGCTGGGGTGCGCGGCGACGAACGCGGGCTTGTCCACGACCACGATCTCGGTGTCGTCGTGGACGATCCGCATCCCCTCAACCGGCTCGGCGACGACCTCCAGGCCCGGCGGCGGGGAGGCGGGCGGCAGCTCGACGTCCAGCATCGACCCGGCGCTGACCCGGTCCGACTTGCCGACCACCTTGCCGTCGGCGCGCACGTTCCCGGCGGCGGCCAGCTCGGCCGCCTTGGACCGGGACAGGCCCAGAAGCCGGGCCAGGGCACTGTCGACCCGCTCCCCCTCCAGGCCGTCGGGCACGGTGAACCAGCGGGACTCGCTCATCGGCCGCGCTCCCCTGCGGGTCGGTCCGCGCCTCGCTCATCGGCTGCGTCCGAAGCACTGTCCCCGGCGGCAGAGGGGTCATCCTTGCTGCCCCCCGCGGCACCGGGGCGACCATCGGCGCCCCCGGCCGCTCGGTGGCCGGCGCCCTTCTCCACCAAGACATCCCGGGTCCCGTCGGGCAGGTGGCCCCGCATCGCCAGGATGACGATCGCCACAGCCGCGAAGGTGATCCCCATGTCCGCGAAGTTGAACACCGGGAAGTTGGGCAGCGCGAGGAAGTCGACGACGTGCCCGCGGCCCGGTCCGGGCGCGCGCAGGTAACGGTCGACGAGGTTGCCCAGCGCCCCGCCCAAGAGCAGACCCAGGGTCAGCGCCCACGGAAGGCTGCGCGTGCGCAGGGCCTGCCAGATAATCACCAGCACCACCACCGTGGCGAGCGCGGTGAGCACGCCCGTCATCCCGGTGCCGAGCGAGAACGCGGCACCGGAGTTGTAGGTCAGGTGCAGCTGCAGCAGCTCACCCACCAGGGGCACCGACTCGCCCCGAGTCAGGGCGCTCTCGGCCCACCACTTGGTGGCCTGGTCGAGGATGACCCAGCCGGCGGCCACCAGGAAGATGAGGATGGTCCGGCGGGGGTGGGCGTGGCTTAGCGGCGTTCCTGCTTCTGCTTGCATGTCAGGCATAGGGTCGCACGGGAGAAGGCCTGCAGCCGCATCTTGCCGATCGGCTCACCGCAGGACTCGCAGTTGCCGTAGGTCCCGTTCCCGATGCGTCCCAGCGCGTGCATGACCTGTTGCAACAGCTCGCGCGAGTTGTTGGCCAGCGAAAGCTCCTGCTCCCGCTCGAGGGTGGCGGAGCCGGCGTCCGCCTGGTCGTCCCCCGCGCCGTCGCCGTAGTCGCGCATCAACTCGGCGAGGTCCTGCTCGGCCTCCTCCACCTCGGTGTGCAACCGGTCGGCCTCCTCCAGGAGCGTGTTGCGAACCTCGTCCAGATCTTCCTGCGTCCAGGGGTCTTCCCCCTCGCGGACCGGCAACTGCTCCGGCTTGGCGTCCTGCACGGCGGCGCTGAGGCGGGGGTCGACGCCGGTCTTGTCGGTGCTGCTGGCCACGAGGTGCCCTTCAGTCGATGGCTGGGTCGCACGACGCGACGTCGCAGACCATGGTGGCGGCAGGATAGAGCAGCTCAGGTCGGCACACAACGCCGACGGACCCTACCCCCGCGACATGGTCCGTCGCAGGCTCGGCGGCGGGCCGGTGATGCACGGGTATGCCGTGTTCCCTCCCGCCGGGGCCGGGCTGGCGCCCCTCGTGGCGCTGGTCGCCGCGCGGGGTCAGCCCCGGTCGGCCTCCACCTTGGCCAGCTGGTCGGTCAGGAAGGTGCGCAGCCGGTCTCGCAGGTCGTTCTCCTGGGTGCGCAGCTCCTCGATCCGGCGCGAGAGCGAGTTCTGCTGGCTGGTGAGGTCCTCAAGGATCGAGCTGCGGCGCTGCTCGCCCTCGGTGACCAGACGATCGTGCGTCTCCTGGCCGGTGCGTACCAGGTCGTCGTGCCGCTCCTGGCCCTCGGTGACCAGACGGTCGTGCGTCTCCTGGCCGGTGCGCACCAGGTCGTCGTGCCGCTCCTGGCCCTCGGTGACCAGGAGGTCATGCGTCTCTTGACCGGTGCGGAGCAACTCCTGGCTCTGCTGGTCGGCCTCGGAGGTGACGCGGTCTCGGTAGGCCTCGGCCTCATCCACCAGCTGGGCCCTGGTGCTCTCGCCCTCGGCCACGTGCTGGTCGTGCAGGCGCTGGGCCAGGGAGATGATGGAGGTGGGGTCCTGGCCGCTGGACGCGGCGGCCTGGGCCTGCTGGCCCTGGTCCCCCGTCCCCTGCTCGTCCGTCCCCTGCTGGAGCACGGTCTGGGCCCGGGCTTCGGCCTGTGCGGCCCGTTCCTTCGCCTGCGCCAGCTGCTCCTGGGTGAGCCGCAGCTCCTCCTCGGTGCCGGCGATCCGGGCCAGCAGGTCCTCCAGCTCGGCCGAGTCACCGTCGCCGCTCACGTCGGCGCCGTCGGCGGTCCCGCCCTCGGCGCGCGCCCGCAGCTGGGTCTCAAGCTTGGCCCGCGCGTCCTGGCAGGACGCCAACTGGGTGCGCAGGGCCTCCACCTCGGCGGTGAGCTCGGTCACGCGCTGGTCACCGTCGGCGGCGGGCTCCGCAGCGACGTCGTCCTCGGCGAGCGGCGCGGCCACCAGCGTGTGCGGCTCCTCGGCCCGCTCCCCGGTGTCCCCGCCCAGGCCCCGGCTGGCCCGGCAGTCCTCGAGGTCAGAGCGCAGGCTCTGGTTCTCGGCGAGCAGTCGGCGCAGCTCCACCACGACCTCGTCGAGGAAGTCGTCGACCTGCGTCTCGTCGTAGCCACGCCGCAGGTGGGTGGCGCTGAAGCTCTTCTTGATCACGTCCTCGGGGGACAGCGTCATTCTTCACCTCGATCAGGGAGACCATCGGTGAGACGCCCGGATCGACGGACCGCGGGCAGGGCCGATGGGTGCGGTCTGCACGTGCATGGTCACTGTAACGCACCCCCACCTGCCTGCAGGCGGCCTCGTCAGGGCTGGTCAGGTCGCGGCCAGGAACCGACGCCGACCCCTACGCAGAGCGCCCGTGCCGCGCGGTGGGCGGAGCCTCAGAAGGGCAGCGAGGCGGAGCCTCAGAACGGCAGGGAGGCCGCCACCCCGCGGGCGATCCCGACCCCGAGGATGAGCACCAGGAAGGCCAGATCCAGCGCGATCCCACCCAGCCGCAGCGGGGGGATGACCCGCCGCAGGGCGCGCAGGGGCGGGTCGGTCAGCGTGTAGACGCCGTTGGCCAGGACTAGCACCGGGCCCTTGGGCCGCCAGTCGCGCGAGAAGACCTGTACCCAGTCGAAGATCAGGCGTCCGATGAGGACGAAGAAGTACAGGTTGAGAATGAGCGCGATGAAGTCGCCGACCATGTCGTCAGAGTACGTGAGGCGGCTGGGTGCTTCCTGGCCGCCCTATGCCGTTCAACTCTGGTTGAACGGGCCCTGCGGCGAGCGCTGGGCCTGCGCGGCGTTGCCGCTGTCGACACGGACGTGGGAAGGGCTGAGCAGGAAGACCTTGCTGGTCACCCGCTCGATCGACCCGTGCAGGCCGAAGGCCAGGCCGGCAGCGAAGTCGACCAGGCGCTTGGCATCCGCGTCGTCCATGTCGCTGAGGTTCATGATCACCGGGATTCCGCCGCGGTAGGCCTCGCCGATGTTCTTGGCCTCGTTGTAGGTGCGCGGGTGGATGGTGGTGATGCGGTTCATGTCGCCGACCTCCGGTTCACGGACGACCTCGGACACCGGGGTGCGGGTCGGAAGCGTGGCCACGTCTGCAGTGTCCTCGTCGTCGCTGTCGCGCACCGCACGCACCGGCGAAGCCCCGCGGCGGTGGCGGTCGTCCTCGTCCTGGTAGACGTCGTAGTCGTCGTAGCGCTCCTCGGACTCGGCGAGTCCGAGGTACTCCATGGTCTTGCGCAGTGCCCCGGCCATGTCAGCGAGCTCCTTGGGTGCGTGACGGGCGTCCACCCGACGTGGTCGATCTTCGAACGCCTCCGACGCTACCGGCCGGGCTGCCGCGATCCCAGGATTGCGCTTCCGACACGCAGGTGTGTCGCCCCGCTGGCGATCGCCAGCTCCAGGTCCGCGCTCATCCCTGCCGACAGCAGGTCTGCTTGGGGGTAGGTATGCCGCACATCTTCCCCTAGGTGGGCGAGCCGGTCGAAGGCCGCGCGGGTCCCGGTCTCGTCCAGGCCGAACGGGGCGACCGCCATCAGGCCGCGTAGCCGCAGGTGCTCCGCGCCTGCCACCGCCTCGGCCAGGGCCGGCACCTGCTCGGGCAGGACACCGCCACGGCCGGCCTGCTCCCCCTCGCCCAGGTCCACCTGGACGAGCACCTCCAGCGGCGCGGCGGCGTGTCCTTCCTCCCGCGCCGTGGCCCGGCCGCGATCCAGCGCGGCGACGATCTTGGACCGGTCCAGGGACTGGACCATGTCCGCATACCGGGCCACCCTGCCCGCCTTGTTGCTCTGCAGCTGGCCGACGAAGTGGACGGTCAGCCGCTCGCGCACCGCCTCCTCCAGCTCCTCGACCTTCGCGCCGGCCTCCTGGTCCTTGTTCTCACCGATGTCGCGCACGCCCAGCTCGAGCAGGTGGGCGATGTCGCTGGCCGGGAAGAACTTGGTCACCGCGATCAGGGTGATCTCATCCGGGTCGCGGCCGGCCTGCTCGCACGCTCGCTCGATCCGCGCACGCACCACGGTGAGCCGTTCCTTGATCTCGGTATGCCGCATACCCGCCTCTCCCATCAGGCCACCTGCTCCGGGGCGAGCAGGCGGATCACGCCGGCGAACCGGCCGGTGGCGCCGTCGCGCCGGTAGGAGTAGAGGTCGTCCCGCTCGCGGGTGCACCCCGGCAGCCAGGTCAGCTCAACACCCTCGCGCATCAACTGCTCGGCGACGCCCGCGCCGACATCGACCGCCGGCGTGCCCTGCCGGGTGACCGACGCGGCCACCGGCTCGACCTCAGCGGCCTGGCTGCGCATCTGCGCCGGAACCTCATAGCACCGGGGACAGACGGAGGGGCCGACCACGGCCTCCAGCGCCGAGCCGCCGAGCTCGCGGAGCCGGTGCACGGTGGCCGTCACGACGCCGGCGACCATGCCGGGCCGGCCAGCATGCACCGCCGCCGCGAGGCCCTCCTTCCGGTCGACCAGCAGAACTGGGACGCAGTCGGCCACCAGAACCACCAGGGCCTCGTCGACCACTCCAGAGACGATGCCGTCGGCGGCCGGCGCGATGAGCTCGGGCTGCAGTGGAGATGACCGAACCGGCGCTGCCTGCCCGCCGTCCCCGCGGGCGATCCCAGTCGCGGGGGTCAGGGCGACGGCGCAGCCGTGCTGCTGGTCCATGAACCTCAGGTCGGCCAGTCGCAGTCCCAGCTCGCGGGCCAGGCGGTGCCGGTTGGTCTCGACCGCCTCGGGCAGGTCGCCGACGTGCCCGCCCAGGTTGAACTCGGCATACCGGCCCTGGCTGGACCCGCCCAGACGGTCCGTGACCGCCCACTCGACCCCGAAGGTCGGGCCGTTGGGCTCGATTCGCTGCCGCCAGAAGAACACGCTGCTCAGGCTACCCGGCGGGACGTGCCTGCCCACCGGCGTCCGGGGGGCAGACACATCGCAGCGGGCGCCTCCCGAGGGGGAGACGCCCGCTGGTCACTCTGGGTGCCCTACTTCAGGAAGTCGGGCACGTCCAGGTCGTCGTTGTCCTCGAAGGTCACCTGACGCGGCGGCTGCTGGACCGGAGGACGCTGCGGGGCGCGCTGCTCGGTCGGGTCCTGCTGCGGCGGCTGCGGGGTGGCCTGGCGGGCCGGCTCCTGCTGCTGTCCGCCCTGCTGGCCGGCGGAGGCGCCGTTGGCCCCACCCTGGCCAGCGCCCTCCTGCTGACGCGAGGCACCCGCCTGCTGGGCGGGGGCACCTACGGGGCGCGGTGCCCCAAGACCGCCCTGCTGGGTCGGGGGACGGGTTGCGCTGCCACCCTGGGTCTGGCCCGTGGCGCGGTCCTCACCGCGTGCATGCGGAGCGCCACCGTCGAAACCGGCCGCGATGACGGTCACGCGCACCTCGTCGCCGAGGGAGTCGTCGATGACGGCGCCGAAGATGATGTTGGCCTCCGGGTGGGCCGCCTCCTGCACCAGTCGGGCCGCCTCGTTGATCTCAAACAGGCCGAGGTCGGAGCCACCCTGCACGGACAGCAGCACGCCGTGGGCGCCCTCGATGCTGGCCTCCAGCAGCGGGGAGGAGATGGCCAGCTCTGCGGCCTGCACAGCACGGTCCTCGCCGCGGGCCGAGCCAATGCCCATCAGTGCCGAGCCAGCACCCTGCATGACCGACTTGACGTCGGCGAAGTCCAGGTTGATCAGGCCGGGGGTGGTGATCAGGTCGGTGATGCCCTGGACGCCGGAGAGCAGCACCTGGTCGGCCGAGCGGAAGGCGTCAAGCATCGAGACGGTGCGGTCGGAGATCGACAGCAGCCGGTCGTTGGGGATGACGATGAGGGTGTCGACCTCTTCGCGCAGGCTGGCGATGCCGGACTCGGCCTGGTTGGCGCGGCGGCGACCCTCGAAGGTGAACGGCCGGGTGACCACACCGATGGTCAGCGCACCCAGCGACTTGGCGATCTTGGCCACGACCGGGGCACCGCCCGTGCCCGTGCCACCGCCCTCGCCCGCGGTGACGAAGACCATGTCGGCGCCCCGCAACGCCTCCTCGATCTCCTCCGTGTGGTCCTCCGCGGCGCGGCGTCCGACCTCGGGGTCAGCGCCGGCACCGAGGCCGCGGGTGAGCTCCCGGCCCACGTCGAGCTTGACGTCGGCGTCGCTCATGAGCAGCGCCTGAGCGTCGGTGTTGATGGCGATGAACTCGACGCCCTTCAGGCCGACCTCGATCATGCGGTTGATGGCGTTGACACCACCACCGCCGATGCCGACGACCTTGATGACGGCCAGGTAGTTCTGGGCTGCGGACACGGGTGAGACCTCTTCGGTTCGGGTGCGTTTCGGGCGGCGCGTGAGCCGTACTGGTCACCCTACGACGACCCGACCCTCAACCCCATCAACGTCAATCTCAACCTCAGGTCGAAGGTGTCGTCTCAGTCGGTGGGGGCGGGAGGCAGGCCGGTGACGACGGGGGTGTCGGGGGTGCGGACGTCGATGTCGATCCGGGTGTCCCCCTGGGGGTCGACCGCGTCCTGTCCGACGATGGCCGTGACGACCTGCCACTTCTTCTCGTTCTGCTCGGGCGGTCCCCAGAGCAGGCGAACCTCCCCCACGCGCATGGTCACGACACCGTCGGCGGCGACCCGGGGGCGGCCCAGGTCGCCCTTGAGCACGTCGGGGTCGGGACGCATCCGCCACAGCTGCGCCAGGCCCGCGACCGTGGGCCGGTCCAGCTCCGTCGGGTCGCCCCCGGTCTGGAACAGCGGCAACTTGTTGCTGGCCTGTTCCACCTGCTCATAGACAACACCGTCGGCGTCGGCCAGCCAGGTGGCGTCGCCGTCGCTCAGGGCCAGCACTGGCTCGCGCTCGGCCAGGACCAGCCGCACCGTCGAGGGCCAGTCACGCTCGACGGAGATCTCCGCGATCCGGGGGTCGGCCAGCACCCGCTCCCCCACTGCTCCCTCGGCCACCCGGGCCAGGGGCCGGCCGCTGGGGATCTGCGCCAGGCTGACCGCAGACTCCTGGACCTCCGCGCGGCCACCGCTGACCTCAAGGTCCTTGACCACGAAAGCGGAGGAGAAGAAGAACAGGAAGATGACGCCGGCGGCGAGCAACGCGACGAGGGCAAGCCCGGTGAGCAACGTGCGCCGCGGCCGGCCTTGCGAACGCCGCATCCGCAGCCAGCCCCTCATCCGCCCCCACCGGGTCGGGTCGGGGTTCGTCGACCGCTCGGCCCGAGCGCCCGTGGCCGGTGCGGTCCGCAGCCCAGCGCTCATGCCGCCCCTCCGTCCTGGTCAGGGCTGTGCCCGGTGCCGTCCTCGCCGCCCTCGTCGTGCCCGGTATCGCCTTCTGCGAGCCGGGTGAGCAGCCGGGGCCCCACCTCGGTCACGTCGCCGGCCCCGATCGTCAGCACAAGGTCATCCCGCCCCTCGACCAGCCGCGCCAGCAGCCGGGTCGCGTCATCCAGGCCCTGGGCCTCGTGCACCTCGGGCGCCTCCGGAGATTGCCGGACCAGGGTGGCCAGCAGCCCCGAGGTGACGTCGGGGTAGTCCTCCTGCGCCTCACGGGCACCGTAGACCGGCAGCAGGACCGCGACGTCCGCGGCCGCCAGCCCTTGGGCGAAGCCGTCGGCGAAGTCACGGGTGCGGGAGAACAGGTGGGGCTGGAAGGCGACCACGACCCGGCGCCCGTTGGCCGCGCTGCGGGCGGCCCGGACCGCCGCGCCGACCTTGGGGGCGTTGTGGGCGTAGTCGTCGACGACCTCCACCGCCCCGTGGCGGCCGACGAGCTCCAACCTGCGGTGCGCCCCGGCAAAGGCGGACAGCCCAGCCAGCGCCCGGTCCATCGCAGCTCCCACTCCGACCACCGCCGCCAGCAGCGCCGCCGTCGCGTTGTGCACGTTGTGCTCCCCCGGCACCGGCAGCGCCAGGGACACGGTGGTGCCCTCGCGGACCTGCCCAGCGGTCCGGGTGAAGGTGAGGGTGCCGGAGGACCGCATGCCGGCGCTGGCCACGTCAGTGAGCCGGACATCGGCGTCGGCCCCCTCCCCCCAGGTCAGCACTCGGATCCCACGGTCACGGGCCAGCTGCGCCAGGCGCGCCGCGCCCGGGTCGTCGGCGTGGGTCACCAGCAGCCCGCCGGGCCGCAGGGTGAGCACGAAGTCGAGATAGGCCTGTTCGAGGGCCTCTAAGTCGCCGTAGAAGTCGAGGTGGTCAGGCTGGACATTGGTCACCACGGCCACGTCCGGCCGGTAGGCCAGGAAACTGCCGTCACTTTCGTCGGCCTCGACCACGACCGGCGACCCCTCGCCGCCGGGGGCGGCGTTCGCGCCCGTGCTGGCCAGCGGGGCACCGATGACATAACCGGGCTCAAGCCCGGCCGCCTGCAGTGCAGTCGTGGTCATGGCGCTGGTGGTGGTCTTGCCGTTGGCCCCCGCCACGGCGATCACGCCGCGCCCGGCCAGTAGGGAGGCGATGCCCTGAGCCCGATGCAGGACCCGCAGCCCGGCCGCCCGGGCGGCGGCCAGCTCAGGGTTGTCCTCGCGTATCGCACCGGAGATCACCACCGTCTGGGCCGCCCCGAGGTGGGCCGCGTCGTGCCCGACGTGGACACGGGCGCCCTCGGCCTCGAGCGCCCGCAGGGCGGGGCTGTCGGACCGGTCCGAGCCGGAGACGGGTATGCCGCGGGCCAGGAACATCCGGGCCACCCCAGAAACTCCGGACCCGCCGATCGCGATGAGATGCACCGGCCCCAGCTGCTCAGCGGGTGGCACCGGCGCGGTGAAGTCGAACCTGCTGCTCAGCATCGTCCGGTCGACCTCACGCCCGGCCCGCGGCCTGGAGCACCAGATCGACCAGCCGCTCGTCGGCGTCGCGCTGGCCGTGCTCGGCGGCGGCCGCCGCCATGGTGTCCAGAGTCCTCCGGTCACTCAGGAGGGGTATGACGTCTGTCCGCACCCAGTCGGGCCGCACCTGGGCGTCCTCGACAATCCTGCCTCCGCCGGCCGCGACGACATCGGCGGCGTTGAGCCGCTGCTCGCCGTTGCCCACCGGCAGGGGGACATAGATGGCGGGGACCCCCACGGCGGCCAGCTCGCAGACCGTGCCGGCCCCTGCTCGGCAGACGGCCAGGTCGGCCACGGAGTAGGCCAGGTCCATCCGGTCGGTGTAGTCGAGCGCGACGTACCGGGCGCCGTCGGCCGCGGGCGGGGGAAGGTCAACGTCCTTGCCGGCACCGGTCAGGTGGAGCACCTGGACCCCGGCGGCCTGCAGGTCGGCGGCGGCCCGGGCGAAGGCCTCGTTGAGCCGCTGCGCGCCCAGCGACCCGCCGAAGACCAGCAGGGTGGGCCGGTCGGCGTCCAGCCCGAAGTGGGCCAGCGCCTCACCACGGGACTCGGCGCGGTCCAGCTCACGCACCTCGGTGCGCAGCGGGAGCCCGACGACGGTGGCGCCGGGCAGGGAGGTGCTGGCGAAGGTGATGGCGACGTGCTCGGCGAACCGGGCACCGAGCCGGTTGGCCAGGCCGGGGCGGGCGTTTTGCTCGTGGATCACCACGGGCACCCGGGCTCGGCGGGCGGCCAGGTAGGCCGGGGTGGCCACATACCCGCCGAACCCCACCACCACGTCCGCCTCGACGTCGTGGATGGCTTTGGCTGCGGTGGAGATGGCGCGGCGCAGCGCCCCGGGAAAGCGCAGCACGGCCGGTCCCGGCCGCCGAGGAAAAGGCACCTTCGGCACGACGGTCAGGGGGTAGCCCCGCTCGGGCACGAGCCTGGACTCCAGACCCTCGGCGGTGCCGAGCACCTGGATCCGCACGCCGGGTACCCGGCGCCGCAGCGCGTCGGCGGTGGCCAGGAGAGGGTTGACGTGCCCAGCGGTGCCCCCGCCGGCGAGCACGACGGACAGCGGGCGGTCAGGGCCGGCGCCGTCGCCCTGTGCCCGGGTCGCCTCGGGCCCGCTCACGGACGGCCTCCCGGGCGGCGCGCCGCACGGGGGACGGCGGCCCGCCTTGGCGTGGTCCGGGGGCCGTTGGGCTGGGCACTCTTGCGGGATGGCCGCTTCGCGGGCGTCTCCTTGTGGGAGGACCCCGCACGGGTGGCGCTCTGTGCGGCCGTTGTCCTGGCCCGGGCCCGACCGGCCGTGGCCGCGACGGGGACGGCGGCAATGGTGCGGCGCAGGATCGAGGCCCGGCCGGAGAATCGGCCCTGCGCCTCTGGCAGCGACCTGGCCAGGGCCAGGAGCAGCCCCACGCCCATGAGGGCGGCGATGAGCGCCGAGCCACCGCTGGAGACCAACGGCAGGGGCACACCGATGATCGGCAGCATGCCGATGACCGAGCCGACGTTGAGCAGCGCCTGGGACAGGAACCAGACCATCACTCCGGCGGCCGCCAGCCGGGCGAAGCTGTCCTCGGACGCAGAGACGATCCGGACGCAGGCGTAGGCCAGGACCCCGAAAAGGACCAGCACGGTGAGCGTCCCGGGCAGGCCCAGCTCCTCGCCGATGATGGCCAGGATGAAGTCGTTGTGCGGCTCGGGCAGCAGGCCCCACTTCTCCCGGGATCCGCCCAGCCCGACCCCCCACCAGCCGCCGTCGGCCAGGGCGTACTCGGCGTGCACCTTCTGGAAGCAGCCGTCCACGTGAGGGCTGTCGCAGATGCCGCCGATCCAGGTCTGGATGCGGTGCATCCGGTTGGCGCTGCCGGCCGCGAAGTACAGCACACCGCCGACGGCGACCAGGGACAGTCCGACGAACCAGCGGCCCGGCACCCCCGCTGCGTAGAGCATGCCGACCAGGATCATCAGCATGATCATCGCGGTGCCGAGGTCGTGCCCCATCAGCACCAGCCCGACCAGGAGCATGCCGAAGGGGAAGATCATCGGCACCACGGCGTGCGCCGGCTTGTGCAGGAGGGGGCGCTTGGCCGCCAGGACCCCCGCGCCAAAGACGACCATGGCCATCTTGGCCAGCTCGGCTGGCTGCAGGCTCCGGCCGCCCACCAAGATCCAGTTGCGGTTGCCCTGGAACTCCCAGCCGATGGGGCTGAACACCGCCACCTGCAGGGCCAGCGCCACGAACACGGCGGGCCAGGCGAGCTTGCGCCAGATCCGCACCGGCAGCCGGGACCCGACGACCGCGAGGGCGATGCCCACCCCGGCATACATGACCTGGCTGAGGAAGACGGTGTAGGAGTTGCCGCTCTCCAGGTAGGAGCCCGGGCCGCTGGCCGACAGGACCATCACCAGGCCGAGGACCGTGAGCACGGACGCGCTGACGGCGATCAGGTAGTAGGGCGCCACGGGCGAGCGCAGCCAGGTTCCGACCGAGGCGGCCGACCAGCCCTGGGCCTCCTCGCCGAACGTGGCGTAGTCATCTGCGTCGGAGTGTGCGGACCCACCAGAGCGCTGTGCTCCCGCGGACGCCCCCTGCCGGAAACGCGGCGGCAGGGTGGCCGTCACGGCGACCCCTCTTGGCGCAGGTGCCGGCGGACCGCGGCGGTGAAGGTGTCGCCGCGGCTGCCGTAGCTGGGGAACATGTCGAGCGAGGCCGCGGCCGGCGAGAGCAGCACGACGTGGCCCGGGCGGGCCAGCCGGGCGCACCGCGCGACGACGTCGTCCATCAGCTCCTCCAGACCGGTCATGTCCCCATGGTCGGTGACGCCGGCGTCCTCGACGGGGACGTGCGGCGCGTGTCGGGCCAGCGCCTCGGCGAACTGCGCCCGGTCCGCCCCGAGCAGCACCACCGCCTGCAGCTGCCCCGCGACATGGGCTACCAGCTGGTCGACGTCGGCGCCCTTGAGCTGGCCGCCGGCGACCCAGACGATGTCCGGGTAGGCCTCCAGCGCGGCCTGGGCGGCGTGCGGGTTGGTCGCCTTGGAGTCGTCGACCCAGGTGACACCCTCGTGCTCGGCGACGACCTGGGTGCGGTGGGCGTCGGCGCGGAAGGCGCGCAGCCCGTCGCGGACGGCGGCGGGGGTGATGCCCGCGGCCCGGGCCAGGGCTGCGGCCGCCAGGGCGTCCAGCACCAGGTGCGGCGGGGGCGCGCTGTCGCCGGTGCCGCCGGAGGCCCGCGCGAGGTCGGCGAGGGTGCCCAGCTCCGCGGCCGAGGTGCGCCGCTCCTCGACGAAGGCGCGGTCGGCCAGCACGTCGTCGACCAGCCCGAGCATGGACAGACCCGGTGTGCCAAGGGTGATCCCGATCGCCCGGGCCCCTTCGATGACCTCAGCCTCCTCCACCATCGCCTCGGTGGCGGGGTCCTGGACGTTGTAGACGCAGGCCAGCTGGGTGCGCTCGTAGATGCGGGCCTTGTCCGCGGCGTACTGCTCCATCGAGCCGTGCCAGTCCAGGTGGTCCGGCGCCACGTTCAGCACGCAGGAGGCCAGGGGGCTGACTGAGTGGGTGAAGTGCAGCTGGAAGCTGGACAGCTCCACGGCGATGACGTCGTAGGGCTCGGGGTGTTGGACGGCGTCCAGGACGGGCGTGCCGACGTTGCCCACGGCGATCGCCCGCAGCCCCGCCGCCTGCAGGATCGACTCCAGCAGCTGCACGGTCGTGGTCTTGCCGTTGGTGCCGGTGACGCACAGCCAGGGAGCGGCGCCCACGTGGGGCCGCAGCCGCCAGGCGAGCTCGACCTCGCTCCACACGGGTATGCCGCGGTGCGCCGCCGCGTGCAGCACCGGATGGTCCGGACGCCACCCCGGGGAGGTGACCACGACGTCTACATCGTCGAGGTCGGCCGGCCAGCCGGCCAGGTGCTCGGGGCCCAGGCGCACGTCGGCGCCGAGGATCCCCAGGATCCCGGCCTGCGTCGCCTGCTTCTCGGTGCCCGCGCCGGCGTCCACCACGGTGACCCCGGCCCCGTGCTGCAGCAGGGCGTCCGCCGCCGCGAAGCCGGTCACGCCGAGACCGGTGACGAGGGCTTTCACCCCGGCCCAGTCCGCGTCCCGGTGGGTCAGCCCCGCCAGCCGGTCGTGGCTCTCGGTGTCCTTCTCACTGCTCACAGGTTGGCCACCCACTCGGCGTAGAACATCCCTAGCCCGACCGCCACGCACATGCCGGCCACGATCCAGAACCGGATGACAATCGTCACCTCGGCCCACCCGAGCAGCTCGAAGTGGTGCTGCAGGGGTGCCATCCGGAACACCCGTTTACCGGTGAGCTTGAAGCTGGCCACCTGGATGATCACCGACAGGGTGATGATGACGAACAGCCCACCGAGCACCGCCAGCAGCAGCTCGGTGCGGGTGGTGATGGCCAGCCCGGCCAGCCCGCCTCCCAAGGCCAGGGAGCCGGTGTCGCCCATGAAGATCTTGGCCGGGGAGGCGTTCCACCACAGGAAACCGAAGCAGGCCCCGGCGACCGAGCAGGCCACGACCGCCAGGTCAAGCGCGTCTCGGACGTCGTAGCAGTTGGGCCCGGGCGCGATCTGGCAGTTCTGGTTGTACTGCCAGATCCCGATCACCGAGTAGGCCCCGAAGACCATCACGCTGGCCCCGGTCGCCAGCCCGTCCAGGCCGTCGGTGAGGTTGACGCCGTTGGAGGCCCCGGCGATAAGGATGTTGGCCCAGATGATGAACAGGATCACGCCCAGCACCGGCCCGGCGAAGGCGAGGTCGACGGAGGTGTCCCGGACGAAGGAGATCGCGGTCGACGCCGGCGCCCGGGAGCTGTCGTTGGTGACCAGCAGAGCCAACAGGGCAAAGATGATGGCGATGACGGTCTGTCCCGCCAGCTTCTCCAGCGATGTCAGGCCCAGGCTGCGTTGCTTAGAGATCTTGGTGTAGTCGTCCAGGAAGCCGATCAGCCCCAGGCCGGTGATGAGGAAGAGGACCAGCAGCGCGCTGAGCGAGAACCGGCTGTGGGTGACCTCCACGAGCCCGGACATGTCCAGCAGGATGAGCAGCAGGTGGGACAAGAAGTAGCCGAGGAGGGTGGCGGCGATGATCACCGCGCCCCCCATGGTCGGTGTGCCGCGCTTGGTGTGGTGGGAGGTGGGTCCGTCGTCGCGGATGAACTGGCCGTAGCCCTGTCGCACGAGGAAGCGAATGAACAGCGGGGTGCAGAGGAGGGCGACCAGCATGGCCACCCCCCGGCGAGCAGGACGTTGACCATCAGGGACCGACCCCTGCCAGTTCATCACCCAGCAGCCGCAGGCCGGAGTCGCGGCTGCTCTTGAGCAGGACGACGTCCGCCGGTCCCAGGTGGTCCGCCAGGAAGGCCCGGGCCTCGTGCCGGTCGGGCAGGAAGGTCGCCTCCGCGCCGCCGCCCTCCAGGTATGCGGTGGCGGCCGGCTCGGCCAGCTGGCCCACCGTGACGAGGTGGTCGACGCCCAACGCGGCCGCCAACGCCCCGACGCGGGCGTGCTCGGCGTCGCTGTCGGCACCGAGCTCGAGCATCCCGCCGAGGACCGCGACCAGCCGGCCATCCGGGGTGCGCATCGCGGCGAGGGCGCGCAGCGCGGCGGCGGTCGAGTCGGGGTTGGCGTTGTAGGCGTCGTTGACGACGACGAGGCCGTCGGGTCGCTCGGTGACCTCCATCCGCCACCGGGCCCGAGCCTCCGCGGTGCCGAGCGCCTGGGCGACCTGCTCCCACGGCATACCCCACTCGTGGGCGACGGCGGCGACAGCGAGAGCGTTGCCGACATGGTGCTCGCCGACCAGCCTCAGGGCGACCGGGACCCCCTCCTCGGGGGTGCCGGGCCCGCGCACGGTGCAGGAGGCGCGGCCCCGGGTGTCGGTGGTCACGTCGACGGCGCGCAGGTCGGCGTTGGTGCCCCGGCCGACCAGCAGCGTCCGGGCCCCGACGGCGGCCGCATCCCCGGCCATGGCGGCCACCACGGGGTCGTCGGCGTTGAGCACGGCCAGGCCCCCCGCGGGCAGGGACTGCACCAGTTCGGCCTTGGCCCGCCCGATCGCCTCGCGCGAGCCGAACTCACCCAGGTGGGCCGAGCCGACGTTGAGCACGACCGCCACCTGCGGCGGGGCGACGGTGGTGAGGTGGGCGATGTGCCCGGCCCCGGAGGCGCCCATCTCGGCGACCAGGTAGGCGGTGTCCGGCGTGAGCCGGCACACGGTCAGGGGCACGCCGACCTCGGAGTTGTAGGACGCCTCGGGTGCCAGCGTCGGCCCCAACCCGGAGAGCACCTGGGCCATCAGGTCCTTGGTGGAGGTCTTCCCGGAGGAGCCGGTGATGCCGACGATGCGCAGCCCGCCTGCGGCGGTGCAGCGGTCGACGACCTCACGGCCTAGGGCGGCGAACCCACGGGTCACGGCGTCGTAAGGGGGACGGTCAGGCCGCGGCGAGAGCCGGGCCGGGTCTTCGTCCAGGACCACGCAGGGCAGGACGTCGGACTCGCGGTTGGTCAGCGCTCCCACCGCGCCGCGGTCGGCTGCGGCGGCGAGATAGTCGTGACCGTCGGCGTGGTCTCCACGGCGGGCGACATACAGGCCACCGGGAGCAACCTCCCGGGAGTCGGTCACGACGGAGCCGCTGACCGTCAGCCCGGCCGCGGCCCCGTCACTGCCTCCGGGATGCACCCGGCCTCCGGTCACCTGCGCGACCTGCTGCAGTGTCAGGGGGATCACCCACCGGTCCTTTCGTCCTTGATCGCGATGTCCTCAAGTGTGACACCGGCGGGGTGGCCGGGAGCCTGCTCCTCGGGGTCGAACTCCAGCTCGACCTCCGGAGGCGGCGTCGTGTCGGGCAGGACGCCGTTCTTCTGCAGGGCGTAGCGCATGATGTCGGCGAACGGCGGCCCGGAGATCACGCCGCCGAACTCGCTGATCTGGCGCGGCCGCTGGATCACCACGGCGACGATGTACTTCGGGTCCTGCGCCGGGGCGAAGCCCATGAAGCTGGAGGTGACGCCACCGGTGTAGCGACCGGTCTGCGGGTCCACCCGGGTGGCGGTGCTGCTCTTGCCGGCGATGTGGTAGCCGGGGATGGCGGCCAGCGGCGCGGTGCCGGTCGGGGAGGCGGTGGCGGTCATCATCTCGGTGAGCTGGGCAGCCGTCTCCTCGCTGATCACCCGGGAACCCTCCCCCAGCGGCGCCTCGAGGTAACGGCCCTCCTGATCGACCGTGCCGGCGACCAGGGTGGGCGGCACGGTGACACCGCCGTTGGCCACGGTCTGGAAGACGCCCATCTGCTGCAGCAGGGTGCTCGACAGGCCCTGGCCGAACATAAAGGTGTAGCGGGTGGTGGCGCTCCAGGTGGAGGTCTCGGGGACCAGGCCGGTGGACTCCCCCGGCAGCCCCAGCCCGCTGAGCGAGCCCATTCCGAACTTCCGGTTCCACTCGTAGAGTTGCTCGTCGGTGAGCTTCTCGCCGTAGAGGATGGTGCCCTTGTTGGAGGAGTGGGCCAGCACGCCGGAGAAGGTGAGGTGCTGGACTGGCTTCTCGGTCGCGTCCTTGAAGGCGACGCCGGCCCGGGGGACGCGAACGGGCACCACGATGGGGGTGTCCGGCTCGGCGATCCGTTCCTCCAGGGCGGCCGCGGCGGTGACCAGCTTGGAGGTGGAGCCGGGCTCGTAGACGTCCTCGATCGCGGCGTTGCGCATCCCCTCGGAGGTCTGCGTGCTCTGCGAGGGGTCGAAGCCGGGGTAACTGGTCAGCGCCAGCAGCCGCCCGGTGCCGACCTCCATCACCGCGGCGTAGCCGGAAAGCGCGTCCGCCTCCTCGATCCGGTCCTTGAGGGCGTTGTGGGCATACCACTGGATGTCGGCGTCCAGGGTCAGGCGCAGGTCCTGCCCCGGCACCGCGGGGTCCTCCTCGTAGAGGCCGGTGGAGATGATTTCCCCGCTGCTGCCCGCCTCGTAGACCGCCTCACCGGGGGTTCCGGTCAGCGCCTCGTGGTGCACCAGCTCCAGGCCGCCCGCCGGCTGCTCGCCGGCGCCGATCCAACCAATCAGCGGCGCGGCAGACTCCCCAAGCGGGTAGTCGCGGCGCATGAGGTCCTCCGGGAAGACACCTCGCACCCCGCGGGCCCGCAGCTCTTGCCACTGCTGCGGGGAGGCGTCGGGGACGAGCACCGTCCAGCGCGGCTGGTCGGGCGAGGTCAGCTTGCCCAGCACCTGCGCCTCGTCGGCGCCGGTCACCTCGGCGATGACCTTGGCCGCGGCGGGGAACCCCTCGCCCAGCCTCTCCCGGTCCTCCCGCGGCACGTAGTCAGCGACCAGGGTCGGGTCGGCAGTGATCCGCTTGCGCTCCACACTCACCGCCAGTGGCTGGCCGTGGATGTCGGTGATAGTGCCCCGCGCGGCGGGAAGGACCATGCTCTGCAGGCGTCCGTCGAGCGCAGCGGCGGAGACGCTGGCGGCGTCCAGGCCCTGCAGGCGCACCAGCTGGGCGGCGAAGAGGGAGAGGACGACGAAGATGCCGACCAGAAGGACCCGTGCCCGCCGAGCCGGGTGGACCACCCCCGAAGCCACCGCACCCCGAGGGCGAGGAGAGGTGCGCGCTGCTGCCACTGGCCTGCTCACTCCTGCGTCAGTCGTCCTTCGGAAGCGGGATGCCCGTCGAGGGCAAATCCACGGTAATCGTGTGCCCGTCCTCGACCTTGGACGCCACGCCGGTGATGGAGCCGTCCGACAAACGCACGGTGGCGGTGGAGGTGGAGGGCACCATCTTCAGCTTCTCGGCGGCCCCCGCCAGGTTTTCCGGCGACTCCTTCTCGGCCAGCTCCTCGGCGAGGGTGACCTTCTGGTCGTGCAGGGCGGTCCTCTGCACCTCGAGCCGGGACAGGACGTAGGAGCCTTCCGCGCGGGCGGTGTTGAGCACCAAGACCGCGGTAAAGCTGCTGGCCACGATGAAGGCGCACAGCAGCAGGAAGCCGATGTTGGTCCGCGCCGGCGAGGCGTCGACGGAACGGGCGCCAGTCCTGGCGCGGGCGGCTCGGGGCAGACGGGCGGAGATCGTCATCTGGCTCATGCGAGGTCCTCTCGGGCGGCGTGCGGGCCGGGGGTATGGCGGTTGGTCTGATCGGGCGTAGGGCGAGTGCGCTGGGCCGCGCGGAGTCGGACCGAGGCCGAGCGCGGGTTGGTGGCCTGCTCGGCCGGGCTCGCCTGCTCGGCGCCGCGCACCAGCAGCTGCAGCCATGGCCGCTGCTCGGGGAGCTCAACGGGCAGTCCGGGCGGGGCCGAGCTGGTGGCGCCCGCAGCCAGCGCTCGTTTGGTGATGCGGTCCTCCAAGGAGTGGTAGGACAGGACGACGAGGCGGCCACCGACGCCGAGGGCGCGCAGGGCCGCGCGGACCCCTTCGTCCCAGACGGACAGCTCGGCGTTGACCTCGATGCGCAGCGCCTGGAAGGTGCGCTTGGCGGGGTGTCCCCCACTGCGCTGCGAGGCGGCGGGGACGACGCTGTGCAGCAGCTGGACCAAGGGTCCGGAGGTGGTGAACGGTTCCTGTTCGCGTCGGCGGACCACGGCCCGGGCGATCTTGCGGGCGAAGCGCTCCTCGCCATACTCGCGCAGCACCCTCTCCAGGTCTCGCGCGTCGTAGGTGTTCAGCACTTCTGCCGCGGTCATCCCGGTCGACTGGTCCATCCGCATGTCTAGGGGTGCGTCGGTGCGGTAGGCGAAGCCGCGGTCGGTCTCGTCCAGCTGCAAGGAGGAGACCCCGAGGTCGAAGAGGATCGCATCGGCCGTCGCCAGCCCGAGGTCGGCCAGCACCGCGGGCACGTCGTCGCTGACGTCGTGCACGGCGGTGAACCGCTCACCGAAGGGCGCCAGCCGCTCGCCTGCCAGCGCGAGCGCCTGGGGGTCACGGTCGATCCCGATCGCCCGGGACTGCGGGCAGGCGTGCAGCACCGCCTCGGTGTGGCCGCCCATCCCCAGCGTGCCGTCCACGAAGATCGCCCCCGGCCGGGACAGCGCGGGGGCGAGGAGCTCGACGCAGCGGTCCAGCATGACCGGCACGTGCCGGTCCGCGGTGGGTGGTGTGCCTGCAGCCATCGGTCCTGTCCCCGGTGATGCCTGGGCGATCCGCTCGACCTGATCCCCCGGGCCCTGGTCCCCCACCGTCCGCCGTGGCGCCCGGCCCGGGGGAAGTCGGGTCGGGAGCCTTCGGTTCGCGACCAGGCTTCGGGGAAGTGAAGTCTGGGTGCGGGACGGACGGGGGGAGGCCAGGGCCAGGGCGGGGGTCCGCCACGGCTCACATCAGCCCGGGGACCACCTCCTCCGACTGCTCGGCGAACGACTGCTCGGTCTGCTCCAGGTAGGTGTCCCAGGCGGCCGAGTCCCAGACCTCGACTCGGTTCCCCGCCCCGATCACGGTGCACTCGGTCTGCAGCCCGGCATACTCGCGCAGGATCTGCGGGATGGTCAGCCGCCCCTGCTTGTCCGGGGCCTCGTCGGAGGCACCGGAGAGGAAGACGCGCTGGTAGTCACGCACCGCGCGGGAGGTCGTCGGGCTGCTGTGCCACTGGGTGGTGATCCGCTCGAACTCCTCGCGCGAGAAGACGTAGAGGCAGCGCTCCTGCCCGCGGGTGATGACCAGACCGTCCTCGAGGGCGCGGCGGAACTTGGCCGGCAGGAACATCCTGCCCTTGTCATCGAGTCGGGGCGTGTAGGTGCCGAGGAAGAGCACTCTGGCCACCCCCTTCGACTCGGTGTGCGGGCCTGCCTTCTCCAGATTGCTCCACTTTACTCCACTTTGCTCCCCGCGCACCACCACTGACGCACTAATCTGCGGCTATTTCGACCAACCTCCCAGGTCAGGGGCGGGGAATGCGGTGGAGGACGGCATGATGCCAGGTCGGCCGACGCATCCCCCGCGCGGGCCGACGCGGCATACCCCGTGCCAAAGACGCAGGTCAGGGGCAGAGAGCGACCTACTGGCGCGAGATGGAGGACCGGGGTGGGGGGAAGTGGAGGGTGCCGTGTTCGGCAAAGATGCGGCGCCTGTCAGTCTGGTTTGGCACACTTCGCTCATGTCTGCCTTGTCGACCGCGCCCGAGACCGTGGATCTGGACGCCGTGACCGCGGTCGCCGGGGCCGTGCACCGCGCCATCACCACCGTCATCGAGGGCAAGGACGACGTCGTCTCGACCGCCGTCACCGTGCTGCTCGCCGAGGGCCACCTGCTCATCGAGGACGTGCCGGGAGTGGGCAAGACGATGCTGGCCAAGACCCTGGCCCGGGCCATCGACTGCCAGGTCAGCCGCGTGCAGTTCACCCCGGACCTGCTGCCCAGCGACATCACCGGGGTGAGCGTCTTCAACCAGGACACCAGGAGCTTTGAGTTCCGGCCCGGCGCGATCTTCGCCAACGTCGTCGTGGGCGACGAGATCAACCGGGCCTCCCCCAAGACCCAGTCCGCGCTGCTGGAGGCGATGGAGGAGCGCCAGGTCACCGTCGACAGGCACACCTACCCGCTGCCCCGGCCCTTCCTGGTGATGGCCACGCAGAACCCGATCGAGATGGAGGGCACCTACCCGCTGCCGGAGGCGCAGCGCGACCGGTTCATGGCGCGGATCTCGATGGGCTACCCCTCCCCTCGCTCCGAGATGGCGATGCTGGAGCACCACGGCGGCGTCAGCCCGCTGGATGAGCTGACGCCGGTGACCACTGCGGAGGACGTGCAGCGGCAGATCGAGGCGATCCGCGCGCTGCACGTCGCACCGGCGCTGCGCCAGTACGTCGTCGCGATCGTCGGCACCTCGCGCACCCACCGGATGCTGCGCCTGGGTGCCTCCCCGCGCGCCGGGCTGCAGCTGCTGCGGGCAGCGCGGTCGCACGCGGCCCTGACCGGGCGCGACCACGTCCTGCCCGAGGACGTGCAGTCCGTCGCCGTCCCGGTGCTCGCCCACCGCGTGCTGCCCACCGGGGAGGCGTCGCTGGCCCGGCACAACGCCGCGGACATCGTGCGCGAGCTGGTCGAGCGCACCACCGTCCCCTCGGGCCGCTGAGCAGGACCAGCGATGCGTTCACCGTGGAGGATGCTCACCAGCCGGGGACGGGCCTTCCTTGTCCTCGGGCTGGTCACCGCCGCCGCGGGGGTGCTGCTCGGGTATGAGGACATCACCCGGATCGGCGTCCTGCTGACGGCCCTGCCCGTCCTGGCCCTGCTCCTCATGCCCCGCCGTAGCCCGCGCATCCAGGTCCGCCGGGAGGCCGACCCCGCACGGCTGGTCCCGGACGAGCGTGGTGCCGTCGAGACCCACTTCACCAACGTCGGCAGGCGCCGTACCCCCGTCTACCTGGCCGAGGAGCACCTGGACTACCACCTGGGCGACCGGCCCAGGTTCGTCCTGCCCCGGCTGGACCCGGGGGAGCAACGGCGGCTGCGCTACACCGTGCGCTCCCGGCACCGGGGGGCCTACACGCTGGGGCCGGTCGTGCTGCGGCAGCGCGACCCGTTCGGGCTGACCTTCCTCACCCTGCAGCTGTCCTCGCGCTCTGAGGTGCTCGTGCTCCCCCGCACCCACCACCTGGGCGAAGGTCGCGTGCGGGGGACCTCCCGCGGCAGCGAGGGCGAGATGCCGCAGATGGTCGCCCTGCACGGCGAGGACGACGTGAGCATCCGCAACTACCGCGACGGCGACGAGCTGCGCCGGGTGCACTGGCCGGCGACGGCCCACCGCGGCGAGCTCATGGTGCGCCAGGAGGACCGTCCGGCACGGCGGCGCGCGGTGCTGCTGCTGGACTCCCGAGATCGGGCCCACCCCGGCGGCGGCGTCCGGGCGTCCTACGAGTGGGGGGTCTCCGCGATCGCGTCGGTGGCCCGGCACCTGCAGCTCCAGGGCTTCGTCATCCACCTGCTCACCGACAGCACCGTGCGGGAGGGCTCGGCCGACCACCCCGTGGAGCTGGACCAGGCGCTGACCATCCTGGCCCGAGCCACCCCCGAGGCGAACACCCGGTTGGCTCGGCTGGCCGCGGTCGCTGCCCCCTTCGCCGCCGGCGGCGTCCTCGTGGTCGCCGCCGTGGTCGCGCACGACGAGGAGGACCTGCGGGCGCTGGCCTCCATCCGCCAGCCCGGCTCACGCGCCCTCGCCTTCGTCCTGGACCCCTCTCGCTTCGGCGGCACGCCCCGCTCCGACGGGAGGGCTACCCGGCCCTCCGGAGCCGCGGGGGCGCTCGCCCAGGCGGGTTGGCGCACGGTGGAGTGCGGGCCGCATACCGAGATCCCGCAGGCGTGGGCCGCGCTGGGCGAGTCCGCACAGGTCGGGCGGTCGGCATGACCTCGACGCTGCCCCCACCGACCCAGACACCGTCGCCGCGGACACCCCAGCGCCCGCAGCCGCAGCGCTCCGAGCCTCGGCGGACTCTGCTGCCCGACCAGGACGCCTTCGCCCGAGGGATGTGGGCCGAGGGACTGGTCGCCGCCCTGGCCACGCTGGCGGTCGCCTGGCCGCTGACCGGCCTCCTGCGGGAGGACACCTGGTTGCTGCCCGCGATCGCTCTCGTGGCGCTCGTGACCGTCAGCGGCGCGCTGATGCGAACCTTCGACGTGCCGCCCAGCCTGGTGGCGCTGGGACAGCTGCTGCTCGGCATCGGCGGGGTGTGCACCGTCTTCCTGCGCGAGACCCTGTGGCGGGGCCTGGTCCCCACCGCGGACACCCTGGATCGGATCGGTGGCCTGCTGCAGCAGGCCGGCACCGTGCTGCAGACGTATGCCGCGCCCGCCCCCACCACGGAGGGGGTCTCCTTCCTGGTGGTCTCGGTGCTCACCCTCACCGCAGTCTCGGTGGACTCGATGGCGGTCACGGGGCGAGCCCCCGCAAGCGCCGGCATCCCCCTGGCCGCAGGCTTCCTTGTCTCGGTGTCGAACACCGGCCGGGCGATGGAGCCGTGGTACTTCCTCGCGGTGGGCCTGCTCTGGCTGGTCATGCTGGCCCAGCAGAGCCACCGGGTGACCAGCGGCTGGTCCTCGCCCAACCGGCAGGAGTCCCGCGGCGGCCAGGACGTGTCCACCGGTCCGCGCAGCCTGCGGGGGCTGGCCCAGGTGCTCGGGGCGAGCACGCTCGTCGTCGCGATCCTCGGTGCCAGCGCCCTGCCGCACCTGCCGCCCACCTTCTTCGGCGGCGGTCTGGCCCGCAACACCGAGGCCCGCACCGTCGGTGGCGACGCCGCTGGCGAGGTCGCCTTCACCGAGAGCATGGACCCCTCCCAGGACCTGCGCAACCAGTCGCAGGCTCCCGTGCTGCGCTACCGCACGACCGGGATCAGCGCGGAACCGCTACGGGTGACCGCCACCGAACGGTTCGCCGATGGTCGTTGGCAGGCGCCGGACCGGTTGTCCGCCGAACTGCTGCCGCTGAACTCTCCCCTGCCGAGGCCTGCCGGCGTTGCCGACGACGTCGAGGTGTCGACGTTCCAGACCCAGGTGCTGGAGAATCAGCTCGCCCCTCCGCACCTCGCCGCACCTGCGCCGCTGGTCGGGCTGGAGCTCAGTGGCGGCGACTACCGCTTCGACCTCACCGACTCCACGGCTGTGCTGCAGGGACGCGCGCCCCGCTACACGGCGCTCTACCAGGCGCCCATCCCCGGCGCTGAACTGCCGGGCCACGTCGGCTCCGTCCCTGCGGACCCGGCCGAGTTCTCACCCGACCTGCTCGCGGTGGACGCGGCCTCGGGCGACGCGATCGCCGCCCTGAGTGAGCAGGTGGTGGGCGCGGAGGACAACGCCCTGCAAGCCGCGATCCTGATGCAGAACCACTTCCGCCAGCCCGGCGCCTACACCTACTCCCTGGAGCTCACGCCCGCAGCCGAGGTCGGGGCGGCCGACCCGATCAGCGCGTTCATCGCCTCCCGGCGCGGGTACTGCGTGCAGTTCGCGCAGACCATGGTGATGATGGCGCGGCACGAGGGCATTCCGGCCCGGATGGCGGTCGGCTTCCTGCCCGGCACCCGGCAGAACGACGGCTCCCGGACCGTGGTCGTCGCCGACGCGCACACCTGGCCCGAGCTGTGGATCAGCGGGATGGGGTGGACCCGGTTCGAGCCGACGCCGGGTGCACGGGCGAGCTCGATCCCGCCCTGGACCCGCGCCCCGCTCGACAACGACCAGGCTCCCGCGACCGCCCAGCCGGCGCCGGACCCCGTGCCTGAGCTGCCCGAGCCCACGGAGGCGGCGGCGCCGCCGGCGGACAGCTGGGTGGACGATATGCGCCAGCTGCTGCCGACGATCGCCAGCGTCCTGGGGCTCGTGCTCGTGCTGGCCCTGCTGATGACGGTCGTGCCGCTCATCGGCCGGCGCTACCGCGAGCGCGGGCTGCGCGAGGCCCATGACCCCGCGGGCCGCGTCGAGGGCTACTGGCGGGTCCTGACTCGGTCGCTGGCCGACCTAGGGGTCGAGGAGCCACCGGCGCGCAGCCCCCGGGTGATGCGCGGCTACTACGAGCAACGGACCGTGCTGGTCTCCCCCGCCCAGGACGCACTGCGCCGGGCCACGGCGACCCTTGAGCGCAGCCGCTACGCCCCGGTCGGCACCCTGTCGGAGACCGACGCCGCACGGATGGGTCAGGACGTACGGGCCGTCGTGGACGGGGTGCGCCAAGCCTCGCCTTGGAACGTCCGGGCCAATGCGGCCCTGCTCCCCGGAAGCGGACTGGAGGGCGTTGGTCACTGGTTCGCCGAGCTGCGCACCCGGACGTGGCCCCGCTGATCCTTCTGTCTGGCTGCCATGCTGGGGGTATGCCTGCCGCTGAGCTCGACCTGGTGGTGCCGCCGGGGCCCGGCGTGCCCCGGGGTCTGGTCGTGCCCGCGGCGGAGCTGGAGGAGACGTTCAGCCGCGCCGGTGGGCCGGGTGGGCAGGGCGTCAACACCACGGACAGCAGGGTGGAGCTGTGGTGGGACCCGGAGACGTCCCCGGCCCTGACCCCCATTCAGCGTGCCCGGGCGGCCAGCGCCCTGGCGCCCCACCGGGTGGGCGGGCGGGTGCGCATCGTGGCGGCGGAGCACCGCTCGCAACGACGCAACCGACGGGCGGCGCGTCAGCGGCTGGCGGCTCTGCTGCGCGAAGCCCTGGCACCTCCGGCCCCCGCTCGCCGAGCGACCCGGCCCACGCGCGGCTCGCAACGCCGCAGGGTGGAGGCCAAGCGGCACCGGGCGCAGATCAAGGCGGGACGCTCGCGTCCCGGCACGGAGGGCTAGACGCTGTCCACGGTGCTGCTGTCAGCGCAGCGGCTTGGCCAGCTCCAGTTCCTTCACGCCCGCCAGGCGCGGGTGGTCGATGGTCTGGCCGGTGGGTCGGTACCCGTGCCGTGCGTACAGAGCCCGGGCGGGTTCGTTGAGCTCGCTCACGTGCAGCAGGAGGCGTTGCGCATCGAACTGCTCGACGGCCAGCTGCTCCGCCGCCCGCAGCAGCTGGTCCCCCACGCCACGGCCCCGAGCCCGCGGGCGTACGTAGACCGCCAGGACCATGACGTCACCCGGCCCGTGGGAGGGGTCCTTCTCGCTCTCAGGGCCGGGTCCGCGCGGCGCCACGGTGAGAGTGCCCAGGGCTGTGCCCTGCGCGTCCCGAGCCTGCAGGCTGGGCATGCCGCCAGCAGCCTGACGCCACTGCTCCTCGGTGCGGTCCACCACCTGGGAGTGCTGACTCCAGAAGGCCTCGGGCGCGTCGAGCAGCATCTCCAGGCGCAGGTCTCGGTAAGACTCCCAGTCCTTCTGGCTCACCGGGATCACGGTGACCGGTGCGTCCGCGGACGGCATACCTGGTCCGTCAGTCGAGGTAGTCGCGCAGGACCTGCGAGCGCGAGGGGTGGCGCAGCTTGCTCATCGTCTTGGACTCGATCTGACGGATCCGCTCACGGGTGACGCCGTAGACCTTGCCGATCTCGTCAAGGGTCTTGGGCTGGCCGTCGGAGAGGCCGAATCGCATCGAGACCACGCCGGCCTCGCGCTCGGAGAGCGTGTCCAGGACGGAGTGCAACTGCTCCTGGAGCAGGGTGAAGGAGACGGCGTCGGCGGGGACGACCGCCTCGGAGTCCTCGATAAGGTCACCGAACTCGCTGTCGCCGTCCTCCCCCAGGGGGGTGTGCAGGGAGATCGGCTCACGACCGTACTTCTGGACCTCAACGACCTTCTCGGGGGTCATGTCCAGCTCGGCGGCCAGCTCCTCGGGGGTAGGCTCGCGACCCAGGTCCTGCAGCATCTGGCGCTGGACGCGGGCCAGCTTGTTGATGACCTCGACCATGTGCACCGGGATGCGGATGGTGCGGGCCTGATCGGCCATCGCGCGGGTGATCGCCTGCCGGATCCACCAGGTGGCGTAGGTGGAGAACTTGTAGCCCTTGGTGTAGTCGAACTTCTCGACCGCCCGGATCAGGCCCAGGTTGCCCTCCTGGATCAGGTCCAGGAAGAGCATGCCGCGACCGGTGTACCGCTTCGCCAGCGAGACGACCAGGCGCAGGTTGGCCTCGAGCAGGTGGTTCTTTGCGTTCTTACCGTCATTAGAGATCCACCACAGCTCGCGCTTGAGCTTGGCGTCGATCTTCTCGCCCGAGTTGAGCTTCTCCTCGGCGAACAGGCCGGCCTCGATCCGCTTGGCCAGCTCGACCTCCTGCTCGGCGTTGAGGAGGGCGACCTTGCCGATCTGCTTGAGGTAGTCCTTGACCGGGTCGGCAGTGGCGCCGGCGGTGACCACCTGCTGGGCCGGGGCATCGTCGTCGTCCGCGGTCGACAGCACGAAGCTGTCGTCCTCCCTCTTGGCGCCGGCCGTGGTCTGCGCGCCGCCCTCGGCCTCCTCGGCGTCCGTGTCCGTCTCGGCGTCCCCGTCCTTCAGGGCGCCCTCCGCGGGGTCGACCTCCTCGAGGTCCTCACTGGTCTCCCCAGCACCCTTCGCCGCCGCGGTGGTCTGACGGGCGGTGGTCTTCTTGGCCGCGCGCTTCCGAGGGGTCGACGCGGTGTCCCCGGCTGCGGCGTCGGCGGCGGCCCGGGTGCTCGTGGCCTTCTTGACCGGAGCCTTCTTCGCAGCGGTCTTGCTGGCCGTGGTCTTGCTGGTGCCCTTCGCCGCGGTCGACTTGCTTGGGCTGCTCTGGGTGTCGGTGGCCTCGTCGGCCTCCGCCTGGGCGGCGGTGACCGTGGCCACAGCCGCGGTCTTGCGTCCGGTGCTCTTGCGGGTCGTGGTCTTCGGTGCCGTCGGCTCATCCCCGGCCGAGCTGTCCTCGACGTTGGGCTCCGCGTCCGTCTGCGTGGAGGTGACCGCGGCCGCCTTCTTGGCCGGCGCGCGTCGGCGGGCGGCGGCGCGCCTGACCGGTGTCACCTCTGCGCGCACCTCGATCGCCTGGTCGCTGAAGACCCGCAGCACCTTCTTCTGGTCGGCGGGCTTGATGACTTCGGCCGCCTCGAGCGCGGTCTTGACCTGGTCGGCGTCCACATAGCCCTGCTGCGTGCCCTGGGCCAGGAGGGCGCGCAGGGCGTCGTGCTCGAAGGCGGTGGGCAGTGTGGTGGCGGCGGGGGTATGGGATGTCCGGGCGGTCACGGGGATGTCCAACTCATTTCTTGCGGGAGAGGATGGCCACACCGGCGGGCGCGATCAGGCCGTCGGTCATGGGCGCGGGTGCCCTCGTCTGCCGGTCGGCAGGCTGACTGTCGCACCATTATAAAACGCCACCCGCCTCGATGACATTCCACCGCCCCCGGTCAGGGACGCTCCGCAGGGCTGTCTGCGCTGGTCAGAGCCCATCCGGTGAGGGGATGGACCCGGTGACCGGCGCCGCCGCTGGGACCGGTGGCGGCCCGCTCAGCCTCAGTCGTCCTCGCCGGCCTTCACGGCGAGCACGGGGCAGACGGCATCGAGCAGGATCCGCTGGGCGTTGGACCCCAGGATCAGCTTGCCGATCGGGGTGCGGCGCCGCAGGCCAATGACGATCAGCTCGCCGTCGGACTGTTCCGCGACCTCGATGAGATCCTCGGCCGGCTCGTTGCCGCGCACCAGCTGGCGGACCTCGTGGGGCACCCCTGCCTCGTCCAGGTCGCGCTGCACCCGACGCAGCTCCTCCTCGAAGAGCTGAGCCTGGTGGGCGTCGAAGTCCCGGCCGCCGCGCTGGGAGTTCACCACGACGAGCTTGGTCTTGCGCAGCAGCGCCTCGCTGCGCGCGGCGGTGAGAGCGGCCCGACCTTCACGGGTGGGGATGTAGCCGACGATGACCGACATGAGACTGCCTCCTCATAGGGCGTCCTACTGTGCTGGCAGCGACCCTACACCGCCGGCCAGACGCTCTGCGGGCCCTCCCCGCGCAGGTCGGCGGGCGTTCTGGGCATTGAGCGCGCCCCCACCTCCGGGCGGGTCGGCCGGTCGTCAGGCCGCCGTGTCCGAACCCCGCCTCCGGGCCCGGCGCTCCTGACGGTCCGCGCCGTCGCGAGTCGGCTTGATGCCGCGGTCCAGGCACTCCCGGAGCAGCACGGCCATCCGGTAGTCGGGGTCCACCTCCAGCGCCAGGTCGCACGCCTCGTTGGCCACCGTCCCCTGCCCATGGACCCACGCGACGAAGGCCGCCACGGTCACCACCGGCGCGCCCAGCTGCACTGGGACCTTGGCCGCCAGTTCGAGCAGCCGGTCCAGCGCGGCGTCGGAGTCCTCCCGGGGCCAGGGAGGAACCCACCTGGCCAGCAGCGCCGCGTCGTCGGGGCCCAGGACGTCGTGCAGGTCGAACATCTGCGGGAGCCAGCGCCCCAGGAGCGCGTCCCGCACCTGTCGGTCGTGCAGCTCGGCGGTGATCCAGGCGCGCTCACGTGCCCCCGGTGAGGGGGATCCGTGCACCACCCAGGCACCCAGCGCCCTCAGCGCCACGTCGCGGTCCAGCTTGGCTGGGTCCGCGGCCAGCAGCGTGAGCGCCAGGTCGGTCCGGGCGGCCGCCGTCTCATCGCGGCGTCGCACGGCCGCGGCGACCACCTCGCGGGAGGGGAGCGGCGCTCGGCCCTGCAGCACGAAGTCGGCGGCGGCCGGTACGTCCGCGGCGGGAGGCACCGGCTGCCACGGTTCTTCGGTCCGGCAGGTCGCCACGAGCAGACGTCGGTGCTCCCGGCCCTGGTCCCGGACCAGGTCGAGGTCGTGCAGCTCGGCCCCCGCCCGTCGGGCCGTGGACTCCAGCGTCTGCAGCAGCGCCTCGGCATACCCGGCATCCACCTCGCCGTCCGGACCCGTCGGAAGGTCATAGCCGAAGGTGTGCAGCATCAACTGCCCGCCCTCGCTCGCCACCCGGCGCAGCGGCCCGCCGAGCGCGTGGGGCAGCTGCGGCAGGTGGGTCGGGGGTGGCAGGTCGACACGGGCGGCGAAGGCCACCGAGCCCCGGTGGACCCCGTGTCGGGTGCCCTCGAGCCGGGTCGCCACCACGACCAGGCTGTGGTCGGGCCGATAACCGATCAGGTGGGGCACCACCGCCAGCAGATGGTTGATGCCGCGTACCAGGACGGTGTCGTCGTTCCGGGGTAAGCCCCCCGCCAGCTCAGGTGTTGTCATCACCTCAGCGTGGCGTGCCCGGATCCGCCGGAACGGGCCCGCTCAGGATCTGTGGATAACTCCCCGCTCAGCGGGTGTGGCCGTCGGCCTCCAGCACCACGCCGGTGAGTGCCTGGGTGGTGAACTCCGAGCGGGCGTGGTCGGCGATGCGCTTCATCAGCAGCCCGTCCAGGCCCGCGCCCACGATGCCGCCCGCGACCGGCACGTACCGGACGAACCGGGTCAGCGCCCGCCCACCGACCTGGGTCAGCAGCCGGAAGCCGACCGCCTTGTTGATCATCATGGCCGCGGCCCGCGGCATCCTGCTGGCGGCCATCGCGGCCAGCCGTGCCGAGCCGGTCATCCCCGCGACCGTGCCCAGGCCCGCCTTGCGCAGCAGGTCGTCGGCGTCGGCCCCGACCAGGGACAGCAGAACGGCCGAGCGGGCGCCCTTGGTGGACACGTCATAACCGCGCAGGGTGGCGATGCTGCCGACCATCCGCGTGGCCAGCACGTAGAACTCCAGCACGTTCGCGGGCAGTGAGACCGGCATCGTCACCACGCCGCCAGCGCCGGTCACGAAGCCGCCGACACCTGCCTTCTTGACGTGGTCGGAGACGATCTCCTTGATCGCCGCCTCGACGTCCTCGCCGTGCTTGCGGCGCATCCGGGCCACGACTTCCTCCACCGAGTCCACCGGCCCGATCCCGTCGATGCCGAGGTCGAGCAGTTTGCCGACGAAGGCGTTGGCCACCGCGTCGACCGGACCGGGGTCCTCGACGGGGGTGGGACTGTCGTCCCGACGGGCGGGCTTGTCAGATCGGAAGAGACCCACGACGAACTCCTAGGGTTCGGGTGCGGCAGGACGGTCCATCCTGGCACGGTGTGCGGCAGGGTGCGCGGTATGTCGTCGCACCCGGGCGTGCGCCGGTCAGGGCCGGGTGTCGCCGTCCTCGGAGGTCTCGGGGTCCTGAGACCCCTCGGAGCCCTCGGAGCCCTCAGGATCCTCGGACCCCTCAGGATCCTTGGCCAGCGTCGGGCTCTCCTCCGACGGCGCGGAAGGGTCGGCGGACTCCGGGTCGCGCAGGAACGCCTCCAGCTGGGCACCGATCTCGTCGGCGCTGGGCAGGTTGGCGGCCTGGGCGGCAAGCAGGCTCTTGCGCCGCTGGCCCTCCACGAACCGGTCGTAGCTGCGCTCCAACCCCTCGACGACCTCCTTGGCCTCCCCATGCTGAGCCAGCTCGGCCTCGATCTGGCCGCGGGTCAGGCCAGCCATGGCGATGAGGTCGGCGGTGGGCAGCACCAGGCCGGTGAGCTCCATCACCACGTCGGCCGCGGCGACCACCGCGTCACCGAACTGGGTGTCGGCGAGGTAGTGCGGGACGTGCACGGCCACCCCCAGGGTGAGCAGCCCGGCCTCGGCCAGCCGCAGGTGCAGCAGCGTGTCCGCGCTCGAGGGCACCTTGACCTGGCCGAAGATCGGGCTGTAGTCGCCCAGGGCCGAGGAGTCGCTGGCGAACCGGGTGGTGCCGACCGGGCGGGTGTGCGGGACCGCCATCGGGATGCCGTGGGCGGTGACCATCCGGCGCACCCCGAAGGCCAGGCAGAGCTGGCGGACCGCCTCGACGAAACCCTCCCAGCGGTAGTCCGGCTCCACGCCGTGCAGCAGCAGGAAGGGCTCCCCCGCCGAGTCCACCATCCGGTAGAGGACGAGCGAGGGCTGCTCGTAGGCGGTGTAGTGGTCAGCGTCGAAGGTCATCAGGGGCCGGCGCGAGCGGTAGTCCACCAGTTGGTCGGTGTCGAACCTGGCCACCGCCTCGTGCTCGAGCGTGTCCAGCAGGTGCTCGGCCAGGGTGGACCGGACGTGTCCGGCGTCCAGGAACCCCTCCAGGGACACCATCAGCAGCGACGCCGGCTGGGGCTGGCGGGCCGAGTCCACCTCCAGGCGGAACAGCGGGGAATGTGTGGTCACGCGGGACTCTCCTCTCCTCTGACGTGGGACAACGCCGTAGCCCCCTTGAGGATTCCGGGGCGACCCGTGCCGGTGCCGGATGATAGGACAGGATCCATGAGCGCACCAGCTTCAGCCTTTCACGACCTCGACCACTACGTCGCCCTGCCCCGCGTCTCCGGGCTGACCCTGAGCCCGGACGGGTCCCGACTGGTCACCACGGTGGCCACGCTCAACCGCAAGGGCACCGGTTACGCCTCCGCGCTCTGGGAGCTCGACCCGACCGGGGAGCGTCCCGCCCATCGGATCACCCGCAGTTCCAAGGGTGAGGCCGGTGCGGCGTTCGGGGTCGACGGTGCTCTCTACTTCACCTCCTCCCGCCCGGACCCAGAGGGTGAGGAGGACGAGGCGGCGACCGCCCTGTGGCACATCCCGGCCCAGGGCGGGGAAGCCAGGGTGGTGTTGAGCCGGGCCGGTGGCATCAGCGGTGTGTTCTGCGCCGAGAACGCCGACCGGGTGGTCGTCACCGGCGGACTGCTTCCCGGCGCTGGGAGCGAGGAGGAGCACGCCACCCTGCGCAAGCGCCGCAAGGACGCCGGTGTGGACGCGATCCTGCACAGCAGCTACCCCATCCGCTACTGGGACCACGACCTGGGCCCGGAGGTGCCGCACGTCTTCTCGGTCCAGCGCGGACCCAGCCCTCGGCCCGGTGCCGACGAGAGCGGCGACACCGAGGGTGAGGCGCGATCCCCGCTGCCCGGCACCACCGACCGCGCCCCCGAGATGCATCTTAGGCTGCTCACCGGCGGCACCTTCCCCGCACTGCATGACCCGAGCCCGATCATCGCCCCGGACGGCACCTTCGCGCTGCTGCCGGTCACGATCCCTGAGGCGCGCGCGAGCCTGCGCGAGGGGATCGCGCGGGTGGACCTGGCCACGGGCGATCGTCAGACCCTCTTCGACCAGGAAGGCCAGGAGGCCTCCCCCGGCCCGATCAGTCCCGACGGCACCCGGGCCGTGGTCGTGGTCGGCCGGACCACCTCGCCGACCGAGCCCCCGCAGCCGCGGCTGCAGCTGATGGACACCACCAGCGGCGAGCTCGCCCCCCTGGCACCGGACTGGGAGCTGTGGGCGACGCCGATGGCGTGGCTGCCCGACGCGTCCGCCGTCCTCGTCCTGGCTGACAGCGACGGCCGCCGGCCGGTCTTCCGGGTCGACGTCGCCAACGGCGAGGTGACCCAGCTGACCCACGACGACGCCGCCTGGAGCGAGCTGGCCGTCTCCCCCGACGGCACCACCGCCTACGGCGTCCGCAGCTCCTACCTCTTCCCACCGGAAGTCGTGCGCCTCGACCTGGCCAGCGGCGAGGTCACCCGCCTGCCGGGTCCGGTGGACCGGCCCACGATCCCGGGCCGGCTCGAGGAGGTCGAGACCACCACCGCCGATGGCGCCCGCGTCCGGGGCTGGCTTGCGCTCCCCCAGGACCGGCCGGGCCCCGAGGGCCACCCGCTGCTGCTCTGGATCCACGGCGGGCCGCTCGGGTCCTGGAACGCCTGGACCTGGCGGTGGAACCCGTGGCTGATGACCGCTCGCGGGTATGCCGTCCTGCTGCCTGACCCGGCCCTGTCGACCGGCTATGGCCAGGACTTCATCCAGCGCGGCTGGGGCGCCTGGGGCGACGCGCCGTACACCGACCTCATGGCGATCACCGACGCCGTCGAGGCCCGCGCGGACATCGACGCCTCCCGCACCGCTGCCATGGGCGGTTCGTTCGGCGGCTACATGGCCAACTGGGTCGCCGGCCACACCGACCGGTTCAAGGCCGTCGTCACCCATGCCTCGCTGTGGGGCCTGGACGCCTTCGGCTCCACCACCGACGCGGCGTTCTACTGGCAGCGGGAGATGACGCAGGAGATGAGCGGCAAGCACTCCCCGCACCTCTACGTCGACCAGATTGTCAGTCCGATGCTGGTGATCCACGGCGACAAGGACTACCGCGTGCCGATCGGCGAGGGCCTACGGCTGTGGTACGAACTGCTCTCTCGCTCCGGCCGGCCCGCGGAGCCGGACGGCTCGACGGTCCACCGGTTCCTCTACTTCCCCCACGAGAATCACTGGATCCTGGCACCCCAGCACGCCAAGGTCTGGTATGCCGTTGTGCTGGCCTTTCTGGCTGAGCACGTCCTGGGCGAGGAGCCCGAGGCACTGCCGGAGGTCCTGGGCCTGGTGGCGCCCCAGAAGGACGAGGCGTAGTGCTGCCGGGGTCTGCGTGAGCTCGTCCTACGCGCTGCCCGGCTGCCACCCGGTGCGGCGGGCCCAGGCGTGGGCCCGCCCAGCCGCCCGCGCGAACCACGGCTCCTTGGCCTCGGCGTACTCACTGCTCGTGAGCCCGCGCGCCGTGAGCGTGCGCTTGAGGTCGGCGTAGACGTTCCGCTCGGCCGGCTCGGCACGCCACCAGTCCCGGTAGAGCAGGGCGAGCCGCCAGGCCGGTGAGGCAGCCGGCCGCACGTGGCAGTGGACCACGCAGGCAGGGTCACCTGTCGCGAGGATCTTCTTCGGCCATAACGGCACCGCGGGAGCCCCTTCCCTTCTGGTCTCGTGGTCGTGGTCGTGCCAGACCCGGTCGGGCACGAGGAAGCCCACCTTCGCCAGCTCGGCCCTGGTCGCGGGGTCCTCCAGCACCTCGAGGTCCTCAACCACCACCTGCAGGTCGATCACGTCCTTGGCCTGCAGGCCGGGGACGCTGGTGCTGCCAATGTGGTCGACGCGGAGCGCCCTGGCGCCCAGCGCCCTTCGCACCCGTGCCAGCAGCCGTGCGGCCCGCGCCGGCCAGTCCGGGTCCGGGTCGACGACAGCCAGCTCCTCTGGCCGGCGCACCGGCGTGCCGGTGCGCAGGTTGCGCTCGAAGGGGACCAGCCGCTCGCGCCAGAGCGCGTCCACCCGCACATGCAGGCTGTCCACCGAGCCGGAGTTGTCGAGCAGCACGTCCGCCGCCGCCCGGCGCTGCCCGTCGTCGGCCTGGGCGGCGATCCGTGCACGAGCCTGGCCGGACGGCATACCCCTGGACTGGACCAGCCGCCGCAGCCGCTCCTGCTCGGGGACGTCGACGATCACGGTGAGGGCGTAGTCGGCGACGCGGCCGGCCTCCACCAGCAGAGGGATGTCGTGCACGACGACGGCATCGGCGGGGGCGGCGGCGAAGAGCTCGGCCGACCGGGCCTGGATCCGCGGGTGGGTGATCGCCTCCAGGTCACGACGTGCCTGCGTGTCCTCGAAGACGAGTGCGCCGAGGGCAGGACGATCCAGCGCGCCGGCCGCGGTCAACACCCCGGCGCCGAAGCGCTCGGCAATCTCCGCCAGCGCCGGCGTGCCCGGCTCGACCACCTCGCGCGCCACCTTGTCGGCGTCGACGACGACGGCGCCGAGCTCTGCCAGACGGGCCGAGACCGTGGACTTGCCGGAGCCGATCCCGCCGGAGAGGCCTACGCGCAGCATGGACCCAGGTTAGGGCCGGTAGTCTCGCCTCACGTGAACACTCCCCTCGTCGTGGCGCACCGCGGCGCCAGCGGGTATCGCCCCGAGCAGACCCGGTCCGCCTACGAGCTGGCCGCCCGGATGGGGGCGGACCTGCTGGAGCTCGACGTTGTGCCGACCAAGGACCACGTGCTGCTGGCCCGGCACGAGAACAACCTGGCCGGGACCACGGACATCGCCACGCGCCCGGAGTTCGCCGACCGGCGCGCCACGAAGGTCGTGGACGGGCAGGTGCAGGAGGGCTGGTTCACCGAGGATCTGACCCTGACGGAGGTCAAGCGGCTGCGCGCGGTCGAGCGGTTGCCGCAGCTGCGTCCGGACAGCGCCCGGCACGACGGGCTGGAGGAGATCCTCACGGTCGAGGAGGTCTTCGACCTGCGCGAGCAGTTGGCCGGCGAGCTGGGCCGGCCCATCGGGCTCTACCCCGAGATCAAGCACTCCGCCTACTTCGCCCGCCTGGGGCTCCCGGCCGAGCCGGCACTCACCGATCTCCTGCGCCGCTTCGACCAGGACCGGCCCGACGGCGACGTGCTGCTGCATGCCTTTGAGCCCAGCAGCCTGGTCACCCTGCACCACGATCTGGGCGTGCGTGCCCGCAGCTCCCTGCTGATGTTCTCCGGGGGGACGCCGGGGGACGCCGGGCCGGGCGACCCGGACTACGCCTGGTGGTCCGGGCCGCAGGGTATGGCGCGGGTGCGCCGGCTGGGGATCAGCGGCGTCAGCCCGGACCTGACCATGGTCATCAGCATCGGCCCGGGCGGGGCCATGGGCGAGGACACCGGGCTGGTCGCCGCCGCCCATGCGCAGGGCCTCTACGTCCACCCCTACACCTTCCGTGCCGAGAACCAGTGGCTGTTCACCGAGTTCCGCAGCAGCGAGGACCCCGCGGCCCACGGCGACCTGGTGGGGATGGTCTCGGCGTTCCTGGACGTCGGCATCGACGCGGTCAACACCGACCACCCCGACCTCGGCGTCCGAGCCGTGCGCGGTCATACCCGCTGACCCACGGCCGCCCGACCAGGCTCGTCAGGAGCCGTCGCCCTGGCCCCTCCCCTGCCAGGTGCAGATGCACGCCTCGTTGCCCTCGGCATCGGCCAGCACCCACCACGACGGGGCGAACTCGTCGGTCACCAGCCGGCCGCCGGCGGCCATCGCCGCGGCCAGCCGCTGCTCCGCGACGTCGTGCGGCACGGTGATGTCGAGGTGGAAGCGGCCGCGTTCGGTGCGCCGCTCGTCCATCTGCTGGAACCATAGCCCGGCGTGGCGGGCGGCAGGGTCGGCGAGGGAGGCCGCCGCATCCTCGTCGGAGCCGGGCTCGTAGCCGAGCACCGCACGCCAGAACGGTGCCACGTCCTCGGCGACCATCACGTCCAGGCCGATCTCGAGGGCGCTGAGCTGCTCCGGGGCCGCCCTCAGGCCGAGCTCGGCCGCGATCTGGGAGATGGCGATGGCCAGCCTGCGGTCCCGGCCGGTCAGCCTGCCCACGTCATGGGAGAGCGTCGTGACGGTGACATGGGGGTAGCGCAGGTCGATGTCGGGATGGTGGTCCAGCTCATCCGCCCGTGCGGCGACCCGCGAGGCGAACTCCGCGCCGGCGCTGAACCCACCCTTCCCGGTGCTGAACCGTGCCTGCAGCCGGCCGAGGAGCACTCTCCAGTCGGTCAGCTCCGGGTCGTGGCTGAGCTCGTGCTCGCTGGTCATGATCCGCTCCCGTCCATGCGGTTACTGTGCCAGCGCACGCCCCCGGACGCCAACGGTCCTGGATGCTGGCGGCCCGCGTCATGGCGCTGAGAGGTGCGTCTATGTCTGACATGCGAGACAGGTAGACCAGCCCACCTACTGGCGCTGCGGCCCTCAGCGGGGTCTGATGGACTCGCCACCGACCCGTCGTCGAAGGAGACAGCAATGGAAGGCGCACGCCCCGTCCGCGCGGGCCGCGGCACCACCCTCACCGCCCGCTCGTGGGCCACCGAGGCCCCGCTGCGGATGCTGATGAACAACCTCGATCCCGACGTCGCCGAGCGTCCGGACGACCTGGTCGTCTACGGCGGCACCGGCCGGGCCGCCCGGGACTGGCCCTCCTTCGAGGCGATGGTGCGCACGCTCACCGACCTGCGCGAGGACGAGACCATGCTGGTCCAGTCCGGTCGCCCCGTCGGTGTCCTGCAGACCCACGAGTGGGCCCCGCGGGTGCTCATCGCCAACTCCAACCTGGTGCCCGACTGGGCGAACTGGCCGGAGTTCCGCCGCCTGGAGCACCTGGGCCTGACCATGTACGGCCAGATGACGGCCGGCTCGTGGATCTACATCGGCACCCAGGGGATCCTGCAGGGCACCTACGAGACCTTCGCTGCGGTCGCGGCCAAGAAGTTCGGTGGCTCCCTCGCCGGCACCCTGACTCTCACCGGCGGCTGCGGTGGCATGGGCGGGGCACAGCCGTTGGCCGTCACCCTCAACGGCGGCACCTGTCTCATCGTCGACGTGGACGAGGCGCGCCTGCGCCGCCGGGTCAGGAGCCGTTACCTCGACGAGGTCGCGGACAGCCTCGACGCTGCCGTCGAGCGGGTGCTGCAGGCCAAGGCAGACCATGAGGCCGTCTCCGTCGGGGTCGTGGGCAACGCCGCCGAGGTCTTCCCCGAGCTGCTGCGGCGCGGGATCGGCATCGACGTGGTGACCGACCAGACCTCCGCGCACGACCCGCTGTCCTACCTGCCCGTCGGCATCGACCTCGCCGACTGGGCGGAGTATGCGCAGAAGAAGCCCGAGGAGTTCACCGACCGCGCCCAGGAGTCGATGGCCACGCACGTGCAGGCCATGGTGGAGTTCCAGGACGCCGGTGCCGAGGTCTTCGACTACGGCAACAGCATCCGCGACGAGGCGCGCCAGGGCGGCTACGACCGCGCCTTCGAGTTCCCCGGTTTCGTCCCGGCCTACATCCGCCCGCTCTTCTGCGAGGGCAAGGGCCCGTTCCGCTGGGCCGCGCTGTCCGGTGAGGAGCGGGACATCTACGCCACCGACCAGGCCGTCATGGACCTCTTCCCCGACAACGACCACCTGCACAAGTGGCTGCGCGGCGCGCGCGATCGGGTCGCCTTCGAGGGGCTGCCCGCCCGCATCTGCTGGCTCGGGTATGGCGAGCGGGACAAGGCGGGTCTGCGCTTCAACGAGATGGTCGCCTCGGGCGAGGTGTCCGCGCCCCTCGTCATCGGCCGCGACCACCTGGACGCCGGCTCGGTCGCCAGCCCCTACCGGGAGACCGAGGGCATGGCCGACGGCTCCGACGCGATTGCCGACTGGCCGCTGCTCAACGCTCTGGTCAACACCGCGTCGGGAGCCTCCTGGGTGTCCCTGCACCATGGCGGCGGGGTCGGGATCGGCCGTTCGATGCACGCCGGCCAGGTCTCGCTCGCGGACGGCACCGACCTGGCCCGGCAGAAGCTGGAGCGGGTGCTCACCAACGACCCCGGTATGGGCGTCATCCGTCACGTCGACGCCGGCTACCCCGAGGCCGAGCAGGTCGCCCACGAGCGCGGGGTGCGGGTGCCGATGCGCGAGGACGGCTCCCGGTGAGCACCCCCGCGATCGAGCAGGAGGTGGACGACGAGCGGCCGCAGATGTGGAAGTTCTTTGTCCTCTCGGCCGTGGGGATCTTCATGTTCTTCGTGCCGGTGACGATCGGCGGGCGCAGCAGCATCCCGCTGGACCACGTCGTGAGCTGGCTGCGGGAGAGCATCCCGTCCGTGCTGCCGTGGTACGCCCTGGTGCTCATCGCCGCCGGGGCGGCCTACCCATGGCTGTCGGGGACGTGGCGCCGGGACACCACCACCACCGTCTTCTCGGTGCTACGAGTTCTCGGGCTCGTCGTCGGGGTCATGCTCGTCTTCGGCGTCGGGCCGTCCTGGCTCTTCGAGGACGACATGGGGCCGTTCCTGCTCAACGCGCTGGTCATCCCGGTTGGGCTCCTCGTGCCGATCGGCGCCGTCTTCCTGGCGCTGCTCGTGGGCTACGGGCTGATGGAGCTGATCGGGGTCCTGGTGAGGCCGGTGATGGTGCCTCTCTTCCGGACGCCGGGCCGCTCCGCGATCGACGCCGTGGCCAGCTTCGTCGGCTCCTACTCCCTGGCGCTGCTCATCACCAACCGCGTCTACCTCGAGGGCAAGTACCACCGCCGCGAGGCCATGACCATCGCGACCGGTTTCTCCACGGTGTCGGCGACGTTCATGATCGTCGTGGCCAGCGCACTGGACCTGATGGCGCACTGGACCGTCTACTTCTGGTCGACGCTAGCCATCACCTTCCTGGTCACGGCGGTCACCGTGCGCATCTGGCCCCTGCGCTCGGAGCCAGCGGAGTACGCCCCGGGCTCGACCCCGCAGCCGGAGACCGACCCCGAGGGCCCCCGGTTGCAGACCGCCTGGCGGGCCGCGCGCTCGACGGTGGCCGCCGACCCGGGCGTGGGTCGCACCGTCCTGGCCACCTTCAAGGACGGCCTGCTGATGGCCATGGCCATCCTGCCCTCGATCCTGTCGGTGGGGCTGATCGGCCTCGTGCTGGCCAAGTACACGCCCCTCTTCGACTGGATGGGCTATCTCTTCTACCCCATCACCTGGGCCCTGCAGATCCCCGAGCCGCTGTTGGTCGCCAAGGCGGCGGCCCTGGGCATCTCGGAGATGTTCCTGCCGGCGGCCCTGGTGACCGACTCAGTGGCCTCGGTGAGGTTCGTGGTCGCGGTCGTCTGCGTCTCGCAGGTGATCTTCTTCTCCGCGATGGTGCCCAGCCTGCTCGGCACCCAGATCCCGGTCTCGATCCCCCGGCTGCTCGCCATCTGGTTCGTCCGCGTGGCGCTGAGCCTGGTTCTGGCGATCCCGCTGGCGATCTGGATCTTCTAGCGATGGGGCACAGGCCACCTAGAGTCGAGGGCATGAGTGACTCTTCCTTCGCCTGCATGTGGTCAGACCTGGAGTCCGTCGGGCGGGTCTCCAGCGGCGGATACCGCCGGTTCGCCTGGACCGCCGAGGACCACACGCTGCGCGAGTGGTTCGCCGGGGAGTGCGCCCGGCGGGGGTTGGACGTCACCGAGGACCGTGTCGGCAACCAGTGGGGTTGGTGGTGGGACGGTCCCGGCACCGTCGACGAGGCCGTCGCAACCGGCCGGAAGGCGGTCGTCACCGGCTCGCACCTGGACTCCGTGCCCGACGGCGGCGCCTTCGACGGGCCGCTCGGGGTGGTGTGCGCCCTCACGGCGGTCGATCAGCTGCGCGCTGCGGGAATCACTCCGCAGGTGCCCGTGGCCGTCACCAACTTCGTCGACGAGGAGGGCGCGCGCTTCGGCATCGCCTGCGCTGGCTCCCGCGTGCTGACCGGTCAGCTCGACCCCGCCACCGCGCTGGCCCTCACCGACGCGGACGGCACGTCCTATGCCGACGCCCTGCGCTCGGCCGGCCGTGGCCCGGAGACCTTCGGGCCGGACCCAGAGATGCTGCGGCGGGTGGGCGCCTTCGTCGAGCTGCACGTGGAGCAGGGCCGGGCCCTGGTCGACCTCGACGCCCCCGTAGCCGTTGCCAGCGACATCTGGCCGCACGGCCGCTGGCGTTTCGACTTCCCCGGCGAGGCCAACCACGCGGGCACCACCCGGCTGGAGGACCGGCGTGACGCAATGCTCGGGTATGCCGACCTCGTCCTGGGCGCCCGGCAGGTCGCCACCCAGCGGGGCTGCGTGGCCACGGTCGGGAAGGTGCGCGTCACCCCAGGCGGCGTGAACGCCATCCCTTCGCACGTCACCGGCTGGCTTGACGCCCGCGGCGCCGATGAGGAACAGGTGGTCGCCATGGTGGACGAGCTCACCGCGGGCGCCCGGGAGACGGGAGCCGCGGTCACCCGGGAGAGCTGGACCCCCACCACCCGCTTCGACCAGCGGCTGAGCGACCGGCTGCGCCGCGTGCTCGACCGCGACGCCGAGGTCTCCGCACCCGTCCTGGGCACCGGGGCCGGCCACGACGCCGGCATCCTGGCCACTGCAGGCATCCCCAGCGCCATGCTCTTCGTCCGCAACCCCACGGGCGTCTCGCACAGCCCGGCGGAGCACGCCGAGCGCGAGGACTGCCTGGCCGGGGTGGCGGCCCTGACTGAGTGCCTGCGCGACCTGACGACGGGCGAGGTCGCCGCACCGACCACCGCAGAAACCCAGCGATGAGCACCTCCTTCCACGCCGCATACGCCCACCTGCCGACGGGCCTGGCCAGGGACGTGCGCCTCACCGTCGACCAGGGGCGCTTCACCCGGGTGGAGAGCGGTCAGGAGGCCGAGGCCGGCGACCATCGGCTGCCCGGGGTCGTCCTGCCCGGCCTGGCCAACGCGCACAGCCACGCCTTCCATCGGGCGCTGCGCGGGCGCACCCACCTCGGGGGCGGCACCTTCTGGACCTGGCGCGAGGCGATGTACGCCATAGCCGCGCAGCTGGACCCGCTCAACTACCTCACCCTCGCCCGGGCGGCCTACGCCGAGATGGCCCTGGCCGGGGTGACGGCCGTGGGCGAGTTCCACTACCTGCACCACGGTCCGGGCGGGGCCCGCTACATGGACCCGAACATGATGGGCCAGGCGCTGATCCAGGCGGCCGCGGACGCCGGCATCCGGCTGACGCTGCTGGACACCTGCTACCTCGCCGGGAGCCTCGGGCCGGACGGTCACGCCGAGCTGGACGGCCCGCAGCTGCGCTTCGGCGACGGCGACGCCGAGACCTGGGCCATGCGCGTCGACGACCTGGGTGACCACCTCGACGGCGGACCCGAGCACCTGCGGGTCGGGGGGGCGATCCACTCCGTCCGCGCGGTGCCCCGCGACCAGCTCTCCACGGTCGCCGACGCGGTGCGGGCCCGTCCCCGGCCGCTGACCCGGTTCGGTGCGGGTGACGCCTACACCGGGCCGATCCCGCTGGTCGCGCCGCCTGGCGTCAACCGCTCCGAGACCCCGCTGCATATCCACCTGTCCGAGCAGCCGGCCGAGAACGAGGCCTGCCTGGCCGCCCACGGCCGCACGCCCACGGGTCTGCTCGAGGACGAGGGCGTGCTGGGGCCGGACCTGTCTGCCGTTCACGCGACCCACCTGACGCCCGAAGACATCGCGCTGCTCGGCGGCCACCGCTCCTGGGCCTGCTTCTGCCCGACGACCGAGCGCGACCTCGCCGACGGTATCGGCCCGGCGGTCGCCCTGCGGGAGGCAGGCGCGCGGCTGTCGCTGGGCTCGGACCAGCACGCCGTGGTCGACCTGATCGAGGAGGCGAGGGCGCTGGAGATGCACGAGCGGCTGGCCACCCTGCGGCGCGGACGCATCGCCCCCGCCGACCTCCTGATCGCCGCGGCCGCCCACGAGAGCATCGGCTGGCCCGACGCCGGCCGGCTCGAGGTCGGGGCCCGCGCGGACCTGGTCGCCGTCCGCGACGACACGGTGCGCACGGCCGGGGCCGACCCCGAGCAGATCCTGCTGGCCGCCACGGCGTCCGACGTCGACACCGTCATCGTCGACGGCAAGGTCGTGGTCCTGGACAGCCAGCACCGACTCGGTGACGTGGGGCGCCTGCTGCACGACGCCATCACCCCGTTGTGGAAAGGAGTCTGAGCATGAGCATGCTCATCACCGGCATCACCGAGCTCGTCACCGGCGAGGAGGGCGCGGACGGCGCGGTCGAGGACCCGCTGCACGCCGGCCTCGGTGTGCTGCGCGACGCGGCGATCGTCATCGGGGGCGGTGGCGAGGACAGCGCGGCGACCGTGGAGTGGGTCGGGCCGGCGGCCCAGGCTCCGGCGGCGGACTGGGCCATCGACCTTGAGGGTCGCAGCGTCGTCCCCGGTTTCGTCGACAGCCACAGCCACCTGGTCTTCGCCGGGGACCGGTCGGCGGAGTTCGCCGCTCGGATGTCCGGCACGCCCTACGACGGCGGGGGCATCGCGGTGACTGTCGAGGCCACGCGCGCCGCCAGCGACCACGAGCTGCGCACCCTCCTGCAGCGTCGCGTGCAGGAGATGCGGGCGCAGGGCACCACCACGGTCGAGGTCAAGAGTGGCTACGGTTTGACCGTCGAGGACGAGGTGCGCGCGTTACGCCTGGCCAAGGAGGTCACGGACGAGGTGACCTACCTCGGCGCCCACGTCGTACCCCCGGACCGGCGCGACGAAGCCGGTCGGGCGGCATACCTTGACCTGGTCTGCGGGCAGATGCTCCAGGCCTGTGCGCCGCACGCCCGCTGGGTGGACGTCTTCTGCGAGCCGGCCAGCCCGCACGCCTTCGACGGAGACGAGTCCCGCCGCGTGCTCGAGGCGGGCCGGCAGGCAGGTCTGGAGCTGCGGGTGCACGGCAACCAGCTCGGTGAGGGGCCCGGCGTGCAGCTGGCGGTCGAGCTCGGGGCCGCCAGCGTCGACCACTGCACCTTCCTGGCCGACGCTGAAGTCGAGGCGCTGGCCGGCAGTGACACGGTGGCCACGCTGCTGCCGGGCGTGGAGTTCTCCACCCGGCAGCCCTACCCCGACGCCCGGCGCCTGCTCGACGCCGGCGTCCAGGTCGCCCTGGCCTCGGACTGCAACCCCGGCACCTGCTACTCCTCCTCGATGCCGCTCATGATCGCGCTGGCGGTCCGGGAGATGGGTATGACGCCCGCCGAGGCCCTGCGTGCTGCCACCGTGGGCGCGTCGAAGGCGTTGCGCCGCAACGACATCGGGCGGATCGCGGTCGGCCTGCGCGCCGACTTCGCCGTGGTCGACGCCCCGAGCTGGTTGCACATCCCCTACCGGGTCGGGGTGCCGATCGTGCGCACGCTGGAGGTCTAACCGCGGCTCAGCCGGTCGCGTCCTCGGCACGGTCCATGGCTGCGTAGATCCGTTTGGCCGAGATCGGGCCCGCGGTGCCCAGGCGCTGAGCGAAGAGGGAGACCCGCAGCTCCTGCAGCGACCAGACGATGTCCAGCACGTCGGGGTCCTGCCGGCGATGCGGGGGCAGTTTGGCCAGGAAGGTGTCGAGCTCCTCCTCCACCACGTGCACCTCCTCCATCCGCTGCCGGTCGCGGGGCAGGTCCTGCACGCCCTTGTCGAGCCGCTCGCTCATAGCCCGCAGCCAGATGACCATCCGCGGCAGGCGGGCGTGCCCGACCTCGGCGACGAAACCCGGCCGCACCAGGGCGTCCAGCTGGCGGCGCAGGTCGACGGCCATATCGGCTGCCGCCGGGGCGTCCAGGCGCTGCAACCGCAGCGAGACCTCCCGCGCGGTGTCCAGGATCGGCACCAGCGACTCGACGATCTGCAGCACCCGCGGCACGCTGTGCTGCCGCACTCCCACCAGCGCCGCCTCGAACTGCGCGGGCGTGCGCACGATCCCGTGCGGCTGCTCTGCCACCACTGAGTCGACGGCGGCCGCAAGCGCGTCCTCGAGCAGCGCCGGGACCGAGCCGTGGGGGTTGTGTCCCAGCGAGAGCTTCTGCTGGTTGGTCAGCAGCGCCAGCAGGCGCTTCCACGGCGGCTGGGTGCCCAGGAGCAGCAGCCGGCGCACGCCGCGCCGGGTCTCCCGGTCCGCCTCGGAGCGCGTCGCCAGCACCCGGACGTCCACCGTGCCCCCGGTGTCGACGAGCGCCGGGAAACCCTGCACCGCACGGGGTCCCACCTGGCGGCTGAAGTTCTCCGGCAGCGGGTCGAGATCGACCGGCCAGGTGGTCAGGCCGGTCCGCTCGACGCCGCTGGCCGCGGCGGCCATCGTCGTGCGCACCTGGCCGGCCAGCTCGGCCTGCAGCGCAGCCAGGTTCTTGCCCTCCCCCAGCACCTCGACCCGGCCCCGGCCGCGCCCCTTGCCCTGGCCCCGCTGTCGACCGTTCTCCTGCCCACCGCCCTTGGCCTCGCCCTGCCCCACCCCGGACTCGGACGACCTCCCCGGGCGCACCGCCCGCTCGACCCGGAAGGTCATCTTCAGGTGGTCCGGCATTCGCTCCCAGTCGAAGTCCGAGGCGTGCACCCGCAGCAGGCCGCGCCGGGTCAGCTCCTCCGCCAGCGCCTCCCGGACCGGCAACGCACCCACCGAGCCTCGCTCCTGCATACCCCTCAAGGCGGCCCTCGCGTGGTCAGGGGCCGGCACGAAGTTGCGCCGGATGTCCTTGGCCAACGACTTGACCAGGGCGGTCACCAACTCCTCGTGCATCCCCGGGACCAGCCAGTCGAAGCCGTCCTCCGCGACCTGGTTGAGCACCTCCACCGGCAGGTGCACGGTCACGCCGTCGGCGTCTGCGCCGGGCTCGAACTGGTAGGTCAGCGGGAAGGCCAGCTCGCCCTGGACCCACTGCGTGGGGAAGTCGTCCGCGCTCACCGCGTCCGCCCCCTCGCCGATCAGCAGCTCCTCGGTGAAGGTGAGCAGGTGTGGGTCCTGCCGCCGGGCCTGCTTCCACCAGGTGTCGAAGTGCGCCCCCGAGACCACCTCAGGGGGGATCCGCTCGTCGTAGAAGGCATAGAGCGTCTCGTCGTCAGCGAGGATGCCCCGCCGCCGGGCGCGCGCCTCCAGCTGGGCCAGCTCCTTGACCAGCTTGCGGTTGGCGTGGAAGAAATCGTGGCGGGTGTCCCAGTCCTCCTCCACCAGGGCGGTGCGGATGAACAGCTCACGCGCCGTCTCGGGATCGATCCGCCCCAGCGGCACGGGACGACCGGCCACCAGGGGTATGCCGTAGAGCGTCACCCGCTCGTCCGCCACCGCCGAGCCGCTGGAGCGCGACCAGCGGGGCTCGCTGTAGGAGCGCTTGACCAGGTGGGCTCCGGCTTCCTCCACCCAGGCCGGGTCGACCACGGCGTTGGTGCGCGCCCACAGCCGGGTCGTCTCGACCAGCTCCGCTGCCATGACCCAGTCGGGGTTGCGCCGGTGCAGCACCGACCCCGGCTGGAGGACGAAGCGGGCGTTGCGGGCGCCCAGGTAGGCGCGGTTCTCACGCTCCCACATCCCCACGTGCGAGAGCAGCCCGGCCAGCAGCGACCGGTGGACCTGCTCCTCCTGCGCGGCGTGCTCGTTGACCTGCAGCCCCAGCGACTTGGCCGCCTGCCGCAGCTGGGTGTGCAGGTCCTGCCACTCCCGGACGCGCAGGTAGTGCAAGAACTCCGCCTTGCACAGCCGTCGGAAGGCGCTGCCGGACAGGTCCTTCTGCTGGCGCTGCAGATAGCGCCAGAGGTTGAGCAGGACGACGAAGTCGGAGTCGACGGCGTCGGACGTGGCCTGTTTCGGCCCCTGTCCCCCCGCACCCTGCACCCGGACCGGTTCTTTGTCCGCGCCACGCCGATCCTGCCCCGCGTCCTGGGCGGCGCCCGGCCGGCCGGCCTCTCCCCGCGGCACGCCACCCGGTCTGCGGAACCGGGCGTGTGCCTGGTCGGCCTGCTGCTGCTTGTCTGCGGGGCGCTCCCGGACGTCCTGGATGGACAGCGCCGACACGATGACCAGCACCTCCTTCAGCGCCCCCTGCCGCTCGGCCTCGACGAGCATGCGGGCCAGGCGGGGGTCGACAGGCAGTCCGACGATCGCCCGGCCGTAGGGGGTGATCCGCTTGCGCGGCAGGTGCGCCGGGGCCGTGGGATCGATGGCCTGGAGCTCGGTGAGCAGCCGCACACCGTCGTTGATCTGACGGGAGTCCGGCGGCTCCAGGAACGGGAACTTCTCGATCTCGCCCAGCCCTAGGCTGGTCATCTGCAGGATGACGCTGGCCAGGTTGGTGCGCAGGATCTCCGGGTCGGTGAACTGCGGGCGCGCTGCGAAGTCCTCCTCGCTATAGAGCCGGATCGCGATCCCGTCCGCCAGCCGGCCGCACCGGCCGGCCCGCTGGTTGGCCGAGGCCTGGCTGATCGGCTCGATCGGCAGGCGCTGGACCTTCAGTCGCTGGCTGTAGCGAGAGATACGCGCGGTGCCGGTGTCCACGACATACCGGATCCCGGGGACGGTCAGTGAGGTCTCGGCCACGTTGGTGGACACCACGATCCGCCGCCCTGCGTGGCGGGAGAAGACGCGGTGCTGCTCGGCCGCAGAGAGCCGACCGTAGAGCGGCAGTATCTCGGTCTGCGGCAGCTGCAGGCCGTCGAGCGCGTCCACGACGTCGCGGATCTCGCGCTCGCCGGAGCAGAAGACCAGCACGTCCTCCCCCTTGCCGTCCCGGCCGGTGCCCTCCGTCCACAGCTCCTCGACGGCCTCCACCACCCCGGTGACCTGGTCGATCTCTATCTGGACCGGCGCGGCGTCCGCGCCACCCCGGGTGGGCGCAGCCTCGCGCACCAGGGGGCGGTAGCGCACCTCGACGGGGTAGGTCCGCCCGCTCACCTCGATGACCGGCGCGGGGCGGCCCTCAGCGTCGGCGAAGTGCAGCGCGAAGCGCTCGACGTCGATGGTCGCTGAGGTGATGACCACCTTGAGGTCGGGGCGCTGGGCCAGCAGCTGCTTGAGGTAGCCCAGGATGAAGTCGACGTTGAGGCTGCGCTCGTGCGCCTCGTCGATGATGAGCGTGTCGTAGCGGCTCAGCAGCCGGTCCCGCTGCAGCTCGGAGAGCAGGATGCCGTCGGTCATCACCTTGATCAAGGTGTCCTGCCGGGACTGGTCGGTGAAGCGCACCTGGTAGCCGACCGTGGTGCCGAGCTCGACGCCCAGCTCCTCGCTGACCCGCTCGGCCACCGAGCGCGCGGCGATCCGGCGGGGTTGGGTGTGGCCGATCATCCCCTCGACCCCGCGCCCGAGCTCGAGGCAGATCTTGGGCAGCTGGGTCGTCTTGCCCGAGCCGGTCTCACCGGCCACGATCACGACCTGGTGGTCGCGGATGAGCGCGCGGATCTCCTCGCGCCGCTCGCTGACCGGCAGCTCGGGCGGGTAGTGCAACTGGTCCGAGGCGGGCAGGGCCGCCCTTCTCGCCTCGACCAGCTCGGCGCGTCTGCTGTGGCGATCCCGTTGGCCGCTTCCCTGACGCCCGGGGGTATGCCGCCCCCGTCCGCCCCGTCCGCCACGTTCACCCTGCCCGCCGTGACCCGTTCCTCCGGTCTGGGCGTCTTGTCCGACGGGTCCGACGCCGGCTCGGCCAGCTCGTCCCCGACGAGGCGGGCGCCGCGGTCGGGAGGTGGGCTCGGGCTCAGGCACGCCTTCCACCTTAAGCGGCGGCGCAACCGGGATTCGCCGGCAGCGGCCGGTCTCGATCAGCTGCCAGGTCAGGTCAGGCAGGCTGTGGACGCGGGCACAGGCCCGTCGGCCCCGGATGGCAGGGTGTCGGCAGACGACGACCTCAGGAGGGGGATCTCATGTGGGTGGCAATGGCTCCCCGCGAAGCGCAGGAGGCGAGCGCGGAGCTCGGACGGCTCGTCAGGCAGACGTGGGCGGTCGGCTGGCAACCGGCGGACCTGCGTCGGGTGTTCGCGCGGGGCAAGGACCCGGTGGTGACCCAGGTGCTGGGCGACCTGGTCGCGATGGAGGTGGCCCAGCACGCGCCGGCCACGGTCGACGATCGGTGGTTCGCCCAGCTGGAGGAGATGTCGGCCCGGGTCTGGTGGGAGCCGAGCAACGACCCCCTGACCGCCCGCGCCGCCCGCGCCAGGGACGGGTGGGAGGGAGTGCGCAGGGCGGTGCTCCTGCTGGGTCCGAGCCTGCGCACCCTGCCCTCGCTGGAGCGGCTCGGACCGCTGCCCGGTGAGGCGACGTCCCGCGGTGGCGCGGAGGCCGACCTGGACCTGAAGTTGCTGGCCAAGGTCCGCATGATGCTCGCCAAGGCGGAGTCGACGCCTTACGAGGAGGAGGCAGACGCGTTCACCGCGGCAGCCCAGAAGCTGATGGCCCGGCACAGCATCGACCGGGCCATGCTCGATGAGGCCGAGCGGGTGACCCTGCGGGTGGGCGGCCCGTCGGCGATTCGGGTCGGGATCGACCGGCCCTACGAGGGCGCAAAGTTCTCCCTCCTCGCATCCGTCGCGCAGGCCAACCGGTGCCGGGCGATCTGGCACCAGGGCCTCGGTTTCGGCACGGTCGTCGGATTCGGGGTCGACCTGCGCGCGGTCGAGCTGCTCCAGGCCTCGTTGCTGGTGCAGGCCACCTCGGCCATGCGCGCTCAGGGCTCGCGCACGAACAGGTATGGCGAGTCCCGCACCCGTTCCTTCCGACGCTCCTTCATCACCGGCTTCGCCCACCGGATCGGCGAACGCCTGACCACAACGACCCAGGAGGAGACGCTCCAGGCAGCGGGCGAGCTGGAGTGCCGCGCAGGGGCTGAGCTGGGTGGCACGGGACCCACCGGGACCGAGCTCGTCCGGGTGCTGGCCGATCGGGAGGAGTCTGTGGAAGACGCCGTCGCCGAGCGATTCCCCAGCCTGCGATCCGTGCGCTCCCGGGCCAGTATCGACCCGGAAGGATGGAACTCGGGCAGGGTCGCGGCAGAACGCGCCCAGCTCGGGGTGCGGGGCAGGTTGGCCTGACCGCTGGTAGGGCAGCCACTAGCCCGGTCCCGCTCACGGGCGGCGTACCGGCACCCGCGCCAGCCTCGCAGCCTCGTCCGCCGGAACCTCCTGCAGTTCGTCCGGAGAGCGGCCCGGCACCTCGTCGACGACCCGGTAGATCCCGCCGGCCCGGCGCAACCACCGGTAGTCCACCAGTTCGCGCCGCAGGGTCGAGATGTCCGGGTGGGCGGTCCGCAGGATCTCGTTGACCTCGCGCTCCGGGTAGTCCCGCCCCCGTTCGAACCGCAGCAGCAGGTACATGAGCACCGCCGCTCTGGCCCGCCGCTTGGTCGGGATCGAGCGCAGCCGGTCGCCGTCAAAGAAGGACCGGACCGCCTTGTCCGCCGCCGGGTCCGAGGTCAGGTCCACCGATGGGGCGACGGTTCGAGACGGCGGAGGGTCAACGTCGGCGCGTCCACCGGCCGGACGAGACGGCGGAGGTTCGGCGAGGACGGCCTCGCGTGCAGTCGTGTAGTTCTCCCCGGTGCGTTCCATCCGGCCACGCACCCTCGCCTTGAAGTCGGCGTCTCGAGTCATCTGGTCCACCTGTCCGGTCCCGGCTCCCCAGCCGCACCGATGACCGCAACTTGTGGATCTCGGCATACTCGGTGCCAGGTGGGCACCGCCCGGAGGATCTGCTCCCCTTCGCCTGATTGCGGTGCACGGGCTAGGCGTGCACCTCGGCTGGGCGCCGGGGTGGCGCCACGGTCAGGGTATGCCGCGCCCCGCCGGGTCGGCCAGGGGGTTGCGCGTCGGACGGTGCCATCCGCCTTCGCAGTGCGCTCAGGTAGACACCCCGCTCAACGGCGAGCCGAGCACCTCGAAGCGGTGGCCGCCCATCTGACCGGTGAGCAGGGGCATGGCTTGCCGGATCGCGTCCTGGACCGCAGGCAACCCCAGGGAAGAGGCGTGCGCTTCCGCGCTCTCCCAGCGCTCGATGACCACGACGGTGTCGCGGTCGTCGGCGCTGATGCCGACGTCGTACTGGAGGCAGCCGTGTGCGCCGAGATCAGCGGATGAGTCGGTGAGGATCACGACGAGATCCTCGGCACGCCCCGGGTGGGTCTGCAGGGTGCCGACGTTGGCGAAGGTCATGGACCCGAGTCTGCCACCGGACGCCGGTCTGGGGTGGTCGAGCCGACAGAGGGCGCGCCGGGTTGACTATGACGCTACGTCACATGCGCAGGATGAGTCATGCGGATCTCCGACTGCGCCGATCTCACCGGCACCACGGTGCGTACCATCCGGTACTACCACCAGATTGGCCTGCTTCCCACACCTGAGCGCGTGGGTGCCCGGCGGGACTACGAGCTGGAGCACGTGGCCCGTGTCCTGCGGATCAGGTGGCTGGCCGACGCCGGGCTCCCGCTCGACTCGATCGCTGCGCTCATCGAGGACGAGAGTGCCGGCGGCCAGGATGAGCCCGCGCCCCGGCAGGACCTCTCCCGTGTGGAGGAGTCCACCCTGCACGACCTGCGGGCCACCCACGCCGGCCTCGACGAGCGGATTGCCGAGCTGCAGGCCCAGCGCCAGCGGGTCGCCGCGCTCCTGCAGATGGCGGAGTCCGGTCGTGGACTGCGCGCCCTTCCGCCCGGTATGGACCGCTTCTACGACCACCTGGCCCGCTCGGTCACCGACCCGGCCGCCCTGGACGTGCTGCGGCGTGAGCAGCGGTTGGCCGAGTTGTTCGCTCAGCGTGGGCTGGTCCCGCAGGAGTTCGACACGTTGATCCTGCGGCTGCGCGAGGAGGATCTGAGCGTCATCGTCGACTTCTACACCCGCTACGCCCATCTGGACGATCTGGCACCAGAGGCGGCCGAGGCCGAGATCGAGGATCTCGTCAGATCCATGACCCGCTGGTGCAAGGACAACGATGGGCTCACGGCGGAGTTCGTCGCCGCGCTCCCGCGGTGGGCGGGCTCCCCCCAGGCGTTGCGCTCGCTGATCCGGCTCACCACCCTGTTCGCCTTCTCCCGCCGTCAGGCACAGGTCATGCACCGGCTGATTCCCGTCATGACTGACGTGCTCGTCAGCGATCCGCGCCGCACCAAGGAGACCCGTTGATGAACACCGACCCCGTCGAGGTCCGCGACCTGACCAAGACCTTCGGCTCATTCACCGCCCTGGACGCTGTCGACCTCACGGTCACCCCCGGATCGGTCCACGGGTTCCTGGGCCCCAACGGCGCGGGCAAGTCGACCACTATCCGAATCCTGCTCGGCCTCTACCGGGCGACCTCCGGTCACGTCCGCGTCCTCGGTCTCGACCCAGGCACCCACCCGGCGCAGGTCACCCGGCAGGTGTCCTACGTACCCGGGGACGTGGCCCTGTGGCCCAACCTGACCGGCGCCCAGGTCTTGGACCTGCTGGCCGGGCTGCGCGGCATCCGGGACGAAACCCGCGAGCGCCAGCTCATCGAGCGGTTCGCCTTCGACCCCTACAAGAAGGTCCGGTCGTACTCAACCGGCAACCGGCAGAAGGTCCTGCTCATCGCCGCCCTCGCCGCGCCCACCCCGCTGCTCGTGCTGGACGAGCCCACCTCCGGCCTGGACCCGCTCATGGAGCAGGTCTTCCACGAGTGCGTCCGCGAGGCGACGGCCACCGGGCGCAGCGTCCTGCTCTCCAGCCACATCCTGGCCGAGGTCGAGCGGCTCTGCACGGAGGTCACGATCGTCTCCGACGGGCGGGTCGTCGAGTCTGGAAGCCTGCAACGGCTGCGCCACCTCGCTGCGATGACGGTCACCGTGCAGGCTTCGGACGAGCTCCTCGCCGCCCTGGCCGCAGACCTGCGCGACCACGCCCCCAAGCACGCTGACGGCCGCCTGGTCAGCGAGGTCGAGCGCGACCGGCTGCCGGAGGTGCTCGCCCGGATCGCCGCGTCTGGCGCGACCGAGGTCACCGTCGCCCCGGCGAGCCTGGAGAGCCTGTTCCTCCGGCACTACGCGGTGGCGGCTCGATGATCCGGCTGCTGCTGCGTCGCCACCGCGTGGCCCTGGTGTCCTGGGTGGTCGGACTTCTCGCCCTGGTCGCCGTCACGATCCCCTCCTACGAGGCGACGTACGGAGATCCCCTCACCCGGATGATCCTCGTCCAGCAGCTCCAGGACACTCCAGGCCTGACCGTGCTCTACGGCGCCCTGCCGGACCCGGGCACTCTCGGCCAGCTGTTCGCCTGGGAGACCGGCACGTACGTGCTGGTGCTGGCAGCCGTCATGGCAAGCCTGCTCGGGGTCGCCGCGACCCGGGGAGAAGAGGACGCGGGCACGACCGAGCTGGTCCGCTCGATCGGGGTGCGGCCGCATACCCCTCTGGCCGCCGCCCTCGCCCTGCTCACCCTGGCCTGTCTCGCGGTCGGCGGCGGAACGGCTGCCATCTTGAGCGCCCAGGCCGCCAGTGTCGATGAGCTGGGGACCACTGGTGGCATCCTCTTCGCCACTGTCCTCGTCCTGTCGTCGCTCGCCCTGGGCCTGCTGGCGGTGGTCGCCGCTCAGCTCCGCGGTGACCGGCGGTCGGCGGGCACGCTCGCACTCACCGCCGTCGCAGTGGCCTTCCTGCTACGGGTGCTCGCCGACCAGGGAGCTCCGTGGCTGCGGTGGGTGACACCCCTGGGATGGCGGGACGTCGTCCGCCCGTACACCGACGACCGGTTCTGGCCCTTGCTGCCCATGCTGGGGATCTGCGTGGCGATCGCCACTGCTGGCGCCCTGCTCGCGCGAGGCCGGGAGCTGGGTGGTGCCTGGCTCCGGGGCACCGGTCGTAGCAACCATCGGCTGCGGGTCCGGTCCAGCTTTGGCTGGGCATGGCGGGACGCGCGGGGATCCGTCCTGGGTTGGAGCGCGGCCATCCTGGGCTGCGCGGCGCTCTTTGCCTCCATGACGCGCGGCCTGGTCACCACGCTTGAGCAGGACCGGACGACGGCGGAGCTGCTGGCCAGGATGGGTGGTGAGGCTCAGGATCCGGTCGGCATGTACTTCTCCTTCCTCGGCCTCTTCCTCACGCTGCTGGCCCTGATCTGCGGCGTGGCGCTGACCTTGCGGTGGCGCAACGAGGAGTCGTCCGGCCGGCTGGTCGCGGAACTGGGCGCGGGGACACCGCGGTGGTCCTCGCTGGTGGCCCGCGCTTCGGTCGCGGGAGTGACGGTCACGGTGCTCACAGCATTCTCCGGTCTGGTCCTTGGGCTGGTGGGGCGCTCCCAGCTGGACGACGTCGACCCGTTCCCCTACGCCTTGGCCTCGACCCTCGGCGACCTGCCAGGGGTGCTGGCCGGCGTGGGGCTGGCGGTCCTGGCGGCGGCGGTGGTGCCGAGGCTGACTGGGCTGCTCTGGGCCGTCGTGGCAGCAAGCGGCTTCCTGGTGCTGCTTGGCGGGCTGGTGGACGCGCCCACCTGGCTCATCGACCTGAGCCTGCTCGGGCACACCCCGACCGACGGGGCTGGGCCCACCCTGGACTGGTCCTCCTGGTTGGCCGGTAGGCCGATCGTCCTTGCCAGCGCTTGGCTGGTCTGCCTCGGCGCCGCAGGGGTTCTGGTGGGCAGGCGAGACCTGCGTCTGGGCTGAGCACCCCGGTAGCCCACAGCGTGACGCGCCCAAGAGGACCCAACATGTTCGAACATATGTTGCACCACTCTCGATCATGCGTTAGTATGTATGTACGAGTTTCGAAGTAGAGGCTCGGCAAGAGGCACCGGAGGGGGTGTGTGCAGGTGGGACGTAGGCAAAGCGACGAGAGTCCAGTCGACGGCAGCGGCGCCGGATGCCCGGCCGCGCCGGAGGAGAGAGCGGCGGGAACTGGCGTCGAGGCCCGGGACGGCGCGACGAGCACTCCTGCACCCCCGGATCGGACGCTGTCGTGGGCCGACCAGATCGCGTCCTGGCGAGAGCTGCTGCCGCAGGAACGGCTGGACGGACTCAGCGACGAGGACCGGCTGGCATTGCTGCGAGAGCTGGAGCTGCTTTCCCGGGCTGTGGCGGCGGTCGGCGCGAGCCTGCAGGTCGCGTTCTACACCTCGCAGGTCGCCGCGCAGATCGCCGACGGCGTCGCTCCGTCGCGGGCCGGGAAGGCGGTGCCGGACGACCTGGCTCAGGCTCGGTTGACGTCTCCTTACTGGGGATCGCGGGAGCTGACCTGCGCCAAGGCGCTGGTCCGAGAGATGCCGCGCACCCTGGGCGCGTTACGGGCCGGGGTGATCACCGCGCTGCAGGCTCGCGTCATCACGGAGGCCACGACCTGCGTGGATGCGGCCGACCGGGCCGAGATCGACGAGCGCCTGGGGCCCCGGCTGGCCGGGGCATCCACCCAGGAGATCGGCGCGTTGGTGCGCTCCCTGGTGTATGAGGTGGACCCGGCCGGTTTCGTCGCCCGCGCCCGCAAGGCGGCCGCGGACCGTGGGGTGTCCGTTCGACCCTGTCCGGACGTCATGGGGCTGCTGAGCGCCCGCCTTCCCGCACCGCAGGCCATCGCCTGCTACCACTCGCTGCGCGCCACCGCGGAGACGATGAAGGCCTCCGGCGACCCACGCACCCTGGGCCAGCTGATGGCAGACGCGCTCTTCGAGCGTCTCACCGGCCGCAGCGTGGTCGACGGGGTCGACGTCGAGGTGGGCCTGGTCATCACCGACGAGGCCCTGTTCGCGGGCACCTCGGACGCGGCTGTCCTCCTCGGCTACGGCCCGATCCCCGCCCAAAGCGCAAGAGACCTGCTCAATCCCACCACTGACACCAGCGACGCCGACACCAGCCAGGCCGACAGGAGCGAGGCCGGGACGGGCCTGGCCGATGACGCTGCCGAGGGCGACGAAAATGTCGGTGGGACCGCGCATAGTCCGGCCAGCACGCGGGCCGCACCGAGCATCTCGGCCGGCTTCGGTGGTGGCATCGTCCCTGCCGGCTACTGTCCCGGCGGCCCCCGGTGCACCACCTTCTCCTGCACCTTGACCCATGGCCACCCTGCGGCGAGCGGACTTCCTACCGCCCCAGATCTGGGGTCACTGAGCCGCCGAGCCGAACCCGCCAGCACCTTCACGAGCCCGACCACATCTGCCAGCGCGGCAGACTCTGAAGAACCTGACCCGTCAGCTCTAGGGGACAGCTGTGCCCACCAGGGCTCGAAGCCCGAGCGGGATCCGGCAGCCGGGCCAGGTTGCAACCCCGAGCTGGAGCAGAAGCGGCCCGAGTCCACCGGCGAACGACCGAACGACCCGGCCCGCGAGCAGCGTCGGCAGGTCGCCGTCCCCGAGGCTGCGCCCTCGGCGACCGTCTGGGTGCGACGGCTGTACACCGACCCGGTCAGCGGTGTCCTCACCGACCGGGACAACCGCAAGCGGCTCTTCACCGGTGCCCTGCGTGCCCTCCTCGTCTCTCGAGATCAGACCTGTCGCAACAGCTGGTGCGGTGCACCCGTCCGCCACATCGACCACGTCCAGCGCCATGCCGACCAGGGGTCCACCGACGCCGAGAACGGCCGCGGCCTGTGCGCCCGCTGCAACCTGGCCCGGGAGCGGCCCCGCCAGCTCGGCACCCCACCCTCCACCTACCGCCCACCTCCTCCGTTGCTGCCCTGCTTGCCTCGGCCAGAACACCGCGCCGCAGCATGACCGCGCGTGCGCTGGGGCGCGCCCGCCACCCGATCGGGCCTCAGCAGCACCGGGCTCATGCTCGTCCAGCCACACCCCAGCCACACCCCGGCCGCGCCCATGCCCGACCGTATCGCCGAGGCGGGCGGGCTGGCATACGGTCGAGAGGTCATGGATGCAGATCCCCCGAGCTCCCCGAAAGCAGCCCTGCCGGTGCCAGTGTCCTTGCTGGACCGGTCGCGCACCCGTGAGGGGGAGCCTGCCGCCGCCGCCCTGCAGCACACAGTCGATCGAGCCCGTCGGGCGGAGCGCCTGGGCTTGCGACGGTTCTGGGTGGCCGAGCACCACGCCGTGCCCGGCATCGGCAGCGGCAGCCCCCCGGTCCTCATGGCGCAGATCGCCGCGCAGACGTCCCGGATCAGAGTCGGCTCCGGAGGGGTCATGCTGCCCAACCACAGTCCTATCGTGGTGGCCGAGCAGGCCCGGATGCTCGAGGCGCTGCACCCGGGGCGGATCGACCTGGGTGTGGGACGCTCCCTCGGGTTCACCGCGCCGGTCCGGCTCGCACTGGGGGTCGAACGCTACGACCGGGCACGCTTCGCGGCAGACCTGGCCATGCTGGTCGACTACCTGCACGACGACGGCCCGGTCACGGCCATGCCCCGGGGGGTGGAGTCCCCGCCGGTCCTCGTCCTGGCCACCGGCTCTGGGCTCGCCCTGGCTGCCCGGCTCGGGCTGCCGGTGGTGGTCGGTGGCCCGATCCTGCACGGTGACCTCGGGCCGCTGCTGGACTACCGTCGCGACTTCCGGCCGCGCGACGGCCAGACGGAGCCCGAGGTCATCATCAGCCTCGACGTGATGATCGCCGACACCACCGACCGGGCGCGGGAGCTGCTCCTGCCGGAGGCGTGGGCGATGGCCGAGTCCCGCGCGACGGGTGCCTTCCCACCGCTGCGGCCCGACCCGCCCGAGCGGCTCACCCCCAAGCAGCAGTCGGTCGTGGAGCAGCAACTGCAGATGGCCGTCCACGGCACGGCGCAGGACGTGCTCTTCGAACTCGGCGCGCTCGTAGAACGCACCGGTGCATCGGAGGTGCTGGCCTCGACGTCCACCTACGACCTGGACGCCCTGGCCGAGGTCGACGCGGCCCTGGCCGCGCTGGCCCCCTGACTGCCGCGCAGGTCTTGGGCGGGGCTGCCGGACGGACTCACGGCGGTCGCGGCTGCACGGGGATGCCGCGGTCGGTTAGGCAGCCGTATCTGGGCCACCCATCTGGGGCGCCAGCTCGGGAGCCACGGGCAACGGGCTGACCCCGGCGGAGGTGGCCAAGTAGGCCCCCCACAGGGTGAGGCCGTGGTCACGGCATAGCTCCAGGGCGGCCTGGTGCAGCGCCCGGTCCTCGTCGCTGAGCCCACCCCACTGCCGGGCGATCGCGAGCACCAGCCCGTCGATCCCGGGCAGGTGGGGCAGCTGGTCCAGCACCAGATCGAGCAGGTTGAGGACGTCCGGGCAGCCGAGGGTGGACACCACGACCGGCTGCGCGAGCCGGCCGTCGGGCCGACACAACAGCAGGCCCAGGGCGCCGTCCCGCCGGTCGGCGTCGCTGACCACCAGATCCACCAGGTCCGCGGCCAAGATCGGGTCGGCCACGGAGCGCTGTGGCCAGTCACCAGGAAGGTCCTCGAAGCTCATGACCCGACCCTGCCCGCGCCGCCCGCCTGCACGCAGAAGTTGTCCACAACCCCTGGGGCACCCTCGCTCCCGGCCAGACGTGCATGGGCGCACACCGCCCGGGGCCGCACTCAGAGCAGGAGCTGGGACAAGCCGTGGATGACCAGCCCTACCAGAGCGCCGACCACGGTGCCGTTGATCCGGATGAACTGCAGGTCTCGACCGACGTGCAGCTCGATCTTCTCCGAGGCCTCCCGGGCGTCCCAGCGCTCGATGGTGGAGGAGATGACGGAGGTGATCTCCGGGCCGTAGCGCTCGACCAGCGCCACCACCGTGTCGGCCGTCCACTCGTCCAGCTTGGCCCGCAGACCCCCGTCCGTCACGACACGGGCGCCCAGGTCGCGCAGCGCGGACACCATCCGCTCACGGAGCGGGCTGGCGGGATCCTCCAGCGCCTCGAGCACCGAGTTACGCAGCGTCTCCGCCAGCCGGACGCCGGTGGTAGCCACCTGGGGGTGCTCCAGCAGCCGCTCCTTGAGGCTCTCGAACCGAGCCTGCGTCCGCGGTTCGTGCTGCAGGTCCGCGCCCAGCTCGGACAGATAAGAGTCGAGGGCCTGACGGACGTTGTGCCGCGGGTCGTCCTTGACGTCGCGGGCCCAGCGCAGCACCTCCTGATAGACCCGCCGGGTCACCTGGTCATTGACCCAGGACGGCGCCCACGACGGCGCCCGCGAGCGCACGATCACCTCGACCTCGTCCTGGTGCAGCGCCAGCCAGGCGTGCAGCTCGCGCGCCGCGAGGTCGACCAGCCCGTGGTGGGAGCCGTCCTCGATGACCCGCTCCAACAGGTGGCCGGCGACCGGCGACAGCGGCTCGCGCCGGACCCGCGGCAGCAGCACGTCCTCGATCAGGGTCCGCAGCTCAGGCTCGTCGACCCGCTCCAGCCCGCGCCGGAGGAAGGGGGCCGCCTCGGACACCACCCGCTCGGCATGCTCGGGCTCTGCCAGCCACTCGCCCAGCCGCAGCACCACCTGCGCGTCGGTGAACTTCTCCCGCAGCACCGCGGGCGTCAGGAAGTTCTCCCGCACGAACTGCTCCAGGCTCGCGCCCAGGTCGTTCTTGCGCCGGGACACCAGCGCAGTGTGTGGGATCGGTATGCCGAGCGGGTGCCGGAACAGGGCCGTCACGGCGAACCAGTCCGCGATCGCCCCGATCATCCCGGCCTCGGCGGCGGAGTTGACGTAGTCCCAGCCCGATCCGCGGTCGTAGGTCAGCACGTAGATCACAGCCATCAGCACCAGCAGCCCCGTCGCGACGACGCGCATCCGGCGCAGGCCCTGCCGCCGGGTCTCGTCGTCGATCCTGGTGAAGCTGCGATCCGCAGTGATGGTCATGCTGCTCCTGAGGTATGCCGTCGGGCCGTCCCGTGCAAGCGGCCCGCCCCACACCGTATTCCGTGCGTCCCGGTCCCAGCGAAGCGTCGCTGCCCCGCCCTACCCGGGCAGCAGCGCTGCCGCCACCTTCAGCGAGGCTAGGAGGAGCGACGACCCGCCACCGACGAGGTGATCATGAACCCCTCTCTGGTGACCCATGGCAGCGCGGTGACCTCCGGGCCGGTGCGCGTCAGACCGACACCGCATCTGTCGCCCCAGGGCTAGGGTGCGAGTATGCGCGGGCCGGACACCGACGCCGACTTCATCCCCGATCTCGCCTTCGTCGCTGAGGTGGTCGAGTGGCGCGGCCCGGCGCCCTTCTACTTCGTCGTGGCCCCGCCCGAGGAGAGTGAGTGGCTCACCGGGATCATGCGCGACGTCACCTACGGCTGGGGGATGATCCCGGTCATGGGGCGGGTCGGCCGCACGGACTTCACGACATCGCTGTGGCCACGCAAAGGCACCTGGTGGGTGCCGTTGAAGGACGCGGTGCGGCGGGCCGAGGGGATCGACCTCGGGGACGTCATCGGCGTGGAGCTGTCCGTGCAACCCGCGTCGGGACACCAGCGCCCCTGAGAGTCCGGTCGGCACGCGAGCCCGTGCCCGGCCGCACCTGGACCTGCTCGGCGGGACGCAGCACGCTCACGCCAGCCTCAGCTCCTTCGTCGGCGCACCACCCGGGCGGTGGCCCAGAAGTACGCGGTACCTGACCATGCAGTACCGAGTACCTACCCCGCCCCCGCCGAGAGGTCGAGGAGCGCGTCGACGTCCGCGAGCACGACCGTGCGCCCACCGCGCTGCTGGATCACCCCAGCCTGTGAGAGCCGTCGCAGCTGACGGCTGAGGGACTCCGGTGTGGTGTCCAGCAGCGAGGCGATGTCCTTCTTGGCCAGCGGCAGGGTGACCAGGACGGTCCCGTCGACGTGCTCGCCGGGCAGCCCCAACAGGTAGTCCGCGACCCTGGCCGCCACATTGCCCGACACCGCCGCGGCCAGCCGCTGCTCGGTCTCCTCCAGCCGCTGGCCGACGGCCTGAAGCATCCGCATCCCCACCCCGGGGTGCTCCCGGACCAGGCGACCCAGGTCCGCGTGCCGGAAGACGCACATGCTTCCGTCCTCGAGCGCGGAGGCGAAGTGGTCTGGGCGCGCGCCGGTGACGAAGGCCGACTCCCCCACGAAGTCCCCGGGCCCCAGGACCCGCACGATCTGCTCGTGTCCGTCGGCGCTGATCCGCGAGATCTTCACCTGGCCGGTGTGCACGACCATCAGCTGGGCCGCGCGTGACCCGGGGGCGTAGATCTGCTCCCCGCGCTGCACCGTGACCGGCCGGGCCAGGGAGGCGACGTTGAGCTGCTCGACGTAGGACAGGGGCGCGAAGAGCGGCACCCCGGCGACGCACAACTCGTCCGGACCCACCGGGTCGCTCCGGTCCCGGCGTGCTGGCTCGGTATGCGGCATGACCCACCTCCTCGTCCCACTATCGCAGGGGCGGTTCACCCCGTCCGCCGCGTACCGGGGGGATCCCCCCATGTGGGAGGCTGGAACCTGGGTCACAATAGGCCCGTCAGAGACGTCGCGCGGGCTTGCACAGGGGCCCCGGCGCACCCGCGACCCAGAGGAGACACGATGACCGACCAGCCGCTCGCCGCACCGGAGCCGATGGCCGAGCCGGGGGCATTGACCCTCACCGCCCCCGGGCCTGTTACGCCGGTCGCCGCGACCTCGGCCCCGAAGATGGCGCCGCCGGTGGACCCGGCGACGCTGCCTGCGCTGGACGCCAAGGTGGAGACCTTCCTGCAGGGCCTCACCGAGACCGAGACCCGCTCCCCCGAGTTCGCCAAGCGCGCGGCCGACGTGCGCACCATGGGTGACCAGGACATCCGCGCCGCTGCGGAGACCTCCAACCGGCTGCTGAAGTCGCCGGTCCGTGCGTTGCAGGAGGGCGGGGTGTCCAAGGAGTCCAAGGTCGGCCAGACCCTCACCGAGCTGCGCCGGACCGTCGAGGACCTCGACCCCAAGCAGGCGACGGGGCCCAAGAAGTGGCTGGAGCGGCTGCCTTTCTCCGACCGCGTCACCTCCTACTTCAAGAAGTACGAGTCGGCCGAGAAGCACCTGGACGCGATCCTGCACTCCCTCCGCAACGGCCAGGACGAGCTGTCCAAGGACAACGCTGCGCTGAACATGGAGAAGCAGCAGCTGTGGGACGCCATGGGCCGGCTCAACCAGTACGTCTACATCGCCGAGCAGCTGGACGCCAAGGTCTCGGCCAAGATCGCGATGATGGACGAGACCGACCCCGACCGGGCCAAGGCGATGCGCGAGGACGTGCTGTTCTACGTCCGGCAGAAGCACCAGGACCTGCTCACCCAGCTCGCGGTGTCGATCCAGAACTACCTGGCCATCGACATCATCATGAAGAACAACATCGAGCTCATCAAGGGTGTCGACCGGGCCTCGACGACCACGGTCTCCGCCTTGCGCACCGCCGTGCTCGTCGCCCAGGCGCTGAACAACCAACGCCTCGTCCTGGACCAGATCACCGCCTTGAACCAGACCACCTCGACGATGATCCAGCGCACCTCGGAGATGCTGCGGGACAACTCGGTGGCCATCCAGGAGCAGGCGGCGTCCTCGACCATCGGTCTGGAGCAGCTGCAAGCGGCCTTCGCCAACATCTACGAGACGATGGACGCCATCGACACCTTCCGGGTCAAGGCGCTGGACGGGATGGCGGAAACCATCGGCGTGCTCGAGGGCGAGGTCGAGAAGTCCCGCACCTACCTGGACCGTGCGCAGCGCACCGACGCGCGCCTGGTCGGCGGCGAGCTGGACCTGGGGGACGCACCCCCCACGAGGCGCTGAGGCATGGCGTTCTCCGCCCTGCTGGACCGGATGCTCGGGCGCACGCCCGACGTTTCCGATGACCGGCTGGCGCTGCCCGCACCTCCGACCGCCGAGGACGTGTACGCCGCGCTGGACGAGACCGAGCAGCTGCTCACCTCCTCCTCGCTGCCCTCGGTGGTGACCGCGCGCGGCCAGCGGGTGGTCGACACGGTCCGGGACACCGTGCCGCGGCTGGAGAAGCTCAGCGGTAGCGACCTGGGCTACACAATCATCGCGACCGCCACCGACTACCTGCCCGAGGCGATCGGCGGATACCAGCGCCTGCCCCGCCGCTACGCCGACACCCGGCCGGTCGACGGCGCCAAGACCTCGCTGCTGGTGCTCGTGGACCAGCTGGACCTGCTCGGGCTGACCATGGACCGGGTCTTTGACGCGGTCTTCCGAGACGATGCCCGCGAGCTGGTCGCGCAGGGCCGGTTCATCGCCGAGAAGTTCGGCTCCGCCGGTGCCGGTGGCCAGCTGGGCATCGGGCAGGACGAGGCCCCGGTCGTGCCGCAGCCCGACGAGGTCGAGGACCCGACGGGCGCGATCAGCCCGCTGACCCCGCCCGCCCGCAGAGGAGACGACCAATGAGCGCGACCGAGCTGCGAACTGCCGTTGACATGCTGGTGCGGGTCGGCCGGGAGGCCGGGCTGGACGAAGGTATGGCGCGGGCCGAGGGCGAGAAGGTGGCTGCGGCCGTGCTCGAGCAGCCCGGCCCCAACGGTGCCCACCGACTGTGGGGCGAGGCGGTGGGCCGTCCCGCCCAGGACTTCTTCACTGCCGTGCCCCGGGGCCGGCGCTACGCCTCCATCCCCACGACGCTGCTGTCCACCCTGGTCGCCGAGGGCAGCCCTCGCGCGGCCGGCTACGCCCAGGCTCTGGCCGACGTGGCCACTGCGGCCGCGACGGTCTCCGGCGCGGGGGCGGTCGCGGTCGGCAAGGCCACCTCGGTGGCCCGCGCGCAGCTCGCGGCGGCGGGGGCGGCCCCGGCGCACGGGCCCGGGACGCCTACCGAGGGCCTGACCCCTCCGGAGGCAGGTGTCCCCACCTCGCCTGCCCCCGGCGGCACCACAGGCGGCACCACGTCCGGCACCGACCAGGGTGACCTGCAGGCCTGGTCGAACGACCTGCTGCGCCGCGCCATGGACCAGGGCGACCGGATCCGCGAGATGCTCGGGCACCTGCCTGGGTCCCCGGGCAGCGGTCAGCCTCCCGCACCCGCCGGCGGCGGCCCCGGCGAGGTCCCCGGCCAGTACGGCATACCCGCAGACCCGGGCTCCGGCCCGAGCACCCACGGCACGGCCGTCGGGGAAGGGGCCACCGGGCAGGCCCAGGAGGACCCGTCGGGCACCCCCGCCGTCGAGGAGGAGCCGGAGGACGAGCGCACCGTCGAGGAGCTGCTGGCCGAGCTGGACGCCCTCGTCGGGCTGGAGCCGGTAAAGGCCGAGATCCACCGCCAGGTCGCGGTGCTGAAGATGGACGCCCGGCGCCAGGAGGCCGGTCTCAAGGTCGTCACCCTCACCCGCCACCTGGTGTTCGTCGGCAACCCGGGGACGGGCAAGACCACGGTCGCCCGGCTGGTCGGGGGCATCTACCGGGCGCTGGGCCTGCTGTCCAAGGGCCAGCTCGTCGAGGTCGACCGCAGCGAGCTGGTCGCCGGCTACCTGGGCCAGACGGCCGCCAAGACTTCCGACGTCGTCGCCTCCGCCCTGGGCGGCGTGCTCTTCATCGACGAGGCCTACAGCCTCAACGGCGACCAGTACGGCAAGGAGTCGATCGACACCCTGGTCAAGGAGATGGAGGACCACCGCGACGACCTGGTGGTGATTGTCGCCGGCTACCCCGAGCCGATGGCCGAGTTCGTCGCCTCCAACCCGGGGCTGGAGAGCCGCTTCCGCACGATCATCGAGTTCGACGACTACTCCGATGAGGAGCTCGTCGCGATCCAGACCCTGCTCGCTCAGAACATGGACTACGACATCGCCCCCGAGGCGACCGAACGCTTCCGGGAGATCCTGGCGGCGACGCCGCGTGGCCCAAGCTTTGGCAACGGCCGGTTCGCGCGCAACATGCTTGAGGCCGCCATCGGGCGGCACGCCTGGCGCCTGAGGGACGACGAGGACGCGAGCATCGAGGAGCTGCGGACGCTGCAGCGGCAGGACTTCGAGGACCGCGACGCCGTCGACCTGGCGGTGAAGGACACGGGTATGCCGCCCGCCGAGGATGACGTGGCCGACCAGGACCCGTGGCTGGGCGATGTGGATGGACAGGGCGGGGACGGACAGGGCGGGGACGGACAGGGCGGGGACGGACAGGGCGGGGACGGGTCATCAGCCGAAGACGCGGACGCTCCGCCCGACGACGTGCAGGCCCCTGCCCCAGATGACGAGGATCGATGAGCACGGCGAGCCCACCCGCCGGGCGGGGGCAGCCGGCACAGCAGAGGGGACCGGCCGCCGGACCTGCCCAGCAGTCCGGACAGGCCACCCAGCCCGCCGGGCAGGGTCCAGCAACCGGTCAGCCCGCGCCGCAGGGACAGCAGGCGAGAGGGCCGGCGCCCCAGGCCAAGGGCAAGGGCGCATCGACGCCGTCACGGTCGGCGTGGAGCACCCCCCGGCTCCTGCGCCTGGCCCGGGCCGGGGCCGCGACGGCGGTGCTGCTAACGGGTGTGGCCGCCACCGGCACCTTCTCCACCGACGGGCTGAACGCCACCCCGGACGTCATTGCCCAGCAGTGGGTGGCGGCCGAGCGCGCAGGCGTGGAGATGGCCCAGGCCGACCTGCGCGCGGCCGAACGGGTCGCCGGCAGTGAGGGTGAGGGCGCGCGCGAGGCGTTCGACGAGGCCGTGACCCAGGTCGGCATCGACCTCTCCGGGGTCGGAGTGGGCGGCGCCGAGGCCGGTGAGATCTCCCGGGAGTGGTCGACCTTCGTCCTGGGGGCTGAGCGCGCTTCCGCAGCGGCCGCGCAGGACCAGGGTGGCTCCCCCGAGCTCCCGGATGCCGTGACCGTGGAGTACGGCGCTGCGTCGACCGCCGCCCGGTCGGCGAGCGAGCGCACGGACCTGGCGGCCGAGCAGCACGCGCAGGACCTGCGCACCGGTTCCCGATCCGTCCTCACCGGGACCGTAGGCACGCTGGCCACCCTCGGGCTGGTCGGGCTCATGGTCTGGCTGGCCCTGCGCACCCGCCGCATCGTCAACGTGCCCCTGCTGGCGGCCACCGCCATCACGGCCGGGCTGACCTATCTGTCGTTCAACCCCTCAGCCTTGCCCCTCACCTACGACCAACGGCTCGCGGACACGACGGCCGCGGCCACCGCGCTGCAGGAGGTGTACCAGGCCAGGACGGCCCAGCACGCCCTCACCCCGGCGCAGAGCGACCTGTGGGCCGAGGAGTCGGTCCAGGCACGCCAGGCCATCGGCGCAGGTGCTGCCCGCACCCTGTGGGAGGAGATCGTGGCGGCAACCCCGGAGCCGGGCGTCGAGGCGGTCACCGCCACCCAGGAGAACTTCAGCGAGCTGGAGACGGTCCTGCGGGACCGGCTGGACGACCAGCTGAGCACTGCGGTCACGGCCGTCGGGCGGCCGGCCGGCATCACCTCTGGTGTCGCGCTGCTGCTCGGGCTGGTCGGTGCCGGGTTCGCCTGGACCGGCCTGTCTCGCCGGCTGAAGGAGTACCGCTGAGCGTGTGTGGGGTAGCGGCGATCGATGAGAGGCAGACACTGTGAGTGACCAGGACCGTCGCGCGGACGGGGTGGACGAGGACGCGGACGCTGCTGCACCCATGATCGTCCTGGGTGAGCGCGGTGACCCCGATGTCGAGGACACGACCCTGGAGGAGCTGCGGCGTCAGCGGGAGGAGCTGCTCCGCGAGCGGGCCGAGGCCCAAGAGCGGATCCGCGCAGACCGGGAACGGGCCGAGGCGGAGCTGCGTGCCGAGCGGGAGCGCACGGAGCAGGAGCTGATCGAGCGGCAGCGGCAGATCGACGACGCCGAACGGGACCTGCTGGCGGCCGAGAGGCGGGTGCGGCGGCAGGCCGAGCGCCGCGGCAACAGCCACACGGTGCCCAAGGTGACTCGGTCCAGCACCCCGCTGCCCCGAGGGGCAGGTTGCGGTCCAAGGGGACGGCCGGGCTCCTGGCCGGAGTCGTGGTTGTCTCGGGGATGATCGCGCTCGTCTCTGCCGGCACCCCGGCCTCCGAGGAGGATGTCAGGGGATATGCCAGCCTGGCCGAGGGGCAGCTGGCGTGGGACGAGGCCACCCAAGGCCTGGACGACCTCATCGTGACCAGGATGGAGCAGGCCGGCGGCGTGCCCTCCGACGAGGCCCGGGCTGCCACCGAGGACGCGGCCGAGGAACTCATCACCCTCGTGGAGGAGGCCCAGGTCGTCTCGCCGCTGCCGTACAGCACCGCTCTCGAACGGGCCGTCACCGGGATCCGTGCCATCGCGACCGACCAGTCGCCGGGGGCCGTCCGACCGGTCAACCAGTGGCGAGAACAGCGCTACTCCTTAACGGACGGCGCCTCCAACCGGAGAGCGTTCACGGACGCGACCGAGACGATGACGCCGGGGTCGCCTCTGGCCTGGTGGCTCCTGGGGATCATGTTGCTGGCCCTGGCCGAGCTCATCCGGCTGGCGGTCAAGGACCGGGCCTACGTCGCCCTCGCCCTGCTCGGGGTCGCCGGGGTCACGGGCGTGGCCAGCATGGTCTATCTCGGCATCTACCAGCAGGTGGGCTCGATGGCTGACAGCGTCTCCGCCCGCGACGACGTGGCGCGGGACCACAGGTCCACCGTCGACGCCCAGGGCAGGGACCTCGGCGTGATCTTCGGCGTGGACCGCAGCGTGCTGGGGGACGAGGAGCACTGGACCCGCATATATTTCCATGACCTCGAGGAGATCGACCCGGAGGTCGCGCAGAACTACTGGGACGTGCGGGCCGGGTTCGCCGACCTCGGCCCCGAGGAGCAGCTGGCGCGGGCCCCCGAGCTGGTCTCGGCGCTGGAGCCGGTCTGGGAGCAGCGCCGCGAGGACCTGCAGGCCGCAAACGCTGCGGTCATTGCCGCTGTCGATCACCCGCCCGGGGTGGCCCCGCTGCTGCTGACCACCCTCGTCACGGCCGGCCTGGCCGTCGGCGCGGTCTTCGTCCCGTCCCACCGGCCGGACCGGCTGCGCACCACGGCCGCGCTCTCGGGCAACGCCAGTCGTGGCGGCGACGTGAAGCGTGCGAACGACGTCAGCGCCAAGGGCGAGGGCAGTCGGGACAGCCGCACCGCCCGCGGGCAGAACGCTCAGCCCCGCAACACCGGCCGCAACACCCGCCGCAACACCCCCGCGCGGGGCAGAGCAGGACGCCGAGGAGGCCGCAGGTGAGCACCCCCTACGCCGTCACCCCGCCCGCCCCCGGGTCCCTCGGGGCTGACGTCCCGGCGCCTGAACTGTTGCGCTACCTGGATGCGATGATGCGCTGGAAGGACCAGCGGCGCACCGAGCTCGACGCCCTGGACCGGGCCGCGCTGGAGCTCTCTGACCCCGCGGACCGGGCCGCCGTCACCCCTGACGTCACCCTGTCCATGACCCTGTGGCAGGGGGTAGCCGACCGCCTGGACCTCATCCTGGCCACCTGGGACAACGGCCGGGTCGGCGAGCAGGAGCGGCGCCGTATCACCACCCTGGTCTGGGGCACCCTGGAGCAGCCGGGTTCACGGGGCCAGCAGGCGCTGGCCGTCTCGCTGCCCGAGGCAAGCCGGCTCTCGGACTCCCTGGCCTCCTCGCTGCGCTCCCGGCTGCGCCTGGACGGGGCCGACCCGGACCTTTCCGGCCGCCTGCGGGCGCTGCGTCAGCAGGTGGAACGGATCGCCGACCAGGTCGCGCTCGTGCCCTCGCGCCGGCGGGGGTCTGCCGCCGACGTGCACGCACGGCTGGACCAGCGGCTGACCGACATCACCGAGCGGGCCCGCCGCGGCGCCGACGTCGGCGGCCTGCTGGGCCCGCTGGAGTCACAGGCCGCGACGGTCGAGCGCGACCTCATCGTCGCGGCCTCCGCGCGGGCGCACGCCAAGGCCGACCACCAGCAGGCCACCCGCGAGGTGGCCGAGCTCAGCGCGCGGGGCGAGGCCTTGCGCCAGCTTGCCGCCCGGGCCAGGACGCAGGTCGTCCCTGCCCCCACGCTGGGGATCCCCGACGTGAGCGCCCTCGGGCCGGTGCCGACCGAGCCCGACGAGCTGACCGCATACCTGTCCCGCCTGGAGCGGGTGGAGCGGGCCCTCGCGCACGCCCACACCGAGTATGCCGCCGCCCTGGCGCGGCGGCAGGACCTGGCCGAGCAGGTGGCCCGGCTGCGTACGGCGCTGGAGGCCGTGGACGGCTCCGGCGCGATGCAGGCGCTGATGGCCGAGGCCGATGCGCTGTTGGCCACCGAGCCGACCGACCTGACCCGCCTGGAGGCGCTGGTGCGCGCCCAGGAAGGTTTCGCCCGCGCGATGGGAGTGAGTCTGTGAACCCGTGCGTCGAGCCGGGCTGTCCCGGTTCCTACGAGGACGGTTGGTGCAACGTCTGCGGCTCCCCCGAGCCGCGCCAGGCCCCGGTCGTCGCCACCCCGCTGCGCCCGGGCGACGCAGCCAGTCATGCCTCTGGGGCCTTGCCTGCCACCCCGGACGCCGGCGCCCCCAGCAGGACCGACCTTGGTGACCCGGCGGGTGCCGCGGGCACCAGCGGTGACCCTGCCGCGGGCTCGTCACAGATGGTCGCCACCCCCGCCCCCGGCCAGTCGCACAAGGCCGTCCGCGCGGCCACCGTGCGCCGCCAGCGCGCGCACGCGGCGGTGCGCCGCTCCCGGCTGGGGATGGGCCTGACCCAGGTCCCCGACGTCGTGCCGACCGACCCGTCCAACAAGGTCCTCACCGACGCCCAGGTCCCAGAGGACCGGCGGGTCTGCCCCAACTGCGGGGCCAAGGTCGGCCGCGCAGCGGGCGAGGGTGCGGGACGCCAACAGGGTTTTTGCCCGCAGTGCCGCGCGCCATACTCCTTCACCCCCAAGCTGGTCGAGGGCGACCTGGTCGCGGGCCAGTACGAGATCGTCGGGGCGCTGGCCCACGGCGGCATGGGCTGGATCTACCTGGGTCGGGACAAGAACGTCTCCGACCGCTGGGTGGTGCTCAAGGGCCTGCTCAACACCGGCGACCCCGACGCGCTCGACGCCGCGGTCGCCGAGCAGCAGTTCCTGGCCCAGGTCAAGCACCCACTCATCGTGGAGATCTACAACGTGGTGCAGCACGAGGGCGACGCCTACACGGTGATGGAGTACGTCGGCGGCAAGTCGCTCAAGCAGCTGCTCCAGCAGCGGCTGCGCGACGCGGGCCGCTACCACCCGTTCCCGGTCGACCAGGCGCTCGCCTACGTCATCGAGGTGCTGCCCGCCTTCTCGCACCTGCACGACCTCGGGCTGCTCTACTGCGACTTCAAGCCGGACAACCTCATCCATGAGGGCGAGGGCATCAAACTTATCGACCTCGGTGGGATGCGCCGCGCCGATGACCTGGAGTCCCCGATCTACGGCACGGTTGGCTACCAGGCGCCTGAGGTGGCCGACCTCGGCCCCTCGGTCGCCTCGGACATCTACACGATCGGCCGGACCCTGTGCGTGCTGACCTTCGAGTTCCGCGGCTACCAGAGCGAGTACGTCGACTCCCTGCCGCCGATGTCGCAGGTGCCGGCGTTCACCGAGCACGACGCCTTCTACCGGCTCGTCGCCCGCTGCTGCGCGCCCGACCCCAACGACCGCTTCCTCACCATCGAGGAGCTACGCACCCAGATGATCGGGGTGCTGCGCCAGGTCGTGGCCTCCGCCCAGGGCGAGGACCACGCCGCGACCCTGTCCGCGCACAGCCCGGTCTTCGAGGCGCCGGTCTCGACCGGGGAGACGCTGTCGTGGTGGGAGCTGCCAGAGCTCAAGCGGGACGACACCGACCCGATGCTGGACTGGCTCTCCTCGCTGCCGACCGGTGACCCGACCGAGCTGCACAAGGCCCTGGCCGGGGCCCCGGACCAGACGCCCGAGGTGCTGCTGGCCCGGGCCCGCGTCGGGATCCAGATGGGCCAGCAGGCATGGCTGGACGAGGCGGTGCGCGGGCTGCTCGCCGAGGACCCTTGGGACTGGCGCGCCTCGTGGGCCCGCGGGCTGTGGGCCCTCTCGCGGGCCGAGCTGGAGTCCGAGCGGGCCGGCGCCGATGGACAGTCGCCCGGGTCCGGGAGCACCACGGCCGGGCAGACGGCGGCCGGGCACTTCGCCGCGGTCCGCGACGCCCTCCCCGGTGAGATCGCGCCCCGGCTGGCGCTGGCTCTGGCCAGTGAGATCGCGGGTTACATCAAGGCGGCCGAGCTGGACTATCAACGGGCCTGGCGCACAGATGCCGCGTATGTGGCGCCCGCCGCCTTCGGGCTCTACCGGGTCCGGCTGGGGCGCGGTGACGTCGGCGGGGCCCTGGAGGCGCTGGACTCCGTGCCGGCCAGCAGCCGCGCCCACCCCCGGGCGCGCTGGCTGCGGGCCGAGCTGCTGCGCGGGCGCGGGTCGCTGACCGACCTGCGCGAGTCAATGTCCTCGGTGCGCCGTCTCACCCTCGACCCCCGGCAGCGGGCGCAGTTCTCCGCCACGATCCTGGAGCAGGCGCTGCGGCAGGTGGCTGAGCACGGCGAGCAGCCCAGCTGGCGCCTCGGCGACACCCCGGTCACGCGCGACGCGCTGAGCCGGCAGCTGGAGCGCGAGTACCGCGTCCTGGCCGACTACACCCCCGACCCGCAGGAGCGGGCGGTCCTCATCGACCGTGCCAACACGGTCCGACCCTGGAGCTGGACATGACCGATCAGACCCCGGAGCCGACCGCCACCGAGCTCCGCGAGCCCTCCCCGACAGAACGCGCGGAAAGTCCCGACAGCACACGCGAAGAGGCCTTACAGAACACGCCGGAGGGTGCGGCCGAGTCGGCTCCGGCCAACGCCGAGCCGGAGCCCGTCCGTGCCGAGCCGGAGTCCGCCCGTACCGTGACCGAGCCAGCAGAAGGCGAGGCGACGTCCCCGCATCCGGAGCCGTCCCAGGCTGGCGCCGAGGCCGAGGCGGAGGCCGAGCCCACAACCGAGGCGGAGGCCGAGCCCGCAGCCGAGGCGCAGGCCGAGCCCACAACCGAGGCCGAGCCGGAGATCACGCCGCTCACACCGCCGGACCCGCAGGAGGCGCACCCGGATCCCGACCCGTTCTCCGGGGGCCCACCTCCGTTGCCCAAGCCGATGTTGGTGCTTGACGGCACCCTGCCCGACGACGAGCCCGAGCCGCAGCCGGAGCCGGTCGACCACGGCACCTGCGCCTCGTGCGGCGGCGCCTACGACGAGGACGGCTGGTGCACCCAGTGCGGCGAGCGCCGACCTGACCCGCGCGACCACTTCAGCGACCGGCCTGCGCCGCACGTGGCGGCGGTCTGCGACCGAGGGCGACGGCATACCGAGAACCAGGACGCCATGGCCGTCCAGGCCGACGAGGAGAACCCGGGGCGAGCGGTCCTGGTCGTCTGCGACGGCGTGAGCAGCGCCGAGCGCTCGGCAGAGGCCAGCCTGGCCGCCGCGGAGGCCGCGGTCGAGGTGCTCTCCCGCACGGGAGCACCGCCCACCACGCGTCTGGTGCAGGCCGCCGACGCCGCCCAGGACGCGATCGAGGAGGTGGCGCGCGACTTCCCGGGCACTGCGCCGTCGTGCACCTTCGTTGCGGGCGTCGTCGACGGCGGCACGCTGACTGTGGGGTCGGTGGGTGACAGCCGGGCCTACTGGCTCCCCGACGAGGGCGAGCCGGTGCGGCTGACCAGCGACGACTCGTTGGCCGAGGAGCAGGTCCGCGCGGGGATGAGCCGCGCCGAGGCGGAGGTCAGCCCGATGGCGCACACGATCACGCGCTGGCTGGGCCCGGACACCCCCGACCACACGCCCCAGGTGCACACGCGGGACGTCTCCGCCCCCGGCTGGGCGCTGCTGTGCAGCGACGGTCTGTGGAACTACGCCTCTGAACCGCGCGACCTCGCCGCGGTCGTGCGGCAGGGTGTGCAGCGCGCCGGGGCCGACCCGCTCGACCTGGCGCTGGCGTTGGTGGAGTGGGCCAACGAGCAGGGCGGCGCGGACAACATCACGGTCGCCCTCGCCCGCACCGGGACCACGGGGCAAGATGGGACCCATGGCTGAGTTCACCTCGACCGTTCACCAGAACGAGTTCCTGCCCGACGGCGGCACCGACGTCCACGCGATCGTCTCGATCACCTGCACCGGTGCCGGCTCGGTCGCGCCGATGAGCTCGGCCTCCGGTGAGGCCGGTGAGATCATCATCGTCGACGTCTCGGGCTCGATGGACGTGCAGGGCGTGCAGGCGGCCGCCTATGCCGCCTCCGCCGCGCTGGACCAGATCGTCGACGGCGTGTGGTTCGCGATCATCGCCGGCAACCACGAGGCAGCGCTGTGCTACCCGGCCGGCACCTCTGCCGCGATGGCCCGGATGTCAGCGCAGACCCGCCTGGAGGCCAAGCGCTCGCTGCAGCGGCTGGCGCCCGGTGGCGGCACCGCGATGGGTCGCTGGCTGCTGGCCGCGGCGCAGCTGTTCGGGACCGTCCCGTCGCTGGCCAAGCGGCACGCGATCCTGCTCACGGACGGAGCCAACCAGCACGAGACCCCCCAGGAGCTGTCCTGGGCGATCGAGCAGGTCCGGGGCCGCTTCCAGGCCGACTGCCGCGGCCTGGGCGCCGCGTGGCAGGTCGCCGAAGTGCGCCGCATCGCCGAGGCGCTGATGGGCACCGTGGAGCTGATCCGCACCTGGGACGGACTCTCCGACGACTTCGCCCGGCTGATGCAGCAGTCGATGGGCCGGGGTGTGACCGACGCCGAGCTGCGCGTGTGGGCCCCGCAGGGCGCCGAGGTGCTCTTCGTGAAGCAGGTCAGCCCCACCCTGGAGGACCTGACCGGCCGACGCACCGCCGCGAACCCGTTGACCGGTGCCTACGACACCGGCGCCTGGGGCGATGAGACCCGTGACTACCACGTCGCGGTCCGGCTGGCGCCCCGGGATCTGGGCCAGGAGCAGTTGGCCGCGCGGGTGCAGCTGTCCGTCGGGGGCGAGGTGAAGACCCAGGGCCTGGTCAAGGCCTCGTGGTCCGCGGACAGCGGGCTCACCGCGCAGATCAGCCCGGAGGTGGCGCACTACACCGGCCAGACCGAGCTGGCCTCGGCCATCCAGGAAGGCCTGCGGGCCAAGTCGTTGGGTGACGATGCGACCGCGACCTCGCGGCTGGGCCGGGCGGTGCAGCTCGCGCGGCAGACCGGTGACGAGGCCGCCACGTCCCGCCTGGCCCGGGTCGTCGACATCGAGGACGCCGCGACCGGTCGGGTCCAGCTGCGGCGCCACGTGGACAAGCTCGACGAGATGGAGCTCGACACCGCCTCGACCAAGACCACGAGGGTCCGGCCGACGTGACGGTCACCTGTCCCGAGGGTCACCAGAGCGAGGCGACCGACTACTGCGACATCTGCGGCACCCCCATCGGGGGCGGGTCGGGCAGCGCCGAGGCGACCGGTGCCGGGTTCGCAGGTCCGAGCGGTGCCCCAGGGTCCTCGACGCCTGGCCCGGCCATCCCGCAGGCGGGACCAGACTCGGTGCTCGATCTAGACCCGGCCCCTGCACCTGCCCCGACGCTGACCTGCCCGCACTGCGGCGCGCTCAACGTCGCCGACGCGCTCTTCTGCGAGGCCTGCGGCTACGACTTCACCACCGGCGCCGCTCCGCTCGGCTCCGAGCCGGTCGTGCCGGACCAGGGCGCACCGGCCGCATCGAGTGCCCTGGACCTGAGGGACGACGCCGGGGATGGCGCTGGCGACGACGGTGGCGCTGGGGCCCGGGGAGAAGTTGCTGGGGCCCCGGAAGAGGCTGGGGTCGATGAGGGGCCCGGCGACGAGGAGGAGGCTGTCGAGTCCGCGGACGCCGGCGACGACGTCGCCTCCGAGCACGCCGCGGCCGAGGAGCCGGTGAACCACGCCGCGGCTGAGGAACCGGTGGCCGCCGCGTCCCGAGAGGAGGCGGCCGACGCAGCCCCGCGCCCCGTGCCCGCGTCCGAGCCCCAGCCCGAGCCCGAGCCGCGCCGAGATCCGGAGCCGCCACCCCCGGCAGCGCCCTCCCCCGCCGATGCCGGCGGGGCAGTCGCAGCGCACGTGCGGCCGCGGCATACCCCGCCCTCGCGCGTGCTCTCGGACACCTGGGTGGTCGAGGTGTGGATCGACCCGGACTGGTATGCCGTGCAGCAGACCGAGGAGGCCTGCCCCAGCCCGGGGCTGCCGGACATCGTGGTGGTGCACCGCAACGTGGTGCTCATCGGGCGCCCGTCGGGCAGCCTCGGGGTGCGGCCCGACGTGGACGCCGGCGCCGACTCGGCGGTGTCCCGACGACACGCACAGCTGACCAGCGACGGGTCCCGCTGGTGGATCGAGGATCTGGGCAGCAGCAACGGCACCTATGTCGGGTCCGTCGGCGAGCCGCCGCCCACCGAGCCGATCCGCCAGCGGGTCGAGATCGACCGGGACGACCGGATCTACGTGGGAGCCTGGACCCGGCTCGTGCTGCGCCAGGCGACCGCGTCGGAGCAGGCCGGCCAGGGCTGATCGGCGCAGCCGGGCTACCGACGGTCGCTGACGGCATGGCCGCCCAGCAGCGGGTGCCCCCAGCCGCCTAGAGTCGGAGCCATGCCCACCGAGGACCCTGGGACGACCAACCGCTCCCGCACCAGCCGGGCCCGGCTGCGCCGCTCGGGGCGACACCTGGTCCGGAGCGGTGTCGTGCTGGTCGTGGTCTCACTCGTGGTGACGGTCGTCGCCGGGTTCATGACCCGCAGCATGATCAGCCACCTGCAGACCAGCTCCGCCGAGCTCCTCGACGGCAGCGCGAGCGTGTCACTGCAGGCCGGGGCCGAGCGGACCCTCTACGTCACCGGCGGGCTGGTCGCCCCCGGCGAGCTGGTCCCCACCCCGGTGGAGCAGATCAGCTGCGCGATCACCGGTCCGGACGGGCAGCAGGTCACCTTCGACGACCGCACCGCCGACCGCGCCGGCATTGACCTGGCGGTCGCACGGATCCAGGTCGTCGGCCACTTCACCGTCCAGTCCGACGGGGAGCACCTCATCGAGTGCGACGGGCTCGGCGTCATCCTCTCCCCCGAGCTGTCGCCCGCCTCGGTCGTGGCGCGGTTGGGAGGCCTTGCGCTGGGCAGCCTCGGGACGATCCTGGGCGTGACCATGCTGCTCATCGGTGGTGTGCTCCTGCTGCTGCGCCGTGAGGACGACGAGGACGCCGCGGCCGACGAGGAGGACCTGCCGCCAGAGGAAGGCGCCGACCAGTGGTGGGAGAAGAACCAGGGTGAACCCGGTGCAGACGGGGTCGACGGGGCGGACGGGGCGGACGACTACGTTGAGCTCTCCGAGGAGCAGTTAGCCGCGTTCACGGACGAGGAGCTCGAGGAGCTGGTGGCCTCCGGGGCCATCGTCTTCGAGGACGAGGCCGGTTCCATGAGCGGCACCGACGACGGGGCTGCCGACGGCACCGACGATCGGGCTGCCAACGGGGCTGACGGCGGGGCCGACAGCAGCCGAGCCTGACGACGCGTCTCGACTACCCAGAAGAGGCAGAAGAGAGCGATCTCCCACCACTCCAGGAAGATCACCAGGTGGCCGGGGGCGAAGGTCCGGGCGATCCCCCAGGCGACGAGCGGCCCCAGCACCATGAGCACGAAGATGACGCGGTATCCCGCGAGGTAGACCAGCTCGTGCGACTCCAGCCGCTCCCGGGAGCGACGGGCCGCGGCCCGGGGCCAGGCGTGGCTCCAGACCGCGACGGCCAGCGCGCAGATGAGGAAGATCGCGGCCAGATCGTGGACCCGCAGCTGCACCTCTCCCACGACCGGCAGACCGGTCAGTCTCAGCCCCTCCATCGTCACCTCCTCGACGGGCGGCGCCCACAGCTGCCACATCGCCAGCCCCAGGAAGGACAGCAGCGTCCCGCCGGTCACGACCACGAAGACCAGCGAGATCGGGTCGCCCGTGACCAACGCCCGCATCCGCTCCCTGGCGCGCAGCTCCAACGCGAACAGCGCCAGGGCCAGCAGGGCCACCACGGTGAGGCTGAACCGCAGCGACCAGACGTACTCCGCCGCGCTGATGCCCTGACCGGAGAACGACACACCGCTGCGCAGCCCGGCCAGGGTCTCCGCCAGCCCGGTGGGCACCAGCGCCACGAAGACGGCGTAGAAGCCGGCGCCGCCCAGGTTGTAGTCCTCGAAGTACGTCGCGCCCTGGTAGGCGAGCAGCAGGACCGCCACCCCGATCATCACGCCGACGAAGACGTCCCGGACCGGGCCGCCGTAGTAGCCGCTGATCGAGGTCTCCAGGTGACCCTGCTGGATCGCCGCCCCCACTGTGACCACGAAGAGGACGGCCGGCAGCAGCACCAGGAGCCACCGCAGGTTGGCGTAGGTCAGCCGCAGGACCTGGGTGTGTGACTCGGGCGCCATCTTCCGCAGGATAGGGCCGACGACCGACACCCGCCATCCCCGACATTCCGCGAAAGCGGGGAGCCGCGCCAGCCGGTGGGTAGGCTGCCACGCATGACCTATGGGAGTGCGCCGACCCGACGCAGGAGCGGGATGACCACGGCGGGGAAATGGATGTTCATCATCGGGCTGGTGCTGTCCGTCATCACGGCGGGGGTGATGATCTGGGGCTTCTTCCAGGTCGTGAATGCGGCGGAGGCCATAGAGAGCGAGTCCACCTCGCTCAGCTCCCCGCAGACGGTGACGATGGACAACGGGGACAGGAGGATCGTCCTGGCCAACTCCCCTGGTGCGGTCACCTGCACCGTGACCCTGCCCGACGGGACCGAGCAACCGCTGGACGGGTCGGACGTGGACGACGTGGCCGCCGACGCCACAACGATGACCGTCATCGGCGGGCACGCCGCGACGACAGCGGGGGACCACACCTTCGCCTGTGAGGGCGGCGAGGCACACCTCAGCGGGCCCATCGACTCGGCCTTCCTGATCGGCGCGGCCGCAGCCGGCCTGGCGCTGCTCGCCCTCTTCCCCCTCGGCCTGATCACCATCATCGGCCTCATCCTGTGGCTGGTGGGACGCAGCCGGGACAAGAGGGAGCAGCAGGGCCCGATGCACGCAGGCGGCCCGGGGTATGGCGCTCCCTACGGCCAGCAGGGGTATGGCCAGCAGGGGTACGGCCAGGCGCCCTACCCGGGGCAGCAGGGCTATGGCCAGTCGGGGCCGCAGGACTCGCCCGGCTGGGGCCAGCCGGGCACTGGAGGCCAGGGCGGCAGCGGCGCCAGCTACGACCCGGACAACCCCTACGGCTCCCCCGGCACCTCGGACGGCTCCCAGGGCCGCCCGGACGGCGAAGGCCGCCCCTGACCGGAAGGTGAAGGAGGACCGATGAGATCGACCGCCAGAGCACGGGCCACCATCCTGGCCTCGGCATGCGCCGCGGCTCTGGTGCTGACTGCGTGTGAGGGTGACTCCGGCGACGGCTCCAGCACGACGGAGGGCGGCGACGGCGGCCGGGGTGGTTTCCTCGGGCTCGGTGGGGATGACTCGGACGAGCCGGAGCCCGACCCCCTGACCCCGGTCCTGGCCGCGCCATGGGACTGCCCCGACTGCGAGGATCCCGAGGCTCCGACAGCGGCGGTGCTCACCGCCGACCAACCCGACGCCCTGTCGGCCGAGGCCAGCGCCCTGTTCTTCGAAACCGCCCCCGTCGTGGTGCTGTCCAGCGCGGAGGAGCAGGTGCGGGCCGCCTCGGCCGGAGTTGCCCTGGGGGTGCCGGTCCTGGTCGACGGGAGTTCCACCTCCGCGCAGCTGGAGCACCTGGCTGCCGAGGTGGCCCTCGTCGTGGGTGAGGTGGCCGACCCCGGCATCGACGTGGTCGTGGCCGAGGACGACACCCGGCTCGCCGAGCTGCTCGGCATCGACGGTGAGCCGGTCAGCGTGAGCGCCGAGGATGCCCCGGGCCGGATCGGCGAGCTCGACCCGGACCAGCCGCAACTGCTCGTGCCGGAGAGCCAACCCGCCACGGACGAGGACGCCGCGGACGAGGACGCAGCGGACGAGGACGCAGCCGGGGATGACGCCGGTGCGACGGCGACCCCGGACCCGGCAGGGTCGACCGATGCCCCGGAGCCGCTCACCTCTGACCGTGACGAGCTCCCGCCGACCGCCCGCGCGGAACAGCTCACCTCGGTCGCGCTCATGAGCACGGGCATGCCGCACGACCTGGCGGCGCTGGGCACCGCCAAGGCGGCGGGCGCGCACGTGCTGGTGGGACCGCATACCGACCCGCGTGCGTCCTCCGAGACTGTCCAGGCCCTGGCCGGGCTCGATGTGACCGCCCTGGTCGGCCTGGGTGAAGACTTCGGGCCGGCGTCAGACCTGGCCTGGAAGGCAAGCGCCGCGAGGACCGGGGTCGAGCTGCCCGGGGGCGGTCAGCTGACGCTGCCCGGCAAGACCTACGTCGCGCTCTACGGCACGCCATCCACCAGCGCCCTGGGCGTCCTGGGCGAGCAGCCGATCGAGGAGACGATCGTCCGGGCGCAGGAGTACGCCGCACAGTACGAGCCGCTCACGGACGGGCCGGTCGTCCCGACCCTGGAGATCATCGTCACCGTGGCCAGTTCGCAACCCGAATGGGACGGCATGTACTCCAACGAGCTGCCGGTCGAGAGCCTGCGGCCGCTGGTCGACCTGGCCGCCGAGCAGGGGGTGTATGTCGTGCTCGACCTGCAGCCGGGGCGGCACGACTTCGTCTCCCAGGCCCAGCGTTACGAGGAGCTGCTGCTGCTGCCGCACGTCGGGCTGGCCCTGGACCCGGAGTGGCGGCTCGGCCCCGACGAGGTGCACATGGTGCGCATCGGCTCGGTCGACGTCGAGGAGGTCAACGAGGTCGTCGACTACCTGGCGGACCTGACCCGGGAGCACAACCTGCCGCAGAAGGTGTTGGTCCTGCACATGTTCCAGCTGGGGATGATCACCGGCGTGGACGAGGTGGACCGCAGCCGCGAGGAGGTCGCCGTGCTCATCCACGCTGATGGCCAGGGCGGTCAGGGTGACAAGCAGGCCACCTGGCGGGCGCTGCACGACCACGCGCCGTCCATCGAGCACTGGGGTTGGAAGAACTTCTACGACGAAGACTCCCCGATGCTCACTCCCGAGCAGACGATGAGCCAGGTTGACCCGGCGCCCGAATTCATCAGCTACCAGTAGCGTCAGCCGTCAGCCGTCAGCCGGCACCGCGCGGCCCAGCGCCGGGGCTCAGCCGCCCAGCGCGACCCTGGCCAGCGCCAAGGCGTCAGCCGGGGAGAGTCCGAGGTCGCGGGCCTGCCGGGCATAGGCGTCGGCGGCGCGTCGGGCGGCCGCCAGGAGCAAGGGGTCGCGGATGGCGGGGGTGTCTGCGGGGGCCGTGGCTTGGTCCGTCGACGCGCCCGCCGAGACGTAGGTCCCGGCCCGTCCCCGGCCCTGGATCAGCCCCTCGGTCTCGAGCTCACGGTAGGCCCGGGCCACGGTGTTGGGGGCGATCTCCAGATCCCCGGCCAGCCGGCGCACCGTCGGCAACCGGTCCCCCGGCGAGAGCTGCCCGCTCCGGATCTGCTCGGCTAGTTGGCGCCGAACCTGAGCGAAGGGCGGCTCGGCCGACCCCGGGTCGACGACCAGCATCAGACCCGGGCCTCCAGGTCGTCCGCCGAGCGTCCCTGCCACAGCCGGCTGCGGAAGTGCTCGCCGGCCTGGGGCCGGGCCCACCACGGGCTGGTCCCCAGCAGCGTGACCACGATGACGAAGGGCAGGACATAGCCGGCGACGAGCAGGGCCATGCTCCAGGCGGGACCCACCTGGCCGGCCTCCGTCGCGACGCGTGTGGCGGCCTCGTCCAGCGCGGCCCCGCAGACGCTGAGCCCCAGCAGGGCGACGATGACCAGTGGCATCAGGAGCCCGGTCAGCGTGTTGGCCCGCAACGCGTCCTGCCAGTAGAGCTCGGTCACGTCGGCGGCGGGCTGCGGGGCGTCCAGGACCCGGTGGGCCGCCCACCAGCTCAGCAGCGTCAGGACGACCAGGGCCACCACCAGCACCGGCACCGGGCTGCGCCACAGCACCTCCGCGGAGAACCACTGCGAGCCCCCCAGGAGCAGGGTGCCGAGCAGCGCGAGCACGCCCCCCATGACCAGCCCACCGGTGAGCCCGGCGGCCTGGCGCGGCACGTAGTCGCTGAAGCCGGGCGTGCGGGCTCTGGCCGCTCGCGGCCCCTCCCCCGGGACCCCTGGGTGCCGCAGCTCGGCCACCACGGTGCCACCCGCCCCGAGCACGACCACGAGCGAGACGACGAGCCAGCCTCCGCCGTCCAGGGGCGGCTCGCCCGGCCAGAGCAGCGCGAGCAGCAGGAGCGCCAGGCCGCCGAGCAGGATCCCGACGCCGACGCCCCGGGTGCGCCGGGTGAGCTTGACCTCCAGGACGGGACGCAGGCCCGGTCGCACCCGGGCACCCACTCGGCGGGCCAGGTCGTCGACCTGCCAGGAGCGAAACCCGGACGAAAGGGGCAGCAGGATGGCCACCACCCCCAGGCCCACCAGGACGATCGCGTCGGTCAACATATGTTCTCCCCGTCTCGACAAACTTTGTGTTGCCACAAAAGTAGTTGATAGGCAGGGTTTGTGTCAATACGTACGCGGGCTCTTCAGCTGGGTCGTGAGCGTCTCATTCGCGACGGGCGCAGCAACGTTGCCCTGATGCTCCTTGACCCCCGCGACGAGCTCGAGCAAGAAGGGCCACTCGCCCAGCTGGGTCACGCTGCGCGGCAGGCACGGAGGCATGTCCTCGCTGGTGGCTCCGCCGGCCAGCATCCCACCGACCGCGCGGGCGCACACGGCGGCGTCCCACACCGCGTTGGCGGGGGTGTGCGGACAGACCACCGTCGTGCTGAGGTCCACGTCCGGCAGCAGGGTCAGGTCGTTGCTGAGGATCCGCCCCTGTAGGACGTGCAGCCACTCCCCCGGGTCGAGGCCGAAGGCGTGGCGCAGGTGGTCGCTGTGCCGGCGCAGCAGCTCCAGTGCCTCGGCGGGCCTGCTCGAGGCGTAGTAGGCCAGGGCGGCGAGCTCCACCGCGTCGCCCCGCTCGGGGTGCTCGTCGCACAACCCCAACAGGGTGGGCAGCGCCTCCTCACCGCGGCCGCTCCAGATCAGGGTCCGCAGCCGCAGCAGCCGGGCCCGCTCCAGCAAGGCTTGGCCCGCGTGCCGCACCGAAGGGCCGAACTCCGCAGGCAGGTCGGCCAGCACGCGCGCGGGGTCGAGGTTGGTGCGTCCGGCCAGCAGCTGCTCGGCCCCGACGGGGTCGCGCCGGTCGAGCAGGCGCTGGGCCTCAGTCACCGCGCCCTGCAGCTGGTCGAGGTCGACCAGGACCTCCGGGTCGAGCAGGTAGCCGTCGTCCCGGTGCAGGACGAAGTCGCCCACCCAGCCGGCCTCGTGCGCGCCCTTGCGGATCGCTGAGACGTAGACCTGGATGGCGTTCGCCGCCGAGCGAGGCGGATTGCCGCGCCAGAGGGCGTCCGCGAGCCGTGCTGGCGCGAGGACGTCGGGAGAGGTCACCGCCAGGGCAGTGAGCACCGCGCGCGGGCGGGCGGGCAACGTCACCGCTGCACCGTCGACCACCAACGTCGTGCTCCCGAGCACGGCGACGACCGCCTTCATCGCTCAAGTATGTCGCACGACGCAGGGTGGCGGGAGGTCTGGAATGCGCCAAGGTGCGGGCGGTCAGGGACTCTGCCAGCCTGGAAGCGTGCGGCCCGGTCCCGGGCCGCATCGCCCGAGCACAGGAGGACATCGTGACCTACCAGGTCGGCTACTTCGTGGGCAGCCTGTCGTCCACGTCCATCAACCGGACGCTGAGCAAGGCGCTGATCCACCATGCCCCCGACGACCTCAGGTTCACCGAGATCCCGATCAAGGACCTGCCTCTCTACAGCCCGGACTTCGACGAGGAGTTCCCCCCGGAGGGTCGCGCCCTCAAGGACGCGATCGCCGCATCGGACGCCGTCCTGTTCCTCACCCCGGAGTACAACCGCTCGATCCCGGGGGCGCTGAAGAACGCCCTGGACTGGGCCTCGCGCCCGTACGGCCAGAACTCCTTCGACCACATGCCCGTCGCCGTCATCGGCGCCTCGCCCAGCGGCATCGGCACCGCGCTGGCCCAGCAGAGCCTGCGGGGCGTGCTGAGCTATTGCAACGCCCGGCAGATGACCGCCCCGGAGGCCTACATCACCTTCACCCCGGACGTGTATGCCGAGGACGGCTCGGTGAGCGACCCGGAGCTGGAGAACGTCCTGACCGACTACATGCAGGAGTTCCGCGATCACATCGAGCGGGTGCTGACCGTGCTGCCGCGCAGCTGAACTCAGGTCCTCGCTTGGTGCTGGCAGGATGAGGCCCATGCGCGCCCTCCTCTTCGACGCCTTCGGCGAGCTGCCCTATGTCGCCGAGGTGGCCGTCCCCGAGCCGGAGCCGGGCGGGGTGGTCGTCGCCGTGGAGGCGACCGGCCTGTGCCGCTCGGACTGGCACGCCTGGCAGGGCCACGACGATGACATCCGCGACCTGCCGCACGTGCCGGGTCACGAGTTCGCCGGTGTGGTGCATGCGGTCGGGGCCGGGGTGGACCAGGTGGTGGTCGGTGATCGGGTGGTGGTCCCGTTCGTGTGCGGGTGCGGCACCTGCGCGGTATGCCGTGCCGGTGGCTCCCACGTCTGCCCCGACCAGTGGCAGCCCGGGTTCAACGGGCCCGGGTCGTTCGCGGAGTACGTCGCCGTCCCCCGCGCCGACGCTAACGTCGTGCCGCTGCCGGGGCAGGTCAGTGCCGACGTCGCGGCGGGTCTCGGCTGCCGGTTCGCGACCGCATACCGGGGTGTGGTCGATGTGGCGCGGGTCCGCGAGGGTGAGCGGGTCGTGGTCCTCGGGTGCGGCGGGGTCGGGCTCGCCGCGGTGATGGTCGCGGCCGCCCAGGGTGCGGAGGTCGTCGCGGTCGACATTGCGGAGGCTGCGCTGGAGCTGGCGGTCGACGCCGGCGCCACGCACACCGTCGACGCCGCGGAGCGGGACACCGTGGAGGCGGTCCGGGGCCTCTGGCCGCACGGCGCGGACGTCGCGGTGGACGCGCTCGGCAGCGTGCAGACGGCCCGCGCCGCGACCTTCACCCTGCGCACCCATGGCCGGCACCTGCAGATCGGGCTGCTGCCGCCCGCGGTGGTGCAGGATCGGGCGACGGTGCCGATGCACGTCGTCATCGCCCGCGAGCTGCGAGTGCTGGGCAGCCACGGGATGCCGGCGGTCGACTATCCCCGGATGCTGCAGGACGTCGCGACCGGCCGGCTGACCCCCGAGCGGCTGATCTCCCGGAGAATCACCCTGGAGGAGGCACCCGCGGCTCTGGCCGCGATGGACACCGGGACCACGCCCGGGGTGACGATCATCCGACCCTGAGGCGGGCAGCCGACCACCGGCGGCGGTCTCCCGGGCCAGGGGAGCCGTGATGGGGCCGCGCCTACGGGGAGGCCGCGGACAACTTCTCCAGCCGGGTCTGGAGCAGCGCGGTGCGGTGCGCGTTGCCGTGCAGCGCCACATACTTCTCCCCGAACACGGACAGGAGCGCATCGTCGAGACGGCGCACGGCGCCAGGCGGGTAGCGGTAGCCCATCTTCGCCTCGATCTCGGCCGTGTCGACGCTGCGCAGCAGGTCACGCAGCTCGGTGAGGGAGGTGATGCCCAGTTCCAGCAGCAGCCCCGAGACCCACGCGTAGTGGTCGGTGCGGGACCAGCCGGCGTCGGCGAACTGGCCGGCCAGGAAGGCCGAGAGCTCCTGGCTGCCGATGCGCGGGTCGTCGTCGGCCGGCTCGACGGGCGGGGCAACCTCCTCGCGGTGCCGGTCGCGGATGGCGGTGAACTGCTGGTCGGCCAGCTCCAGCAGCCCGGCAGCCAGGGTAAAGCGCCGGTCGAAGTCGGGCGCATGAGCCTCGGGCACCGAGCCCTTGTAGCGGATGTCGTGCTCGAACTCGGCCCAGGCGTGCTGCAGCACGGTGCGGATCTGCACTGAGGCCTTGCGGCCCCGCAAGGGACCCTTGGCCCTGGCACGCACGGGGTCGAGGCCGACGAGCAGGTGCCGGCTGGCATAGCCCCAACGGCCCTCAGCCGCGGTCTCCCGACCCATGTCGCGATCCTCGAGGATGACCAGCTGGTCGGCCAGCAGCTCGACGACGGCACGCACGTCGCCCAGGACATAGGTGATGACCCGGATCCCGATCTGGTCGGTGATGTCGCGGACGGGGTCGGGGTAGACCAGCCGGCCGTCGACCCGCCGGGAGAGTTTGCCGGCGTAGGAGTCGATGGACTTGGTGCGGCTAGTGACGTCGAGGTAGTCGATGCCGGCGTCGTCGAGGAGCTGAGTGACCAGGGCGACGTAGGCCTCGGTGGCGGCGACGTACGCGTCGTGCTCTGCCGCATACCGGGCCGCGGCCCTGCGGATCTTGGCCGGCTCGGAGGACACCATGGGGACAGCCTGCCGCACAAGAGGACGCTTCACCGAGCGGCCTCGCCGTGGGCGGGCGCGCGCCGTTGGGCCGCGTCGAAGGCAGACCCTCATCGGGTCGACGCTGGCAGGAGGGGAAGCCGACGCGGTGACTAGAGTGACGCAGCATGGGGACCGACATGACGATCGCTCAGGCGCAGGCTGACGTCCGGGAGGTCTACTCAGGAGGCTTTGGCGGTCCCGCCGTCGCTGCCGTGGTCTGGCTGACGGCAGGAGTGGTGGCCAGCACCGTCGGTGTGCCGGTCGGGGCAGCCGTGCTCTTCCTCGGTGGCGCCGTCCTGATCTTCCCGGCCAACCTGCTGCTGAACCGCCTGCTCACCGGCCGCCCTGACCTACCGGCCGGGCACCCGATGCGGGGTCTGGCGATCCAGTCCGCCGCCACGATGGCCGTGATGCTGCTGGCGCTGTGGCTGCTGGCACCGCACCTGCCCGCAGCGTTCTTCCCCCTGGCCATGATCGCGGTCGGGAGCCACTACTTTCCCTTCGCCCACCTCTACGGTGACAACGCCTTCCTCGTCGCAGGTGCGATCCAGTCCGCCGCGGGCCTGCTGCTACTGATGATGGGTCTGGGTGACGTCGCGGCCTATGCCATGGCAGTCCTCCTGGCGGCGCTGTCCATCACCTTGGCTGTCCGCCGACGCGGCGACCACACCTGAGCGGCGGGCAACCACCCACCGAGCAGCCGCGCGGCGGCCGCGGGGGCCACTTCACCGAGCGGCCCCGCCGTGACCGGCCCACGATGGTCGGACGACCCGGTGGAGGCGCCGCCGGCACGCGCGAGGAAGGCAGTTGGTGGACATGACGTCCCTCTGGCAGGCAACGGCACCCCGACCCGAGACCGACCCCTGGCCCGGCGGCGCCAGCTGCGAGGTGCTGGTCGTAGGTGCCGGCCTCACCGGTCTGGCCACCGCGCACGCCCTCGTGCAGCAGGGCCTGGACGTGGTCGTGCTGGAGGCCCGCGAGGTGGGCGGGGTGACGACCGCACGCACCACCGGCAAGGTGTCCCTCCTGCAGGGCACGACGCTGTCCCGCATCCGCAGCAAGGCCGGGCCGGAGGCGGTGCGCCGGTATGTCGAGGCCAACCGGGTCGGCATGCAGTGGTGGCTGGACGTGATCGGAGAAGGGCCGGCGCTGCAGCGACGGCCTGCGCTCACCTACGCGACCACGAAGAAGGGCAAGCACTCGCTGACGCAGGAGTGGCAGGCCGCCACCGAGGCCGGACTGCCGGTCCAGGCCCTGGGCGGCGAGGCGATGGAGTATCCCGTGCCCGCGATCGCGGTCATGCGCCTGGGCGACCAGCTGCAGGCGCACACGCTCATCGCGCTGGAACAGCTGGCCCGCGAGATCCGGGCCGGCGGGGGCCGGATCGTGGAAGGGGTCCGGGTCATGGGGCTGAAGTCCGGGACGCCGCACGAGGCGCGCACCGACCACGGCCCGCTGCTGGCGCGCACCGTGGTTCTCGCGACCGGCATGCCGATCCTTGACCGGGGGATGCACTTCGCCCGGCTGGAGCCCCAGCGCTCCTACGCCCAGTCCTACCGACTGCCGGGCGGCGTGCCGCCGCAAGGGATGTACCTGTCCGCCGACAGCCCCAGCCGCTCGATCCGCTCGGTGCCGGTCGACGGCGAGGAGGTCTTGCTGGTGGGTGGCAACGGGCACACGGTGGGCCGCGACCCGCACCCCCAGGGCAACGTCGATGACCTGCGGCACTGGACCCAGGAGGTCTTCCCTGGCGCCGAGGAGCTGCACAGCTGGTCGGCGCAGGACTACCGCAGCGAGGACGGCATACCCGTCGTCGGGCCGCTGACCGGTGAAGACCCGACCCTGTTGTGCGCCAGCGGCTTCGGCAAGTGGGGCATGTCGAACGGCGCGGCCGCCGCGCTCGCCCTGGCCGGGTGGGTGACCGGGGACGTGCCGGAGTGGGCGCGGCTCTACCAGGAGCGCGGCAACGCCGGGTCACGGCTGGTCAGCCTGGGTCGCATCAACGCCGAGGTCACCGCGCACCTGGCGCGGGGCTGGGCCAGCGGGATGGCCAGCACGCTGCCCGAGCAGCCGCCCGCGGAGGGCGAGGGCGTCGTCGGGCGCGACGGGGCGAGCATGGTCGCCTGCAGCACGGTCGACGGGCAGACCCACAAGGTCTCGGCCGTGTGCACGCACCTGGGCGGCAAGTTGAACTGGAACGACGCCGAGATGTCCTGGGACTGCCCGCTGCACGGCTCACGTTTCGGCGCCGACGGGCGGGTGCTGGAGGGGCCCGCCACCTCACCGTTGAAGGAGCCGCTGAAGGAGCAGTGAGCCGCCGGGTGCTCAGGCGCTGGTGGCCTGCGTCGGCTGGTCCTCCTTCCTGACGAGGGTGCCAAGGTCCTCCCACCAGGACTCCCGGTCGGGCCGGCCGTCGTAGTCGCGGCGCCGGTTCGCCCCCGAGCTGCTGGGCAGCACGAACACCGGGGCGCCGGCGAACGTCCAGTCCTGCAGGCCAAGCCCGGGAGGCCGGTGACCCGCCCACCGGGCGCAGTGGGTCGCGGCGACCTTGCCGTTGAAGGCGACCCACCGGGGCCGGTGCTCCGAGAGCTTGGCGGCCAGGCTGGGGACGTCGAAGACCAGCTGACGGCCGTGCGACTGCGCCTCGATCTTGACCAGGTCGGTGAGCCCGATGCCGTGCTCGACCAGGGTGGCGTCGTCGGGCGGCGGGAGCACCCGCGGTGTGAGCCCGGCGCGCGCGAGCAGGGTCCAGAACGACTGGCCGGGCCCGGCGTAGTAGTGGCCCCGGCGCGCAGCACAGTCCCCCACTGCCGTCCCGACGACGACAAGCCGCAGGTCGTGGTCGAGCAGGTCGTCCAGGACGTCCACCGCGTGCTCCTTCTTCGGTGTTGGTTTCTTCGGTGTTGGTTTCTTCGGTGTTGGTTTCTTCTCAACCGTCAGGCTACGCCGCCGGACGGCTGACAGACCGACTGTCACTCCTCGCCAAACTGCCCCGTGAGCAGTCGATGGCGAGCCTGCGATGACCAGTTCAGCCCGACGATCTCCACGCTCTTGCCGAGACGGGCGTACTTGGCCTGCACCGCGTCCAGGGCCGCGACCGTGGAGGCGTCCCAGATGTGGCTCGCGGACAGGTCGATCACCACGCGGGACGGGTCGCCGCTGTAGTCGAACTGGTAGACGAGGTCGTTGCTCGTGGCGAAGAAGAGCTCGCCGGACACCTTGTAGGTGCGCACGTCGGGCTCGCCGCCCCCGTCTACGTCGGTCTCGGCGACTCGGTCGACGGAAGCGAAGTGAGCCACCCGCCGGGCGAAGAGGATGATCGCCGCGTTGACGCCGACGATGACGCCGTAGGCCAGGTTCTCGGTGATCACCGTGACGGCGACGGTCAGGAGCATGACCAGGTTCTCGCTGTGCGGCATCCGCCGGAGGGTGGCCGGGTGGATGCTGTGCCAGTCGAAGGTCGCCACCGAGACCATGACCATCACCGCCACGAGTGCGGCCATCGGGATCATCCCGACCAGCGGCCCGGCACCGAGCACGAGGGCAAGCAGGAAGACGCCGGCGAGGAAGGTGGAGATCCGGGTCCGCGCGCCCGAGACCTTGACGTTGATCATCGTCTGGCCGATCATCGCGCAGCCACCCATGCCACCGAAAAGGCCGGAGGCCATGTTGGCCACGCCCTGGCCCCAGCTCTCCCGAGTCTTGTCGGAGTGGGTGTCGGTGATGCCGTCGACCAGCTTGGCGGTCATCAGCGACTCCAGCAGGCCGACCAGGGCCATCGCCAGCGCGTAGGGGCCGATGATCTGCAGGGTCTCCACACTCAGCGGCACGTTCGGGATGAACAGCTGGGGCAAGGAGGTGGGCAGCTCGCCCTGGTCGGCGACGTCGGGCAGCTGCCAGCCGGCCCCCCACATCAGCAGGGTGATCACCACGATCGCGACCAGGGGCGCCGGCACGACGGTGGTCAGCCGCGGCAGGCCCACCAGGATCAGCAGCCCGAGGACGACCAGCGGGTAGACCAGCCACGGCACCCCGATGAGGTAGGGCAGCTGGGCCAGGAAGATGAGGATGGCGAGGGCGTTGACGAAGCCGACCATGACCATGCGCGGGATGAACCGCATGAGCTTGGCCACGCCCAGGACGGCCAGCACGATCTGCAGGATCCCGGCGAGGATGACCGTGGCGATGAAGTAGTCCATCCCGTGCTCGCGCGCCACCGGCGCGATGACGAGCGCCACGGCCCCGGTCGCCGCGGTGATCATCGCCGGCCGTCCGCCGACGAAGGCGATCGTGACCGCCATGATGAAGCTGGAGAACAACCCCACCCTGGGGTCGACACCGGCGATGATCGAGAACGAGATGGCTTCAGGGATCAGCGCGAGCGCCACGACCAGGCCGGCCAGCACCTCGGTGCGCAGCCGCCGCGGGTTGCGCAGCGCTGCCAGGCTCGAGGTCTCCCGCTCCCCCGCCTCCGGCACGACGGGGGTATGCGGCTCCTGGGGCACCTCGGTGGTGCGCGGCTCGAGCATCGGGCTCCTTCGGGCAGGCTGCGGTCAGCGGTGGCTGGACGGGGGCGTCGGCGACGCGGTAGGGCCGGACGAGCCCCATGGCAAAGCGACGGCGGCCCCGCCGTCGCTGCGGGGGCAACTCTACCGCCGAGATCTGCTGCAGGCGCTGGACAGCCTGAGTGACCCAGCCGGCCGTCGTAGCATCTCTTCGGCGCGCAGGACCTCGGTGATCCCGTCACGATGGGGCCATGAGCGACATCCGTTTCGGCTACACCCTGATGACCGAGCAGGCTGGCCCCAAAGAGCTCGTCCGCTTCGCCGTCGGCGCGGAGGAGGCCGGCTTCGACTTTGAGGTGAGCAGCGACCACTACTTCCCGTGGCTGTCGGCCCAGGGGCACTCCCCCTATGCCTGGACCGTCCTGGGCGCCGTCGCCCACGCGACGCAGCGGGTGGAGCTGATGACCTACGTCACCTGTCCGACCATGCGTTACCAACCCTGCCGTCGTGGCGCAGAAGGCGGCGACCCTGCAGATCCTGGCCGACGGCCGGTTCACCCTGGGCCTGGGCAGCGGGGAGAACCTCAACGAGCACGTCGTAGGACAGGGCTGGCCGACCGTCGGCACCCGTCAGGAGATGCTCGCCGAGGCCATCGAGATCATCCGCGCCTTGCACACCGGTGAGCTGGTCGAGCACCGGGGCGAGTACTTCGACGTGCCCTCGGCCCGGGTCTGGGACCTGCCCGAGGAGGGGGTCGACATCGCCGTAGCGGTCGGCGGCCAGGAGGCCATAGCCCGGTTCGCGCCGCTGGCCGACCACCTCATCGCGACCGAGCCCTCCCGCGAGTACTTCCAGCAGTGGAACGACACGGACGGCGCCCCGCGGATCGGTCAGGGCGGGCCGGCCCGCGCGATCGGCCAGATCCCGATCTGTTGGGACCCCGACGAGCAGCGCGCGGTCGAGCGGGCGCACGAGCAGTTCCGCTGGTTCGCCGGCGGCTGGGCCGTCAACGCCGACCTGCCGACGACAGCCGGCTTCGCGGGGGCGACCCAGTTCGTCCGGCCCGAGGACGTGGCCGAGCAGATCCCCTGCGGGCCCGACCTGGACGCGATCGTCGAGGCGGTCCGCCCCTACTGGGAGGCGGGCTTCACCGACATCGCCATGGTGCAGGTCGGCGGCCAGAGCCAGGACCAGTTCCTGGCCGAGTGCGCCAAGCCGCTCCTGGACAAGCTGCGCACCGCCGCGGGCTGACCGCTACTCCTGGCTGAACGCGGAGTCGAAGGAGGTCGTGGCTGTCGGGTAGTCGAACCGCCTGAGGTAGGCCAGCGCCTCGGGCGCACCGTGCAGCCGGTCCATCGACGCGTCCTCCCACTCCACCGAGACCGGGCCGTCGTAGCCGGCATGGGCCAGCGCGCGGAAGCAGTCCTCCCAGGGCACGTCACCGCGCCCGGCGGAGACGAAGTCCCAGCCGCGGCGCTGGTCGCCCCACGCCAGGTGGGAGGACAAGATGCCGTTGCGGCCGCCGCCCATCCGCATCCGGGTGTCCTTGCAGTCCACGTGGTAGATCCGGTCGGCGAAGTCGGTGATGAACCCGACGGGGTCGATGCCCTGCCACATCATGTGGCTCGGGTCCCAGTTGAGCCCGAAGGCCTCGCGGTGCCCGACGGCCTGAAGCGTGCGGACGGTCGACCAGTAGTCGTAGGCGATCTCGCTGGGGTGCACCTCGTGGGCGAACCGCACCCCGCACTCATCGAAGACGTCGAGGATCGGGTTCCACCGGTCGGCGAAGTCCTGATAACCGGCCTCGATGCGCTCAGCGGGGACGGGCGGGAACATCGCGATGTACTGCCAGATCGAGGAGCCGGTGAAGCCGACGACGGTCTTGACCCCCAGCTTCTGCGCAAGCCTGGCGGTGAGCTTCAGCTCTTCCGCGGCCCGCTGCCGCACGCCCTCGGGGTCGCCGTCGCCCCAGACCCGTGGGCCGACGATGGCCTTGTGTCGCTCGTCGATGGGGTCATCGCAGACCGCCTGGCCCTTGAGGTGGTTGGAGATCGCCCAGACCCCCAGGCCATGGCGGCGCAGGATCTCCAGTCTGCCCTCGACATACTCGTCGTCATCCCAGCGCCAGGCGTCCAGGTGCTCGCCGGAGACCGCGATCTCCAGCCCGTCATAACCCCAGCCTGCGGCGAGCTCAGCGACCTCCTCCAGCGTCAGGTCGGCCCACTGGCCGGTAAAGAGGGTGAACGTCTTGGCCATCATGTCTCCTTCGTCGGGTCAGGATCAGGGGTAGGCGGTGGGCGGGCAGGCGTCCAGCGTCTCCTCGTTGCCGGTCGGCGTGGTCACGCCCCCGGCCGCGTGGCTGGCCTCGATCGCCGCCAGGACCCGCTGGACGGACAGCCCGTCGGCGAAGCTCGGCAGCAGCTCTCCCCCGCCGGTGATCGCCCGCAGCAGGTCCGCGGCCTGTGCGGTGAAGGTGGAGTCCCAGCCCAGCGTGTGCCCGGGCGGCCACCAGGCGTCCACGTAGGGGTGCTCAGGCTCGGTGACGAGGATCTGCTTGGGGCCGTCGGTCGCCGAGCCGGTGCTCTCGTGCAGCACCAGTTCGTTGAGCCGCTCCAGGTCGAAGCGCAGCGACCCGCTCGTGCCGTAGACCTCGACCTGGAGGGCGTTCTTGCGGCCGGTCGCGACCCGGCTCACCTCCAGGCTGGCCACCACCCCGGACGCGGTATGCAGTGTCGCCCAGGCGGCGTCGTCGACGGTCACCTCCTCGGGCCCGTCAGGGCCCGGCCGCCGGGGCACGAAGGTGCGCAGCTCGCCGCGCACGCTGGTTACCGGCTCGCCGAGGATGGCATGCAGCTGGTCGACGGCGTGCGAGCCGAGGTCGCCGAGCGCACCGGACCCGGCCGTCTCCTTGCGCAGCCGCCAGGTCATCGGCGCGGCGTCGTCGGCCAGCCAGTCCTGCAGGTAGGCCAGACGAACCTCCCGGACCCGCCCGATGCGGCCCTCGGCCACGAGCGAGCGGGCCAGCGCGAGCGCCGGCACCCGGCGGTAGTTGTGCGCCAGCATCGTCCGCCCGGCCCCCTCCTGCCGGGCGGCTTCGACCAGCGCCTCCGACTCGGCCACCGTGTTGGCCAGAGGCTTCTCGACGATGACGTGCTTTCCGGCGGCGAGCGCGGCCAGCGCCACCTCGGCATGCAGGTGGCCCGGCGTGCACACGTCGACGATGTCGATGTCGTCCCGCTCGACGACGGCCCGCCAGTCGGTGGCGGCCTCGGCCCAGCCGTAGCGCCGGGCGGCCTGCCCGACCGCGTCCGCGTCCCGGCCGACGAGGACCTGCATCCGCACCGGCGGGACGTCGGGGTAGAACGCCGCGACATTGCGCCAGGCGTTGGAGTGGGCCTTGCCCATGAACGAGTAGCCGACGACGGCTACGCCGAGGGGCTCGGGCGCTCCAGCTGCCAAGGGTCTCTCCTTCTTCGAAAGGATGGTGCAGGTGGTCGGACGCTCGGGTGGGTTGAGCGTCAGGTGGTCAGCGAGCGCAGGAAGGCTAGGCCGTCGGCAGCCAGGTCGTCCTGCGTGGGCGCCAGCGGCCGCCAGATGGAGGCGGCGGTGGCAATGGCGGCGTTCTCGGCGGTGAAGCTCTCGATGCACAGCGCGCCGGTATAACCGACCTCGTCGAGCGCGGCAAGGATTCCCGGCCAGTCGGTCTGGTCGTCGCCGGGAGCGCCGCGGTCGTTGCCGCAGACCTGCACGTGCACGAGGTGTTCCCCCGCCCGCAGCACGGCGTCGGCGGAGGAGCGCTCCTCGATGCCCAGGTGGTAGGTGTCCAGCGCGAGACCGCACGCCGGGCCGAGCAGGCCCCCCAGCCCGGTGAGGGCCTGCTCGACCGTGTTCACCAGCGACGTCTCGTAGCGGTTGAGCGGCTCGATCCCGATCCGCACGCCGGCCTGGGCCGCGTGCTCGACGACCGGGGCGAGGTGCTCCCTCCACTCCTGGTAGGTCGCCTCCCGCTCGGTCGACGTCATCCGCCAGACCCGGCCGGTCGCGGCGTAGAACGGCCCGCACACCGCCGGGGCACCGATACCTGCCGCGAGGTCAACGCACCGGCGCAGGTAGTCCTGCGTCGTGGCGACGGCGCCCGGGGCGGCGACGACGAGGTCGCGACCCGGGGCCATCGCCCCGACGACGTGCGGCTGCAGCCCGGTGGCGTCCAACGAGGCCCGGACGGCGGGGACCGTGAGGTCGCCCGCGGACTCCAGCGGCAGCTCGACCGCGTCGAAGCCCATCTCCGCGACCCTCCCGAGCAGCTCGGGCAGCTGCCGGTCGGTCAGCGGGGACGTCCAGACCCACGTGTTGACGCCCAGGGGTCTCACGGGATCTGGCGGTCCTGCCACACCTGCGGGTAGCCGGGCAGGTCCTCGCCGCCGAACTTGGCGTAGTGCCCGTCGGGCATGCCGTCGTTGGCGGTCAGGAAGTCGCCGCGCTCGTCCTCGGTGATCGGTGCCTGGGGCAGGACCCACTCGGCGGGGATCTCCTCGCCGGCGGCGATCATCTCCAGCGCCAGCAGCGGGGTGCGCCACTGGAAGTTGGAGTAGACCGGCGCCATACCGGTCAGCCCGGTCTCCTCCCACTTGCGCAGGAAGCTCATCTCGTCCTCACCGGTCATGACCGGGTAGTCCGCGCCGGCGTCCTCGAAGGCCTCGATGGCGGCGACGGCACCGTCACCGGCGTCCATCCACACGCCGTGGACGTCGCCGCGGGCCAGCTCATCGGAGATGATCTTCTTGATCTCGGTCGGGTCGGCGCCGGTGAAGTAGTCGACCGCCTCGATGCCGTTCTCCTCGAAGATCTTCTCGGCGGAGGCCCACCGGTGCTCAAGCACGTCGACGCCGGGCAGGATGCGCAGCGCGACGACCTTGTCGCCCTCCTCGAGGTTCTCGACGAGGAACTCGGCCGTGTCGATGCCCCAGGCGTAGCCACCGATGGGGTGGATGAACGTGGTGGCGCAGTCGGTCTCCACGCCGCGGTCGAAGACGACGACCGGCATGCCCGTGTCGCAGGCCCGCTCGACCGCGGGCGTCATCGCCGCGGTGGAGTTGGGCGAGATGACGAACGCGTCGCAGCCGGCCTCGGCGATGAAGTAGTCGATGTCGGCGATCTGAGTGTTGTCGTCGTCCTGGGCGTCGCGGGTCTCCATCTCGGAGATGACCCCGGCGTCCTGCAGTTCCTTGAGCTGCTCGTTCATCGTGATCCAGCCGGTCTGCCGCCACGGGTTGGAGATCGAGGCGTTGGAGAAGCAGACCTTCATCGCCTCGTCGGTGGCGAACTCGGAGGTGTCGGTCATCTCACCGTCGATGTACTGCAGGTGCGGCGCGGACGCGTCACCCTCGAAGGTGGCCGAACGCTGCTCGTACTGCTCGTCGTAGACGGCCTGGTCGAACCAGTCGTCCGAGCCGCCGGCCTCCTCACCCGCTTCCTCGTCGTCGCCGGTGTCGTCGCCGGTGTCGTCTGCGGTGTCGTCGCCGCCCTCGGGCTCAGCGGCCGGGTTCTCGGCCTGCCCGGTGGGGTCGTCGAGGGACTCATCGGTCGAGCACGCCGCCAGCATGGCCAGCGCGGCGGTGGCAGCCATGAGGCTGCCGATCTTCTTCCTGCGCATCAGTTCTCTCCTGTTGTCGTGCCCGGGGTGGGCGTGGTGGTGGTAGTAGAGGTTGAGCTGCGGTCGGGGGCGTCGGGCTCGTTGGGGGCGTCGGGCTCGTCGGAGTTTCCGGTATGCCGGTTCAGCAGGCCCTTGTCGGGGCGCCGGACGCCGCTCCATACCCGGGCGGACGCGGCGACGGCGAGGATGATGATCACGCCCTGCACGGTGGGCCGCCAGGTCGAGGCGACACCCAGGAAGTTCAGCAGGGTGAAGAGCAGTTCCAGGGCGAAGGCCCCGGCCGCGGCCGAGAGCACCCATCCGCGGCCGCCGCCGAGGACGACCCCGCCGATGACGACCGCGGTGATCGCGGTGAACTCGTAACCGCTGCCCACCGAGGGGTGCACCCCGGCATACCCGACGAGGATGATCCCGGAGACGGTCGCGGCGAGGGAGGACAGCACGAAGGCGCGGGTCTTGACCCACCACACGGAGGCGCCGGACAGGCGGGCGGCCTCAGGGTTGTCCCCGGTGGCCACCAGGGTCCGGCCGAAGGGTCGGCGCATGAGCCACACGGCGCCGAGGGCGACGACGAGGAGGATGATCGCCGGGTAGGGAATGATGTCAAGGACCGGGACGTCGCGGATGCCTCCGCGGCCGATCTGCCGGAAGCTGTCGACCGGGTTGCCGGTGGCGGCGCCGCCGGTGAGGTAAAGGACCAGGCCGGACAGCGCCAGCATCATGCCGAGGGTGACGATGAAGCTGGGCACCTTCAGGATCGTGGTCGCCAGCCCGTTGATGATGCCGACGAGCGCACCGAGGGCGACCATGAGCAGCATCACCGGCAGGATGCGCGACTCGTCCTGGCCGATGAGGTTGCCCGCGAGGACCACCTGCATGGCCACGACCGAGCCCATCGACAGGTCGAACTCGCCGGAGACGATGACGAAGTACTGCCCGATCGCCGCAATCGCGATCGGGGCCGTGCGGCCGATGAAGCGGATGAGCGAGCCGGGCTCGCCGAAGCTGGGGTTGGCGCTGACCACTGCGGCCAGCAGCAGTACGACGAGGACGAAGACGGCGCCGCCGGGCGTCACGAGCGTGCGGCCGAACCGGCCGAGCACGCCGCCCTCGTGCAGCGGCAGCTCGTGCCGGCGGCCGCCGGCCTGCGAGGTGATGGTCTGGGTGCTCACGCGACCTCCTCCGCGACCCGGCGGTCGGCGCCTTGGGCGCCGAAGCGAGCCGGTCGCCGGTCCATGTTGCGCCGGGCGTAGACGGCGACGGCCAGGACGATGACGAGGCCGCGGACGACGTCGCGCAGGAACGAGTTGACCTCGAGCACGCCCATGACGTTGTCCATGACCGCGAAGATGGCAACACCGCCGAGGGTGCCCAGGACGTTGCCCTTGCCGCCGGCCAGGACCGTGCCGCCCAGGACGACGGCGGCGATCGACATCAGGTCGTATCCGCCCTGGCTGCCGATGGTGGGGCTGCCCACGGACAGGCGCGCCAGCAGGAGCAGGCCGGCCACCCCGGCCAGCATCGAGCAGAGCACGTGGGCCAGGATCACCGGCGGCGCGGTGCGCAGCCCGCTGAGCCGAGCGACCTGCGGGTTGCCGCCCACGGCATACAGGTGGTGGCCGACACGGGTGCGGCGCAGGAGCAGGATGACCAGGGCCGCGCAGGCCAGCATGATGAGGGTCGAGACCGGGACCGGGCCGATGTTCGTGGCGCCGATGAGGCGGAAGTCGCGTGGCGCAGACCCGGCGGACCCCTTGTAGTTGCTGCCCAGGTAGCCAGCGAGGATGAGCCCCATCCCCAGTGTCGCGATGAAGCCGTGGACGTGGAGCACGCTGACGACCAGGCCGTTGACCAGCCCGATCAGGGCTGAGACGCCGAGGGCCAGGACGACCGCGAGCGGGATGTTGCCCGACTGGCCGGCCATGGTCACGCCGGCCACGAGGCTGCTGAGGCTGACGACGTAGGGCACGGACAGGTCCAGGCTGCCGCCGAGGATGACCAAGGTCTGGCCGATGGCGACGAACCCCAGGATGCTCGTGCCGGTCAAGATCGCCGAGACGTTGCCGGGGCTGAGGAAGTTGCGTCCGGCGGTCGCGGTGAGCACGGCGCCGGCCACGAGCGCGAGGGCCAGCACGATGAAGACAATGCCGGTCGAGGTGATCGGTGCCCGGGCGAGGCGCCCCTGCTGGAAGGTGGTCATGCGCTGCGCACCTCCTCGCCAACCCCGGTGCCCAGCGCGAGGACGTCCTCCTCGGAGCTGCCCGCGGGCAGCTCACCGGCGAGCCGGCCGTCGCGCATCACCAGGATCCGGTCGGACAGGCCGATGACCTCGGGCAGGTCGCTGGAGACCATGAGCACGCCGACACCGCGGTGGGCGAGCTGGCGCAGCAGCTCGTAGATCGCGTGCTTGGCGCCCACGTCGATGCCGCGGGTCGGTTCGTCCATGAGGATGACCGCCGGGTCGGTGCTGAGCCAGCGCGCCAGGACGACCTTCTGCTGGTTGCCGCCGGAGAGGAACTGGACCTCTTGCCCGAGCGAGCGGGCGGCGACCTCGAGCGAGGACAGGATGCCGGGCATGTCGGCGCGGGTGCGGGCCGCCCGTCCGGGGAGGACGGCGCGGACCACGCCCAGGGCGTTGTCCAGGATCGACTGGTTGAGCGCCAGCCCCTTGGCCTTGCGGTCCTCGGTCACCAGTGCCAGACCCTGGCGGATCGCCTGGCGGGGTGAGGTGGTGCGCACCGTCCGGTCGCGCAGGGTCATGGTGCCGCGGGTGAAGGGGTGGACCCCGAAGATGCTCTCGACGAGCTCGGTGCGCCCGGAGCCCTGCAGACCCGCCAGGCCGACGATCTCACCGGCGCGCACGCTCAGGTCTACGCCGTCCACATACCCGTTGCCCGCGCCGCTGAGGGTGAGCAGCTCCTCCCCGAGGGTGGTGCCGGGGATCGCGTCGGGGAAGAAGGAGGAGATGGGGCGGCCGACCATGAGCCGCACGAGGGCGGCCTCGTCCAGCTCCGCCGCCGGCTGCGTGGTCACCTGGCGGCCGTCCTTAAGGACGGTGATCGTGTCGCAGAGGTCGAAGATCTCCTTGAGCCGGTGGGAGACGTAGAGGATCGCGACGTCACGCTCGAGCAGGCGCGAGATGATGCGGTAGAGCAGGTCGACCTCGTGGCCGGCGAGCGCGGCGGTCGGCTCGTCCATCGAGATGATCCGGGCGTCGTAGCTGACCGCCTTGGCGATCTCGACGATCTGCTGCTCGGCGACCGACAGCGAACGCGCGGTCCGGCTCGGCGACAGCCCCGTCACGCCGAGACCGTCGAGGAGGGCGGCGGTGTCGCGGTGCATGCGGCGGGTGTCGACGAGCGGTCCGCTGCGGGGCTCCCGACCGAGGTAGACATTCTCGGCGACCGTGCGGTCCGGCAGCAGGTTGAACTCCTGGAAGACGGTCGACAGACCGGACTGCTGCGCCTGGACGGGGTGGCTGAAGGAGCGGGTCTGGCCCAGCATCTCGATGGTGCCGCCGTCGGGGTGGTGCACGCCGGCGAGCAGCTTCATCAGCGTGGACTTGCCGGCACCGTTCTCGCCGACCAGGCCGTGGACCTGGCCGGGATGCAGGTCCAGGTCGACGTCCTGGAGCACGGCGTTGCCGAAGAACCGCTTGGTGAGGCCGCGGGCGCGCAGCACGGGAGGAGTGCTCGCGGTCGCGTGCGGCGGTGCAGCGTCGGGGGCGACGTCGTCGTCGTTCGTCACGACAGTGACTATGGCATGGTCCGAGCACTTTTGTCGAGAGGCATGCAGAAGTTGAGCACTGGACGTGACTAAGTACTGCGTGATTGACTGCGCCCGTGCAGACCAGCGACGTCTTCGAGCTTCTGCGCGACGGCCATCCACGGACGAAGGCGCAGTTGGCCGAGGCCATGGGGCTGGCCCGCTCGACCGTCGCCGCGCGGATCGAGGTGCTGCTGCGCCTGGGTCTGGTCATCCCCCACGGCGGTGCGAGGTCGACCGGCGGCCGACCTCCGTCGTTGTTCGCGATGAATCCCTCCGCGCGCGTCGTGGCGGCCGTCGACCTCGGCGCCACGCACGCCGTCGCCGCCCTGACCGATCTGGCCGGCACAGTGCTCGCCGAGATCCGCGCAGCACTGGACATCGCCGACGGCCCTGATGTCGTGCTGGCCTGGGTGGCGGGTGCAGTCGAGGACCTCCTGGCCCGGGCGAAGCGGCCGGTGCGCGACCTGATCGCGATGGGGATCGGTCTGCCCGGGCCGGTCGAGCACTCCACGGGCCGCCCGATCAACCCGCCGATCATGCCGGGCTGGGACCGGCATGACGTGCCGGCCCACCTGCAGCGCACCTTTCCTGTGCCGGTGCTCATCGACAACGACGTCAACATCATGGCGCTGGGCGAGCAGCGCACCCACCTGCCCGACGTGCCCAACCTCATCTTCCTCAAGGTGGCGACCGGCATCGGCGCGGGCATCATCTCCGGCAATCAACTGCAGCGTGGAGCCCAGGGCACGGCCGGCGACCTGGGACACGTGCGGGTGGCGGGTGCAGACGGCGTGCTGTGCCGCTGCGGCAACGAGGGTTGTCTGGAGGCGGTGGCCGCCGGGCCGGCGCTGGCTGCGGGCCTGCGGGAGCTCCAGGTGCAGGCGGCGACCACGCAGGACGTCATCGACCTGGTCCGCCAGGGCGATCGCGACGCGCTGCAGGTCGTGCGCCAAGCCGGCCGCGACATCGGCGAGGTGGTGGCGACGTCCGTCAACCTCCTCAACCCCTCGGTCGTCGTCATCGGCGGGCGCCTGGCCGACGCCGGCGAGCACCTGCTGGCAGGGATCCGTGAGGTCGTCTACCAGCGCTCCCTGCCGCTCGCCACCCAGCACCTGCAGGTCGTCGCCTCACGCGCCGGAGCACACGCCGGCGTGCTCGGCGCAGCGTTCCTTGCCATCGACCACGCGCTGTCACCCGAGGCGATCGAGGCCGCGAGCGCGAGCGTGGCCTGAGGCGAGAGCCTCAGCCGTGACCCTCCCTAGACCCCGAGACCGAGGAGCAGCAGGACGGCGGCGAAGACGATCCCGGAGGCGATCAGGGTCACCATCGTGTAGCCGAGGATGTCGCGCATCTTCAGGCTGGCGATCGCCAGCACCGGCAGCGCCCAGAACGGCTGGATCATGTTGGTCCACTGGTCGCCGTAGGCGATCGCCATGATCGCCACGGCGGGGTCCACACCCAGTCGCTCGGCGGCGTCCAGCATGACCGGGCTCTGCACAGCGAACTGCCCGCCCCCGGAGGGGACGAAGAAATTCACCACACCCGCCGACAGGAACGCGAGCACGCCGAACGTGGTCGGGTTGGCGATGCTGACCACCCAGTCGGAGAAGATGGTGATGAGGCCGGTCGTGGCCATGATCCCCATGATCCCGGCGTACAGCGGGAACTGCAGGAGGATCTCCCCGACGTTGGATGCCGCGTTCTTGATCAGCGCGATCAGCTCGAAGGTGTTGCGCACCAGCAGGAGGATCAGCGCCAGGAAGGTCCAGTTGACGATGTCGAGGGTCAGCTTCCCACCGTTGGCGAAATGCAGCACCAGGTAGGTGGCCAGGGCCAGGCCCACCAGCAGGGTCACCACCCGGCTTGCGTCGACCCGGTCCGCCGGCGTCACGACCTCGTCGTCCAGGTCCACGTTGTGGGAGTCCCGTGCGTCGAAGTCCAGCTCGATGACCTGCTCGCCCTCACGCGGTGCCACGAGGGCCAGGGCGATGCCGACGACAATGATCGTCGCGACGGCTGCGGCGATGTTCCACCACGTGAAGATCGTCTCGCCGACGGGGATGGTCCGGCCCAGCTGCTCGGCGATGAAGGAGCCCTCGGTGGCCGCGGTGAGGGGGCCCGAGGCCGAGTAGCCCATGTGCCAGATCACGTAACCGGAGTAGCCGGCTGCCACCAGCATCGGGAAGTGCAGGCGCAGACCACGCTCCCGGCCCTGGGCGGCCACCTCCTTGGCGAGCAGGACACCCACGACGAGGCCTAGCCCCCAGGTGATGAGCGAGGCGAGGGAGGCGATGACGAAGACGAACAGGTAGGCCTGCAGCACCGTCTTCGGCACCCCACCCAGCCGGGTGAGCAGCTTGCGCACCGGGCCGGTGTTGGCCAGCGTGTGGCCCAGGAGGAGGATCAGCGCCATCTGAGTCATGAAGGCCAGCAGCCCGGCCAGGCCGTCGCCCCAGCCGGTGATGACCTCGACCGGCCCGGCGTCGGTGAGCAGCAGGGCCGCGATAGCCACGACGAAGGTCAGCACGACGGCGAAGACGAACGCGCTGGGGATGAACCGCTCTACGAGGGAGTTCACCGGGCGCATCACCCGGGCGAGCGGGGCGGACTTCCCCCGAGTCTCTGGCGCAGCTGCTGACATGGGTGCACTCCTGGAATGTGGACGAAGAATCGTGGACTCCCGGCCCGTGGGCGTCGCTGCCACGGGTCCGCGGTGCCGAGAACATACTGCGCATCAACCGTCCGTGGGGGAGGCTCGACGCGTGGAGTCCGGGTGGAGAGGGACCTATGCCCCGGAGCGGTCCCGCCACCACTGGACTCCGCGCTCGACCAGCCAGCCCAGCACCAGCGCGGCGATCAGCGCCACCAGGACGCCCAGCAAGGGTTGCTCCTCCAGCCAGCTCCCCGCCAGCGCCCCAATGCCGACGTTGTAGGCCGCCCAGGTGGTCACCGCGAGGCCATCAAAGAGGATGAACCGCCGGCGGGGGAACTCCATGGCGCCCGCGGTGAGGTTGACCATCTGGCGGCCGCCCGGCACGTAGCGGCAGGCGATGATGATCATGCCGCCGCGTCGCAGCAGGAGCCGACTGATCCAGGTGACGAAGGCGCGCACCTTGGGCCGGCTGCTCTCCCGGAGCCGGCCCAGCCGAGTGTACCGGCCGAGGGTGTAGGTGAGGTTGTCCCCCAGGAAGCCGCCGATCGCCGCCACGGCCATCAGGGCCATGATGTTGGGCTGGCCCTCCGCGGCCGCGACCGCCCCCAGTGCCACCAGCGTGGGCTCGGCGGGCGCGGGCGGCAGAATGCCGTCGAGGATGCAGATGAGCAGCACGACGGGCAACAACCATGTCGAGTCGGCGTGCGTCTCGATGAAGGCGTTCAGCGCCTCGATCATGGATCCTCTTCCTCACGGGCCGGGCAAGTATGACACTTGCCCTGCTGCCACCACCGCCTCTTGGTCGTTGACGCTGACGCTGCCGCCCCTGCTCCGCAGTGGCGGCATTGACCAGCCCGGAGCCGAGGGCACGTCGAGGACGTCATACCGTGTGGACACGGTGGTCGCAGCACACGAGAGACGGAGACGCACGCATGTCGAACCTGATGAGAGCCCTGGTCGGAGGGGCGGCGTCGCTGGGCGTGATGGGCACCGGCGTCGGGCTGTATGCAGCACAGGCCCCGGAGCACGCTGCGAGCCAGGTGGTGGTGGACGACGGGGCGGAGATCCTGCACGAGCCGACCCTGCGTGAGGGCATCGATGGCCTTCGCTTTCACGAGCCCACCGACGTGGCCGTCTTCACCCATCGAGGCGGGGCGGCGGCGTTGACCGATGACCGGGCGCTTAACGACGCGGTGCTCGCCCACGCCCGTGAGTCGCGCACCGAGTGGCTGAGCGGCGATGAGCAGAAGTGGGCCGATGACCTCTACATCTTCGCCGTCGACCCCGAGGGGAGGCTGGTCGGGACCTACTTCGGTGAGAACCGCGCGGTCGATGAGGAGGCGCAGATGGCGATCCAGGACGCCACCAAGGACGACCTGGGCGCCGGCCGCTGGACAGAGGGAGCCATCGTGGGCGTCGAGGAGGCGGCCGACCGCATGAACGCCCCCTTCATGCGCACCACCGGCGGGATCACCGTCGCCACCGTTGGCTCGCTCGCCGTTCTCGGCGGAGCGGGCACCTGGCTCGGCGTCGGGCTGCACCGGGCCCGTCGCAGCCGTGCGGCCCGCGCCGAGGGCGACGAGCGGATGGCCAACGTGGTCCGCGACTACGAGACGACCGAGCTGCACGCCCGGCTCATCCCGGAGGGGTCGCGCTACGGCGGACTGATGCTGCGGCGGTATGACGAATATCAGCAGGGCTTCCGCGAGCTGACCGACCTGGGCAACGAGGCCCGCTCCATCCCCGAGCGCCACTACAACCGGGCCGACTCCCTGGAGCGGCTCACGGCATACCGGGACAAAGCCCGCGAGCTCGACCGGCTCGACGACGTGATCGCCGACACCGCCGCCCTCCTCAACCGCGACCAGGCCTGGCCCCTGGCGTGGCAGCGGCAGGAGTCCCCCGTCCGCGAGGACCTGGGGCGGGTCGGGCCCATGCTCGACTCGGACGAGATGGAGGACGTGCGCGGGAGGCCCGAGGCGCAGGAGCTGCGGGAGTTTGCCTCGCGGGCCCTGACCCGACTGGACCAGCTGCGGGGGGACCTGGAGTCCCGGGCGGTCTCCCCCGACGACGCGCTGGACGAGCTGCGCCAGATGCGCGATGAGCTGAGCGGCTGTCTGGACAAACTGGCCGGCGCGGTCACGGAAGGGCTAGACGCCATGTCCGAGCGGAAGCTGATGGAGCACGCGATGAGCAGGGAACGCGGGCTGCGCCGCCACGAGCCGACCATCCTCAGCACGACCAACCCGATGTGGACCTGGTACACCGTCGCCGCCTTCACGAACGGCCACTCCCGCGGCACCAGCGAGGTCGAGCAGGCACGCGCCCCCTCCTCGGGCGGGTCGTCGTCTGGCTACAGCGGCGGCGGCAGTTTCAGCGGATCGGGCAGCTCCTCACGCTTCTGAGTCGGCCGAGGGGATCGCGCCCACCCTCATCGCCGCCAGGATCGTGTCGTCGTCCACATTCATCGTCAGCATGGCGACCCGCACGCCGTCCTGCCGCCCGGGGACGAACCGCATTGCCCCTGGATGTGGGAGACGAATCTGATGCCGCCCCGGTAACCCGGGGGCTGAAGAGCCTCTTATTAAGAGTGAGCGCCAGGCGTGGCCGCAGCGGTACCTTGATCCCCTCAAGGCGAGGAGGTCGTGCATGAGCCAGATCCCGGCACCTGAGGGCCGGCCGCGGCCGGCCGGGCAGGCCCGTGGCCCCTGCGACGCAAGCGGCATGGAGGACATCCACCGCATGTTCCGTGCCGGCTTCGGGGAGGGCTCGCAGCTGGTCCCCTCGGTGGCCGACGGTGATGTCGCACACGCTGACCGGGTGGGTGACCACCTCGCGATGCTCTCTACCATGCTGCACGCTCACCACGAGTTCGAGGACGAGAACCTGTGGGACAGGCTCAGCGAGCGGGCTCCGGCCTGCGCCCTGCACGTCGACCGGATGAAAGACCAGCATTCGACGATGCTCGTCCATCTCCGCGAGCTCGACGCGGCCCTGCCAGCCTGGCGGTCCAGCGGCCGGACAAGTGACGCCCTACCCGTGCAGGAGGCCCTGGCCGGGATCAACGCGGCGCTGGCCGCCCACCTCCCTGACGAGGAGGAGCACATCGTCCCGGTCATGGAGCGGGTGCTGACCCAGCGTGAGATTAACGAGGCCGCGGTGCACGGCCGGCGCGCAACGCCGAAAGGTAAGACCTTCGCCATGCTCGGGGCTATCCTCGCTGCTCAGCCCGACGGTGGCGCAGCCTGGGCGCGCAAGCACCTGCCCCTGCCGGTGCGGCTGGTCTGGCGGACGATCGGGCGGTCCAGGTACGAGGCGGGCCGCGCCGCCTTGAGACGGCGTGAGCCAGGCGCGCGCGGCGGGTAGAGCAGCACGGGGTGACGACGGCACGCTACGTGGCGATGCTGCACGGGGAGAGCGTCGGCGTCACCGCCGCCCTGACCGGCTAGCCCAGCCTGGGTCAGGTGGGCCGGCCCAGTCCGGCGTCCCGCGCCTTGGCGATCGCCTCGGCCCGGCCGCCTGCGTGCAGCTTGGCCGCCTCCGGCCTGTCGATCGGGCCGAGGTTGACGTCGACCGCGGGAGCAGCCACATCAGGCAGGTTGTACGCGGGGGCTACGACGATCACGAGGGCGGCCAGAACCATGGCGACGGTTGCGGCCCACGAGGCCAACCGCCACCGACCGGCTAGGAACCGGCCAGTCGGGAAGAGCAGGAGCAGCAGGGCAATCGTCACCGGCAGGAATGCCGCGGCCCGGTTGAGGAGCCAGAGGGCGAGGTTGCTGCCCGCAAGCGCCTCGTCATACCCGATCGCGAAGCGCACCCAGGACTGGGCGAGGCAGTCGCGCGCCCAGAAGCAGCCGAGCCACGCAAGCGCCCAACCGAAACCCTGGCGCGGGTCGCGCACGAGGATGACGGTGGCGAGGGCGGTCAGGAGGGGTCCGAGTATGGCGTAGGGCCAGCCCCAGCCGGACGCGAGCTGGGCGCCGGCGCCGGTGGGGTCGGTGCGCAGGTCGAGGACGGCGCTGAGCACGAAGATGGCGCCCGTGACCAGCACGAAGCCGGCCCTGAACGCAGTGCTCACTTTGTCAGTCCGTCAGCCGTTGCGGAATGCCTTGTCGCCAGCGGTGAACCCGATGGCGGTGACGAGCAGCCACGGGACGGCGACGACGCCGGCCATGTACTCGAACGGCGAGATGCCCATGAGCAGCGTCAGCCCGCCCATGATCAGACCGACCCGGCCCTCCAGCGGGGCACGGCGGCGTGCGGCTGAGCGGCGAGGTAGAGGCTTAGCCCGGTCAGGCCGGCGAGGGTCCACAGCCAGGGGATCGTGCCGATCCAGTGGTTATACATGCTCACGCTCGTGGCCGTGACCCCTTCGCCGCCCGAGGCCAGCGCCCGCATGAACTCGGTGTCGAGACCAGAGCCCAGGATCGAGGCGACGGCGGTGCCGAGCAGCCCGGCGAAAGCGACGGGGGGCAGCATGCTGTCAGCCGGGAGCTTGGACCGGAGCCGGCGGTACAACCCGGCGCCGAAGATGATCATGAAGATCGCGCCGACGACGGTGATCGAGTGGAAGGCGTACATCCAGCTGGTCTGCGTCTCGAGCTCGGCGGCGATCTGCTCGGGGTGGTCAGGCTCGGGTCGTAGACAGCGCTGACGGCGCTGCTCGTGATGATCGTGCCGGCACCCAGGAGGGCGGAGCCGATGCCGGAGAGCGCCCAGAGGCGGCTCTGCCGGGAGCGGACCCGCGCCGGCTCGACGACGACGTCCGAGCGCACGGGGTTGGTGGTGGTGATGGTGGTCATCGCGGTTCCTTCTGTCGTGGTTGATGCGATGACACGACTTTGGCGGGCGGGGTGTCTCGGGGCACAGGGACGGGTGGGCACAGGTTGTCCCGTCTCAAGTCCTTCCGATCGGGGTGTCGTGCTGGGCGGTTCTGCTTGCGTTGCGCCCCGCCGCCTGCATGGCGTAGGTCAGTCGAGGATGTTGCGGGCTATCTGGTTGGCACCGTTGACGGGGTTCTGGCCACTGATGATGGCTGGGAGGTTGATCGTAAACCTGAGCGATTGGGCGTCGACGTGATGGTGGGCGGCCACAGTGTCGTGGCGCAGCACCTCGATGGCCGGATCGCTCATGTCATAACCACGGCAGAACGTCGTGGCGTAGGAGTCGGTGAAAGGCGCGTCCCGAGACATGGTCTGGTGGTCGTAGCCAAAGCCGGACTCAGAACCGTAGGCCGCCAAGTGTTGGAGTAAGGAGTCAGCCAAAGCCGTATTGCCGGTCGAGCTGAGGCGATCCAGGATGCGATCGACAAGCATGGGGATGGAGAAGGTGTTGCTGCTGGCGGCAGCGTTGGCCAGACCGATGCTCACCAGCAGAAGGCGGCCCTCGCCGGGGCCGTCGTCGGTGTCAGCGATGGCATCGACCTGGTGGACGCCTTGGACCATGTGGCTCGAACTGACGCGCTTCGTAGTCTTGACCTCGACGCCGACCCGGTTCCAGGCGAAGTCACGCTGCGAGCGGTGCCAGCCCGCCCAGGACTGCAGCACCGTCCCGACCTGCGGGTCGTCGGCCTCGTGGACCAGCGAGTTGAGGATGAGCAGTTCGCCGGCGAGTCCGAGCATGGCGCCCTCTGAAATCTGGAGGCGCCTGATCGCCAACTCAATGATTGGCTCGGTGAGGCTGAAGGCCTGGACCATGTCGTCCTCCGCACCATTGCGCAGCAATTCGGTGCAGATGAACGAACCGACTTGATCGAAGTGGCCAAGAGCTGGTAGCAAGATGCGGTTTGCGCTCAGTAAGGGCCCGGAGTCCCTGTGCCAGTCATGGTGCTGCAGGGCCTCGCGCACCGTCGCGGTTCGGGGCTCCAACCGTTCACCCGGCAGGAAGACCTCCAGGCGGCCGGCCTGGTCGCGCGCCACGGCGAGCGCCTGGGACTCGTTGAGCCAATGGATGTCCCTGGCGAGGCCCGATGGGGCGTCGGGGACCGACAAAATCTGGTCCAGGACGGACTCGTAGGTGTCCATGAGGATTCTCCGTTCAGATGGGGAGTGCGCTCGCCTTGGTGGCTGCGAACTGCTCTGGGCCCCCGGCGGGCAGACAGACACCGACCGCGATGCTGGGGTGCGGCTGGACATTCCACTCGTTGACGTAGAAAAGAATCAACCCGTCGGAGCCAGCTGGCCGCCAAGCAGTCCCACCACCGGCGGGAGGTAGCGGCGCGTTGTGATGGTAGTAGTCGAAGAACTCGTCGCCTCGGTAACCAGTGGGGCCGGCCTTGGGGTTGTTGGACCCCCACTCGGTCTTCATCTCGCCGCCCTCAACGCACTTGGCTGTGGTCGGAATCTGGAAGGGCAGGGCTGCCAGCGGACCAGAGTTGACGGGTGATCCGCCGCCGTAGCGGATGCCCACCCAGAAACGGGGCTGGGTCTGCCGCTTGCGGGTTAGGTTCGCCGTGGACCACCTGACGCCAGGCTGGCCGGTCACGAAAAGGCCACGGACAGAACGCGTGAGACAGGCGTCCCACAGCCTCATGTAGGCGGGGATCGAGTAAGGGCAGTCCGAGCGGACTGGATCGTCTTGACCCATGCCCGACGGTGCGCGGTAGAGGTCTCCGGCCTGCAGGGGAGCAGCGGCGGCAACTCGGGCCCGCACCTGGGCCCAGTGCTCGGCGATCCGATTATCGGCTCTCCCGGGCCGATAGTCCTCGAAGTTGAGTCCATCGAGCACTTCCGCGGCCTGCGTCAGCGTCAGGGGCTCATCGAGGATACGGCCGCGGAGGCTGTTACCTGCCACCAGGTCCGACGACGCGCCACCGGCGAACAGGCTGGCGACGAGCACGGCGTTGGGATCGGGCTGCCTGCCTGAGTTGACGAGCCGAACGAACGGCTTGGCACCCGGGCTCAACGGCCGCGTGTTGAGGTTTGCGATCTTGCCGGTGGCGAGGAAGCCGAGACCCTGCAGGACTGCGGGGTCGGGCGCACCGGCCTGCATATTCTCGGTGATGGCGATGCGGACCGCCTCGTCAATGTCGTGATAGGCCCGGAACAGGCTGAGTTGCTGTCGGTCGGCAAAGACCCTGCACAACTCGATGTACGCGCCCCGGTACCCAAACCAGCGCTGCATCTGCATCTGGGTGTCTGCGAACGGCGCCGGCGAGGACCGCTGAAACAGGGCGGTGGTCAGGCCCTCAAGGGTCAGGCCGCGCGCCATGACGTTGCCAGAGACGAAGATAGTAGACAGGTCGTGCGCGGGCAGCCACCTCTGTGTGCCCTCGTCGAATGACGGAGCGTACTCGGGCCGATCGTCAGCGGTCGGGTCGCTGTTCACGACTGCGACGCGCGTGCCCGGGATGACCTCGGTTTCAAGGAGGTGGCGGGTGGTGGGCCAGTCAGGAAACGGTGCAGGACTGAGCAGATTGAACTCGCCTGCTATGCCCCGGGCCGACGATTGGTACCACTCGAGCCATGCCTCCCACTGCGCCTCCTGCGAGCGCATCCGGGCGACCAGCGAGCCGGGCAAGCCGGCGCGGCCGGACTCCAGCATCGCTCGTGCTTCTCCTCGGTCGGCCACCCCCGCCCACAGCAAGACGTCCTCGGCGCCTCGGAAGTGGTCCTGGATGCTGGCCGAGGGGTGGTACAACATGGAGTGGGGCGGGGAGGTGGCCGTTGCGGCCTCGTCCCGGGTGTCGAAAGTCGACTTGATTGCCGAGTGCGGTCCCAGTCGCCGCGAGCGGTGGAGCCGGACCGCGCCGGCAACCAGGAACGCCCTCACCGCCTCCCCGAGGTCTTGTTCGGCGTTGCCGGTGGTCGCGGAGCACAGTCCGGCAGATTCGCTGCGGTGGTAAAAGACCTCTCCCCCGGTGTAGTAGGCGGACATCCCAAGCGGCTCGGGATAGGTCGATGACCGCGGCGCAGTGACGTTACCGACGGGGTTCGAGGGGTCCACCACGTGCCCGGAGTCCAGGGGCGTTCGTAGGGACACGAGGAAGTCCCGCGGAGCCAGTGGATTGTGGTCCTCCTGCAGCAGGTTGGCCTGCGGCGTCGCCGTGTAGGCGATATAGGTGGCGAACAGGTTGGCCGGGACTGAATCGGTGAATTCCCAGAGGTTGGCGATGCCCCGAGGGATCTGCTTGAGGTCGTCGCGTGCAGGATCACGTCCGGCCTCCACGACAGCGTCCAGGATAGATCCGTCGTCGGCTTCGTCGTCCAGGACAAGCATATGGAAAGGGCGGCCGAGTTCGCTGACCGTGTCGAAGACATTAGTGCGGAGGGATCGGGCAAGGGCATGTAGGTGGTTGATCTGCTTCATCGCCACAATGATGATTGGCTGACGCTTTGTCAGCCTGCGACGCACAGGGCTGGGTGCCATGTGGTACACCGACTGCAGATCTGCCTGCTCATCACTTAGGGCGATCTCCGGAACGGGGCGAAGGATGCGCCTCGCATCCCTGCCGGTGCCTTCGCCGGCGTCGAGTTGGCTGATAAGACGCTCATACGTCTGGCGCCACAACGAGATCCGCGTGCCGGCGAGCACCACGAGGATGTCGACCTCATGGTCGAGGGCGAGCGCCGAGACGCCGAGCATGGAGGCCGTCTTGCCGGACTGGACCGATCCCATCACCAGCCCGGTGCGAGCCCGGGTGGGCCAGACCCCCGCACTCGGGGGGCCGATGCCTAGGAGTCCTCTGTTCAGGATGAACCGGCAGTCGGCCTCCAACGCAGCGTGAGCCGTGGGCGATAAGCCCTTGAGTTGGGCAATGTAGCGAGCCCACCACGACCCCTGCGGTTGAGCGGGTGCAGGAGGGTCGAAGTAGACGCGCTCGGTCTGCGGTAGATGCTGGGCCATGTCGAGGTCAGGTGTCCTTCGACTTGACGATCATGTCCTGGAGTTGCTCGTACCCCGACGAGCCAAAGCGGTCGCGCACAATCTGCGAGGCGGCTGCACCATCGATGCCGAGAGTGTCGAGGATGTCACGTGCGAGGCGCGCGATGTAGTCCCATTGATCCTTGGTCTGGGTCTTCTTGGGGCGCCGCCAGCCGCGACTTTCGGAGGCCTTCCGGATGTCAGCGGTTTTCGACTCAATGAGGTCTTCGATGTCGTCGGGTCGAGTGATCGTCGCCAGGGCGACCCCCACCAGGGAACCCACCAGTTGGAGTTCCTGCCAACTGCCACTCCTCTTGCCGCCCATGAACTCTGCTGCCCAGAGTTCATCAAAAGAAGCGTGCAGGTCGATGGCTCGGCCGATCCACGTGAACAGGTCCGCGATCGTCTCGGCGCGCAGCAGCGGGCGACCGGAGTGCTCCTGCAGGTCTGCGAGCATCTGGTTGATGTGGGTCGCAGTCGAAGCGAAGGGCTTGCCCGGGTCGAAGACGAGCACTGAGATCATCCAGGCCAGCACCTTGGTTCGCTTGTACCGAGTGACTCCGAACTTGTACCCGGTGAGGGAGCGGCTGATGCGTTCCAAGCCCGCGACGTCGGCCAATGCCGGCGCAACGTCGGACACGTCCCTGCGCCGGTCAGCGTCCCCTGCAGCGAACAGGAGGGCCCGGGTGAGTTCGACCTCGTGGTAAACCGCGTTGCGGATCTCCTCGGCATTTAGGTGGACGCCCTGTTTATTGTAAAGCTTGAACACCTCGTGGATCTGACGGCGCTCGGCGTGTGTGTACTCGATAACGGGAATCTTATAGTCGGCAGGTTCCTCGAAGAGTTCCTGGACCGATAGTTCCTGCTCCGCGACGGTAATAGTCTCGTCCTTAACCTGGGTGTAATATTTGCCCTTCAGGCCTTGCAAGTCGGTGCCGATCAGTGCGCTTTCCTTTGATCCTCGCAGCCGGAAGGGGAAGTAGTACTCGTTCTCCACCTTTGCGGTGAGCGTTTCGCCCATCTTGTTTTTCCAGAGCTTCTTGAAGGCGGGGTAGTTCTCGTGGAAGAGGGTGTCGAAACCGGCATCGGGATGCTGCTCGGCCACGTCTTCGATCTTCTGCCTGGCGATCGGGTGAGTTCCAACGAAGCGCAGGATTGCGGTGAGCCGCTGCTTTCCGTCGACGACTTCGCGGGGCTTGGGCGCCTTGTTGCGCAGCAGGATGATCGACGGCAACGGGATGCCCCGGAGGATCGACTCGATGAGGGCGGAGCGGTCATTGTTGTTCCACACGTCGCCGCGCTGGTAGGACGGAGTGAGGTTGAGCTTGCCCTTCGCGAGGGCCTGAATAGGCCAGACCTCAGCCTTGGCCCGCACCGGCTGCGGGTTGGTGGGCTCGTCGTCTGTGGCCTGTTCCTCCCATGCGGCCGCCCAGTCTTCGGTGGCGGTACTAAGGGAGTCGCCCTGCTCCCTGCTCTGAAGGAAGCCCGACTGGAGGCGCACGGCGAGCTGGATGCGGCTGTGCAGCGCGGCCAGGGCCTCGGTGGTCAGTTCAGCTATGCCAGTGGTGTCCTCGATGGCGTCGGCCGGGTTTAGGCTCAGTTGCGAGACAAGGGCGGTGAAGAAGGCCACGCGACTGTCGGCAGACAGTTCTTCGATGTTGAGCCATCCCTGGACTTCGATGAACTGGTGGAGCCAAGCGTCAGAGTCGAAGTCGACCTCCGACGACGAGAAGGTGGTGGATGCCGCCGGCACGTCGTTCGGAGCCTCCGACGCCTCGGACAGGGTGGCCATGTCGTCGGCGATGGCTACGAGCAGTTCCTCCCTTGTGTCGTCTTCGGCCTCGTCAAGGACGTGCTGTGTTTCGGTCACGATGCGGCTCCCACAGTTCTGGTCGTTCGAGTGTTGGTGGCTCCCGGGATGGCAAACAGCAGCGGCTTTGCGATGGCTTTGACGACCTTGGCGTTGACGGCGTTACCAAGGGCCTTGTACGCGTCGAGGTCACTTTCGGGCAATGAGATGTCGCCGAGGCTCTGCAGGTTCGCGCACTCCCGCGGAGTCATGTAGCGGCGTCCACCGGCGAGATTTGCCCCAAGGATTGGTACCTGGCTCTGTGTGAAGGCGATCAGGCTCGGAGCGGTGGTCGGCCGCTTTATCCGAACACCGGAGGCGCGCACCTGCAGCACGAAGTTATCAATGTCGCGCTCCTCCCCTTGGGCGTTCCACTCCATCTTCTGGAAGCTCGAAGGGAAGTCCCACGGCTGCCACTGGTTCATCCACGGGTTGATCCAGCCTGCGTTGTCACGGTAGAACTCCCGGTTCTGTCGGATGAAGGTGCGCTTCCAGCGCGGGAACTCGACGTCACCCTGGCGGCGCGAGTGACTTGGGATCCGCGCCCGCTGTTCGGGGATGGGAAGGCCATCGAGTTCGAAGCCGAAGCTGCCGCGCACGTGCATGCCGCTGAGCCCGTACTTGCGACGACGCTCCCAGACGGCCGAAGGTGTCTCGAACTCAAACGGGTAGGTAGCCCCGAACTCCATGGCCCAGATGGGGAAGGATGGCATCTTCAGCGAGGACGGGGAGCGCTTGAGGAAGTCGCCCCACATGTCGATGGCCCGAAGGGTCAGGTCGGGGATCGGGCGGCTCGACATGATGCTCGTGTGAAGCACCTTGGAAATGCTGGTTGGGTCCTTGTGCTTCTCGGGCCACTCGAAGCCGTCGAGCCCATCGAGCGATCCGACGAAGTAGGCACGGTCACGTACCTGCGGGATGCCGAACTCGTGCGGCGAGAAGTGCGCCACTTTGACCGCGTACCCAAGATCCTGCAGCATGTTGAACATGGTGTCCTTGGTTCGACCGCCGTCGTGTCGCAGGATGTTGGGAACATTCTCCAGAATGAACCGGGGGGGCCGCTTCACCTTCAGGATCTGGTGCACCTTGAAGAAGAGGTTGCCCTGCACAGTGTCTTGGAATCCGAGTTGATCACCAGCCTTAGAGAACGGCTGACACGGAAAACCTGCGGTAAGGACGTGATGTTCAGGGACCTTTTGGTCGATATCTTCGTCGGTTTTTAGCCTGTTAATGTCGGACCAAACCTCTACGCCAAAGTTGTGCCTGTAGAGCGCGTTGAGGGTCGGCTCCCACTCGACAGCAAAAACACCCTGACCACCGAGTTCCTGCAGGGCCACGTGAAAACCACCGAGGCCGCTGAAGAGATCGATAAAACGGAAGGCTCCGCTACTTTCCAGCACCCTCAACCGTCCCATCCCACACGACCACAGCACCAACTCTCTTGACTGACTATGTTCTATCTTGCCAGCAGGAGCTGACATTTCCGCGATGGGGCGGGGGGTGTGTCAGGGGCCCGGTCAGACCTTCACGCTCCTGAGCATCCTGCCCAAGGGGGCGGTGTCGCACATGCCCGCGTCGTTGGATGAGCGTCTCACCCTGGCGCCGTCGTCCTCCAAGACGTCAATGGGATACCTGAGCCTCGCCTCCGACAGAACTGACGTTACCTCGCATGGGCGGTCGGGACACAAGACCGACAATGCGCAAGCCCGCGGAGCCTCTTCACGGCCTGGTCCTAGGGTCAGGGTGGCAGGCCGTTGGCAGCATGCCACCCTGCCTCCATAAGCACGCGCCGCAACTCTGGCCGTCCTTTTGTCGGCGGCGCTTGAAAACTGAGCAGGTACGGCGCGGCAGCTTCCACTCAACGTCGCAACACCGTTCATGGGCTCATCCTCCCGGTGGCGAGCGGAACTTCGAGCGACGTGACTGGAGGCGACTGATGTCTACGCCAGTCCAAAACACGCAACTGCAGCAGGGGCTCGCTTCTCGACGCCAGGTCAACTCGAAGCCATCGCAAGCCCCCGCGCCACCCGACACATCAGCGACTCGCGCATTTGACGACCCGTCCCTCGAACCACATGGGCAGGGCAAGGGCGTGACCTCACCAGTTGGGGCCACGCCGTTGCCTTGGGTTCAGGTTAGGAACGCATCCGCATCGTGGTCACTCTTCTAACCTCATTTAGCGGGGGCAATCCGGCTGCCGTGGACAGACCCCTACTCAAGTTTTCAACTACAGCCGCTGGTGCTGCCGCAGCCCTCGCACACGTAGCAGGACCCGGCCGGCCGCATCTTCGTGCCGCAGGTCATGCAGATTGGCGCGTCGTTGACCTTGCCGGCGAACTGCTCGAGCAGCTCGGCCGAGGAGTGGACGTTGGCATCAGCCTTGCGGACGTCCGCAGCACCGGCGCCGGACTTGTCGGCCTCCTTCTCCGCCTTCTTGGCCGGGGCGGTGGCCACGCCCTGGGAGAAGCCCTCCAGCTCGTCCTCGTAGTCCTCCTGGGAGCCGTTGCTCGGAGCCACCGGGGCGTAGGAGCCGGTCTCAAGCTGGCGGGCCCGCTCCTCAGCGGAGTGGATGCCCATGTAGGACCGGGACTCAAAGTCCAGGTGGTCCAGCGCCAGGCGGCGGAAGACGTAGTCCATGATCGACTGCGCCATGCGCACGTCCGGGTCGTCGGTCAGGCCGGCCGGCTCGAAGCGCAGGTTGGTGAACTTTTCCACAAAGGTCTCCAGCGGCACGCCATACTGCAGGCCGATCGAGACCGCGATCGAGAAGGCGTCCATCACGCCGGCCAGGGTCGAGCCCTGCTTGCCGAACTTGAGGAAGATCTCGCCCAGGTCGCCGTCGTCGTAGGTGCCGGCGGTGAGGTAACCCTCGGCGCCACCCACGGCGAAGCTGGTGGTCTGCGACGAACGGCGCTTGGGCAGACGCTTGCGGACGGGGCGGTACTCGATGACCTTCTCGACCTTGGGCTCGGCCTCGTTCTCGGTCTTCTTGTCGTTCTTGTCACCCTTGCCGTCGGACAGCGGCTGGCCGACCTTGCAGTTGTCGCGGTAGACGGCCAGCGCCTTCAGGCCCAGCTTCCAGCCCTGCAGGTGAACGTCCTCGATCTCCTCCACGGTCGCCGACTCAGGCAGGTTGACCGTCTTGGAGATGGCGCCGGACAGGAACGGCTGGACCGCGGCCATCATCCGCACGTGGCCCATCGGGGCGATCGAGCGCACACCCATGGCGCAGTCGAAGACCTCGTAGTGTTCGGTCTTCAGACCCGGGGCGTCGATGACGTGACCGTTCTCGGCGATGTACTCAACGATCGCCTCGATGGTCTCCTCGGTGTAGCCCATCCGCTTCAGCGCGCGGGGGATCGTCTGGTTCACGATCTGCATCGAGCCGCCGCCGACAAGCTTCTTGAACTTCACCAGCGAGAAGTCGGGCTCGATGCCGGTGGTGTCGCAGTCCATCATGAAGCCGATGGTCCCGGTGGGGGCCAGCAGCGAGGCCTGCGCGTTACGGAAGCCGTTCTTCTCACCGGTCTTGACCACGGCGTCCCACGCCTTGGTCGCGGCCTTGTGGATCTGGCTGTCCATGGTGTGCAGGGTGCGGATCTCGTCGTTGGCGGCCTGGTGCTTGCGCATCACCCGCTTGTGCGCGTCGGCGTTGCGGGCATATCCGTTGTACGGGCCCACGACCGAGGCGAGCTCGGCAGAGCGCTTGTAGGCGGCGCCGGTCATCAGCGAGGTGATGGCGGCGGCGAGCGCGCGGCCACCGTCGGAGTCGTAGCCGTGGCCGGTGGCCATCAGCAGAGCGCCAAGGTTGGCGTAGCCGATGCCCAGCTGACGGTAGTCACGGGTGGTCTGCCCGATCGCCTCGGTCGGGAAGTCGGCGAAGCAGATGGAGATGTCCATCGCGGTGAAGATCAGCTCAGTGACCCTCTCGAAGGTCTCCACGTCGAAGGTGTCGTCCTGGCGGAGGAACTTCAGCAGGTTGATCGAGGCGAGGTTGCAAGAGCTGTTGTCCAGCGACATGTACTCCGAGCACGGGTTGGACGCGGTGATCCGGCCGGTCTCGGGGTTGGTGTGCCAGTCGTTGATCGTGTCGTCGTACTGGATGCCCGGGTCGGCGCACTCCCAGGCCGCCTTGGCCATCTTCTCGAAGAGGGTCTTGGCGTCGACGGTCTCGATGACCGAGCCGTCCTTGCGGGAGGTCAGGCCGAACTCTTTGCCCTCCTCCACGGCGCGCATGAACTCGTCGGTGACACGCACGGAGTTGTTGGCGTTCTGGTACTGCACGGACACGATGTCCCTGCCGCCCAGGTCCATGTCGAAGCCGGCGTCGCGCAGCGCGCGGATCTTGTCCTCCTCGCGCGCCTTGGTCTCGATGAACTCCTCGATGTCAGGGTGGTCCACGTCGAGCACGACCATCTTGGCCGCTCGACGGGTCGCGCCGCCGGACTTGATGGTGCCCGCGGAGGCGTCGGCGCCTCGCATGAAGGACACCGGGCCGGAGGCGGTGCCGCCGGAGGAGAGCAACTCCTTGGAGGAGCGGATGCGGGAGAGGTTGAGGCCGGCGCCGGAGCCGCCCTTGAAGATGAACCCCTCTTCCTTGTACCAGTTGAGGATCGAGTCCATCGAGTCGTCGACCGCGAGGATGAAGCACGCGCTGACCTGCTGCGGGCTGGCGGTGCCGACGTTGAACCAGACCGGGGAGTTGAAGGAGAAGACCTGGTGCAGCAGTGCATAGGTGAGCTCGTGCTCAAAGATCTGCGCGTCCTCGTCGGTCGCGAAGTAGCCGTGCTCCTTGCCCGCCCGGGTGTAGGTGAGCACCACACGGTCGATGAGCTGCTTGAGCCCCTGCTCCCGCTCCGGGGTGCCGACCGCACCACGGAAGTACTTCGTGGTCACGATCGTGGAGGCGTTCACCGACCAGAAGTCGGGGAACTCCACGCCCCGCTGCTCGAAGATGGTCTCGCCGCTCTTCCAGTTGGTCTGGACGATGTCCCGCGACTCCCAGGTGACCTGGTCGTACGGGTGGACGCCAGGCGTGGTGAAGATCCGGTCAATCTTCAGGCCCCTGCCGCTGCGGCGGGTGCGAGCCCTCGCCCCGGTCGTCTCGGTCATGACATCTCTCCTTGGTCAGGTGGTGCGGTGTGCGGTCGATCTCTTGGTATGTAGTGCAGCACCGGGGTCTGACAGACCACGGCGCACGGGGGCAGGGTTACTGCATACCCCCAGGTCGGACGGGCGCACCGGCCGTGGCCGGTGCGTCCCGCTCGGTGCGGAGCAGGGTGATGGCGGCCTCGAAGTCCTCGAGGGAGTCAAAGGCTTGGTAGACGGAGGCGAAGCGCAGGTAGGCGACCTCGTCGAGGCAGCGCAGCGGTGCCAGGATCGCCAGACCCACCTCGTGGGCATCGACCTCGGCCTGGCCCAGGGAGCGGATCGACTCCTCGACCTGCTGGGCCAGCACCTGCAGCTGCGCCTCGGTCACCGGCCTGCCCTGGCAGGCCTTGCGGGCGCCGGAGATGACCTTGTCGCGGCTGAACGGCTCGGTCGCGCCGGAGCGCTTGATCACCGACAGGGTGGCGCTCTCGACGGTGCCGAACCGGCGGCCGCACTCGGGGCACTGACGGCGCCGTCGGATGACGGTGCCTTCCTCCTGGACGCGGCTGTCCACGACACGGGAGTCGGTGTGCCGGCAGAACGGGCAGTGCATCTCGCCTCCTGTGTCGAGCGTGGCAGCGGCCGCTGGCAGCGCGCCGCGAAGACACCCCTTGCGGAGGGTGTCCTGTGGGTGGTTGTGGGGACTTCCTGTGGATGACGTGTGGGTACGCGCCATCCCGCTGTGCACAAGATGTGGAGGAACCACATCCCTGTAACTACTAGATGTTGGGATCGTATGTCGCTCCCGCTACTAGATGCAACACCCTGGCGGCGCGGGTTGTGCCCAGGCTTGCCAGAACCGCACAACCGCGCGGAACGAGTGCGAAAAGTCGCCGGCGTGTCGGGCGCGGCGGGCGTGTCACGGCTCCGACACGCCGTGGGGCACCCCGGACCGGAGGACGACAGGACGCCCGACAGCCCACCCGGTAGGGTGCTGTCCGACCACCGCCAGGGAGGGAGCGGACAATGCCCACAGTCGATGTCGCGGCGACGCGGCAGGCGGCGAGCGACCTGACAGAGGCCGCCGAGAACATCCACCATGCGCGACCGGCGGTGGCGGTCGCGTCCATCAGCGACCAGGTGCCAGACGCGGTCAGCCGCTCGGTGCTGGGCGGCCTGCAGGCTGCGCTGCAACTGCGCCTGCAGGATCTGAGCGGCGAGATCGACACGATGTCAACCGCGATGTCGACCCTCGCGGACAACGTCGAGAAGGCGATGGACGGCTGATGGGGGCCGACCACCTCGGCATCTGGAGTTGGATGGTCCACGATGGGGACGAGGTCCGCGCCGCCGGCACGAGGCTGCACGACACCGCCTCCGTGCTGGGCCAGCAGGAGGACCAGCTGCGGTCGACCCTCGGCTCGGCCTCCACCGCCCTTGGCTGGGAGGGTCAGATCGTGGACCGGGCCGACCAGCCCGCCAGCACGGCGCAGACCCAGATGGCCCGGTTCGCAGAGGACCTGCAGGCGGCGGGCACGGCGTTGCGTGATCTCGGCAGCGCGATGGACGCCAACGCCCCGCAACTGCGCCAGGTGCGGGCCGACTGGGACGCGTTGCAGAGCGACCCCCCGAAGCGGCAGGGGCTCGGCCCTTTGGACGGTCTCCTAGTAGACCGCGCGGCGCTGCACGAAGCCGAGGCGGCCCTGCGCAGCCGGGCGGAACTGCATACCGACAACCTCAGCACCGCCGACGGGGCCTGCCGCGACCTGCTCGCCTCCGCGGTCGAGAGCGTCCGCGGCCTGGTGCCGCTGGGCACCTCCCCCGACTTCCTGCGCTCGCTCATCCCGTCGGAGGCCTACGGCGTCTTCGCCGAGCACGGGATCGCCGACACCGACGAGGAGCGGGTGCTCGCCGAGCGCATCCTGGCGCAGTGCCACACCCCGGAGGCCGTCCGGGAGATGCTGGCCGGGGTCCCGGTCGAGCGCCTGGCAGAGTTCCTGGGGCGCCACCCCGAGATCGCCGCGGCGCTGGCCAACGACTGGGACTACCGTGGCGAGGACCCGGTGCTGGGCGGCCTGCTGCAGGCGCGGGGGGATCTCGGCCCGAACGGTCAGCTGCCGGACGGGGTCGAGGGCGTCGCCGCATACTGGGCCTCCTTGTCGGAGCTGGAGCAGGAGCGGCTGCGCCTGCTCTACCCCACGCTCGTCGGCAACACCGACGGCATACCGCTGCCCGACCGGGCGATGGCCAACCGGTGGCTGCTCATGGACGCCTTGCGCCAGGAGCTCGCCGTAGAGGCGATGCTGGCCGCAGCCCCGACCACCCAGGAGGAGGAGGAACGCCGGCGCGATGAGGATGCCTGGTACGTGCCCGGCTTCTGGCGCGACCTGACCGAGCGCTGGGACCAGTTCCACCGCGACGGCATCGGGCAGATGATCAACCGGACTGAGCACCCCGACCTGTTGCTGGACGAGTCACGGACACGCATCGCGCTCTATGAGCAGATGCTGCATGACGAGCCGGTGGTCCTGCGTGAGGACCTGCCGGGGCTCCCCGGCGACCAGCGCATGGTCATCCTCTTCGACCCGCGGGGGGACGGCCGCTTCGCGGAGTACTCCGGAAAGCTGGACGCCCAGAACCTCAGCGTGATCGTGCCCGGCACCGGCAACGACATGGCCGGGATGAAGGACTACAACGAGCGCTTCGCGGGCATCGCTGCCGATCACCCGGACGACACCGCCGTCATCACCTGGCTGGGCGGTGACATGCCGAACGCGATCGGCGCCGACGCCCCAGACAACACCTACACCTCGGACAACGGGCACCGGCTGGTCACCTTCGTCGAGGGTCTGCGGACGGTCGGCGACGCCCAGTGGCTTTCGCTGGTGGGGCACTCCGCCGGCGGTGCGGTCGTGGGCTTCGCCGACAAGTATGGGGTGGAGGCGGACGCCGTCCTGCACGTCGCCTCGGCAGGGACCGGGACGGGGATGTCCGACGCCGCGCTCTATCCCACCCACACCTGGGCAGGCGCGGACGGGCCGGAGCGCGACGTGCGGCGCTACTCCCAGACCGCGCCCGGGGACCCGATCATCTTGGCCCAGCGCGCCGGCGAGATCGACGACGCTCTGGACAGAGTGGGCCTGGGGCTTCCCGAGGACATCGGCCACGGCTACAACCCGGACACGACACCGGGCTTCACGCCGCTGGACACCGGCGTGTGGCTGGAGGACGGTGGGGCGCGCGGCAACACCTTCCGGGCCGGAGACCTGGTCGAGGGGCTCGAGTCGCACGACTACGTCATCAGACCGGGGACGACTTCGTGGCAGAACATCATCGGTGTGATCCGCGCCGACTGGGACAGTGTGGTGGAGAAATGAGATCAGTCATCGCGGCCGTGCTCGCGCTGGGGCTGGTCGGTGGGCTGGGCAGCTGCGGGCCGGCCGAGCAGCCGGAGCCGACAGGTGCGGAGACTGGCACCGACGGGTCCACGAGTTCCCCCAACCCCGCGACCACCAATGAGGAGACGTCGATGAGCGAGCAGCAGATGCGGCAGGCAGCAGAGGCCGAGCAACCGGTGACCGAGACCAAGTTGCGGGAGGTCGCGGCCCTGCTGCACCCCGACCTTGATCAGCTGCAGACCGAGCGGCCCCGCTGGATCGGCGGCGGAACAGCCGCGTGCACCTGGGACCGCAGCGCCCTGAGCTACATCGCCAGGGGCAGCGTCCCCGCCGCCGAGTCGCCGGAGGCCGCGGCGCAGGATGCGATCGCACAGCTGCCGGACACGTGGACCGCGAACGAGGGCGCCTCCACCGGTGGCCACGGCCGGTACTTCGAGGACCCCGACGGCTACCTGCTCATGGTGTCCTGGCAGAGCGACCCGGACTTCGTGCTGCTCAGCGTCGAGTCTCCCTGTCACGGCTGAGCCCGCTCTGATGGCCCGGGGTCGCCGACCGGCTGGCCTGCGCGCATGACCCGGGTGAGTGGCCGATGGGGCCACTCGCAGCCGACGCCGTGACCGTCCCGGTGCTTGCCGGACCCTGGCGCACCAGCTCGCGTCCGAACACGCTTCTTCTGAGGCCTCGACGACGTGTCAGCGTGGGTGGGTGGGACTGAAGTTGCGCGAGTGACTCCTCGCCACTGAAGGTGCGAGATTGTGCCCTGTGGACACCTGGCCCGAGGCGGTCACCTGGTGCACACTGGTCGGATCGTTCCCGCCCGCGGAGGGGCCGCGGGCCGACTCCCCGAAGGGGGTAGAGCGTGCGCGTCGTCGCCATCGCTGCCGCCGCTGGTGTCGTTCTGCTGGCCGGTTGTGACACCCAGACCGACCCTTCGCCTCCCCCGACCACGGAGGATGCACTCACGACCTTGACGGCGACACCGACCACTCACGCGGACGACGTCGACATCACGACGGAAGCCGCACCCACCACTGCGGAGCCGACCACCAGCGAGCCAGTCGCTGACGATGGGCCGCCCGAGATGCCGGCTGAAGCGCAGGAACAGACTCAGGCGGGCGCCATTGCCTTTGCTGAGCACTTCGTTGAAGTCGTCAACTACACCGGGATCCATCCCACGCCGGGGCTTATTTCCGGCCTGTCTCTTGAGGATTGTGGGACATGCGGCAACCTCGAGGCCACGGTGGAGTACAGCGCGGAAAACAACGAAGTTCTGAATGAGGACCTCTGGGAAATAACCGCACCACCAGACATTCTTGTGTTTTCCGGGTCCGATGCTCTGGTCCGCGTACCGCTCACGCAGCACGAACTAGCGGTCTTCGACGACAACGACCAAGAAGTGGAAAGGACAGATCGGCAAAGCCTCAACTTAGGGATTGACCTCTCCTGGGAGGACGGCTGGATCATCAGAGCGGTGCAAGTGGGATGAATCTCGCAAGTCCATTGGTTTTATCGATGCTCCTACTCATCCCGCCTGTGACAGGCACACCGGCACCTCCAGAAAACCCTCCCGATAATCCATGTCGACGCGGAGTCTGTCTAATCGACGATGGCGGCATTGGAATGTACTACAACTCGAGCCAGACGCGCGACTTAGTTCATACTTATCCACCCGAAGTAGACCCAGCAAAACCGACGTCGTGGTTCGAGTACATCGCGGTCATCAACTGCCTCGGAAATTCACCAGAGTTTCCACGTCGAGACATCTGCATGGAAGCCGTCACGGTTTGCGAGATAGTCGAACCCGGGTCACCCGGCCCGCTGTCTCGCATCATGCGAAGAGAGGTGTTTGCTGGAGGATCCCCAGAACCTACGACATGGGATCTGCTCGGGGTTACCTGTCACACTTCATCGGTCCCGCCCCGCTCTGGCGAGCCGGCTGAAGAACTCACGGACGCGATGATCCTTGAGCGGTTCCACCGCACGGATTTCGCGTTGCCAGAGATGGTCATCCAGCCGCCGGACGGGCAGACTCTCGTGAACCTGCCGGTGTACTTCCAGCTCAGTTGGCCCGAGGCTGGGTTCGAGCCTGGAGAGGTCGACACCACGACCATCGTCGGCCACGAGGTGCGGATCCGGCCGACGCTCGCCGGTGTCACGTATCACACTGGCGACGGAGCCAGCGTCGGCCCGACCACGAGCCTTGGCGGTCCCTACCCCACGGGCGATATCACCCACGAATACAGCCGGGCCGCACAGGTAACGCCCTACATCTCGGTCGAGTACGGCGGAGAGGTAAGCGTCGACGGCGGGGCGTGGAGCGTCATCCCGGGCAGCGCCACGGTGGAGGGTCCAGGGAGCCCGCTCCAGGTGCTGACCTCGGAGAACCGTCTCTACACGAACTGAGCCGGGGTCGGCTAGCAGCTGCGCCGACCCCCAGTAGCTTGTCAGCAGCGTTTGCGCTCAGCGGGTCTGTCGGTGCTGACTGCTTGACTGAGGTATGGCGTTGATCCAGGGCACCGGACAGCCGCCACGTGAGGGGCACGTGGGGGCAGTCGTCGAGGTGCTCGGACGCCAGCTCAACAGCATGGGCCGTCCCGCCGGGGTGGACGCGGCGGCCTGGGCTGCTGAGCAGGAGGAGAGACTCTGCACGCTCGCGGACGAGTTGTTCGTGCCTCCCCACCCGGTCGACGCCGAGGAGCTCGCCTACTGGGCGCTGGTGGCCGATCTGGAGCGGCATGGCGTGGGTGACAGCCTCGACCACGACGCCGGTGAAGACCGTTACGCCGTCGGTGGGAGTGACGTTGACGACGCCGGTGGTGGCAACCGCGCGCCTGGGTTGCCGGCGCAGGAGTTGGCCGCCGGCCTGGAGGACGCGGCCCGTGGGTTGGCTCGAGCCGCGTTGACCGAGGACGAATCGGTGCGGGTGCTGGACGCCGGGATCGTCTCGGGCACCGAAGCACTTGGACGGTTGCGAGCCGAGGCCGACGCGAGGATGGTGCTGCTTGCGCTCGAGGCCTCTGCCCGCGGACTCCATGCCGAGAAGGGTCTGTCGTTGCCGGACTGGTTGCGCGCACGATGCCCATGGCTGCCACCCCAGGACGCGACCAACCTCCACCAGATCGTCAAATGCGCCTCACTTGCATCCGGTGGCCCGCTCAAGCAGGTCGCCATCACCGGGCAGGCCCCACTGCACCGGGCCGCCCTCGTCGCGCGGACGCTGAACCGTGTGGTCAGGTGCGTCGATGTGGACCAGCACGAGGGGTATGCGCAGATCCTGGCCGACGCGGCGGCCAATCCGAATCTGTCCGACGCCGAACTCGCCCGGGTGTGCGCGGAGCTGATCCGGGCCCTGCTGGACGACCCGCCCGAGCGGGAGAAGACCGCCGAGGAGCTGCGGCGAGTGACCCGACGCGCTGTCGGTGAGGGACTGACCCGGTTCACGATCGACGCCCCTGATGCCGCAGCCGCGACTCTGGACGGCATCCTCACCTCCAAGCTCGCCGCACCAGCTCCCGGAGTCGACGAGACCGGTCTCGAGGTCGCCGACCCCCGCAGCGCCGGTCAGCGCCAGTTCGACGCCCTGATGACCGTGGTGAACCGGGGTCTGTCGAACCCCGGCGCCGCGCCGTCGGCGGCGCGGGCCTCAGTGCTCCTGCTGATCCCGTTCGACCCAGACAAGGGCGCCCCGTCCGGGGTCGCCCATACGCCCACCGGCTTGCTCATCGGAGAGCGGAATGCCGGCAAGCTGTCTTGCTCCGCCGACATCACGCCCGTGTGGGTCGGCCCCGGGAACGAGCCACTGGCGCTGGGGCATACCGCCCGATGCGCCAGTCCGGGACAGTTCAAGGCCCTGGTCGTCCGGGACGAACACTGCACCTTCCCCGGGTGCTCCAGACCCCCGCAGTGGTGCGATGTGCACCACCTGACCTGGTGGTCCCGCGGTGGGCGGACCGACGTCGACCAGATGGCACTGCTGTGCGAGCAGCACCACACCCACGTCCACCTGCACGACATCAGCGGTGAAGTCGCCGGCGGCCACGTCGTCTGGCACGTTTGACGATCCCGCCCCGTGCCCGGCCCCGGGGCCGGGCACGGAAGCATGCCCCCGGCATACCCGACGCCTCGTGAACGTTGCCGACGACATGCCCACCTCTTCGAGCCGCACTACGCTGTCCATCCTCGACCTGGTCCCCCTCTCGCAGGGGATGACGCCGACCGAAGCCATTGAGGAGTCGGTGAAGCTGGCGCAGGAGGCGGATGAGCTGGGCTACCACCGGCTCTGGGTCGCCGAGCACCACGGCAGCGAGGCGTTCATGGCGTCGGCGACCTCCCTGCTGCTCGGGCACTTCGCCGACCGCACCAGCCGGATCCGGCTGGGCTCCGGCGGGGTCATGCTGCCCAACCACTCCCCGCTGATGGTCGCCGAGTACTACGGCACCCTTGCCACCATCCATGGTGACCGGTTCGACCTCGGCCTGGGCAGGGCGCCCGGCACCGACCCGATGACCGCAGCCGCGCTGGCCCGCTCCAGTGGGCATCTGCCGGACTTCGCCTCCGAGGTCGCCCAGCTGCAGCAGTACCTGGGCAACCCGCCGACGCTGACCGGCGGCCGGGGCCAGGTCCGTGCCATCCCCGGCGAGGGCACCCACGTCCCGCTGTGGATGCTCGGCTCCTCCACTGGTGGCGCGCAGGTGGCAGCCGCCCTCGGGCTGCCGTTCTCCTTCGCCTCGCACTTCGCGCCCGACCAGATCCGCGAGGCGCTGCTGATCTACCGCGACCGCTTCCGCGCCGACGCCGACACCGCACAGGTGGACCGACCCACGACGATGGCCGGCGTGAACGTACTGGTTGCGCCCACCCAGGAGGAGGCGGACTACCTGTTCACCACTGCCCAGCTAATGGCGATCCGCATCCGCTCGGGCCAGCCGGCACCGCTCGACCCGCCGGTGGAGAACCTCGCCGACGTCGTGCCGAGCCAGTTGCTGCCCCTCGCGGAGGCGCACCAGGCGGTCCGGATGGTCGGCACCCCGGACCGCATCGTGACCCAGCTGGAGGAGTTCGCGGCCCAGCACGAGCTGGACGAGCTGATCGTCACGACCTACACCTACGACCCCGCGCTGCGCCGCCGCTCCTACCGACTGCTCGCCGAGGCCTGGGGCATGACCGGCTAACGGCAGTCACACTCAACGGACAGCATCTGTCCCCGACGAGGAGCATGATGGCGTCATGAACGCCGAGGCCGACCGCCGCATCACTGCCCTGCAGTTCCAGCAGGCCGACCGCACCGGGGACTGGCGCGTCCTCGGGAGCGGCGCCAGCACCTGGTATGCCGCGCCCTCTCACTCTGCTGGCGCGGCACTGGCCCGCCGGATCCTGGCCCTCACCCAGGAGTGCGTCGGCCCACTGCCAGACGGTGCCTCACTGCCGATCGACCTGGACATCAGGGCCGACGGCGTCCGGGTGCGGATCCCGCTCACCCCCGAGGACGGCGGCTTCCGCCCTGACCATTCCGCGCTCGCCGAGACGGTGTCCTCGGCAGCCGCCGAGCTGGGGCTGCCCGCCGACCCTGTCGCGGTGCAGGACGTCCAGCTCGCCTTCGACGTGCTCGACCAGGAGTCGGTCAGCAGCTTCTGGGAGACGGCCCTCGGCTACCGCAGGGTCGGGGACGAGGACGTCATGGACCCCGTCCGGCGACATCCACTGATCTGGTTCCAGGACATGGACGCACCGCGGCCGCTGCGCAACCGCCTGCACTTGGACGTCGTCACGCCCGAACCGGTGGCCAGCACCGCCGTCAACGCCCTCGAGGCCCTGGGTGGGCATGCGGCCCGGCACGGCTACTACGCCACGGTCGCCGACCCAGAGGGCAACGAGGTCGACGTCCTCCCCCTCGAGGTGGGGGCCGACCGGTGGCACGGGGACCGGACCGAGGACTGGCGTCTCGTCTTCGCCGCGATGGCCTGCTACCCCGTCGCGGACGCGCACCAGGCGGGCGAGCTCGCGACGAAGGCGGCCGAGCTGGCCGACGAGGCCCACCTGCCCGTCAGGATCGATCTCCGCCCCGGCGTGGTCGTCATCGACACCGGAAAAGACCGGTGGGAGACGGAGGAGGGTTATGAGGCGCTCGCCGCCCGGGTGCAGGAGGTCGCCCGGGACCTGGGGCTGGTCGCAGACGTCACGCTGCCGCGGTTCGTCCAGGTCGGCATCGATGCGGTCGACATCCCGGCGGTCCGCCGGTTCTGGTGCGCCGCCCTGGGGTACGAGCCGGACCCCCGCCCGCACGTGACCGACATCGTCGACCCGCGCCAGCTCAACCCGGTGCTCTTCTTCCAGGACCTCGACGCCTCCGACGACGCACGTCGGGCCCAGCGCAACCGAATACACCTCGACGTCTTCGTCCCCCACGACCAGGCCGAGGCCCGCATCGAGGCGGCCCTGGCCGCGGGTGGACGTCTGGTCTACGAGGACGAGGCGCCAGACTTCGTGACGCTGGCCGACCCGGAGGGCAACGAGGTGGACATCGCTGTGTCCGTGGGTCGTGAGGAACGCTGGCAGGCGGCCCACCCCGCCTGACCCGCCTCCCGCCCGGCGCACATCGCGACCCACCGACCTGAGCCGTGCGGGCACGGCGACTATCCTCGGCCCGTGCCGTCCTCCGCGACCCCGTCCGAGCCTGCCCCCCAGCCGGCGACACTCCCGGGGCGGTCCGCCCCCGTGACGCTGCTGCCGGCCGCCGGAGTGTCGTTCTCGGCGTTCCTGCTTTTCGGGATGCAGGTCGGCTGGCCGGGCCACGCCGTGCTCGTGGCCAGCCTGCTCACGGCATACCTGCTGGACAAGGCGCTGGCCAAAGACCTGCTGCTCATCGGCGCCGGCATCACGATCGTCTCGACCACCTCGGTCAAGGCCGACATCAACTGGGACCGGTTCTTCATCGTCGGCTTCGTGCTCGCGATAGCGGTCATCTTGCCCGTTATGATCGACCGGCTGGTCTACCGGCGCAAGGCGATCCGCTTCCCCTGGTTCGGCGGCGGCCGGTGGACGCGCTTCCAATGGTCCTACATCGTGGCCGTGCCGCTGCTGGGCTACCTGATCCTGCCCTACTTCTTCATCAGCTCCGGCGCCTACCAGAACTGGCCGGCGATCTACACCGCCAGCGAGTACGGCCGCTTCTTCGTCGGGGTCAACGCGGTCGGGTTGTGGGACGAGCTCTTCTTCATCTGCATCTGCTTCGTCCTCTTCCGCCGGCACTTCCCCCTGTGGCAGGCCAACCTGCTCCAGGCGACGATCTTCGTCTCGTTCCTCTGGGAGCTGGGCTACCAGTCGTGGGGGCCGCTGCTGACCATCCCCTTCGCGCTGCTGCAGGGCTTCATCTTCATGCGGACCAAGTCCCTGACCTACGTGGTCCTCATCCACCTGCTCTTCGACGCGATCGTCTTCCTGGCCATCGTGCACGCCCACGACCGCAGCTTCTTCCCGTACTTCCTCTACTGACAGAGCGCGCGAGAAGGCCCGACAGGACACCTCACGGAGCCCGACAGAGCCGGTGGAGCTGAGTTTGGTCGGCGGGCCGGTCGCAGTCCAGCCCGCCGCACCCTGTGTATGCCGCACGCGGCCCGGTTGTTGCACCGCCGGGCTCCCGGCGGGGTCAGGCTCCCGGCGGGGTCAGGCTCCCGCCACGAACAGCCAGCCGCGGCCCGGGGCGTAGGGAAGTTCGCGGACCTCCACCGCAGAGAAACCCGCCTGCTCGAGTGAGGCCACCAGAGCCTCCTTGCCACGGAAGCGCAGGGTGCTCGTCGAGTCCACGCGCTCGCCGTCGGCGTGGAAGATCGTGGGTGACTCGAAGGTCACCAGCTCCCCATCGATGGCGGTGACCTGCACCCAGTCCTCGACCGGCCCCTCCCCCTCGACCTCCACCACCTGGTGGGTGAGCTCCTTGGTCCACCGTTCCCAGGCCCGGTCAGCGGGGTCCCTGGTCTCGAAAGCAAGGTGGGCCCCGGGCCGAAGGCACGAGCGGATCAACCCCAGGGTGGCCGACCAGTCGGCATCGTCGATGAAGACCTGCGCCACGTTGGCGGTCATGGTGGCCAGGTCGTAGCGGCCCCGGCGGTTCAGGTCCGCGGCCACCTCGGTCGCGGTGCCCACCACCCACTCGACCCGGTCGGCTCCGTGCTTGGCCCGCGCCACGTCGACCGACGCCTCGGCCGGGTCGAAGCCCAGGACGTCGACACCGGAGGCGGCGAGGCGGCAGGCCAGGGTCCCGGTGCCGCAGCCGACGTCCAGCACAGACGTGGCAGCGAACTCGCGGACAAGGTCGACATAGGAGTCAAGGTCGCTGCGGTCGGGGTCGAGCGGGTCGTACACCCGGGCAACCCTGGGGTGAGAGAAGATGGCATCAGGCACGCTGCCGAGGGTAGCTGCCCACTCCCGGTCCTGTTGGCGGGGATTCTCGGGGCTTGGCCTCAGCCCTCGAGCGCCAGCACCAGCGGCAGCACGCCGGGAGCGCCGGCCAGCCGTAGCTCGCGCGCCGCGACCGTGAGAGTCCAGCGCGAGTCGGCCAGGTCATCCACGAGCAGCACGGGACCGGCCGCCCGGGACTGAAGCTCGCGCAGGGCAGTCGCCAACTCGGGTCCGACGCCGATGCGGCCCCAGACGTTGGCCAGCCGGAAGGCGCTGTTGCCGCCCGGCTCGCCCACCGGGCCGCCGTGGACCAGGTCCAGCGTGCCCAGCAGCGGCAGCCGGCCGATCTGGCTGATGTGCTGCGCCAGAGAGCCGACGAGCGCCGGGCGGCGCCGCGAGGGCATCGCCACCACGCCCACGGGTCGCTCGGCCCAGCCCCAGCCACGCAGCACCTCGACGACGGCGCGGGTGAGGTCCTCGGGCACCGGCTGCCCCGGCACGAGGTCACGCCCCCGCTCCGGGTCCTCCGGCACCTCGGGGTCGGCCTGAGAGGTGCCCTCGGCCAGCACCGTCCGCAGCCGCTGACCCCAGCCCAGGTCGGACAGCCGGGCCAGGGCCCGGCCCTCCGATGCCTGCTCCTCGATGGGGATGCGGCCCTTGACGTCCACGCCGAGGCGCGGCATACCCGTGGGCCACTGCCCCCGCGGCTCGACCGGCACACCCACGGCGCCGAGCCGGTCCCTCGCGGCGCCGACCGCGCCCTCCGGGATCTCGGTGGGAAACCACGTGCTGTCGCACCGGTCGCACCGGCCGCAGGGCGCCGCCGACGGGTCGTCCAGGCACTCCTGCAGGAAGGCCATCCGGCAGCCGTCGGTGGCCTGGTAGGTCAGCATCAGCTCGGCCTCACGGACGCGGGCGTCCGCGACGCGGGTGTAGCGCTCCTTGTCGTAGACCCAGGGCTGCCCGGTCGAGACCCAGCCGCCCTGCACCTTCTCCACCGCGCCGTCCACGTCGAGCACCTTGAGCAGCAGCTCGAGCCGGGTGCGGCGCACGTCGACGATCGTCTCCAGCACCGGAGTCGACAACGGCCGGCCCGCCTCCCCCAGCGCCGCCAGCACCGCGTCGGCCTGGTCCTGCCGCGGCATCGACACCGTCGCGAAGTAGTTCCAGATGTCCCGATCTTCTGAGCCCGGCAGCAGCAGCACGTCCGCGCGCTCGGTGGCGCGACCGGCTCGACCGACCTGCTGGTAGTAGGCCACCGGTGAGCTGGGCGCGCCCAGATGCACCACGAACCCCAGGTCCGGCTTGTCGAAGCCCATCCCCAGCGCGCTCGTCGCCACCAACGCCTTGACCTGGTTGTCCCGGAGGGCGCCCTCGAGGCGCTCGCGCTCCTCGGTGTCGGTCCGGCCGGTGTAGGCCGCGACCCGGTGCCCGGCCGCCCGCAGCGCCTCGGCCACGTCCTGCGCTGCCGACACCGTCAAGGCGTAGACGATCCCGCTGCCCGGCAGCGTCTCCAGGTGCGCCAGCAACCAGCCCAGCCGCTGCTCGGGCGTGAGCCGCGGCAGCACGCCCAGCCGCAGCGACGCCCGGGCCAGCGGCCCGCGGATCGTGCGGACCTCGGCGCCCCCGGCACCCAGCTGCTCGACCACGTCATCGACCACCCGCTCGTTGGCGGTCGCCGTCGTGGCCAGCACAGGCGTCCCGTCGGGCAGCCCCTCCAGCAGCGTCCGGATCCGGCGGTAGTCGGGGCGGAAGTCGTGCCCCCAGTCGCTGATGCAGTGCGCCTCGTCGACGACCAGCAGACCGCACCGCGCCGCGAGGTCGGGCAGCTGCTCGTCGCGGAACCGTGGGTTGTTCAGCCGCTCCGGGCTGACCAGCAGCACGTCCACCTGGTCCGCCGCCAAGGCCTGACGCACCTGGTCCCACTCGGTGGCGTTGGCGGAGTTCATCGTCACGGCCCGCACCCCGGCCCGTGTTGCTGCCGCGATCTGGTCGCGCATCAGCGCCAGCAAGGGGGAGACGATCACCGTCGGCCCGGCCCCCTGCGCCCGACGCAGGGCCGTCGCCACGAAGTAGACGGCCGACTTGCCCCACCCGGTCCGCTGCACGACCAGCACCCGGGCCCGTTGCTCCACCAGCGCCCGCACCGCCTCCAGCTGCCCGTCGCGGAAGTCCGTGTCTTCCCGACCGACGAGCCGCCGCAGCGCCGCGAGCGCCGCCCCGTCCAGGGTGGCGTCGAGGGCCGGGTCCGCGCTCTGCTTCGCATGCTGCATACCTCGACCGTAGCCGCCGCGCCCGACACCGCCTGCCAGTCCTCCACATCCGATCCCCCACCAAGCCCACCGGCGGACCGGACACCCCGGCAGGTCGTTGCCCACCCGCACGGCTGCGCCCCCCACCGCTAGGGTTGGCCGCGTGGACTGGGACACGGTGGACGCGGCCCTCTTCGACCTCGACGGGGTGCTCACCCCGACAGCAGAGGTTCACATGCGCGCCTGGGAGGTGATGTTCTCGCGCTTCCTGCAGAGTCTGGACGAGGAGCACGACCCCTACACGGACGAGGACTACTTTGCCCACGTCGACGGCCGGCCCCGCTACGAAGGGGTTGCCGCCTTCCTCGAGTCGCGCGGGATCGAGCTGCCCCATGGCGACCCCTCCGATGCGCCGGACGACCAGACGGTGTGCGGTCTCGGCAACCGCAAGAACGACGTCTTCCTGGAGATCCTGGCCAGCGAAGGCATCGAGGTCTACCCCGGCTCCCTGAAGCTGCTGGACCACCTGCGCGAGGTCGGCACCTCCGTCGCCGTGGTCTCCTCCTCCCGCAACGCCCATCAGGTCCTGCGCACCTCAGGCCTCTCACCACGCTTCAGCGTCGTCGTGGACGGCATGCTGGCCGCCCAGGAGCAGATCCCGGGCAAGCCACGCCCGGATACCTTCGTGTATGCCGCCGAGCAGCTGGGGGTGGACCCGGCTCGCGCCGTGGTCATCGAGGACGCGGTCTCCGGCGTGCAGGCCGGCGCGGCGGGCGGTTTCGCCGCGGTGGTGGGCGTAGACCGGGGTGTTGGCGAGCAGGCGCTGATCGCCGCCGGGGCCACCCGCGTGGTCACCGACCTGGCGGAACTGGTCCGGTGAGGATGGACTGCCACCACCGGCCCCCGCCGTCGCTCGACCCGATGGACCGTAGCCGCTTCCCCGTGGACCCCTGGCGACTGGTGGAGACCGACTACGACCCCGAGGATCTGGGCCTGACCGAGACCCTCTTCTCGGTGGCCAACGGCTACCTGGGCCTGCGCGGCAACGTCGAGGAGGGACGGGACACCTTCGCACACGGCACCTACGTCAACGGCTTTCACGAGACCTGGCCGATCCGGCACGCGGAGGAGGCCTACGGCCTGGCCCGGGTCGGCCAGACGATCGTCAACGTCCCAGATCCCAAGACGCTCAAGCTCTACGTCGACGACGAGCCGCTGCTGCTGTCGACGGCCGACCTGGAGCACTACGAGCGCTCCCTCGACTTCCGCGACGGCATGCTGCGCCGGGAGGTGGTCTGGCGGACCAGCGCCGGCAAGCGAGTCCGGATCTCCAGCACCCGGATGGTCAGCGTCGTCCAGCGGCACCTGGCGGTGATGACCTTCGAGGTGGAGATGCTGGACGGTGAGGCCCCGCTGGTCATCTCCAGCCAGGTGCTCAACCGGCAGGACGGCTCGGACGAGTACCACGTGCCCTCGGCGGCCATGGGCACCGGCGTCGACCCGCGCAAGGCCGAGGGGCTCGGCCACCGCGTCCTGGACCCGCAGCTGCACGAGCTGCGGGACGACCGGTTGCTGATGGGCTACCGCTGCCACAACTCCCGGATGACGCTGGCTCTGGCCGTCCAGCACCTGATGGAGACCGACAACACCTTCACCCAGCGCGCCACGGTGGGCCAGGACCAGGGCAAGGAGGTCTACCGGATCGACGCGCGCCAGCACGTGCCCATCCGGCTGACCAAGATCGTCTCCGTGCACACCTCCCGCGGCGTGCCGGTCCCGGAGCTGGCCGACCGGTGCATGCGCACCCTGGACCGGGCCGAGCTCGAGGGGATGGACGCCCTGCACGCCGAGCATGCCGCGACCTGGGACCGCTTCTGGGAGGAGTCCGACGTGCTGGTCCAGGGGCACCGGCTGGGGCACGTCCAGCAGGCGGTGCGCTGGAACCTCTTCCAGCTGGGCCAGGCTTCGATCCGGTCCGGCTCGCACGGCATACCGGCCAAGGGCCTGACCGGCAGCGGCTACGGCGGGCACTACTTCTGGGACACCGAGTGCTACGTCCTGCCCTTCCTCATCCACACCCACCCGCAGGCGGCCCGCAACGCCTTGCGCTTTCGGCACGGCATGCTCGACCAGGCCCGCACACGGGCCTCGGAGCTGTCCCAGTACGGCGCGCTCTACCCCTGGCGCACGATCAACGGTGAGGAGGCCTCGGCCTACTTCGCGGCCGGGACGGCGCAGTACCACATCAACGCCGACGTGGCCTACGCCCTGATGAAGTACGCCCGGGCCACGGGTGACCGGAAGTTCCTGCGCAACGACGGTGTCGACATCCTCGTCGAGACCGCTCGGCTGTGGGCGGATCTGGGTTTCTGGCAGCCCAACGGCGACGAGAGCTTTCACATTCACGCGGTGACCGGCCCGGACGAGTACACCACCGTGGTCAACGACAACCTCTTCACCAACGTCATGGCCCAGCTCAACCTTCGGGCTGCGGTGGAGGCGGTGCGCGAGCTCGAGATGGCCGACGCCAACGGTCTGGCCCGGGCCGTGGCCCGGCTGCGGCTGGGCAAGTCGGAGGTGGACGACTGGGAGCGGGCCGCGGATGGCATGCACATCCCCTACGACGACCGGCTCGGGGTGCACCCACAGGACTCGCACTTCCTGGAGCGGGAGGTCTGGGACCTGGACGCCACCCCCGACGAGCGGCGGCCGCTGCTGTTGCACTACCACCCGCTGGTGATCTACCGCTTCCAGGTGCTCAAGCAGGCCGACGTCGTCCTGGCGCTCTACCTGGCCGGAGACCAGTTCTCCGCCGAGCAGAAACTGGCCGACTTCGACTACTACGACCCGATCACCAGCGGCGACTCCAGCCTCTCCTCGGTCGTGCAGTCGATCGTCGCCGCGGAGGTGGGCTACCAGGACCTAGCCCTGCGCTACTTCTACGGCGCGCTCTTCGTCGACCTCACCGACCGGCACGGCAACACGGCCGACGGGGTGCACGTCGCCTCCACGGGAGGGGTATGGAGTGCGCTCGTCGGCGGCTTCGGCGGCATGCGCGACCACGGTGGCAATCTCACCTTCGACCCCCGCCTTCCGAGAGAGTGGGACTGCCTCACCTGGCGGATGCGCTGGCACGGCTGCCGGCTGCGCGTGCGGCTGGAGCACGACGCGCTGTCGATCGCGGTCGAGGTCGGCGGACCGGTGACGGTGCACGTGCGGGGTGAGCAGGTCCAGGTCGGCACCGAGGAGGTGCGGGTGCCGCTGGCCGACCAGGGACCGCGCCGTGACGGCGGACCGGACACTGGTGACCGGGGTCAGAGCATCCCCACCGACCGCGAGCAGTCGCGGCGGGTCTCCTCCTCCCCTGTCCCGCCCGGGGTCGTGCCGCACAACTGGCCGGTCGGGTCGGCAGACATCACGGGGCCGGTCCCGGTCCAGCGTCACCCGCGCGACGTCTGAGGGCTGATCAGCAACCGCCCTGTGCCGCCGGGGCCGGCCCTGGCACCTGCGGCACAAGGCCGGGTCAGCATCCGGAGCCTCCGGCGATCCGTCTTGGCGCGCCAGGGCCGGTGTGGTCGGATAGCGGGTATGACCGATCCGACCGCCCTGCCCTTCCAGGACGACGACCGCCCCGGCACTGCGCCGGAGGACTCGATCTACGAGGGGCAGCGGCCCGGGGTCCCTGGCACCGAGCACGCCGAGGGTGGCGTCCAGGAGGATGACGAAGGGGGTCGGCCCCTTTCGTCCGGGGGCAGTGACCTGCCGCCGTCGGAGACCGACCGGCTGGCCGCGCAGGTGACCGGAGCGGACGACCAGGTGGGGATGACCGCGCTGTGGCGGCTGACGATGTCGCTGGACCACTGGTGGTTCATCGCCGTGGGCGACGAGGGCCTGGAGTCGCCGGCTGCGGCCACGATCGAGGACCAGCTCATGGTGCTGACCTTCACGGCTGCCGAGCGAGCGCGGGACTTCGCCGTCAAGAACGGCATGATCGGGCCGGATGAGGACCTGCGCGCGATTGCCCTGCCCCCCCGTGAGGTCGTCGAGTCGGCCGAGACCTACCGCCAGGCCGGCATCGGCGGGCTGATGTTCGACCCGCATATCGCGGGCTACTTCATCCCCACCGGGCAGCTACCCATGGTCTGGGACGCCGTCTACTCCACGGCGCAGGGTGTCGACCCGGCCGGTGGCGCGGGGTCCGACGGCGCGGACGGGACCGCCCTGGGCCGCGAGGGCTGACCCGGTCAGCGGCCGGGGATCACCAGCTCCTGGCCTGCGGCGATCGAGCTCGTGCTCAGCTTGTTCGCCCGCTGGATGTCGGTGACCGCCTCGCTCAGGGGCACGTCGGGCAGCTGCTCGGCGGCGATCTGCGACAGGGTCATCCCGGGCTGGACGACGATCGAGCTGGTCGCGCCGGCCGGACCGATCAACCCCATGAGGGACAGCAGCACGAGAGCCACGACGAGGGTGGCGGTGCTCGTCAGCGCGAGCCGGCCCCGCCGGGTGATCCGCAGCGGTCTGACCGCGCCACGTCGGGCTGCGAGCGTCCGGCCCGCTGCGGAGGCCAGCGCCCCGCCGTGGGCGGCGCTGCTGCCGCCGGCTCCGGTCGGCACCAGTCGCAAGTGTGGGGGGATCCCGCGCGGTGCGCGTCGGCGGTCGGACCGGCCCGGGGCGAGCCCCAGCGGGAGGGCCGCAGTGGTCTCGAGGGTGGCAGTGCTCATGCTGATCACCTTCCTGTTCCTCTTGGTCCTTCGGACGCTTGTCCGATGGAACTTTGTCCTAGTTGTAGCACAGCCGTCCGAGGAAGTCGACACGCGGACCGAACAGATGTTTGTCATTCGATCCTGGCGCACGTACCCTTGTGGCATGTCAGGAACTGAATCATCCGCCACTGACAAACCCTCTGACCTGGACTTTCGGCCAGGAGCCTGACAAGCAGCGGGAGTGGCGACAGAACGAGGGGATGGAGACCCATGGCCACGATCCACGAGCTGCCCGACCGAGACGGTGGGGCCAAGCTGACCAACCGGCAGCAGCGCGTCCTCGACGTCATCCGCGACTCGGTGGACGCCCGCGGCTACCCGCCGAGCCTGCGCGAGATCGGTGAGGCGGTCGGGTTGACCTCACCCAGCTCGGTCGCCCACCAGCTGAAGATGCTCGAGCGCAAGGGCTACCTGCGCCGCGACCCGCACCGACCCCGCGCCATCGAGGTCGTCCACCCCACCACCGAGGGCCAGGGCTACCGGCGTGGTGACACCGATGGTGGGCGGGTCTCGCACGGTGAGGTGGACGAGACCGGCATCGGCGATGCCCGGCCGCGTCCTTCCTACGTGCCACTGGTCGGGCGCATCGCCGCCGGCGGGCCGATCCTGGCCGAGGAGGCGGTCGAGGACGTCTTCCCCCTTCCCCGGCAGCTGGTCGGCGACGGCGAGCTTTTTTTGCTCAACGTGGTCGGTGACTCGATGATCGACGCCGCGATCTGCGAGGGCGACTGGGTCGTCGTGCGCCGTCAGCCGACCGCCGTCAACGGAGACATTGTGGCCGCGCTGCTGGACAGCGAGGCCACGGTCAAGACCTACCGCCATCGCGACGGCAAGACCTGGCTGATGCCCCACAACCCCGCCTACGAGCCGATCGACGGCGACCACGCCACGATCCTGGGCAAGGTCACCGCGGTCCTGCGCCGGGTCTGACCCGCCTGAAGCCCCCCTAGACCGCGGCGTCGTCTTCGACCTCCATCCCCTCCGGAGGCGGCGCCGCACCATACCGCTGCACCGGGCACGGCCCCGGCAGCCTGCGCAATGACCTAACCGCTCGGAGCAGCGCCGGCCAGCTCCGGCTAGGACCCCCGCCGGCTCAGGCCGACGGAGCCGGCCCCTCGTCGATCGCGTAATAGTCGTACAGCTGCTCTTCTTCGTCTTCGGTCAGGTGCTCGACCGCCGGTATCTCCGGGGCGTCCTTGATCATCCCGACCGGGTAGGGGACGCGGATCTGCGTGCCCACAACCTCGGCGTTGGTCAAGGGGCAGAACACCCGGCGGCCACCGAGCCACCCGGTCCGCACCAAGACCCACGCCGGGACGCCCGTGGCGTTGTCGAGGTAGACCCTGTCCAGCGGACCGACCTTCACTCCGGCCTGGTCGAGGACTTCGGCGTCGTAGAGGGCGTCGAGCTGAGCCTGGGTGACCACGGGACCTCCTGGATGTCGTGCAGCGGCGTCCCTGCAGTCTGCTCCCCCGGGACACCAGGAGGGGCACGACCCACCGGTCGTGCCCCTCCTGGTCAGGCTCGCTTAGGCGGCCTCAGATCACTGTCCGTCAGACGCCGCTGCCGCGGCCATCCCGGTCGGTGCCGCCCAGACCATCCCGGTCGGTGCCGCCAAGGCCATCCCGGTCGGTGCCGCCCAGGCCCTCGCCCTGACGGTCCACGTCGACCTCCTCGTGGGACACGTCGGTGACAACCTGCTTCTCGTCGGTGACGGTCTCCTTCTGGAGCCCGACACGCTCGGTCGCGACCACGTCCTTGTCGATGACAGGACGCTCCTCGTGCAGCGTCACCTCGGCCTCCTCATCCTGGAGCCGACCGCCGGCGTCCACGTCACCCGAGGCGACGGGCTCGCGGACGATCTCGACCTCTTCGCGCTGGACGGGCACGGTCACGTTCTCCTGCTCGGTGACGACGTGCTTGCGCAGGCGCACCCGGCCGGTCTCCACCTGCTGGGTGCCGACGTCGACCCGCTCCTCGTGCAGGGTCATCGAGCCGTCGTCGGTGGAGCCGCCCGCACGGTGCAGGTCGGCGTCCCCCGTGCGCTGCCCGCTGCCGACGTCGCCGCCGGTCGTGTGCCCCTCAGCATGCACGCCCTGGTGGCCCATGACGTCGCCCACGGCCGCGTCACGGTCCCCCGTGCCTCCAGTGTGGGTGCCGGTGCCTGCGGTCCCGGCCGTGTCGAGGTCGTCGTAACGGCTGACGTTGACCCCCGCGCTGCCGTAGTAGCGGAAGAGCGCGTCCTGGTCCTCTGCGGACAGGTGGGCGTCCGCGTCCACGTTGGGCGCATCCTTGATGACGTCCTTGCTGGGGACCACGCGCACCGTGCCCTCGGACGAGAGCTCGGCTCCGTCCAGCGGCACCAGGCTCTCGCTAGTGCCGAACCAACCGGTCTTCACGCTCACCCAGCTCGGTTCGCCGGTGTGGTCGTCCAGGTACACCTGGCCGACGCCGCCCAACTTCTCACCATCCTGGGTGACTACCTGGGCCGAGTAGAGTTCGTTGATCTGCTCCTGGCTGACGTTCATGTGTCGCCTCCTTCGAGTCAGTTCCTGCCCTGACCGTTCGGCCGGGGCTCAGTAACGACTCCATCACCGACCGCGCGTTGGTGCATCTTGGAGCGACACCCGGCACCCCTAGAGGTGGCCCTCAGGCCGGACCCGCCCGGGGCCGCGAGGGGGCGCGTGCCACCTCGTCCGCGAGCCGGGGCAGCACATCGTCCAGGAGCGCGTCCAGGTGCACGGTGGTCTCGGCATCGGCCCTGGTCTGGCCCCGGGTCACGACGAGCACGGGTATGCCGTCCCGGCGCGCCCTGCGGACGAAGCGGTATCCGCTCATCACCCGCAGCGAGGAGCCGAGCACCAGCAGGCTGAGAGCTCCGCTCAACAGCTCGAACGCCCGGTCCACCGTCGACCGCGGCACCGACCCGCCGAAGAAGACCACGTCGGGCTTCAGCCGGTCACCACCGCAGACCAGGCACCGGGGGCTGCGGAAACCGGCCACCAGTTCCTCCGGCAGCGCGACGTCCCCGTCCGGCCGTACCTGTCCCGGGTCGCTCGCCTGCCGCAGGAACCCGGGGTTGGCCTCTACCAACCAGGCGTGCACCTGGTCCCGGGTCGTGACCTCCTCGCAGTCCAGGCAGACGACGCGCCCCAGGGACCCGTGCAGCTCCACCACCCTCCGCGCGCCGGCTTCCTGGTGCAGGCCGTCCACGTTCTGGGTGAGCACGTGGTCGACGACCCCGACCCGTTCGAGATCGGCGACCGCCCGATGGGCGGCGTTCGGGGCGGCCGCGGCGAACCGCTCCCACCCCACGGACGCCCGAGCCCAGTAGCGCTGCCGCCCGGTGGCGGACCCGACGAACTCCGCGTGCTGCATGGGCTGCACCCGCCGCCGGCCGTCGGGGCCGCGGTAGTCGGGGATCCCCGAGGCGGTCGACATCCCGGCCCCGGTGAGCGCCAACACTCCCCCGCGCCCCACCACCTCGCGCAGGACGGCATACCTCTGCTCGTCCACGGCCGTCCGCGGTGGCAGCGTCAGCGCGAGCGGGCGAGGCCCGTCCAGGACCGGCGGCTGCGCCTCGGGGGGTCGGTCAACGGCTCGAGCGGGTGACCCAGGGTGCGTTGGCGCAACGGCCGCGGCGCCACCTGCTCCTCCACCATCGTCCCCGCTCCCAGCGTGCGTCCTGTGCCGACACAGGCAGCGTAACCTCGCCAGCGGCGCCGTCACCGGGTGGATCACCCGTCGTTATGCTGATTGACATGTTCGACGTTGCGGGACTGCGGGTCATGCGGGCGATTGCCGAGCAGGGCTCGTTCACGGCCGCGGCCAACTCCCTGGGTTACACCCAGCCGGCGATCTCCCAGATGGTCCGCCGGCTCGAGCAGCGCACCGGCACGGCGCTGGTGGAGCGTAGTGGGCGGACGGTGCGGCTGACCGAGGCCGGGTCCCTCCTGGCCGACCGGGCGGCCGACATCCTGGACCGGATCGAGAAGGCGCAGGCCGAGGTGTCGGCGATCGCCGGGCTGCAGGCTGGGCGGGTGCGGCTGATGGCCTTCCCGTCCTCGTCCGCCACGCTCGTCCCCCGCGCCCTGGCCCGCCTGCGTGCGAGCCATCCCGCGGTCACCGTGCAGTTCAGCGAGGCCGAGCCACCGGAGTCGCTCGCGGCGCTGCGCAGTGGTGAGGTCGACCTGGCGGTGGCGTTCTCCTACGAGGGCAACGATCCCGGCCGCGGTGTCGATGACCTCAGCGGCCTCGACGTCTTCGACGTCCTCACCGACCCGGTGATGCTGGTCTTGCCCAAGGACCACGAGCTGGGCGCCCAGGACGCCGTCAACCTCGCCGACCTGGAAGCGGAGCAGTGGATCGCCGGCTGTCCCCGGTGCCGCGGGCATCTGCTCACGCTGGCCCACAAGGCGGGGTTCGACCCCGAGGTGGCCTTTGAGACCGAGGACTACGTGGCGGTGCTGGGACTGGTCGCCGCCGGGCTGGGCGTGGCGCTCGTGCCGCACCTCATCCTCACGACGGTGTCCCACCCGGACGTCGTCGTCCGCCCCGTCGTCCCGCCCTCGCGCCGGGTCGTGCAGGTCATCACCACCCCCGACCTGCGCCGGGTCCCGGCCGTCGCGGCCGCTCTCGACGCCCTCAGCAGCAGCGCTGCCGAGCTGCGCGGCAACCCCTGCGACCACCAAGCCTGCGAGGAGATCGAAGGCGATCAGGCGTCTTGACGGTGATGCGCCCCGCCCAGGCGTGACTGCGGTCCTGCGGCTCATCCGCTCCTCCGGCGGTGCACCACCAGGCGGCCGGCGTCGTCGCGCGCCACGGCGATGTCGCCGTGCAGGTCGGTGCGCAGCACCACCGCACCGTTGGACTGCAGCAGCGTGAGCAGGCTCGGCGCTGGGTGGCCGAAGGTGTTGTCCGCCCCTACCCCGATCAGCGCCACCTCGGCCCGCGCGCCGCGGATCAGCCGCTCGTCCTGGGCCGCCGAGCCGTGGTGCGCCACCTTGAGCACGTCGTAGTCGCGGCCGTGCACCCACTGGCGCACGGGCCGCATACCCTCCGGCTCGAGGTCGCCGGTGAGCAACACCCGCGTGCCCTCCACTACGACGTCGAGGACGACACTGCCGTTGTTGGCGGCCGACCCTCCCGCCGCCGGCCGCAGCCCGGGACCCACCACCTCAACGGTCGCGCCGCCCACCTGCGCCACGTCACCGGCCCGGGCCACGTGCACGGACACGCCCTCACCGGCGAGCCGGGCCAGGGTCCGCTCTGCGACGTCCGCGGGCTCGGTGACCGGAGAGACGTAGGCCGCGTCCACGTGGGCCTGCCCCAGCACCCCGGCCAGCCCCCCGACGTGGTCGGCGTGAAAATGGGTCAGGACGAGCAGGTCTACGTCCCGCACCCCGAGGTCACGTAGGCACCGCCCCACCGCTGGAGGGTCCGGGCCGGTATCGACCACGAGCGCACGGGCCGGCGCGGTCGACACCACGAAGGCGTCCCCCTGCCCCACGTCGCAGCCCACCACCACCCACCCCGGCGGCGGCCATTCGCTCAGCGCCGACGACGGCCACAGCCAGGCGGTCACCGCGGCCAGCGCGGCACCGGCCCACCAAGGGCGTCGGCGCGCCTGGTGCCACCACCATGGTCCCGTCACCAGCACGAGGACCGTGAGCGCGGTGAGCAGCCAGGCGCCGGCAGGGCCGTCCAGCCAGTCGATCGTGCCGTACGGCAGCTGCGCGCACACCCGGGCGACCCGGCCGATGACCCACGCCGGCAGCGCCGCCAGCCAGGCGACCGCCGTCGACAGCGGGACTGAGAGCGGCGCCAGGCAGGCCGCCAGCACCCCGAGGACCGTCGTGGGCGCCACGAGCGGTGCCGCCAGCAGGTTGGCCAGGACCGCGTGCGTCGTGATGTGGCCCTGGAGCAGGACGATGACCGGGGCGCAGATCACCTGGGCGGACAGCGGTATAGCGGTCGCCATCGCGAGCAGGTGAAGCCGCGCCGGCAGGTGGCGCGCCATGGCCCGACCCCAGGGCCGGGCCCACAGCACCAGCCCGAGGGTGGCCAGCGTCGACAGGGCAAAGCCGTAGGACCGGGCCAACCACGGGTCCAGGCAGAGCAGACCGATGACCGCCGCCCCCAGAGCGGGCAGGCTGGCGCGGCGCCGCCCCGTGGTCAGCGCCAGCAGGCCGACGCTGCCCATCACCCCGGCCCGCAGGACCGACGGCTCGGGGCGGCAGAGCAGGACGAAGCCGACGAGGCTGAGGAGCACCAGCGGGGTGCGCCAGCGACGTGGGGTTCCCACCCGCGCGAGGAGCACGGCCACGGCACCGCAGACGAGGCTCACATTGCTGCCGGACACCGCGGACAGGTGGGTCATCCCGGTCACCCGCATCGCCTCGGTCAGGTCCGCAGGGGTGAGCGAGGTGTCGCCGATGACCAGCCCCGGCACCAGCCCACGGGAGTCGGTCGGCAGCGGCTGCAGGGCCACCCGGAAACGGTCGCGGACGACGTCGACCCCGCGCAGCACGGCTGTCGGCTCGGCCAGGACGCTCGGCCCCCCGCGCGGGGTCAGCACGGCCCGGGTCCGGTCGCCGGGCTCGGCAGGCGCCCACCTGCCGGTGGTGGCGACGATGCTGCGCCAGCGCACGTCCTCCCACCCCTGTCCGGCGCTGGCGAAGAGCACGACCGGTGTGCGTGGGGTGGTCACCTGCCCACGAGCCTGCGCGCGCGTCACCCGTGCCTCCAGCACGACCAGGGGCTGCCGCTCGTCGCCGCGGGCCAGCACGCGCGGTTCGGTCGTGACGACCAGCTCGACCTGACTGGTGGCCCGCTGCTCCGCCCACCCGGTCACCAGGCCAGCGTCGGAAGTGGCCACGTGCAGGGCCGTCGCCCCGGTGACCAGCCCGACGGCGGCGCACGACATCGCCAGCACCCTGGTCCAGCCCGCCGCAGGACTGACATGGGCAACACGCAGCAGCACGACCGCCCCGACGAGACCGAGCGTCGCCGCCGCGCCGACCAGCCCCATGGACCTGGGGAGCAGCGTCACCAGGACTCCCCAGGCCAGCAGGGCCGGCAGGAGCAGGCGCAGGTCCAGCACCCGCAGCTCCGCGCCCGCATCGTCCCCGCCCAGCACCCCAGCCAACGACCCGCCCGGCGCGGACTCGGACCTGCCTCGGTGCCGGGTCGCCCGGTCGTCAGGCGCAGCAGGCCGCTGCGGGGCCGCGCCCGTGGGACGCACCGGGTCAGCCGCCGACGCTGACGTGGGGTCGCAGCTGCTCAAGGGTCTTCTCGCCGATCCCGCTGACCTCCGTCAGCTCCTCCACCGCCGTGAACCCACCGTGCTGCTCGCGCCAGGCCAGGATGTTGCCAGCGGTGACGGGGCCGACCCCGGGCAGCTCCTCGAGCTGGGCCTGGTCCGCCCGGTTCAGGTCCACCAGGAGTGCACCCTGCCCACCGCCACCGCCCACGCCGTCGCCTGGCTGACCTGAGCCGGGGCCTCCCGCTCCTCCGCCCACGCCGACCGCAGGTGGCGCCGGCGCGGCCTGCAGCCACGGAGGCGGCTCCTCCCCCGGGGCACCCACCCAGACCTGCTCTCCGTCCACGACCGACCGAGCCAGGTTCAGCGACGCCGGGTCCGCCTCATCGGTGACACCCCCCGCCGCGCGGACCGCGTCGATCACCCGAGACCCCGACGGCAGCTCCACCACCCCCGGCTCCTGCACCTCACCGATGACATGCACCACCAGGACTGCCTCGCCAGCGGCGTCGGCCCCGCCTGCGGTGCTCGCGCCCGCCGCGCCCGGCACCTCACCCTCGTCAGCCGCCGTATCGGACGCCGCATCCGACGGCCCTGCGGGAGCGGTAGGCCCTTCAGCGCCGACGGCACCCTCCGGACCTCCTCCGCCCTCCGCAGGCGTCCCCTCTGCGCTGCTTCCTGGGGGCGTGCTCCCCGGTCCGGCTCCTGCCAGGCCCGCACCGGCACCCACGACCTGCTCCACCGGCACCCCCACCGCCTGCTGGCTGACCCACCACCAACGACCCCCCAGAGTCAGGAGTAGCACGGCCGTGATCAGCAGCAGGCCTCGCACCGCACGGCCACCCACGGCGACGTCCACCGACCGCAACGAGTCTGGCACCGAGAACAGCGGCACGACTGTGGTCTCCGGGCCCGGCATCCCAGGCTCGTCGCCCACGTCCTGATCCGGGGGTGTGGCCCCGCCCTGGGCCGCAACCGCGCCGCGTCCACCCCCGCTGGCACCCGTGCCGCGTCCACCCCCGCTGGGGCCGGCGGCCCCCCTGCCAGCGCCCCCTAGCTCTGCATCGCCGTCACCTTGGGGCCGAACGCGCCGGTGCCGACCTACATGGTCGGCTCCCGCGTGGACGCGGGCGGGACGCTCGGAAGGCCAGGCCATGGCGGCAGGCTAGGCAGCGCGTTCTCCGTGACGGCAGCCCTCTCAACCGATCTGTGGACAACGCCGTGGACGACCGAGGCGTGTGGACAGGGTTCAGTGGCCATCCCCCACCACACGGTCACCCCGTCACCGGTGCGACGACCACACCGAGGGTGCCGGGACCGGTGTGCACGCCGACGACGGGGTCAAGCTCGACCACGACGGGGCAGACCCCGGTGCGCTCCTGCAGCTGGCCCGCCAGCTCCTCCCCGGCCTCTCGGGCGCTCAGCTCGTGCACCGCCAGCTCGACGTCCAGCCCGCCCCGCCGGGCCTGCTCAACCGCAGCGACGGCGTGCTCGACCAGCCGTGCGAGCGCCTTGGACCGGGTCCGCACCCGCTCCTGGGGCGCGACCTCGCCGTCCTTGAGGGTCAGCAGGGGCTTGATCGCGAGCGCGGAGCCCAGCAGCGCCTGGGCCCGGCCGATCCGGCCGCCACGCCGCAGGTGCTCAAGGGTGTCGACGTAGAACCACGTGCGCCCTGCCTCGGCCCTCGCGCGGATCGCCTCCACCACCTCCGGCGCCGCGGCGCCCGCGGCGGCCGCGGCGGCGCCGGAGCACGCCGCATACCCCAGGGCCATGCCCAGCACCCGGGAATCCACGACGTGCACGGCCAGCTCGTCGGCCAGCTCCTCCCGGGCCAGCTGTGCCGCCTCGACCGTCGCGCTGACCCCGCCAGACAGGTGCACGGAGACGATCTCGCCGCAGCCGGTGCGCTGCGCCACCTCGCGGTAGGCAGCGGAGAACTCACCGGGTGCCACGCCGGAGGTGGTCACCCGCTCCTTGCCTCTGCGCAGGATCTCCGCGATCTCCCCGGGCTGGATCTCGCGGCCGGCCAGCCGCCCTCGGCCACCCACGTGCACGTGCAACGGCACGACCGTCAGCCCGGCCGCCACGACCCGTTCGGGGTCGAGGCAGGAGGTGCTGTCGGTGACGACCGCGACGCTCACGCCGGCCTCCTTCGGCTGTTCCGGGACCCGGGAGGGGTCAGACGACGATGTTGACCAGGGTGGGCGCCCGGACGATGACCTTGCGGACCGGGGCGCCGTTCATCGCAGCCTGCGCCTTCGCGCTGGCCAGGGCCAGCGTCTCCAGGTCGGCGTCGGTGACATCGGCCGCCACCTCCAGCCGGTCCCGGACCTTGCCCTTGACCTGCACCACGCAGGTCACGGTGTCGTCGACCAGCATCGCCGGGTCGGCCTGCGGGAACGGCTCGTGGGCCAGCGACTCGCGGTGACCCAGCCGCTCCCACAGCTCCTCCCCCAGGTGCGGCGCCACCGGGGCGACCATCTGCACCAGGGGCTCGACCGCGGCGCGGGGCACCCGCTCCAGCTTGGTCAGCAGGTTGTTCAGCTCGATCATCTTGGCCACGGCCGTGTTGGTGCGCAGCGCCTGGTAGTCCGCGCGCACCCCGTCGATCGTGCGGTGCAGCGCCTTCTCGACCTCCGGCGACAGCGGCTCGTCGAAGACGACGACAGCACCGGTCTCCTCGTCGACCACGTTGCGCCACAGCCGCTGCAGGAAGCGCTGGCTGCCGACGACCGCGCGGGTCTCCCAGGGCCGGTACTGCTCCAGCGGCCCCATCGACATCTCGTAGACCCGGAAGGTGTCAGCGCCGTACTGCTCACACATCTCGTCCGGGGTGACGACGTTCTTCAACGACTTGCCCATCTTCCCGTACTCCTGGGTGACCGGCTCACCCTTCCACGTGAACGAGTCAGTCGCGCGGTGTGGCCCGGCGGGGTGCTGCTCGACTTCCTCCGCCGGCACGGGGAAGCCCCGGGCGTCGCGGTAGACCCAGGCCTCGATCATCCCCTGGTTGATCAGCCGGCGGAACGGCTCCTCGCTGCTCACGTAGCCCAGGTCGAAGAGCACCTTGTGCCAGAACCGGGCGTACAGCAGGTGCAGCACCGCATGCTCGACACCACCGACGTACAGGTCTACGCCGCCGGGGTCGACCGAGCCGTCGGGCGCCCCGGGCACCGTCTCGGCCCGCGGGCCGGTCCAGTAGCGCTCGACCTCGGGGTCGACCGGAGCCTGGTCGTTGGCAGGATCCTGGTAGCGCAGGTGGTACCAGCACGACCCGGCCCAGTTGGGCATCGTGTTGGTCTCGCGGCGGAAACTGCGTGTGCCACGGCCGTCGCCCAGGTCGAGCTCGACCTCGACCCAGTCCCTGGCGCGGGCCAGCGGTGCCTCGGGTGAGCTGTCCGCGTCCTCGGCGTCGAAGGTGCGCGGGCTGTAGTCGGGGACGTCGGGCAGCTCGACCGGCAGCATCGAGTCCGGCACCGAGTGCGGGATCCCGTCCTCGTCCCAGACGATCGGGAACGGCTCGCCCCAGTAGCGCTGCCGGCTGAACAGCCAGTCCCGCAGCCGGTAGGTCACGGTCTCCTCGCCCAGGTCCTTGCGCACCAGCCACTCGATGATCCGCGCCTTGGCCTCCTCGACGCCCAGCCCATCCAGGCTGACCTCGTCGTTGGCCGAGTTGACCGCCGGGCCATCCCCGGTGAACGCCTGGTCATCCGGGTGCCCCTCGGTCGGCTGCACGGTGCGCACGATCGGCAGGTCGTAGGCGACCGCGAAGTCCCAGTCGCGCTGGTCCTGCCCCGGCACCGCCATGATCGCGCCGGTGCCGTAGCCCATCAGCACGTAGTCGGCGACGAACACCGGGATGGGCGCGCCGGTGACCGGGTTGGTCGCGAACGCCCCGGTGAAGACACCGGTCTTGGTGGCGTCCCCGTGCTCTCGTTCCCGCTCCACGTCACTCTTGGTGGAGGCCATTCGCTGGTATGCCGCCACGGCCGTCCGCGGGTCGGGGTGTCCGTCGGTCCAGCTCCCCCCTGTCCCCTCCGGCCAGGTCTGCGGCACGATCTCCTCCAGCACCGGGTGCTCGGGAGCGACCACCATGAAGGTCGCGCCGAACAGCGTGTCGGGCCGGGTAGTGAAGACGTGGATCGGGACCGTGCCGTCGTGACCGGGGCTGGCCGAGGGCACCTCAAAGCGCACGTTGGCGCCGGTGGAGCGGCCGATCCAGTGCCGCTGCATCAGCCTGACCTTCTCCGGCCAGTCCAGCCGCTGCAGGTCGTCGGTCAACCGGTCGGCATACGCAGTGATCCGCATCATCCACTGACTCAGGTTGCGCTTGAAGACCGGGAAGTCGCCGCGCTCGGACTTGCCGTCGGCGGTGACCTCCTCGTTGGCCAGCACGGTCCCCAGGCCGGGACACCAGTTCACCGGTGCCTTGGACAGGTAGACCAGGCGGTAGCGGTCCAGAACCTCGGCCTGCTCGGCCGGGGACAGATCGGCCCAGGCCAGCTCGCGGCCCTCGTCGTCCCGGCGCTCGCAGGAACGCTCGCCGGATTCGAACTGCGCGACCAGGTCGCTGATCGGGCGCGCCCGGCCCGGCGTCGCCTGGCCCGAACCCTCCCGTGGCGCCGCCTCGGGGTCGTACCAGGACTCAAAGATCTGGGTGAAGATCCACTGCGTCCACCGGTAATAGTCAGGGTCGATGGTGGCGAAGCTGCGCCGCCGCTCGTGGCCCATCCCCAGCCGGCGCAGCTGGCGCCGGTACACCTCCATGTTGGCCTCGGTGGTGACGCGCGGATGCTGGCCGGTCTGCACCGCATACTGCTCGGCGGGCAGGCCGAAGGCGTCGAAACCCATGGTGTGCAGCACATTGGCCCCGGTGGTGCGACTGAACCGCGCGTGCACGTCGGTGGCGATGAAGCCCAACGGGTGCCCGACGTGCAGGCCTGCCCCGGAGGGGTAGGGGAACATGTCCATGATGAACCGATGCTCCCGGCCCTCCTGCAGCCGCGGGTCGTCCGGGGTCGCCCAGACCCCAGCCGGGTTGGCCGAGGCGAAGGTCCCCTCCGTCTCCCAGCGCTCCTGCCACCTGGCCTCGATCTGGTTGGCCAGCTCGGCGGTGTAGCGGTGCTGAGGCAGGTGGTCGGTGCGCTCGCTCATGTTCTCTCTCACTCGGGACGCTGCTCTTGCGGGGATGCCGTTCGGTGCACAAAAAAGCCCCTCGCTCAGGAGGGGTCAGCCGCGCTGGTGGTGCGTCTCAGCGCGGCTGCGTAAGGAGGAGCTCGCAGCGGGTCGTCATGGTGAGGCTCAGGATAGCAGCGGGCGTCCGCCCCCCGAAAGGGACGGACGCCGGGGTGCCGGATCCGCGCCTCAGGCGCCGATCTTGTTGAACTTCTTGGCCATGGACGACTTCTTGTTGGCCGCCTGGTTCTTGTGCAGCACGCCCTTGGAGACGGCCTTGTCCAGCTTCTTGGAGGCCACCTTGAGCGCTTCCTCGGCCGTCGCGGCGTCTCCGCTGTCCGCGGCCTGGCGGAACTTGCGGATGAAGGTGCGCAACTCGGACTTGTGAGCCCGGTTGCGTTCGGTGCGCTTGGCGTTGGTCTTGACGCGCTTGATCTGGGACTTGATGTTTGCCACGAAGTGATTCTTTCCTGGTCAGTCGTTGGTCTGGTGTCGTGAGGGCGACAGCGCACGGGACAGGATTGAGGCGTGGGGGTGCCCTGGCGGCTGTCTCGTGCGTGTGATGCATGCGTTGCGCACACGACCGAGCGCGCACGCAAGGAGCCAACCTACCAGCGCGGGGGCCCGCAGCCCAAGTCGAGGGGCCTAACGCAGGCCGGTCCTGCAGGTGACCTCCACCAGCGTGAGGTCCCCATCCCTGTCCAGCCCCACGGCGTCTCCGCCACGCTTCGACTCAGGCGGCGGCCGGGCGGGTGATCCGGTAGCGGACGAAGGACGGCACCACCAGGGCGGCGATGACCGTGCCGATGATCACCAGCACGCCACCGCCCGCAGCGGCGACGGCGGTCCCGACCAGAGCGGCCGCAGACCCGTGCGCGACGTCGGCCACGCGCGGGCCGCCGGCGACGATGACGATGAAGACGCCCTGCAGCCGGCCGCGGACGTTGTCGTCGGCGGCGTTGAGCAGCATCGAGGTCCGGAACGCGGCCGAGGCCATGTCCGCGGCTCCGCCGACCGCCAGGCAGAGCAGGGCCACCGCGAGCATGGTGGGCCGGTCGAGCTCGGAGAAGAAGACCGCCACCCCGAACCCGGTCATCGCCACTCCCCAGACCAGGATGCAGATGATCACCGCAAGCCCCTGGCGTTCCACCCGGGAGACCCAACCGGAGAGCACGCCGCCGAGCACCGCCCCGGCCGGGATGGCGGCGAAGAGCAGGGCGAAGACCATCCCGCCCTCCTCGTTCCCGCCGAAGTCCAGGTGGGCGATCTCGGGGAACAGGGCCCGCGGCATGCCGAAGACCATCGCGACCAGGTCCACGACGAAGGACATCAGCAGCACCGGGTGGTGACGCAGGTAGGCGAAGCCCTCCACGACCGAGCGCAGTCCGGGCACCTTGGCGGCTGCCCCCTCGATGGCCAGCGCAGGGAGTCCCCAGACCGCCCAGAGGGTGGCGAAGAGGGTGACGGTGTCGAGGGCGTAGAGCCAGGAGTAGCCCAGCAGCGGGATCAGGGCGCCGCCGACCAGGGGTCCGGCGATCGCTCCGGCCGACATCACCGTCATGTTCAGCGAGGCCGCCGAGGGGATGAGCCCGGCGGGCAGGAGGGCGGGCAGGATCGCGCTGCGGGTGGGTTGGTTCACCGCGAAGAAGGCCTGCTGCACGGAGAACAGCCCGAGCAGGAACCACACCCCGAAGCCGTCGATCCCGCCGACGGCCGCCTGCAGCCAGAACAGGCCGCTGGTGATGATCAGGCCCCAGGTGGTGATCACCAGGATGGTGCGCCGGTCGAAGACGTCGGCCAGCGCCCCACCCCACAGCCCGAAGACGACCAGGGGGACCAGGCCGAACAGGCCGGTCAGACCGACCCAGGCCGAGGACCCGGTCATGGCATAGATCTGCGCCGGCACCGCGACGATCGTCAGCTGGGCACCGATGACGGTGACGATGTTGGCAATCCACAGCCGCCGGAAGTGATCGTTGCGCAGCGGTCGGGTGTCGGCCACCAGGCCGCGAAGGATGGACACGGATCGGAGATCGTACGCTCCCCCGCGGCGGGAGTCTCGACCCGGCCGGCACCGGGGCGGCCCCTGACTGGGTACGTCGTGCCGCAGCGAGCGGGAGGCCGTCAGCTGGGGCGGGTGTGCCGCAGCCGGCAGACCTCCAGGACCGCCCGCTCGACGGCGTACTCCGGGCTGCGGACGGCCAGCTCGGTGCGGATGCCGCCCTTGACGTCGACGTCGGCCTGGGCGACCGCCTCGATCGCCGCGCCCAGCCGCTGCCCGTCCCAGCCCTGCGCCACCCGACGGGCCTGGTCGACCTGCCAGGGCGCCATCCCGAGGTCCTTGGCCAGCTGCCCGGCGCTGCCGCGTCCCGCCGCCGCGACCCGGCCGACCTGGCGCAGCTGCATCGCCAGCACCGCGACGATCGGCACGGGGTCCAGGCCACCGAGCATGGCGTGCCGCAGCAGCCGCATCGCCTCCGAATGGTTGCCGGCCAGCGCGGCCTCGGCCACCTTGAAGCCGGTGGTCTCGACCCGTTCCCCGTAGTAGGTGTGCACGTCCTCGACCTCGACCATGCCCTCCACGTCGCGGACCAGCTGGGCGCAGGCGCCGGCGAGCTCGCGCAGGTCCTTGCCCACGGCCAGGACGAGGGCGGCCACGGCCTCCTCGGTGATCCGCCGCCGGGATGCCCGGAACTCTCCCTTGACGAACTCGGTCTTGTCCTTCTCGGTCTTGACCGCCTTGGCCTCGATGAGGCGCGCTCCCTGCTTCTTCAGCAGGTCAAGCAGCTTCTTGCCGCGGTTGCCGGTCTTGTGCCGCACGACGAGGGTGACCGCGTCCGCCGGCTGCTTCAGGTAGGACAGCAGATCCTCGACCAGCGCGTCGTCGGCCTCATCGACGTCGTGCGCCACGATGACGGTCCATCCCCCGAAGAGGCTGGGGCTGGCGTGCACGAGCAGCTCACCGGGCTGGTAGGTCGAGGCGTAGAGTTTGACGACCTCCGCCTCGGGCTCAGTGCCCCGCACCGCCTCCACAACCGACTCCACGCCCCGCTCGGCCAGGGTGTCCTCCGGTCCGGTGATGAGGGCGAGGGGCAGCGGTGCGGTCACGGACCCCAGCCTGCCACGGCGCACGGTCAGACCCGGACGGATCCCCACAGCCCCTTGCGCCGGGTCAATCTATCGACTATCGTCGATCATCGATGAAAAATCTCCAGATCCTGGCCCGTGAGGCCGCCGAGGAGTACGCGGAGTGGTTCCGCACTCTCTCGGACGCCACGCGGGTCCAGCTGCTGGCCTGGTTGGCTCGGCAGGACGGCCCGGTGCGGGTGGGTGAGGTCGTCGCCGCGTTCCCGCTGTCCCAGTCCACGGTGAGCCATCACCTCGCCGCCCTCGAGCGCACCTGCTTCGTCACCGCGCAGAAGCGCGGCACCAGCACCTACTACGCGGTCAACCCCGCCTGCCTCAGCGCCCTGCCCGTCGCAGCCGACCACATCATGGCCGGCGCCTCGGGCATCTGCTGCTCCCCTACGCTCGCCGACCTTCCTGCCCCCGGCGACGCAGCCCTCGTCACGACCAAGGAGCGCACATGACCGACATCCGCGACACCGTCCGCGACCGCTACGCCTCTGCCGCTCGCGCCGCAGCCGGTGGGGCGCAGGAGGGATGCTGCCGCGGGGACGCCGCCTTCGTCGAGCTCAACCGGGACGCCGAGGGGCGCCCGGTCTTTGGCAAGGAGCTCTACGGAGAAGACATCGACGAAGAGGGCACGACCGAGGCCATCGAGGCATCCCTGGGCTGCGGCGTGCCCACCGCGGTAGCCGACCTGCACCCCGGCGAGGTGGTGCTGGACCTCGGCTCAGGAGCCGGTGGCGACGTGCTCATCTCCGCCCGCCGCGTCACCCCGGGTGGCCGGGCCATCGGCCTGGACATGACCACCGAGATGCTTGACCTGGCGCGGAGGAACGCCGCGGCGGCCGGCGTCGACAACGTGGAGTTCCTGCAGGGCTACCTGGAGGAGGTCCCCCTGCCTGACGACAGCGTGGACGTGGTGATCTCCAACTGCGTGATCAACCTCGCGGCCGACAAGTCGGTCGTGCTGGCCGAGGCGGCGCGGGTGCTGCGGCCCGGCGGGCGGTTCGCGGTGTCCGACGTCGTCGCCGACGAGGACATGGACGAGGCCACCCGCGCCGATATGGCCCAGTGGACGGGCTGCATCGCCGGCGCCCTGACGCAGGCGCAGTTCCGGGCGGCACTGCTGGACGCGGGCTTCACCGACATCGAGATCACCCCGACGCACCGTGTGCACAGCCACGCCAGCTCGGCGCTGATCAGGGCACGGCTACCGCTGACCTGAGCCACGCAGGTGTGCTACTCCGGGATGCCGCTGGGCTGCCAGTCGGCCCCCGTCGACGTGCCCTATGTATGGACGATCGTCTATGCGAGGGGTAGCCTGGGCGGATGAGCACCTCCGCAGCACCGTGGACCGACGTGCCGTCGACCATCGGCGACGTCTGCTGCCCCGGCACTGACTGCGAGCTGCTGGCCAAGGACCGGGCCGAGGACCTCGCGCTGGTGTTCAAGGCGCTGGCCGACCCGACCCGGGTGCGGTTGCTGCAGTATCTGGCCGAGGCGGAGTCCGGCACCGCCTGCGCGTGCCATCTGCCGGCCGCGCTGGAGATCAGCCAGCCGACGCTGTCCTTCCACATGCGCAAACTGCACGACGCCGGCTTGGTCGATCGGGACAAGCGCGGCCGGTGGGTGCACTACACGGTGCGGCCCGAGTCGCTGCAGCGGGTGCGTGGCTTCCTCGACCTGCAGGTCGACACCGCGACGAGTCGCTGCTGCTGACGCATCTTGACGGGGCTCGGGCACTCAGCTCAGGGGCGGGCCGGCAGGCCCAACGACTCGATCAGCGCGGTGACGCGTGATCTGATCTCGTCGCGGATCGGGCGCACAGACTCCAGCCCTTGCCCCGCCGGGTCGTCCAGCTCCCAGTCCTCGTAGCGCTTTCCCGGATAGACCGGGCAGGTGTCGCCACAGCCCATCGTGATCACCACGTCGGAGGCCTGGACCCCATGGTCGGTGAGCAGCTTGGGCTGCTCTGCCGCGATGTCGATACCCTCCTCGGCCATCGCCTGCACCGCCGTCGGGTTGATCTGGTCGGCGGGCGCGGACCCGGCGGAGCGGACCTCGACCTGCCCGTCGGCCAGGTGCCGCAGGTAGCCGGCCGCCATCTGGGACCGGCCGGCGTTGTGGACGCAGACAAACAGGACGGTGGGCTTGTCAGACACTGCTTGGCCTTTCGGTGGCTGGGGCTAGAAGGGTCACAGGCCGAGACCGCGCAGCAGCGCAGAGACCCGGGTCTGGACCTCGTCGCGAATCTCCCGCACGACCTCCAACGGCTGGTCCGCGGGATCGGCAACGAGCCAGTCTTCGTAGCGCTTGCCGGGGTAGACCGGGCAGGCGTCTCCGCAGCCCATCGTGACGATGACGTCGGCGGCACGCACGACGTCGTTCGACAGCGGCTTGGGGAAGGCCTCAGAGAGTGTGATTCCGCGCTCCGCGAGCGCCTCGACCACGACCGGGTTGAGCTCACCGGTCGGTGCCGACCCGGCCGAGCGGACGTGCACCCTCCCGGCGGCGAGGTGGCGCGCCAGGGCGGCCGCCAGCTGTGAGCGTCCGGCGTTGTGCACGCACACGAAGAGCAGCTCCGGAACGGTCTTGACGAGCCGGCCGTCGACCTGGGCGGCGGCGGTGAGCCGCTCCCGTGCCAGGCGGGAGGCCAGCACCGGCAGGTAGGTGGGGATCCGTGAGACCGACGAGAGCTCTGCCCACGCGGTCCGGACCGCCTGGTCGATCTCCTCCGGGGCGAAGACCCCGTCGAAGGAGTAGGACAGGTCGCTGATGACCTGCGTGAAAGCCAGCTTGACGTCAGTGGGCGTGGTCTCGGGCATCGACACGGACCTCCTGGTGCGGGAAGAACTTTCGCAGGCGCAGCGAGACATAGGCCAGCCCGACCAGGACCGGGACCTCGATCAGCGGGCCCACGACCCCGGCCAGCGCCTGGCCCGAGGTCACCCCGAAGGTGGCGATCGCGACCGCGATCGCCAGCTCGAAGTTGTTGCCCGCAGCCGTGAAGGCCAGGGCTGTGGTGCGCTGGTACGTCATACCCAGGCCCTTGCCGACCAGGTAGCCCAGAGCCCACATGGCCGCGAAGTAGATCAGCAGCGGGACCGCGATGCGGGCGACGTCCAACGGACGGTTCGTGATCTGCTCACCCTGCAGTGCGAAGAGGAGCACGACGGTGAACAACAGGCCGCGCAGCGCCCAGGGCGAGACGATGGGCAGGAACGTCTCCTCGTACCAGACCCGCCCCTTGGCCTTCTCGCCCCAGACCCGGGACAGGTAGCCGGCGACCAGCGGGATACCGAGGAAGATCAGCACGGACTTCGCGATCTGCCACGCGCTGACGTCCAGGTTGGCCTGCTCCAGGCCGAGCCAACCGGGCAGGACTGTGAGGTAAAACCACCCGAGTCCGGCGAAGGCGATGACCTGGAAGATCGAGTTGAGCGCGACCAGGACGGCGGTGGCCTCCCGGTCCCCGCAGGCCAGGTCGTTCCAGATGATGACCATCGCGATGCACCGAGCCAGCCCGACGATGATCAGCCCGGTGCGGTACTCCGGCAGGTCGGGCAGGAAGATCCACGCCAGCGCGAACATCAGGGCCGGCCCCAGGACCCAGTTGAGCCCCAGGGAGCTGACCAGCAGCGGTCGGTCGGCCACGACCGTGTCCAGCCGGTCGTAGCGGACCTTGGCCAGCACCGGGTACATCATCACCAGCAGCCCCAGGGCTATCGGCAGCGAGACCCCGTCGATCTCGACCGTGCCCAGCCACTCCCCCAGACCAGGGATCATCCGCCCTAGCAGCAGGCCGGCAACCATCGCCACCCCGATCCAGACCGGCAGGTACCGGTCCGTCACTGACAGCCGCGCCGGGACGTCTTCTACCGCGGCCTGGGTAAGGGGGCTGCCCTGGGTCATGCCGATCCAATCCATAGACGAACGTCGATACGAGAAGCATGGCGAACGTATCGACGGATGTCAATCAGCGACCGGCACCCAGGGTCCAAGGTCGAGCCAACCCCGGTCCACGCTTGCCGGTCGGGTCCGGATCACTGACTCGACCGGTAGCGCGCCGTAGACGTGCGGGAACATGAGGGAGTCAGGGTCCGAGGGGTCGCCGGGCTCCAGCCGGACCTCGACGCCGGCCTGCCGCAGGGCCACGGGGTGTATCTCCAGGACGACGAGAGGGTCGGCATACCGGGCGTAGCAGGCCTTGACCACCCCGGGCAGCTGCTCAGGGTAGGAGGCGTGCAGGAAGCCGACCTCAGCCAGCGTGGCCCCGAGCGTGGACTGCACGTAGGTCCCCGAGGCCACCGCAGCCTGCCAGTGCCGCACCTCGGCGAGGTGCCAGAAAGGACGGTCCTCCGGGGCCTGGTCGTTCACGCGCCGACCTTCAGACCGAGCTGGTTCAGCCGGGCCGTCACCAGGTCGGGCGCCAGCTCCAGGTGCTCGCAGAGCTCCTCGAGGGGGACCCCGGCCTCGACCCCGTCACGCAGTTCCTCGTCCTGCGCGTCGCTCCACGCGTGCCCACCGGTGACGGCGGTACGGGGCGAGCGGGCCACCGGCACCGGATCGGTCGGCAGGGGTGCGCCGCCAATGCCGCGCGCTCCCGGCTCCGCCACCGGCAGCACCTCGGGGGCGGTCGCGTCCAGGCGACGCAGCGCCCCGAGCACCAGCTCGCGGTCCGCGGTGGGCCAGAACGGGGGCAGCGAGCGCTGCAGGAAGCCGGCGTAGCGGGCCGACATCATCCGCGAGTCGAGGAAGGCGACCACGCCGCGGTCATCGCCACGGCGGATCAGCCGGCCGGCGCCCTGGGCCAGGCGCAGCGCGGCGTGGGTCGCTGAGACCGCCATGAACCCGTTGCCGCCCATGCTGCTGATCTTCTCGGTGCGGGCCGAGGACAGGGGGTCATCAGGCCGGGGGAAGGGGATTCGGTCGATGATCACCAGCTGGCAGGCCGGCCCGGGCACGTCTACCCCCTGCCACAGCGACATCGTGCCGAAAAGGCAGGTGCTGGCGTCGGAGGCGAAGCGGCGCACCAGGGCCGGGAGCTGGTCCTCGCCCTGGCAGAGCATGGTGATGCCGGCGTCGGCCAGCCGCTCGCGCATCTGCTCGGCCGCCGTCTCGGCGGCCCGCCGGGAGCTGAACAGCCCGAGCGTGCGCCCCCCGGCCGCACGCACAAGTGCCTCGATCTCGTCGAAGGTCGCCGGGCCGGCGCCGTCGCGACCGGGTGGGGGCAGGTGGGCGGCGACGTAGGCGATGCCCTGCTGGGGGTAGTCAAACGGCGACCCGACGTCCAACCCCTGCCACGGCGGTGACCCCGGCCCCCGCAGCCCGATCGTGCCCGCGACGGCGTCAAAGGTGCCGCCGAGCTCGAGGGTGGCCGAGGTGAGCACCACCGTGCGCTCGCTGAAGATCTTGTCCCGCACCAGCATCGCCACGCTCATCGGCGCCACCCGCAGCACGCTGCCCCGCCGGGGGTCGTGGCTGATCCAGACCACATCCAGCTCGTCATCGGTCAGCACCCGCTCGGCCGTGTCGAAGACATCCTGGACCGCCGCCAGCGCCACCTGGGTGGCGCCGGCGACCTCGCTGCCCTTCTCCGGCTTGAGCTCGCTGAGGCTCGCGCGCGCTGCGTCGCGGACCAGCTGCAGGGTGGTGACCAGCCGCTCGGGCAGCGCCGTCAGCTTGCCTTCAGGCAAGTTCTCCAGGGTCGCGGCGACCAGCTCGACCGTGTCGGCGAGGCGGGCGGCGCCCTCCCCCTTGCCTGCCCGTCGCGCCGCCACCGAGACGGCTGAGGAGGTGAGCTCATCGGTGATCGTGGAGGTGATCCGGTCAGTGAGCTCGTGCGCCTCGTCGATGACGAGCAGGTCGTGGTCGGGCAGCATGAACCGGCCCTCGAAGGCGTCGATCGCCATGAAGCTGTGGTTGGTGACGATGACGTCCACCTCGCCGGCCGCCGCGCGAGAGCGCTCGACGTAGCACTCGGCGACCACCGGGCACTTGCTGCCCAGGCACTCGTGGGCGGTGACCGACACCTGTCGCCATGCCCGGTTGCTGACGCCGGGCACCAGCTCGTCCCGGTCGCCGGACTCGGTGATCTCGGCCCACTGCCGCAGCCGCATGACCTCCTCGCCGAGCCGTCCGCGCTCGCGGTCCACGGAGCCCATCGTCAGCAGGGCTTCCTCGTCCTCGTCCGGGAAGCCGCCGACCAGCTTGTGCTCGCACAGATAGTTCGCGCGACCCTTGACCAGCGCGAACGTGGGCCGGCGGCCGAGCAGCGGCGCCAACGCGTCCGCGATCCGCGGCAGGTCCCGGTCGACGATCTGCGCCTGCAGCGCCAGGGTGGCGGTCGCGACCACGGCAGGCTTGCCGGTGCGGACCGCATGCGCGATCGCCGGCACCAGGTAGGCCAACGACTTGCCCGTGCCGGTCCCGGCCTGCACGAGCAGGTGCTCCTCGCGCTCCACGGCGCGCTCCACGGCCTTGGCCATCCGCACCTGCCCGTCCCGCTCGGCGCCGCCCACGGCGCCGACCGCCGCGCGGAGCAGGGCGTCGAGGCTGCGGTCGTCGGTGTCGGGCACGGGTTCAGGGTATGCGCTCCCACCCCCGACGAGGGTGCCCGTCCACAGCGGGCCGCCCCTCGACCCGGCCCCGGCGCGATGCGGTGCACCGCCGACCGACGGCCCTCTGGGTCAGCCGGTCGCGACCGGCTTGGTCAGCACCCGCTCTACCCCGGTATAGACGTTGAGGGCGGTGCCCCGGTTGAACCCGATGAGCGTCATCCCGGCCTCGTCCGCCAGGTCGGCCGCCAGGGACGAGGGAGCCGAGACCGCCGAGAGCACCGGGATTCCGGCCAGCACCGACTTCTGCACCAGCTCGAACGAGGCCCGCCCGGACACCTGGATCACGCTGCCGCGCAACGGCATACCGTGCTCGCGCAGCGCCCACCCCAGCACCTTGTCCACCGCGTTGTGCCGGCCGACGTCCTCGCGCAGGCAGGCCAGGGTCAGCCCCTCCGTGCCCGGCAGGAAGAGCCCGGCCGCGTGCACGCCGCCGGTCCGGTCGAAGACCGCCTGCGCCTCCCGCAGCCGGTCCGGGAGGGCGAGCAGCTGCGAGAGCGGGTAGGTCGAGCGGTCGGTCGTCAGGTCGTGCGCACCGGTGCGGCGCACCGACTCGATCGAGGCGGTGCCGCAGACGCCGCACGAGCTGGAGGTGTAGACGTGCCGCTCCAGTGTCGGGTCCGGCGGGGGGACACCCTGGGCCAGGGTGACGTCGACGACGTTGTAGTCGCGCAGCCCGTCCGCGCCGATCCCGGAGCGGTAGTCGATCTGGGCCACGTCCGCCCACGAGGTCACCACGCCCTCGCCGTGCAGGAAGCCCACCGCCATGTCGAAGTCATCACCTGGCGTGCGCATGGTGACCGAGAAGGACCGGCCGTTCACCCGGATCTCCAGCGGTTCCTCCCCCGCGAGCACGTCGGCGCGGGCGCGCTCACCCCCGTCCGCGGACAGACGGGTGACGCGTCGGCGCTGGGTCACACGGGCCATGCCCGCCAGCGTAGGCCCGGCGGGGCGCCGGCGGCCCGGCGGATGTGCCGCCTCCCCTCAGCGGTTGGCGATCCCGTCAGGCGCGCAGATGAAGTGGGCCACGAGCGCGGTCCAGCCCGTCTGGTGCGAGGCCCCCAGGCCCACTCCGGAGTCACCGTCAAAGTACTCGCTGAAGGTCGGGTGGGAGTCCCACAGCGGCCCGGAGGGGTGGTGCACCGGCGTGGATGGACGACGTCCGTCCACGCCGGGCCGGAAGAGCCCGACCAGGCGCTGCTCGATCCGGGCGGCCACCTCGTCGATGGGCAGCTCCTCTCCCGAGCCGGTGGGGTACTCCACCGGCCGGCCCGCCCCGGCGCCCCGGCCGTAGGTCCGCAGGGCGTCGGTGAGCAGGGCGTTGACCGGGAGCCAGACGGGCCCGCGCCAGTTGGAGTTGCCGCCGAACATCCGGGAGTCGGACTCCCCCGGGACGTAGGCCAGCGACAGGTCGGAGCCGCCGATCTGCACCTGGACCCCGTCGCGGTGCGCCGCCGACAGCGAGCGCAGCCCGCCGGGCGAGAGGAACTCCGCCTCGTCCAGCATTCGGGCCGCGACCGCGCGCCATTGCCGCCGGTCGACCATCGACAGCGTCCGCAGGGCGTAGCCGTCGTGGTTGGTATGCAGCAGGGCGTCCCGCAGCTCAGGCCGGCGCCGGGTCCACCCGGCGAAGAACTCGGTGAGGTCGGGCAGCTCGTCGAGGACCCAGTTGGGCACGATGGCAACCCCCGCCAGCGGCAGCAGGCCGACCATCGAGCGCACCGGCATCCGGTGGACCTCGCCATCCTCGGTGGTGAGGATGTCGTGGAAGAAGTCGTCCTCCTCGTCCCATAACCGGGCATGCCCGCGGCCGATGTCGTCCATCGCCTGGGCGATCGAGAGGAAGTGGACGAGGAACTTGGTGGCCACCTCGTCCCACGCGGGGTCTTCGCGGGCCAGCTCCATCGACATCCGCAGCATCTTGAGGCAGAAGAGCCCCATCCAGGCGGTGGCGTCTGCCTGCTCCAGCCGCTGCCCGTCGGGCAGCGGGTCGGAGCGGTCGAACAGGCCGATGTTGTCCAGGCCCAGGAAGCCCCCCTCGAAGACGTGGCTGCCGTCGGCGTCCTTGCGGTTCACCCACCAGGGGAAGTTGAGCAGCATTTTGAGCACGACCCGCTCCAGGAAGACCCGGTCCCGCGAGCCGTCGATGCAGTAGACCTGCCACGCCGCCCAGGGGTGCACCGGCGGGTTGACGTCGGAGAAGTTCCACTCGTAGGCGGGCAGCTGGCCGTTGGGGTGCATCGACCACTCGCGGCACATGAGCAGCAGCTGCCACTTGGCGAAGAACGGGTCGACGTGGGCGTAGGCGACGCAGTGGAAGGCCAGGTCCCAGGTGGCGAACCACGGGTACTCCCACTCATCAGGCATCGAGATGACCTCGGCGAGGTTGACGTGCTGCCAGCTGGTGTTGCGCCCGGCCCGCTCCGCCCGCTCCGGCGGCGGGGGCGGCTGACCGGGGTCGCCCTGCAGCCAGCGGGTCACGTCATACAGGTAGAGCTGCTTGCACCACTGCAGCCCCGCGAAGGCCCGGCGCGCCACGAGGGCGTCCTCGGCGTCGGTGCCCTCCGGCAGCACCGCGGCGTAGAACCTGTCCGCTTCCTGCCTGCGCAGCGCGACGACCTCCTCGTCGCCAGGGGCGTCCGAGCCGGGGCCGCGACCCTCGGTCAGCCGCAGCCGCACGGTCACGCTCTGCCCCGGCGCGACCTCGTCAAAGGACCACCAGAAGGCCATCTTCGTCCCCCGCTGCTCGGGGTTGCAGGCGTCGTCCTGACCGTGCACGACCGCGCGGCCCACCGCGTCCTTCGGGTATGCGGTGTGCCCGGGCGGCACCGCGTCCTGCCCGTGGAGGGCGGCTGCGTTGGTGTCGTTCTCGCAGAAGAGGGTCCGCGGCGCCCCCTCGGCGCGCACGGTGACCGACCCCAGGTCGTGGTGCTCGGCCCGGACGACGACGGTGCCGTCCTCGTCGTTGGCCGCCGCGTCGTCGCGCCACAGCGCGGGGCGGCGGTCGTCCAGCCCCCAGGACCAGGTGTTGCGGAACCACACCTGCGGGAGCAGGTGCAGCGGCGCCGACTCCGGTCCGTGGTTGGTCGCGGTGACCTCGACGACGACGTCGCCCGGCGCCGCCTTAGCGTGGGTGACGACGACGTCGAAGAAGCGGCCCTCGTCCAGCACCCCCGTGTCGGCCAGCTCGTGCTCCGGGTCCTCCACCCCCCGCTCGGCGTTGACCCGCAGCAGCTCCTCGTAGGGGTAGGCCGCCTGCGGGTAGCGGTACAGGGTGCTCGCGTAGGAGTGGGTAGGCAGCCCCTCCAGGTGCCACCAGTACTCCTTGACGTCTTCGCCATGGTTGCCCTGCGGGTTGGTCAGCCCGAAGTAGCGCTCCTTGAGCCGGTCGTCGCGGCCGTTCCACATCGCGACGGCGACGTTGAGGTGGCCGTCGACGTCGCTCAGGCCGGCGATGCCGTCCTCGCCCCAGCGGTACGCCCGCAGGTGAGCGTGGTCGAACGGGAAGTGCGTCCAGGCATCCCCGTCCGCCGAGTAGTCCTCACGGACCGTCCCCCACTGGCGGGCGGAGACGTAAGGCCCCCAGCGCCGCCAGGGCGCACGCGGATCCTCGGAGGTGGCCAACCGGTCGTGCTCGGCGGACGTCGGGCGCTGCTGGTCAGGGGTCACCCGACCAGCGTAGGCGGTGGGCAGGGACGGCCCCGGAGGCTCAGACGGCGTACTCGCCCAGCTGACCGTGCAGGTCGGGGTTGACCTTGGCCTGCACCCGGGTGCCATCGCCGGTGTGCTCCTCGCCCAGCACCTCTCCCTCGTCGTGCAACCTGGCGACAAGGTCGCCGCGGTCGTAGGGCAGCAGCACGTCGACCAGGATCTCCGGGCGTGGGAGGACGTCCTCGACGGCAGCGAGCAGCTCTGGGATGCCCGCACCGGTGCGGGCCGAGACGACCACGACGCGCGGGTAGGCGGCGCGCAGACGGTCCAGGGTCTCCGGCTCGGCGATGTCGGCCTTGTTGACCGCGATGATCTCCGGGACCGAGGAGGTGGTCTCCTCGTCGGCGAAGACCTCGTCGAGGACGGCGTGCACCGCGGCGATCTGGCCCTCGGGGTCCGGGTGGGAGCCGTCGACCACGTGCAGCAGCACGTCCGAGTCGGCGGCCTCTTCCAGGGTGGAACGGAAGGCCTCGACAAGTTGGTGCGGCAGGTTGCGCACGAAGCCGACGGTGTCGGACAGGGTGTAGTTGCGGCCGTCCTCGCTCTCGTGGCGGCGCACCGTGGGGTCCAGGGTGGCGAAGAGCTGGTTCTGCACCAGCACGCCCGCCCCGGTGAGCCGGTTGAGGATCGAGGACTTCCCGGCGTTGGTGTAACCAATGATGGCCACGCTGGGCACGTGCTGCGAACGGCGCGAGGAGCGCTTGGTGTCGCGCACCGTCTTCATGTCCTTGATGTCGCGGCGCAGCTTGGAGATCCGGGTGTTGATCCGTCGGCGGTCCAGCTCGATCTTCGTCTCACCAGGGCCGCGGGAGCCGATGCCCTCACCGCCGGCGACGCGTCCACCGGCCTGCCTGGACATCGACTCACCCCAGCCGCGCAGGCGCGGCAACAGGTACTCCAGCTGGGCCAGCTCGACCTGGGCTCGGCCCTCCTTGCTCTTGGCGTGCTGGGCAAAGATGTCGAGGATCAGCGCGGTGCGGTCGATCACCTTGACCTTGACGACGTCCTCAAGGGCACGACGCTGGGACGGTCCGAGCTCGCCGTCCACGATGACCGTGTCTGCACCCTCGGCGGCAACGATCTCCCGCAGCTGGGCCGCCTTGCCCGAGCCGAGGTAGGTGGCGGCGTCCGGCTTGAGCCGGCGCTGGATGACGCCGTCGAGCACGGTCGAGCCGGCCGTCTCGGCCAGCGCGGAGAGCTCACGCAGGGAGGTCTCAGCGTCTTCCAGGGTGTTCTGCCCGTTGTCCTCCCAGACGGAGGCGAGGACGACCCGCTCCAGGCGCAGCTGGCGGTACTCGACCTCGGTGACGTCCTCGAGCTCGGTGGACAACCCGCCGACCCGGCGCAAGGCAGCACGCTCCTCGCGGTCCAGCTGGTCGCCGTCGACGTCGGGCGCAGCCTCCCCGCCGTCGGCGTCCTCACCGCTCCAGGTGCCCCAGTCATGCCCGTGCAGGTCGATCGTGCTCTCGTCCAGCGCGTCGGCGCGCCGGTCGAGGACGCGCTTGCGGGGGGTCTGCTCGGCAGAGCTGTGCGGCTGGGCCATGGTCTCCTTCAGGTATGCGGTGCGGTGGGTCACGCGTCCGCGTGCTCTCCACCCTCTCACCAGTCAACGCACGGTGCCACCGATTTCTGCCCGGGCCGTAGGCTGCTGGCGTGCAGCCCGACCACTACTTCACCGCCCAGCCGGCCTCCGACGGGGAGCTGCATCGACGTGCGGTCCGGCTGGCCGGTCGGGACGTCGAAGTTGTCACCGCCGGGGGGATCTTCTCCCCCGACGGCGTCGACAAGGGCACCCGGGTGCTGCTTGAGGAGGTGCCTGCACCGCCCGGCGAAGGCACCTTCCTCGACCTCGGCTGCGGGTGGGGGCCGCTGGCCCTGGCGATGGCGATGGCGTCGCCGGCCGCGACGGTGCACGCCGTCGACGTCAACGCCCGGGCGCTGGACCTGGCGCGCCGCAACGCCCAGGCCCTGGGCTGCACCGGGGTCCGGGTGGCCCGCCCCGAGGAGGTGGACGCGGACGTGCGGTTCGACCTCGTCTGGTCCAACCCCCCGATCCGGGTCGGCAAGCAGGTCCTGCACGAGATGCTCACCACCTGGCTGCCGCGGCTGCGCGAGGGCGGCACGGCCTACCTCGTCGTGCAGAAGAACCTGGGCTCGGACTCGCTGCACCGGTGGCTGCAGGAGACCTTGCCCGGTCTCATGGGTGAGGTGCAGGTGTCCCGGGCCGCGAGCAGCAAGGGCTTCCGGATCCTGCAGGTGCGCCGGCCATGACTGACCTGGGCGACTACCTGTCGACGCTGGCCACCGTCAACCGGCACGGCTTCGGCTTCCTGCTGGCCTACGGCACCACCTGGCTGGCGGCGGCCGCCTTGTGGTGGCGCCTCGGCCCCCGAGTCGGCGCCTACGCCGCCCTCTTCCAAGGACTGGTCGCCCTCCCGCTCGGCCTGACCCTGACCGCACTGTTCGCCGCCGGAGAACGACCGGACGACCCGACCATGAACGCCCTGTCCATCTACCTCGCCATGGGCCAGCTGCTCCTGCTTCCCCTGGCCGTCGTGCTCCTCGTCCGCCAGCACTTCCTGCTCGCCACGGCCTTCCAGGCGGTCGTGGTGGCCGTGCACTTCGTGCCCTACTCCTGGCTCTACGGCACACCCCTGTTTGCCGTGCTGGGCCCCGTCATCGCGTTCGCCGTAACCGTCGTGGTCGCACAGCAAGACCGGTGGGCCGGGGAGACGAGGACCGGGCGCACACCCGGGGCCCTGGTGTGCCTGTCGGTCGGGGTATCGATGGCGCTCGGCGGCGTCATCGCCCTGCTGCTGTGAACCGGGCCTGGCGGTCCGACTCCTGGGTCAGGCGTCCTCGGCCTGGCGCACGACGTCCAGCGCCCGGTCCACCAGGTCGGGGTCGTCGTGCTCCAGCCACACCACCCGGGGATCGGCGCCGAACCACCGCTCCTGCCGGCGCGCCAGGCGCCGCGTCGCCACGACTGTCTCGGCGACCGCCTCGTCCTGCGTGAGTTCCCCGTCCAGCTGGCGCAGCGCCTGGGCGTAGCCCACCGCCCGGGACGCGGTCCGGCCGTTGCGCAGGCCCTCCCCCTGCAAGGTCCGAACCTCCTCCACCAGCCCGGCCCGCCACATCCCGGCGGCCCGCTGCTCGATCCGGGCGTCCAGCACCTCACGCGGCGCCCGCAGCCCGATCAGGACCGCAGGTTCCACGAACTCTCGGGACGGCAGGGTGGCGCTGAACGGGCGCCCGGTCAGCTCGATCACCTCCAGGGCCCGGACGATCCGGCGCCCGTTGCGCGGTTCGATCGCTGCGGCCGCAGCCGGGTCGAGCTCGACGAGCCGGTCGTGCAGGGGCTGGGCGCCCTCCACCTCCAGCCGCTCCTCCCACCACGCCCGGACCCGCGGGTCCGTCGGCGGGATCTCCAGCCGATCCAACAGGGCCCGCACGTACAACCCCGAGCCGCCCACGACGACCGGCACCCGCCCCCGCTTCCGGATCCCGGCCAGATCGGCCCGGCCCGCCTGCTGGTAGGCCGCCACGCTCGCCTCCTGGGTCACCGTCAGTACGTCCAGCTGGTGGTGGGGTATGCCGTGCCGCTGCTCCGCCGGCAGCTTGGCGGTGCCGATGTCCATACCCCGGTAGAACTGGGAGGCGTCGGCGTTGACCACCTCTCCATCGAAGAGGCCGGCCAGGGCCAGCCCGAGGTCGGACTTGCCGGTGGCCGTCGGTCCCACGACGGCGACCGTCCTGGTGCCCTCGTCCCCCGGGCCGCCACCGGCCACCGACACAACTTCCGCCGGGTCCGTGCCACCTGAGCTCATGACTGGCATCCTGTCACTGGCGACCAGACCCCGGGCAGGCCGCCTTTGGGGGCTCCACCAGGTCGCCAGCGACGAGGAGACAACGATGTCCACTCCCCCTGACCCCCACCAGCAGCCCGGCCCGAACCGTCCCGGTCCCGGCGGGCGCGGCAGCGATCTGAGCACCTCCAGCACGGGTCTGATCAAGGCCCTGTTCGACTTCAACTTCGACACCTTCATCACCCCCAAGATCGTCAAGATCGTCTACGTGGTCGCCACCGTGCTGGTGGGCCTGGCCACGCTGGGGATGATCTTCAGTGCCCTGGCGATGATGACCGACGGAGGCGTGGCCGTCCTCCTCGGCCTGATCTTCCTGGTGGCCGCCCCGATCCTGGGTCTGGTCTACCTGGCCTTCATCCGGATGAGCCTGGAGCTCTACTACGCCGTGATCCGCCTGTCCGAGGACGTTCACCACGGACCCGGACGGCTGTGACGCGCCGTCCACCCCGGTTGCCGCCGGCCGGCGACCGGGGCAGGCTGGCGGCATGAGCGAGACGACCAGCAGCCCGCGGGACCGTGACGAGGACGAGGAGCAGGGCTCCTTCGTCGGTGGCGAGTTCGGCCACGGCGACAACACCGAGGACGGCCACCTGACCAGCGCCCAGCAGGCTGAGGCCGAGCGCGAGCGCGAGGCCCACCTGGCCGACCCGGACCAGTCCGCGGCGATCACCCAGGAGACGGTCGTCGATCCCCTCGGCGAGTCGACCCTGGCCAGCGCGTCTGCTGGTCCTGACGGGTCCGGAGGCCTCGGTGGCGACGTCGAGGGAATCGGCACCGAGCCGGCGCCGGGCGACCGCAACGAACCCCTCTAAAGGCCTGCCCCCTACTCTCGGTCCATGTCCCGCACGACGATCGAGGTCCACGTCATCGCCGACTCCACGGGCGACACGGCCGCCCGCGTCGCCCGTGCGGCCGCGGCCCAGTACGCCGGATACGACGTACGGATCATTCGCCACCCCCGGCAGTCCAGCGCGGACGGGCTGCTCGACGCCTTCGGCCGGATGCACCCGGACCGGGCCCGCACGGTCGTCTTCTCCACCGTCGTTGACGAAGGCCTGCGCCACCTGGTGGCCCAGCTGTGCGCCGAGCGGGGGTTGCCGCACGCGGACCTGCTCGAGCCGGCGGTCGCCGCCCTGACGTCCGCGACCGGGCAGGCTCCCGAGCGGGTGGTGCGCCCCGTCGGGGTGAGCGAGGACTACTTCAAGCGGGTCCAGGCGATGGAGTTCGCCATCGCCAACGACGACGGCAACCTGCAGAACCACCTGCGAGAGGCCGACATCGTCCTGGTCGGGGTCAGCCGCTCGGGCAAGACGCCCCTGGCCATGTACCTGGGATATCTGGGGTTCAAGACCGCCAACATCCCGCTCGTCCCCGGCATCCCGGTCCCTGGCCAGCTGCACGAGGTCGAGCGCTGGAAGATCGTCGGGCTGAGCATCGACCCCGAGCGGCTGCAGCAGATCCGTGGCCGCCGGCTGCGGGCGATGGGCAGCGTTGGGGTGCGCCGGGACGGTTACACCGACCTGGTCAAGATCTTCGACGAGCTGGACGAGATCAGCGGCGTCCAGCGCAACCTGGGCTGCCCGATCATCGACACCACCGACATCGCGCTGGAGGAGGCCGCCGGCCGGGTCATCGAGCTGGTCGAGCGGCGCAAGGAGGCCGCACAGGGGCGGTGAGACCTTTCCCGGGGGTGGCGATACTCTCGGTGGTGTCCGGCGGGGCGCTGGTGCCCCGTCCCCCCTCACGAGGAGCGATCTGCCGATGACCGGTGAAGCCGCCAAGTACCTCTACGACATGTCTGAGGGCAGCGCCCAGATGCGCACCATCCTGGGTGGGAAGGGTGCCAACCTGGCAGAGATGAAGCGCCTGGGCATCCCTGTCCCGGACGGTTTCACGGTGAGCACCGCCGCCTGTGTGGACACCATGCGCGCCGGGGGTGAGTGGCCCGACGGCTTGTGGGAGGACGTGCAGACCGCCCTGGAGCGCCTGCAGGAGCGCACCGGACGCACCCTGGGCGGACAGGACCCGCTGCTGCTCTCGGTCCGCTCGGGGGCCGTCTTCTCCATGCCGGGGATGATGGACACCATCCTTAACCTGGGCATCGGCGACGACACCGTCGAGGCGCTCGCGGCCCAGGCCGACAACCCGCGCTTCGCCTGGGACTCCTACCGCCGGTTCATCCAGATGTATGGCGACGTCGTCGAGGGCGTCCCGCCGCACCTGTACGAGGACGAGCTGACCTCGCTCAAGGCCCGTCGCGGGGTCGAACAGGACACCCACCTGTCCACCGAGGACCTACAGGAGCTGGTGGCGACCTTCAAGGACGTCTCGCGCCGCGAGCTGGGTAGGGACCTGCCCACGGACCCGCACGAGCAGCTGCGTCGGGCGATCGACGCCGTCTTCCGATCCTGGGACACCCCCGCGCCCGGGTCTACCGCAAGGCCAACGACATCCCCGATGACCTGGGGACGGCGGTGAACGTCATGCAGATGGTCTTCGGCAACCGCGGCGAGACCTCCGCCACCGGCGTTTGTTTCACCCGCGACCCCTCCACCGGCGCGCACGAGCTCTACGGCGAGTTCCTGGTCAACGCCCAGGGCGAGGACGTGGTCGCCGGCATCCGCACCCCGCGCCCGCTGCCGGAGATGGAGCAGGTGCTGCCGCAGGCCTACGAGCAGCTGGTGGCGACGATGCGCGACCTCGAGGCGCACTACAAGGACATGCAGGACATCGAGTTCACCGTCGAGGAGGGCACGCTCTACCTGTTGCAGACCCGTAACGGCAAGCGCACGGCGGCGGCCGCGCTCAAGGTCGCCCGCGACATGGTCGAGGAGGGCGTGCTCACCCGCGAGGAGGCGCTGCAGCGGGTGGAGCCCGGGCAGCTGGACCAGCTGCTGCACCCCGCCATCGACGCCGAGCACGGCCGGACGCCGGTGACCAAGGGCCTGCCGGCCTCCCCCGGCGCCGCCGTGGGCGAGGTCGTCTTCGACGCCGACACCGCCGCCCGGCGCGGTGAGGCGGGGGAGGCGGTCGTGCTGGTCCGCTACGAGACCACCCCCGATGACATCCACGGCGTGATCCAGGCCCAGGGCGTGCTGACCGCGCACGGCGGGATGACCTCGCACGCCGCCGTGGTCGCGCGCGGCATGGGCAAACCCTGCGTGGCCGGTGCCAACGCGATCCGGATCAACACCTCCGAGAAGTCGCTGACCATCGGTGACCGGGTCTTCCGCGACGGGGACGTCATCACCCTCGATGGCTCGACCGGCCACGTCTACGGCGAGGCGCTGGAGCTGGTGCCCCCGCAGATCAACGAGGACTTCGAGGCGATCCTGGGCTGGGCCGACGAGGTCCGGCGCCTGGGCGTGCGCGCCAACGCCGACACCGGCGAGGACGCGGCGAAGGCCCGCGAGCTCGGCGCGGCCGGCATCGGGCTGTGCCGCACCGAGCACATGTTCATGGCCGCCGACCGGCTGCCCGCCGTGCGGGAGATGATCCTGGCCGAGGACGAGGACGCGCGGGCCCAGGCTCTGGAGAAGATCCTACCGATGCAGCAGGAGGACTTCGAGGCGATCTTCACGGCGATGAAGGGCCTGCCGGTGACCGTCCGGCTGCTGGACCCGCCGCTGCACGAGTTCCTGCCCCCGCTGGTGGACCAGTCGCTGCTCGTCCAGCGTTTGGAGCTCACCGACGGCGACGGGGGCGAGCTGGAGCGGGCGAGGGTCCTGCTCGGACAGGTCAAGCGCCTGCACGAGCAGAACCCGATGCTGGGCACCCGCGGCTGCCGGCTGGCCATGCTCTACCCGGAGATCCCGGCCATGCAGGCCCGCGCCATCGTCCGGGCCGCCCTGGCCGTGCGCGAGCGGGAGGGCGAGACGGCCGGCGTGGAGATCATGATCCCGCTGGTCGCCTACGCCGCCGAGCTGCAGAGCCAGCGCCGGGTGGTGGAGGAGGTCGTGGCCGAGGAGCTGGAGTCCGCCGGGGCGGAGCTGGAGGTCAGCGTCGGCACGATGATCGAGCTGCCCCGCGCCTGCGTGGTCGCCGACCAGATCGCCGAGCACGCCGACTTCTTCTCCTTCGGCACCAACGACCTCACCCAGACCGGCATCGGGATCTCCCGCGACGACGCCGAGGGCGGCTTCCTGTCCGACTACGTCGCCGAGGAGGTCATCCCGAGCAACCCGTTCGAGTCGATCGACCGCGACGGTGTGGGCGCCCTGGTCCAGATCGGCGTGGAGAAGGGGCGGGGCGCCAAGCCCGGGCTGAAGCTCGGCGTCTGCGGAGAGCACGGCGGCGACCCCGCCTCGATCGCGCTCTTCGACGAGTTGGGCCTCGACTACGTCTCTTGCTCCCCCTTCCGGGTGCCGATCGCCCGGTTCGCTGCCGCTCGCGCCGTCCTGGGCGGGCAGAAGCGCGCCGACGGCTGACCTCCCACCCCGACAGGACACGATCCATCAGCACCGACCTGACCGAGCCCGACCGTTCCTGGCTGCAGACCTTGCGGGACCTCGGCGGCTTTCACGAGCTGACTGCGCCCCCACCGCCGGGGTCGGACGCCATGCCCTGGGAGCAGGTGCTCGCCGAGCAGTCGCTGACCGCACGGTTCGTCCACGTCCGGGAGGTCCTGGCGGCGAGCAGCGGTCTGCCGGTGGACGACGTCGACCCCAAGGTCGCGGTGTCCGCGGCCCAGGTCGCCCTCGCCTCACGTCTCTGGTCGGTGACGCTGGCGAGCGCCGTCCTGCACCAGCACGTCCCGGATGTCTCCCCCGCCAACCTCGTGGCCAGCCCCGCGCACCGCGGCCCCGTGCCGCTGGGGCTGAGCGACCCGCAGCGCTGGTATGCCGCCGGCTCGCTCGACCAGGCCGTCACCGCGATCGACGGCCTGGTCGTGCGGGGCAGCCTGGCAGCCCTGAACCACGCCTGCGGTCGGATCGGCCGCACCCCGCAGCGGGTGCTGGCTAGCAACGCCACGTCCTCGCTGGTCGGCGCGGCCCGGGTGCTGGCCCGGCTGCGCCCCGACGCCGGACCCCGGGCGTGGGCGCTGGCCCGGGCGCTGCTCGCCCTGGACGGCGTGGCTCAGGGCGGTGGCCTGCGCGACCCCGGGACGCTGCCCGAAGGCGTCGGTGGGGCGACGGAGCGAGCGGGTGAGGTGTTTCTGCGCTCCGGCTGCTGCGTCTTCTACCGGCTCCCGGGCCACGGGCTGTGCCCCGACTGCGTCCTGGCGCAGCACCACGCGGAGCGGGTCACCCCAGCCCACTGAGGGGCCGAGGTGGGTTTCACGACCTGCTGGCGCGGCCGGCCACATCGCGGCGCCGTGGCGGTGTAGCGTGAGGCTCAGCGCGGCCGGACAGAGCCCCTCCCCGAGGTCTCGTCCCAGGAGTAGACCTCGACCCCGTCGATCCAGGTGCGCAGCACCCGCGACTGCAGCTCGAACGGGTCGCCGGACCAGAGCACCAGGTCGGCGTCCTTGCCCACGGCCACCGAGCCCACCCGGTCCTGCACCCCGAGCACCCTGGCCGGGTTGAGCGTCACCGCCCGCAGTGCGGCATCACGGTCCATACCCTCCCGGACGGCGAGTGCCGCCTGGGTGATGAGGTACTCGATCGGCACGACCGGGTGGTCGGTGATGATCGAGACCTCCACGCCGGCCCGGTCCAGGATGCCGGGAGCGCGCAGCGAGCGGTCCCGCACCTCGACCTTGCTGCGGGAGACGATCATCGGGCCGTAGAGCACCGGGACCTGCTTCTGCGCCAGCACGTCCGCCAGCAGATAGCTCTCGGTGCCGTGGTCCAGCACCAGCCGGTAGCCGAACTCGTCGGCCAGCCGCAGCGCGGTGGCGATGTCGTCGGCCCGGTGGCAGTGCTGGCGCCACGGGATCTCCCGGTCAAGGACCTTGCCCAGCACCTCCGCGACCAGGTCGGTGTCGACCGGCTTGCCCTCGGCCGCGGCCACCTTGGCCTGGTAGGACCGGGCCGCGGCGAAGGCCCGCCGCAGGACCAGCGCGACCCCTAGTCGGGTCGAGGGCGTCTTCTTCTGCTCGCCGTAGACCCGCTTGGGGTTCTCCCCCAGCGCTGACTTGACCCCGGAGGGGTTGCGCAGCACCATCTCGTCGACCATCCGGCCGTAGGTCTTCAGCGCGACCGCCTGTCCCCCGATCGGGTTGCCCGAGCCGGGGGTGATGTTGACGGTGGTGATGCCGCCCATGAGGGCGTCGTCGAAGCCGGCCTCGCGCGGGTTGATCCCGTCGATCGCCCGCGCGGCGGCCATCACCGGGTCGGTCATCTCGTTGGTGTCCTGACCGGCCCAGCCCTCGCCCTCCTCCCAGACACCCAGGTGGACGTGGGCGTCGACCAGGCCGGGCAGCACCCAGCCGCCAGCGGCGTCGATCACCTCGGCGTCGGCGGGCACCTCCACCTGACCGGACTCACCCAACGCCTCGATCCGGCCGTCGCGGACCAGGACGACCCCGCCCTGGATCGGGTCACCCTCGACGGGCACGACGTAGCCCCCCACGACGGCAAGGATGGAGGGCGAGGTCTGGTCGGTCCGGGCGCTGGTCTCTGCAGAGGTTGTCGACATGAATCTCACCCTAGACAGCCCCCGCGCGTCCCGGCTCACCGGGACGAATGTGACTGACGCCTCATACCCTCGGCTCGACCAGCACAAGCCAGACCCTTGTGCCTCCTGCGCCTGGATGGAACACTGGGGAACAGTGTGTACAACTTCCACGTTGGCACTTCAGATGTAGCGGGCGTACGACTCAGGGCGCTCGCAGGACGAGAGCAATGATGTGTCGTCCCGTCCGGCGATGTTTCCCTGCTAGCCAGACCGGTGACGACCTCGAGCGCTGTCCCCGGACGGCGAGCAAGGAGTACTACTGATGGACTGGCGCGATCGCGCGGCGTGCCTCGACGAAGACCCTGAACTCTTCTTCCCGATCGGCAACACCGGCCCGGCGCTGCAGCAGATCGAAGAGGCCAAGGCCGTCTGCCGCACCTGCCCGGTGATCGACACCTGCTTGAAGTGGGCACTGGAGACCGGTCAGGACGCCGGCGTCTGGGGAGGACTGTCCGAGGACGAGCGTCGGGCCCTGAAGCGGCGCAAGGCGCGGGCCCGCCGGGCCGGTTAGAACCGCCCGGGCGGGACGCCCGCCCCCGTCCGGGGCACCCGCACCACGCAGACCGCTCACCCCTGACCCCACGCCCCTGCCCCCGGCAGCCGCACGATGAACCGTACGACGGTTCCGTGCGGCTGTGCTGTTCCCCAGGAGATATCCCCGCGCAGGTCGGTGAGCAGAGCCTGCACGATCTGCATCCCCAGCCCGCTGCCCGGACCCTCCCCCGTCCGGGCCGCGGCGGCCGCCGGCCCCGACATTCCCCGGCCGTTGTCGCGGACCTCCACCTCGAGCACGTCCTCGGTGTTGTCCACGCGGCGTCGGGCCTGCACCACGACCCGGGGGGCGGGCCGCTCCCCGTCAGCCTCCTCGAAGCCGTGCTCGACAGCGTTGTGCACCAGCTCGGCGAGCACCATCGCCAGGTGGGTCGCCGCCTCCGCCCGCAACCGCCCGAAGCTGCCCTCCAGGGCGGTCGCGACCGGCAGGGTGCGGGTCGAGGCCACCTCGGCGGTGGCGCGCAGGATGCGGGTGGCGACCTCGTCGAAGTCGACCGACTCGGTGAATCCCTGGGACAGCGTGTCGTGCACCAGCGCCACCGTGGACAGCCGCCGTCCGGCCTCGGCCAGCGCCGCCTGCGCGCCCGGGTCGGTCAGCCGACGCGACTGCAGCCGCAGCAGCGCCGCCACCGTCTGCAGGTTGTTCTTCACCCGGTGGTGGATCTCCCGGATGGTTGCGTCCTTGCTCAGCAGCTCGCGCTCGCGCCGCCGCAGCTCGCTGACGTCGCGCAGCAGCAGCAGCGCACCCACCCGTTGCCCCCGGCGGGTCAGCGGCACCGCCCGCAGGGTGAGGTTGAGCGACGGTGTGGCGATCTCGGTGCCCCACGGCGCGCGCCCGGTCAGCACCAACGGCACCGTCTCGTCCAGCGTCGTGCCCTGCGGCAGCCGCGAGGTGACGATCTCGGACAGATCGGCCCCCAGCACCGGGTCGGTGTGCCCCAGCCGGCGCAGGGCCGACACCGCGTTCGGGCTGGCGTAGTCGATGACCCCCTCCGCGGTGAGCCGCACCACCCCGTCGCCGACCCGGGGTGTGCCCCTCCCCACCCCGCCGGAGGCTGCCCCCTCGGTCGGGAAGCCGCCCTCGGCGATCATGCTGAAGAGCTGCTGGCTGATCTGCAGGTAGTTGACCTCCAGGCCGCCCTGCTGGCGCATGTTCTGCAGGTCGGTATGCCGCACCATCACCGCGATCGCCCGGCCCGCCCGCACCACCGGGATGTACTGCTCCCGCACGAAACCGACCTCCGGCGGTGTCACCGGCCGGGCGGTCTGCATCACCTGCTGTAGCCACCCCTGCCGCTCCTGGGTGGGGGGCTGGCCGATGACGTCCTCGTGGTAGAAGTTCGGTCCCGTCGACGGCCGGGCGTGGGCGGCCAGGAACCACGGCGAGACGTGCGGGTCCGACTCGTCGTCCTGCTGCACCGGCAGCCACAGCGTCAGGTCCGCAAAGGACAGGTCCGCCAGCATCTGCCAGTCCCCGACCAGCCGGTACAGCCAGTCGACGTCGGCGCTCGACATCGTCGACCGGGACAGGGTCTCGCGCAAGGAGGGCACGCGAGGAGCCTAACCGCGGCGGGCGGCACAGCTCCCGTCGGGCCGGACGTGGCTCCCACCGGGCCGGACGCACCTTGCGTCGGGCCCGGCGGGGTAGGCCGTCAGTCGGCCGCGCCCTGGCGTACCAGGCCGCGCAGGGTGCGCAGCGCCACCGACAGCGGTGCCAGGTTCGGCTCCTGCATGTCGCTGACCGCGCGCATGACGTGGCCGATGCGCACCAGCGACGCGCGGTGCTGGGTCATCCAGCCGCCCACCCGGTCCAGCGCGTTGTCATAACCGTCAGCATCGGTGCCTTCCAGCACGGTGCGGGTCAGCCCACGCATGACGCCGTAGATGTCGTCCCTCATGGCACCGCGCGCCAGGGAGGCCCACCGGTCCTCGCGCGGCAGGTGGGAGACGTGGGTGAGCAGGTCGTCGAGGCGCAAGCCCTCGGAGACCCCGAAGTAGACCTGGGCCACCTCCGAGTCCTCGGACCCGGTCCTCATCGCCAGCTCGACGACGTCCAACAGTGAGAAGCTGTCCAGCAGCGAGGCGTAGGTGGCAGCCAGCCCCTCCGGCACGCCCTGACCGGTGGCCCAGTCCTTGCGGGCGGCCCAGCGCTGCCGCTCGTTGCCCTGGAGCAGCTGCCCCAGCTGGGGCACGAGGCGCTGCATCGGTCCGGCGAAGCGCTCGATCTCCTCGTCCATGTCGGTGGACAGCGAGCGGTTGTTAAGGAACCAGCGGGCGGCCCGGTCGATCAGGCGCCGGAACTCCAGGTAGAGCTGGGTCTGGGTGTCGGTGTCGACCACGTTGTCCAGGGCCTCGACCTGGGCGATGTAGTCCGGCATGGCGAAGACCGAGCGGACCACGTGGAAGGCCCGGGCGATCTGGGCCGCGGTGGCCCCCGTCTCCTCCTCGGCGCGGTAGACGAAGGAGACCCCGCCGCGGTTGATCATCGCGTTGGCGATCTCGTTGATGATGATCTGCCGGCGCAGCGGGTGCTCCAGGATCTGCGCCCGGGCCCGTTCCTGCAGCGGCTGCGGGAAGTAGCCGAGCAGCGTGTCCACCAGGGCGGGGTCGTCGGGCAGCTCGGTGCCCTCCAGCTCCTGCTTCAGCGCTAGCTTGGCGTAGGCGACGACGACGGCGAACTCAGGGCTGGTCAGCGCGTGGTCCTCGGCGCGCCGGCGGGCCCACTCCTCGTCGTCGGGCAGGAACTCCAGGCGCGGATCCAGGTCCGCGTGCTCAGTGAGGTAGCGGATCAGCCGCTGGTGGACGGTGACCATGACCTCGCGCTGGTGGCGGCCGTTACCGATGAGCACGTTCTGCTCGTAGTTGTGCCGCAGCACCTTCTCGGCGACCTCATCGGTCATCGAGGCCAGCAGCTCGTCTCGCTCCGGCATCGACATGGACCCGTCCTGGACCAGAGGGGTCAGCGCGATCTTGATGTTGACCTCGTGGTCCGAGCTGTCCACGCCGGCGGAGTTGTCGATGGCGTCAGTGTTGACGTGCACCCCGGCCAGCGCCGCCTCGACCCGGCCCAGCTGCGACATACCCAGGTTGCCGCCCTCCCCGATGACCCGCACCCGCAGGTCCTGGCCGTCCACCCGGATCGGGTCGTTGGCGCGGTCACCGATGGCGGCGTGAGTCTCCCGGGAGCTCTTGACGTAGGTGCCGATGCCGCCGTTCCACAGCAGGTCGACCGGGGCGCGCAGGATTGCCCGCAGCAGCTCGTGCGGCGTCATCTTCTCCACCCCGTCCTCGATGCCGAGGGCTTGGCGGACCTGCGCGCTGACCGGGATCGACTTCAGGGCGCGGGCATAGACACCACCGCCTTCGCTGATCAGGCTGGTGTCGTAGTCCTCCCAGGACGAGCGCGGCAGGGCGAACATCCGCTGCCGCTCGGCGTAGGAGGTGGCGGCGTCCGGGTCGGGATCGAGGAAGATGTGCCGGTGGTCGAAGGCCGCGACCAGGCGGATGTGCTCGGAGAGCAGCATCCCGTTGCCGAAGACGTCACCGCTCATGTCGCCGATGCCGACCACGGTGAACTCTTCGGCTTGGGTGTTGACCCCCAGCTCGCGGAAGTGCCGCTTGACCGACTCCCAGGCGCCGCGCGCGGTGATGGCCATCTTCTTGTGGTCATAGCCCGCCGAGCCGCCGGAGGCGAAGGCGTCGTCGAGCCAGAAGCCGTAGTCGCGGGCCACCGAGTTGGCCAGATCGGAGAAGGTCGCGGTGCCCTTGTCGGCCGCCACCACCAGGTAGGGGTCGTCGTCGTCGTAGCGGACCACCCGCTCCGGCGGGACCACCTCGCCGGCGACCCGGTTGTCGGTGACGTCGAGCAGGGCGCGGATAAAGGTCTGGTAGGCCGAGCGCCCCTCCGCCAGCCAGGCGTCCCGGTCCACGGCGGGGTCGGGCAGCTGCTTGGCGAAGAAGGCGCCCTTGGAGCCGGTGGGCACGATGACGGCGTTCTTGACCATCTGCGCCTTGACCAGGCCCAGCACCTCGGTGCGGAAGTCCTCGCGCCGGTCGCTCCAGCGCAGACCGCCGCGGGCCACCTTCCCGAAACGCAGGTGGCTGCCCTCCACGTTGGGCGAGTAGACCCAGATCTCGAAGGCCGGCCGCGGCTCGGGCAGCAGGTCAAGAGAACGTGGCAGCAGTTTCAGGGCCACGCGGGCCTTGTGCGCGCCGTCCTGGCGCCGCTGGTAGAAGTTGGTCCGCAGGGTGGCCATCACCACGTCCATCAGCCCGCGCAGGATCCGGTCCTGGTCGAGGCTGGCGACCTCGTCCAGGGCTCCGGTCAGTTCCTGGACGACCTGCGAGGTGCGCTCCTCGCGGTCCTGCTCGGGCCCGTCGGGGTCGAAGCGGGTCTGGAAGAGGTCGACCGTCAACTCTGCGATCCGCGGGTTGGCGACCAGGGCCTCCTCGAGGTAGTCGAGGCTGTAGGTGCCGACCTGGCGCAGGTAGCGGACCAGGGTGCGCAGGATGACCACGCGGCGCCAGTCCAGGCCGGCGGTGAGGACCAACCCGTTGAGGGTGTCCGACTCGGCGGCGCCACCCCATACCGCGGAGAAGGCGTCCTCGAAGGCGGCGGCCACCTCCTCCTCGGTGCGGTCCTCGCCCCCGGTCCACACCGAGGCGTCCTTGGCGCGCAGTCCGAAGTCGTAGATGTAGCTGACCGGCCCGCCGTCGGGATCCAGCTCGTAGGGCCGCTGGACGGTGACCTCCAGACCGAAGTGGGCGAAGACCGGCAGCACGTCGGTGAGCGACATCTCCTCGGTCCGGTAGACCTTCATCCGACGTTCCTCGTCCGGGTCCCCGTCCTCGCGGTAGAGGTGGGGCCGGGCGGAGCGCTCCTCGCCGTGCAGGTCCGAGAGCCGGCCGAGGTCGAAGAAAGCGGCCTCCCCCTCGAAGTCCTCCTTGTAGGCCTCGGGGAAGGCGGAGGCGTAGCCCGCGACGAGGTCGCCAGCGTCCCCCTCGTCCTCGACCTGGGCGGCGACCGCCTCGGTCAGGCCCTCCATCCAGGTGCGGGTGGCCTCGGCCAACCGGTCCTGCAGCTCCTGCGGGTCCACGTCGGGGACGGTCTGGCCCTTGGGCAGGCGGATGACGAAGTGCATCTGGGCCAGCGGCCCGTCGCCGACACGCGTGGCGTAGTCGGCCAGCTCCCCGCCGTAGGCCTCCTCCAGCATCCGCTGCACCCGGATCCGGTTGGCGGTGTTGTAGCGGTCGCGCGGCAGGAACGCCAGAGCGGTGACGAAGCGGCCGAACTCGTCCCGGCGCACGTAGACCTTGGCCGCCGGCCGCTCCAGCAGGCGCACGACGTCGTTGGCCGTGCGGCCCAGCTCATCTGCATCGGCCTGGAAGAGCTCGTCGCGGGGGTAGGCCTCCAGGACGCTGAGCAGGTCCTTGCCGGAGTGGCTGTCGGGCGCGTAACCGGACTCCTGCAGGATGCGCTTGACCTTGCTCCCCACGATCGGCAGCCGGGTGGTGGACTCGGCATAGGCGGCCTGGGTGAACAGGCCCAGGAAGCGGTGCTCACCGATGACCTCGCCGCGGTCGTCGAAGCGGCGGATCCCCACGTAGTCGAGCGGGACGGTGCGGTGCACCGTGGCCCGAGTGTTGGCCTTGGTCACGGTGAGCAGGCGCGGCTCACGGGCGCTGGCGGCGGCCTCCGGGCGCAGCTCGCTCACCGTGGCGGGAGCCCCGGGCGCCTCGCGCAGGATGCCCAGACCGCTGCCCGGGACCGAGCGCAGCGCGGCCGAGCCGTCCTCCTCGACCAGGTCGTAGGACCGGTAGCCCAGGTAGGTGAAGTGGTGGTCGTCCACCCAGCGCAGGAAATCGATGGTGGGCGCAACGGTCTCGGGGTCGACGGTGCTCGGCGGCCGCAGCTCCAGCTCGGCCATGATGGCGCGCGCCCGCTGCCCCATGGTGCCCCAGTCGTCCACCGCGTGGCGCACGTCGGTGAGCACCCGCTCCAGATCGGCCGCCAGCTCCGCGCGGGCGGAGTCGGAGGGCATCCGGTCGATGTCCACCTGCACCCAGGACTCCACGCGCTGCTCCTGCCCTGCGCGCAGCGGGTCGACGTCCACGACCTCACCGGAAGCAGCGTCAAGGACCATCTGCGGGTGCAACAGGCGGTGCACCCCGTAGCCGTGCCGGGCCACCTCGCCCAGGACGGAGTCGACGATGAAGGGCATGTCGTCCACGACCACCTGGACCACCGTGTAGCGGCTGCTCCACCCGTCCGCCTCGGCGCTGGGGTTGAGGACCCGCACCGCTGCGTGGCCCGAGGGGCGCCCCGACGACAGCTCGGCCATCGAGGACGCCGCAGCCGCCATCTGGCTCGGGTCGCGTCCTTCCTTCTCCTCCTCGGATATGTGGTGGTAGAAGCGGTCGAACAGCGTGTCGGTGGACGCCATCGCAGTCAGAAACTCCTCGGTAGCCGTGGGGCCGCACGTCCTCGTGCGCTCGAAAGCCAGGTTACCCGCCTGGGGATGACCGACCCACTCAGGCATCGACCTGCCTACAGTGGGGGTATGACGCCCCGCCGCCCCGAGGTGAGCGCACCCGGGAGCGTCACCGCATGGCGAGCCGCCCGTGAGCTGGAGGGCCTCGCGCCGGACCTGGGATGGGCCGAGGCGACCGGCCTCGTGGACGGGCTGGTGGACGGGCTGGTGCACCGGTGCGTCGACCTCGCGGCGGGGCGGGACGAGCCCACTCCCCTGCCGCTGGTGGCGGGCCCCCTGGGCGCGCCGGACGCCCCCGCCGATCACGCCTCGTGCCGGGCCGCCGCCGCCCGGCTGCGCGCGGCGGCGACGACGCTGCGAGGAGAGGGAGCGAGCCTGGCCTGGGCCCTCAGCGCCGCCGAGGTCGCGCAGGACCTGGCCGAGCTGCTCGACCACGTCGCGGACCGGACCCGGACCGGCCGGCTGCGGCCCGCCGACAAGGGTGTGGTGTTGCGCCGTCTGCACGCCGCGCAACGCCTGCTGCACGCTGGCTCGACTACCTTGAGGCCATGAGGATCACCGAGACCGTCATCCACGCCGCGGACCCGCTGCGCACCTACGAGATGCTCACCGACCACGACTACCAGGTGGCCCGCTGCGAGCGGACCGGCGCCACGGACCAGACCGTGACCATCGACCGGGAGCCGGAGGGCACCACCACGGTGACCACCCAGCGGCACATCCCCAGTGACGGGGTCCCCGACTTCGCCAAGGCCTTCGTCGGACCCACCCTGTTGCTGGTGGAGACGGTGCGATGGGGTGCCCCCGACGCCGACGGCGAGCGCGAGGGCGCGATGAGCCTGGAGCTGCCCGGCATCCCGGTGTCCTTCACCGGCGGGATGCACCTGCGCCGGGGTGGGGCGCCCGGTCAGACCGAGCACACCGTCGACGGCGATCTGGACGCCCGGATCCCCCTGCTCGGCCGGCGGATCGAGGCCATGGTCTCCGAGCAGGTGGGCAGGATGATCCAGGAGGAGCGCCAGCTCGCTGAGGAGTGGCTCAGGGACCACCCTGGCGCGCCAGCCTGACCCCGGGGCGCCCGAGCCGGCCCAGCCCCTGACGGGGCGGGGCTGGCTGCAGGCTCAGCCCATGTGCGGGTAGCGGGAGCTCTTCGGCGGGACGAAGGTCTCCTTGATCACCCGGGTGTTGATCCAGCGCTGCAGGTTTGCCGCGGAGCCGGCCTTGTCGTTGGTGCCCGAGGCACGGGCGCCGCCGAAGGGCTGCTGGCCTACGACCGCGCCGGTGGGCTTGTCGTTGATGTAGAAGTTGCCGGCCGCGAAGCGCAACTGTGCGGCGGCCTCGGCCACCGCGGTCCGGTCCTGGGCGATGACCGCTCCGGTGAGGGCGTAGGGCGCCACCGACTCCATCTGGTCCAGCATCGTGGACCACTCGGCGTCGGGGTAGACGTGCACGGTGAGGATCGGCCCGAAGTACTCGGTGGAGATCATCTCGTGCGCCGGGTCCTCGACGACGGCGATCGTGGGCCGGACGAACCAGCCGACCTCGTCGTCGCAGGAGCCGCCGGCGACCACCTCCACCTTGTCGTCCTGGCGGGCCTGGTCCAGGGCCGCCTTGTGCTTGGCGAAGGCCCGCTCGTCGATGACCGCACCCATGAAGTTGGACAGGTCCCGGACGTCGCCGACGGACAGGGCCTCGGTCTCCTGCACCAGATCGTCGCGCATCTGCTTCCACAACGAGGCGGGGACGTAGGCGCGGGAGGCGGCCGAGCACTTCTGGCCCTGGTACTCGAACGCGCCGCGCACCATCGCCGTCCGCAGCACGTCCACGTCGGCGCTGGGGTGGGCGACGATGAAGTCCTTGCCACCGGTCTCGCCGACGATGCGTGGGTAACCGCGGTAGCGGGAGAGGTTGGTGCCGATCTGCGCCCAGAACATGTTGAAGACGGCGGTCGAGCCGGTGAAGTGGACCCCGGCGAAGTCCGGGCTGTCCAGGACCACGTCCGAGATCGCCGGGCCTGTGCCGGTGACCATGTTCAGCACGCCAGGCGGCAACCCGGCCGCCTCGAGCACCTCCATGGTCACGCTGGCCGCCCGCTGCTGGGTCGGCGCCGGCTTCCACACCACCGTGTTGCCCATCAACGCCGGCGCCGTGGGCAGGTTGCCGCCGATCGCGGTGAAGTTGAAGGGCGTCACGGCATACACGAAGCCCTCGAGCGGCCGCTGGTCGATGCGGTTCCAGGTGCCCGGGGCATTGCGGATGGGCTGCTCGGCGAGCAGCTGGCGACCGTAGTAGGCGTTGAACCGCCAGAAGTCGGCCAGCTCGCACGCCGCGTCGATCTCGGCCTGGATCGCGGTCTTGCTCTGCCCGAGCATGGTCGCGGCGTTCATCCGAGCCCTCCAGGGGCCAGCCAGCAGATCGGCAGCCCGCAGGAAGACCGCGGCGCGGTCCTCGTAGGACAGCGCGCGCCAGGCCGCACCCGCCTCCAGCGCCGCGTCCACCGCCCGCTGCGCGTCCTGCTTCGTGCCGTCGCGCAGGGTGCCGAGCACCTCGGCATGGGCGTGCGGCTGCACCACCCGAATCTCCGTGCCCCCGCCGGTGACGCGTTCGCCGCCGATGATGTGCGGCAGCTCAACCGAGCTGGCGGCGAGCTCGGCGAGCGCCACCTCCAGCTTGGCCCGCTCGGGGCTGCCGGGGGCGTAGTCCAGCACGGGCTCGTTGATGGGCGTGGGGACATCGACGATGCCGTCCATGGTCACCTCTTCGTGTTTCGCTTGGCGGTTCTTTCGGTGGTCATGCGGAGAGACCAGGTATGCCGTGCGCTCACTGGCGCTGCCCCTCCGCCAGGGCGTCGGCCAGCTCGATGACCTGGCCGAGCTCGGTGGTGTCATACCAGGACAGCTCGATCTCCTCGTCCGGGCCGGGCAGTGCCGAGGGGTCACCGGTCACGACGTCGTCACCAACGTGGATGGCGGCGACGCGCGGCAGGTCGACGTCGCCCACCCGGACCTGCGGGCCCTCGGGACGGGCGGCGTCGACGGCCTCTTCGACGAGGTCGACCGCGGCCACGATCACCGGATGACCCTCGGCGGCCAGGCCGACGGCGGCAGCCTGGAGGGCGGCGTACTCCCACTCGTCCTGGTCGCCGGAGGGCAGGGACGCACGCACCGATCGGGTCACCGTGGTGGCCCGTAGCGGACCGGCCAGGCGCCGGTCGGTCCGGAGGGTCTGCAACTGCTCTGGGCTCAGCGGCAGGTAGCACCGCAGCGTCGCCATCGCGCCTCCTCGCTCCACAGGTCGCACGCTGGACCCGGTCAGGCCCCGCGTGGCCATCGTCGCAGACTCGGCGGGGTGCGTCCGCATCGGCTTCGTCAGGCCCGTCGGCGTCGTGGCCACCAGCGAGGCCCGGTGCCCTTCGGCGACGGAGCCCGGCCAGCGATCCGATCGGCCAGCCCCCGGATGCTGGTCCGTGCCGCGCTGCCGGGCCGGGCCTCGGCCAAGGCCCGGCCGTGCAGGAGCGCGGCATCCATCGACTCCCGGTCCTCGGGGACCAGGTGCACTTCCCTGGCCCCGGCAAAGCGCTCCAGCGCCTCCTGGATCCGGCGTTCGGGGTCCGGACCGACGGGACCGGGCCGGACGCGGGTGACCACGACCTCCCGCGGGGCGGCGCTGAGGGTGGGCAGGAGGTCCAGCCCCCGGACGAGCCGCTGCAGGCCGATCGGGTCACCCGCGCCGACGACGACCATGCGGTCGGCCGCCTCGAGCGCGGTGAGGGTCGCCCCATTGCGGCGCGGCGCCTGGGTGTCGAACGACAGCTCCTCGTCCTGCTCGACACCCGCGGCGACGTCCAGCACCACGAAGGAGGCGCACCGGCGGGAGACCTCGATGATGTCGGCGAGCGCACTGTCGCGGACCTCGGGCCACCGGTCCGCCCGCGGCAGCCCGGTGAGCAGCATCAACCCGGGCCGGACTTCGGGAGCCAGCCGGGCCAGCACCCGCTCGTCCAGGACCCCCTGGTCGGCCGCGCGGGCCGCCGCGGCCAGACCGGGCGCCTCGTCGAGGACAGCCAGCGACTGGGCGAGGGCGGAGGCGGAGGTGTCGGCGTCGATGAGCAGCACGCGGGTCAGCGGGTCGGCGAGCTCGGCGGCCAGGTTGAGCGCCAGCGTGGTGCGGCCCGGACTGCCGGGCCCCCAGACGACGATCACCTCCCCCGGTTCTCCCATGGGGCCCTCGTCCGCCGGTTGCTCCGCCCGCTCCAGTCCGCCACCAGGCGGTCCACCCGCCTCCTCCACGAGGCGGCGTAGCTCCTCGTCCATCGGATCGGGGGTGCCCCGATGAGCGCCGCCAGGCCCGGACGGCGCGAGGTCTTCGATCTGGCCTGGGGCTGCCGGTGCCAGGTCCTTGGCGTCGGTGGCTCCGGACTGACCGCGGGCCGGGGTGGTCCCGGGTAGATCGCTGGTCGACTCGTCACCGGCGTCCGCCGGCGAGGGTTGCTCGCCCCGACGCTGCCTGCGCCCAACCCGTTGGGGGTCATTCCAGCCCGGCTGGCCGTCCGGGCCTCGCTCCGGCTGCTTGCTGGCCTTCCGTCCCGGTGGATGCTCCCGTTCCTGCGCAGCGGGCCCGGCTGCGTCCGGGGCTGCCTGGCCCTTCTGACCGGCGTCATCGACGACACCTGGCCCGGCCGTCGCGTCCACGGCCGCCTCGATTGCCTGGTCCAACGCCTCGGGGTCCAGGTCTGCGGGCAGCACCACCTGGATCCCCCACCGGCGCAGCGTACGTCCGGCGTCGGCCTGGCTCGGCGGGTGCACCCCCACGACGGCCACGCCGGAGGCGAGCAGGGACTCAACCGCGGCCCGGTCCAAAGACCGGAAGTCGCTGGAGACGACCACGACCCGGGCCAGCCCCGCCGCCGAGACGCCGAGCAGCTCGGGGACGTCGGCGCAACGCCGGACCAGCTGGGCACGGACCGAGCTGCCGAGCAGTTCGGCCAGCCCGCTCTCCCACCGGGGGGCGACGCCCGTGACGGTGGGCAGACTCATCAGTCCGTCCCCTGCTGGGACCGGGGTGCGGGCACGAGCGTGAGCCGGGCGTCCTGATCGACCGCACCGATGACATCACCGACCCGGTCCGCGGGCACCACCACCGAGACAGACGCTCGGCCCAGCCCGGCCCCCAGCCCGGAGCCCTGCTGGGGCACCCGGTCCACGACTGCACCCGCGAGCAGCAGTCTGGGGTCGAGATAGCTGACGCCCAGAGCGTCGGGGTCGCGCGGGCTCACCCAGACGTCCACCAGCGTTCCCGTCGTCAGCCCAGGCAGTGCGCTGGGGTCGACGGGGACGGTCACGGTCTTGTCCAGCGCCTCCCGTGCAGTGCCCAGCGCGGCGACGGGCACCAGCTCGCCGGTGCCGACCCCTCGCACCAGGTAGGTCCCAGGCGCGATCGGCTCGGCACCGTCCACATAGCGTTCGGCCTGCTCCCCCATACGCACCTGCACCGCGGCCAGGTCCTCCGCGGTGACCGGCTGGCCCGGCAGCAGGTCCCGGGCTGCCGCATACACGGGGATGGTGTCGTCCAGCGACATCACCAGGCGCGTCCCTCCCGCCACCGAGAGCAGGACGAGCAGCACCCCGACCACCAGGCGCAGGTCACGCCAGCCCGGTCGTTGCAGACGGCGTGCACTGCGCCCGGGGCTCGCGCTGGGGTCGGCACCGGCTCCGGGCATCGGCCGTGTCTTGCGTCCCTGAGTGCTTACCGCCACCTCGGTCCCTTTCTGCTGGAGCCGATCGACGCCGACGTCGACCCGGTCCGCTGACCTCCGCCGCGCCCGCCGGACGTGACGATGACTGGTCCATCTTGTCCACAGGTGGGCCAAGATGGCTACTGAACTTCCGTAAAATCTGCTCAACCCCTGCCCCCGGACCACAAAGGAGCTCGCCGTGGCGGCCCCCCGCTTCCTCACCCTCACCGACGTGGCCGACACGCTCAACGTCTCGCTGTCGCAGGTCAAGGCGCTGGTGCGTTCCGGGCAGCTCGTGGGCGTCAAGCTCGGCGGCCGCGGGGTGTGGCGGGTGGAGAACGTCGAGCTCGAGGCCTACATCCAGCGGATGTACGAGCAGACCCGCGAGATCACCCGGCAGGGTGATCCCGCTCCCTGAGCCGCCCTCCCGGTGGGCCAGCCTGCCCAGCGGCTGCCTCACAGCCGACGCACCAGGGCGAGGGTGGCGTAGGCCAGGCTGACCCTGCCACGGACGGCGCTGGCCCGTCTCGGTTCGTCGTCGGCGTGCCGGGCCAGGTCCAGATGGTCGGCCATCACGGCGTCGATCGTGCCGGTCAGGTGGTCCCCGTCGACGTCGTGGATCCGAACTCGCGCGCGGTCCCGGCTGACGGCACGCAGGGCGGAACGCAGGCCGAACCGTCGGCTGGCCACCTGCTCCCGAGGGTCGGCCCGGGTGGCCAGGCCCTCCACGGCACAGACTGCGGGCAACGGGACCAGCAGCTCGCGCCCGGTCCGGCCCGAGCCGGCCCCCTGCGCCAAGATCCAGTCCCGCCCCACGTCGGTGAGGTCGACGTCGATCCAGCCGACCCCGCGGACCCGCAGCCGCACCGGGGCGGCGGGGTCCGCTGCGAGCCTGTGGACGAGCTCGATCTGCCCCCGCTCCGCCCGGACGTGCTCGGCCACCTCGGCCGCGCGCTCCTGCAGCTCAAGAGCCGCCAGCTGGGCGCCGAGGTCCTCGAAGAGCTGGTGCCAGCGCATGCCCTCATGCTGCCACCGATCAGGTGAGGCATGGGCCGTCGTCCACAGGCTGGGCGCGACCTCTTGACCGGCCACCCGGCCGGTCGTAATCTGCCGCATATACACGCAATCACACACAAACGAACGCTTTCGCACCTCCGGGTGTGGATGAGGAGACACCACCATGGGCGATCACAGGACCGCGCGGCCGCAGCGCGCGGCCGGGCTCGGTGCCCTGCTCGGCGCTTTCACACTGGCCAGCGTCCCGATGCTGGGCCGACAGGTCGTCCAGACCTGGCCGGGCGGCGGTCCGACCGGCATCGAGACGGCCTTGCTGACCGTGACCCTCGCCGGCGCCACGCTGCTGATGTGCTGGGTCAGCGTGGTGCTGACGCTCGCCGTTCTCGAGCTGCTCCGCGGCACCGCTGTCGGGCACGGTGGGGTCGGGCACGGTGGGGTCGGGCACGGTGGGGCAGCGATGTCCAGCCGCAGGCGCTGGCCGTCCACGGCGCTCCCGACGACCTTCGGGACGGTGCGCCGGGTCAGCGTCATCCTCCTGGCCCTCACCGCCGTCCCGGCCCACGCCGCACCGGCCGGGCCTCCGGAGCCCTCGTGGAACGGCGCGTCCCAGGACCCGATCGCCAGCTCGGTCACCACACCTGACCCGGAGCCTGCGCGGGAGCAACCCCGCTTGCCGGACGGCTCGCCGGTGCCCTTGCCCGGCTGGACACCCACGCCAGCGTCAGCCTCGGTCAAGCCGACCGCCACCATCGGCCTGGTCAGCGCGGCACCGCGGGAGGCGCCGACCGAGCACGTGGTCGTGCGGGCCGGCGACACGCTGTGGTCCCTGACCGCCCGTCATCTTGGCCAGCAGGCCACCGTGCAGGACATCGCCGAGGAATGGCCTCGATGGTATGCGGCCAACCGCGAGGTCATCGGCCCAGACCCGGACCGCATCCTGCCGGGCCAGGAGCTGCGGATCCCCGGCCCCGACGCGCCAGCCGCACAGACAGACCCCGCCGATGAGGAGGCCCGGCGATGACCGGGGAGCCCCGTCTGCCAGTCGTCCGGCTGGCACCGGCCCCGACCGCAGAGCCCCCGTCCGTGGGCCCCGACTGGCACGGCGCGGGTGGTCGGACAGGACAGGAGCCGACCGGCCGTTACGTGCAGGGCTCGCTAGCGGTGGACTTCCGGCAGGAGGCCTACGACAGTTTCTTCGGCCCGCAGGCGACCGGCACCGCCGACCTGCCGCCTGCCCAGGCGTGGGCCCGCAAGCTCATCCAGGCCATCCTGGAGGTCTGTGAGGGCACCCGCTCACCAGAGCAGCTCTCGCGGTGGCTGGCCCCGGACGTGCGCGAGCGCGTGGCCCGGCGTGGGGTGCTCGCCCGGCGCCGGGCCCGCCGCCCCCACCAGGCACCGCTCATCCGCGCACTGCTCCTCTGCCACCCTGCGGACGGGGTCTGCGAGGTCTCGGCGGTCGTCCGCTGCTCCGGCCGTGTGCGGGCGCTGGCCCTGCGGATGAGCGGGGTCGACGGACGCTGGCTGATCACCGCGCTCGAGCTTGGCTGATCAACGCGCCGCCGAAGAGACCCGACGCCGCGACGATCACTCCTCGCCCCGGGCCGGGCGCCTCCGAAGCGTCCGGCCCATGAGACGAGCTGGGTCAGCGGGCGCGGCGGGCGGCCTTGCGCCGGTCGGCGCGGTTGTTGGCCTGGCCACCTGCTCCGGCGCCGCTCACCGCCGGGGTCCGGCCCTGCTCCTCGGCGGGCAGGCTGCCGTCGGCCCGGACGGGCCGGGCCTCGGCCTCACCACGCTCGCCCGGGGCGACGAAGGTCAGCTGCTGCTCGGCCGGCTTGGCTGGGGCCGCGTCCTCGGTCTTCTTCACCTCGGCCTGGAAGAGGAACTGGACCGACTCCTCCTTGATCGCCTCCATCACGGCCTGGAAGAGCTGGAAACCCTCGCGCTGGTACTCCACGAGCGGCTCACGCTGGGCCATCGCCCGCAGCCCGATGCCCTCCTTGAGGTAGTCCATCTCGTAGAGGTGCTCGCGCCACTTGCGGTCCAGCACCTGCAGCACGATCCGCCGTTCGACGTCACGCATCAGCTCCTCGCCGATCTCGGCCGCACGCTGGTCGTAGGCATGCTGGGCGTCGCTGGTCAGCTGCTCGACGAGCTGCTCGGTAGTGACCCCGGCCCGGCTGCCGGCCTGTTCCACCACGTCCTCGACGGTGATGCCGACCGGGTAGATCTTGCCCAGCTCGGCCCACAGGGCCTCCAGATCGATCCCGTCCGCCAGCCCCATCCCGCCGGCCACCGTGACGTAGTCGGTCACCACGTCGTTGATGAAGTGCCGCACCTGCTCGTGCAGGTCCTCGCCCTCCAGCACCCGGCGACGCTCGGCGTAGATCACCTCGCGCTGGCGGTTGAGCACGTCGTCGTACTTGAGCACGTTCTTGCGGGTCTCGAAGTGTTGTGCCTCGACCTGCGCCTGCGCGCTGGCGATCGAGCGCGAGACGATCTTGGACTCGATCGGGATCTCGTCGCTCAGCCCCGTGGTCGACATCACCCGGTCGACCATCGCGGCGTTGAACATCCGCATCAGGTCGTCCTGAAGGCTGAGGTAGAACCGGGACGCGCCCGGGTCGCCCTGACGTCCGGCGCGGCCCCGCAGCTGGTTGTCGATGCGGCGCGACTCGTGCCGCTCTGTGCCCAGCACGTAGAGCCCGCCCAGCGCGGTCACCTCGTCGTGCTCGGCGGCGACCGATGCCTCCGCCTGGGCCAGCGTGCTCTCCCAGGCCGCCTCGTACTCCTCCGGCGTCTCCTGGGGGTCCAGGCCCTTGGCGTGCATGGCCGCGATCGCTCGGAACTCCGGGTTGCCGCCCAGCATGATGTCGGTGCCTCGGCCGGCCATGTTGGTGGAGACGGTCACGGCGCCCTTGCGACCCGCCTCGGCCACGATCGCGGCCTCCCGCTCATGGTGCTTGGCGTTGAGGACCTCGTGCTTGACGCCTCGACGCCGCAGCTGCTCGGACAGGTACTCCGACTTGGCCACCGAGGTGGTGCCGACCAGCATCGGCTGACCGGCCCGGTGGCGTTCGACGATGTCGTCGACGACCGCCGAGAACTTAGCCTCCTCGGTCCGGTACACCAGGTCCGGCAGGTCTTTGCGGACCATCGGCCGGTTCGTGGGGATGGACAGCACACCGACCTTGTAGATCTGGTGCAGCTCGGCGGCCTCGGTCTGGGCGGTACCGGTCATCCCGGCGAGCTTGTCGTACATCCGGAAGTAGTTCTGGAGGGTGACGGTCGCCAGGGTCTGGTTCTCGTTCTTGATCTCCACCCCCTCCTTGGCCTCGATCGCCTGGTGCATGCCCTCGTTGTAGCGGCGACCGGGCAGGATGCGGCCGGTGTGCTCGTCGACGATCATCACCTGACCGTCCATCACCACGTAGTCCTTGTCGCGGTTGTACAGCTCCTTGGCCTTGATTGCGTTGTTGAGGTAGCCGATGAGCGGGGTGTTGGCCGACTCGTACAGGTTGTCGATGCCGAGGTAGTCCTCGACCTTCTCGATGCCCTGCTCCAGCACGCCGACGGTCCGCTTCTTCTCGTCGACCTCGTAGTCCCCAGAGGCCTCGATGCCCCGCATCGGGTCGGCCGCGGTGCCCCGCTCCAGGCGGCGCACGATCTTGGCGAACTCGTTGTACCACTTGGTTGCCTGGTCCGCGGGGCCGGAGATGATCAGCGGCGTGCGGGCCTCGTCGATGAGGATGGAGTCCACCTCGTCGACGATCGCGAAGTGATGCTCGCGCTGGACCAGGTCCTTCAGCGACCAGGCCATGTTGTCGCGCAGGTAGTCGAAACCGAACTCGTTGTTGGTGCCGTAGGTGATGTCCATGTGGTACTGCTCGCGCCGCTGCGCCGGCGTCATCGAGGACAGGATGACGCCGGTCTCCAGACCCAGCGCCCGGTGCACGCGGCCCATGAGCTCGGACTGATACTGCGCCAGGTAGTCGTTGGTGGTGATGACGTGCACGCCCTTGCCGGTGAGGGCGTTGAGGTAGGAGGGCAGGGTGGCGACCAGGGTCTTGCCCTCACCGGTGCGCATCTCGGCGACGTTGCCCTGGTGCAGGGCGGCCCCACCCATGAGCTGGACGTCGAAGTGCCGCTTGCCGATCGTGCGCTTGCTGGCCTCACGCACCGCGGCGAACGCCTCGGGCAGCAGCTGCTCCAGGGTCTGACCGTCGGCCAGGCGGGCCCGGAACTTGTCGGTCTCCCCCCGCAGCTCGGCATCGGTGAGACCCTCGAAGTCCTCCTCCAGGGCGTTGACCTGGCGGGCGACGGTCTGCAGCTTGCGCAGCGCGGACTTCTCACCGGCGCGCAGGATCTTCTCGAAGAGGTTCGGCACGCACCTAGGCTAACCGTCCCGGCTGGAGGTTCCCTAGCACGGGTGCCGGAGCGGCGGGCTCAGGGGGCCGGCAGGTCCACCCTTCCCAGACCCAGCCACCCGGCCATCGCCTCCAGCTCGGCAACCAGGGCTGGGCCCGCCCGGGTCACGTCCGCGCCGACCTCCCAGTGCAGGGACTGCACCCGCAGCACGCCTGCGGCCCGGTCGGCCTTGAGGTCCACCCGACCGACGAGTCGTTCGTCGTGCAGGAAGGGCAGCACGTAGTAGCCGTGCTCCCGCAGGGGCGCCGGCACGTAGATCTCGATCCGGTAGCGAAAGCCCCACAGGTCCTCCACCCGGTCCCGCTGCCAGACCAATGAGTCGAACGGGCTGAGCAGCGCCGAGCCTGGCACCGCGCGGGGACGACGTGCCGCTGGGTCCAGGTATGCCGTGCGCCGCCACCCCGGGACGCTCACCGGCTCGACCTCTCCGGAGCTGACCAGTCGCTCCAGCGCCTGGTCGACGACCGGCCCGCGCACCCGGAAGTAGTCGGCCAGGTCGCGCTGGGTGCCGATGCCGTGGGCCCGGACCGCCAGCCGCAGCAGGTGGGTCACCGACTCCAGCCGCTCGGGGGCCTCCGGTGAGCCGGGTGCCCGGGCCAGCACCTCCGGCGGCAGCACCTGATCGGGCACGGCATACCGTCGCTCGAACTGGGACGAGCGCCCCGCCGAGGTGAGCTGCCCGGCCCGGAACAGGTGCTCCAGGCACCGCTTGACCGCCGACCAGTTCCAGCCCCAGTGCTCACGGCCCTTGCCAGCCCCGTGCGGCAGGTGGGCCTCGACCTCGCGGGCGGTGAGCGGCCCGTGCCCACGCACCACCTCGACGACGGCTTCCGGCAGCCCGGGGTGCGCCTGACGCAGGCTGAGGTCCCCGTCACCGGACCGGGCCTGCAGCATCCGAAAGCCAAGGTAGGGCCAAGTGGAGGGTGGGATCAGGGAGGCCTCGTGCGCCCAGTACTCGACCAGGCTTCGACCGCCCCGCGACCGGGGACCGCGGCCGTCGCGCATCCGGTCCAGCAGCGCGGTGTCGTAGGGCCCGAGCCGGGAGAAGAACGGCAGGTACTGGGCACGGGTGAGCACGTTGACGCTGTCGATCTGCACCACCTGCAGCTGGTCCACGACCCGACCGAGCGCTCTGGTGCCCGGGCTGGCGGGGCGGGGCCGCCCAAAGCCCTGCGCGGCCAATGCGATCCGGCGCGCCTGCTCGACCGGGATGGTCCGCACGGTGCGCGGCCGGGGGCTCGAGGACGTCATGGTGGTCACTGTGCCACGGGCGACCGACAACCGAGCCGGCCGATCGTGTGCACCCGCGCACACAGGGCGGGCGCCCCGCCTGTCGGCAGGGGCGCCCTTGCCTGTGTCACGCGCTGGTGACGGGACGGTCAGGAGGCGACGGCCTCGTCGTCGTCCCCGGCCTCAGGGACGTCCTCGTGCTGGAGGCGCAGCACGCCGTAGGACCAGCCTCGACGACGGTAGACCACGCTGGGTTGGTCGGTGTCGGCGTCGTGGTAGAGGAAGAACTCGTGGCCCACCAGCTCCATCTGGGACAGCGCCTCGCCGAGGGTCATCGGACCTGAGGAGTGCACCTTCTCGCGGATCTCGATGGGGCTGTTCCCCTGGGTCTGCAGCGCCTCGTCCACCGCCTCCTCGGCAGTGCGGGTCTCCTCGCCCTGCTGGTCGGAGTCCTGCGGAGCCAGCGGCTCGGTGGGCAGGCCGAAGGTGGCCTCGGCGACCGAGGGCAGGCGGTGCTTGCCGGTGTGGCTGACCCGCCGCTTGTCGCTCAGGCGGCGCAGCCGCTCGGTGAGCTTGCTCATCGTCAGGTCGAGCGCGGCGTACTCCTCGTCGGCTGCGGCCTCCGCGCGCACCACGGTGCGGTGCACGTAGCAGGTGATCTCGCAGCGCTCGGCCTCCTTGGCCAGGCGAGGGTTGTTCTCGCGCGTCAGGACGACCTCGGTGCGCCGCACCCGCGGCGTGAGCTGTGGGATCTTGGACAGCTTGTCCTCGAGGTGGCGGCGGAACCGCTCAGAGATGTCCTTCTTGCGACCGGTCACGGTGAGTTCCATCGGGTCCTCCATCAATGGGGTGTGTGCTGGTCATGCTGCCGCCGCGTCATGGCTGCGGCACTTGCGTAGGGCCTGCATCACCCCCTTCGTTTGACTCGCGAAGGGCTCCATGCGCCTACACTAGTCCGCCCGCTGCGGACGTGCCTGGGCAGGCCGACGGGCCGTCGCGGCGACCGTGACGGCCACCACCGGACCGGCCCCCGCGGCCAGCAGCGCCCGCGTGCACTCGGCCAGCGTGGCCCCAGTGGTGACCACGTCGTCGACCACCACGCACGGCACCTCGCGAAGCGCCGCACGCACGCGGGGACGCACGGTGACAGCACGCTGCAGGTTGGCCGCGCGCTGCTGCGCCGACAGCCCGGCCTGGTCCTGCACCCTGCGGGTCAGCCGCAGCGCGTCGACCAGCAGGTCCGCCCGACCAGCCGCCGCAGCCAACTCGGGCACGGGTCGCCGCCCGCGGGTGCGGATGCTGCTGGGCGCCGAGGGGGCAGGCACCAGGGCGACCGGGGTGTGCTGCAGGACAGCGGCGGTATGCGGTGGCGACCCGGCGAGGGCCTCGGCGAGGACTCCCCGCAGAACCGTCGCCAGGACCGGGTTCAGCTCTACCCGGTCCTGCTCTTTCCAGGCGACGACGGCAGCACGCACCTGGCCTGCGTAGGCCAGACCCGTCCAGGTCGGGGGGAACCCCCGTGGGCAGGGCGTGGGCCGCCAGGGCCGCGGGGCGCTGGCGCTGAGGACGACCGCGCAGTCGGGACACCACCGAGTGCCTGCTGCCCCGCACCCGGCACAGGAGCTGGGAGCGGCCAGCTCGACGAGCGCGAGCAGGTCGGGGCGCCACGGCATCTCGTCAGCCTGGCAGGGTCCGGCCCGACCTGGTCTCGGTCGTCCACAGGCTCAGCTGCCCGGGACCACCAGCTCATCCCCGTTGCGAGCGTTGAACCAGCCCCGGGTGCCCTCCTCGGTGTAGAACCGGCCGTCGGCGCTGCGCACGACCGGACGCGGGCCCTCGACCCGGGGCACCGGCACCACCTCGACGAAGTCCACCCCGTCCACCGCACCCAAGGGTTGCAGGAAATCGCCCAGGGGCAGCGAGAAGCCTCGGAGGGCGGTGTCCTCCTGGCGCTGTCCGACGAGGTAGAGCGCGCGCGGGGAGGCCCACCGGGCCGAGCTGACGTCGACCAGGGATCCGGCCGCCGGCACAGCCCGGGTCAACCCTCGAGGTTTGCCCTCCTGATCCCGCAGAATCCCGGCGATCATGAGGCGGCCGCGCTCCCGTGTGGCCTCACCCATGACCATCGCCACCCGCGTGCCGTCCGGGGAGACCGACAGCGAGCGCACCCGGTCCCGATCCCGCAGCCAGGGCACGTCCAGCGGCTCGGCCAACGAGTGCACGTCGTCCCGGTCCAGCGCCCACACCCGGGGAGCCCCGGTGCTGCGGTGGACCCCGGCGACCAGGAAGGCCCCCTGGGGGTCGACGGCGGGGACGGTCAGCTGGTTGCCGATGCCGGCGTTGGTGCTGGACTCCCCCTCAGACTCCCGCTGCTGCCACCGCCACACCGAGGTGCGGTCGTTGGACACCGCGGCGAAGTCCTGCAGGTCCGCGGTCACGGCGACCCCACCCCAGGAAAGCCCTAACCGGGGCAGCCGGAGGTTGGCAGCCTCCTCGGTCAGATTGGGCAGGCGGGCGTCGGTCGGGTCGACCGGGAAGAACTGCTCGCCGATTCGGAGCAGCGCGATGTTGACGCTGCGCTCCGCCTCGACGTAAGGCAGCTGGCCAGTGCTGGTGATCGGCCCCTCGTGCCCGCGCACGCCCAGCGACCGCCCCGCCGCCTGCACGTCGACCGCACTGATCCCGCCCAGCGCCAGCAGCGCCTGGCTGATCTGACTCACCAGCGCCTCGGAGGCGTCGCCGCCGTCGACCGGCCCGGAACCCTCCAGGGGCACCGTGGCCAGCCGGGTCTCCGGGTCCACCGTGACCGACGGGGCCGCGAGCCGGACGTTCTCGCTGTCACCCGTGCGCACCGCGCCCGCCAGGTGCTCCGGCACCGGGGCCAGGGCTGCCCGGGTCACCGCCGTGGGCAGTCCCTCGCCCCGGGCCAGCCAGCGGACCTCCGGGACGAAGTACTGCCCCTGGGTGCTGAGGTGGTACAGGCTGGTGGCCCGGAAAGCGGCGGTGAGGTCGGGGTAGGTGAGCCAGACTCCGAAGTCGTCCGGGAAGGCGCTGATCCGCCACTGGCCCTGTATCCGGGTCAGCTCAAAGGACTGGGTGACGGTGCCAACCTCCTGCTCGGTCAGCCGACCCTGCGCGTCGATGCGAGCCACCACCTCAATGCTCACCTGCGCCTCGCGGCCGGTGTCGCTGACGGTGACGACCGGCGTGCCGTCGTAGACCAGGACGTTGCTGGTCGGCACCCACTCGCTGGCCAGACCTTCGACCAGGAACCGCCGGACGACGTCCTCCTCGTCGGCAAAGCCCACATTGGCCCGCAGGAAGCCCCGGACGATGTCCGCCGCCGAGGCGTCCGGCTGGGGCGAGTTCAGCAGCCGCTGGATCTCCGGCTGGGCCTGCACCTGGACCGGCAGGCCGGCCCGGGGCTCCGGCGTCGTGGGCAGCTGCCCGGAGCAGGCGGCCAGGAGCAGCGCAACGATGGCGGCCCCCGCGAGGCTCCGGGCTCGTCGTGGGGCTCGTCGTGGGCCATGGTGCCGCCCCTGGTGGCTGAGTCTCATGCATCCCCCTGTCGGGTCGCCAGCGCAAGCACGACCGGCGGCACCTCGTTGTCGGGCAGGTCTCCGGCCTGGGAGACGACGGGCGGCACGGCGGAGGCCTCGCCGTGCAGGCTCCCCCGGGCCGCCACGTCCCACGGCTCCGGAGTCGGTCGCACCCGCACCGTCTCACCCTGCGACCCGTCCGGCCGCGCGGCCGTAGAGGCGTGGTCCGGGCCGGTGGCCAGGGGTCGGTGGTCCAGGTCCGTGGCGGGGGTGGCGCAAGCAGAGGGCGGCGGCCCGGACACGGCGGTAGCCGGCAGGTCCCCCGTGGTTCCCGGCCCGTCGGCGGCGACCAGGGCTACCGCTGGCTTCGGCTCGTTCGTCGAGGGCAGAGTCTCCAGCTCGGCGTCGCCCCAGGTCTGGGCCGGCTGGTCGTGAGTGACCAGCGGCACCGGGGGCGGCCGGTCGGCGATGACGAAGGCCTCGTGGCGGGGCAGCAGCAACCGGAAGCAGGCACCGTGCCCAGGCACGCTGCCGACCTGCAGCCAGCCACCGTGCACCCGCGCGTCCTCCTTCGCGATCGCTAGGCCCAGCCCGGTCCCACCAGTCGTGCGGGTGCGCGCCAGGTCGGCGCGCCAGAACCGGTCGAAGACCCGCGCCTGCTGCTCAGCCGTCAGCCCGATGCCGTGGTCGCGCACCGAGCAGGACACCACGTGCTCGGTTGCTGCCACGGTGACCTCGACCGGGCCGCCCTCGGCATGCTCCAGCGCGTTGGAGAGCAGGTTGCGCAGCACCCGGGAGATGCGCCGGCCGTCCATGCTGACCAGAACCGGCTGCTCGGGGACCACCAGCACGATGGTCGAGCCGTGCGTCTGCGCCAGCTGCTCCATGCTGGACACGGCCGAGCGCACCAGCGGGACGATGTCCTCCTGATGCCGCTCGACGGTGACGGCCCCGGCGTCGAACCGGCTGATCTCCAGCAGCTCGGTGAGCAGCTCCTCGAAGCGGTCCAGCTCCTGGTCCAGGAGCTCGGCCGAGCGCGCCACGGGCAGCGGGAAGTCCTCTTTGGAGGCGTGCAGCACGGCACCGGCCATCCGCATGGTGGTCAGCGGGGTGCGCAGCTCGTGGGAGACGTCGGAGACGAAGCGTTGCTGCAGCTGGGACAGCGAGCGCAGCTCGCGGATCTGGTGCTGGATCGAGTCGGCCATGGTGTTGAAGGAGGTGGCCAGCTGGGCGATCTCGTCGGTGCCGTGGACCGGGAGCCGCTCGTCGAGGTGGCCCTGAGCCAGCTCGCGCGAGACCTTGGCCACCTCGGCTACCGGCCGGGTCACCATCCGCGTCGCGATCGTCGCCAGCCCGGCCACGAGCAGCACCAGCCCGGCGCCGGCGGCCAGGAACAGCTGGCGGACCAGATCGAGGGTCTCTTGCTCCTGATGCAGGGGATAGATCAGGATCAGGTCATAGGTGCCGGCACGCAGCAGCGTGACCCGCGAGCCGACCACCACCGCCGTCACCGCCTCCTCCTCGCCGGTCAGGGTCGCCGGGACGATGACGACCTGTTGGTTCTCGGGGTCCTGGTCGACGGCCAGCTGCAAGGCCTCCGGGATGTCCGAGGCCGTGACGCCCAGGGCGATGCCCTCCACGATCGCGCCCCCGTCGTTGCTCAGGGATGGCAGCAGCAGGACCCGCCGACCGTCCGGTCCCGCCCCGGCCATCGCAGAGACCTGCTCCCCGGCCGCGTACCGCAGGCCCGAGTCGTCCCGCCGGTCGGTGGAGTCGAAAGCGTCCTGAAAGAGGGCAACCTGCTGGGCGGCGTCGCGCTGGGCGGAATCGGTGCCCTGCTGGACCAGCCCGACCGCGATCTGCTGATACAGCACCGACCCCAGCAGGCCGGCCAGCACCAGCCCGATGAGGACGGTGGTGGTGATGACGCGCGCACCCAGCGAGGCCAGCCACCAGCGCGGGCCACGCCACCGCCTGCGCGGCTCTGCCTCAGGAATGTCCGGCCTTGTATCCGACGCCACGCACGGTCACCACGATCTGGGGATTCTCCGGGTCCTTCTCGATCTTGCTGCGCAGCCGTTGGACGTGCACGTTGACCAACCGGGTGTCGCCCGCGTGCCGATAGCCCCACACCTGCTCCAGCAGCGACTCCCGGTCGAAGACCTGGCTCGGCTTGCTGGCCAGCGCCACCAGGAGGTCGAACTCCAGGGGGGTCAGCGGGATCTGCTCGCCGTCCCGGGTCACCTGGTGACCGGCCACGTCGATGACGACATCGCCCACCTGCAACTTGTGCTCGTCCTGGGAGTGGTCGCGCCGGAGCCGGGCCCGGACCCGCGCGAGCAGCTCCTGCGGTTTGAACGGCTTGACCACGTAGTCGTCGGCGCCGGCCTCGAGCCCAGCCACCACGTCCTTGGTGTCGGTGCGAGCGGTGAGCATGACGACCGGGACCCCCGACTCAGCGCGCAGCAGACGGCATACCTCCACCCCGTCCATCGAGGGCAGCATCACGTCGAGCAGCACGAGGTCGGGCCGGAACTGACGGATCATCGGCAGCGCCCGGGCCCCGTCCCCGCACGTGGCGACCTCGTAGCCCTCTTTGCGCAGCACGATCCCCAGCATCTCGGCCAGGGCCTGGTCGTCGTCCACGACGAGCACACGTGCGCTCATGGCTTCTCCTGCTCCTCACGGGTCACCGGACTGTGGGCAGCCTACGTGCTAGTACCGGTAGAGCTCGGACTTGTACGGCCCAGCGGGGTCCAGGCCCAGGTACTCGGCCTGCGCCTTGCTTAGCTCGGTCAGCTGGGCCCCGAGCGAGCCCAGGTGCAGGCGGGCCACCTCCTCGTCCAGCTCCTTGGGCAGGGTGTGCACGCCGAGCGGGTAGTCCTCGAGGCGGGTGAACAGCTCGATCTGGGCCAGCACCTGGTTGGCGAAGCTGGCGGACATCACAAAGCTGGGGTGGCCCGTGGCGTTGCCGAGGTTGAGCAGCCGTCCCTCGGAGAGCACGATGATCGACCGGGCCCGGCCGCCTTCGGCGTCCGCTGGGAAGGTCCATTCGTGCACCTGGGGCTTGATCTGGGTGCGGGTCACACCGGGCACCCTGGCCAAGGCGCCCATGTCGATCTCGTTGTCGAAGTGACCGATGTTGCCCAGGATCGCCTTGTCCTTCATCGCCATCATGTGCTCCACGGTCACCACGTCCGTGCAGCCGGTGGCGGTGACCACGAAGTCGGCGGAGGCGATGACGTCCTCAAGCCGGGCGACCTGGTAGCCGTCCATCGCGGCCTGCAGGGCGCAGATGGGGTCGATCTCGGTGACGATGACCCGGGCCCCCTGTCCGCGCAGGGCCTCGGCGCAGCCCTTGCCGACGTCGCCGTAGCCGCACACCACGGCCACCTTGCCCCCGATGAGCACGTCGGTGGCCCGGTTGATGCCGTCGATCAGGCTGTGCCGGCAGCCGTAGATGTTGTCGAACTTGCTCTTGGTCACCGAGTCGTTGACGTTGATGGCGGGGAAGAGCAGGCCGCCGGCCTCGTGCAGCTGGTAGAGCCGATGGACACCGGTGGTAGTCTCCTCCGTCACCCCGCGCAGCCCCCGGGCGACGTCGGTCCAGCGGGTCGGGTGCGCCTGCAGCCCTTCACGGACCGTCCCCAGGATGACCCGCCACTCCTCGGGGTCGTCCTCCTCGGCGGTGGGGACGGCGCCCTGCCGCTCCCACTCGGCCCCCTTGTGCACCAGCAGGGTGGCATCACCGCCGTCGTCGAGAATCAGGTTGGGCCCCTCCCCGGGCCACAGCAGGATCTGTGTGGTGCACCACCAGTACTCCTCCAGGGTCTCGCCCTTCCAGGCGAAGACCGGCACGCCTTGCGGGTCCTCCGCGGTGCCGTGCGGGCCGACCGCGACGGCCGCGGCGGCCTCGTCCTGGGTGGAGAAGATGTTGCAGGACGCCCACCGGACCTGCGCGCCGAGCTCGACGAGGGTCTCGATCAGCACCGCGGTCTGCACGGTCATGTGCAGCGACCCGGCGATCCGGGCGCCGGCCAGCGGCTGGGAGTCCGCGAACCGCTCCCGCAGCGCCATCAGGCCGGGCATCTCGTGCTCGGCCAGGCGGATCTGGTGCCGGCCCTGCTCGGCCAGCCCCAGGTCACGCACCCGGAACGGGGCTGACCGGTCCAGCGGCTGGTCCAGCGCGCTGGAGTGGGCGGGGTTGAGGCTCTGCGTGTCCGGCATGACCCAATGCTACGTGGCAGGCACGTCCTCCCCGACCGGGTCATAGTCGGCCGTGACGTCAAACTCGGGCTCCACGTCCAGCGCGAGCAGGGCGTTCTCCAGCACCTCGGTCAGGGCTGGGTGGATCCAGTACTGGCCGCGGGCCAGTTCGTGCGCGGTAGGGCCGCCGTCCGGCCCGGCCAGGGACAGCGCCTGGATGACTGGCTGGATGAGGGTCGAGGCGTGCGGGCCCATGGCGTGGGCACCGAGCAGCCGTCCGGTGGCCCGGTCGGCGACCACGGTGAACAGCCCGGTCGAGTCCTCCATGGCCCAGCCGTAGGCCACGTCGCCGTAGCGCTGGGTCTTGGTGGTCACGGCATACCCCTGCCCCCGCGCCTGGTCCAGGGTCAGGCCGACGGTGGCCACCTGCGGGCGGCTGAAGACCGCGGCCGGGACGTAGCGGTGGTCGAAGGACTGCAGGTCGTCGGGGTGCACGAGGTTGTGCGCCACCACCCGTGCCTCCTGGTTGGCCACGTGCTTGAGCTGGTAGGGCGAGGAGACGTCACCCAGCGCCCAGACCCCCTCCACGTCGGTGCGGCCGTGCTCGTCGACGACCACCCGGCCGTCGCGGTGGGTGCGCACCGCCGTGTGCTCCAGCCCCAGGTCGTCGCTGTTGGGGACCCGCCCGGTAGCCACGAGCAGCAGCTCCCCGGTGACGATGCCGTCGCTCAGCTGCAGCTCGACGCCGTCGCCCCCCTGGCGTACTGCCTCGACGGTCACCCCGGTCCGCACGTCCCACTGGGCCCGGGCCAGGTCGGTGAAGGCGGCGGAGATGTCCTTGTCGAAGTGGGTGAGCAGGCCCTTGCCCCGGGTCACCACGCTGACCCGCACGCCCAGGCTGGCAAAGACGTGCGCGAACTCGGCGGCGATGACCCCACCGCCCAGGATGACCAGGCTGGCCGGGAGCTCGTCCATGCGCATGATCGAGTCGGAGGTGTGGAAGGGCACCCCGGAGGAGCGCACCTCCTCGGGGACGAAGGGGCGCGCACCGGTCGCGATGACGACCTGCTTGCCGGTGATCCGGTGCCTGCTGCCGACCTCATGGCTGCCGCCAGGGGTGGTGATGTGCACCTCGAGCTCGCGGTCCCCGACAAAGCGGGCGTGCCCCAGGTAGGCCTCGGTGTGTTCGGCGTCCCGCCGGTACTCGCGCCCACCTTCGCTGATCGCGTCGATGCGGCCGAAGACCCGGTCGCGGATGTCCCGCCAGCGCACCCCCTCCAACGTCGCGTCGACCCCGAACCGGGCCGCGTCGGTGATGGTGGCGGCGATGTCGGCGGTGTGCACGAACATCTTGGTGGGGATGCAGCCCACGTTGAGGCACGTGCCGCCGAAGGCGTCCTCGCTCCCGACTCCCCGGTCGACGACCGCCGTGCGGAGCAGGTCGAACTCGGGGGTGACCAGGGAGTTGCCGGAGCCGCTGCCGATGATGACCAGGTCGAAGTGCGTGGGATCCTCGCTCACCGTCGAAGGGTAGCCTGCGGGCCCGAGCGCGTGGCCTAGACCCGCTCCAGCTCCTCCCGGACCGCGACCAGCCCGTCCCACACCTCGACAAACGTCGTCGACAACGGCGCCAGCCCGAGGCGCAGCCCGTCCGGCGCGCGGAAGTCGGGGATCACGCCACGTGCCCAGAGCCGGGCGTTGACCTGCTCGAAGCCCGAGTGGCGCAGGGTGAGGTGGCCCCCGCGGCGGTCGTGGTCGGCCGGGCTGGCGACCGTGATCCCGAGCCCCTCCGGCCACGCGGCGACCACCCGGGCAGCGAAGTCGGTCAGCGCCAACGACTTGGCCCGCACCGCGTCGATGCCCGCCTCCTGCAGCATCTGCAGGGCCAGCCGTAGCGGGACCATCCCGGCCACCGGTGGGGTACCGCTGACCAGCGCCCGAATCCCTTGGGCCGGCACATATCCGGCCTCCATGAGGAACGGGTCACGGCGACCCATCCAGCCCTGGATCGGCTGCCTCAAAGTTGGTATGTCGTGGTGCCGGCTGGCCAGGTAGGCGTGCGCGGGCGCCCCGGGACCTGCGTTGAGGTACTTGTAGTTGCACCCGACGGCAGCGTCCCACGCCCAGTTGTCCGCGTGGATCGGCACCGACCCCGCGGAGTGGCAGGTGTCCCACAGGACCATCCCGCCGGCCTCGTGCACCACCCCGGTGATCGCCTCGGCGTCGGCGAGCCACCCGGACCGGTAGGCCACGTGCGAGAGCAGCACGACGCCCGTCCTCGGGCCCACCGTCTCGGCGACCTGGTCGGCGGTGACACCGGCGGCGGTGTCCACGTCGATCCACCGCAGCACCAGGCCGCGCTCAGCGGCCACGCCCTGCGCCACGTAGCGGTCGGTCGGAAAGTTGTCGGTGTCCAGCACGAGCTCGGTGCGGCCCGGGTCGACGGCGAGCTGGTGGTCGACCAGTGCCCGCAGCACCTTGTAGAGCAGGACGGTCGTGGAGTCCGCGACCACGGTCTGCCCGGCAGCGGCACCGAGGGCGGCGGCACCGAGCAGGTCACCGGTCTCCTCCGGCCAGCGCATCCACGCTTCGTCCCAGGACCGGATCAGCCTGCTGCCCCAGTCGTGCCGCACGAACTGTGCCATCGCCTCCGCGGTGCCGGCCACGGGGCGGCCCAGGGAGTTGCCGTCGAAATAGGCGAGCACGCCCTCGGCCCGCTCGAAGCAGCTGGCGTAGTCGGCCAACGGGTCGGTCGCGTCCAGCTCCCGCGCCAGCTCCCGGGTCGGCACCTGGTCGACGTGGTCGACCGTGCCCTGCGCGTGCTCAGCCACGGCTAGTCCCCCCGTGGTAGCCCTCCGGCGTGACGTCCTGGAGGCGGGTGCGCACGTCGTAGAGCTCGGGGAAGAAGGTCAGGTCCAGGGCCCGGCGCAGGAAGGGCACCCCCGAGCTGCCGCCCGTGCCGCGCTTGGAGCCGATGATCCGCTCGACCGTCTTGAGGTGACGGAAGCGCCATACCTGGAAGTTGTCCTCCACGTCGACGAGCTCCTCGGCCAACTCGTACTCCAGCCAGTGCTCGTGCGGCGCGTCGTAGACCGCGGCGAAGACGTCCAGCACGCCCTCGTGCGCCTCGTAGGGCTGGGTGACGTCGCGGTCCAGTACCTCCTGCGGCACGGGGTGACCGCGGCGGGCCAGCAGGCGCAGCACCTCGTCGTAGAGGCTCGGCTGGTGCAGCAGGTCCTCCAGCTGCGCCTGGACGGCCTCGTCGTGCGCGAAGACGCGCAGCATGTCGGCGTTCTTGTTGCCGAGGGAGAACTCGACCGCCCGGTACTGCCAAGACTGGAAGCCGGAGCCGGTGGCCAGGAAGTGGCGGAACTGCGCGTACTCGCTCGGTGTCATCGTCGCCAGGACCGACCACTGCTCGGTCAGCGTGTGCTGGATGTGCTTGACCCGCGCGATCCGCTTCAGCGCCGGCTGCACGTCGTCGTCCGCGAGGAGCTCGCGGGCCGAGGTGAGCTCGTGCAGCATCAGCTTCAGCCATAGCTCGGACGTCTGGTGCTGGATGATGAAGAGCATCTCGTCGTGGCGGGGAGGGACGGCCTGCGGGTGCTGGGCCGACAGGACCCGACCCAGGTCGAGGTACTCCCCGTAGGACAGGTTGCGCCCGAAGTCGCGCTCGATCCCCTCCTCCAACTCACGTCGGGACCGGGTATGGCGGGTGATCGGGTCAGCGTCGGCGCTCATCCGGCGATGATGACACAGGGGGTGACGGGAGCCGGGTCGGGTGCGTGGTCGTTCCCTTCGGACGGCCCCCGGGGACGCCTGCGTCACTAACTCAGCGCGTGCGGTCGCGCAGATCCGCGACGTGCGGCGACACCGACGGGTCCAGGCCCAGCCCGATCGCCAGGTAGGTCGCGGTGAAGTCCAGGGTCGCCACGTGGTCGGCGAGCCGGACGATCGGCGCGCCGGCCTCGGCCTGGACCTCCAGCACCCGCACTCCGGCCTCCCGGGCGGTCGCCAGGACCGCGTCGGTCAGTGCCTCGGCCTCGACCGACTCCCGGGTAGGTGGCTCCAGCGGGGCGTCGCGCAGCAGCAGCAGACCCAGCGGGGGCGGGCTCGGGCCGTCCAGGTAAGGATCGGCGAAGATGTCCCGGCCACCGTCCCGGCCGCCGCCCTGGTCCGGGCCGGTGGCGCGCTCCATGAGCTCCCCGTCGGGCTCGGCGAAGTGGTGCGGCTCCCACGAGGAGGTGTCGATGTCGCCGAGCCGGATCCGGGAGTCGTCGTAGGTGCCCTGCCGGCGGCCGCCCAGCGAGGTGTACGGCCCGTCGAAGCAGGCGACGATCCCGCTGGCCGCGTCCGGCAGCTCGCCGAAGGTGGCGGGGATCCGGGCGGTCCTGGCCAGCATCGAGGAGGCTCGAGCGGCAGCAACCCCGCCGAGGGGGCCGTCCCCCAGCACCACGGGCACGGTCTCGGCGAGCTGGACAGCCAGCAGCTTGGCGGGGTTGACGAACGACTCGGAGCTAGGACGCATCTCCTCAGCCTTGCGGTCCAGTCGGTCCGCCACCGCCTCGAGCATCTGCACCGGCGCGTCCAACAGCCCCAGGCCGTCGGCACCGAGCAGCACCGGGGTCAGCATCGTCCACAGCGCGGTCCGAGAGCTGGTGCGCCCACGGCCGACGCCCACGTGCACGCCGCGGGCGCGGCGGCATACCTCTGCCAGCGGCGAGTCGTCGGCACCCACCGTCAGCAGCATGGCACCCCGGCGGGCAGCCTCGGCGGCGACCGCCAGCGGGCCGGGGGCCCGGCCGGACAATGAGACCGCGACCACCAGGTCCAACGGCCCGACCCACCCCGGCAGGGGCAGGTTGCGCCGGGCCTGGACCGGCACCGGCGAGCCCGGCTCAGCCAGCAGCTCCAGCACCTCGGCGACGATCGCCGACCCCCCGATCGCGGCCACCAGGACGGACCGCGGCCGGTCCATGGTCGCCAGCCGGTCGATGCCCGCCTCGTGCGCCAGGGTCAGCCCCTCCCGGACCTGAGCCCCGGCCGAGGCGAGAGCGCGCAGCGTATCCTGAGAGTCCTTGCGCTGCAGCTCATCCAGGTCATCGAGCAGGGCCTCGTCGATGTACGGCACCGCGCCCCCTCAGCTGCCCGGTGCCGGCACGAGCACGGCCTCGTCCGCGAGCAGCACCGGGATGCCGTCCGTCACCGGGTAGCGACGTCGTTGGCCGGGGGCGCCGCAGTCCTGCGCGCACTCCAGCGCCGGCGCGCCCTGCTCGTCCTGGGTGTCGACCAGCTCGTGCAGACCGACGGGGCAGCGCAGGATCTCTCGGACCCACGGGTCGTACGGGGGACGTGCCATGGCTATCTCTCCTGTCGCACCAGGGTCAGCACGCTGTCCCTGACCTGTTCCATCACGGCCCGGTCCTGGGCCTCGACGTTGAGCCTCAGCAAAGGCTCGGTGTTGCTGGGCCGCAACGAGAACGACCAGTACGGGTCCTCGTGCACCATCGACAGCCCGTCCAGGCGCTCGTCGGAGGCGCCCTGCGCCGCTGCCCACTCGCGCACCCGCTCGGTGGCGGCCGCCACGTCGGGCACCCGGGAGTTCAGCTCCCCCGAGGCCACATACCGGTCGTAGGCGGCGACCAGCTGCGAGAGGGGGTCGTCCTGCTCACCGAGGGCCGCGAGCAGGTGCATTGCGGCCAGCATGCCGGTGTCGGCAAACCAGAAGTCCTTGAAGTAGTAGTGGGCGGAGTGCTCCCCCCCGAAGACGGCCTCGTGCTCGGCCATCTGCGCCTTGACGAAGGAGTGCCCGACGCGGCTGCGGACGGCCCTGGCCCCGTGCTCCTGGATCGTCTCGGGCACGGCCCGGGAGCAGATGGTGTTGTGCACGACCGCGACATCGGAGGGGTCGGCACCGGCCTGCACCGCCCGGGTGATCTCGCGCGCCGCCACCAGCGCGGTCACGGCGCTGGGGCTGACCGGCTCGCCACGTTCGTCAACGACGAAGCACCGGTCGGCATCCCCGTCGAAGGCCAGGCCCAGGTCTGCCCCGTGCTCGCGCACCGCCGCCTGCAGGTCGCGCAGGTTCTCCGGCTCCAGCGGGTTCGCCTCGTGGTGGGGGAAGGTGCCGTCCAGCTCGAAGTAGAGCGGTTCGACGGTGATCGGCAACCCGTCCATGCCGAGCACCACCGGGACCGTGAGCCCGGCCATGCCGTTGCCCGCGTCGACGACCACCCGCAGGGGCCGGATGTCGTCCAGCCGGACCAGAGAGTGCAGGTATGCCGCATAGCCGGCCAGCATGTCCGTCTCGGCAACAGAGCCGGTCCGCTCGCTCGTCGGCAGGTCGTGCATGGATCCCCGGTCCAGCAGCCATTGGGCGAGGTCACGGATCTCGGTCAGGCCCGAGTCCTGGCCGACCGGTCGGGCCCCTCGGCGACACAGCTTGATCCCGTTGTAACCGGCGGGGTTGTGGCTCGCGGTGAACATGGCCCCGGCGCGCTGCTCGACGCCGCTGGCGTAGTAGAGGATGTCGGTGGAGCACAGGCCGATCATGGTGATGTCCACCCCGTGGGCCGCCACGCCTGCGGCGAAGGAGCGGGCCAGCTCGGGCGAGGAGTCGCGCATGTCATGGCCGATCACCACCCCGTCCTCACCCTCGGGGATCACCACGACCTGGGCGAACGCCGATCCCAGTGCGGTGGCGACACGGGCGTCCAGCTGCTCGGGCACCAGGCCGCGGACGTCGTAGGCCTTGACGATGTCGGCCAGCGCTATCGGGCTCACGGTCGACCAGACTACCCAGGGACCAGCGCGCGGTGACGGTGCCTGCCGACACGCCTCACCGGTCGCGGAGGACCCGCAGGTGACCGCGCCGGGCGATCTCGGTCACCGAGGCGTACTCGCCGCGTTCGGTCCGGTAGCCGTTGTCCCCGGCTTCGACGGTCACGGTGCCCCGGTGTTCACGGACCGCGTCCGCCAGGGCCGCGAGGTCGTCCACCGGCGGGCGGGGCTCGCCCTCAGGCAGCTCCAGGCGAACGACGTCCCACCCGCGGGGGGCGGTGAGACGGGTGGCGTGCTGCTCGCACAGGTCGTAGGAGTGCGGCTCGGCGTAGGTGGCCAGCGGCCCCAGCACCGCGGTCTGCTCCGCGTAGACGTAGGTGAGCGTGGACGTCGCGGGACGCACGCAGGCCGTCTTGGAGCACTGGCGGATCAGGGTCACTCCGACACTCTAGGCATGTGAACCGACAAAGCCGGTGAGGCGCTCCGAGAGAGCGCTGCCGGTGGGCCTCGGCCGCTGGGTTAAGGTGCGAGCCATGGGCGGGCGACGCGACCGGCACGGACGGGGACCGCGCGGCCCTCTCGCGTGGCCCCCGGTGCCCCTGATGACCACCCGTCGCGAGCGGTTCGACGAGCTGGCGCTCGAGGCCGTCGAGTCCGTCGAGCGCATCCTTTCCCACGAGCTGGGGATCGAGCTGGCCGTCGAGGAGGTGCCACCCTCAGACCCTGCACCCTGGGAGCACGGCGTCCCGCTGGGCCGGTTGTTTCCGGCCGAGCGCTCGATGCCGGCCCGACTGGTGCTCTACCGCCGGCCCATCGTGCAGCGCGCCCAGGAGCCGGAGGAGCTGGCTGCCCTCGTGTCCGAGGTGGTGACCGAGCAGGTCGCCCGCATGCTGGGCCGCGACCCCGACGACCTGCGGTAGCGCGAGCCCGCCTCAGGGCAGGACCGGCACCAGCGCGGGGACCTGGCGGGTCCACGGCACCGGCGGCACCGACGCTGCGCTGAGGTAGGACCCGACCACGTCTTGGCCCTGCAGGTGCAACGCCGCGGCCACGCCCGCGTCCCCTGTCGGCAGGACCCAGAAGGCGATGGCCCCGGCAGGTGCCTGAAGGACCTGGGTGGTGTCGTTGGCCAAGGTGAGCTCCACGCTGCTCACGTCGCCGTCGCCGTCCAGCCACAGCACCGAGGCGCTGGTCGCGTCGACCGCCGACACCGCCAGCGTGAGGGCCGGTTCCAGGTCGGTGTCCCACTCCCGCGCGCCCTCCTGCCCGTTCCCGCCAGACGCCTCTTCCCCAGGCACGTCGCGCCGGTCGGCCAGACGGGGGATGTCCGTCAGATCAGGCAACGCCATGCCCACGGGGATGTGGGACAGCGGCACCGCCGCGACCCAGGCGCTTTCCCCCGCGGGGCGCAGCACCGGCTCCGCCTGCCGGTCGGCCTCCTCGCCGCCGGGCCCGGCTGTGCTGGCCACGCCGTCGGGACCGGAGGTGGTCACCGCCTCGTCGGGACCGGAGGTGGTCACCGCCTCGTCGGGACCGGCCGTGCTCGGCGCATCGTCGGGGCTGGACGTGCCCCTGGCCTCGTCAGGGCCAGGGGTGTCGGCCGCCTCATCCGGGTCGGCGGCCCGGTCCCCTTGCTCGACCACGATCGGCTCGTCCGAGGACGGGCCGACCTGCAGCAGGGCTCCGGCGGTGACCGGTGCGTCCGCACGCAGCAGCAGAGCGCTGGCGTCGGGCAAGCCCTCGAGCGTGATCTCCGTGGTCCCGCCTGCAGGCACCCGCACCACGGCGGTTCCGGGGACGTGGGCGCCGCGGTCGGTGAGCGCCCGCAGCTCCACCACAGCCTCCGCCTCGGGGGCGAACAACCGCAGGGTGACGGTCTGGTCGCCCTCCGTCGAGGTCGGCAGAGCGGGCACCACCAGCTCCCGGCCGGGGACCGCTGCGGGCGCGGCCATCTCGCGGCCCAGGTCGGCCGTGCCTTGACGGTGCCGGTCGGCTAGGTGGGCCACGACCGGACCACCCTGGGCCACCACCCGTACGACCGGCTGCTGCACGGAGGGCGCGAGGGCGTCGAGCCGTTGCACCAACCTGCCGTGCGCCGGGATGACGAGGCCGGAGCCGCCCACGGTGGACACGGCGCCGTCCACCCCAAAGACCTCGATGTCGACGGTGACGGGGTCCGTTGCGGGGTTGGTGATGACCACGAGCTCCACCCGCCCAGCACCCTCCCCGCCACCCACGAGGTGGACCAGGTCCTCAGCCGGCAGGCACGGCGTCATGGCCCACCCCCGCGCCCCGGCGTCGGGGATCAGTGACACCTGGCTCGCTGCCAGGCCAGGAGCCCGCTGCGCCTGCGCCTGGACCACGCCCCAGCGACCGTCCTCGAGGGCCGCTTCGAGCGGGCCACCGGCGTCCTCGTCCAACTGGTCGATGCCGTCCGCGCCGATCAGAGCCAGCTCGACCCCGCCTGCGTCACCCTCGGGCAGGAAGGACCCGGAGAAAACCTCCTCGGGTGCGCTGGCCACGCGGAGCCTGGTCTGGCCCGCGGTCACCTCCTCGCCGTCCTCGACGCTGCCGGGGCACGCCAGGACCGCCTCGGCGAGGTATGCCGCGCGGTCGGGAGCGGAGGTCGACGCAACCGGGGCCGCCGGCCCGGCCTCGCCGGGACCCAGCGCCAGGTCCGTGGCTGCTGCCGCGCCCACCAGAGCCCCTCCGACGACGAGGGCAGCGAGCAGCCGGAGGGGGCCCGCACGTCGCGCCGCCACCATCACGTCTTCTCCGTCCCGGCACCTGGGCCGTCGGCTTGACCTGCGTCCCGGCCCGCCTCGTGCCGCGACCTGGTGCGGGTCGTTCCCGGCGCCGGGAGGGTCTGACCCTCCCGGCGTCCCACCGGGAGGGCGAGGAAGCCGACGACGAGCGCCAGCCCGAGGGTGCCTAGGTGCCACGCCAGGCGCGGCCGGCCCAGCTCGACCTCCACCTGCCGGGCCCCTTCGGGCAACGCGACCTCGGTGCCCGGCGAGACCGACATCTCCTGTCCGTCGACGAGCACGCTGGCGTGCCGTGACCAGCCGGCACCTTCTGCGACGTCGAGGGCCGCGGCCCCCGGCAGCTCACGCAGGTCCCCCTCGGCGCGCGCGTGGGGCCCGGTGGCGGTCAGTCTCCCGATCAGTGCCCCGTCGGCGTCCAGGACCCGGACCCGGCCTGCGTCGGCGTCCGTCCGGCGCCACAGCACCTGCTCCGGTGGCCCGGAGACCCTGGTCAGGCCGCTGACCTGGTCGATCTGCGCCGCGAGCGGATGCTCCTCGGCCGCGTGCAGAAGAAGGTACCCGGCACCCACGTCCATCACCGCCTCAGCGGCCTCGTCCGGCGACCTGCCGGACACCAATACCTCCGCGGCCCGGAGCACCTCGGCTCGCTCCTGCACCGGCGTCGTGAGGTCGGTCGTGCGGTCGCGCAGGATCCTGGCCGGCTCCGGCTCCGAGGCGAGCAGGTCCACTCGGACGGCGTCGGTGGGGTCCGGCCCCGTCGGTGCAAGCACCAGCGTGCGCAGGGCGGCCGGGCCACGGCCCTGCTCGGCCGCCACGGGGGGCAACGGGTCGGTCGCGACCCCGAGAGCATCTGGACGCTGGGCGGGAGACAGGCCCCAGGCTCCGAGTGCTGCCGTCGGGGCCAGGATCAGCGCCACAAGCACCCGACGCCAACGGCGGGTGGAGGCGGTGGGGTTCATCAGCCGGTCGACCAGGATCCCCGTGCCCAGCAGCAGGGCAGCACCGGCAATCGACAGCGCAGTCCCGGGCCAGGCGGTGACGAACAGCCCTGCCTGGGCATGCTCCGCCGGAAGTCGGCCGAGGCCGGTGCGCAGCGCCAGCAGGGCAGCGGCCAACCCCAGGAGCGCGGCAGCAAGCAACACCCCGGCCCGGCGACCGGAGCGGCCCGGCACCAGCAGCGCTCCCAGGGCCCCCCACCACAGCGGGACCGTCAGCCACAGCGGCACCGCAGCCAGCGAGCCCGCCTGGACCGGGGCACCGGGCTGGAGCAGAAGGGTCTGCCACACCGGGGCCACGGACGGCAGCGAGGTAACAGCCATGGTGGCGCCCGCGCCCCCAGCCAGGCGCACCGGCTCGGTGAGGACGGCGGGCAGCCACGGCAGCAAGAAGGCCCACGGCAGCAGCGCGAGCACGCCACCGCGCCAGCGTGCGGACCCACGGCCCAGGGCGAGCAGGAGCAGGCCACCCGCGGTGCTCAGCACCAGCAGGGCAGGCACCCACAGGGCGGCGAGCGCGATCCCCAGCACCGTGGCGAAGCATGCCGCGGTGCGCCGCACTCCACGCTCGGGCATCGCGCAGACCACAACCCCGGCAACCAGCAGCGGAGCCAGCACATGGACCGCGGCCGGGCCCAGCCGGCCGTCGCCGAGGGCCAGCGGCAACGGCGCGAGGCCGGCCCAGCCCAGCGCGAGGAGCGCACGGACCCACCGGCCGTGCGTGACCCGGCGCAGGGCCAGGTATGCGGTGAGGACAGACAGCGGTCCGGCCAGCGCCAGCACCCACGCCAGTGCTGGACCTGCCACCGTCGCCCCCGCCCCCGGCAGCCAGGAGGCCAACCACGCGATGGCCGCCGCGGGCAAGAGCCAGGGCTCCGGTGCCCGCTCATGGCCCAGGCCCCCGCCGCGCCACCCGTCGAGGGCGGAGGAGAACAGGCCGCGGGCGTCGGTGGCGGCCGGGCCGAGCTCGGGACCTACCAGACCCACGCCTCCAGGGTCGAGGGCACCGATGAGGTCCCGCCCCCACCACCCGGTGACCACCATGGTGACCAGCACGGCCAGGGCCAGCGGGGCGCTGAACCGGCTACGGTGTGCATCACCGGCCAGGTTGGCGAACTCGTCCGACACCGGCCCCGTCTCGGTCCCGCCGTGCGGCGGGCCCGTCCGCCCCGCCGACCCCTCGGACCACCGACCCGCCCGGGGGTCGAGCGCCTCGACGACGGTTTCGCGAGTGCTGAGCCAGCCGCTGCGGGCGGGGCTGTGCAGGCCGGCCAGGTCCCGGGGTCGCACCGTACGGCGCCGGGCGAACCGGCCGCGGGCACCCCAGCCACGAGCCGGGCTGAGCACGGCCCGCACGTCGGCCCACTCCCCCGCGGCCTCAGCCGGGCGCTTGACCAGGAGCAGGACGAGGGCAGCCAGCAGGGAGGTGACCGCCACGCCAAGGGTCCGCCAAGGGGCTGCCCAGAGCGACCCGCGCGCCAGCGCCACCTGCCGCTGACGCATCCGCGTCCGCAGGGGGTCCCGCACGCCGAGGCCGTCCTCGCCCTGGCGAACCACGGCGTCCGGGGCGACGATGACCCGGTGGCCGGCCAGGTGGCTGCGCCACCCCAGGTCCAACCCGTCGACGCCGTCCTCGCCGAAGGCCCGGTCCAGGCCACCGACCGCGTCGAGCACGGCGCTGTCCACCAAGGAACCGACCAGCGGCATCCCGAGCACGTCCTGGCGCAGATCGTGCTGCCCCTGGTCGACCAGGCCGGCGGGGTGGGCATCGGTCGCGCGGCCGGCCACGGTCAGGTGGTGGCCGAGGCCGACCAGCAGGCGAGGGTCCTCCGCGTCCACCAGCTTGGGCCCCACGAGGCCGACCCGGCTGCTGCGCCGGGTGGCCGACAGCAGTGCGGACAGGGCATCGGGCGCCGGCCGGGAGTCCGGGGCCAGGAACCACAGCCAGTGACCCTGCTGGACGGGCAGGCCCCGGCGCGCGTCCTCGACGACCTTCCACCGAGGTACGTCCGGCTCCAGAGGGCCGCGCAGCAGCAGGGGCACCCGGTGCACGGCGGTGAGCGGGTGGCGCAGCACCCGGTCGGCGCCTTCACTGTCCTGGTCGATCCCCACGACGAGCACCCGACGGGGCATCAGCGTCTGCTGCTGAACGGCGTCGAGGACCGCCACCATGGCGTCGACGTCGCTCTCGACGCCATCGTCAGAGCCCGCGCCATCGTCAGAGCCCGCGTCCGCGAGCCCTGGGAGGAGGATGACGGTGACGTCGTGGAGAGGCGCGCGGTCGGTGGGGACCGCGCCGGCGACCGAGGAGGTCGTCGACGTCATGGGCGGGGTTGACGGAGCGGGCGCGCGAGGCGGCGCCGGTCAGACAGCGCGCTTCTTCAACTTGCGCCGCTCGCGCTCCGACAGGCCTCCCCAGATACCGAAGCGCTCGTCGTTGGACAGGGCGTACTCCAGGCACTCGGCCCGGACCTCGCACCCGACGCAGACCTTCTTGGCCTCCCGGGTCGAACCGCCCTTCTCGGGGAAAAATGCCTCCGGGTCAGTCTGCGCGCACAGGGCACGCTCCTGCCAGGACACCGGCTCCGACTCCTCGGCGCCGTTCAACAGGGACAGCAATTCCAGCTCGTGCATGGCTCCTCCTCGACCTCTCGCCACACGTACACCCGCCGTCATGACGCGAAGTCACAACAAGAGAATTACACGCGTGTCATGCCTTCGAGTCAACCCCTGATCTGCTACAAGCTCCTGACCTCGCACAATGGGGGTATGCAGATCACCGCACTCTCGGGTGGCGTGGGCGGAGCCCGCTTCGTCCGTGGCCTCGTCCAGGCCCTCGCCGCCAGCCCCGGCGCTTCCCGCGGCGACGGCGAGCCCACGCAGCTCACCGTCGTGGGCAACACGGGGGACGACATCACCCTCTTCGGCCTCCGGGTCTGCCCGGACCTGGACTCGGTCCTCTACACCCTCGGGGGTGGCGTCGACGAGGACCAGGGCTGGGGACGGGCCGGTGACACCCACGCACTGCTCGCCGAGCTAGCCAAGCTCGGTGTGGGCCCTGAGTGGTTCGGGCTGGGCGACCGCGACCTGGCCACCCACGTGGCCCGCAGCTTGTGGCTGGGCCAGGGCCTGAGCCTCAGCCAGGTCACCGAGCGGCTGGCCCGTCGGTGGGGCCTGCCCGAGCTGGGGGTGCGGCTGCTGCCGGTGACCGACACCCCGATCGAAACCCACGTCGTGGTGCCCGACGAGGAGGGAGGCGAGCGGGCCATCCACTTCCAGGAGTGGTGGGTACGGCACGGGGCGCGGCTGCCAGCCAGCGCGTTCACGGTCGCCGGTCTGGCCCAGGCCACCCCTGCACCAGGGGTGCTGGAGGCCATCCGCTCGGCGGACCTCGTCGTCCTGCCGCCAAGCAACCCGGTGGTCTCGATCGGGATCATCCTGGGTGTCCCCGGGGTCCGGGACGCGCTGCGCGGCACGCGGGCGCCCGTCGTCGGGGTCAGCCCCCTGATCGGCGGTCGGCCGGTCCGCGGCCACGCCGACGCCTGCCTGGCGCCGCTGGGCGTCGAGGTGTCGGCGGCCGGTGTCGCCGGGCTCTATGCCGACTTCCTCGACGGCTGGCTTGTGGACCACGCCGACGCAGGCGCCCCCTACCCCTCGCGGCTGCCCGTGCAGGCCACCGATCTGCTGATGCGGGACGTCCCCGGCGCGACGCGGCTGGCGGGTGAGCTGCTCGACCTCGCGGGCGGCCTGTCCCCCGGCCGGGGTCGGCGTGCGGTCGACGCCGGACCGGCCGCCCCGTGAGGCCCGCGCCGGGGGCGCTCCACCTGCTGCCCCTCACCGGGCTGCCCGAGGTCCAGGAGGGCGCCGATGTCGCCGCTTTGCTGGGCACCGCACTCGAACGCTGGGGCGGCCTGCTCGACGGCGATGTCCTGGTGGTCTCCGGCAAGGTGCTGTCCAAGGCCCACGGGCTGCGGGAGCATGCCGCTCGCGAAGAGGCGGTGGCCCGGCATACCGTCCGGGTGGTCGCCGAGCGCACCACCGCGCACGGCACGACGCAGGTGGTGGAGTCGCTGGCCGGCCCGGTCCTGGCCGCGGCAGGGGTGGACGCGTCGAACACCGGCCCCCGCGGAGGGGTGCTGCTGCTGCCGGCCGACCCGGACGCCGCGGCCCGCGACCTGCACCAGCAGCTGGCCGCCCGCGTCCCGGGAGTCGCCTTCGGGCTGGTGCTCAGCGACACGGCCGGCCGCCCCTGGCGGGCGGGGCAGACCGACTTCGCCCTGGGGGCTCACGGCGTTCGCGTCCTGGATGACCTTCGCGGGGGCTTCGACGTCGATGGCCGCCCGTTGGCAGTCACCGCCCGCGCTGTGGGCGACGAGCTCGCCGCCGCGGCCGACCTGGTCAAGGGCAAGGCCGACGCCGTCCCCGCGGCCCTGCTCCGGGGCCTGTCCGACCTCGTGGACCCCTCCGCCACCGGCGCCCGGGCCTTGGTGCGCACCGGCCCCGGTGACTGGTTCGCCCTGGGACACCAGGAGGCTGTCCGCGCCGCCCTGGGCGCCGCCCCCGGCACGGACCAAGCCCGGTTCGTGGGGGTGCCCGACGTGGTGCCCGAGCCAGCCGACGCCAGGGCCGCACGGGCGGTCCGCCTGGCCCTGCTGAACCAGCCCGGGGCAGAGGTCGTGGGCCGACACGGGCAGGGGTATACCGTCCACGCGGCGGACCCCGTGCTGGCCGGCCGGGTGGCCGCCCGCCTCGAGGTGGCCCTCGCCGGTGAGGGCCTGCACGCAGCGGTCAACGTGCCAGCACCTGACCAGCTGTCAGGGTGGCCGGCCCCCTGACCCGTGCGCGTGCCGGCGCCTACCCAGCCGCTCAGCGGGCGACCGGCAGGTGCCCGCGCGGGGCCATCCGCGGCCCACGGCGCGGCCGCAGGGCACCGTCCAGCTGCAGGAGCCGCTGCACCCGGTAGCGGTGCCCGGCGTAGGGGCGTAGGACCTCGACCAGCCCGTGGTCGTCCATAGGCCGACCGGTCAGCGCCCAGCCGATGTTGGCCGCGACGTGGTAGTCACCAAAGCTCACCGCGTCGGCGTCACCGAGCGCGCGCTGTGCCGTCTCGGCCGCGGTCCACACCCCCACGCCCGGGATGCTCACCAGACGGCGACGGGCCTGGGGCAACGGCATACCCGACGTCTCCTCCAGCCGTCCGGCGACCCTCGCCACCCGGGCCACGGTGTCGGAGCGTTGCGGGCTCACGCCGGCGCGCAGCCAACCCCAGGACGGGATCGCCGCCAGCTGCTCGGCGGAGGGCGGCACCCGCACCCCCAGGGCGCCGCCAGGACCGGGCGCGAGGTCACCGAAGCGGCGCACGATGCGACCCCAGCCGCCGAACGCCTCCTGCCCCGTGACCTTCTGCTCCACGACGGCGGGCACGAGGGACTCCATGACCAGGGTGGTGCGGGGGACACGCCAGCCGGGGTGCCGGCGCAGCGCCAGGGCGACCCGGTCGTGGTGGGGTACGAACCCCTCGGCGTCGTCCTCCGCGCCCAGCATCAGCGGCAGGTGGCCCAGCACCCAGTCCGCCCCCGCGCCCCAGGCGTGCGCCTCCACCAAGCCGTCCGAGGCGTGAGCGACCACCCGTAACGTGGCCGAACCCTCGGGCGTGCGCAGCCCACGCCACAGCGCGCCACCGGAGACGACCCAGCAGGGATCCCCGGCCCCGCGGCGCAAGGGGCCCCAGATGGCTCCGACGTCAACCGGGGCACCCGGCCGCCAGACCCTGCGGCGAGCCCGGGAGAAACCGGCCGGCTGCGCCCGGTGAGGGCCTCGCGGGCTCCGGCCTGGGGTGGTCACGGCGCCCCAGCCTGCCCCTGCACCGCCCTTGGTGCAAGTGCAGCGACTACGGTGGGGGCCGTGCACATGCCTGCCCAGGTCCTGAGTCGGGCCGTCGCCCGCGACGCGACGCGACCGGCGCTGACGTACTACGACGACACCCCCGACGGCACCGGCGAGCGGATCGAGCTCTCCCGCGCCGTGCTGGCCAACTGGGTCGCCAAGGCCGCCAACGCCCTGCAGGAGGGGCTGGACGTGCAGCCGGGCTCGGTGGTCCTGGTCGACCTACCGGCCCCGCACTGGCGGCTGGCCTACTGGGCCCTTGCGGTCTGGTCGGTCGGGGCCACCCTGACCGTCGACACCCACGAGGGCGCCCACGTCCTGCTCACCACCGATCCCGACGGTGAGCTGGCCGAGGACTGCGACGAGGTGGTGGCCGTCACGCTCCCCGCGCTGGCCCGTGACTTCGGCCGCGAGCTGCGCTCCGGCGTGATGGACGAGGCCGCCGAGCTGGCCACCTACGCTGACGACTTCGTCGCCTGGGACGAGGCAGAGGCCGATGACATCGCCCTGGTCAGCGCCGGTGAGCGGGTCAGCTTCGCCGACCTGCTCGAGGGCCTGCCCACGGCGCCCGAACGGTCGCGAGCGCTGGTCAGCACGCAGGACCGGGGCCTGTTCGTGCGGCAGGTGCTGCAGCTGCTGCACCTGGACGGGTCCGCCGTCCTGGTCCGCGGCCCGCAGCCCGGCCCGGAGGACCCCCGGATGGCGGCGGAGGGTGTCGACGCCCGGTGCGCCACCACGTGGCGCGCCGGGGAGGGCCCCGTCTAGGTCCCCGCCGACCCTTGTAGGGTCGGGCCCATGGACAAAGTCGTCGCTTCCGCGCAGGAGGCGCTTGAGGGCCTCACCGACGGCATGACCGTCACGGTGGGCGGCTTCGGGCTCTCCGGTATCCCGACCGTGCTCATCCGCGAGGTGCTCTCCCGGGGCACCAAGGACCTGGAGGTCGTCTCCAACAACTGCGGCGTCGACGGTGCGGGGCTGGGGCTGCTGCTGGAGCAGAACCGCATCCGGCGCGTCATCGCCTCATACGTCGGGGAGAACAAGGAGTTCGCCCGCCAGTACCTCTCCGGCGAGCTGGAGGTGGAGCTGACCCCGCAGGGCACCCTGGCCGAGAAGATGCGGGCAGCCGGCGCCGGCATCCCTGCCTTTTTCACCCCCACCGGCGTGGGCTCGCAGGTGTCCGAAGGGGGTATGCCGTGGCGTTACGACAGCGAAGGCAACGTCGTCAAGGAGTCACCGGCCAAGGAAAAGCGGGAGTTCGACGTCCGCGGGACCGTCCGCGACTACGTGCTCGAGGACTCCATCTTCGCCGACTTCGGGCTGATCCGGGCCGCCAAGGCCGACCGGCACGGCAACCTGGTTTTCAACAAGGCCGCCCGCAACTTCAACCCGTTGTGCGCCATGGCCGCGGACATCGCGGTCGCCGAGGTCGAGGAGCTCGTCGAGCCCGGCGAGATCGAGCCCGACGACGTGCACCTGCCCGGCATCTATGTCCACCGGGTGCTCGTGCTCACCCCGGAGCAGGCCCGTGAGAAGGACATCGAGAAGCGCACCACCCGTGGGCCCCGCCCCTGCGGGCAGGACGCCCCCGGTTCCGCCCGCACCGACCAGGAGGCCTGAGCCATGGCACTGACCCGTGAGGAGATGGCCGCCCGCGCCGCGGCCGAGCTCAAGGACGGCGACTACGTCAACCTGGGCATCGGCATGCCCACCCTCGTCCCCAACTACGTGCCGGACGACGTCGAGCTGGTGCTGCAGTCCGAGAACGGCATCCTCGGCGTGGGGGCCTACCCCTACGACGGGGAGGAGGACCCTGACCTCATCAACGCCGGCAAGGAGACCGTGACGCTACGCCCTGGCGCCAGCTTCTTCGACTCCGCGACCAGCTTCGGGATGATCCGGGGCGGCAAGGTCGACGCTGCCATCCTGGGCGCCATGCAGATCTCGGCTGCGGGCGACATCGCCAACTGGATGATCCCCGGCAAGATGGTTAAGGGCATGGGCGGGGCGATGGACCTGGTCCTGGGCGCCAAGAAGGTCGTGGTGCTCATGGACCACGTCGCCAAGGACGGCTCCTACAAGATCAAGAACGAGTGCGACCTGCCGATCACCGGCCTGAAGGTGGTCCAGCGGATCATCACTGACCTGGCCGTCATCGACGTCACCCCCGACGGCCTGGTGCTGCGCGAGGTCGCCCCCGGCGTCTCCGTCGAGGAGGTCGTGGAGAAGACCGAGCCCGAGCTCATCATCGCCGTCGACGAGCCCACGCCGGAGCCCACACCGCCGACCCAGGGCTGAGCACCGGGCGGCCAGCCGCCCGGGTCACGGCGGCGGCTCGGGACCGCGGAGGAAGCCGGCGCCCCACGTCAGGTGCATGGTCGCCAGCACCGGCGGCACCCGCAGCAGCACACCCGGCGGCTGGCCACGGGCGATCCAGGCCCCGCCCACGGTGATCGTCGCGGCATACCCGGCCGGCAGCAGCCAGAGGGGACGCCAGGCGAGCCCGCCTACGACCCCTGCGGCCAGGACCGCCACCGCGACCGGAGGTGCCAGGTAGCGGGCGCTGACCGTGTCTCTGTGCTGGCGCATCACCTGCCGCCGCCAGCGACCGGTGCGGTAGAACTGCCGGGCCAGCTCGCGCAGCGTGCCGCGCGGCCGGTAGGTCACCGTGAGCTCGGGGGTGAACCACACCACGCCCCCGGCCTTGCGGATCCGGTGGTTCATCTCCCAGTCCTGAGCCCGGGCGTAGGCCGGGTCGTAGCCGCCCACCTGCCTGAGCCAGGAGCGCCGGAAGACGCCCAGGTAGACGGTCTCGGCCGGACCCGGGCGGCCCCCGATATGGAACCGGGCGCCGCCCATGCCCAGCGGCGAGCGCATCGCGACCGCCACCGCCTGCTGCATGTCGTTCTTCCCCTCGGCCAGCATCAGCCCCCCGACGTTGGCCGCCCCGGTCTCCTCCAGCACCTCCACGGCCCGGCGCACGTAGCCGTCGCTGAGCACCCCGTGGCCGTCCATCCGCACCACGACCTCGTGGCTGGTCCTGGCCAGGGCCGCGTTGAGACCGTCGGGGGTGCGGCCCGTCGGGTTGTCGACGACCACCACGCGAGGGTCGGCCGCGGCCAGCCCTTCCGCCACCTCCCGGGTGCCGTCCCGGCTCGGCCCGACCGCGACCACGACCTCCATACCCCCGGGATAGTCCTGGGCGAGCACCGAGCCGACCGCCTCGGCCAGGTGGGCCTCCTCGTTGAGGATGGGCATGATCACCGAGACGGGCGGGTATGCGGTGCTGCCGGGTGCCTGGGTCACGACGGCGAGGTTATCGTCCGGCGGGGGAGCGGAGGCACGCGGGCGGTGGCCGCTTTCAGGAGTCGGCAAGGTGACTGGCCTAGGCTGTCTCCCCGTGGCGAACCGACCGGACGACGAGTGGACCCGCCCCGTGCCGCGCACCCCGCGCGGTGGACGGGACCGGCATGTCCCGCGCGTCCGTCGCGGGCAGGACGGCCGGTCTGACCCCCAGGACGAGACCCAACTGATCCCCCGGCAGCCGCGCGCGGGCAGGGGTGACCAGGACCGCTACGACCAGACCCAGCGGATCCCCCGCGAGCCCCGACCGGGGGGCCGCGACTCCCGCGACGACCGGTATGACGGCCGCGCCGGCCGCCGGGACCGGGGTGACGTCGACCACCACGACGGGGGCGCCCACCGCGGCGAGGGCTACGACGACCGCGGCGCCCGCCGCCGCGAGGCCTACGACGACGACAGCTATGACGACTACGCCGAGCACCGGGACGACCGAGGCCGTCCGCCGCGCCCCGGCGCCGCTCCGGCCGGGGCCCCCCGCCGCGACGCCGCCGTCCCCGGTACCGGTTGCGGCGCGTCATCGCCCTGCTGGCCCTGCTGCTGGTCGCCTACCTGGTCACGATGGTGGTGGTGGTGACGATGATCTGGGGCAATATCAACCGGGTGGACGCCGCACCGGACGCGAGTGACCGACCGGCCGCCTCGGCCGGCGCCAACTACCTGCTGGTCGGCACCGACTCCCGCGAGGAGCTGTCCGATGACCAGCGCAGCCAGTTCGCAACCGGCAACTTCGAGGGGCATCGGGCAGACACGGTGATGCTGCTGCACGTCCCGGGTTTCGGGGATCCGACGCTGGTCAGCCTGCCCCGGGACAGCTACGTGGAGGTGCGCGGCCACGGCTGGCAGAAGCTGAACTCGGCGCACAGCTTCGGCGGCCCCGAGCTGCTGGTGGACACCGTCGAGCAGTCGACCGGGCTCAGGATCGACGGCTACCTGGAGATCGGTTTCGGTGGCTTCGTCAACGTCGTGGAACATGTCGGCGGTGTCGAGATGTGCCTGGACGCCCCCATCCAGGACACCCGAGCACACATCGACCTGCCTGCCGGCTGCCAAGAGCTGAGTGGTGCCGAGGCGCTGGGCTACGTGCGCATGCGCTACAGCGACCCGCGCGGGGACTTGGGCCGGGTCGAGCGGCAGCGGGAGTTCCTCGCCGCGTTGGTGCAGCGGATGGCCAGCCCGGCGACCCTGCTCAACCCCGTGCGGCTGCACCAGGTCGGCACCGCGACCGGCGACTCAATGAGCTTCGGGGAGGACACCTCCATGTTCGAGGCGGGGCGCATGGTGCTGGCGATGCGCGCCGTCTCCGCCGGCTCAGGCACCTCGACGACGGTGCCGGTGGCCGACGCCGACCACCGGACCAACGTAGGCAGCACGGTGCTGTGGGACGAGCAGGGCGCCTCGGCCCTGTTCACCGCGCTGCGCAACGGCGACCAGGTGACCGTGGACCCGTGAGCGAGCAGCGCGACCCAGACGACCTCACCACCACCTCGGAGACCCCGGTGGGTGAGGAGCCGAGCCTGGTCGCGGGTCGCTACCGGATCCGCCGGACGCTGGGCAGGGGCGGCGGGGGCCACGTCTGGCTGGCCCACGACGAGAAGCTCGGCCGGGAGGTGACGCTCAAGCGGGTCAGTGGTGAGGCCGACGCCGAGGTGTTGCTGACCCGGGGTTTCCGCGAGGCCCGCACCAGCGCCACCCTGGCCCACGAGAACGTGGTGCGGGTCTACGACGCCTTCGAGCACGACGGGTTCCCGTGGATCGTCATGGAGTACATCCCGGGCCCGTCGTTGGCCGAGCTGCTGGAGGGTGGTCGACGGCTGCCCGTGGACCAGGTCGCCACCATCGGGGCCCAGCTGGCGACGGCCTTGGCCGCGGCCCACGGTGCCGGGATCCTGCACCGCGACGTCAAGCCCGGCAACGTCCTGCTCCGGGACGAGCGTGGCCGGGACGCCAAGCTGACCGACTTCGGCATCGCCCGGGCCGAGGAGGACCACCAGCTGACCCGGACCGGTTTCGTCTCCGGCACGGCCGCCTACTTCTCCCCCGAGCTGGCCCGCGGAGAGGACTCCAGCCCGGCCGCCGACGTCTGGGCGCTCGGCGCCACTCTCTACTCCGCCCTGGAAGGCCGCAAACCCTTCCCGGACCGTGACAACGCGGTCGCCCAGCTGCACGTGATCGCCCGGGACCAGCCGCGTCCTCCTGAGCGCGCCGGAGCGCTGACTACCGTCCTCGCCGGGATGCTCGACCCCGACCCGGACACCCGCTGGGACGCCGCGCGGGCCGCCCGCGAGCTCGAGGCGGTCGCGCGCGGGGGGAGCGGACCGACGAGCTGGCCCGGCGCCGGCGCCGGCTCGGCCGCAGCGGCAGCGGCAGCCCGCCATCCCCGGCCTGCCCAGGGTGTTCCCGAACAAGCCTCCCAGGCCCCCCACGCCTCCCGCCACGTCCCCCACGACCCCACCCAGGCCGTCCCGCCGGTGGACTCGACCCGCGCGATCCCCCACGCCCGGCCACGACGCGACGCGCCTGAGCCGGGCCGGCCCGGTGAGCGGCCCCGGTCGGCTGATCCGGCCCGATCAGGTGGGGCTGGGGCTGGCGCCAGGGCTGGGGCTTACCACCGTCCGGCCGGGCAGCGGCGCCCGCGCCGCACGGCGATGTGGCTGGGCTGGCTGCTCGCGGTGCCCCTGCTGGCAGCCCTGGGTTGGCTGGTGTGGACCATCACCGAGGACGTGCGGTCCGGCGACGGGGCTCAGACGACCGCCTCGCAGACGGGGACGGTCGGCTCCGGTGAGGCCCGCGAGCTTGCCGAGGAGTTCTACGACCGGTTGCTCAGCCAGGGACTGGACGCCGCCCGTGAACTCACCACGGACGAGGCCTTCATCGACGAGGGCCTCACCCTGAACCTCACCTCGCTGGACGTGTCCGGCATGGAGTCGGTCGAGAACCTCGACGGAACCGCCACCGTCACTGCGCTGGTGACCTACTCCTACGGCGAGCGGGTCATCGTCCAGGACGAGACCCTGCAGGTGGATCGGGTGGACGGGGCGCCCCTGATCGTCTCCCGCTACGCACCAGAGGTCTCCGACAGCGGCGACGACTAGGGGCTGCCTGCCTGCGATCAGCGGTGCCGGCTCAGCCCTTGAGCAGCTGGCGCGCCATGACGATCCGCTGGACCTGGTTGGTGCCCTCGTAGATCTGGGTGATCTTGGCGTCGCGCATCATCCGCTCGACCGGGAAGTCCTTGGTGTAGCCGTAGCCGCCGAAGAGCTGGACGGCGTCGGTGGTGATCTCCATCGCCGCGTCGGAGGCGTAGCACTTGGCCGCGGCCCCGAAGAAGGGTAGGTCGGCATCGCCGCGCTCGGACTTCGCGGCGGCGACGTAAACCATCTGTCGGGCCGCCTCCAGCTTCATCCCCATGTCGGCGAGCATGAACTGCACTCCCTGGAACTCGGCGATCGCCTTGCCGAACTGCTGACGCTCCTTGACGTAGGCCAGCGCCGCGTCCAGCGCGCCCTGGGCGATCCCGACCGCCTGCGCCCCGATCGTGACCCGGGTGTGGTCCAGGGTCCGCAGCGCGATCTTCAGCCCCTCGCCGAGGCCGCCGACCATCCGGTCCCCGGGGATCCGGCAGTTGTCGAAGTGCAGCTCCCGGGTGGGGCTGCCCTTGATGCCCAGCTTCTTCTCCAGGCCGCCGAAGGTGAACCCCTCGTCATCCTTCTCCACCACGAATGCGGTCACATTGCGCCCGCGCGGGCCGTCGGGATCGGTCACGGCCATCACCGTGTAGTACTCCGACTCGCCGGCGTTGGTGATCCAGGACTTCTGCCCGTTGAGGACGAACGACCCGTCTGCCTGCTCCAGCGCCTTGCACGTCATCCCTGCGGTGTCCGAGCCCGCCCCGGCCTCGGACAACCCGTAGGAGAACATCGCCTCACCGCGCGCCACCGGGGGCAGGTACTTCGACTTGACCTCCTCGCTGGCGGCCAAGATGAGCGGCATCGTCCCCAGCTTGTTCACCGCCGGGATGAGGGAGCTGCTGGCGCAGACCCGCGCCACCTCCTCGATGACGATGCAGGTGGCCAGAGCGTCGGCGCCCACGCCGTCGTACTCCTCGCCGATGTGCGGGGCGTGCATGTCGGTGGCCACCAGGGCCTTGAGCGCCTCGTGCGGGAATCTCGCCTGCTCGTCCACGTCCGCGGCGTGCGGCGCGATCTGCTCCTCAGCGATCTCCCGGATCGCCTCGCGCAGCACCTCGTGGTCCTCGTTGATCCGGAACAGGTCGAAGTCGCTCATGCAGCTCAGCCTACCTGCGCGCCACCGCCCGCTGACGCCGACGTCAAGCGTCCTACCCTCAGCCTGGGCAAGGAAACCACCTGTCAGACGAGGAAATATCCGCGGTCATCAACCGGCTACCTTGCCCAGCTGCGGTCAGGCTGGAGTGAGGCCCGCTTGGCGCCCTTGCTCGCTGCCTGGACCAGGGCGATCGAGCCCAGCAGCACCCCGCCGTAGCCGACCACGAAGGCCCCGACCGTCAACGGGTGCAGTGCCTCCGGGTCGGCGACCTCAAGGAAGCCGCAGGCGACGAGGACGGCACCCCCTACCAGGCCGAAGATCCCCAGTCGGCGTGCCCAGGGCAGGGCCGCCCGGTGGCCGGCTCGCCATGCCTCCGGCGAGGCCTTGGTGGCGGCGGTGCGGATGCCAGCGGCTTGGTTGCGCTGCAGGCCCCCGTCGGCCGCCATCCGCGTCACCCCCCAGATCAGCGCGCCGGTCATGCCGAGGGAGATCCCGCCGAGCAGACCCATCAGGAGGTTGGCCTCGCTCACGCCGCGGGCTCCCGGTCGCGGCCGCTCACGCCCGCCGTCACCCGCGCAGCGCGGGGATGACCTCGTCCTCGAAGAGCTCGATCCCCGAGGTGTCGTAGGCGGCCTCCGCGAAGTAGGTGATGGCGTAGGTCATCCCCTGCTCCTGCAGGCCCCCCAGCATCTCGGTGATCTGTTCGGGGGTGCCGACGGCGGGCTGGGTGCGCAGGTTCTCCACGGACCGGGCCGCGGTGTCCTCGGCGATGCCGCCGCGGACCATCCGGTCCTTGATCCCCCGAAGCCGGTCGGTGACCTCAGCCTCGTCGCGGCCGATCACCACGTTGTAGTTGGCGGAGCGGGTAATGGCCTCGAAATCGGTGCCGACGTCGGCGCAGTGCTCCTGGAGGATCCCTGACTTGCGCGCGAATCCCTCCGCGGTGCCGTCGAAGTTGGTGTAGTCGGCATACTCCGCGGCGATCCGCAGCGTCTTGCGCTCACCCCCGCCGGCGACCCACAGGGGTATGCCGTTGCGCTCGCTGCCGGCAAACGTGGTGCCCTGCAGGGGCCGGGGCCAGCAGAGTGCCCCGTCGACCTGGTAGTGCTCGCCGTCCAGGGTGGCCGAGCCGGTGGTCCACATCTGGCGGAAGATCTCCACCCCCTCGCGCAACCGGGCCAGGCGCTCACCGGCGCTGGGGAAGCCGTAGCCGTAGGCGCGCCACTCGTGCTCGTACCAACCCCCGCCGATGCCCATCTCCACCCGTCCGCCGCAGATCGCATCGACGGTGGCGGCGACCTTGGCCAGGTAGGTGGGCTCGCGGTAGCTCATGCAGGTGCACATCTGCCCCAGCCGCACCCGGCCGGTGGTGGCCGCGAACGCTGCCATCAGCGTCCACGCCTCGTGGGTCGCCTCCTGCGTCGGCTCCGGCGTGGTGTGGAAGTGGTCGTAGACCCACAGCGACTCCCACGCCTCCTCGGCGTCCAGCCGCTGGGCGAGGTCGAGCATCACCCCCCACTGCCGCTCGGGTGCGATGCCGACGAGGTCCGTCCGCCAGCCCTGGGGCACAAACATTCCGAAGCGCATGAGCCCCAACCTACGTTGTCCCCGCGCGGGCTGCGGCCGATGGCCGCGGGCCCCACCCCGCCGACCGTCAGCCGCGCCGCTGACGCAGCCGCTCGCCCTTGGCATGGGCCTGGTCACGCAGGTCGTCGGCGAACCGGGCCAGCTGATTGCGCCACGCTGCGGCCTGATCGCCCTTGCCCGCGGCCAGCATGCGCACGGCCAGCAGGCCGGCGTTGCGGGCCCCGGCCACCGAGACGGTCGCGACCGGGATCCCGGCCGGCATCTGCACGATCGACAGCAGGCTGTCCATGCCGTCCAGGTGCTTCAGCGGCACCGGCACGCCGATCACTGGCAGCACGGTGACCGAGGCGAGCATCCCGGGCAGGTGGGCCGCACCGCCGGCGCCGGCGATGATCACCCGCAGCCCCCTGTCGGCCGCCTGCTGCCCGTAGGCGACCATCTCGGTCGGCATCCGGTGGGCGGAGACGACGTCCGCCTCGTAGGGGACGTCGAACTGCTCCAGCACCTCGGCCGCGGCCTCCATCACCGGCCAGTCGCTGTCGCTGCCCATCACCAGGCCGACCAGGGGCGCGGTGCTCGCCGCGGCGGGCTCACTCATCGATGACTCCTTGCAGGTAGTCGGCGGCGTGCCGGGCCCGTTCGCGCAGCTCGGCGAGCGACCCCGCGCTCCCGTCGCCGCCGAAGACGGTGACGTGGCCCAGCTTGCGACCGGGGCGCACGCCCTTGCCGTAGAGGTGGATCTTCAGCCCGGGGTCCCGGGCCATCAGGTGCCGGTAGGTCGGGTACAGGTCGGGGTGCTCCCCGCCCAGGACGTTGCCCATCACCGTCCACGGGGCCCGGGTCGAGGGGTCGCCCAGCGGCAGGTCGAGCACTGCGCGCAGGTGCTGCTCGAACTGGCTGGTCACCGATCCGTCGATGGTCCAGTGACCGCTGTTGTGCGGGCGCATGGCCAGCTCGTTGACGAGGTATGCGCTGCCTGCGGACCCGTCCGCCGTCCCGGCGCCGCTGGGTCCGGCCACCTCGAACAGCTCCATCGCCATCACCCCGGTCACCCCGAGCTCCCCCGCGATCCGCAGCGCTCCCTCGACGGCTGCGACGGCGAGGTCCTCGTCCAGGTCGGGCGCGGGCACCAACACCTCGGTGCAGACCCCGTCGGTCTGCACGGTCTGCGCCACCGGCCAGGCGGCCGCCTGCCCCGACGGGCTGCGGGCGACCATGACCGCCAGCTCGCGGGTGAAGTCGACGGCCTCCTCCAGCAGCAGGCCGTCGACGAGGCCCGCCTCCCCCACGCCGGACAGCCACGGCTCCACCTCGGCCAGGCTGCGGCATACCTGCACTCCCTTGCCGTCGTACCCGCCACGGGGCGCCTTGACCACGATCGGCCAGCCCACCTGCGCGGCGAACTCCTCCACCTCCTGCGCGGTCCGGGCCTGCGCCCAGCGGGGGCACGGCAGCCCGAGCTCGGTCAGTCGGCGGCGCATCGCCAGCTTGTCCTGGGCATGGACGAGGGCGGCCGGCGAGGGGTGCAGGGGTATGCCGTCCGCCTCCAGCGCGGCCAGGACGTCGGCGGGGACGTGCTCGTGGTCGAAGGTGACGACGTCGCAGTGGCGGGCGAACTCCCGCACCGCCGCCAGGTCGGTGTGCTCCCCGACGGGGCTGTGCGGCACCACCAGCGCGGCGCTGGCGGTCGGTGACTCGGCCAGCACGGACAGAGTGAGCGACAGGGCGACGGCCGGTGGCTGGCACATGCGCGCCAGCTGGCCCCCGCCGATGATGCCGACGACCGGGAAGCCGCCGTCGGCCCGGACCGGGGTGGGCCTGGCGGACGCGGTGCTCGGCCCGGGGATCGACACGGGGTCGGACACGGGGTCGGGCACGGGGTCGGACACGGCGTCAGACACGGCGTCGGACACGGGTTCGGGCACCGTGCCGGGCGTGGCTGCGGGGGACGGGACCGGGGGCGAGGAGGTCTGCTCGGCGCTCACCCGGCAACCCTACCCAGCGGCCGGGACGCGTCCCGCCCCCATGAGCGGACAACCAGGAGCGGACGACCATGAGCGGACGGCGCCACCCAGCGGTGCCGCCTAGACTCCTGTGCCCGTGACCTCTGCCCACCTGCGCCTGCTCGCCCGCCTGAGGGCCGCCTGGAGCACCCTGGTGGCCGAGGTCGCCAAGTTCGGCACGGTCGGGGCGGTGGCTTTCGTCGTCGACGTGGGGCTGTACAACCTGCTGGTCTTCGGCATGCCGACAACCGGGCCAGGGCCGCTGGCCGACGCACCACTGCTGGCCAAGGCGGCCTCGACCACGGTGGCCACGGTCGTCGCCTGGTCGGGCAACCGGTGGTGGACCTTCCGACGCCGGCGGCGCACCGCCAAGACGGCGGAGTTCGCGCTGTTCGTGCTCTTCAACGCCATCGGGCTGGGCATCGCGCTGGCCTGTCTTGGGTTCTCCCGCTACGTGCTGGGCCTCGACAGCCAGCTTGCTGACAACGTTTCCGGCAACGGCATCGGTCTGGCCCTGGGGACGCTGTTCCGGTTCTGGACCTACAAGCGGTTCGTGTTCCGCGGGCACCTGGAGGCGGGTCGGGACGGGGATGGGGCCGGGGACACTGAAGGGGTCATCACCACCGGCAAGTAGGTGCCCCCCGGTCATCGCCAACGGGCGGGTGCAGGCTCAGCGAGTCATCGCCAGCGGCAGGTAGCAGGTGAAGACCGGCGGGCGGACCGTGGTCAGCTCCAGCCGACCGCCGACAGCCTCCGCGGTGGCGCGCGCGACCGACAGGCCCAGGCCGGTCCCCTCGCCCGAGGTGAGACCCCGGTCGAAGATCACCCGGGCCAGCTCCCGCGGCACCCCCGGGCCCTGGTCGGCCACGGTGAACACCGCAGACGGCCCTGACCGGCCCACGTGGACGCGCACCCGGCCGGCGCCGTGAATCAGGGCGTTCTCCACCAGGGTGTTAAGGATCTGGCTGATCGCCGAGGAGCTGGCCTCAACGATGATCCCCCGCTCGCAGGTCAGCGAGATCTCTCGTCGGACCTCCTCGAAGGCGGGCGTCCACTCCTGGGTCAGGCTGGACAGGACCATGTCGACCGCGCTCAGCGCCCCCCCGCTGGCGTGCCCCGGACGGGTGCGGCGCAGCAGCTCGTCGACCACCCCCGTCAGCCGCTCCACCTGCCGGATGGCGATCTCGGCCTCCTCCCGGGCGGCCGGGTCGTCGCACTGGGCAATCTCCTCCAGCCGCAGCAGGAGCGCGGCCAGCGGTGTGCGCAGCTGGTGGGAGGCGTCGGCGGCGAAGGACCGCTCGAAAACGAGGGCCTTGGCGAAGATCGAGTGGTGCCGGTCGATCTCCCGGGCGACCGCGTCCACCTCGGGGATGCCGGACTTCAACGGCTCGGGCTCCACGAACCGCCCCGGACGGGCCTTGGGGTCCAGGGCAAAGCCGCCGGAGGCCATCTCGTCGGTGCGGTGTGCGAGCAGCCGCAGCGGCGCCGCGATCCGCTCCGAGGTGCGGTCGGCGATCGGACGGACCATCGAGGTGGCCACCGCGAGCGCGCCGCCGCAGACCAGCAGGAAGATCGGCAGCGCCACCCACAACGGCATCGCCTCGGTCGCTCCGGCCTCCATCCGGGCGACCTGCACCTCGCGCAGCGCCCACACCACGACCGTGCCTGCCCCCGCGACGACCCCGCCGACCGTCAGGGTCACCCGCACCGTGTGTTCGCGCAGGATCGTGCGCACGAGCTCAGGCCGGCTCGTCGGGGTCGTTCTGGAAGCGGAAACCCACCCCGCGCACGGTGACGATGTGGCGCGGGTGCTGGGCGTGGTCGCCGATCTTGCGGCGCAGCACCGAGACGTGCATGTCGAGCGTCTTGGTCGAGCCGAACCAGGTGTCCCACACCTCGCGCATCAGCACCTCGCGGGAGACCACCCGCCCCTCCTCGCGCATCAGCACGCGGAGCAGCTCGAACTCCTTGGTCGTCAACCGCACCTCGCGGTCGTGCAGGAAGACCCGACGGGCACCGATGTCCATCCGCAGCGCGGCCCCGATGTGCTCCGGCGGCGCCCCCGGGCCCCGCCGCAGCAGGGCCCGCACGCGGGCCAGCAGCTCGCCCAGGCGGAACGGCTTGGTGACGTAGTCGTCGGCGCCGGCGTCCAGGCCGACGACCGTGTCCACCTCCTCGGTGCGCGCGGTGAGCATGAGGACCGGCAGCGTGCTGCCCCGCTCGCGCAGGGTCCGGCACACCTCGACACCGTCGAGCAGGGGCAGCCCCAGGTCGAGCACGAGCAGGTCGTAGGCACCCTCCCCGGAGGCCTCGCTCAGCGCGGCGCGTCCGTCGGCGGCGACGGTCACCTCATACCCCTCGCGGCGCAGGGCGCGCTCCAGCGGCTCCGAGATCGTGGGGTCGTCCTCGGCCAGCAGGACCTTGGTCACCTGATCCGCTTTCATCGCACCCTGCCTCTCGTCGCCGTCACGGGCCAGTATGTGGTGGTGCTCATCGGCCCGGCCACTTCGGAGTCCGCTTCTCGGCGAAGGCGGCCACGCCCTCGCGCCGGTCGCCGCTGAAGGCCGTGGCCCGCCAGGCCCCGTCCTCGATCTCCAAGCCCGCGGCCAGGTCGGTGCCCATGCCCAGGCGCATCGCCTGCTTGGCGTTGCGGACGGCGACCGGGCTGTTGGCCGCGATCTGGGCGGCGACCTCCAGGGCCCGCTGACGCGCCGTCCCCGGGGCCACCAGCTCGTCGACGGCCCCCAGCTCATGTGCCTGCGCCGCGGTCATCCGGCGGGCGGTAAAGATCACCGAGGCGGTCCGGGACCAGCCGACCCGGCGGGTCAGCAACTGGGTGCCACCCCCGCCGGGGACGACCCCCACGCCGACCTCGGGGAGCGCGAGCGTCGCCCCCTCCCCCGCCACGATCAGGTCGCAGGACAGCGCGATCTCCATGCCGCCACCGAGGGCGTAACCCTCCACCGCCGACAGCGCCGGCACCGGAAGGTCGAGCACCCCGCGGTAGGCCCGCCGGGTGATGAGCCGGTGCTCCATCATCTGGGCGTCGGTGAAGCCGTTGCGCTCTTTGAGGTCGGCACCGACGCAGAAGGCCCGCTCGTGCGCGCTGGTCACCACCACCGCCCGCACGACGTCGTCCGCGGCCAGCCGGGCCGTGGCGGCGGTGATCTCCTCGGCGAAGGCCGTGGAGATGGCGTTCATCGCCTCGGGGCGGTCCAGGGTCAGCTCGACCACATGGCCACCCTCACCGTGTCGGGTCAGGTGCAGCATGCTCGGTGCGTCCATGGCTGGCAAGGCTACTCGCAGGTCAGCCGGGGTGCGGCCCCGGGCGCAGGTGCTCCACGTCCCCCGCGTGGTGCTCGGACCGCCCGCCCGGGCCCTGCAGCACCAGGGCTCCGTCGGCGGCCACGTCGAGCGCCGTGCCCGTCGTCGCCACGCCCTTGGCGCCGTGCACCACCACGGGCCGGCGCAGCGTGCCGCACGCCTGCCGGTAGGCCTCGCGCACGCCCTCGGGTCGGCCCGCCGCGAGCTCGTCGTGCAGCTCGGCGAGGTGGCGCAGGTAGTCCTGCAGGAAAGCCTCACGCGCGCCGTCCGGCAGCGGGGCGCCGCCCCGGCACAGGCGCCAGGAGGTGGCCCCCGGGACGGGTAGCTGGTCGGCGTCGTGGTCGACGTTGAGCCCAGTGCCGACCACGACGGCCCCTCCGTCGGCGACCTGGGCCAGGATCCCGGCGAGCTTCCCGGGCCGGGTGCCGTCCTGGACGAGCACGTCGTTGGGCCACTTCAGCGTCGCGTCCACGCGCCAGCGACTGGCGCGCAGTGCGGATCGGACTGCCAGGCCCGCGACCAGGGGCACCCAGCCCATCACCGCGGCGGGCAGCGGGGGGACGACGGCAGAGATCGCCATACCCGTCCCAGGGGGCGAGGACCAGCTGCGCCCACGGCGTCCCTGGCCCGCCGACTGGTGGTCGGCCACCACCACGCGGCCGGGGCGGGGGTCCCGCAGCGCCTCGATGTTGGTCGACCCGATCGTCGGGTGGGTCTCGGGCGGCTCCCAGGCCCACGAGGGCGCGGGCGCCCGCTTCGACGTGCTCATGGGCTCAAGGCTAAGTTGATGCCCATGACCGACACCGTCAACGCGGACTCGCAGGGCGAGCAGAGCTCTGGGGAGGGCCCCGACCTGCGCACCACGGCAGGGCGTCTGCAGGACTATCGCGCTCGGGTGGAGGCGGCCGTGCACGCCGGCTCGGCCAGTGCGGTGGAGAAGCAGCACGCCAAGGGCAAGAAGACGGCCCGGGAACGGATCGAGGACCTGCTCGACGAGGGCAGCTTCACCGAGCTGGACGCCCTGGCGCGGCACCGCTCCACCGCTTTTGGGCAGGAGCAGAAGCGGCCCTACGGCGACGGGGTCATCACCGGCTACGGCACCGTGGACGGGCGCCCGGTCTGCGTCTTCGCCCAGGACTTCACCGTCTTCGGCGGCTCCCTGGGCGAGGTCTTCGGGGAGAAGATCGTCAAGGTCATGGACCTGGCGATGAAGATCGGCTGCCCGGTTGTGGGCATCAACGACTCCGGCGGCGCCCGGATCCAGGAGGGCGTGGTCGCTCTGGGTCTGTACGCCGAGATCTTCAAGCGCAACGTCCACGCCTCCGGCGTCATCCCCCAGATCTCCCTGGTCATGGGCCCGGCCGCCGGCGGCGCGGTCTACTCCCCGGCGATCACCGACTTCGTCGTCATGGTCGACCAGACCTCCCACATGTTCATCACCGGCCCCGACGTGATCAAGACCGTCACCGGCGAGGACGTCACCTTCGAGGACCTGGGCGGGGCCCGCACCCACAACACCGTCAGCGGTGTGGCGCACTACATGGGCGCCGACGAGGACGACGCGATCGACTACGTCAAGGAGCTGCTGAGCTACCTGCCGCAGAACAACCTGGAGGACCCCCCGGCCTACGACACCGACATCGACGAGGAGGTCGGGCCCCAGGACGAGGCGCTGAACACCCTTATCCCCGACTCCCCCAACGTCCCCTATGACATCCGCACCGCCATCGAGGCCGTGCTCGATGACGGGGAGTTCCTGGAGGTCCAGCCCCTGTTCGCGCCCAACATCGCCATCGGTTTCGGCCGCGTCGAGGGCCGCTCGGTCGGGGTCGTGGCCAACCAACCGCTGCAGCTGGCCGGCACCCTGGACATCGACGCCTCGGAGAAGGCCGCCCGCTTCGTGCGCACCTGCGACGCCTTCAACATCCCCATCCTGACCTTCGTCGACGTCCCAGGCTTCCTGCCCGGCACCGACCAGGAGTTCGGCGGCATCATCCGCCGCGGCGCCAAGCTGCTCTACGCCTACGCCGAAGCCACCGTGCCCCTGATCACCGTCATCACCCGCAAGGCCTACGGCGGCGCCTACGACGTCATGGGCTCCAAGCACCTGGGCGCCGACATCAACCTTGCCTGGCCCACCGCCCAGATCGCGGTCATGGGCGCCCAGGGCGCGGTCAACATCCTCTACCGCAAGCAGCTGCAGGCCGCCGCCCAGGACGGTGGCTCCGAGGCCCTGGAAGCCGAACGCGCCCGTCGCATCCGCGAGTACGAGGACACCCTGGCCAACCCCTACGTCGCCGCCGAGCGCGGTTACATCGACGCCGTCATCGAGCCCTGCGCCACCCGCGTCGAGGTCGCCCGCGCCCTGCGCCACCTTCGCTCCAAGCGCACCACCCGCGCCCCCCGCAAGCACGGAAACATCCCCCTGTGAACGACACGTCCCTGCCCCAGGAGCCGGACACAGTTCACACCCCGGTGATCCGCGTCGTGCGTGGCAACCCCACCCCCGCCCAGCTCGCCGCCATCACGGTGGCGCTCTTGGCCGCCGGCGAGGCCCCCGAGCCCGCGCCGCCCCGGCGGACGCTGTGGACCAACCGCGCCCGCTACGCCCGGCCGCGGCCCGCGGTCGGCCCCGGCGGGTGGCGCGCCTCGGCGCTGCCCCGCTGACGGGCCGGCCCCGGTGCCCCAGGCCGGCCGGGAGGTCGGCGCGGTCCCTCAGTCGGCCGGGAGGTCGGCGCGGTCCCTCAGCGGGCGGGGGCGAACCGATGCACCAGCCGCTCGTGGTACATCGGGGGCAGGCACTGCGCCGCCAGGACCCTGCGCCCGGCCTCGTCGTCCCCCATCGCCGAGGCGAAGGCCGTGCTCATGTCGATGTCGTGCTGCGGCGGCTCCAGCACCTCGATCGGGTCGCCGGGCCGGACCTGCCCCGGCACCACCACGCGCAGGTAGGCGCCGCACCGGCCGCGCTCGGTGAAGCGGCGCACCCACGCCCGCTCCCCCAGGTGCCGCTGGAAGGTGGCACAGGGGGTGCGCGGGATCGACACCTCCAGCATGACCTCCTCGCCCACCCGCAGTCGCTGGTTGACGAGCAGCGCCTCCAGGTCCAGCCCTTCCGTGGTGAGGTTCTCCCCGAACATGCCGTCCGAGAGCCCACGCCCGAGCTCAGCCTCCCACCAGTCCAGCTCCTCCCGGCTGAAGGCGTAGACCGCCTTCTGCGCGCCGCCGTGGTGCTGGGCGTCGCCGATGAGGTCACCCGCGACGCCCGGCCCGTCGCCATACCTCGGGCCGGGGGTGAACAGCTCGACCGCCGGCACGGGGCGCTTGTCGATGCCGGTCGTGCGCGGCGTGCCGGGGTCGGGCTTGGGGTGGGCCAGGTTCGTCGAGCGGATCCGTCCGGTCATGACCAGAGGGTATGCCGCATCCCGGCCGCGCCGAGGGCAGGGGACGGCCACCGGTCCCGCGAGGCGGCCGGGGCGCGTGCTGGGTCATAGCGGTAGGTTGCTTTTCGTGACCACGCAGAGCCGCCCGCAGACCGAGATCGACCGCCTCGCCGAGGCTGCCCTGGACGCCGCCGTGGCGCTGAGCCCCCTGGAGGCGACCTACCTGGGGGTGCCCGGGCAGGACCACGCCATCGACGACCTGTCGATCGAGGGCCTGCAGGCTCGGCGCGACCTGGCCGCGCGGACACTGGAGCAGCTCGGCGGCCTGCTGCCCGAGGACGACGTGGACCGGGTGACGGTCGCCGCCCTGCGCGAGCGCCTGGGCCTGGGGGTGCAAGAGCTGGATCTGGTCCTGGCCGGCCGGGCCCCGGTCGAGCTCAACGTCATCGCCTCGGCCCCCCAAGAGCTGCGCGACGTCTTCGACCTCATGGGTAAGGACACCCCGAGCAGTGGGCGAACATCGTCGCCCGGCTCGAGGCGATGCCGGTCGCGGTGGAGCAGTACGTCTCCGCGCTGCGCTACTCCGCTGGGCACGGGCAGGTGGCCCCCCGCCGCCAGGTCGACCGCGTCGCCGAGCAGTGCCGCGACCAGGCCGGGGACGAGGCGAGCACCTTCGACGCCCTGCTGGCCGAGGCCGAAGGCCAGTCCGAGCAGCTGCGCACCCACCTGACCACCGCGGTCCGAGGCGCCAAGGCCGCCTTCGGCACACTGGCGGCCTATCTCGAGACCGAGCTGGCCGCCCGGGCCCCGGAGTCCGACGCGTGCGGCCGGGAGATCTACGCCCTGCGCTCGCGGGGCTTCCTCGGGGCCGAGATCGACCTGGAGGAGACCTACGCGTGGGGCCAGGAAGAGCTGGCCCGGATCACCGCGATGATGGAGCAGACCGCCCAGCAGGTCCGCCCCGGCGCCACCGTCAAGGAGGCGGTGACGATCCTGGACGAGGACCCCCGATACCAACTCGAGGGGACCGAGGCGCTGCGCGAATGGATGCAGGTCAAGGCGGACGAGGCCGTGGCCAGCCTGGCCGGGACCCACTTCGACGTGCCCGAGCCGGTGCGCACGATCGAGTGCATGATCGCGCCAAGCCAGACCGGCGGCATCTACTACACCGGCCCGTCGGAGGACTTCTCGCGGCCCGGGCGGATGTGGTGGTCGGTGCCCAAGGGGGTTACCCGGTTCTCCACCTGGCGCGAGCTGACCACCGTCTACCACGAGGGCGTGCCCGGCCACCACCTGCAGATCGGGCAGACCGTCTACCGCTCCGAACTGCTCAACCGCTGGCGTCGGCTGGCGTCGTGGACCTCCGGGCACGGCGAGGGCTGGGCGCTGTACAGCGAGTGGCTGATGGCCGACCTGGGTTACATGGACGACCCTGGTGACCGGATGGGGCTGCTCGACGGGCAGTCACTGCGGGCCGCGCGGGTGGTGCTCGACATCGGCGTGCACTGCGGCTTCGAGGCCCCCGCGGAGGTCGGCGGTGGCGAGTGGACCTACGACAAGGCCTGGCTGTTCCTGCAGAACCACGTGAACATGGACGAAGGATTCGTCCGCTTCGAGCTGGACCGCTACCTGGGCTGGCCCGGGCAGGCCCCCAGCTACAAGATCGGCGAGCGGCTGTGGTTGCAACTGCGCGACCAGGTGCGCGAACGGGAGGGGGACGACTTCGACCTGAGAGCCTTCCACCGCCGGGCGCTGGACATCGGCGGGGTCGGGCTCGACACGCTGCGGGCCGCGGTGCTCGGCGAGCTCTGAAGCCCCTACCCTGACATCAGGAGAAACCCATGCTCCCTCTGGTTCTCGCCTCCGCCTCCCCTGCCCGCCTGACCACCCTGCGCAGCGCCGGTGTCGAGCCGGAGGTGCTGGTCTCAGGCGTGGACGAAGACGCCGTCCTCGCCTTCCACCAGCAGCGGTACGGCCCGCTGGACCCGACCGACGTGGCCCTCACCCTGGCCCGGGCCAAGTGCGAGGACGTGGTCACGCGGCACGACCCCGCGGCGTTGGTCCTGGGCTGCGACTCCGTGCTGGAGCTGGACGGGCAGGTGTACGGCAAACCCGGGACCTCGCAGGTGGCGATCGAGCGGTGGCAGGTGATGCGTGGCCGCTCGGGGATACTGCACACCGGGCACTGGCTGGTCGACAACCGCGACGAGGAGGACGGGGGCAGCAGCGCGACGTTCGGGGCCTGCTCCAGCACGGTGGTGCACTTCGCCGACCTCTCCGACGCCGAGATCGCGGCCTATGTCGCGACCGGTGAGCCGATGCAGGTGGCGGGTGCGTTCACCGTCGACGGGCTGGGCGGGCCCTACGTCACCGGCATCGAGGGCGACCACCACGGTGTGGTCGGGCTGAGCCTGCCCCTGCTGCGCGAGCTGCTTGGGCAGTTAGCCATCGACTGGCACGACCTGCGCGACTGACCGAGGGGCGGGGTGACGGCCGGCGCGCCCGAGCTCCGGACGTGGCCCTCCCGGCCGGTCGCCGTGACGCCCACCCCGGTTGCGGGCCGGACGCGCGGAGGTGTGACCATGGGCTAGGCAAGGCTCGATGAGGAGGTCGGCAGTGGCTGGAGACGTGCGCAAGGTCGCCGTGGTGGGTGCGGGAATGGTCGGACTGTCGACCGCTTGGTTCTTGCGTGAGCAGGGTGTGGAGGTCACGGTCCTGGACCGCTCGGGCGTCGGCGCCGGAGCCTCCTGGGGCAACGCCGGGTGGCTGACGCCTGCGATCGCCACGCCGCTGCCCGAGCCGGCTGTGCTGCGCTACGGCGTGCGTGCGGTCATCTCGGCCAACTCCCCGGTGTACGTCCCGCCCACCCTGGACCCGAACCTGGCCCGGTTCGTCGCCGGCTTCATGCGCCATAGCACGAACGGGCGCTGGAGGACGGCGATGCAAGCCCTGCTGCCCGTCAATGCCCAGTCCCTGGACGCCTTTGACCATCTCGGGGCGCACGGCGTCAGCGCCGAGGTCTTCGAGGCCGACCCGTTCATCGCTGCCTACGAGCGTGCCGGTGACGTCCAGGTGCTGCTGGAGGAGTTCGAGCAGATCGAGCGCGCGGGCGGGAGGGTCGAGCACGAGCTCGTCGGCGGCGCCGAGGCGCGACGTCGGGAGCCGGCTCTCTCCGAGACGGTCCAGGCCGCGATCATCATCCACGGCCAGCGCTACCTGCGCCCGGTGGAGTATGTCGAGTCTCTCGCCGAGGCGGTGCGCGCGCAGGGGACAGAGATTCTCTCCGACGCGCAGGTCGTGGGCATCGACGACCTCGGCCGCGCAGGCGTGCAGGTGCGCACCAGCGGGCCCGGCTCGGGCAGCTACGACGCCGTCGTCGTGGCGACGGGCGCCTGGCTGGGTGACCTGGTCCGCCCTTACGGCGTCCGGCACGTCGTTCAGGCTGGGCGGGGGTACTCCTTCAGCGTCGAGACCGAGCGCCTGCCGCGGGGGCCGATGTACTTCCCGGCCGTCCGGGTGGCCCTCACACCACTCAGCGACCGGCTTCGCGTCGCCGGCATGATGGAGTTCCGCAAGGCCGACGCCGCACTGGACCCCCGCCGGATCCGCGCCATCGTCGAGGCCGCCAGGCCGCTGCTCAAGGGCGCCGACCTGGACCGTCGGCAGGACGAGTGGGTTGGGTCCCGCCCGGTCACCGCCGACGGCCTGCCCCTGATCGGGCGTACCGAGTCCGAGCGGGTCTTCGTCGCCGGTGGCCACGGCATGTGGGGCATCACGCTCGGCCCCGTCACGGGCCGCCTGCTGGCCGAGCAGATCACGACCGGGCGGGTGCCTGCCGAGCTGACCCCTTTCGACCCGCTGCGCCGCCTGCAGTGGGCCCCGTCCCGGCTGCGTGCCGCGCGGCGCCGGACGGGCTCGGCCGCGCTCTGAGGGCCCGGCGCCGCCCGACCCCCGGCCGGGGCAGCTCAGGCCCCGCGGGGCGAGTCAGGCGTCGTAGTCGATGGTCACCAGGTCGCTGACCGGGTGCGACTGGCACATGAGCCGGTAGCCGCGTTCCACCTCGTCCGGCTCCAAGGCGTAGTTGCGGTCCATGCGGACCTCGCCGGTCACCACCTTGGCCCGGCACGTGCCGCACACGCCGCCGGTGCAGGAGAAGGGGGCGTCCGGGCGCTCGCGCAGCGTGGCGTCCAGGATCGATTCCGCTCTGGCGGGCATCGGCACGGTCGTGGTGCGCCCGTCCAGCGTGACGGTGACGACGGCCTCCGGCGGGGCCGTGGGGTCGACCTCGACCGGCGCGACCTGGGTCACCGGGCCCCCGGCGGCGTCGACGTGGAAGATCTCGTGGTGGACGTGCTCAGGGTCCACGTCCCGCTCGGCCAGCACGGTCCGCACCGTCTCGACCATGTCGTGCGGCCCGCACAGGTACCACTCGTCAACCTCGTCCTCGGGCACGAAGGTGGCCAGGAACTCCTCGAACTTCGCCCGGTCGATGCGACCGGTGAACAGCTCCAGGCCCTGCACCTCGCGGGAGAGCACGTTGAGCAGGGTGAACCGGCCCGGGAACCGGTTCTTCAGGTCCATCAGCTCCTCCAGGAACATGATGGAGTCGGTGCGCCGGTTGCCGAAGATCAGCGTGGCCCGCGACTGCGGCTCCTCCTCCAGCGCCGTCGTGAGCAGCGAGAGCACAGGGGTAATGCCCGAGCCTGCGGCCACGCCGACGTGGTGGCGCCGCGCCGTGGGGTCAGTCCGGCAGACGAAGCTGCCCATGGGGGTCATCACCTGCAGGGTGTCTCCGGGCTGGACCTCGGTGCTCAGCCAGGTCGACATGACGCCGGTCGGGACGCGCATCGAGGCTACCCGGACCTCGCCGAGGCGTCGGGCCTCGGCGCGGGAGATGCAGCAGGAGTAGGAGCGGCGCACGTCCTGCCCCTCGATGGTCGCCCGCAGGGTCAGGTGCTGGCCCGGCTCGAAGTCGAAGTCGCGGCGCAGCTCCTCGGGGACCGCGAAGCTGATCGCGACCGCGTCGTCGGTCAGCCGGTCCACCCGGGTGACGGTCAGGTCGTGGAAGGTGGCGCGGCGGCGGGTGGGCTGCTGCAACAGGCTCAACATCGCTCCTTGGGGTCTGGGGCGGGCCCCCAGCTGCGGGGGCTGCGGGGCGGTGCCCCATGCGTCTAGATCGTCTTGAACTCATCGAACGGCTCGCGGCAAGACAGACAGCGCCGCAGGGCCTTGCAGGCCGTGGACCCGAAGCGGGAGATCTCCTCGGTGTGCTCCGAGCCGCAGAGCGGGCAGGTGACCTGCCGGACGGAGAGCCCAACCGGCACCGGCCCGTGTGCCTTCTGACCGGTGGGTGGGGCGATGCCGAAGCGGCGCAGGGCCTCCCGGCCCTCCTCGCTCATCCAGTCGGTGGTCCAGGCGGGCGAGAGGCGGGTGACGATCTCGACCGGGACGCCGGCCTGGGCGCAGACGCGGCGGATGTCCTCCTCCATCACCCGCATGGCCGGGCATCCGGAGTAGGTGGGGGTGATGGTGACGCGCAGGCCCTCTCCGTCCCGCTCGATCTCGCGGATGACCCCGAGCTGATGGATGGTGATGACGGGAATCTCGGGGTCCGGCACCGCCTTCAACGCCGCCTGGACCTGCGCCAGCCGGTCGGTGACGGCGACGCGCGGTGCCTGCTCCACGTCCATACCCACCTCCACCCTCACCAGGTGGCGCCGGGGTGGCTGCGGGCGATGTGCTGCATCTCCGCGAGCAGGTAGCCCATCGCCTCGGAGTGCACCCCCTCCCGGCCGCCTCGGGCGTGCCAGCGCGGGGGCTCGGGCATGGCCAGGGTCGCCTGGGAGACCACCTGCGCGACGACCGAGTTGACCGCCTCGGTCAGCTCCGAGGGCAAGACGCCGATGCCCTGCTCGCTGGCCCAGACGGCCGCGGGGTAGTCCTCGCCGAGCTCGCCTACGTAGGGGTGCACCGCCTCCAGCGCGACCTGCATGCGCCCGTGGCTCAGCTCGGTGCCGTCACCCAGGCGCAGCACCCACTGGGCCGCGTGGTCGCGGTGGTAGTCAACCTCCTTGACCGCCTTCTCGGCGATCCCGGCCAGCACCTCGTCGGCCGAGTCCACCAGCCTGGAGTAGAGCTCGCACTGGTAGGAGGCGAACCACAGCATCCGTGCCATCTCGTAGGCGAAATCACCACGGGGCTGCTCCACCAGCTGCACGTTGCGAAAGCTGCGCTCGTCGCGCAGCATCGCCAGCGCGTCCTCATCACGGCCCTCGCCCTCGACCTCACCGGCCCGGGTCAGCAGCGTCCGGGCCTGCCCGAGCAGGTCCAGACCGACGTTGCCCAGGGCCATGTCCTCCTCGATCTGCGGGGCATGGGTGAGCCACTCCCCGAGACGCTGGGCGTAGATCAGCGCGTCGTCGCCCAGGGAGAGCAGGTAAGCCGTGTGCAGCTGGGCGGGGGAGGCGCCGCGCACCCCCCCGACATCGGCGCGTTCACCGGCGATCGGCGGCCGGGTCGTGACCTCGTTCATAGGTACTCCACGTCCTCGGGCACGTCGTAGAAGGTGGGGTGCCGGTAGACCTTGTCCGCCGCGGGGTCAAAGAAGCTGTCCTTCTCCTCGGGGCTGGAGGCAGTGATGTCGGCTGAGGCCACGACCCAGATGGACACCCCCTCCTGGCGGCGGGTGTAGAGGTCGCGCGCGTTGCGCAGCGCCATCTGGGCGTCCGGGGCGTGCAGCGACCCCGCGTGCACGTGGTTGAGCCCGCGCCGGCTCCGGACGAAGACCTCCCACAGCGGCCAGGTGGTGCTCATGCGACCTCGTCCTGCGCGCTCTGCTTGCGGGCGTAGGCCAGGGCCGCCTCCCGTACCCAGGCGCCCTCCTCGTGGGCGGCGACCCGGGTGTCGATGCGCTGCGCATTGCACGGCCCGTCGCCGCCCAGCACGCGCCAGAACTCCTCCCAGTCGATCTCGCCGAAGTCCCAGTGCCCGCGCTCCTCGTTCCAGCGCAGGTCGGGGTCGGGCAGGGTGATGTCCAGCTTGACCGCCTGAGGGACAGTCATGTCGATGAACTTCTGCCGCAGGTCGTCGTTGGAGAAGCGCTTGATGCCCCAGGCCATGCTCTGCCGAGTATGTCCACCACCTTGTGGCCTGCCGTGGTCATCCTCCCCGGAGTCGGGCGGCCCGAACATCATCAGGGCCGGCCACCACCAGCGGTCGGCGGCGTCCTGCAGCATGGCGCGCTGGGCCTCGGTGCCCCGGGAGAGGGTCCACAGGATCTCGAAGCCCTGGCGCTGGTGGAAGGACTCCTCCTTGCACACGCGGATCATCGCCCGGGCGTAGGGGCCGTAAGAGCACCGGCACAGCGGGACCTGGTTCATGATCGCGGCGCCGTCGACCAGCCAGCCGATGGCACCCACGTCGGCCCACGTCAGAGTGGGGTAGTTGAAGATCGAGGAGTACTTCTGCCGGCCGGTGTGCAGCTTGTCGAGCAGCTCGGCGCGGTCCACCCCGAGGGTCTCGGCGGCGGAGTAGAGGTAGAGCCCGTGCCCCGCCTCGTCCTGCACCTTGGCCATCAGGATGGCCTTGCGGCGCAGGCTGGGGGCCCGGGAGATCCAGTTACCCTCCGGCTGCATGCCGATGATCTCGGAGTGCGCGTGCTGGGCAATCTGCCGGATCAGCGTCTTGCGATAGCCAGCGGGCATCGCGTCGCGCGGCTCGATCCGCGAGTCCTCGTCGATCAGGCCGTTGAAGTAGTCCTCCAGCGCCTGCTGGTACTCGGGGGTCTCCGCGGCGTTCAGGGGCGCATCTGCGTCGTTGCGGGGCCCGAAGTCGTTGCCGTACATACCCCTATTGTGCCAGAGAACCCCGGTTTTGTGACAGTTTCGACGTCGAACGACGGCGAATCTGTTACATCACACGGGTGGGAGACTGGAGGGGTGAGCGACCACCATCCCGAGCCCGGACCTGAGCACGGTGCCCAGCAGGACCCCGAACGGCCCGGCGGCCACCACCCCCACCAGCACCAGATCGGGCACCAGCACCCGCACGGGGACGAGCCGGCTGCGGCGGCCCCCGGCCCGCTGGCGGACGCCAGCGTGCGCACCGCCCGACCTAGCGACGCCCCGGCGGTGGGGCTGGTGCAGGCCACGGTCTACCAGGCCGAGCTGGCCGCTGTGCTCGCCCCGGAGCTGCTCGAGGAGCTCACCGGACCCCGGTTCGCCGCCGGCTGGCGCCGCTCCCTGGAACGCCCCCCCTCGACCCGCCATCGGCTGCTCGTCGCCTGCGCCGGGCCCCAGGTGGTGGGCTACGTCGCGCTGGGGCCCGCCGAGGATGAGCCGGGGTTGGACGCGGAGCGCACCGGCATGGTCTACGACGGCGGTGTCCACCCCGACGGCCGGGGAGCCGGTCACGGCTCCCGCTTGCTCAACGCGGCGGTGGACACCCTGCGGGCCGGCAACGACGAGCTGGCGGCGGTGGCGACCTGGGTACGCGCCGACGCCGAGGGGCCCCTGACCTTCCTGCAGGCCGCGGGTTTCACCCCGGACGGCGCCTGGCGCGACCGGGTCGTCGGTGAGGACGGCCGCACCACGCGGGAGGTGCGCCTGGTGACCGAGGTATGACGTGGTGGCGCACGCCGGCCGCCCGGCAGGGGGTGGCGGTCGGCCTGGTCGGCCTATACGGGGTGAGCGCGGGGGCTCTGGGGATAGCTGCCGGACTGACCGTCGGGCAAACGGTGCTCACCTCGCTACTGCTTTTCTCCGGCGGCTCCCAGTTCGCCTTCTACGGCGTGATCGGCGCGGGCGGCAATCCGCTGGCGGCGATCGCCACCTCGACCCTGCTGGGGCTGCGCAACGGCTTCTACGGCCTGGAGCTCTCCCGCCGGTTGGCACCCTCCCCCGCCCTGCGCCCGCTCACCGCCCATCTGACGATCGACGAGTCCACCGCCGTGGCGGTTGCCCAGCCGGACCAGCGCTCGACCCGGATCGGGTTCTACACCACCGGCGCGGTGCTCTTCGTGGTGTGGAACACCATGACCCTGCTGGGGGCCCTGGCCGGTGAGGCCATGGGCGACCCCCGCTCCTGGGGGCTGGACGCCGCTGCCGCCGCCGCGTTCGTGGCCCTGGTCTGGCCACGGCTGAGGGGGCGCGGACCGATCGGCACCGCGGCCCTCGCCATGGTGCTCACCCTGGTGTCGGCGCCGTTCGTGCCGACCGGGGTGGAGGTCCTCATCGGCGCCACGGCGGCCCTGGCCCTCGGTCTGCCCCAACGCGGTCGCACCGATCTGCCCCTGACCCCCGTCGCGCGGGAGGCCGAGCCGATCCGCGCTCATGAGGTGACGCGGCCGGAGGAGCGCCGGTGACCCTGTGGATCGCCGTCGTCGCCGCCTGCCTGCTGGCCTGGTTGGTCAAGCTGGCTGGCTACCTCGTGCCCGAGCGGGTCCTGCAGATCCCGTGGGTGGACCGGGTCGTGCCACTGCTCACGGTCGCCCTGCTCAGCGCGCTGGTCATCACCCAGGGCTTCTTGGACGGCGCCCGGCTGCCCGCCCTCGACGCCCGTGCCGCCGGGGTCGGGGTCGCCCTGGTGCTGCTCGTGCTGCGCGCCCCGTTCCTCGTGGTCGTCGCCGCGGCCGCCGCCACCGCCGCACTGCTGCGGCTCTGGGGAGGATAGGCCGTGACGGGGGTGGACCCAGGGAAGGGTGAGCGGGCAGGGGCCGCTGTCGGCCCGCGCCGGGCAGGACGGCTGGTGAGCGTGGACCTGGCACGGCTGCTGGCTCTGCTCGGCATGTTCGCCTCCCACCTCATCCTCCCGCTGCGCGCCGACGCCGGCGTGGACGGCCTGTTCCAGGTCGTCGCGGGTCGCTCCTCTGCCCTGTTCGCCCTCCTCGCGGGCGTCAGCCTGGCCATCGTCACCCGTGACCTCCACGCCGGTGGCGGTGGTCCCGCCGGTAGCCGCACCGCCAACCCCGCATGGCACCGGCACCGACTGCTCGTGCGGGCGGCGGCGGTCGGGGCCGTCGGCCTCGTCCTCGGGCTCCTCGACTCCGGTATCGCGGTGATCCTGGTCTACTACGCGGTGCTGTTCTGCTGCGCCCTGCCGGTGCTGACCTGGAGGGCGCCTGCCCTGGCGGCCTTGGCGATGACCTGGGGCCTGGTCAGCCCACTGCTGAGCATGATGGCCCGCCCGGCGCTACCGTCGACCACCTATCAGGTGCCGTCGCTGGTCAGCCTGCGCGATCCGGTCCAGCTGCTCAGCGAGCTCCTGGTCACGGGGTACTACCCGGTGCTGACCTGGGCGACCTATCTCTTCGCCGGGCTGGCCGTCGGTCGCCTGCTGGCGCCTGGGGGCACCGTGTTGTCCGATGCGCGCGTCTCCTCCCGACTGGGCGCCATACTGACGCTGCTCGGCCTGCTCCTGGCCGCGGTCCCCCTGGTGGTCTCGCGCATGCTCACCGGGTCCGAGCAGGTGCGGCAGGCCCTGGTCGAGACCTCGGGGGCCGCCAGCTGGACACACCTATCGGTCGAGCTTCGGAGCGGCTTCTACGGCGTGCACCCCGAGGGCACGTCCTGGTGGCTCGGGGTGTGGGTGCCGCACAGCGGCAGCATCGCGGATCTGGCCCACACGACCGGGTGCGCACTGCTGGCGCTCGGCCTGTGCTGGTGGGCGGTCCGCCTGCTCCCGCGGCTGCCCTGGCAGCTTGTGGCGGGGGCGGGCGCCATGACGCTGACCCTCTACACCCTGCACGTGGCGGTCCTCGGCAGCCCGTGGGGCGAACCCGGGAGGGCGCTGGCCCGGGGGTCGCAGACGGCCCTGGTCCTGCACGCGGCCCTGGCCCTGATGGTCGGCGTGGTCTTTGCTGCACTGCGCCGGCCCGGCCCGCTGGAGCACGGTCTGCGCTGGCTGACCGCGGTGGCCGTCCCCCGCGCACCCCGCGGATGAGACACCCTCCCGCGCAGAGGGCTCGCCTCCTCGGCCCAGTGGCAGGCCACCCGGTGCCTTTTCGGATCCTTCAGCACTGTCTGTACGTGTTCATCTAGCGTTCACCACATCAGCCTCACCCGCCGCACAGTCTCCGAAGATGCGCTGATCACCGACTTCGACACCCCTGCCGGTCGGCGGCCGTTTACCTTCTGTTCACTTTTAGGCTAGGCTAGGTGAACACACGGTAAACAACTGGTCTGCAGACGCCGACCACGAGTCCGAAGGAGGGCACCATGACCACGGTTCGTCAGCTACCCAAGGCGCGACGTCGCGTCGTCCTGGCGTGGGTCCCCGTGACCGACGCCGACGGCCGCACCCGCATGGAGATGCGCTGGGACGTCTCGGGGGATCCGCTCCCCGGCGTGCCGCAGCGGCCGCCTGAGACAGCCTAAGACACCGACCCACGAGGGCCCGGACGCACATCGCGTCCGGGCCCTCGTCGTACCGGTGGGTTGGTGACGGTGGTCTGGCTCCCGTCACCACGGCTCACTCACTCTGAGTCGGAACCGCCCTGGCTCTGGTCATCGCCCCCGCCGTTGCCACCGCGGCCACGGCCGCCGCGACGCCGACGCTGACGACGGGGACGGTCGCCGCCGTCCTGGCCCTCCTCGGACCCGGAGCCGCTCCCGTCGGCGTCCTCGGCGTCGGGGACGTCCTCGGGGTCCTGCACGTCCTCAGGCGCCGGGGGCAGGTGCGCCTCGACCGCCTGGGTCTGCGGGGCCTCGGCCTCAACAGCGGGCGGGGTCTGGACCGCGTCACCCTGGGTGCCACCGTCGCCGTTCCCGTCACCCTCGACGACGGCAGCCAGCGAGAGCTTGCCGCGCGGGTCGATCTCCTTGAGCTCCACCTGGACCTTCTGGCCCACTGACATCACGTCCTCGACGGCGTCGATGCGACGGCCGCCGACGAGCTTGCGGATCTCAGAGATGTGCAGCAGGCCGTCCTTGCCCGGAAGCAGGGAGATGAACGCGCCGAAGGTTGTGGTCTTGACCACGGTGCCCAGGAAGCGCTCGCCGATCTCCGGCATCTGCGGGTTGGCGATCGCGTTGACCGCCGCGCGCGCCGCCTCGGCCGAGGGGCCGTCGGTGGCGCCGATGTAGACCGTGCCGTCGTCCTCGATCGAGATGTCGGCGCCGGTGTCCTCCTGGATCTGGTTGATCATCTTGCCCTTGGGGCCGATGACCTCGCCGATCTTGTCGATCGGCACCTTCACCGAGATGACGCGCGGGGCGTAGGGGCTCATCTCGTCCGGGGTGTCGATGGCCTCGTTCATCACGTCCAGGATGTGCAGGCGCGCGTCGCGGGCCTGGGTAAGGGCACCGCCCAGGACATCGGCGGGGATGCCGTCGAGCTTGGTGTCCAGCTGGATGGCGGTGACGAACTCCTTGGTGCCGGCGACCTTGAAGTCCATGTCGCCGAAGGCGTCCTCGGCGCCGAGGATGTCGGTCAGCGCCGCGTAGCGCATCTGCCCATCCACCTCCGCCGAGACCAGGCCCATCGCGATGCCCGCGACCGGGGCGCGCAGCGGCACGCCGGCGTTGAGCAGCGACATCGTGGATGCACAGACCGAACCCATCGAGGTCGAGCCGTTGGAGCCCAGCGCCTCGGAGACCTGGCGGATCGCGTAGGGGAACTCCTCGCGGGAGGGCAGCACCGGCATGAGCGCACGCTCGGCGAGCGCACCGTGACCGATCTCGCGACGCTTCGGGGAGCCCACGCGCCCGGTCTCACCGGTGCTGTAGGGCGGGAAGTTGTAGTTGTGCATGTAGCGCTTGCGGGTCACCGGGGACAGGGTGTCCAGCTGCTGCTCCATGCGCAGCATGTTCAGCGTGGTCACGCCCATGATCTGGGTCTCGCCCCGCTCGAAGATCGCCGAGCCGTGAGCCCGCGGCAGGACCTCCACCTCTGCGGACAGCGCCCGGATGTCCTTCAGACCACGGCCGTCGATGCGCACCTCGTCACGCAGGATGCGCTCTCGGATGAGGTTCTTCTGCACGGCCCGGTAGGCGGCGTCGATCTCCTTGTCGCGCCCGGCGAACGGAGCGTTCTGGGTGACGTCCGAGTCACCCGCCGCGTCCCAGTGCAGGCCAAGGAGCTTGCCCTTCATCGCGATCTTGATCTCGTCGATGCGGGTCTCCCGCGCCTGCTTTCCGGCGATCTGCAGCGCCTGGGCAAGGTCAGCGGCGGCCGCGTCCTGGACCGCGGTGTAGGCGTCGTCCTCGTAGTCGAGGAAGCGGGGGAACTGCTGGACCTCCTTGGCCGCCTCAGCGGCCAGCTGGGCCTGGGCCTGGCACAGGAGCTTGATGAACTTCTTGGACTCCTCCAGACCCTGGGCGACGACCTCCTCCGTCGGGGCCTGCTTGCCCTCGTTCTTGACCAGCTCCCAGGTCGCCTCGGTGGACTCGGCCTCGACCATCATGATGGCGACATCGCTGCCGTCACCCACGACACGCCCGGCCACGACCATGTCAAAGGTCGAGCGCTGGGCGTCGGGGAAGTCTGGGAAGGCGACCCACTGGCCGTCGATGAGCGAGACGCGGGTCGCGCCGATCGGCCCACCGAAGGGCAGGCCGGAGATCTGGGTCGACAGCGATGCAGCGTTGATCGCGAGCACGTCGTACTGGTGCTCGGGGTTCAGGGACAGCACCGAGATGACGACCTGGACCTCGTTGCGCAGGCCCTTGGCAAAGGTCGGGCGCAGCGGGCGGTCGATGAGGCGGCAGGTGAGGATCGCGTCGGTGGACGGGCGACCCTCCCGCCGGAAGAAGCTGCCGGGGATCTTGCCGAGGGCGTACATGCGCTCCTCGACGTCCACGGTCAGCGGGAAGAAGTCGAAGTGGTCCTTGGGGTGCTTGCTGGCCGTGGTGGTGGACAGCAGCATCGTGTCGTCGTCAAGGTAGGCGGTGACGCTGCCGCCGGCCTGCCTGGCCAGGCGCCCGGTCTCGAACCGGACGGTGCGGGTGCCGAAGCTGCCATTGTCGATGGTGGCTTCGCCGAAGGTGATCTCTGGACCCTCCATGGGCCCTCCTTTTCTGTTCTCTCGCAAACACCGGGCATCGTCGTTGTGCTCGGCTGTTCCCAACTGCTGGGGCGTGCCGTCGCGGCAGGCCCCGACGCACGCTCGTGCGCACGTCATACGCAAAGGAGCGGCTCCCGGATCGGGAACCGCTCCCTCGCGAAGTTCAGCGGCGCAGGCCGAGCCGCTTGATCAGCGACCGGTAGCGCTCGATGTCGGTCGACTCCAGGTAGCGGAGCAGACGCTTGCGCTTGCCGACCAGCAGCAGCAACCCACGGCGGCTGTGGTGGTCGTGCTTGTGCTCACGCGAGTGCTCGGTGAGCTCCTTGATCCGGTGGGTCAGGAGCGCGACCTGCACCTCCGGGCTGCCGGTGTCGCCCTCGGTCGTGGCGTACTCCTTGATGATGTCCTGCTTGGCAGCAGTCTCGTTCGCCATGGGCGACTCCTTCATGATCGTTGCGCGGCGCAACCCGGGCCTGTTCACCGGGGCACTCTGGATCCGCGGCCGTTCAGACGGCAACCCCCAGATTATCAGCGCCCGGACCCCCTGCCCTAATCGAGCCCGTGGGCTGCCAGAGTGGGGGTATGGAGCTGCATCCCTTCCCGCAGGACTGGCAAAGGGCGCTGGTCGTGGCCGCCCACCCCGACGACATCGAGTACGGCACTGCCGCCGCAGTGGCCGCCTGGACCGCCGCCGGGAAGGAGGTCACCTACCTGCTGGTCACCCGCGGGGAGGCGGGGATCGACACCATGCATCCCCACGACGCGGCGGTGGTGCGCGAGCAGGAGGAGCGGGACGGCGCCCTGGAGGTGGGCGTCGAGGTCGTCGACTTCCTCGACGGCTTCCAGGACGGGACGCTGGAGCCAGGGCTCGAGCTGCGTCGGGCACTGGCCCGGCAGATCCGCCGCCGCCGGCCGGAAGTGGTTGTGACCGGCACCTTTGACGTCCGCTTTGCTGGCGGCGCGCTGAACCAGGCCGACCACCGGGTCGTGGGCCTGGAGATTCTCGACGCCGTCGCGGCCGCGGGCAACCGGTGGATCTTCCCCGAGCTGCTGCAGGAGGGTCACGAGCCGTGGTCCGGGGTGCGCCACCAGTGCTGGAGCGGGGGTGAGCGGGTCACCCACGAGGTCGATGTGACCGCGCACTTCGAGGCGGCCGTGCGCTCGCTGGAGGCCCATCGGCGCTACAACGAGGCCCTCCCGGAGGACTACCCCTCGCCCCGTCAGCTGCTCACCCAGATCCTGGGCGTCCCGGAGAGCCGCGGCGCAGACGGCGTCCCGACCCGTTACCGGTGGACCGCCGACGTCGCGGGCTGAGCTCAGGTGCGTCGCTGGCAGCCGCCGCACCAGAACAGGTTGCGGCCGGCGACGACCTTGTGCCGCACCGCTGACCCGCACCGCAGGCACGGTGAACCTGTGCGCTGGTAGACCGCGAACTCCCGCGGCACCTGCGGGCGTTCCCCGCGCTTCCACGCTGCAGCGGTGTCCTCGAGCACGTCGTCGAGGGTGATGATCGAGCCGGTGCGCACGCCCCACGGCATCAGCGCGACGAGATCGTCCCACATCAGCTGCCAGGAGGACCGCTTGAGCGAGCGGCCCGGCTTGAGCGGGTGCAGCCGGTGGCGCCACAGCACCTCGCAGCGGTAGATGTTGCCCACCCCGGCCAGCACGGTTTGGTCCATGAGCAGCTCGGCCAGGGTCTTGCCCGAGCGACTGATCTTGCGGTATGCCGCGTCCGGGTCGTTGCCCTCCCCCACCGGCTGCAAGGGGTCCGGTCCCTGGCGCGCGACCAGCGCGTCGACCGCCTCCTCGTCCAGCACCTGGCACGCCATCGGCCCCCGCAGATCCGCGACGTGCTGCTCGTGCAGGATCCGCAACCGGACCGCACCGGTGACCGGGGGCTCGCTACCCGGCGGGTGCACCGGCAGCACGAACCACTTGCCGATGAGCCCGAGGTGGACGTAGAGGGTGCGCCCCTGCGCAAAGTCCACGAAGAGCAGCTTGCCGTGCGCCCAGGAGCGCTCGACCAGCTGGGCGTCCAGCAGCGCCGCACCCTCCACGAACCGGCCCTGCGGGCTGCTCACCTGCGGCTGCCTGCCGGCGAAGGCGGCGTCAAGGGACTGGGCCAGGCGGTGCAGGGTGTGACCTTCGGGCATGCCCAGATATTCTCAGGTCGGGCGCCCGCACCCTGCCGTGGGCCCGGCTGACACTCCGCAGCAAGGCGACGCCCCGGCCGCCAGGGCGGTCGGGGCGTCGCGGAGGCGAGGTGAGGATCAGTTGCTGACGCCAGGCACCTTGCCGAAGGTGACGTCGCCGGAGGGCCAGATGGCGCGCTTCTGCACCGGCAGGCCCGGGCGGCCGGAGTCCCACAGCATGTTGTCGCCGGCGTAGATGCCGACGTGGTAGGCGGGGGCACCGAAGAACACCAGGTCGCCCGGACGGGGATTGGTCGTCGTCGTCGCGAACACCTGCTGCTGGGCCGCGGTGCGCGGCAGGCTGATGCCGAGCTGGCCGAAGACGTACTGGGTGTAGCCCGAGCAGTCGAAGCCGGCCGGGGTGCTGCCGCCCCAGAGGTACATGACCCCGGCGTACTTGGCGGCCTCCTGCAGCACCGCGGCGCCAGTGACGGTCCCCGGCGGAGCCGGAGGGGCGGGCGGAGCAGGTGGGGCCGGAGGCGCCGGCGCGCCGCCGCCTGAGAGCAGCTCACCGAAGACGAACCGGTCGTTGCCCAGGTCGAACCAGTTGTTGTTGGTGTACCGACCGGTGACCTGGGTGCCCGCGGTCAGGCCGCCCACGATGCTGTAGTTCGTGCCCGGGCCCGAGCGCACATTGGCGCCGGTGGTCACTGTGCGGGTCACCGTGTCCCCGGGCGGCGGGCTCGGGGCCGGCGGGGCGGGCGGAGCCGGGGGGTTCGGGGCAGGGGGCGCCGGCGGGTTCGGCGCGGAGCCGGAGAGGAGCTCGCCGAAGACGAACCGGTTGTTGCCCATGTCGAACCAGCCGTTGCTGGTGTACTTGCCCGTCACCTGAGCACCGGCGGCCAGACCACCGACGACACCGTGGTTCGTGCCCGGGCCCGAGCGCACGTTGGCGCCGACGGTGACCGTGCGGGTCACCGTGTCACCGGGCGGGGGGCTCGGGGCCGGCGGCGTCGGCGCGGGCGGCGTGGGGGTGGAACCAGAGAGCAGGCTGCCCAGGACGAACCGGTTGTTGCCCATGTCGAACCAGCCGTTGCTGGTGTACTTGCCGGTGACCTGGGCGCCGGCCGCCAGACCGCCGACGATGCTGTGGTTCGTGCCCGGACCGGAGCGCACGTTCGAGCCCACGGTGACCGTGCGGGTCACCGTGTCACCCGGGGGCGGGCTCGGGGCCGGCGGGGCCGGGGTGGGCGCGGAGCCGGAAAGCAGGTCGGCGAAGACGAACCGGTTGTTGCCGAGGTCGAACCAGCCGTTCCCGGTGTACTTGCCCGTCACGCGGGCGCCAGCGGCGAGGCCACCGACGACGGGGTGCTGGGTGCCCGGCCCGGAGCGCACGTTGGCGGCGGCGGTGACGGTGCGGGTGACGGTGTTGGTCTGAGGGGTGTCCGGCGTCTCAGGGGTCGGCTCGCCCGGCGTGGCCGGCAGAGGGGTCGCCGGCTGCGGCGTCGTGCCCAGCGGGGTCATCGGCAGCGGGGTGGTCGGCAGCGGGGTGGTCGGCAGCGGGGTGGTCGGCAGCTGGGCCGGGGGTGCGGCCTGGGCGGGGAGCACACCCAGGGGAGCGGCCATCGCCGCGGCGACGACACCGAGGGAGGCTGCGCGGGGCAGGCGGCGGGACGGTGCAGGGCAACGCGAGACCATAGGGACATCCATCGTGACAAGAGCGGGACAGGACCAGGCGGTGCTCGCGGGACAGCGCACATCGCCGTTGCAATTGTGGTGCGTCTGGGCCCCCTGGGACGGCCGTGGCGAGGGGCCCGGACGACTGTGAACCTAGCCCGGGTTTGGCCCCCACGCAAGCCCCTGGCCTGCGAAACCGGCGCCCTGGACCCCCAAATCAACTGCAACACGCGTGACCTTGGTCACAAACGCATGCTTATCCCCACTGTTCCCGCCGGCCACTCGCGCCCGTCAGAGCAGTCTTGCGGCGGGAACAACACGCGCCACTGGCGAACCCCCTGCCACATGCGCTGCCGGCCGGTCGCTGCGGGCACCCGCAGCTCCCCGCTGTCCTGACCGCGTCGTGCGGTCAGTCGTCGATCTCCAGTACCTCGCCGGTCATCGAGACCTTGACCTCGACGTCGTCGCCGCGGTCGGTGCCGCCCAGGCTGACCTCCCAGTAGTGGGTGCCGTCGTCCTCCTCCAGCTCGGCGTCGTCGAGGTGTCCACCCACCTCGGCGACCGCCAGCTCGATCGCCTCGCTCATGGTGATGGTGGCGGCGTCCAGCCCGGCACGGTCGTCGTCGTCCAGGTCGTCGTCCTCGGTCTCGACCACGGTGCCGTCGTGGCCCACGGTCACCTCCACGGATCGGTCGTCGACGGCCACATCGATCTCCCAGCTGCCGTCATCCTGCTGGTCATCGATCTCGTAGGCCGTCCCACCAGCCTCCGCCTCGGCCACCTGCACCGCCTGGAGGGCCTGCCCGGTTACGTCACCGTCGCTCCCGTCGGGCGTGGCCTCGGCGGGAGCGACGGTCGTTCCGGCCTCCCCCGTCTCCTGCGTCGCGCTCTCGTCCCCCGTCTCCTGCGTCGCACTGTCGTCACCCGCCGAGTCCTGCACCGCGGGCGGGGTCGGGGTCTCCGCCGCATCCGAGGAGCACCCTCCCAGGCTCAGCGCGAGGGCCAGGGCCAGACTTGCGGACAGTGCGGTCGTCTTGCTGGTGGTCATGCTTTCACCCTGCCAAGACGAGATGAGAGTTGTCCTCATGAAGCGCCCGTCCCGGCGGGGACCCGGTGAGGCCACCAGACCATTCGGACCGGGCCGGCGCAGGGCAGGGTCAGCGCTCAGCCGGTATTGCGCAGACCAGCCGCGACACCGTTGACCGTGACCAGCAGGGCGCGCTGGAGCTCGCGGGTGTCAGCCTCGGCCAGGTCCCCGTCGGCATCCGCGGCGCGGAGCCGGCGTAGGAGCTCGACCTGCAGGTAGCTGATCGGGTCCAGGTAGTTGTCGCGGACCGCGAGCGTGCGCTTGAGCACCGGTTGGTCGTCGAGGAGGTGCACCTCGCCGGTGAGCGCCTTGAGCTCGGCGACGGTTAGCTCGAACTCCTCACGGATGGTGCTGAAGACATGCTGGAGCTCCTCGGGCACCAGGGTTTGGACGTAGTGCGCCGCCACGCCCAGGTCGGTCTTGGCCACCGTCATCTCCACGTTGGAGATCACCGAGCGGAAGAAGTGCCAGTGCTCGAGCATCTCGCGCAGGGTGCGCTCGTGCCCGGCGGCGCGGGCGGCCTTCAGCCCCGAGCCGACACCGAACCAGCCGGGCACGATCTGGCGGGTCTGGGTCCAGCCGAAGACCCAGGGAATGGCCCGCAGTCCGTCCAGGCCCTGGCCGGTGTCCGGACGCTTGCTCGGTCGGGAGCCGATGTTGAGCTCCCCGAGCTGGTCTACCGGGGTCGCGGCAACGAAGTAGGCCGGCAGGTCCGGGTCGTCGATGAGGCGGCGGTAGGCGTCATACGCGGCCTCGCTGGCGCAGTCCATGACCTCGCCGTACCGGGCTCGCTCCTCCTTGGTGGTGCGCGGGTCGCGGTGCAGCGCGGAGGCGCGCAGTACGGCCGCCAGCGATAGCTCCAGGTTCTCCCGGGCCAACGCGGGCAGGGAGTACTTGTCGGAGATCACCTCGCCCTGTTCGGTGAACTTGATCTCGCCCTCGAGCACGCCGGAGGGCTGGGCCAGGATGGCGTCGTAGGTGGGGCCTCCGCCGCGACCGACCGAGCCGCCCCGGCCGTGGAAGAGCCGCAGCCGCACCCCGTGCCGGTGGGCGACGTCCCTCAGCGCCCGTTGGGCCCGGTGGATCCCCCACTGGCTGGTCAGCACCCCGGCCTGCTTGTTGGAGTCGGAGTAGCCGAGCATGACCTCTTGCACGTCGCCGCGCAGGCGCACCAGGTCCCGATAGGCCGGGATGCGCAGGAGGGTGTCGACGAGGTCGGCCGCCCCGCGCAGCTCGTCGATGGTCTCCAGCAGGGGGGCGAAGCCGACGTGGGCAAAGGCCCCCTCGCCGCCCGGGCCGCCGTGCAGGTCGAGCAGCCCGGCCTCCCGGGCCAGCACCGCGGCGGCGAGCACGTCGTCGGGGCCCTGGGTCATCGAGACGATGTAGGTCTCCACGACCTCCTGCCCGTAGGTGGCGATCGCCTCCCGGATCTGGTCGAAGACCGCCAGCGTCTGACCTCGCGGCGCGGCCGGCGTCAGCAGCGGGCGCCGCGAGGCCAGCTCCTCCCCCAGCAGCGCGGTGCGCGCGGGCCGGTCCAGCGCGGCATACCCCTGGGTGGCCCCCGCGGCCTCGAGCAGCGGCGCAAGCGCCTCGTGATGCTTCTCTGCGTGCTCGCGCACGTCCAGTGTGGCCAGGTGCAGCCCGCTGCCGGCGATGGTCTGGATCGCCCGGGCGACGCGGCCGTCGGCGACGAGCTGCCCCCCGTGGGCGCGCAGGGAGTCCGCGACCAGCTGGAGGTCGGCCAGCAGCTCGCCGACTCGGGCGTAGTCGCGACCCTGCTGGTGAGCCGTGCGCCCCTCCACCCGTCGGCGGGTGCCCAGCAGCTTGGCCCGCACGCAGGAGAGCTTGAGGCGGTAGGGCTCCTGCGCGTTCAGCTCGCGGACCCGCGGGTCCAGGTCGGGCAGGGCCGCCAGGTCGCGGTGCAGCGACTCCTCCAGCTCCGGCGCGACGCCGACGACCACGGTCGAGGAGGACAGCTGGGAGATGAGCACGTCCACCAGGCTGAGGGCCACGTCCACGGCGTGCAGGGACTGCAGGCGAAGCACCTCGCGGGTGACCTCGGGGGTGACGTAGGGGTTGCCGTCACGGTCGCCGCCGATCCAGCTGCCGAAGCGGACCGGTGGCCGGGAGGTGTCGGTGCGCACCCCGTGCGCCGCGGCCTGCTCGGCCAACTGGCCGAACAGGTCTGGCATGGTGGTTGTGAGCACCTCGTCGAGGTAGTACATCGCGTTGCGGGCCTCGTCCATCGGCGTCGGCCGGGACTGGCGCAGCTCGTCGGTCTGCCAGATGAGGTCGATGAGCTCGGCCAGGTCACGGTCCTGGCGACGGCGGGCCAGGGTGTCCGGCTCGGTGCCGGCGGCCAGGACGTCGGACAGGTGCCTGATCTTGGTCAGCACGCTGCGCCGCGACGCCTCGGTCGGGTGGGCGGTGAAGACCGGGCGCACGTCCAGCTCAGCGAGGGTGTCGGCGAGCAGTTGGGGTCCGCCGGCCTGCACGATGTCCCGCACCGCGGACACCAGCCAGCCGTCCTGCTCCGGGCGGGCGGCGTGGGTGCGCACGCGGTGGACCTGCTCGGCCGCGTTGGCCAGGTGGAAGTAGGCGGAGAACGCCCGGACCAGGTCAGTCGCCAGGTCGAGCGGCAGACCGGCCAGCATCTGCCGGACCTGCTCGGTGGCCGCCTCGTCGCCCTGTTGGCTGGCCTTGGTGGTGAGCCGGACCTGCTCGACCTGGTCCAGCAGTGCCTGGCCGTGGTGCCGGACGAGCGACTGGCCCAACAGCGTGGACACGCGGCGCACGTCGGCCCGCAGCTCAGGGCTGATCGCGTCGTCGGCCTCGGTTCCCGTGTGCTTGGGCGCTGGGTGCTCGGTCGCGGTGGGGTCGGGGATCGGGGGGTGCTCGCTCACGAACCGACCCTACGGCAGGCGGGCGCGCTCAGCCGATGGCGTCCCGGACACGCAGGGCCTCCCAGATGGCCCGGGCTGCAGGGGTGGCGGTGGTGGCACCCAGTCCGCCCTCCTCGACCACCACGACCACCACATACTCCGGATCGGTCGCGGGCCCGTAGGAGGCGAACCAGGACGTCGCCTCTCGGCCGAAGGACTCCGCGGACCCGGTCTTGCCCGCCAGCGGGTAGTCGGTATGTGGCCACCCGGCGAAGGCCGCTGCTGCGGTGCCGTCGGTGATGACGTCCTCCAGGCCCTCTCGCACGACGGACAGGACGGTGTCGCTGAGTGAGACGTTGCCGGTGCTGACCGGCTCCACCTGCTCGACGACGGTGCCGTCCGGGCGGACGAGGGCGTCGGCGACGGTGGGTGCCCACAGCCGCCCGCCGTTGGCGACGGCGGCGTAGACCACGGCGATCTGCAGAGGGGTCGCGGCGACGTCGCCCTGGCCGATGGAGAAGTTCGCGGCGTCGCCGGGCCGCCACTGCCAGCCGTCGACACAGTTCTCCCGAGCCAGTTGCTCCAGGAACTCCCGGCGTTCCTCATCCTCCAGGTCCGGATAACCGGACTCGGCCGCGGCGCAGGTCTGCTCCCGCGTGGCCTCCCAGTACTCGCGCTTCCACTGTCGCGAGGGCAGGTGTCCGGCGACCTCGCCCGGCAGGTCAACCCCCGTGCGCTGGCCGAGGCCGAATCCCCGAGCCACCGCCAGGAACCGGTCGTCGGCGTCGGAGGCCTGCCCCAGACCGCCCAGATCCACCCAGGCGTCGTGGGCCCAGGTGTAGAACGAGGTGTCGCAGGAGACCTCCAGCACCCCGGGCAGGTCCAGCTCGCCGTGGTCCTCGGACTGGTAGTTGGTGAACACCTGCCCGGCAATCGTCACCTCTCCCGGGCAAGGGTAGGTCCCCTCGGGGTCGACGCCGGTCTGGACCGCCGCGGGCAGGCTCACCACTTTGAACGTGGAGGCCGGCGGGAAGGTGTCCCCCACCAGCCTGCTGACGAGGGGTTGTCCGCGCGCCGGGTCCAGCAACCGGTCGTACTCACGCTGGCTCACCCCGCTGGTCCAGATCCCCGGGTCGTAGGTGGGAAAGCTGGCCGCGGCGAGCACCGCCCCGTCGTCGGGGCGCATGACCACCGCCGCGCCGCTGGTGGCCGGTGCCCCACCGCGCCGGGCGGAACGGATCGCGTCCAGCAGCGCCTCCTCCGCGGCGGCCTGGACCTGCACGTCCAGGTGGGTGCGCAGGTCGGACCCCTGGACCGGGTCGGAGCGGGAGCGCTCGCCGGTGACGATCCCGCGGGGGTCGACCGTCACGACAGCGGTCCCGGGGATGCCCCGAAGGGCCTGGTCGTAGACGGTCTCGAGGCCGGCCCGGCCCAGCGTGCTGTCCGCACCGATCCGGCCGTCGGACGCCTCGACCTCTTCCTGGGTGGGTCGGCCCAGGTAGCCGACCAGGTGGGCCGCGTTGATCCCCTCCGGAGCGGGATAAGTACGGACGGCCTGGCTGGTCACCTGCACCCCCGGGAACTCCTCAGGTCGTTCCAACACCGCCAGAGCGGTCACGGGGTCGACGTCGTAGGCGATCGGCACCGCTTGGTACGGCGACCCGCTGAAGCAGGCCGGGATGGGCGGGGCACCCTCGGTGCCGCACAATCGGGTGCGGCCCCACAGGTCCTCGACCGGCAGCTGCAGGGAGTGCGCCACCCGGGCGACCAGTGCGCGGGCCTCGTCCTCGTCCGCGAGCAGCAGCTCGGGGTCGACGGTGACCACGGAGGTCGGTGAGTTGACCACCAGCGGGGCGTCGTCGGCGGCCAGGATACGGCCGCGCAGGGCGGGGGTGATGACCTCACGGGTGCTGACCTGCGCGGCCTGCTGCGCCAGCTCCTCGTGCTGGGCCAGCTGCAGCTGGCCCAGCCGACCGGCCAGCACCATCCCGAGCAGCAGGATGGCCACCAGGACCGTCCACAGCGGACGGGCGCTGGGCCGGCGCCGCACCCGGGGCGGGGTCAGGACCGGGCGCGGCAGCCGGACCGGATCCCGGTGACCGGCCCGGACGATGCGCCGGGCGGGACGTTGCGGCGTCGGACCGGTCATACCCACCCCCGGTCCAGGAGCCGACGTTCTAGGCCCATGAGCAGGGGCAGGAGCGGAACCGCCACGAGCATCGTCATCAACCACGACCAGGTCAGCTCCGACGGCAGGGCCACACCGAGGCCGGCGGCGGAGGCCACCCACCGCACGGCGAGCACCGCGGCGGCGGCCAGCCCGGTCGCGACCCAGGGCAGCAGCGGGGAGGCGACGGTGAGGCGTCGGCCGAGCCCGAGCAGCAGTCCGACCAGGGCGTAGGTGAGGGCGGTGGCCCCCAGCGGCTCGGCGCCGGGGGGCACCAGGTCGAGCAGCCACCCGCCCAGCAGACCCACGAGCATCCCCGTGCTGGGCCGGTGCAGCAGGCCGACGGCTGCGACGACGAGGATGACCAGGTCGGGGCGGGGCAGACCCCCGGGCCAGGCGGAGGGCAGGAGCACCGCGCCCAGCAGCAGCAGGACGCGCAGCAGCACGCCGGGGAGCCTGCTCACCGGTCCACCCTCCCGGTGAAGACCACCGCGACCAGGTCGAGGGTGTCGGTGTCGACGTGGGGGGTGACCACGGCGGTGCGACCCAGCTGTCCCCGGTCGGGGTCGACGGCCCTCACCGTGCCGAGCGGGATCCGCGCGGCGTAGGGCCGATCGTCCGGGCTGCCCAGGGTGCTGACCTCGTCCCCGACCTGGATCTCGCTATCGCCCAGGGCGGTGAGGGTGAGCTCGCCGTGACCGCGGGCCGGCAGGCCCGGCACCGGGCGGGCCTCGACGCTGCCCAGGGCTCCGTCAAGGCCGAACCGGACCCCCACCACCACTCCGGCGTCTCCGAGCAGTAGGACGTCGCTGCTGGTGGGAGCCACCCGCAGCACGCGGCCTACCAGCCCTTCGGCGGCTACGACCGTCTGGTCGGGGACCACCCCGTCCCGCGCCCCGACGTCGATCGTCACGGTGCGGCCACCCACCGGGGAGGTGCCCGGGGAGAAGGCCACCACCCGGGCCGGGAGCAGATCGTGATCACCCCAGGTGGTCGCCCGGTCGAGGGTTCGCAACTGTTCGTGGCGCGCCACCTGATCCTGCAGCCGGGCGACCTCGGCCGCGAGCGCGTCGCGCTCCTCGGTCAGCGTGCGGACGCTCCCGTCGTCCCAGCCGGCCAGCGCGGACTGCGCGGGCGCGGCGAGTGTGGCCATCCCCTGCCGCACCGGCTGGGCCAGGCCGGGCCGGGCGAGATCGATCACCAGCACCGCCGCGGTGAAGAGGGCGAGCACGAGGGCCAGGAGCGGCATACCCCGTCCTGGGGGCGGTGGGCGGAGGGGCAAGCGCCCGCCGCGAGCGGCCGCTGCGGCGCCACGCCCACCCGTGGCCAGCCGGCTCATGGCCGTGGGGCGCCCGCCAGCAGCCGCTGCAGCGCCCCCAGGTCGTCGATGCAGATGCCGGCGCCCCGGATGACCGCGTGCTGCGGGTCGTCGGCCAGGCGGACCGGGACGCCGAGCTCGTGCCGTAACCGCCCGGTCCAGCCACGGAGCAGGGCACCGCCCCCGGTGAGCACGATCCCGCTGTCCAGCAGGTCGCCGGCCAGCTCCGGCGGGCAGATGTCCAGGACTGAGCGGACGACCTCGACCACCTGGGCGGTCACCGGCTCGATCATCCGCCGGACCTCCTCGCTGCCCAGCTCCACGGTGCGCGGCAAGCCCGTGGACAGGTCCCGCCCGCGGACCCGGGTGATCAGCTCCTCGGCGAGCGGCCAGACGGACCCCACCTGCGTCTTGATCGCCTCGGCGGAGCGCTCGCCCAGCAGCAGGTCGTGGTCGGCCTTGACGCCGGCGACGACGGCCTCGTCCACCTCGTCACCGCCGACCCGCAGGCTTCGGGCGTTGACCACGCCCCCGAGGCTGATGACGGCGACGTCGGTGGACCCCCCGCCCATGTCGACGACCATGCTGGCGGTGGCCGACTCGACCGGCAGCCCGGCGCCGATGGCGGCGGCCATCGCCTCCTCCAGGACGTAGACCCGGCGGGCGCCACAGCGGATCGCGGCGTCCTCCAGGGCACGACGCTCCACCGCGGTGACCACGCTGGGCACGCAGACCACCGTCCGGGGCCGCATCAGCCGGGACGGGCGGACCCGGGCGATGAAGTGGCGCAGCAGCTGCTCAGTCACCTCCGAGTCGGTGATGACGCCGTCGGTCAGCGGCCGCAGGGTCAGCACGTGCTCGGGCGTGCGCCCCAGCATCTCGTGGGCGCCAGCGCCGGCGGCGACCAGGCGCCCGCTGCGGGTGTCCACCGCGACCAGGGTCGGCTCGTCCAGCACGGTCCCCCGCCCCCGCACGTGCACCTGGGTCGTGGCGGTCCCCAGGTCAACGGCCAGGTCCCGCCCGAGCGGCGCGAAGCCCGCCCTGCTGCTGCGCCTGCGGTCCGCCGTGCTCACCCCGCGATGGTAGGCGACGGACCCTCGCTGCCCAGTGCGCCCGTCCGGCGCCGTCACGCCCGCAGTGCCACGCCTTTGAAGAGGGGCACCCGGCTGTGCGCCGGTCGGCCCACCGCCTTGCAGGTCAGCGCTGCCGCCGGGCGCAGATGCTCGGTGACGTCGGCCACCATCTGCCGACCGTCGGCGACGTCGACGTCGATGCGCCAGCGGGCCACCTCCGCGCCGGCGGCGGCCAACTGCTCCCCTTGCTCCTCCACCTGACTCTCGGGCAGCCGCGCCGTCGCCTCGACGAGGGGCCCGAGCCGGGTCTGACCCCAGGGCAGCCCCAGCTCGAGCTGGGTGCCCAGCAGCGCGGCCTGGACAGGGCGTGGGTAACCGATCAGGCCGCGCAGGTGCTGGCGCACCTCGCCGGGACGCCCCTGGCGGTGGGCGGCAACCGTCTCCAGCGCCGAGTCGGTGTCCAGACCGCCGTAGATCGCCCCGTCCGGCAGCACGACGACGTTGGCCGCGAACCGGTCGCCCCCGGTGTGCGTGCACTCCCAGGTCTCCTCAGGGAAGCGTTGCGCCAGGGAGAGCGCCACCGGCCTGCCCCGTACGGCGCAGCAGACGTCTTTGCGGCCGTTGGTGCAGACCAGCAGCAGCAGCTCGTCGTCCCCAGGTGGGGTCCCCGTGCGAGGCTGCCTAGTGTCAGCGGGGAGGGCTCTGGCCTGGGGCCCGGTGTCGTGCTCCTGGCCGGGGGCCGCGTGGCCGGCGGCCCTGGCCCAGGACGCGAGCTCCTCAGCCCGCTCGACCCCGGCGAGCAGTTCGGTCGGGTAGGACCAGGTGCCCCAGGTGATGCGGTGGCCCGCGGGGGCGAAGGGGTCCACCACGCACCAGGCGCGCATCAGACAGACCGAGGATCGCTGGCGTCCGGGGCGTCGGATGAGCATCACCCGCGTGCCCGACCCGGCGGTGCTGGCCCGGATCTCCTCCCGCAGGTCGTCGGGAACGTCGAGGGAGGCGAGGGCGTCACTGCCCCAGCCGCTGTCCTGCTCCACGAGCAGCAGACGCCGCTGGGGCGGTGCGGTGCCCAGCATCGGGTCCATCCGCTCCCGCGCGGCGTCCGAGCAGCGGAAGGTGTCAGCCATACCCACCAGTCTCGCCCACGGCCCCCAGCACCACCGCCACCCCCCGCCTCACCAGGGTGCGGGCGAACCGGAGGCCCGCGTCGGGCTCCAGGCCCGCGGCCTCGGCCAGCTCCGCCACCGTCACCCGCCCGCCGGTGCGCAGCCGGTCGAGCGCGGGCAGGTGCGCGGCCGGCATCCCGAACCGGCCGGCCCGGGAGGACAGCGTGACCTGCCCCTCAGGACCGGGCAGGACATCGAGCATCAGGTGCTCGCGCAGGCGCAGGAGGCTGCCGGTGTCGAGGCGGTCAGCACCGGCCAGCTGGGCCAGGGGCGACACGGCCGCCGGGCGCTGCGCCGAGCGAGCCCGGCCGCGCAGGACCAGGGCCACATCCGCCTCCGGCACCGCACGGATCGCCTCGAGCAGGGCCTCGCGGGCGGTCTGGACGTCCTCGGCGAGGCTCTCGGCATCGGCCGGGTTCACGCCGATCGGAAGGCTGGCACGGACCTGGTCGGCCCGGCCGAGTCGGTCACGGGCCTGGTCCAGCAGGATCTCCGCGAGGTGGTGCCGGGTCCAGGCGTGCACCCCGAAGGTCAGATGAACGCTGGTGCCGCCCAGGGCCCGGGCGGAGTGGATCCACCCGCGCGGCAGGTAGAGGCAGTCGCCAGGGCGCAGGGTGGTCTCCAGGTATGCCGCGCGGCGGGCGCGATCCTCGACCGCCTCGCGGCGGTCCGCCCAAGGCTCGTCCCGTAGCGGGTCGACGTGGACCGGCTCCCGCAGCGCCCACTGCTTCTCTCCGTGGACCTGCAGCACGAAGACGTCGTGGACGTCGTAGTGGTCGGCGAAGCCCTGGCTCTGTGGCGGCGTGACGTAGGCGTTGACCTGCACCGGGTGGCCGAGGTCGGCGGCCAGGGCCTGGCTGAGGTCGCGCACGGGGGCCCAGGTGCGGTGCAGGCCCTGCAGGACCACGGTCGCCCCGTCGGCGAAGAGCTGCAGCAGCTTATCCTCGCTGACCTGGTCACCGATGCCTGCGCCGATGCCGCCGCCGGCGGTGAACGCCCGCTCGGGCAAGGTGCTGCCGTCCTTAGCCACCCGCAAGAACGGGGTGCGCAGGCCGCGGTCGGCGACGAGCTCGTCGACCGCGTCAAGGGAGAAGACGTCGGCGAAGGTGTCCCCTCCCCGGTCCTGCGCGCTGGCCAGGTGGGGCCGCCGGCCCCAGATCGTGTCCGCGAACTCCTCAGGGCCGGTGGGGTGGATCAGGCGGGAGAGGGCCGGTGCGCCGACCCTCTCCCAGGGGTGGGCTGCGGTCACCCAGCAGACCTGTCCGCACCGCCATCGGCGCCACCGTCCGCGCCCCCATCGGCGCCCCCATCGGCGCCACCGTCCGCGCCACCGTCGGCACCACCGTCGGCACCACCGTCCGCGCCCCCATCGGCGCCCCCATCCGCGCCACCGTCGGCGCCACCGTCGGCGCCCCCATCGGCGCCACCGTCCGCGCCACCGTCGGCGCCACCGTCCGCGCCGCCGCTGGCACTACCGTCCTGGTCGCCGTAGGCGCCGCCCATCTTTCCGGGGCCGGGCTGGGCCAGCGCATCGAACTCGTCCACCGCGTCGTCCGGACGCCGGTCGGGTGACTCGAAACTGTCGCCCGTCGTGACGGTGTCCGTCCCGTCGCGGTCGGCGGTTCCCATCCCCGCGAGCGCGCCGTCGGGTCCGCCCGCGCTGGCGAACTGGTCGCCCAGGTCGGTGCCCTCGTTGCCGGGTGTCGTCTGGTCGCTCATTGGTCGTCCCTTCTGAAGTGTGGTGTCGAACGGGCCGACGCCGACTGCGCCGTGGCCCGCCTTCACTCTCGTGGGGGGACGACCGGCCTGCAACCGCAAGCCTCACCGCCGGGTGGCAGCGGCCCGGCGTCGGCCGGGGAGGGCTCTCAGGCGTGCTCGGGGAACCAGATGGCGATCTCGTGGGCTGCGGACTCAGGCGAGTCCGAGCCGTGCACGATGTTCTGCTGCACCTTCAGCCCCCAGTCGCGACCCAGGTCACCCCGGATCGTGCCGGGCGCGGCGGCGGTGGGGTCGGTGGCTCCGGCCAGGGAGCGGAAGCCGGCGATGCAGCCGTGGCCCTCTACGATCGCCGCCGTCACCGGCCCGGACAGCATGAACTCCACGAGCGGCTCATAGAACGGCTTGCCCTCGTGCTCGGCATAGTGCTGGGCCAGCTGCTCACGGGTGGGCGTCATCACGGCAAGAGCCGCCAACGAGTAGCCCTTGGCCTCGATGCGGCGCAGCACCTCCCCGGTGAGCCCCCGGCGGTAGCCGTCGGGCTTGACGAGGACGAGAGAGCGTTCGGTCTGCGGGGTCTCGGTCACGGCACCCAGGGTATGCGGTGCCTCGGCCGGGCCGCGGTCAGGGCTCGATGACGCCAAAACCGAGCAGCGCGAAGAGCACCAGGGCCAGGACGATCCGGTAGATGACGAACGGGGTGAAGGTGTGGGTGCTGATGTAGCGCATGAACCAGGCGATGACCGCGAAACCCACGACGAAGGAGATCCCCGTCGCGAGCCACATGGGCCCCCAGGCCACGCTGATCGCGGTGGTCTCGTTCAGCGACTTGTGCACCTGGAACCCGCCTGAGGCGAGCACCGCGGGGATGGCCAGCAGGAAGGAGTAGCGGGCAGCCGCCTCGCGGGTGTAGCCCAGAAACAGGCCGCCGGAGATCGTGCCGCCGCTGCGGGAGACGCCAGGGATCAGCGCGGCCGCCTGCCACAGCCCGTAGATGATGCCGTCGCGCCAGGACAGCTCGCGCATCGCCTTGGTCTGCTTGCCCACCTTCTCGGCCACGAGGATGACGAAGGAGAAGACGAGCAGCATGGTGGCCGTGATCCACAGGCTGCGCAGCTGGGTCTCGATGGAGTCCTGGAAGAGCAGCCCGAGCACGCCGATCGGGATCGAGCCGAGGATGACCAGCCAGCCCATCCTGGCGTCCGGGTCGCTCTGCGGCACCTTGCCCACCAGGGCCAGGGACCACTGGCGCACGATCCGCCAGATGTCGCGCCAGAAGTAGATCAGGACCGCGGCCTCGGTGCCCAGCTGGGTGATGGCCGTGAACGCCGCCCCCGGGTCCTCCTGACCCAGGAACCGGCCCACGACCGATAGGTGGGCGCTGGAGGAGACGGGGAGGAACTCGGTCAGGCCCTGGACGAGGCCGAGGACGGCCGCGGTCAGGAAGTCCACCTCAGCCCTCTCCTTCGCTCAGCTGGCGGGCCTGCGCCTCGCGCTCGGCGTTGACCGTGTCCATCCGGCGTCCGTGCCGCAGGCACAGGAACCACAGCGTGCCGAAGATGCCGGCCACGATGACCATCGCCGGCAGGACGAGGGCCGAGGCCAGGGTGAGGATCTGCACGGCCCAGCCCAGCGCGGCCCCGTGGCGGCTGCGCAGCGCCCCCACGGCCACCACGCACAGCAGGGCCAGCGCCACCCCGCCGACGAGATAAAGGTCAGCCCGTTCCTCGTTATAGGCCTGGGCCAGACGCCATGCCACGAGAGCGCCGAAGAAGACGGAGAGCGCCTGGGCGAGCAGGGTCGCGCCGCACAGCCGTCGGGTGAGGATGCCGAGAGTCACACTACCCATGCTCCCAGACCCGGGTGGCCGATCCGTTGACCTGGCTCCCAGGCACACCGCATACCCTGTGGGCAGTTTTCGCAGCCCCCCAGCCAGGAGGTCCTCCGACCATGCCCCGACCCGACCGCTCGCCAGCCGGCTCCGACCGCGCAGCCAAGGTGGCCAAGATCCAGAAGGCAGGCGCCGCGGCCGACCGACGCCGCAGCGGACTCATCTGGGGTGCGGTTGCCCTCATCCTGGTCCTCATCGTCGGTCTGGTGGCCTGGGCGATCATCCGGGACTCCCCGGCGCTGGTCGACCTGTCCGCCGTGGAGGAGTACGAGAACAGCGCTCAGCAGCACACCACCGAGCCCGTCGAGTACGACGTGATGCCTCCCGTCGGGGGCGAACACCACCCGACCTGGTTCAACTGCGGTGTCTACCAGGAGGAGCTGCCGCTGGAGCACGTCGTGCACTCCCTGGAGCACGGCGCGGTGTGGCTGACCTACCAGCCGGACCTGCCCGCCGACCAGGTCGAGGTGCTGGAAGACCTGGGTGAGCAGGAGTACATGATGGTCAGCCCGCTGGCGGCGCAGGACTCTCCCGTCGTGGCAACGTCCTGGGACACCCAGCTCACGCTGGAGGAGGCGGACCAGCGGACCCTGCAGGCCTTCATCCGCGAGTACAAGCAGGGGCCGAAGACTCCTGAGCCCAATGCGCTGTGCACCAACGGCACCACGATCGACCTGATTCCGCGCGGATGACCGGGCCCCAGCAGGAGCCCTCGGAGGTGCAGGACGACCAGGGGCCGACCCCGACCTCCGTGGCACCGCGTGACCGGTGGCGCACCTTCGGCGCGCCGGCCCTGGCCGCCGTCACGGTCCTGGCCCTCAGCCTCGGGGTGCTGCTGGGGTGGATATCCTTCGGCCAGCGCACCCCGGACGACATGAGTGTGGACGCTGGGTTCGCCCGCGACATGAGCGAGCACCACGCGCAGGCGATCGAGATGAGCTTCCTCGTCCTGGAGCGCACCGATGACCACGCCGTGGGCCGGCTGGCGATCGACATCGCCAACAACCAGGCCACCGAACGCGGCATGATGAGCGCCTGGCTGCAGTCCTGGGGCCTGCCCTTCGCCTCCCCCGACGGTGAGCGAATGGCCTGGATGGAGCACGACCACCACGCGGCCGAGGCGCTGCCCCCGGGCGTACCGATGCCCGGGATGGCCACTCCCACGGAGATCCAGGAGCTCACCGACGCCAGTGACGAGGAGGCCGAGGTCCTCTTCCTGCGGTTGATGACCACCCACCACATCGCGGGGGTCGAGATGGCCGAGGACGCCCTCCGCAACGCCGACTCCCCCGAGGTGAGGGCGGCCGCCCAGCGCATGGTCAACGCCCAGTTCGGCGAGGTCACCCTGATGAAGGACATGCTGCAGGAGCGAGGCTCGGAGCCCCGGGAGGACGTCGACGCCTGGGTCGCCAGCCAGCAGGGCAACGTCACCGACGACGGGGACGACGGCGGGCACAACCACTGAGTCGGCCGGCTGGGCGGTTCGGCGACCGGGAGATGTGGCGATGACGCGGCTCGGGCCCGACATCGAGGTCTGGAACCGGGCCACCTCCGGCGTGCCGTGGAGCGACTTGGCCGGCGACGTCGCCCTGGCACACGTGCTGCGCTTCGACGGATACGCCGCCGCCGGCAGCGTCCTCGAAGCGGTCGAGATGGAGATCAGCGAGGACTGGGCGGGGCAGGGCCGGGCAGGGTTTGCCTGGCTCGGGATGGACGAGGTGGTCGCCCTGCTGGACGACGTCGTCCGGCGGTACGACGAGTTGAACGCGGGCGACCTCGAGGGCTCGGCCCACGCCGCGCGCTACGACAAGCACGATCGGGACGGTTCCGCGCGCTACGCCGAGGTCGCGCCGACTGAGCTCCTCACCACCGCCCTGCAGCGGGCCCTGACCGAACGCCCCGACGCCTTCGCCCCCACCACGGGCTCCCTTGTCGAACCCAGGAGTTCAGCAACGGAGGGGGTCACAACATCCGCCGACCCCGTCCTGCAGCTGCTCCACGACGCTGCCGCCCGCGAACGCGCCGCCTACGCCCAGGACCTCCCGGCAGGGGACAAACTGCTCCGCTCCGCCCAGGCGCTCACCGCCTTCGGCCTCGCGGCGGGCGTCGAGGACGGCCAACTCGTGCTCCAGCCCTGGGCCGATGAGGAGGACCAGCTGGTGCAGGCAGTCTTCACCCTGCTCGACCTGCGCTACCCGGAGCCGTGAGAGCACGGCTGCCTGCCGAGCCCGCGATACCCCGGCGCTGCACGCTCCCGGAGTGACTCCTCGCCCGGCGTGTTCCGTCGGGCTCTTTCGCGTGTCCTGTCGGGCTCTTCCGCGTGTTCTGTCGGGGCGGGGAGTGGGCGGGTCAGGTGGTGGTGACCCCGAGCAGGGCGCGGACCTCAGCGGCGGTGGTGATCGAGCCGGTCGCCAGGACGGCGCCGGCGACTCCGCCGCCGCTGCTGCTGTCGTCGGCCAGACCGGCGGCGACGTCGAGGGCCTCCGGCAGGTCCTGGACGACGGTGACGCGGTCCTGGCCGAAGTACTCGGCGCACAGCTCGCCCAGCCGGTGCGGCCGGATCGCCCGCGGCGAGGTGGTCCGGGTCACCACGACGTGGTCCAGGACGGTCTCCAGCTCCTGGATCATCGACTCGGCGTCCTTGTCCTCCAGGACTGCGAGCAGCCCGACCAGGCGGGTGAAGGCGAACGACTCCTGCAGCGCGGCGGCGAGCGCAGCCACCCCGGCCGGGTTGTGCGCGGCGTCCACCACGACGGTGGGCGAGCGGCGCACGATCTCCAACCGGCCCGGTGAGGAGACCCCGGCCAGGCCGGCCTGCAGCACCTCGTGGTCGATGGGCTGCTCCCCGCCGCCCACGAACGCCTCGACGGCCGCGATCGCCAGGGCAGCGTTGTGCGCCTGGTGGGCTCCGAACAGGGGCAGGAACAGGCCGGGGTAGTCCCCGGCGAGCCCGCGCACCGAGATCTGCTGCCCGCCGACGGCGACCTCGCGGGAGAGCACCCCGAAGGACAGGCCCTCCGCGCGCAGGTCGGCCCCGACCTCCTCGGCCCGGTCGACGAGGATCTGCATGACCTCGGGCTCCTGGACCGCGGCAACCGTGAGCGCCCCGTCCTTGATGATCCCGGACTTCTCGGTGGCGATCTCCTCCAGCGTCGAGCCCAGCAGCCGGGTGTGGTCGATGGCGACCGGTGCGACGACCGAGACCACGCCGTCGGCGACCGAGGTGGCGTCCCAGACGCCGCCCAGCCCGACCTCGACGACGGCCACGTCGACGGGTGCGTCGGCGAACGCGGCATACGCCAGGCACACGACGACCTCGAAGTAGGTCATCCGGACGTGGCGTTCCGGAGCCATGGACGCAGCGCTTTCCTTGTCGACCATCTCCACGAACGGGATGACGTCGTCGTAGGTGGCCAGGAACGCCTCGATGCCGATCGGCTCCCCGTCCAGGGCGATCCGCTCGCGCATGTCGTGCAGGTGGGGGCTGGTGAACCGCCCGGTCCGCAGCCCCATCTCGCGCAGGATCCGCTCCACGAAACGGGTGGTGGAGGTCTTGCCGTTGGTGCCGGTGAGGTGGATCAGCGGGAACGCCCGCTGCGGGTCGCCCATGAGCTCCATCACCCGGGCCACCCGGTGCAGCGTCGGCTCAGGCATGTGCTCGGGAGTCCGCGCCAGGATCGCGTCGACGACCTCGGCGTAACGCGCCCGCAGCTCGGGAGCGACCTCCTGCTCGGCGCGCCCGCGGCGACCGCCGGAGCGCACCTCCGGCACCGCCGCCCCGGGGTAGACCTGCACCTCTGGACCGTCCGGGCCGAACTCGTCGTCGCCCTCCAGGGGCAGCTCGTTGTCCTCGAAGAACTTCTCGCTCATCGTGCGTCCACCTTGGTGATCAGCAGGTCCACGGATCGGTCGCCGTCGAGGGTGACCGAGGTGGTGTATGAGGTGATGCGCGGCTGGGGCCCAGTCGTGTCACTGCCGGGATCGTCTGCAGCGGCGGAGCCGTTGTGCCTCGACCCCTTGGGCAGCGGGGTCCCGGCGCCGGCCGCGCCGAACTGCACCGCCAGGGTCTCGTCCATGACCAGCTTCTGGTGCTCGTTGGCGGCCTGCCACACGTCGTCGTCGCCGACGACGGTCAGGCTGATGCGGTCGGTGATGTCCAGGCCGGCGTCCTTGCGGGCGCCCTGCACCGCGCGGACGAGGTCACGGGCCAGACCCTCGCGGGCCAGGTCCTCGGTCACCTCGGTGTCGAGGACGACGAAGCCACCAGCGCGCAGCATGGCGGTGGCCCGTGAACCGCCGGCCTCGCCCTGGGCCACGACGGCCTCCAGCGTGTACTCACCCTCCAGCAGCTCCAGCCCGCCGGCGGTCACGGTGCCCTCCTGCGCCACCGACCAGTCGCCGGACTTGGCGCCCTTGATCGCGGTCTGCACGTCGCGACCCAGGCGCGGCCCGGCGGCTCGCGCGTTGACGGTGAGCCGCTGCTCGACGCCGAAGTCCGAGGCGGAGGCCTCCGAGACGTCGAGCACGGCGACCTCCCGCACGTTGACCTCGTCGCGGACGATGTCGGCCAGCCCGGGGTGCCGGCGCAGGACGTCGGCGAGGTCGGTGGCGACAGTCAGCGAGGACAGCGGCAGGCGCACCCGCAGCTGCTCGGCCTTGCGTAGCCCCAGCGTGGCGGAGCAGACCTCGCGCACGGCGTCCATGGCCTCGACCAGCTCCGGGTCCCCGGGCAGGTCTGCGACGTCCGGCCAGTCGGTCAGGTGCACCGACTCCCCGCCGGTGAGCCCGCGCCATACCTCCTCGGTGGTGAGGGGAAGGAGCGGTGCGGCGACCCGGCAGAGCACCTCGAGCACCGTGTAGAGGGTATCCAGGGCAGCACGCAGGCCTTCCTCACCGGCGGAGCCGGTGCCCCAGAAGCGGTCCCGGGAGCGGCGGATGTACCAGTTCGTCAGCACGTCGACGAAGGACCGCACGCCGTCGCAGGCGCCGGCGATGTTGAGGTCGTCCTGGGCCTGCTGCACCTCGGCGACGAACGCGCGGGTCTTGGCCAGGATGTAGCGGTCCATCGGGTCCGTGGACGCCGTCGACCAGCGGGCCTCATAGCCGGAGGCGTTGGCGTACAGGCCGAAGAAGTACCAGGCGTTCCACAGCGGGATGAGGACCTGGCGCACGCCCTCGCGGATGCCCTGCTCGGTGACGATGAGGTTGCCGCCGCGCAGGATCGGGCTGGACATGAGGAACCAGCGCATCGCGTCGGCGCCGTCGCGGTCGAAGACCTCGCGCACGTCCGGGTAGTTCTTCAGCGACTTGGACATCTTCTGCCCGTCGTTGCCGAGCACGATGCCGTGGCTGATGCAGTGGCTGAACGCCGGGCGGTCGAAGAGGGCGGCCGCCAGCACGTGCATGGTGTAGAACCAGCCGCGGGTCTGCCCGATGTACTCCACGATGAAGTCGGCCGGGTAATGCTGCTCGAACCACTGCGTGTTCTCGAACGGGAAGTGCCACTGAGCGAACGGCATCGAGCCGGAGTCGAACCACACGTCCAGCACGTCCTCCACGCGCCGCATCGTGCTCTTCCCCGTCGGGTCATCAGGGTTGGGCCGGGTCAGCTCGTCGACGAACGGGCGGTGCAGGTCGACCTCGCCGTCCCGGTTGCGCGGCAGCGTGCCGAAGTCCCGCTCGATCTGCGCCAGCGAGCCGTAGACGTCGGTCCGCGGGTAGGCCGGGTCGTCGGACTTCCAGACCGGGATCGGGCTGCCCCAGAAGCGGTTGCGCGAGATCGACCAGTCGCGGGCGTTGGCCAGCCATTTGCCGAACTGGCCATGCTTGACGTGCTCGGGCACCCAGGTGATGTCCTCGTTGGTGCGCAGCATCGTGTCCTTGAACTTCGTCACCTCGACGAACCAGGACGACACGCCCTTGTAGATCAGCGGCTGGCGGCAGCGCCAGCAGTGCGGGTAGGAGTGGTCGTAGGCCTCCCGGCGCAGCAGCACCGTGCCCTCGGTGACCGCGCCCGTGTCCAGGGTCGACGGGTCCGCGTCCGGGGCCTGCGCGCGAGTCGCGGCCTTGAGGTGGTCCACGATGGGGGCGTTGGCGTCGAAGACGAGCATGTCGGCGTACTCCTCGACGGGACGGGTGAAACGTCCGTCCGCCCCGACGGGCATGACCGCCTCGATCCCCTCCCGGTCGGTGACGACCTTGTCCTCCTCACCGAACGCGCCGGCGGTGTGCACCAGGCCCGAGCCGTCGGTGGTGGTGACGATCTCGGCCACGACGAGCCGGTGGGCGCGTTCCCAACCCAGGTAGTAGCCAAACGGCGGGACGTAGGAGCGGCCGGCGAGCTCGGCGCCCCTGAACCGCGCGAGGACCGTGGGCTCCTCCCCCAGCTCGTTCTGGTATGCCGCCAGCCTCGCCTCGGCGAGCAGGTAGCGCTCGGTCCGCCCGGTGAAGTCCGACTCGACCAGGACGTAGTCGATGTCCTCCCCGACCATGATCGCCAGGTTGGAGGGCAGGGTCCACGGCGTCGTCGTCCAGACCAGCGCGAGGGCGCCGGCGAGCAGGTCGGCGCCGGCCTGCCCGGCGTCCCCCAGGTGGTGCTGTTCTGGCAGGATCCGCAGGCCGACCGTCACGGCCGGGTCGCGCCGGACCTGGTAGACCTCCTCGTCCATCCGCAGCTCGTGGTTGGACAGCGGGGTCTCGTCGTTCCAGCAGTAAGGCAGGACGCGGAAGCCCTCATAGGCCAGACCCTTGTCGTGCAGGCTCTTGAAAGCCCACAGCACCGACTCCATGTAGCCGACGTTGAGGGTCTTGTAGTCGTTCTCGAAGTCCACCCACCGGGCCTGCCGGGTGACGTACTCCTGCCACTCGTGGGTGTACTTCAGCACCGACTCGCGGCAGGCGGCGTTGAACTTCTCGATCCCCAGCTGGAGGATGTCGTCCTTGGTCTTGATGCCCAGCTGGTCCATCGCCTCCAGCTCGGCGGGCAGCCCGTGCGTGTCCCAGCCGAACCGTCGCTCGACCCGCTTGCCGCGCATCGTCTGGTAGCGCGGCACGACGTCCTTGACATAGCCCGTGAGCAGGTGGCCGTAGTGCGGTAGGCCGTTGGCGAAGGGCGGCCCGTCGTTGAAGACGAACTCGTTGGCGCCGTCCTCGCCCGCCTCGCGCTGCTCGACGCTCTTGGCGAAGGTGCCGTGCTCGTCCCAGTAGTCCAGCACCGCACGCTCGATCTCCGGGAAGGCCGGGGACGGCGTCAGGCCGGTGGTGCCGGTGTGCTTCTGGGGGTAGGCCATGGAGGGGGCTCCTCGTGGTGCTGCGGGTGGTCGATCGGGCTGCGTTGCCACGAGGACGACACGGCCCGGGAATCTCCTCCCGGGCGGCACCGCGGTACCACCTCGCTTGTGCACCTCACCCCGGCTCAGGTGTGCGGGGGTGCTGCGCACCACTTCGTTGAGGCTGTGACGGGCCTGCCCCGTGCGGGTCTAGTGGGCGCACCCGCTGGCGGCGGGGGCCGTTCTTCCACAAGCTCGCCGCTGATGACGGCTCGGACGCTGGTGCCCACCATGGTAGCGGGCGGAACACCCTGGGAGGTTCCGGTCGCCCGGGCACACCTGCACCGCTAGCGTGACAGCCGTCGGGAAGGGGAGCAGATGGCCACGCAGACCAGCGCCGGAGGCCACCCGCAGGGCGGGGCGGTGACCCGTTTCCTGGACGTGGTCGAACGGGTGGGCAACCGCATACCGCACCCCTTCTGGCTCTTCGTCGGCCTGGCGCTGCTGGTCGTCGTCCTCAGCGCGGTGCTCAGCCGGACCCCCATCAGCGTGACCGTCCCTGGGCAGGACGCCCCCGTCGGGATCGAGAACCTGCTGAGCGTGGACAACCTGCGCCGGATGGTCGTGGAGTCGATCAGCAACTTCACCGGCTTCCCCCCGCTGGGGATCGTGCTCGTCGTCATGCTCGGCGTCGCCGTCGCCGAGGGCAGCGGGATGATCATGGCGGCGGTGCGGCTGGTCGTCACCAAGGTCTCGGGCCGCTGGCTGACCTTCGCCATCGCCATCACCGGCATCACCGGCTCGATCGCCTCCGACGCCATCACCGTCATCCTGCCGCCGCTGGCGGCGATGGCCTTCCTGGCCGTCGGGCGCAGCCCTCTGGTCGGGATCGGGCTGGGCTTCGTCTCGGTGAGCGCCGGCTTCAACGCCTCCCTCATCATCAACGCGACCGACCCCCTCCTGGCCGGCATCTCCACCACCGCGGCGCAGATCATCGAGGAGGAGTACGTCGTCTCGCCGCTGGCGAACATCTACTTCACCATCGTGTCCTCACTGGTCCTGGCCACGATCATCACGCTCGTCTTCGAGCGGTGGGTGAGCCCACGGATGGAGGGGGTCGAGCTGGACGGGGACGGCGGCCCGGTCGGCTCGACGCCAGACGAGCAGGAGTCCGCGGACCTCGATCCGAACGAGTTCGACGACCTCCAGTCAGCAGCCCTGGACGACACCGAGCGGCGCGGGTTGCGCAACGGCGCGCTCGCCGGACTGGCCTTCCTGCTGCTCGTGGCCGCGGTGACCGCGATCCCCGGCTCCCCCCTGCGCGGCGAGGACGGCGAGATCCTCACCGGCCCCGCCATCATGAGCGTCTCGATCCTCATCGCGCTGCTCTTCGTCGTCATGGGCCTGGCCTACGGTCTGACCGCGCAGACCATCACCTCCTGGGCCGACCTGCCCGCCTTCATGGCCAAGGGCATGTCCGACCTGGCGCCGGTGCTGGTGCTCTTCTTCGCCGCCGCCCAGTTCATCGCATGGTTCTCCTGGTCCAACATGGGCACGGTGCTGGCCGTCGGCGGGGCGGGCGCGATCGAGCGTCTCGGTGTCCCCCCGCTCGCGGTCATCCTGCTGGTCGTGCTGCTGACCTACCTGCTCAACCTGTTCATCACCAGCGGCTCGGCGCAGTGGACGCTGATGGCGCCCGTCGTCATCCCTGCTCTGCTCATCCTGGGCATCACCCCCGAGGTGAGCCAGATGGGCTTCCGGATGGGTGACTCCGCGTCCAACATCATCACCCCCCTCAACGTCTACTTCGCGCTCATGCTGACCTACCTCCAGCGCTACAAACGGGACGCCGGCGTCGGCACTCTCATGGCCATGACCCTGCCCGCCTCGGTGGCCATCCTCCTCGGCTGGGTCAGCTTCTTCGTGCTCTGGTACGTGGTGGGCCTGCCGCTGGGCCCCGGGGTGCCGGTGCGCTGAGGCCGACCACCCGGCCCATCGTGGACCACATACCGTGGCCCCATGAGCACCACCGTCGACCTAGACCGCCTCCTGCCCGGCCGGGTGGTCACCGACCCCGGCATCGCCGCCGGGTATGCCGTGGACGCGTCGCCGCAGGCGGTGGCGCTGACCGGGGATGAGTTCACCGTCGTCCGGGCGCGCTCCCGCGAGGATGTGGTGACCACGCTGCGCTATGCCGCCGAGCGCCGCGTGTCTGTCGTTCCGCAGGGCGGGCGGACGTCCACGACCGGGTCCGGCGAGGCCCTGCCCGGCGCGATCGTGCTCTCCACCGCGACGATGACCAGCGTGCACATCGATCCGGTGGAGCGGATTGCCGTGGTCGGACCCGGGGTGATCAACGCCGACCTCAAGGCGGTGGCCGCCAAGCACGGGTTGGCCTACCCGCCGGACCCGGCGAGCGCGTCGATGTGCTCGATCGGCGGCAATATCGCCACCAACGCAGGCGGGCTGTGCTGCGTGAAGTACGGCGTCACCGCCGACTACGTGCGCGGCCTGGAGGTGGTACTACCGGGTGGTGAGGTGATGCGCACCGGCCGCCGGACGGCCAAGGGCGTCGCCGGCTATGACCTCACCGGGCTGTTGGTCGGCTCGGAGGGGACGCTCGGGGTGGTGACCGAGGCCGTGCTGCGACTGGTGCCCCTCGGCGACCCACCGCTGACGGTGCTCGCGGTCTTCCCCGACCTGGCCGCCACGGTCGCGGGCATCGAGGCGCTGCGGACGCAGCCGCATACCCCGAGCCTGGTCGAGCTCATGGACGGGCCGAGCATCGCGGCGGTGCAGGCCTACGGCGACTACGGCTTCCCCGCCCACGCAGGCGGAGTGCTGCTGGTTCAGTCCGACCGGCCCGGCCACGCCGGGTCAGACGTGCAGCGGTATGCCGAGCTGCTCAGCGCTGCCGGCGCCACCGAGGTCGCCGTGGCTGAGGACCGCGTCGAGGCCGACCTGCTGCTCGAGGGCCGTCGCGCGCTCAACCCGGGGCTGAAGGCGCGGGGCGACCACATCATCGAGGACGTCTGCGTCCCGGTTGGGCGCCTCGGCGAGCTGGTCGCGGCCGTGCACGAGATCGGCGCGCGGCACGCGGTGGGCACCACGTGCGCCGGTCACGCCGGGGACGGCAACCTGCACCCGTGCTTCTTCTACGACCGGCACGACCCGGTCAGCCAGCAGGCCGCCGAGCGCGCCTTCGATGATCTCGTCCGGGTCGCCTGGGACCTGGGCGGCACCCTCACCGGGGAGCACGGCGTCGGCTCGCTCAAGGTCGACTGGCTCGCCGAGGAGCTGGGCACGGCGGAGGTCAATCGTCAGCGCGCCGTCAAGGCGCTCTTCGACCCGCTGGGGATCATGAACCCCGGTCGCGGCATCGCCTGAGGCCCCTGCCGCGGGTGGCGCCGGCCCGCCGTGCCGCGGATCAGCTGCGATCGTCGCCCGGGCCCGGGGTGTCAGCGTCGCGGCCGGGCTCCTGTCCGGGACGCCGGGCGCGCAGCCGCCTCTGCACACCGGGGGGTGGCGGGTAGGGCCTGGTGGCTGTGCCGAGACCAAAACCGTCGTCGTGGGGATCGTCCTGCGGCAGACCGGTCGTCGGCGGCGCCTCCACCCCCTCGCGCAGCTCCTCGGGACTGGCGCCGAGGTCGGCTGCGTTGCGACCGGTGGAGTCCACCAGCTGGGTGGGGTCGGCGATCTCCTCCAGCCTCGTCTCCTTCTGGGCGTCCTCCACGCCCAGCTGGTCCAGGATCCCTGCCTTGCGGTCGGCGAGGTACTGCTTCATCTCCCGCTTGATGGTCGGCAGCAGCAGGTAGACACCCAGCAGGTTGACGAAGGCGCAAACGAAGAGGAAGTTGTCGGCGAAGTCGAGCACCGAGGTGAAGGTGAGGATGCAGCCCAGGACGGTGAAGAGCAGGAAGACGACCCGGTAGATCAGCGTCGAGCGCCTGGTGTCGCCAAAGAGGTAGTTCCACGCACGCTGACCGTAGTAGGACCAGGTGATGAGGGTGGAGATCGCGAACAGCGCGACCGCCAGGGCCAGGACCGGCGGGAACCAGGAGATCTGGGCGCCGAAGGCGTCGGAGGTGATCTGCACGCCGGAGAGACCGTGGTCGCCGTCGGAGTCGAAGTAGAGCTGGCGCTGCTCGTTGTAGAAGTCGGTGCTGGCGATGCTGATGGTCAGCGCCGTCATCGTGCAGATGAGCACCGTGTCGATGAACGGCTCGAAGATGGCGACGAACCCCTCGGACACCGGGCGCCGGGTCTTGACCGTGGAGTGCGCGATCGGCGCGGAGCCCAGGCCGGCCTCGTTGGAGAAGGCCGCCCTGGTCATCCCCACGACGATGACGCCGAAGAAGCCACCCACCACCCCCTCCGGGGTGAAAGCTCCGGTGAAGATGCCGGCGATCGCGCTCGGGATCTGCGGCATGTTGGTGAGGATGACGACCAGGCAGGCCAGCACGTAGATGCCGCCCATGAGCGGCACCAGGGTGGCCGTGGTCCGTCCGATGGAGCGCATGCCGCCGATGATCACCAGGCCCACGAGGGTGGCGATGACCAGCCCGGTGACCAGACCGCCGGTGGTCGAGGACAGGAAGCCCGTGCCGTCGGGGTCGAGGACGGTGACGACCTGGCTGTAGGTCTGGTTGGACTGGAACATGTTGCCGCCGCCCACCCCGAAGAACAGGATCGCCACAGCGAACAGGCCGGTGAGGAAGACGGAGATGGGCCTGGGGAACCTGGTGAAGGCCACCGGCAGGTACTTGAACGGGCCACCGGAGACCGTGCCGTCCGGCCGGATCTCCCGGTACTTCACCCCCAGCGTGCACTCGGCGAACTTGGTCGCCATGCCGAACAGGCCCGCCAAGATCATCCAGAAGGTCGCCCCCGGGCCGCCCATGGTGACCGCCGCGCCCACGCCGGCGATGTTGCCCAGGCCCACGGTCCCGGACAGGGCCGAGGTCAGCGCCTGGTAGTGCGGGATCTCACCGGGGTCGTCCTTGGAGGAGTACTTGCCCCGAATGACGTTGAAGGCCGTCGGGAGACCCCGCACCTGGATGAAACCCAGGTAGAAGGTGATCACGATGGCGGCAACGACCAGCCAGAGAACCACGAAGGGGATGTCCAGGAACGGGACTTCAAAGAAGATGATGTCCCCGGAGAGGTCGGTGACGATCTTGAAGTTGTCGTTGACCGTCGTCTCCAGGTTCGTGATCCACTCCGGATCCCGCCTGTCGATGGCGCTTTCGGCGTCCCCCATGGGGAGCTGCAGGCTCGTCAGCATGGGGAAACACAACTCTTACCCCCTACCCACGTCAACGACAACCAACCATCGTGACCTAATCGTGACCTTGACGGCATACCTCCTGTGGGTCTGGGAGAATGACGCGCATGACCTCCACGCACCGCTCCCTGGACCCGTCGCGCCCGGCAACCCTGCCCGAGCGCCCCACCGTCGACGGTCTGGAGCAGCGCTGGGTAAAGGTCTGGAAGGAGCGCGACGTCTACGCCTTCGACCGGGAGGCGGCGCTGGCTCCCGACGTCGACCGCAGCCAGATCTTCGCGGTCGACACCCCGCCGCCGACCGCGTCGGGCAGCCTGCACATCGGGCACGTCTTCGGCTACACCCAGGCCGACTGCCTGGCCCGCTACCACCGGATGACCGGCAAGCACGTCTTCTACCCGATCGGCTGGGACGACAACGGCCTGCCCACCGAGCGCCGGGTGCAGAACTTCTACGGCGTGCGTGGCGACGCGACCCTGCCGCACGACCCCGGCTTCACCCCGCCGCAGCAGGGCGGGGACGGCAGGAGCACCCGGGCCGCTGACCAGGTGCCTGTGGGCCGCGCCAACTTCATCGAGCTCTGCGAGGAGCTCACGGTGATCGACGAGAAGGCCTTCGAGGACACCTTCCGGCGCCTTGGCCTGGCCATCGACTGGAACGTCCAGTACCGCACTATCGACGACCGCTCCCGCGCCGTCGCGCAGCAGGCCTTCCTGCGCAACCTGGCCCGCGGGGAGGCCTATCAGGCGGAGGCGCCCGGGCTATGGGACATCACCTTCCAGACCGCGGTCGCCCAGGCCGAGCTGGAGGCCCGCGACTACCCCGGCGCCTACCACCGGGTCGCCTACCACCCCGTTGCCGACGGTGAGGGCGCCGAAGAGGGTCATGCCGAGCCCGTGTATATCGAGACCACCCGTCCCGAGCTCATCTGCTCGGTCGTCGCGCTCATCGCCCACCCCGACGACGAGCGCTACCAGCACCTGTTCGGCACCACCGTCGCCTCGCCGTTGTTCGGCGTCGAGGTCCCGGTCCTGGCCCACCCCATGGCTGAGATGGACAAGGGCGCGGGCATCGCGATGTGCTGCACCTTCGGCGACATGACCGACGTGCAGTGGTGGCGCGAGCTGTCGCTGCCGACTCGCTCGGTCATCACCCGCAACGGTCGCCTGCAGACCGAGACGCCCGAGTGGATCGCCGGCGGGCCCGGCGAGCGCCTGTATGCCGAGCAGCTCTCCGGGCGGACCACCCACTCCGCGCGGGAGGCCGTCGTCGCAGCGCTGCGCGAGTCCGGCGACCTGCAGGGAGAGCCGCAGAAGACCCAGCGCAAGGCCAACTTCTTCGAGAAGGGTGACAAGCCGCTGGAGATCGTGACCACCCGGCAGTGGTTCATCCGCAACGGCGGCAAGGACGAGGCTGTGCGCGAGGCGCTGCTGGACCGCGGCGAGGAGCTGGCCTTCCACCCCGAGTTCATGCGCACCCGCTACCGCAACTGGGTCGGCGGGCTCAACGGCGACTGGCTGGTCAGCCGCCAGCGCTTCTTCGGCGTCCAGATCCCGGTCTGGTATGCCGTGGACGCCCACGGCGAGGTCGACCACGACACCGTGCTCGTGCCCGCCGAGGAGCGGCTGCCGATCGACCCGATGTCCGACGTCCCCGGCGGCTACACCGAGGACCAGCGGGACAGGCCCGGTGGCTTCACCGGCGACCCCGACATCATGGACACCTGGGCCACCTCCTCGCTCTCCCCCCAGATCGCCGCCGGCTGGCCGGTCGCCGGTGCACCGGACGGGGAGCGCGGCAACGACAGCACGCTGTTCGACAAGATCTTCCCCTTCGACATGCGGCCGCAGGGGCACGACATCATCCGTACCTGGCTGTTCGCCACGGTCGTGCGCGCGCACTACGAGCACGGCTCCCTGCCCTGGACCGACGCCTATATCAACGGCTGGATCTTGGACCCGGACCGCAAGAAGATGAGCAAGTCCAAGGGCAACGCCACCACGCCGCTGGGGATGTTGGAGGAGCACGGCACCGACGCGGTCCGCTACTGGGCGGCTGCCGCCCGGCCCGGCGTGGACACCATCGATGACCCCGGCCAGATCAAGGTCGGGCGCCGGCTGGCGATCAAGCTGCTCAACGCCAGCAAGTTCGCGCTGTCCTTCGGCGAGCTGCCCGAGGGCCGCGACGTGGCCGAGCTGGTGACCGAGCCGATCGACCGCTCGATGCTGGCCGGACTGGCGGCCGTCGTGGAGCGGGCCACCGCGTCCTACGAGGCGTGGGACTACTCGAGCGCGCTGGACGTCACCGAGTCGTTCTTCTGGGCGTTCTGCGACGACTACCTCGAGTTGGTCAAGGAGCGGGCCTACGGCGGTGCCTTCTCCGCGGAGGGGCCGACGACCGACCCAACGCCGCAGACGCTGTCAGCCCGGGCCGCGCTGCGCCTGGCCCTCTCGGTCCAGCTGCGCCTGCTGGCGCCGGTGGTGTCGTTCGCAACCGAGGAGGTCTGGTCCTGGTTCCACGACGAAGCCTCCTCGGTGCACCTGCAGCCCTGGCCGCGGGTCGAGGAGCTGGCCGCCGCTGCCGGCAGTGGTGACGCCGCGCTGCTGCCGACGGTCGGCCAGGCCCTCACCGGGCTGCGCAAGGCCAAGTCGGAGGCCAAGGTGAAGATGCGCACCGAGATCTCGGCCGCGACAATCGCCGGGCCGCAGGACGAGCTCGGCCGTGTCCGCGCCGCCCTGGGCGACCTGTCCGCCGCCGGCAAGGTCAGCGGCGACGTCTCCTTCGCCGAGGCGGAGACCCTGGAGGTCCGCGACGTCTCCCTGGTGACCGAGGACGCCCCCAGCGCCTGACCGTGTCCCCGGTCGGGGGCATAGCCTGTCCCCGGTCGGGGGCATAGCGTGTCCCCGGTCGGGGGCATAGCGTGTCCCCGGTCGGGGCGACATAGGGTGGCGGGCATGCGTAGGGGCATGACGTCGACCGTGGTGGTCACCGTGCTGTTGGCCGTGGGGGGCCTGCTTCTGCTGGTCTGGAGCTCCTCCAGCGGGTCACCGCTGGTCGGGGCGCCCCAGGGCACTTGGGGGCCCCCGCCGATCACGATGCAGGCAGAGCCCCCCGTCGACCTCGAGCTCGAGACCCTCCCCCCGGAGCAGGCGGCCGACTCGCCCGACGGGCCAGACCTCAATCAGTGGATCGTCGACGCCGTCCAGCTGCTGCTCCTGCTCACGCTCGTCTTCGGGCTGCTGCACGTCCTCCGCAGGTTGCTCGAGCGCGAGAAGCGCGAAGGCACCGGTCCGCCCCGGGAGCGCGAGGAGGAACTGGCCGCCCTCCTGGACGCCAGCGGCGAGGAGGTCCGCTACCGCGCCCTGACGCAGGGCGACCCGCGCAACGCGGTCGTCGCCTGCTGGGTGGCCCTGGAGGACGCCGTCCAGCGCTCGGGGTTGGACCAAGACCCCTCCCAGACCGCCAGCGAGCTCACCGGCGAGGTCCTGACCCGCTGGGAGGTCGACCCGTTGGCCATCCGCGACCTAGCCGCCGCCTACCGCGAGGCTCGCTTCTCCCGCCACCCCATCACCGAGGGGCAACGCCGGGCCGCCGTCGACGCCCTGGAGCGGATCCACCACGACCTGCGCCGCAAGGTCAAGGCCGAGCAGGAGGCCCGAGAGGCGCGGGAGGCCACCGACCAGACCGCCGCGCAGGCCGTCGCCGGGGAGGGCACCCCGGCCGAGGTTGCCCGATCCGGCGACACCCCGCACGGTGGCCGCGGACGCCCCCAGCACGGGACGGACCGCTGATGCGCCCGCGCCTGTGGGACCGGCTCCGGGCCGCCTACCTGCCTTTTGCCCTGCTCGCGCTCGGAGTGGGGGCGCTGCTGTACTACATCGGCTCGCTGCCGCATACCCTGCCCGCGGCGGTACTCGTCGTCCTGCTGGGCACCGCGGTCCTGGCGCTGATCCACCGGGTACTGGCCCAGGACGGCCGCGGGGTCGAACCGGCCTACTGGGTCTCCACCCCGCACGCCGAGTCGACCCCACCCGCCGCGATGGACTACCGCCTGCTGCGCCTGCGCCGTGACCTGCGCGACGCGCTGGAGCGCGAGGACCGGCCCGACCACATCTATCCAGTGCTGCGCGAGCTGACAGCCGAACGGTTGCGGGCCCGGCACGACATCGACCTCGACGACCAGCCCGAGCTGGCCCGCCAGGTGCTTTCCCCTGGCCTGATCAGATACCTGGACGCCCCTCCCACAGACACCCGCCGACGCAGCCGGAGCGCGCTGCACCACGCCATCGAAGGGATCGAGAAGCTATGACCGAGACGACGACCGCGCAGATGAGCGTGGCCGAGGTGTGCGCACGGGCCGGTGCGGTGCTGGACCGCGTCGAGCAGGCAGTCGTGGGCAAGCGTGAGTCACTGACTCTCGTGCTGACCTCCGTCCTGTCCCGGGGCCACGTGCTGCTGGAGGACTTCCCCGGCCTGGGCAAGACCCTGGCGGCGCGATCCTTCGCCCAGACCCTGGGGCTGGACTTCACCCGCGCCCAGTTCACCCCCGACCTGCTGCCCTCGGACCTCACCGGGTCCTTCGTCTACGACCAGAAGGTCTCCGAGTTCGCCTTCCGGCCCGGGCCGCTGTTCACCGGCCTGCTGCTCGCCGACGAGATCAACCGCACGCCCCCCAAGACGCAGTCAGCGCTGCTGGAGGCGATGCAGGAGCACCAGGTCACCGTCGAGGGCCAGACCTTCGCGCTGCCGCAGCCCTTCCACGTCCTGGCCACCGCCAACCCGGTCGAGTACGAGGGCACCTACCCCTTGCCCGAGGCCCAGCTCGACCGTTTCCTCATGCGGGTCTCCTTCGGCTACCCCACCGCCGAGGAGGAGTGGGACGTGCTGCGCCGCCGGATCGCCCGCCAGCAGGAGGACCAGCACCTCGAGGCGGTCACCGACGCCGAGGGGCTGGCGGCCATGCAGGCCGCGATCGAGACCGTGCCGGTGGAGGACGACATCTCCCGCTACTGCGTCGAGCTGGCCGCGGCCACCCGCCGGCACCGGGCGGTGCTGGTCGGCTCCTCCCCCCGCGGCTCGTTGGCGCTGATGCTGACCAGCCGGGCGTATGCCGTGGTGCACGGCCGTGACTTCGTCACCCCCGAGGACGTCAAGGCGGTCGCGCACGCCGTCCTGGACCACCGGATCTCGATCAAGCCCGAGCTGTGGATGTCGGACACCGGCGGCGCAGCGGTTGTGACCGCCGCGCTGGGTCAGGTGCCGGTGCCGGGGTCCCGGACCGGGGCCGCGACGGTCGAGGCCGATGACGCGCCGGGCACCCGGGCGGCAGCCGGCGCCGGCACCCCCACCGGCGACCGGCGCTGAGGCTGTCCATGGCCAGTGCCCCGCCCACCGCGCAGCGCGCGGACCCCGCCGACTGGCGGGACCGCTGGCGCGCGACGCACGCCTACCTGCGCTGCCTCGTCGTGGTCCTCACGGTGGCCCCGGTCGCGCTGCTGTGGCGCCGGCCGGACCTGCTCGTGCTGGCCTCGCCGTTCGCGATGATCCTGGCCTGGAGCGTAGTGACCCGCCCGCACGCCGTCCCGACCCGGCGGTTCGCGCTCTCACACAGTTTGGTGCGGGAGGGCCAGCAGGTGCTGGCCGTCGCCGCGATCGAGCCCGTGGAGGGGGCAGAGGTGCTCTCGGCCGCCGTCTCGCCCGCGCCCTACATCGAAGGCGTCGTGCAGGAGCAGGTCCGCGCCGTGCGCGACCTGGAGGGCTTGGAGAAGGAGCACACCTGCGCGGTCGCCGACGCCTCAGGCGAGACCGTCGGCGGGCTGCGACGCGTCCTGGTCGGGCTGCGGGTCGGCCGGTGGGGCGTGCGCCGCGTGGGACCAGTGCAGATGGCCGCCACCAGCGCCTGGGGCTCCTTCCGTTGGGGGCCCATCTCCCAGCCTCCGTTGGGTCTGCGGGTGCTGCCGCAGCCTCTGGCCTTCGACACCTCTGCCCCGGCCCCGCACCCGCGCGGGCTGGTAGGGCAGCACCGGTCCGCCCGCCCCGGGGACGGCGCCGAGTTCGCCACGCTGCGCCCCTTCCAGGTCGGGGACCGGCTGCGACGCATCCACTGGCCGCGTTCCACGCGCGAGCCCGGGCAGCTCTACGTCACCTCCAGCTACGCCGACCAGGACACCCACGTCGCGGTGCTCCTCGACGCCCACTACGACCTGGGTGTCTCTGGCGGCCTCGACGGCGAGCCCAGCTCCCTGGACCGCTCGGTGCGGGCCGCCGCCGCAATATCCGAGCATTTCCTGCAGCAGGGGGACCGGGTCAGCCTGCGCGTCCTGTCGGCCCGCACCCCCCTGACGGTGCCGATCGGCACCGGCAAGCGACACGGCATACGCATCCTGGACACCCTGTGCCGGGTGGTGCCCTCCGTCGACGACCAGACCGACCCCGCCACCGTCCACCTGGGCGTCAAGGAGGGCACGCTGGTGGTGATGATCTCCGCGCTGGTCTCCCCCGACGCGCTGACCCAGGCCGCGATGCTGGCCGCCCGCGGGATCTCGGTGGTCGTCATCGACGCGCTCGTCGACCCGCAGGAGGGCGGTGTGGTGCCGAGTGCGGACAAGGACCAGCTGGCCCGGACCGCCTGGCGCATCCGACTGTTGGAGCGCGAGCGGGAGATCCGGGCCATCCAGGCCCAAGGCGTGGCGGTCGTGCCGTGGCTGGGCCCGGGTAGCCTCGACGTGGTGCTGCGCGAGCTGGCTCGCCGCGGCAGGAGGGCCGGGGTATGAGCGCGCTGTTGCCCCGTACGGCCCCTGACGGCAGGAGGGTCGCGGCGTGACTGAGCTGCGAGCTCTATGGATCGACCTCGTGTCGGCCAGCCAGACCCAGCTGAGGGTGCGCCTGGTGGCGGTCGCCGGCGCGCTGGTCTTCCTGCTGTCCTTCGTCGCCGCCGGTGGCGGAGGCTGGTGGTCCTGGGGCGGGATGCTGCTGCTCGGGCTGGGGCTCGCCCTCAACCCGGTCACGCTGCTCCCGGTCACCTTCGTCCTGTTCGGGATCGCCTCGTGGTGGGCCAGCGCCGAAGGCCCCTGGCACTGGGCTCTCCTGCCCGCCACCCTCGGTCTGCTCCTGGTGCACGCCGGGACCGCGCTGGCCGCCTCGGTGCCCCCGCAGGCAGCGTTGCCCCGGTCAGTGATCGAGCTGTATGGGGTGCGGGTCGCCCTCGTCGCAGCCCTGGCCATCCTCGTCTGGGGACTGACCGGTGTAGTCAGCGGGGTCGCGACGGGTGCAGGCGGGGCGGTGCCGGGCATTCTGGGACTGACGCTGCTGGTCGCCGCGCTGGCCTTCTACGTCCGCGGCACCCGGTCGGCCGTGCGGAGGGGCTGAGCAGTCGGCATACGCCCGGTCAGCCCTCAGGCGCTCTCTTTGCGCTGGGTGCGCTTGCGCTGCACCTCGCGGCGCACGATCGTGGGGTTCACGTTCTTGGCGACGACGTCCCCGGTGATGACCACCTTGGCGATCTCGTCGTCGCTGGGGACGTCGAACATCACCGGCAGCAGCACCTCTTCCAGGATGGCCCGCAGGCCGCGGGCCCCGGTGCCGCGCAGCAGCGCCTGGTCGGCGATCGAGTCGAGTGCCTTGTCCTCGAACTCCAGCTCCACGCCGTCGATCTCGAACATCCGCTGGTACTGCTTGACCAGCGCGTTGCGCGGCTCGGTCAGGATGTTGACCAGCGCGTCCCGGTCCAGCGGGGTGACCGTGGTGATGACCGGAAGGCGGCCGATGAACTCGGGGATGAGGCCGAACTTCATCAGGTCCTCGGGCAGCACCTCGGCGAAGTGCTCGTTGGCGTCGGTGGCCGACTTCAACTCCGCCCCGAAGCCCAGGCCCTGCTTGCCGGTGCGGGCCTCGATGATCCTCTCCATCCCGGCAAAGGCACCCCCGACGATGAACAGCACATTGCCGGTGTCGATCTGGATGAACTCCTGGTGCGGGTGCTTGCGCCCGCCCTGCGGCGGCACCGAGGCGACCGTGCCCTCCAGGATCTTCAGCAGAGCCTGCTGCACGCCCTCACCGGAGACGTCACGGGTGATCGAGGGGTTCTCGCTCTTGCGGGCGATCTTGTCGATCTCGTCGATGTAGATGATCCCGGTCTCGGCCTTCTTGACGTCGAAGTCCGCGGCCTGGATCAGCTTGAGCAGGATGTTCTCGACGTCCTCGCCCACGTAGCCTGCCTCGGTGAGGGCGGTGGCGTCGGCGATCGCGAAGGGCACGTTGAGCATCCGGGCCAGGGTCTGGGCCAGGTAGGTCTTGCCGCAACCGGTGGGGCCGATGAGCAGGATGTTGGACTTGGCGATCTCCACCGCGTCCTCCCCCCGGACGCCCTCCCCCGCCTGGATCCGCTTGTAGTGGTTGTAGACCGCGACCGCGAGCGCTCGCTTGGCCGGGTCCTGGCCCACGACATACTGCTGCAGGAACTCGAAGATCTCGCGTGGCTTGGGCAGCTGGCCCAGGCCCAGGTCACTGGACTCGGCCAGCTCCTCCTCGATGATCTCGTTGCACAGGTCGATGCACTCATCGCAGATGTACACGCCAGGGCCCGCGATCAGCTTCTTGACCTGCTTCTGGCTCTTCCCGCAGAAGGAGCACTTCAGCAGGTCGCTGCTCTCACCCATTCGCGCCATGCCCCGACGCTACCTTGCCGGACGAGACGGGGACAGGGTTTTGCGCTCATGGCCGAGGTGTGTTGCCAACTGTCCGCTGTGGGCGCAACCCCGTCAGCCCCCTCACGCCGGCGTGCGCTGACTCCCGCGCGGCTGCGGCAGGCCGGCTCTTTCCCGCCCGGGCCTGGCCCGCAGTCAGGCCGGTCAGCAGGAGCAGCACCGGCAGGAGCGCCACGAGATAGCGCGCGCGGGTCTCGAAGATGCTGAGGTATGCCGTGAGCACCAGGAGGGTGAGGGCACAGGCGGCCACCCAGGGGTGGGCTCGGGCACGCCACAGGCCGACCGACGTGATGAGGAGCACGGCCACCCACAGGCCTTGCACCAGTGGTGCGACGTGCTGCCGGTAGGGCTCGCCGCTGCCGATGTGCCACTGCTGCATCTGGCCCCAGCTTCCCGGCAGCAGTCCCGGTTGGGTCCTGTCATCCCCCTCCCAGTGGGCCGCGAAGGTGCCGTCGCCCCACGTCCAGGCCACCTTCTTGGTGAGGAACTCGAGGTTGCCCACGACCCCTCGCTCGCCCACCTGCTGCCCGATTTTCTGTCTGGAGATCTCCCTGCGGACGTCCGGGTCCGGCTCGTGCCTCATCGCCGAGGCATGCTCCCAGTTCCAGGCGCCGTAGGCCCGCGTCGGCGACGGGTCCTGCGAGTCATAGGTGCCCATCGCGAGGAAGTGCTCGACGGGGTAAGGCTCCGTCGCCTGCGCCCGTCGCTCCTCGGGCAGCTCGGTGAAGCGTGCGGCACCGGCGTGGACCCCGACAACACCCACCACCAGCGTGGCCAGGACGCCCAGCACCACCGCTCCAGCCCGCACGCGCCCCCGCCGCTGGGCCAGCGCGGGCACGAGCGCGAGCGCCCCCAGGGCGAGCGCCACGGCATACGCCTTAAGGCTGACCGCAAGCACCAGGGCCGCGAGCGCCACCGCCCACCATGCCCCACCGGCCCCCGTCCAGGCGCGGACCACTGCCCAGAGGGCAAGTGCCACCAAGGCGGCGGTCGGCAGGTCGGAGTAGGGGATGGCGGCCTGAGCGTTGAGGCCGAGAAGCACCGTGGCCAGCGCCTGGGCCGGCCACACCGCACCTGGCCGCCCGAGCCGCACCAGCGTCGAACCGAGACACCAGAGGACCACCAGCATCCCGGCCGTCTGAACCGCGAGCATGCCGGCGAGGACGGGCAGACCCAGCCCGGAACCGATGGTGACGCCGCCGTACATGAGGGCGAGCAGGGGAATGTTGTTGGGATACTTCGCAAAGTACTCGACACCCCCTTGGCTCAAACCCCGCCCATCCGCGAGCTTCTCGACCGCCCAGTAGACCTGGCGGGCGTCCCAGCCGAAGTCGATCAGGGCCAGAGGCAGGTGGGCGAGGATCAACACACCACCGAGGACCGTGCCGAGCGCCACTGCCCGGGCCGGCCTGCGAGCCACCGCCCGCGCCATGGCGTTGCCCGTCCGTGCTCCACCGATGAACGCGAGGAGGACGACGGCCGTGGCGGCCCAGACGGCCCCCACGGGGAAGACGAACCAGGTGTTCCGCGGCGCGACCAACGCTACCCCGGCGACGACGGCCAGCATGAGGCTCAGGGCGCGAGGCATCCAGTGCAGGACTCGGGTCACTCGCCAGACCCTAACGGGGGTCCAGTCGATGCCAGCGCATAATCGGCCGCAGATAGCGCAGCGCGCCCGGTCACGGGTGACCGGGCGCGCTGCGCCGTGTGCGGTGGGCCTCAGTCCTCGAGCGAGGCCTTGCGGGAGCCGAGCACCTCATCGATCAGGCCGTACTCCTTGGCCTCCTGGGCGGTGAGGATCTTGTCGCGCTCGATGTCCTTACGGACCTGCTCGATCGACTTGCCGGAGTGCTTGGCCCAGGTCTCCTCCAGCCAGTTGCGCATGCGCAGCACCTCGTTGGCCTGGATCTCGATGTCGGAGGCCTGGCCGTACTCGCCGCCCATGAGCGCGGGCTGGTGGATGAGCACGCGGGCGTTGGGCAGGGAGAAACGCTTGCCGTGGGCACCGGCGGCCAGCAGCACGGCAGCGGCCGAGGCCGCCTGCCCGATGACGAAGGTCTGCACGTCGGGCTTGATGTACTGCATCGTGTCGTAGATCGCCGTCAGCGCGGTGAAGCTGCCACCGGGGCTGTTGATGTACATCAGGATGTCCCGGTCGGGGTCCTGGCTCTCCAGCACGAGCAGCTGGGCGATGACGTCGTCGGCCGACGCGTCGTCGACCTGCACGCCGAGGAAGATGATGCGGTCCTCGAAGAGCTTGGTGTACGGGTCCTGACGCTTGGTGCCGTAGGAGGTGCGCTCCTCGAACTGCGGCAGGATGTAGCGGCTGGAGGGGGCGGGCACCGGGAGGTGGCCGCCGGCCGGGGCGGCGCCCATCCAGGCGCCGCCGGCGTAGGGGCTGTGGGGCTGGGTCATATCAGCTCGTCCTTGTCTCTGGTCGCCGTCAGGCCTGGTCCCGGGCGGCCCCGGTGGAGGTCGCGTAGACGTGGTCGACGAAGCCGTACTCCTTGGCCTCGGCCGCGGTGAACCAGCGGTCGCGGTCGGAGTCGGCCTCGATCTGCTCCACGCTCTGCCCCGTGTGCTCGGCGATCAGCTCGGCCATCTGCTTCTTGATGTGCAGCATCTGCTCGGCCTGGATCTTGATGTCCGAGGCGGTGCCGCCGATGCCGCCGGAGGGCTGGTGCATCATGACTCGGGCGTGCGGGGTGGCGTAGCGCTTGCCCTTGGTGCCCGCGGAGAGCAGGAACTGGCCCATCGAGGCCGCCAGGCCCATCGCCACGGTGGCCACGTCGTTGGGGATCCACTTCATCGTGTCGAAGATCGCCATGCCGGCGGTCACCGAGCCACCCGGGGAGTTGATGTAGAGCCAGATGTCCTTCTCCGGATCCTCGGCGGAGAGCAGGAGCAGCTGGGCGCAGATCGCGTTGGCGTTGTCGTCGCGGACGTCGGAGCCCAGGAAGATGATGCGCTCCCGGAGGAGACGGTTGTAGATCTGGTCGTCCAGGCCGCCCATCGGGCGATCGGCCATCACCGCGGGGGTGCTGGCGGAGGTGCGGGCAGGGCCGTGATCGGTCATGTTCCCTCTATCTCTTCTCGTGCGAAGTATGCCGTGCCCCGGCTCGCCGGGCGGCGGGACAGCGGCTGGACACCTGTACTCGACCCTAACGTCCGCCCCCTGTCCCCTAGTCCCGCGGGGCGGGCGTGTTCGCCGTGAGCGCAAGCGCGGACGGAGCGCGCCGGAGCCTTTCGGTGGGGTGTCCGATCGAGGGGGTTGAGGGGCGCGCGGGGGGCTCGGCGCGGTCTGGCACGCTAGCCCAGTGAGCGACGTGGGATCCCGATCGGACCGGACCTGGCTGGTGGCGCTGGCCGCCTCTTTGTGGGGGCTGTCCGCACTGTGGCGCGGGCCGCTGGCGGCGCAGTTCCCGTCGGTGGCGATCGTCTTCTGGGAGCATCTGGTGCTCACCCTGCTGGTGCTGCCCTGGCTGGTCCCGGCGGTGCGACGCGTGCTGGCCGCGTCCCGCCGCACGCAGGCCGCGGTCCTGGTGATCGGCGCCGGGTCCTCGGCCCTGGCGACCGTGCTGTTCACCCTCGCCTTCGCCGTCGGCGACCCCATCACCCCGCAGGTGCTGCAGAAGCTGCAGCCGCTGCTGGCCCTGGCCCTGGCAGCGCTCCTGCTCGGTGAACGGCTGCGGCGCAGCTACCTGTTCTTCCTCCTCCCCGCTCTGGTGGGATCCTGGCTGCTGACCTTCGCCGACCCGCTGGGGGTCAGCGTGGCCTCGGCCCAGGCCGCGCTGCTGGCCGTGGGGGCGGCCGCGCTCTGGGGCGCGGGCACCGTGCTCGGCCGGCTGGCCAGCGCCGAGCTGTCCTTCAAGGACCTCACCGCCCTGCGCTTCAGCATCGGGCTGGCGACGCTGGCGGTGGTCGCGGGCGCCACCGGGACACCCCTGGCCCTGAGCTGGTCGGCCGCGCCCCAGGTGGTCCTGCTCGCGCTCCTGCCCGGGCTGCTGGCGCTCGTCCTCTACTACCTGGCCCTGGGCCGCACCCCGGCCTCCCGGGCCACCCTGGCCGAGCTCGCCTTCCCCCTCACGGCTGCGCTCGTCGGCGTGGTCGCCTTCGGCAGCCGGCCCGAGGCCAGCCAGTGGCTGGGCGTAGCGATCGTCCTGGTCACGGTGGTGTCCCTGTCCCTGCACGAGCAGCGGGCCGCCCGACCTGTCGTCGTCGCCCAGACCCGCGTCCCCGTGCCGCGGTAGGTCAGACCCGCGCCCCGGCGCGCGGTGAGAGGCGGGCCCTCGGCCGCCGCATACCTTCTGGTGGGTGCTGCGCCGAGCTGGCTCATGGCATCGGCGGCGGCCAGACCGCCGGCCGGGCGGTCATCGACCTGGCCGACCCAGCCCGTGCGGTCACCACGGGGGCCGCGACATCCTGCTCCTACGCGTCCTAATGCACAAGGCGCCGCATACCCAAGACGACCGTGCGGGTGCCTGCAGCGCAGGCGCCCGCACGGTCGGGTAGACAGCGGTCGAGCGACCGCTGTTGATCAGGCCTTCGCGTCGGCGTCCTGCTCGGAGGCCGCGTCGTCGGTCTCGGCGACCTGCGCGTCATCCTCCGCGCCCAGGTCCTCGACGGTCTCGAGGTCCTCGTCGTCATCCTCGGCGTCCGGGTCGATCTCGTTCAGGTCGATGACCTTGCCCTCGTCGTCGACCACCGTGGCGGCCTCCAGCACGGAGGCCAGCGCCTTGCGGCGGCCGACCTCGGCGACCATGGACTGCACCTGACCGCCCTGGTCGATCTGCTGGGCAAACTCCTGGGGGTTCATCCCGTACTGCTGAGCGGTCATCATGATGTACTCGATCAGCTCGCCCTGGTCCACCTGGACCTCGTCGCGCTCCACGAGCGCATCGAGCAGGAACTGGGTGCGCATCGCCTTGGTCGTGGACTCGGTGACCTCGGCGCGGTGCACGTCGTCTTCGAGGCGGTTCTCACCCTCCAGGTGACGGTGCACCTCGGCTTCGACCAGGCTCTCGGGGACCGGGATGTCCACGCGCTCGAGCATGGCGTCCAGGACCTTGTCCCGGGCGGAGATGCCCTGCTCGAACCGGGCGCCCTGCTCGGCCTGCTTGCGCAGGTCCGCCTCGAGCTCGGCCATGGTGTCGAACTGGCTAGCCAGCTGGGCAAAGTCGTCGTCCAGCTCGGGCAGCTCCCGCTCCTTGACCGTCTGCACGGTCACGGTGACGTCCGCATCCTGGCCGGCACGGTCGCCACCGGCCAAGGGGCTGGTGAACTCCACGGTGTCGCCGGCCTTCGTGCCGCGCAGCGCCTTGTCCAGGCCCTCGAGCATGGTGCCGGAGCCGATCACGTAGGAGACGCCGGTGACCGAGTCGATCTCCTCGTCGCCGATCTTCGCCGACAGGTCGATCGTGGTGTGGTCGCCGGTCTTGGCCTTGCGCTTGATGGTCTTCAGGGTGCCGAACCGCTCGCGCAGGTTGTCCAGGCGGGCCTGCACATCCTCCTCGCTGGCCTGCGCCGCGTCGACGGTGACCTCGATGTCGGAGAAGTCGGGCAGCTCGAAGGCGGGGATGATGTCGAGCTCGGCCTCGAAGACGAAGTCCTGGCCGTCCTCCAAGGGCAGCGAGGTCAGGTTGACCTCGGGCTGGCCGAGCGGGCGCAGCTCGTGCTCCTGCACGGCCTGGGTGTAGTACTCCGGCAGTGCGTCGTTGATCGCCTCCTGCACCACGGCACCACGGCCGAAGCGCTGGTCGATGATCCGCGCGGGGACCTTGCCCTTGCGAAAGCCCGGGATCTGGACGTTGGCACCAATGCTCTTGTAGGCGGCGTCCAGCCGGGGCTTGAGGTCGGCGGCGGGGACCTCAACGGTCAGCTTGACCCGGGTCGGGGTCAGGTTTTCGACAGCGCTCTTCACTGCGGGTGCTCCAGAGGGGTTTCGGGGGTATGCCGTGCGACGGCACGACGGGTCAGTCGACTCCATGCTAAGTCGTCGGGGTAGCCGGATTCGAACCGGCGGCCTTCCGCTCCCAAAGCGGACGCGCTACCAAGCTGCGCCATACCCCGCGCATCCCCGTGCGCGGAGCACCCGGGGACAGAGGGTTAGACTATCCGTTCGGTCGGCCTGATCCCGCATCCGCGGGACACCGGGGCCGTCCACGCGGGTGTAGCTCAATGGTAGAGCCCCAGTCTTCCAAACTGGCTACGCGGGTTCGATTCCCGTCACCCGCTCCACCTGCCCCTGTGGCGCACCGGTGGTGCGATCCCGTCACTCCCTGCCCGTCACCTCCTCCAGAGGCACCGCTGACCGGCCTACGATCGGCCCATGGACCCTCGTCACACCATCGTCGTCGCCGGCACCGGCCGGGCTGGCGCCGCCCCCGACTCCCTCGTGCTCGACCTGCAGCTCGAGGGGCACGGGTCGACCGTGTCCGAGGCCCTGGACGCGCTCACCACGGCGACCGCTGCCGCGGGTGCGGCGTTGCCGGATCACGACCTGCTGACCCACCGGCTGGGCCTGCACCCACGGCACGACCACCAGGGACGCCAGGTGGGTCACACCGCATACCAGTCGCTGCAAGTGCGCACCACGGACCCGACGCGTGCGGGCGAGCTCGTGCACCGGCTGGCCGAGGCGACCGGGTCGGCGCTCGGGGTCAACGGGCTGCGCCCGGAGGTCAGCGACACCACCGAGCTGGAGCGGCTCGCGCGGCAGCGGGCGGTCGAGGAAGCCCGGGGCCGGGCCGAGCAGCTGGCCGAGCTCGGTGGCCGGGGTCTGGGACCGATGCTCTGGGCGCGGGAGGGCGGGGGTTGCTCCCCAGGGCCCTACGAAGGGGCCGACGCCCGGATGACGCTGGCCGAGGGCGGGCCGGCCGTAGACCCGGCCGACCAGGAGGTGCTGGTCGTGGTCGAGATCGGCTGGGCGCTGCGCCCCGAGGCGTAACCGGGTAGGTCCCGGCGCCTCCTCGTCTTACCTGCCCTTGTGGCGCCTCACCTTCGCAGCTTCCCGCCGAGAAGCACGACAAGTTAGGCAAGGCGGCAAGAAGCTGGAGCCTCACCACCCACCCGCGCCCCGCCCGGAGAGGCGAGGTCTCACAGGCCCAGGACCGCGCCGGCGATGAGGAAGTAGACGACCAGGCCGGTCGCGTCCACGAAGGTCGTGATGAACGGTGCGCTGACCACCGCTGGGTCCACACCGAAGCGTCTGGCCAGCAGCGGGATCAACCCCCCGGCGGTGGCCGCGAGGGCACACACCACGACGAGGGACAAACAGATCACCAGCGCCACCTGACCGTCGGTGAAGAAGCGGGCGGGGGCATAGGCCACGATCGCCAGCGCCGCACCCAGGGCCACCCCGGTGGCCAGCTCCTTGCCGAGCACACGGGGCAGGTCGACGAAGCGCACGTCGTCCACGGCGACGGCCCGGATCATCGTGCTCGCGGCCTGCGCCCCGACGTTGCCACCGGTGCCGATGAGCAGCGGGATGAACAGGGCCAGGGTGACGACCTGCTCCAGGCTGGCCTCGAAGTAGTCGAGCACGTTGACCGTCAGGGTGGCGGCGACGATGAGGATGAGCAACCAGGCGATCCGGCTGCGGACCAGGGAGGCCACGGAGGTCGACAGGTAGGGCTTGACCAGCCTGCTGGTCCCCGCGGTGCGGGCCGAGTCCTCGTCCTCCTCCAGCTGCAGCACACGCATGGCGTCGTCGACAGTGAACAGCCCCACCAGGCGCTCCTCGTCGTCCAGGACCGGCACCGCGAGGGCGCCGTGGTCGCGCACCACGTTGGCGCCGATCTCCTGGTCGTCGGTGGCGTGGACGCTGATCGGCTCCCGCATGATGCTCGCCAGCGGGACCTCGGGGTCGGTGGCAAGCAGCCTGCGCAGGGAGACCACCCCGACCACCCGGCGGTCCGGGTCGATCACCGGCACGACGTACACCGTCTCGGCAGCGCCGATCCCCTCCTGCACCGCGCGCAACGCCTCCCCGGCCGTCGCGTCCTTCGGCACGCTCACCAGCTCCGGCGTGGCCCAGCGCCCGATGGTCTCCGGCTCGTGAGCCAAGACTCTCTGGGTCTTCGCCCGCTGGTCCTCGGGCAGCCCCGCCAGCAGCTGGCGCGCCAGGTCATGGTCCAGCCCGTCCAGGGTGCGGGCCCGGTCGTCGGGGTCGAGATCGGCGATCAACCGGCTGACGTCGCGCGAGCCCAGCTCGCCGAGCAGGTCGGCCTGGACGGCGGGAGCGAGCATCTGGAAGGCCCGCACGGCGCTGGCCCGGGGCAGCAGGCGGAACGCCGTCGTGCGCTGGGCCGGCGCCATCCGCTCCAGCTCGTCGACCACGACGGGCAGGTCCGCACCGAGCAGGATCGCGCGCAGCCCCGTGAGGTCTCCGGAACGGGCGCGCTGCAGGGCCTGCGCCGCCCGCTCTAGCCCGTCCTCCTGACGGCGACGATCTGCACGCCTCATCGGGCGGTTCCCATCCTCACGGGAGCGGCGGGAGGGTGCCGTCGGCCTCGTAGGCGGTCAGCATGTCGATGCGCCTCTGGTGGCGCGTCTCGCCGGAGAACGGCGTCTGCAGGAAGACCCTGACGATCTCCCCCGCCTCCTCGACTGAGACGAACCGCGAGCCGAGCGAGACCACCCGGGCGTCGTTGTGCTCCCGGGACAGCTGGGCGATCTGCGGGGTGTAGGCCAGGGCGGCACGGATCCCGGCCACCTTGTTCGCGGCCATCTGCTCGCCGTTGCCCGACCCGCCCAGGACCACGCCGAGGGAGCCGGGGTCCTCGGCGACGGCCTGCGCGGCGCGGAGCACGAAGACCGGGTAGTCGTCCTGGGCGTCGTAGTCGACCGGTCCGTGGTCGACCACGTCGTGGCCCTGCTCGGCGAGCCAGGCGACCAGGTTACGTTGCAGCTCGTGGGCGGCGTGGTCACCGCCGAGGTGGACGCGCATGCAGTGGTCCTTTCAGGATCAGGGCGGGGTCCGACGAGTGTCGGTCGGGTGGTGCCGCCGGTAGGGGGTGCGGGCGCCGCCGGGTGCGGTGGCGGCGTTGGTCGGCGGTGGTGCGGCTGGTGCGGCTGGTGCGGCGCTGAGGCCGAGCCAACCCGGGACCGGCGCGACCCCGACGACTGCCGGGGTCGCGCGGGTCGTCAGGAGAAGTCGGGGCCCTGGTCGCGGGTGCGCTTGAGCTCGTAGAAGCCGGGAGTGCCGGCCACCAGGACGCAGCCGTCCCAGAGCCGGCCCGCGGCCTCGCCCTTGGGGGCCGGAGTGACGACGGGGCCGAAGAAGGCCACGCCCTCGACGGCGACCACCGGGGTGCCGACCTCGTCCCCGACCAGGTCCATGGCCCGCTGGTGGGAGGCGCGCAGCACCGCATCGTGGGCTTCGGAGGCGCCCGCCTCCTTCAGCGCCGGGTCCAGCCCGAGCTCCTCAATCACCTCGGCGGTGACCGCGGGCAGGTCGTCGGTGCCGCGGCCGTCGAGGTGGATCCGCTGGCCGTAGGCGTCGTACATCTTCTTGCGCAGCGCGCTGGCCTCCTCCTCGGGCAGCCCCTCGGTGGCGGCGATGATCGTCCGCACGGGCACCCAGGCCCGGGTCAGCATCGCCCGGTAGCCCTCCGGCAGCTCGTCGCGGCCCTCGTTGAGCACGGCCAGGCTCATCACGGACCAGGTGATCTCCAGGTCCCGGACGGCCGCCGCCTCGATCAACCAGCGGGAAGTCATCCACGCCCAGGGGCAGATCGGGTCGAAGAACATCTCAGCGCGTTGGGTCATGCCGCCTATCGTCCCACCCACCGTGCGGGGTAGGCGATCCGGGCGGCACGGGCATACCCTGAACCTCGTTTGCCCACCAGATGCGACGGAGAGCCCGATGCCCGGCACCAACCTGACCCGCGATGAGGCGGCTGACCGCAGCCGGCTCGTCGCCACCCAGTCCTACGACGTGGCGCTGGACCTGACCTGCGGGCCGGAGACCTTCGCCACCACCAGCACGGTGCACTTCACCTGCGTCGAGCCGGGCGCGTCGAGCTGGGTCGACTTCGTCGGGCGCTCGGTGGAGCGCGTCGTGCTCAACGGCACCGAGCTTGACCCGACCCAGGTCTACGCCGACGGGCGGATCACCCTGTCGGGGCTCGCGGCCGACAACGAGCTCGTGGTCGAGGCGACCGGTCTCTACATGAACACCGGCGAGGGCCTGCACCGGTTCGTGGACCCGGCGGACGGGGAGGTCTACCTCTACACCCAGTTCGAGGTGCCGGACAGCCGCCGGGTGTTCGCGGTCTTCGAGCAGCCCGACCTCAAGGCCACCTTCGCCTTCACGGTGACCGCCCCGGCGCACTGGAAGGTGATCTCCAACGAGCCGACGCCGCAGCCGGTGGCGGCGCCGGACGCCCGCAACGCCGACGGGGTGCCGGCCGATCAGGTCGCCACCTGGGTCTTCCCGGCGACACCGCGCATCTCCTCCTACATCACCGCCCTCGTCGCCGGCCCCTACGACGTCGTCCGCGACAGCGTGCGCACCCGGGCGGGTGAGGTGCCACTGGGGGTTTTCTGCCGCCGCAGTCTGCGCGAGCACCTGGACGCGCAGAACATCCTCGACGTCACCAAGCAGGGCTTCGCCTTCTTCGAGGATGAGTTCGACCAGCCCTACCCGTTCACCAAGTACGACCAGATCTTCACGCCGGAGTACAACATGGGCGCGATGGAGAACGCCGGGTGCGTGACCATCGTGGAGAGCTACGTCTTTCGCTCCAAGGTGACCGAGGCGATCGTCGAGCGCCGGGCGCTGACGATCCTGCACGAGCTGGCGCACATGTGGTTCGGCAACCTGGTGACGATGCGCTGGTGGGACGACCTGTGGCTCAACGAGTCGTTCGCCGAGTGGAGCTCGACCGCCTGCCAGGCGGAGGCGACGCAGTGGACCGACGCCTGGACCACCTTCGGCACCGCCGAGAAGGCTTGGGCCTACAAGCAGGACCAGCTCTCCTCCACCCACCCGGTAGCGGCAGACATGGTCGACCTGGCCGCGGTCGAGGTGAACTTCGACGGCATCACCTACGCCAAGGGAGCCTCCGTGCTCAAGCAGCTGGTGGCGTATGTGGGGCGCGAACCGTTCCGGGACGGGCTGCGGTCCTACTTCCGCACGCACGCGTGGGGCAACACCACGCTGGACGACCTCCTGGTCGAGCTGGAGCGGACCAGTGGCCGGGAGCTGCGCGACTGGTCGAGGGCCTGGCTGGAGACCGCGGGGGTCAACACCCTCACGCCGCAGGTCACGGTGGGCGCGGACGGGAGGATCACCGCCCTGGAGATCGTGCAGACCGCGCCCGAGGATCACCCGACGCTGCGGCCGCACCGGCTGGCGGCCGGGGCCTATTCGCTGCAGGACGGGGTGCTGCGCCGGGTGCGGCGGGTCGAGCTGGACGTGGCCGGTGAGCGGACTGCGGTATCCGAGCTGGTCGGCGAGCCGATGCCGGACCTGCTGCTGGTCAACGACGACGACCTGGCCTACGCCAAGATCCGGCTGGACGAGCAGTCGTTGGCCACCGCCCTGCAGCACATCCGGGCCTTCGAGTCCTCGCTGCCTCGAGCCCTGGTTCTCGGCGCCGCCTGGGACATGGCGCGGGACGGCGAGATGCCGGCCAGCTCCTACGTCCGGCTGGTGCTCGACGCGCTGCCGGGCGAGCAGGACTCGACACTGCTGCGGGTGCTGGTCCAGCAGGTGACGGCGGCCGCGCTGACCTACACCGCCCCAGCGCACCGGGACGCGGTGGTGGCCGAGCTCACCGCCGGGCTGCGCGCGACGGCGCAGACCGCGGACCCGGGCTCGGATGCCCAGCTGCAGCTGGTGACGGCCTGGGCATCGTTCGTCCAGTCCCCGGAGGACGTGGCCGAGGTGCGCGGGCTGCTGGACGGCTCGCGGTCCTGGCCCGGCCTTGATGTCGACCAGGACATGCGCTGGACCCTGCTCACCGCGCTCGTCACTGCCGGCGCCGCCGACGAGGCGGAGGTCTCGGCGGAGCGCGAGCAGGACAACACCGCCACCGGCCACGAGAAGGCGGCCCGGGCCAGGGCTGCGGTCCCGACCCCAGAGGCCAAGGAGAGGATCTGGGTCGAGGCGGTCGAGGCCGACGGGCTGTCCAACTCGCTGCTGGCCGCGATGGCCCTGGGCTTCGGCCGCGTGCACGACACGTCCCTGCTGGAGCCCTACGTGGCCCGCTACCACGACGTGGTGGCCCAGGTGTGGGCCGAGCGCACGCACCACATCGCGGAGTCGCTGGCGGTGGGCTTCTACCCGCTCGCCCTGGCCTCCCCCGAACTACTCGAGGCCAGTCAGTCCTGGCTCGAGGCCCACCCGGACGCCTCCAACTCCCTGCGTCGCACCGTGGCCGAGAACCGCGACACCGTCGCCCGTGCCCTCAAGGCCCAAGCGGCCGACGCCACCGCCTGACAGGACACGCCACAGGGCCGGCCTTCCCCGCGTGTCCTGTCGTGCCTTCCCGCGTGTCCTGTCAGCGGGCTCTGTCAGCGGGGCTGCGGTCGACGGTGCGGGCCAGGCTGCGGGCCGAGGGCCAGGTGGACAGCTCCTCGAGCAGGACCGGGTTGCCGTCGGGGCCGGCGAGGGGGATGCGCCAGTTGGGGTACTCCTCGTCGGTGCCGGGCTGGTTGATCACCCGCGTGTCACCAGCGAGGTCGCTGACGCTGACGCCGACCAGCTTGGCCGGGGTCTGGGCCAAGAAGGCGTGCAGCGCCTCCACCTGCTCGGCCACCGGCGCGCCCGCACGCAACAAACCCCTCTGGCGCAGATCCGCCAGGACCTCGTCGCGGGAGCGTTCCTCCTCGGCGGTCTCCTCCTCCAGCGAGCGCTCCAGCAGGCCGAGACGGTGCCGCAGGTCGACGTGGACCCCCTGCAGGTAGCCCGCGGTCGGCGGCAGGTCATGGGTGGTCACCGTGGCCAGGCACAGCTCGCGGTAGCTCTCCGGCGGCAGCAACGCCCCGCCGCCGTCCCAGTCACGCTCGAACCACAGGATCGAGGTGCCCAGGACGCCGCGCTCCGCGAGGTAGTCGCGCACCCAGGGCTCCACCGTGCCCAGGTCCTCGCCGATGACGACGGCACCGGCCCGGTGCGCCTCCAGCAGCAGGATGCCGATCATCGCCTCGTGGTCGTAGCGCACGTAGGTGCCCTGGTAGGGCTTCATCCCCTCCGGGATCCACCACAACCGGAACAGGCCGATGACGTGGTCGACCCGCAGCCCGCCGCTGTCGCGCAGTGCCGCGCGCACCATGTCCCGGTATGGCGCGTAGCCCAGCTCGGCCAGCTTGTCCGGCCGCCACGGCGGCTGGCTCCAGTCCTGCCCCAGCTGGTTGTACTGGTCAGCCGGGGCTCCCACGGTGACCCCCCGGGCCAGGGCGTCCCCCAGCCCCCAGGCGTCCGCACCCTCCGGGTGGACACCGACGGCCAGGTCGGAGATCACCCCCAGCGACATCCCGCTGTCGAGGAGGTCGCGCTGAGCCCGGGCGAGCTGGTCGTCGAGGTTCCACTGCAGCCAGCAGTGGAACTCCACCTCCTCGGCGTGCTGCTCCCGGTAGGCCTCCACGGCCGGGCTGGTCGGGTCCTGCAGCTCCTCGGGCCAGCTGCGCCAGGAGGTGCCGTGCTCTTGGGCGACCGCGCACCAGCTGGCGAAGTCGACCAGCCCGCGCCCCTCCCGCTCGACGTAGGCCTGGAAGGCCCGCGAGCGCCGCAGCGAGCGCCGCTGCGGGAAGATCAGCCGCAGCGCCGACTCCTTCACCCGCCAGACCGCGTCACGCTCAAGCATGTCTAAGTCCAGGTAACGCTTGGCGTCGTCGGAGTGCCACTCGACCAGCTGCCGCTCGGCGGCGGACAGGTAGGCGACCTCGGGCACGTCCTCGACCCGCAGGTAGATCGGGTTGACGAAGCGGCGGCTCGTCGGCAGGTAGGGCGAGGGCTCCATCTCCCCGACCGGCTCGGCCGCGTGCAACGGGTTGACCAGCACGAAGTCAGCCCCGAGCCCGGCGGCCCACGCCCCAGCGTCGCCCAGGTCGGCCAGGTCCCCAGTGCCCCAGGACTCCGAGGACCGCATCGCGTACAGCTGGGTCATCAGCCCCCAGCTCTGGGCCTCGGGCGAGCGCAGCACCTCGGGCAGCTCGACGCGGGCGGGGGTGACCACCAGCGGCATCCGCCACGTGTCGCCGCCGGTGCGGACCTGGACGGCGTGCCAGCCCAGCGGCAACCCCAGCTCAAGCTGCAGGTCGGTCCGCTCCACGGTCGTGTCCCCCAGCTCGCGGGTCTCGCCGCGCTCCCCCGGCACGACGTCTAGGACCTGCCTGGTCCCGTCCTCCAGCACCAGCTCGGCCTCGAAGCCGGCCCCCTGCTGCACCCTCACCGGCACGACCACCTGGTCCTGCTCGGTCGCGACCATCACCGGGGGTAGCACCCGCGACCACGGCTCGCGCTCCACGTCGGCCAGCGCCCGCTCCACCGCCTCCTCGCTGTCGGCGTCCACGCCCAGCGCACCGAGAACGGCCAGCACGGTCTCGGCCGTCGCCGGGGTATGGCGGCCCTGCCAGTCCGAGAACTCCGTGGCCACGCCGTGGGCGGCGGCCAGCTGGGACAGTCGGGGGGTCAACTCGGTCACGGGTGACCAACCTCTCAGGAGCGCGGGGAACGACGGGGTCCAGTCTCTCAGGTTTCTCCCATGGCACCCGTCGCGTGGCGACCCCGGCGCCCTGCCCAACCGCGTCCCGCGTCCCGGACAATGGGGGGTATGCCGTTGCCCACCCTGAACCTGCCGTTCGAGACCTGGGAGTCCACCCGGGCCTGGTTGCTCGGACCCCCGCTGCGGATCGTGCTCATCCTCGTGGGCGCCCTGCTTCTGCGCTGGCTGGTCAACCGCGCGATCAGGACCGTGGTCACCAACGCCGTGGCCCGCGCCGACCAGCACGAACGCACCGCCGGAGACCGCGCGACCGAGGCTAGCAGCGAGCGCCGCCGGCAGCGGGCCCTGACCATGGGCTCGTTGCTGCGCAGCATCGCCACCTTCGTCATCGCCAGCGTGGCGATCCTCACCGTGATGGCCGAGCTCGGCCTGCCGCTGGGACCGCTGCTCACCTCGGCCGGGATCGGTGGCATCGCCCTGGGCTTCGGGGCTCAGTCGCTGGTCAAGGACTTCCTGTCCGGGATCATGATGATCATCGAGGACCAGTACGGCGTCGGGGACGTCATCGACACCGGTGAGGCCATCGGCACCGTCGAGGAGGTCACCCTGCGGGTCACCCGGTTGCGGGACGCCACGGGCGTCGTGTGGTTCATCCGCAACGGGGAGATCGTGCGGATCGGCAATCGCAGCCAGGGCTGGGCCCAGGCCACCATCGACATCCAGGTCGCCTACGACGAGTCCCCGGAGCGGGTGATCGGCCTGCTCGAGGAGGTCGTCACCGGGGTCCACCAGGACCCGATGCTGGCCGAGAAGCTGTTGGAGCGCCCCACCGTCGCCGGTGTCGAGTCCGTCACCGGGGGCACGATGACGATCCGGATCTTCGCCAAGTGCCGCCCCGGCGAGCAGTTCGCCGTCCCACGTGTCGTCCGCGAGCGGGCCAAGGCCGCGTTCGACGCCGCCGGTGTCCGCGGCCCCGCCTTCCCCTTCGGAGATCCCCAGATCTAGCGCACACCGCCAGGGGCGCGGGAGGATGGCCCCATGACCGGCGGCGTCGGCCCCGACCCCGGTGACGGACTCGTCCCCGGCGACCTCGACGCGCTGCACCGCACCGCCGTCCTGCTGACCATGGACGCCGACCTGGCCCTGGACCTGGTCGCTCCCCTGCTGCTCCGTCGGCGACCCCTGCACGGCACAGCCGCCGACCCGCCCGACTCCCTGGACCGGCTGCGCGCCGAGCTCGTGCGCGCCTACCTGCACATGGCGCCCCGCCAACCGGACGGACCTGGCCGGGAGAGCGTCGCCGAGGCGGCCCGCCACGAGCCGGGCGCGGACGCCTACGACGTCCTGCGCGCGCTGCGCCCCCGGGCACGGGCGGTCACCGTCCTGCGGGTCGCCCACGGCTGGGAGCTCGCGGCGACGGCGACGACGGTCGGCCTCACCCCTCGCCGGGCCGAGGCCCTCCTGCCCGACGTGCCGGGCCTGGACCGGGCACTCGAGGCGGTCGGCGAGCAACACCACCTGAGCACGGCCGAGGTGCTGGCCGCTGTCGGTCATCTCGCCGCCCCCGCTGCCAACGCGCAGCACCCGCCCCGCCGGTGGAGCGCACAGCTGCTGGTCGGGACCGGGGCCGTCGTCGCGCTGGCAGCCTGGTCGGTGCTCACCCACCCCGATGCTGGGGCCGACACCCCGCCCGACGCCGTCGAGGACACCCACGCCGATCCGGGCCCGGACCTGACCCCCTACGGCTGGCGCCTGGACGAGGACCAGAAGCCGCCGGTGGTGGCGATGGGGCTGCAGCGCCAGACCGTGGTCGACCTTTCTTACACCGACCCGTCGCAGGAAGTCACCTGGGACGCCGGGCACCTGCTGCCGGGCGGGCCGGCAGCCTACGCCGTCCTCTGGTGCGACCTGCCTCCGGACGACCCGCACATCGAGCAACCCTCCGCCCGGCTGGCCACCGGTGCCATGAGCGTCGACCTGCCCTGCGCCGGCCGCGACGGCGGGCCCCCGGTGCACCAGGTGACGGCGGTGCCGGTCAGCGGCCCCGCCCAGGTGGAGCTCGTGGGTGACCTCCCCCGCACCGGCGGGGCCACGCTGGCCTTCTACCGCGAGGGAGCGCTGAGCGCGACGCTGCCCCTCCCCGAGGGCTCCACCGCAACCACCACCCCGCCGGTCCCGACCGGCGCGGCGGTCGTCGAGGAGGTGCTGGTGCCCCGGGACTGGGCGGGGCGCACCCGCCTCGTCGGGTCGCTGCGGGTCTCAGCGGCGAGCGAGCTGCAGGTGTGGGCAGGCCGGACCGGCAGCGTCAGCGTCTTCGTCGACGGGCTGCCGGTGACCGACGACGGGGATCTGGCCAACCCCGACGACCCCGGCTGGCAGGGCCAGCAGGTGGACCTGCGCGACGGCCGGTGGGTCGTCTACCTGCCGGGGACGTCGCGGACCTTCCCGCTGCCCGAGCAGCTGCGGCCGCCGGACGGCCGGGCCAGAGTCGTCACCGTCGAGGTGTTCACGCAGGGCATGGGGCAGGACCTCCAGGTGCTGGCCACGCGGGCACAGCCCGCGCGACCCCGGCCGACCGGGGGGAGCGCCGTCCCGCTCGACCTCCCCGGGCCAGACGAGTTCCTGCCGCAGGCCGGGGGCCACCGCCTGGTCGGGGCATGGACCGTGCCCCAGGACGGCCTGGCCCACGACCTGCGGCAGGTAGGCAGGCCCGACCTGGAGCCCGGGACCGAGCTGGTCGCCTTCACCGGCGCCGCCCCGGTGGCCGGGGGGCCGGACCGGGACGAGGGCTGGGGTCTGGCCCAGCACCGCGAGGACGGGGGCGACGTCGTGCGGCCCTTACTCTTGGCCCCCGGCGACCCCGACGCCGACGGCTGGTCCGCCCGGCGTCTAGACCCCTGGCGGGTGCAGCAGGACCTGACGGTGCCCGTGGTCGGGCCGGGTCAAGGGGACCCGACGGTCCCGGTGGCCGGGCCGGGTCACGCGCCCCGGGTCTGGCTCCCCGCCGTCCCTGGCCACCCGCCCGCCACGGTCCTGGCCCTGGCGCCGGTCTGGGACAATGGTGCTCAATGACCACCACCCAGCAGACCTTCTACGACCGCGTGGGCGGCCACGAGACGTTCGTCGAGCTGGTCGCCGCCTTCTACCGGGGCGTGGCGCAGGACCCGCCGCTGCGCGACCTCTACCCCGAGGAGGACCTCGGCCCCGCCGAGGAGCGGCTGCTGCTCTTCCTGGAGCAGTACTGGGGCGGGCCGACCACCTACCAGGAGACCCGCGGCCACCCCCGGCTGCGGATGCGGCACGCGCCCTACCCGGTGACGCCGACCCAGCGAGACCGGTGGCTGCGGCATATGAACGCCGCCATCGACACGATCCACGACCGGTTGGGGCCGTTGGACGAGCAGGTCATGCGCGACTACATGGCCCACGCCGCCCAGGCGATGGTCAACACCCTGGACGACCCCGAGGCCTGACCCACCCGACGGTTCGTCACCCGGCCGCTGGACCGCATACCCTCGACGGTCGTGACCCCTCACCCCCCCGAGTCCCACGACGCCGCCTGGTGGCGCCACGCCGTCATCTACCAGGTCTACCCGCGCAGCTTCGCCGACAGCAACGGCGACGGGATCGGGGACCTGCCGGGCATCACCGAGCGGCTGCCCTATCTGGCCGACCTGGGCGTGGACGCCATCTGGGTCAGCCCGTTCTACGTCTCCCCGATGAAGGACGCGGGGTATGACGTGGCGGACTACCGCCAGGTGGACCCGATCTTCGGCACCCTGGCCGACGCCGACACGCTCGTGGAGCGGGCACACGCGTTGGGGATCCGGGTCATCGTCGACCTGGTGCCCAACCACACCAGCGACCAGCACGCCTGGTTCCAGCAGGCCCTGGCCGCAGGCCCTGGCTCGCCGGAGCGTGAGCGCTACCTCTTCCGCGCGGGCCGGGGCGTCGACGGGAGCGAGCCGCCGAACAACTGGCGCTCGGTCTTCGGCGGCAACGCCTGGACCCGCGTCACCGAGCCGGACGGCTCGCCGGGGCAGTGGTACCTGCACCTCTTCGACGACACCCAGCCCGACCTCAACTGGCGCCACCCCGAGGTCGTTGCCGAGTTCCACGACATCCTGCGCTTCTGGCTGGACCGCGGCGTGGACGGTTTCCGGGTCGACGTCGCCCACTCCTTGGTCAAGGACGAGGAGATGCCGGATTGGCACGAGCGCGCGGTGATGGCCGGCAGCGAGGGGGACGCCGAGCACAACCTGGGGCCGATGTGGGACCAGGACGGAGTGCACGAGATCTACCGGGGCTGGCGGCGGGTGCTGGCGGAGTACAACCCGGCCGCCGACCCGCAGCAGGACCGCATCCTGGTCGCCGAGGCCTGGCTGCCCACGCAGGAGCGGACGATGCGCTACGTCCGGGCCGACGAGATGCACCAGGCCTTCAACTTCCACTTCCTGGAGAGCCCCTGGCGCACCACGGACCTGCGCCGCGTCGTCGACGCCTCCCTTGCGGCCGCCGACGCTGTGGGCGCCCCGACGACCTGGGTGCTGTCGAACCACGACGTGGTCCGGCACGCCTCGCGGCTGGGTCTGCCGATCGGCTCCCGCCGGCCGACCGGCATCGGCCCGGAGGACCCGCAGCCCAACGCCCCGCTCGGCCTGCGCCGGGCGCGGGCCGCGACGACGATGATGCTGGCCCTGCCCGGCTCGGCCTATCTCTACAACGGCGAGGAGCTCGGCCTGCCGGAACACACCGGGCTGCCAGACGCGGCGCGTCAGGACCCGTCCTTCCACCGCACGCGCGGCACGGCCGACGCCGAGACCGGCCGGGACGGCGCCCGCGTCCCGCTGCCGTGGGACGCGACCCAGCCGAGCTTCGGCTTCAGCGGGGGCCAGGAGTCCGAGCCGTGGCTGCCCCAGCCCTTGCTCTACGGGTTGCACGCGGTGGACCGCCAGGAGGGGGTCGACGGGTCGACCCTGGAGCTCTACCGGGAGCTATTGGCGCTGCGCCGGCGACACGACCTGGGTGTCGGGGGTCTGGAGTGGCTGACCGAGCTCGAGGGCGTCCCCCTGGGCCCGGAGGTGCTGGCCTTCCGCAACACCCGCCCGGACGGGACCGACGTCACCGTAGTGGCCAACCTCGGGATCGACCCGGTGCCGCTGCCGCAGATGGACGTCCTGGCCTGCTCGGGCCTGCTGCGCGAGGATGCTGGCGCGATCCACCAGGACACCACGGTCTGGCTGGCCTGACGGCTCACCGGGCCGGCTCGAGTGCGCGGGTCACCTCGAAGGACGTCAGTGCAGATCTGGCGGCGCCGCAGGTCGCTGCCCCGTCAGCTCGTCCAACTCGCGCGGCAGCTGGCGCATCGAGATCAGCGGGCTGGCCAGGACCGGGAGCGCCGCGACCACGCTGAGCGCGGCGAAGATCCACAGGGTGGGGACCACCCCGAGCTCGCGGCCCAGCAGGCCGCCCAGAAAGGCGCCGACCGGCATCGGGCCCCACACCAGGAACCGGATGGAGGCGTTCATCCGGCCCAGCAGTGGCCTGGGGCACAGCCGCTGCCGAAAGCTGACCTGGGCGATGTTGTAGACCACCACTGACCAGGAGAGCACGAACTGGCCGACCAGCAGGGTGGGCACGGCAGGCAGCGTCGCGGCCGCGGGGACCGACAGGACGGCTACCCCGCCCAGCAGCGCCGCCACCGGGATCGCCCGCCCCTCCCCGACCAGGCGGGAGAACCGGTTGGCGGACACTGCTCCGAGAAGACCACCGACGGCAGCGGCCGACATCACCAGGCCGAGCGTGGTCTCGGCCAGGCCGAGGACGCGCACGGCGTACAAGACGAAGAGGGCCATCACCGCGGCTGAGGCCAGGTTGGTCAGGCCGGTGCAGGCCACGATCCGCCGCAGCAGCGGATGACCCAGGACGAAGGCCATACCCTCCTTGACCTCCAGCCGCATCGGTCGCCGCGCCGCAGGATCGGGCGTCTCTTCTTGGTGGCGGATCCGGCTGACGAACAGCGAGGACAGCGCCATGCAGGCCGCGGTGACGGCGACGGTCAGCGGCGAGCCGACCAGCCGGACCAGGGCCCCCGCGGCGGCAGGCCCGGCGACCATCGCGGTCTGCTGGCTCGCCTGCAGCTTGCCGTTGCCGTCCCCGATCTGCTCCGGCTCGACGAGCTGGGGCAGGTAGGACTGGTGGGCGACGTCGAAGAAGACGGTGATGCAGCCCACTGCGAAGACCACGAGGAAGAGCTGGGTCATGGTGAGCGCGCCGAGCAGCCAGGCGGCCGGGATGGTGAGCAGGAGCGCCGCCCGCAGCAGGTCGCCGGCCACGATGACCCGCTTCTTGCGCCACCGGTCCACCCATGCCCCGGCCGGCAGGCTGATGAGCAGGAAGGCCAGCGACTCCAGCATCGCCAGCAGGCCCATCTCAAACTCGTCGGCGTGCAGCAGCTGCACCGCCAGCAGCGGCACCGCCAGTCCGATGAACTGCATGCCGAACACCGAGACGGTGTCACCCATCCACAGCAAGCGGAAGTCGCGGTGCCGAAAGAGGCTGCGCCTCGGCGGCGCTGCGACATTCCTGGTGGACGACACGGTGACCCCTGCGTGATGTGATTGATATTTCTCGATCAGTCATCGTCGACCATCGATAGGGTTTTGTCAATCACTGTTACGGTGGCGCCATGTCCCCCGCCGACCCGACGACCGGCTCGTCGGCCATCCGGCGGTCCGACACGCCGACCACGCAGCCGATGCCGCCGGAGCGCCGGATGGCCGACGATGCCGAGGCCCGGGCGCTGGCCTCCGGGCTGCGGCTGCGCATCCTGCGGCTGTGCCTGGACGAGCCGCTGACCAACCGGCAGATTGCCGAGGCAGTGGGGAAGAACCCGGCCACCGTCCTGCACCACGTGCGCACCCTGGCCGACACCGGTTTCCTACAGGCCCAGGAGGTCCGGCGCGGCCGCCGGGGAGCGCGGGAGATCCCCTACCTGGCGACCGGCAAGTCGTGGTGGGTGCAGACCCCGGCGTTGGCCGGGCGGCTGCTTGAGGCCTTCTTGGCTGAGATCGACCAGACTCCCCCGGAGCAGCACGACCTGACCCGCCTCGGGCTGCGTCTGCCCCCCGACCAGATGCACGAGTTCCGCGCCCGCCTGAGGTCCCTGCTGGAGGAGTTCGCGCAGCGTCCACGTGACCCGCAGGCCGATCCGTGGTCGCTCTTCGTGGCGCTGCACCCGGACCCCAGCACCCCAGCGCAGACCGCCACCCGCGATAGCAGTGCGACGCAGGGGCCCAACCAGTGCTAGCGTAGACATCACCTGTCCGGTGAGCGTCCGCGAAGTTCGCGTGCTCCCGACCGATCGGGGGCACCACGTGGAGGCGCACCAGGACAGTCCGGAGGTACCGCACACGTGGGCCCCGTCAGACGATCAAGAATGAGGCAGCACCAGTGGCAACAGGCACCGTGAAGTGGTTCAACTCCGAGAAGGGCTTCGGTTTCATCGAGCAGGATGGCGGAGGCGCTGACGTCTTCGTGCACTACTCGGCGATCGACTCCTCGGGTTACCGGGAGCTCACCGACGGTCAGAAGGTCGAGTTCGACGTGACCCAGGGCCCCAAGGGTCCCCAGGCTGAGAAGGTTCGCCCTCTCTGAGCTGATCCCCCCAAGGACACGACGAGGCCCCGCGCAACTGGCGCGGGGCCTCGTGGCATGTGTGGACATGTGCGGGCCTGCACGGGGCTACGTAAATGGGGCCACGTAGGGCGTGCCTCCTCACCCGGGGGGCGGTGGCACCAGCCGGACCCGCACGGGCCCGACCGCTCTGCGTCCGTCCACCACGACCCCCTGCTGCGTGACCTCGACCAGCCCCTCGTCTGCCAGCGTGCACGCCACAGCCCGCGCCAGGTGGGTCAGTTCCTGACGCCGTGACGGGTCGACCGCTCCCGCGGCCTCGGAGGGGCACAACGTCTTCTCCGCTCCCCGGCCCTTCGCCAGCCTCAGGACCTCCTCCCGCAGCCGCCCCTGCAGCTCGGGCGAGCCGCCGAAGGTGCCCAGCGCGGTGTCAAGCCGGTGCAGGAAGGTAGCCAGGCCATGCTGCTGCCGCCCGCGCCACCGCCGGCCGCAGCGGCGCGAGGAGGTGACGACGGGGGCGAGGTGCGTGCTCGTCCACGGCAGGCCGGCGCCGTGCCGGATCGCGTGCACGAGCTGGGCGTCCTCCCCCACATCGGTCGCGGGGAAGCCACCGGCCTGGTGGTAGGCCGACAGTCGCGTGCCCAGACTCGCCGCGTGCAGGCCGCGGTGCCCCTCGACCGAGTGGTGCGCGCGCCAGAACCCGACCGCCGCTGAGCCGTCGTCCACCGGCTCCACGGCGCCGAGCACCAGGTCCAGTCCACTGTCGGCGAGCTCGCGCTGGACGGCCAACCACGTCGACGGCACGCGCGAGTCCGCGTCGGTGCACGCGACCCAGACGGTGGCCGGGTCGAGGCTGCCCAGGACGGGATGGACCAGGGCGCTAAGCACACCTTCTGCACGGGCCTCGCCGAGTGTCTCCGCGTCGCTGTCGGCGACGACCCAGCCGGTCGAGGCCCGGGCCTCGGCACCCTCGACGAACCCGTCGACCAGGTCGCCCGTGCCGTCCGTGCACCGGTGCCGCACGACGCAGACCACGACCGGCAGACCCTCCGCGCTGACGACGGCAGCTGCTTCGTCGAGCCCGCTCAGGCAGTCGCCGACCACGTCCTGCTCGTCGCGCGCGGGGACGACGACCAGGACCCCCTCCAGGGCCGGTCGGTCGGCGGTCTCGTCGCGGGGGCGCACCAGCGCATCCTCACACGCGGGGTCGGCCTGCCGTCCCTACGCCGTGCCCGTGGCCCCGCGGGACAGCACGTATCCGCTCGGGAGGCTGACCCTCGTCCAGGCGCCCTGTCGGTGGACCGTCGCCGACCGCTCGTCCCCGGCCCGGGCGAAACCGAGCACTCTGGCCGCCAGCCCTGCGCCCGCCGGGGCACCGGTCGGCGCTCCGGCAGCGTCGAGGACCTCGTGAGACCAGACCCGGGCGCGCAGCATGCCCACGGCCGCGGCCCCCGATCCCTCGGGCGCACCCTGGGCCACCTCGGTGATCCCCTCCTCGGCAGCGGCGAGCAGGTCGGCGGTGCGCACCGTGCTGATCGGCTGCCACCCCCCACGCGGTGGCAGCACCCCGGCCCAACGGGGCGAGATCTCGGCCGGGGGCACCTGCAGGGTGGTGCCCGCCTCCCCGTTCGCGGACCGCCGGGCAAACCGGTCCCCCAACGCTGCCAAAGCCACGGTGACGTCCAGGTCGTGCGCCCCGGCCAGCGCCATCGTGCGCAGCCCCAGGACCGTGCCGGACCCCGTCAGCCCCTGTCCAGGCACCACGCAGACCCAGGCCGCGAGCACGCCGCCCACGGCCTGGAGCCGGACCGCGCCATCCGCCTCCAACGAGCGAGCGCGGGCGACGTAGGTCCCCAGGTCAGCAAGCGTCTCCCCGTCGGGGAAGGTCAGTTTCATGCCTTCAGCCCCTTGGCCCGCAGCACCTTGGCCTCGTGGCGCAGCAGGGGCGCCTCAGCGAAGACCTCGCCCAGCGCCGCACGCTCGGCCTCACCGAGCCGTCTTGGTCGTTGCTCGACCAGGTCGTAGGCAACCAGGCTGACCCGCCCGCGCGCGTAGACGGTCTCGTCCCCGTCCGGGCCGGCGACGGCATACCCCAGGTCGAAGCTGGCCGCCCCGACCGCGGTGCACCACACGGCCACCCGGGCCGGTGCGTAGGCGTAGCCCATGGGCAGCAGGTAGTCGATGGCTTGGGAGACGACCAGCATCCCCTCGTCGATGAGGTCCCGGTCGGCACCGAACCAGCGCTTGAAGGCATGGACGCGGGCCTCTTCGAAGAACCGGAGGTACTGCACGTTGTTGACGTGGGCGTAGGCGTCCATGTCCGACCAGCGAACGGTGATCGGGAAGACGTCGGCGACCTCGGGGACGTCCGGCAGAGGGCTCATGTGCCACATCGTGGCAGGTGCGCCACTCGTCGCGACCCGCCGACCCGGGTTTCACGGTGGACGGGTGGGGTCCGTGCGCCTAGTGTCGACCACACAGGCCACCATGAGCCCGCAGGAGGCCCCATGTCGAGCAGCCAATCCACACCGCTCACCGGAACGGAGCGCACCTCCGTCCTGCCCGGAACCGGCCTGACCGTGGCGCTCTTCGCCACCTGCTTCAACGACACCCTCTGGCCCGAGGCGCCGCGAGCGACGGTCACGCTGCTGGAGCGGCTGGGCTGCCGGGTGGTCTTCCCCCGCGAGCAGACCTGCTGCGGGCAGATGTTCACCAACACGGGGTATGCCGACGACGCCACCCCGCTGGTGCGCAAGTTCGTTGACACCTTCGAGCGCTTCGACCACGTCGTCGCGCCCTCCGGGTCCTGTGTCGGCTCGGTGCGGGAGCAGCACGCGATGCTGGCCCGCCGGTCCGGGGACGACGGCCTGCTCCAGGCGGTGGAGCAGACCGCGCCGCGGGTCCGTGAGCTCTCCGAGCTCCTCGTCGACGTGCTGGGTGTCACCGACGTCGGCGCCTACTTCCCGCACCGGACGACCTACCATCCCACCTGTCACAGTCTGCGGATGCTGCACGTGGGCGACCGCCCGCTGCAGCTGCTGCGGGCGGTGCGCGGCATCGACCTGGTCGAGCTGCCGTCGGCGACCGAGTGCTGCGGCTTCGGCGGCACCTTCGCGGTGAAGAACGCCGACACCTCGATCGCGATGGGCGCCGACAAGGCCCGGCACGTGCGCGGGACCGGCGCCGAGGTGCTGGTTGCCGGCGACAACTCCTGCCTGGCCCACATCGGCGGCGTGCTCGGCCGGCAGCGCAGCGGCGTACGCACCCTGCACCTGGCCCAGGTGCTGGCCTCGACCGAGGAGGACCCCGCATGAGCGCCGATCCCACCTCCCTGCCGCCGGGCGACGTGGGCGCCGGCCCCACGGCATACCCGGACGGCGGTCGCGCGGACGATGGCGCGCCCCTGCAGGTGACCTCACCCATCTTCCTGGGTATGCCGTCCTTCCAGCGGGCCGCGAGGGACGCCCTGGCTAACACCCAGCAGCGGCGCAACCTGGCACACGCGACCGCCACGATCCGCGCCAAGCGGGAGCGGGTGGTCGGCGAGGTCGACCGGTGGGAGGACCTGCGGGTCGCCGGTGCGGAGGCCAAGGACGAGGCGCTGCACCACCTGCCGGACTACCTGGAGCAACTCGAGGCCAACCTCACCGCCCGGGGCGCCACCGTGCACTGGGCCCGGGATGCCGACGAGGCCAACGCGATCGTGCTGGGCCTGATCCGGGACAAGGGCGCCGACGAGGTAGTCAAGGTCAAGTCGATGCTCACCCAGGAGATCGAGCTCAACGAGCGCCTGGAGGAGGCCGGGATCCATGCCTGGGAGACCGACCTGGCCGAGCTCATCGTCCAGCTCGGCCACGACCGGCCCAGCCACATCCTCGTCCCGGCGATCCACCGCAACCGGGCCGAGATCCGGGAGATCTTCCTGCGCGAGATGGGCTCGGTGGGCCGCCCGGCACCCAAGGACCTCACCGACGAGCCGGCCAAGCTGGCAGAGGCGGCACGGCTGCACCTGCGGGAGAAGTTCCTGCGCGCCAAGGTGGCGATCTCCGGCGCCAACTTCGCGGTCGCCGACACCGGCACCCTGGTCGTGGTCGAGTCCGAGGGGAACGGCCGCATGTGCCTGACCCTGCCCGAGACGCTCATCTCTCTCGTCGGAGTGGAGAAGGTGCTGCCCACCTTCGCCGACCTGGGCCCGATGCTGCAGCTGCTGCCGCGCTCGAGCACCGGGGAACGGATGAACCCTTACACCTCGATGTGGACCGGGGTGACGCCCGGTGACGGACCGCAGGAGGTGCACGTGGTGCTCGTCGACAACGGCCGCAGCCGGGTGCTGGCCGACGAGGTCGGGCGGCAGGCGCTGCGCTGCATCCGGTGCTCGGCCTGTCTCAACGTCTGCCCGGTCTACGAGCGTGCCGGCGGGCACGCCTACGGCTCGGTCTATCCCGGGCCCATCGGGGCGGTGCTCAACCCGCTGCTGCGCGGGACCGGGTCGGAGGTCGACAAGTCCCTGCCCTACGCCAGCTCCCTGTGCGGGGCCTGCTTCGAGGCCTGCCCGGTGCGCATCGACATCCCCCAGCTGCTGGTGCACATGCGCACTCAGGTGGTCGACGAGGCCTCGGGGCGCTCACCCGAGGCCCTGGGGATGAAGGCTGCGGCCTGGACCTTCGCCGACCACCGGCGGCTGGAGACCGCGCAGCGGGCCTCAAGCCTCAGTGGCCGGCTGTTAGGTAACCGCACCGTACGCTCGGTGCCCGGGCTGGGCGCCTGGACCCAGGCCAGGGACGTCCCTACCCCGCCGAAGGAGACCTTTCGGCAGTGGTGGCGGCGGACCCACGAGGACGAATCGTGAGCGCGCGTGAGGAGATCCTGGCCCGCCTACGGGCCGCCACCCGCGACGTCACGACGCAGCAGGGCGCACGTGGCGAGCTCGCCGTCACCGCGGCGTCCGCGGAGTCGCCCGCACGGACCCTGGAGCTGTTCGTGCACAACGTCGCCGACTACCGGGCCAGGGTCGAGCGGTGCTCGCCTGGGGACGTAGCCACCTCGATCGCCGCAGCGCTGGTGCGGGGCGGCGCCCACCGGGTGGTCGTCCCCGACGGCCTCGACGCGTCCTGGATAGCGCCCCTGCGGGACAGCGGGATCCGGCTGGTCCCCGACCGCGCCGACGACGGGCGGCCGCTCTCGTCAGCCGAGCTGGACGAGGTCGACGCCGTGGTGACCGCGGCGCGGGTCGGCATCGCCACCACGGGCACGATCGTGCTGGACCACGACACGGACCAAGGCCGACGGGTGCTGTCCCTGGTCCCTGACCAGCACGTGTGCGTCATCCGCGCCGACCGTGTCGTGCACGACGTCCCGGACGCGGTGAGCCTGCTGGATCCGCTGCGGCCGCTCACCTGGATCAGCGGCCCCAGCGCCACCAGCGACATCGAACTGGACCGGGTCGAGGGCGTGCACGGCCCCCGCATCCTGGACGTGATTGTCATCGAGCCCTGACCCTGATCCTCGTCAGGATCCGGCCGGCCGAGCGGCGACTGGGCGTCAGGGTCCGGGCGTGGCGCAGCCTCTGCCGCCTCGAGCCGACAGCCGTCACCGAACCTCCTCACTGCGACGGGGCTGCACCGGGCGAGGGGCAGTAGCAGAGGTGCGCGCCATCACGCGGCGCACCGGTCAGAGCAACCACGTTGGTGGGGGTGCGTCCAGCAACTAGGCTCAGCCGGGTGAACGACGCGCCCCTGCCCGACCCGATCGATGACCTGCTGGACGTGCTCGATCTGGAGCGCGAGGGGTCCACCTCCATCCACGTGGCCTCACCCCAGGGCATCGGCGAGGACCTGGCCGACTCCGACGGCGACGTCTTCGTGGGCCGCAGCCAGCCGATGCCGCACGGACGGGTGTTCGGCGGGCAGGTGCTGGCGCAGTGCATCGTGGCCGCCGGACGCACGGTTACCCCCGTGGCGGACGGCTCGGGCACCGAGCCGCAGGAGCGGCACATTCACTCCATGCACGGCTACTTCCTGCGCCCCGGCGACGCCAACCGTCCGCTGCGCTTCCTGGTCGAGCGGATGCGCGACGGCCGCAGCTTCAGCGCCCGCCGCGTGCACGCCATCCAGGACGGCCGGATCCTGATGTCGATCATCATGTCCTTCCAGGAGGAGGCGGACGGGCTGGACCACCAGCTGAGCATGCCCCAGGTCCCCGGGCCGGAAGGGCTGCGCTCGGACAAGGAGATCCTGGAGCGCGTCTCGCACCCGGTGGCCAAGGCCACCGCCCGCACCCGTCCCGTGGAGCTCCGGCACGTGGAGCCGTTGCTGCTGGCGCCGGGTGAGCCCGGGGCAAGCGAGCAGTCGGTGTGGTTGCGCATCGCGCGCGAGCTGCCCGACGACGCCCTGCTGCACGCGGCGATCCTGGCCTACGCCTCGGACTACGTGCTGCTCGAGCCGGTCCTGCGCCGCCACGGCATCGGCTGGGGCGACCCCCGCCTGCGCCCTGCCAGCCTGGACCACTCGATGTGGTTCCACCGTCCGGTGCGCGTCGACGACTGGGTGCTGTACACCCAGTCCTCCCCCTCCGCGCAGGCCGGACGCGGGCTGGGGCTCGGGCACATGTATGCCGCCGACGGCACCCTCGTTGCCACCGTGGGCCAGGAGGGCATGGTCCGGCTCAAGGGCTGAGGCGGTGGCTGGAGCCGGTGCCGACAGGCAGGTAACGATCAGGTCACGGTGATCGCTACGGATAGACACCTGCCACGGGCGGGCAGATACTGCCAGAGCCAGCGACAGTCGAGTCAGGACAGTCTCAGCCCTGGCCCGAGGACAATGGCGTCCCTCCCTCCCCAGCAAAGGACAGAACCGTGCCGAAGACACCTGTGAGCCGGAGGACGCGCCTCGTCGCGTTGGCCGGCGCAGGCGCCGTCCTCGCCCCGATGGCTCTCGGATTGCCCGCATCATGGGCAACCCCGGAGCTCTCGGTAGCCGAGGACGGCTCCTACCTCGTCATGCTCAAGGACGACTCCCTCGCCAGCTACTCCGGCGGGATCCAGGGCATTCCCGCCACGAAGGCCACCAGCGGCGGCAAGCTCGACACCACCAGCACCGCCGCGCAGCGCTACAACACCTACCTTGAGGCTGAGCAGGAGGCGGTCCTCGCGGACGTCGGCCTGAGCACCGAGGACAAGAGCTACTCCTACACCACGGTCTTCAACGGCTTCGCGGCCGAGCTGACCGCCCAGCAGGTCACCGCCCTGCGCAAGCACCCGGACGTGGCCTACGTCTGGGAGGACGAGGTCCGTCACGCCGACACCGTCTCCACCCCTGACTACCTGGGGATGCGCGGACCGGGCGGCGTCTGGGAGAACGAGTTCGGAGGTCCCGAGAACGCTGGCGCCGGAGTCGTCGTCGGGGTGATCGACTCGGGCATCTGGCCGGAGAACCCCAGTTTCGCTCCGCTGCCCGGCGCGGAGATCCCCGCAGACTGGAACGGCGTGTGCCAGCAGGGTGCGGACCCCGATCCCGAGGGCAACATCAGCTGCAACAACAAGCTGATCGGCGCCCGCTTCTACCCCGCGGGCAACAACACCTCGCTCGACTTCCTCTCCCCCAGGGACACCAACGGCCATGGTAGCCACACCGCCGGCACCGCCGCCGGTAACGACGGCGTGGACATGGTCGTGCACGGCACCGACATGGGCACCGGTGCCGGTATGGCACCCGCCGCCCAGATCTCGGCCTACAAGGCGCTGTGGCAGAACTCGGATGGTGGAGCCAGCGGCGTGACCGCCGGCCTGCTCGGTGCCATCAATGACGCCGTTGCGGACGGCGTCGATGTGATCAACTACTCGGTCTCCGGGTCCTCGCAGTACGTCGTGGACAGCGTCGAGCTGGCCTTCCTCAACGCCGCCAACGCCGGCGTCTTCGTCGCCGCCTCGGCCGGCAATGCCGGGGCGACCGGCGGCCCTGGCTCAGTCGCCCACAACTCCCCGTGGGTGATGACCGTCGCAGCCTCCACCCACGACCGGGACACCAGCAAGCACGTCAACCTCGGCGGCGAGGACATCGTCGACCGCATCGAGGGCAAGGACCGCTACGCCACCGCCGCGCAGATCGCGCTGCAGGGTTATGACGACGTCGACACCGTCTACATCGCGACCGGCAACCAGTTCGCCGACGCGCTGGTCGGTGCCGCTCCGGCCGCCCAGGGTATGACGCTGGACACGATGAGCCCGATGACCACCCCCGACGGCGACCCCGCCCCGGTGCTGCTCACCAAGGTCGATGACCTGCCGGGCGCGACCGTGGCTGCGCTGGAGGCGCTGGAGCCCTCGAACATCGTCATCCTCGGTGGCCCCGTCGCGGTCTCTGATGCGGTCGAAGAGGAGCTCGAGGCCTACGGCGATGTCGTGCGCGTCAGCGGCAAGGACCGCTTCCAGACGGCGGCCATGATCGCCGAGGAGTACGGCCAGGTCGACCACGTCTACGTCGCCACCGGCGTGGGCAACAACTTCCCCGACGCCCTCTCCGGCTCCGCCCTGGCGGGCGCCGAGGGCGCCCCGGTGCTGCTCGTGCGCGGGGACAACGTCCCCAGCGCGGTGACCGATGCGCTCTCCGCGCTGGGTGACCCCGAGGTCACCGTCCTGGGTGGCCCCAACGCCGTCAGCCAGGCCGTCGCCGAGCAGCTCGGCGCCACACAGCGCCTGGCCGGCAAGGACCGCTACGGCACCTCCGTGGCCGTCGCGGAGCAGTTCGGCTACTCCGCGGATGACCCGGCCCCGGTGACCTACGTCGCGACCGGCGCGGACTACCCGGACGCGCTGGCCGGCTCCGCCCTGGCCGGCTGGCAGCAGGTGCCGGTCATGCTGAGCAAGCCGACCACGCTGCCCGGCCGCGTCCTGGACGCCATGACAGCGATGGACCCGCAGTGGGTCCACATCCTTGGTGGCGAGGTGGCGCTCAGCCCGGCCGTGGAGGCTCAGCTGGAGGAGGCCTTCAACACCGAGGGTCTGCGTTTCCAGGGTGTTGGTGTCGGCGAGGCCGTCGGTCCCGCCCCGCTGGTCGACTCCGAGGATTTCCCGGCCGAGGGTCGCACCGCGGCCGAGGCCCGGCTGTGCTTGCCCGGATCGCTGGACGAGGACGCCATCGACGGGGAGATCGTCATCTGCACCCGTGGTGAGAACGCCCGGGTGGAGAAGGGCGAGACTGTCGCCGCCGCCGGCGGCATCGGGATGATCCTGGCCAACGCCACCGACTCCGAGTCGCTGAACGCCGACTTCCACCCGATCCCCACCATCCACGTCAACGCCACCGATGGCGCGGCGATCAAGGCCTACGAGGAGTCCGACCCCAACCCCACGGCGTTCATCTCCGCCACCGGTGAGGGCGACGTCGAGCTGGTCTACCCCGAGATGGCTGGCTTCAGCTCCTATGGCCCGGCGATCGCCGGCGGCGGTGACCTGCTCAAGCCGGACATCACCGCTCCAGGCGTCGACGTCATCGCTGCGGTCTCCCCGGCCGGTGACCCGGGCACCGAGTTCAACGCCCTCTCCGGCACCTCGATGTCGGCTCCGCACGTGGCCGGCCTGGCCGCGTTGATGATGGGCAAGTACCCGTCCTGGGGCCCGATGGCTGTCAAGTCGGCGATGATGACCACCGCCGACCCGACCAACAACCTCGGTGAGCCGATCAACTACGGCGGGGCCCCCGCCAGCCCGCTGCACTACGGCTCCGGCGAGGTGCGTCCGGCCGCGGCGTACGACACGCCGCTGGTCTACGAGTCCGACATCGTCGACTGGTACGCCTACGCGTGCGCTATCGGTCAGCTGCAGCTCGTCGGTGGCGGGCAGGCGGTCTGCGATGAGGTGAGCGGGATCATCGGCGGGATCCCCGACCCGAGCGACCTGAACTACCCGAGCATCGCGATCGGTCAGCTCGCCGGCTCCCAGACGGTCACCCGCACGGTCACCGCGACCGACGGCGGCGGCACCTACACCGCCACCGTGGAGGCGCCCGAGGGGATGTCCGTCGTCGTCACGCCGGCCACCATCACGGTGCCCGAGGGTGGGGAGGCCGAGTTCACGGTCACCATCACCAACAACGGCGCCGCGCTCGGCGAGTGGGCCTTCGGGTCCATCACCTGGACCGGTGAGGGGTCCGACGTCCGCAGCCCGCTCGCGGTCAACCCGGTCGCCGTCGCCGCACCCACCGACCTGGTGGTCACCGGCACCGAGGGCAGCACGACCTTCGAGGTGGTGCCTGGCTCGACCGGCACCATGACCTCGGTGGTCCACGGACTGACCCCGGCGAACACCCAAGAGGTGGAGGTCGAGTCTGACGGCCCGGGCGGCGGTGGCAGCATCGCCGACCTGGTCGTCCCGGTCACCATTGCCGAGGGCGCGGCGGCGTTCCGGGTCGAGGTCTGGGAGGACGAGTGGAGCCCCGCGGGGCTCGACCTCGACCTCTACCTGGCCGACTCGACCGGGCAGGTCGTCGCGCAGAGCGCGGCCGGCGGCTCGGACGAGGCGATCACCCTGGTCAACCCGACCCCGGGCGACTACCAGATCGCGATCGACTACTGGGACGGCGCCGCCGGCGCCGTCGCGACCGGTCCGCTACACACCTACGCGCCGGTGGGCGACCAGGACAACCTGGACGTCACCCCGTCGCCGGTGGCCGTGGTGTCCGGCGTGCCGGTCGAGCTGACCGCCGCCTGGTCCGGTCTGGAGGCCGGCATCCGCTACCTGGGTGTCATCGGTTATGACTTCGGCGACGGTGAGGCTGGCCACACCGTGGTCACGGTCACGCCGTAACCAACTGGCCTGAGGCCCCATCCCCTCAGGTCATCCGATCCGGGCCCGTCTCCTCTCCGGGGGAGGCGGGCCCGCGTCACGTTCCCGCCCAGGTCCCCAGTGGCCCGTAGTCTGGTCCTGTCAAGGTGACGGATCGTCGGTCAGAAGGGTGCAGCCATGTGGTGGCAGGACCTCCTATGGGGCCTCTGGAACGGGGTGACCGCCTGGATCGTGTTCATCGCGCACGTCTTCGGGGCCTGGGAGCGCTTCCCGGTCTACGACGTGGACCGGGTGGGCAACTGGTACAACCTGGGCTTCCTACTCGGCGCCGGCTCGCCGGTGCTAGGCCTGTTGCGGGGCCGCGGGAAGGGCTGAGCGGCGCGCCCCCTGCTGACCGCGTTGACCGCGTCCGTCGTCCTCAGCCCACGGGCCTGATCGGCAGTTCGCGACGGCTGACGACCTCTCGCTCCTGCCCGCTGACCGGGTCGGTGAAGCGCACTGCACACGCCAGCAGCTGCAGCGGGGTCGAGAAGTCGCCCGGCGCAACCGGGCGCACCTGAGGGTAGAGCGGATCCCCCAGGACGGGGATATCGAGGCCGGCCAGGTGGACGCGCAACTGGTGAGTCTGACCGGTCATCGGGGTCAACCGGTAGCGGCCCACCAGCTGGCCGCCGGCCCGCGCGGTGCCGGCCAGCTCGACCCGGGTCACGGCGTTCGGCTCCCCGTCCTCGACTGTGGCCTGCAGGTTCCCCCGGCGCTTGACCAGCCGGTTGCGGACCGTGACCGGCAGGGCCAGGTCGCCACGGAGCGGGGCCAGCGCCTCGTAGGTCTTGGCCAAGCCCCCGGCCTGCACCAGGCGCTGGTAGGGCGAACGGGCCTCCGGCCGCATGGTGAGCAGCAGGACGCCGCTGGTCAGCCGGTCCAGCCGGTGGACCGGGGCCAGGTCGGGCAGACCCAGCTCGCTCCGCAGCCGCACAAGCACGGTCTGGGCGACGTGGCTCCCCCGCGGCATGGTGGCCAGGAACGGCGGCTTGTCAACGATCAGAAGGCCGGTCTGGTCGTCGCGCAGCAGCACGGTCGGCTGCCCGGGCACCGGGGCCTCCTCGGGCAGGTCACGATAGAGGTATGCGGCCCCACCCGGCCGGTAGGGCGTGTCGGCCCCCACCGGGGTCCCGTCGGTGAGCCGGATCTCACCGGCCCGGACCCGACCCCATATCCCCTCCTCGTCCCCGCTGAGGTGCACCAGGAAGTCGACGACGGTCGCGAACGGTGCGCGGCCCGGGCAGTCCGGGGGGTGGCCCGGCGGGCACCCGACCTGCTGGGGCGGCATCCGGACGCGCGCCGCCCCCAGCCCGTCGCGCGGCGGCAACGGGGGATGGGGGCGGGGACGGCGTGGCACAGCTGGCCCGAGGCCGGGGACGTCAGTCGCGGGTGAGCTTGCGGTAGGTCACGCGGTGCGGGCGGGCGGCGTCGGGCCCCAGCCGCTCGACCTTGTTCTCCTCATAGGCGTCAAAGTTGCCCTCGAACCAGTACCACTTGGCCGGGTCCTCGGCGTCACCCTCGTAGGCCAGGATGTGGGTGGCCACCCGGTCCAGGAACCACCGGTCGTGGCTGATGACCACGGCGCAGCCGGGGAACTTCAGCAGTGCGTTCTCCAGCGAGCCCAGAGTCTCGACATCGAGGTCGTTGGTCGGCTCGTCCAGCAGCAGCAGGTTGCCCCCCTCCTTGAGCGTGAGCGCCAGGTTAAGCCGGTTGCGCTCGCCGCCGGAAAGGACGCCGGCCTTCTTCTGCTGGTCCGGGCCCTTGAAACCGAACTGGCTGACGTAGGCGCGGCTGGGGATCTCGACCTGGCCGACCTGGATGTAGTCGTTGCCTTCAGAGACGACCTCCCACAGCGACTTCTCCGGGTCGATGTTCTCCCGGGACTGGTCGACGTAGGAGATCTGGACCGTCCCGCCAACCTTGACCTCGCCGGAACCCGGCTCCTCCAGACCGACGATGGTCTTGAACAGCGTCGTCTTGCCCACGCCGTTGGGGCCGATGACGCCGACAATGCCGTTGCGCGGCAGGGTGAAGGACAGCCCGTTGATGAGCACCCGGTCACCGAAGCCCTTCTTCAGGTCCTGGACCTCGATGACCTGGCTGCCCAGACGCGGACCCGGCGGGATCTGGATCTCGTCAAAGTCCAGCTTGCGGGTCTTCTCAGCCTCGGTGGCCATCTCCTCGTAGCGGGCCAGGCGGGCCTTGCTCTTGGTCTGCTTGGCCTTGGGATTGGAGCGAACCCACTCCAGCTCGGACTCCAGGCGCTTGGCCAGCTTGGCGTCCTTCTTGCCCTGGACCGCGAGGCGCTCGCGCTTCTTCTCCAGGTAGGTGGAGTAGTTGCCCTCGTAGGGGTAGAGGTGGCCGCGGTCGACCTCGGCGATCCACTCGGCGACGTTGTCCAGGAAGTACCGGTCGTGCGTGACGGCCAGAACGGCGCCGGGATAGCTGGCGAGGTGCTGCTCGAGCCATTGCACCGACTCGGCGTCCAGGTGGTTGGTGGGCTCGTCGAGCAGCAGCAGGTCGGGCTTGGACAGCAGCAGCTTGCACAGCGCAACGCGGCGACGCTCACCACCGGAGAGCACGGTGACGTCAGCGTCCGGCGGCGGGCAGCGCAGGGCGTCCATCGCCTGCTCCAGCTGGGCGTCCAGGTCCCAGGCGTCGGCGTGGTCGATCTCCTCCTGCAACTGGCCCATCTCGGCCATCAGCGCGTCGAAGTCGGCGTCCGGCTCAGCCATCTGCTCGCCGATCTCATTGAACCGGTCGACCTTCTGCTTGATCTCGCCCAGGCCCTCCTCGACGTTGCCCAGCACCGTCTTCGCCTCGTTCAGCGGCGGCTCCTGCAGCAGGATGCCGACGCTATAACCGGGCGTCAGCCGCGCCTCGCCGTTGGAGGGCTGGTCCAGCCCGGCCATGATCTTCAGGATCGTCGACTTCCCGGCGCCGTTCGGGCCCACGACGCCGATCTTCGCGCCGGGGTAGAAAGACATCGTCACGTCGTCGAGGATCACCTTGTCGCCGACCGCCTTGCGGGCGCGCGTCATGGTGTAAATGAATTCGGCCATGGCTCCCAGGGTAGTCCGGGGACCGTGGAGGGCCGAATCGTGAGTTTCCGGCGGCGCCCTGCCCTCCGCGGACCCGCGCCGGCGGCTCGGCGGGCAGATGGCCGTGCCATCGGCGCGGGGCTGAAGCGAGCTGCCGGCCACGGCACTGCGGGCCGCAGCACGGCAGGCTCAGGCCCTGCGGCCCCGTCCCCGGGTGGGCGTCAGGCACTCCGGGCATAGAAGTTCTCAGCGTCCTCCTCGCTCACGACGCCGTCCTCGTCGGCGGCCGGCCCGTCATGGTGGGCGTCCGCGCGGTCGTCCACCCCGCGGTCGTCCACCTCGCGGCCGTCCACCTCGTGCTCGCCCACCTGCGGCGGCGTCGGCCGGTTGGTGACGGCGGCTTCCCGCTCCGCCGCGATCTCCCTGAAGTCGACCTCCTGGTCCACCCGGTCCTGGCCATAGCCAGCCTGCCCCCGGACCAGGGACGCGGTGCCGAACCTCAGGTCCGGACCGAGGTGTTCACAGGTGAGCGTGGGGGTCTGGGAGCGTTGGGTCTCGCCCTCCCAGACGCTCACCTTGAACCGCCCGAGGGCGACGACCGGATCACCTACCTTGAGCGAGGCGACCACGTTGGCGCCCAATCCGCCGAAACAGATGAGCTCGTAGAAGGTGGTGTCGATGTTGACCCACTTCTCCTGCTCCTTGTCGAAGCGGTCGTTGTTGACCGCGACCGAGACGACGCAGAACGGCGCGCCGGTGGTCTTGCCGTGTCTGATCCTGGGTTCCTGCGCGACGCGGCCGCTGATGGTCAGCATGGTCTGGGCCATGATGCTCCCCTCCTTGTCCGGCCCGTCCGGTGACGGGTCCTCGCTCCACCGTGGCTGCGGGCCGGGGCCGCGGACCAGTGGCCCGCAGGGATCTGTGGACAACCCGGCGTGGCCCCAGGGGATGTGGACGAGCTCAGGCGAGGGCGGCAACCCTGCTCGACGCGGGGCGGGACGCAAGGCGCGAGGCGAGGCCGGGGGGGCGCCGGGGAACCTCCTAGAGCCTCCTAGAGCAGGGAGGCGTAGACCACGGCGTTCACCACCAACAGCACTGCTGCGTAGAAGGGCGCCAGCACCCGCCGTCTGCGCAACGCGCCCGGTGAGCCGGCCACCACCCACGGCAGGTCGCGGGCGCGCAGGACGCCCAGGGCCGCGCCGCCACCGATGACCGCGAAGAGCAGTGACCAGCCCCAGGAGGTCAGCGGGGTCCAGGGCACGAAGACCCGGGTGAGGAACACGACGAGTGCGGCCTCGAGGGTGAGACTGAACAGGCCAAACCGGTCTCGCGGCTCCCGCTCCCTGCGGCCGAGCGCCCAGGCCCACAGCAGCCACAACTGCCATCCGGCCCACGCCAGCAGGAAGAGGGTGAGCGCGAGGATCACGGGACCTGCTCCGTGAGCAGCTGCAGCCCGACCTCGCCCATCGGCTCGCTGGTGGCTGCCAGCACCACGACCGCGGTGCCCGATGCCCGGTCCATCCCCAGCCAGGTCCGGAAGCCGCCGGTCCCGCCGTCATGCCAGGTGTAGGTCAGGCCCTCCTGCTCGCTGGTGAACCAACCCGCACCGATCTGGTGCTCGTCGAACTCGGCGGCCGGCTCGAGCGCGGCGCTGCCGGGGGCCGTGCCGGTGAGCAGCGCCCGGGCCAGCTCGGTCATGTCGCCAATGTCGGCACGGATGGCGCCGGCAGGCGCGTCGCCCAGCCCGGTCCAGGCCTGCTGGCGGCGCCCGGAGGCGTCCCTCCCCTGCACGGCATGCTCGGCCAGGTCGGCCGCCGAGGTGGGGATCGTGAAGCTGTCCAACCCCAACGGGCCGGACACCCGCTCGGCGACCAGCACGTCATACCGGGTCCCGGCCTGCGCGGCGAGCGCGTGCCCGAGCACCGCGAAACCGTAGTTGGAGTACAGCGGCGCCGCCCCGTCGGCGCCGACGGTGTTCAACCGGGCGATATTGTCCTCGGTCGACAGGCTGTAGGGGTCCCTGGCCAGGACGCTCGCCACGGCAGCCCGCGCCATCATGCCCAGCCCGCCGGCGAGCCGGGGCAGGCCCGAGGCGTGCTGGCTCAGCTGCTCAAGGGTGACGTCAGCCGCGGCGGCGTCACCCAGCCCGAAGACCTCCCCGAGGGTCGTGTCCGGCTCGACCTCTCCGCGCTCGACGGCGTCGACGTAGAGCATCCCGGTGATCCCCTTGGTGATCGAGCCGATCTCGTAGGTGCCATGGAGCGGGGCACCGATGCTGGCCGTCCGGATCTGGCCGTCTCGGACCACACCGACGGCCACCGCGCTCGGTCGGCCGCCGGTGAGTTCGCGGACGCTCGCCGCCAGCTCGGTGTCGCCGTGTTCCTCCTCCTGCAGGGAGTGCGCGGTCGGCCGCAGCACGAGGCCGAGCGCGAGGGCGAGCAGGGACCCGATCACGACAGCGAGGGCCCGCCCTCGCTGGCTGTATGGCCTCGTAGTCATGAGCTCACCCCCATCGCGACCAGGAGGGGTATGACACGCTCGGCCGGCACCGCGACTTGCCCCCGCGCGGCCGGACGCAGCCAGCCGGCCGTCGTGAGCGCCTTGACGTGGTGGTAGACCTGCCCGCTCGTGCCCAGGTTGAGCAGCTCGGCCAGGTCGGCGGTGCGGTCGTGACCCCGAAGGACCGCGGCCAGGATGGCCAGGCGGGCCGGGTGTCCGAGCGCCGCCAGCCGCGCGGCGACCTGGGCCAGGTCGCCACGATCGGCACCCTCGTCAACTCCTGCGACGGCGTCTGGTGCTCCCAGTAGGTCGTCCACGTGGTGGGCGTACTGCCAGTCCACCTCGCCGGCCTCGGACCGGAAGGTGCCGGCGTAGACCACGGCGCCGCTGCCTTGCGCCTGGGGCCGCAGCCCCTCCAACGCCCAGAACGTTGCCGGGGCCGTGGGGTCCTTCTCGCCCGGCCCAGCCGGTCGCCCCGCCGCGGCCTCCAAGGCAGCGACCCGACGCTCCAGCTCGTCCCAGCGCCCACTCTCCATACTGACGATATTACGCAAATACGTAGAACGAGGCAAGTGACGGCTGCGGCTGGTAGGACAGCCGCGTGTCGCCCCGGAACTTAGGAGGCAGCGACGGCGAGCAGCTCGCGCGTGCGGTCGTGACGGTCCAGGACCGTCGTGATCGGCCGGCGCACGTGCTGGTAGGCGACCTCGTCGATCGCTTCGTCGAGAAGGTGCTCGACGTGCCGTCGTCGGCGCCGGGCCCCGACTCTGGCGGCGATCCGGGCCAGTAGCGCGACCAACAACCCGGCGAGCAGCCCGCCGACGAGCAGCGCGAGCGGGACCGGCGCCGGTCCCCAGTAGAGCGGGTCCACCTGGACCTGGAACCAGCCGAGGAGCGCGAGGACGGCCAACCAGGCGAGCCCGACCACAGCGGTCAGGGCCAGAATGAGTTGCACCCCCCGGCGGCGGCCCACCACCAGGGGGTCCGCTGCCGCAACGGGACACCAACGACCGCCTGGTCCAGCGCGTCCGACAGGGTGTCCTCCTGGGGGCTGGCCGCCTCGAGGACCGCCTCCGCCCACCGTGGCGGCAGGGAGGCACCGGCCTCCTCGCCGAGCCGGCGGGTGGCCAGCTGGACGTTGGCCCGGGCAGCCGGGGTCGGAGACGGCAGCGAGGAGCGGCCCAGGACCCGGCGCACGTCGGAGGGGGCGATGCCGGTGGGGCCGGGGCGGTCGTCACCCAGCCGGAGCCGGCGCAGCGGGTCCGGGCGCAGCGCCGAGACCCACCGGGTAAAGGGCCAGCCGGTGCGCTGCCCGGCCTGCCGGACGTAGTCACGCTCGACGGCGTCCAGGACGACCGGCACACCCGAGGCCACCTTGAGCGTCTCGTGCAGCCGGCGGTCCACGCCCTCCCCCAGGCCAGGGGTGTTCGGCGCCACTCCTTCGGCGACGTGCTCGGCCTGGGTCCGCAGGTCGGCCATGAGCCGCGCCTCGGCGGCGTTGCGGGCGCTCACGACATGGCCGATGCGTGCCCGCAGCTCATCCAGGCCGGTGCCGACACGGGCCGAGGTGACGATCACCTCGTGGTCGCCGGCGCCGTCCTCGCGGACCAGGCGTCGCAGGTCGTCGGCGATCCGGTCAGAGCCGCCCTCCTCCCGGATGCGGTCGGCCTGGTTGAGCACGAGCAGCATCACGGTGTCGTGGTGTCGCAGGGGCCGCAGGTAGTCGTCGTGCAGCCGGGCGTCGGCATACTTCTGAGGGTCGGTCACCCAGACGAAAACGTCGGCCCGCTCCAGGATCCGGTCGGCCTCGATCCGGTGCCGTAGCTCTCGGGAGTCGAAGTCGGGCAGGTCCACGAGCACCAGACCCTCCAGGTCGAGATCGTCACCGCTGGTGGGCACGTGGTGACGGTTGTGCACGCCGAGCCAGTCGAGCAGCTCACTCGCGTCCGCCTCCCCCAGATGGCGGCGCCAGCTTCGGCCGTCGTGGGGCGCCGGGGACTGATCGTGGACACCTCGCCGCCGGCCAAGCGGTTGAACAGGCTGGATTTGCCCGAGCCGGTGGCCCCGGCGAGCGCGACCACCGTGCGGGAACCCGTGAGCGCCCACCGTTCGGTGACCCGGCCCACCACCGCCCGCGCCTGCTCGCTCGCTGACGGCTCCAGCTCGTCACCACCGATGTCGAGCGCTGAGCGCAAGGCGTCCGCCCGCTCCTCCACGGGGGCCGTGGACGGACCGCCGTCCTGACCACCACGGCGCAGCCTCATCGGGCTGCCTCCACCGCGGCCGCGGCCTCGTCCAGCTCGCGGATGACCTGCTCGGGCACGGGCACCTCCTCCAGGACCGCGTCGAAGCGGGCCCTCTCCTGCTCGTAGAGCTCCTCCACCCGGGTCAGCAGGGCGGTGCGCGCCTTGCGGGACATCTCCCGGACCGCCTGATCGCCGAAGACGGCCTCGAGCAGGCGCTGGGCCAGGACGGCCGAGCCGCCGGCGATGGCGACCTCCGCTCCGGTCGGGATAAAGCTGGTGGCGCTGAAGACCACGATCATCAGCAGCACGGCCAGCCCGTTGACCCCAAAGGCCAGGTAGCGCGCGGTGGAGCGGCGGCCCCCCGCCTCCTCGCGCACCATCTCCAGAATGTCGCGCTGCCAGTCGCGGATGAGCCGCTCCACCTGCTCGGGGTAACCGGGGGTGGCCTTGCCCAGCTCGGGGTGCTCGCGCACCAGCGGTTCCCCGGCAGGGCTGCGCTTCCAGGCCCGCGCCGCCGTGCTGGCGGCGACCTGGCCGTGCGAGGTGACCAGCGCCGCGGCTCCGGTCTGCAGCGCCTCCTCAAGGGGTTCAGAGCTGACCTCCCTGCCGGTGAAGAAGGCGGTGACGCGGTCACGAACCCGTCCGACGCCGGCCTCGACCGAACGCAGGAACTCTCCAGTCCCGACCAGTTCCTGCCAGCGGGCGAGCACCTCCCCACGCAGCAACGAACCGTCCTGAACACCTTCGCCGACGTTGCGCAGCGCGTCGGCGTAGGCGGCCCTCGGCGCCTCGTGCAGTTGACTGTGGGCGGCCAGCTGCTCACGCCCCGCCCAGGCGATCTCTCGTGCTCGTCCACCCAGGGAGCCCAGCGCCCCGCTCAGGGTGCGGCGGACGACCAGTGCCCGGGCCCGGGCATCGCCGGCCAGCGAGTGCAGCCAGCCGCTGAGCCGCTGCACCTGCCGCTCCGGTATGCGGCCGTCCTCCAGGTCGACCTCGGGGACGGCGAAGATCGGGGCCTTGCCGAGCCCCTGGTCGCGCAGCATGGTGGCCAGGTGCACCCTGACCTCCTGCAGGGCCTCGGGGGGCACCCGGTTGAGCACGACGGCCACCGAGGTGCCGCGTTCGGAGGCCTCACGCAGCAGATCCCAGGGGACGGCGTCGGCATACCGGGCGGCCGTCGTGACGAACAGCCACAGGTCGGCCGCGGCCAGCAGCTGTCTGGACAGCTGGCGGTTGGCCTGGACGACGGAGTCGATGTCGGGGGCGTCCAGCAGCGCCAGTCCGGGCGGGAGCGCGTGCGTGCCGACCAGCCGCACCGAGCCTGGGTCATCCACAGCGCCGTCCTCGTCGACCACGCGGGCCAGGTCAGGCAGCACCCGCTTGCCGGTGAACCACCGGGTGTCCTGCTCGGTGTGGACCAGGACCGAGGCGCGGGTCGTCGGCCGGATGATCCCCGGACGGGTGACCTCTTGACCGACCAGCGAGTTCACCAGGGTCGACTTGCCGCTGCCGGTGGAGCCCCCGACGACGGCCAGCAGCGGGGCCTCGAGGGACCTCAGCCGGGGGAGCACGTAGTCGTCCAGCTGCTGGACCAGCTCACGACGGGCGGTACGGGCCGGCTCGGCGCCGTCCAGCGCAAGCGGCAGGCGCAGCCGCTGCGCCGAGTCCCGGAGCCGCTCGACAGCGGCGACCAGCTCGGCGGGGTCGGTGTCGGTCACCGGCACAGTCTCCCCCGCACTGGTGTCGGTGACCAAGACGAACCGCCAGGCCCTCCGGCCAGGGACGGATGGCGGGCCGCTAGGTCCTGGTCGCGTCGGCGTGGGCGAGCAGGGCGGCGGACTCGGCGAGGAATCTCTGTGCGTAGTCGCCGAACCACTCCCCCACCTGCTCGAACTGGGTGACGAAGGCCTCCCGGTCGCCGCTGCGGAGCAGGTCGATGGCCTGGCCGTAGCGCTCGTGGTAGCGGGTGATGAGCTCCATCGCGTCCGAGGAGGCGGTGATGATGTCGTAGTAGAGCCCGGGGTCCTGAGCGAAGAGGCGTCCGACCATGACCAGCTCCAGCCGGTAGATCGGTGAGGACAGGGCCAGCAGGGTGGGCAGGTCACGGTCCTCGTGGGCCAGGTGGGCGCCGTAGGCGAAGGTGGAGAAGTGCCGCAGGGCCTGGATCAGGCCCATCGCGTGGTCGTGTTCCTCCGCGTCGACCCGGTGCAGCCGGGCCCCCCATAGCCGGATCTGCTCCAGCAGCCAGCCGCTGGCCTCGGGCTCCCGCCCGGGAACGTAGGCCACCACCTGCTTGGCGAAGCTGTCCACGTCGGGGCCGAACATCGGGTGCAGGCCCAGCACCGGGCCTGGGTGCACCTCCAGCATCGCGCCCATGACTGCCCGCTTAGTCGACGTCAGGTCGGCGAGCAGGCAGTCCGCCGGCAACGGCGGCAGCGAACGCACGACCTGGACCGTCTCGTGGATCGGCACCGAGACCAGCACCATCCCGACGCCCTCGACCAGCTCGGCCACCTCCTGGGGCGAGTGCTCCTGCTCGACCACGCGCACCTCATACCCGGACAGGCGCAGCATGCGCCCGAAGAGAGCACCCATCCGCCCCGCCCCGCCGACGACGACGACCGGCCCGAGGTCGGGGGCTTGGGTGGTGAAGCCCATGCTCTTCTCGTGGGTGTACGCCTCGCGCATGCACCGGCGCAGCACGTCCTCGACCATTCCGGGAGGCACGCCCTGCTCCTCGGCGAGGGCCCGCTTGGCGGCGATCATCGTCGCCTCACGCTCGGGGGCATAGATCGGCAGGCCGTGCCGCCCCTTGATCTCCCCCACCTGCGAGACCAGCTGGAGGCGGCGGGCCAGCAGCTCCACCAGCTCCCTGTCGACCTCGTCGATCTGGCCGCGCAGCGCTGCCAGGGGCTGCTCCGCGCCCGCTCCGTCCGTCATGCTGACCGATCCTAGGACCGCAGACCTACACTGTGACCTTCCGGCCCCCGTAGCTCAATGGATAGAGCACCGGCCTTCTAATCCGTAGGTTGCAGGTTCGAGTCCTGCCGGGGGCGCAGCGCGTTCGCCTCAGATCAGTCGGGGTGGATGACGTGAGGCCCACCGCTCAGGCCCGGCCCGCTGTCACGACGATGGCCGGCCAACGGAGTCCGGCCTCGGGGAGGGCCTCGTGCGCAGGGTCGTCTCGCGCCGGGGGCGGTCTTGGTCCTGACGGTCCGCGGGCGGGCGGCAACCGATCGGGCGCGGCGCGCGTCGTATCGGTATGACGGGATCAACTCCAGGGTGGGCGCGCGTGGCCGTGCCCCTGTCCCTGGCGGCACTGCTCGTGCTGCCGGCGTGCGGTCAGCAGACGGCGCAGCCGGAGGAGGCATCGCCTGAGGGGACCCTGCCGGTCGCCCAGCTGGACCGGCGCGCGGTCAGCGTCCAGGAGGCCAAGGCGATAGAGGATCTGGTCGTCGCTGCGGACGGTATGGGGCTGGAGCTCATCAATCTCCAGCCTGAGGTGACGACCGTGACCTCACCCGCGAGCCTGCAGGTCGCCCTGTCGATGGCCGCCGAAGGGGCCGAGGGTCAGACGCTGAGCGAGCTCGAGGCGCTTATTGGCGCCACGGGCACCGGGCGCAGCGATGCCATGAACGCGTTGATGACCGCACTAGAGGACCTGGACGGTGACCCTGCCGTCGTCCAGGACGACGAACTCCCCGAGACCCCGATGGTGCACCGCGCCGACCGGCTCGTGCTGGACGACACCCTGGTGGTCAAACAGGACTTCGTCGACGCGTTGGCCCGCCATTACGGCGCCACGTCCGAGACGACCGACCTGGGCAGCGAAGCGGGCAAGGCAGTTCTGGACTCCTGGGTGAACGAGCACACAGGTGGACTCGTCCCGCAGTCGGCTATCAAACCGGACCCGGGCCTGCGGCTGGTGCTGCAGGACGCCATCGTGCTGGCCGCCCGCTGGCAGGACCCCTACTATGCGGCGCTCACCAGTCCAGAGCAGTTCACCCTGCCCACCGGTGAGGTGGTTGACCTGGACATGATGGACACCGGTAGGGAGCGCGACACGATCTACGCCGAGGTCGACGGGTGGCAGGCGGTGCGGCTGCCCTACACGGGAGGCCGCTTGCACGCCGACGTCATCCTTCCCCCGCTGGGCACGGCACCGACCCAGGCCAGCACCGAACTGCTCGCCCAGCTCCAGGGGCAGCTCGACGCAGACCAGAGTCGACTGGTCATCCTGCGGATGCCCGTCGTCGACGCCACGTCGAAGCTGGACCTAAGGCCATTCCTGTCCGAACACGCACCCTCAGCCCTGGCCGGCGGCTTCGGCGGCATCGCCGACGAAGACCTGGCCATCGACCAGGCTGCCCAGCAAGGGGTTCTCGCGATCGATGAGGAAGGCACCATCGCCGCCGCCGTCACCGAGATCGGCTTCCCCGTATCTGGGACGGCGCAGCCTCCCCTCAAACTCACTGTCGACCGCCCCTACCTGGTGCACATCGCCGACAGCACCACAGGCTGGCCCCTCTTCCTTGCCCACATCGCCGACCCCCGTCGGATGAACAACTGATCCACCGCCCGATCACAATCAAGCACAAACGTGCACTCTCACCATGGGTAGCCTCCTGGGGTGAGCACTCCCATCGAGCCCTTTGACCGAGGCATGCTGACCCTCCGCGATGGAGCTCAGATTTATTGGGAGACCACAGGCAACCCGGCCGGAACGCCGTTGCTGTGGCTGCACGGCGGCCCCGGCACGGGGCTGCTCTCCGGAGGGTACAAGCGCGCCCCCGATCCCAAGAGCTGGCTCATCGTCGGCCTGGATCAGCGGGCCTGCGGACGCAGCCGACCCCTGGCGAACGAGCCCGGCTTCGATCTGAGCACTCTGCAGACGCCCGCCTTGATCGCCGACCTGGAAGAACTGCGCCAACACCTGGGCATCGAGCGCTGGCTGGTGGCTGGCGGTTCATGGGGCACAACCCTGGCGATGGCCTATGGGCAGGCCCATCCAGAACGGGTCACCGGATTCGTTCTGACCGCGGTCACCGATGGCAGCCGGGGATACGTCGAATGGATCAGCGAATCCGTAGAGAGGGTGTTTCCTGAGGCCTGGGAAGCCTACGAAGCCGCTTCAGGTCGAGCACCCGGACAACGGCTGCTCGACGCCTATGTGGAACGGCTCACTGACCCCAACCCAAGGGTTCGCGACGCGGCGGCCATGGCGTGGTGCACATGGGAGGACGCACATATGTCCATCCCCCATCGAGTCGCTCCCGACCTCGCGTCACGGGACCCTCAGTTTCGTGAGGTCTATGCCCTCCAGGTGGCCTACTCCTGGGCCAACAACGCCTTCCTCGGGGAGCAAGGCATCCTGGACAACATCCACCGAATCTGCCACCTGCCCGCAGTGCTCATTCATGGACGCCTGGACATCAGCGGCCCGGTGGGCACAGCCAGGCGGCTGCACCGCCAATGGCCCGGCAGTCAACTGGTGATCGTCGAGCACGAAGGACACGGCGGGCCGGACATGGGCGCTGCACTACGCCAGGCCTACACCGATCTCCTCCCCATCGTCTGCGCATCGTGAAGCTCTCAGACCCATCCTGGACAGCAGCAAAGACAGTGCGTTCAGGCTGCTGATCGCCCTAGGGTCAGGCCATGCCTCGAGTCGTCCTCATGTGCGGCCCCGCCGGGTCGGGAAAGTCAACTGTTGCCCGCCGGCTCGAGGCTGCTGGCGGCATGACGCGACTCTCCTACGACCAGGAAGCCTGGAATCGCGGACTACGGGCGATGCCGTTGCCCCACGACGCGGACAACGAGCTTGACGCGCACCTGCGCCAACACTTGATCCGGCTCCTTGACCAGGGCCGCGACGTCGTCCTTGACTTCTCCTTCTGGTCCCGTGCAATGCGCGACGACTGGCGTCGACTTGTGGCTCGGTACGGCATCACTGCGGAGACCATCTACATGGCGACCGACAAAGAGACCTGCATGGATCGCATACGAGCGAGAGTGCTTACCCACGGAGACGACTTCCCCTTAGAACCCGACGTCGCGGCCCACTACTTCAATCACTTCCAGCCACCCACGGAAGAGGAAGGCCCACTGACCGTTCATCGGTGAGCTCCACGGCAGTGGCCTCCGTTCCGCGCCTGATGGGGCGAGTTGAGTACGTGTCCCGAAGGGCGCTGACTCAGGTCCTGGGCAGGGCAGGTCGGGGTTGGGGTGGCCCTGTCGATACTGGTCGGCGGCGTCCTGGGCGATGAGGCCCTCATCCGCGAGCCATTCGACGGCTCGCCTGTTGGCGCGAACTTCCCGGAAAGCCTTCCAGACCGGCAGGAGTTCGGGGAACCCCTCGTACAGCTCGTCCTTGAGCCGCCGGAAGGCTCCTGACCCTGAATGGCTCGCGCGAGCCGTTGTGCCGCGGCGTCATGGCACAATCGCTCCGCGAAGTCAGCCAGGTCCACCTGGCTTAGCTCGAGCATGACCCCCATAGGGGGAACGCTTGCACTTGGCCCGGCGTGTTGCCTAGCGGTCCAGTTGCAGGCGGGACCACGCTCGGACCGTGAGGGCTGCCGACAGGGCCGGTACGAGGGCGACGAGTGTGAGCTGGCGCGCGCTTACCTGTTCGGGGGCGACTGCCCATAGTGCGGGCGCCACGATGGGGAACCACGCCCCTGTGCCCATGACCGCAAAGACCTGGGCGATCACAATCAGCACCACGGTCGCGGCGATTCCGGGCAGCAACCCCCGCCCGAGCGTGGCGACCCATGCTGCGGGCCAGACCAGGAACCCGGTGAGCACGGTGAGGATGAACAGCCGCGCAAGCCCGTTCCACGCAGCAGGATCGGGGGCGCCCAGCCCGGACACCAGACCGACAAGGAAGACGACCGCGGTGAGGAGCAGCGCGACTGGGAACGTCGCGCCGGCGAACACCGCTAACTTCCCAAGGGCGATGTGCGTGCGCGAGATCGGCAGCGCGAAGAGGCCGGCGACAGTGCGGTCGGTGAACTCTCGCCCTATCAACCAGCTCAGGGCAACCCCGAAGGCCAGGAACCCGGCGGCTGCGGTGATCTGTGAAGCCCCACCGATGAGCTGCGGCCACGGGTCGGCGTCGCCCAGACCGGCCAGCTGAGCACGGATCTGTTCGTTGCCACCGCGAGCTGCCGCGGTCATGACCCCCGCCAGGACCCCCACGCCGGCGACAAGCAGCACGCCGGTGGTGAGAAGCACCGGCGACGACGCGGCTTTGCGGCCCTCGACGGCGACAGCGGTGATGACCTCTGGTGCGATCAGGCTCATGACATCCTCTCCCGACCTGACTCCTCCTCGGCCAGCACCAACGCGAAGAAGTCCCGCTCAATATCTGTGCCACCTGGGTCAAGGGAGCCGATCACGGCTCCGTGACTGATCACCGTGATCCGGTCGGCGATCCGTGCGACCTCGTCCAGGTGGTGGCTGGAGACGAGCACGCCTGCACCCTCTGCCGCGCGGCGCAGCAGTGCCGTGCGCAGCAGGATCACCCCGCGTGGGTCCAGCGCGCTGGTCGGCTCATCGAGAATCAGCACGCGTGGATTGTGCTGCAGCGCGGCGGCGAGGTTGAGGCGTTGGCGGTTGCCCTGCGACAGGGCCCGGGCTCGGCGCGTAGCGTAGGCCTGCAGGCCGAGCTCGGCGATGGCACCTGCGACGACCTCGCCCACAACCGCTCGTGGCACCCCACGCAGCCGGGCGGCGACAGTCAGGTTGGCAATGGTAGTCAGGTCTGGATAACCGAACGGCTCATCCACGGTGTGGCCCGCTTCAGACCAGGGCGCGCCGATCGCGACGGTGCCGGAGTCGGCTCGCAGCATGCCCAGAAGCAGACGCATGAGTGTGGTTTTGCCCGCTCCGTTGAGCCCGACGAGAGCGTGGACCTCGCCGTACTCCACGTCCAGGTCCATCCCGCGGACACCCACTCCCCCGGGGAAGGTCCGCACCAGCCGTTCGGCCCGGATGGCGAGCTCACCCATCACGGCGCTCGAGCGTCTCGATCGCGACGAGCAGCGCCTCGCCCAGCACTAGGTCCTCATGCGCAGCCCACTCCAGGATGGCCGCCGTGACGGCCGCCATCGTCGCCGCGGCCGCAGCCCGGGCGGCCAGCATCTCGACGCCGTCCTCCCTGAGCACCTCGACGATCGATGCCTCGGTCGCCGCGTTGCTGCCGGCCATCTCGCTCGCGATAGAAGGTGTCTGCGCGACGATCCGCACCTTGCGACGAACCACAGACTCCTGGGGTTCAGGCAGACCCGCCCACGCCGTGCGCACCGCCCGAGCCGTCCGGGTCAGCGGATCCAGGGCCGATGGCTGCTCGGCCACCGCAGCGGCGATGACCGGGTCGTACGGGTCGTCGAAGAGCACACCGGACTTGGAGGCGAAGTGCCGGAAGAACGTCATCTGCGCTACTCCTGCCGCGTCCGCGATCTGCGCCACCGTCGTCTGGTGGAAACCACGCTGCTCGAACAGATCCAGGGCCACCTGCTCGATGCGGGCGCGGGTGCGCTCCGACTTGGTCGGTGCCACGCTTAAATGTTAGCCGATAACATTGCCGACGACCAACCCATCCTCCACGCCTCATCCCACACTCATCTCGGACTGGCTTAGAGGGATACGCGCACGCGCACCACGATCGCCGACGATGGTCACCGAGCTCTCCGGTGGGCTCGTCGCGCGTCCGCCCCCGCGGTCAGACACCGCGCGCGGTGGACCACACCTGATGCTCGTCCACGAGCAAGACACGAGCGCCGTCAGCGGCCAATGAGTGCGTCAGGCGGGTGCCCGGTCCGGGGCCCGACGGTGTCCTTGCGTAGCCATCTGAGCAGGTGAGCAACGACTGGTGAAGCGCAAACGTATGCCATGAGCAGGATCCTGACCGGAAGAGCAACCAGCGCCAAAGTCGTGCGTCTCCCTCCGCTCAGCATGGTCGACCTGGCCGTGTGTTCTGCCACTCGAGTGTCGTCTGAAGGGGTTCGCCTCCGTGTCGGGTGGCCATCAGGTGGGAGTCGCGATTGGTCGCGTCGGTTTCAGCCGTGATGTTGTCGGCGGCGCTTGAAAACTGAGCAGGTACGGCGCTCGAAAAGTGAGCACTCTTCGACGATTGGAGTGTGATCACCATGGAGGACTGGGCGCTGATCAGGAGGCTGGCCGCCGAGGGCGTGCCGAAGGCCGCGATCGCCAGGAGGTTGGGCATCTCGAGGAACACGGTCGCTGCGGCCGTGGCTTCCGAGGGTCCACCGAAGTACGAACGAAGACCAGGGCCGACGTCGTTCACGCCGTACAAGGCGCGGGTGCGTGCGCTGTTGGCGGAGACCCCGGACATGCCCGCGACGGTGCTGGCTGAACGGGTCGGGTGGAGCGGCTCGATCCGCTGGTTCCGGGACAACGTCAACCGGGTCCGGGCTGACCACCGCCCGATCGACCCGGCCGACCGGTTGACGTGGACGGCCGGGGACGTGGCGCAGTGCGACCTGTGGTTCCCGCCGCGCAAGATCCTGCTCGAAGACGGCTCCCGGACCCTGCTTCCAGTGCTGGTGATGACCTGCGGGTACTCCAGGTTCATGCTCGCCCGGATGATCCCGACCCGGAAGACACCTGACCTGCTGCTGGGGTCCTGGTCGCTGCTGGAGCAGCTGGGCCGTGTTCCGCGTCGGCTGATCTGGGACAACGAGCCCGGCATCGGACGCCGGAAGGTGACCGAGCCGGTGGCGGTGTTCGCTGGGACGCTGGCGACGCGGATCGTGCTGCTGCCGCCGAAGGACCCCGAGTCCAAGGGCATCGTGGAACGGCGCAACCGCTTTTTTGAGACCTCCTTCATGCCCGGGCGCCACTTTGAGTCCCCGGGCGACTTCAACGCCCAGTTCACCGACTGGCTGCTGACCGCGAACGCCCGGGTGGTGCGCACGATCAAGGCCCGTCCCGTGGACCTGCTGGGCGCGGACAAAGAGGCAATGTTGCCGTTGCCGCCGGCGGTGCTGCACCTGGGCTGGCGTAACCATGTCCGCCTGGGCCGGGACTACTACGTACGCATCGACACCAACGACTACTCCGTGGACCCCCGCGCCATCGGTGCCCGGGTCGACGTCGCTGCCGACCTTGATGTCGTCCGGGTCCGCCACGGTGGCCGCCTAGTGGCTGAACACCCGCGTCGGTGGGCCCGCGGCATGACCATCACCGACCCCGCTCACGTCGCCACCGCCGCGAAGCTTCGGCACGACTACCAACACCCCGCGACACCGGCGCCCGCCGACGACGGCATGGTGCGGGACCTGTCCGAGTACGACCGTGCGTTCGGCCTGGGCGAGGTGAGCCAGCCATGACCCGCAAGACCACCTCCGCCACGACTGAGACCCTCAAGCAGATCACCCACCTGGCCGCGGCGCTGAAAGCACCACGGATCACCGAGTCCGCCACCCGGCTGGCCGACCACGCCCGCGATGCCGGATGGACTCATGAGGACTACCTGGCCGCCGTCCTGGAACGTGAGGTCGCCGCCCGCAACGCCTCCGGCGCACGGCTGCGGATCCGCGCCGCCGGCATGCCCGCGGCCAAGACGATCGAGGACTTCGACTTCGACCACCAACCCGGTGCGCGCACCCCGATCCAGGCCCTGGCCTCCGGGGCGTACCTGGCCGAGCACCGCAACGTCGTCCTGCTCGGGCCACCGGGCACCGGCAAGACCCACCTGGCCACCGCCCTCGGCGTCGCGGCCGCCCGGCAAGGCCACCGGGTCCTGTTCGCCACCGCCACCGACTGGGTCACCCGACTGACCGAGGCCCACGACCGCGGACGGCTCGCCGTTGAGCTGACCCGGCTGCGCCGCTACGGGCTGATCATCGTCGATGAGGTCGGCTACCTACCGTTCGACCAGGACGCAGCGAACCTCTTCTTCCAGCTCGTGTCCTCCCGGTACGAGCACGCCTCCCTCATCCTGACGTCCAACCTGCCTTTCTCCTCCTGGGCCGGCGTCTTCGGTGACCAGGTCGTCGCCGCGGCGATGATCGACCGCATCGTCCATCACGCCGACGTCATCGCCCTCAAAGGCGCCTCCTACCGACTGCGCGACCGCGGCGTGGAGACCCTACCCAGCATCAAAGCCGAGCAAGAATCCCTAGACTGAAACCGCTCACTCTTCGACCGCCGAAACCGCCCAGTTTTCGAGCGCCGTCGACAGATGTGGGTGAAGCCCCCGGTGTGCAGCGTTGTGGCGATCTCTTGGACGAGGACGAGAGCCAGCCGGGTGCGGCGCCAGGGCCGCGTCACTCCGATGCACCCCAGTCTGGGTTCGGGCCGACCATGCGAGGCGCCAGCCCTGAAAGGGCCACCCGGAACGGCAATACCGTGGGCAGCGAGCACTGCCGAGCCCATCACGGTGAGGCCGGTCACCCCTGGGCCGGGCGGTCGGCACGCGTCAGTTTGGGCGGCCAGCCGTAGGGGCGGATAGTGGATACAGTGAGTGAGCCGCACCGTCTTCAGATCAACTGGGTCAATTCCGCAGGTGGCGCCCTGGGGGCCGTGTCTTCGGCCGTGCTCCTGTCCAGTCTCGGCGCGGCCGGCACCCTGGTAGGTGCTGCACTGGGCAGCTTGTGCATCACAGTGGGGGGCGCCGTCTACTCTCACTACTTGGCGATGACAAGGGACCGCGTGGCAGCGCAGGCCTTCGCGGCTCGGCGCACCGGGCGAGTGCACGAGCTGGCGCCGGCCCAGGAAGGGCCAGCCGCGCGGGCTGAGGAGCATCGACGTGCCGAAGGCAACGTCGACCTCAAGGATCGACCGGACGTGCGAAGGTCCGTGAGGCGAGTACTGCAAGGCCTGCCCTGGAAGCGGATCGCTGCTCTCAGCGCTGCGCTCTTTGTGCTGGCGATGGTCCTCATCGTGGCCTTCGAGCTTGCGACCGGGCGCGCGGTGTCCACCTACACGGGCGGCACGAACAACACCAGTGTCGGTACCTCGATCCCGGGCTGGAGCGGCACGGGGGAGGTACCGCCCGACGCTGAGCTCGACGTGCCTCTGCCAGGTGAGGTCCAGGACACTGACCCGCCGCAGGAGCAGGCGCCGCAAGACGCGCCAGATGAACAAGTTCCTCAGCAGGAGGCGCCCCAGGAGGAGGCGCCCCAGGAGCAGTCACCGCAGGAGGACGCGCCCTAGCCGCCGGCACCAGAGAACCCCCGCCCCATAGGTTTCTGGTGGACATCCTCGGCGGGACGTTGCGCCGTCGATGTCTGGCCATCCTCCAGCCTGCCGCCACCCAGCTCAACGGACCCGCTGCAGAGCCATTGGACTTCAGGAGGACACCGGTGGCCGCGAGGCACCGAATGAGCAACGGCATGTGGTGTCTCGCGTAGTCACCGGACCTGGGTGCTGCGCACATCCCCGCCTGGCGATGACCGGCGGCAAGACAGTGCGACGCCAGGCGGCGATGGGCCGGTGTTCATGAAGGGTCCTTGTCTAGATCGGAGGGGGACGTGGCTGCCTGGAGGTGGAGAGTGGGCCAGCCGGCCACGTCGCGGAGGAGCTGACGGTCGTGGGTCGCGACGACGACTGCGCAGCTGGTCTGCTGCAGTTCGGTTGTGAGCTCGTCGACCAGGCCGGCGGAGAGGTGGTTGGTTGGCTCGTCGAGCAGCAGCAAGTCCGGCTGCTCGGCGAGGCACAAGGCCAGGTGCAGCCGGCGCTGCTGCCCCTGAGACATACGGGTTACCGGGGTCCGCCAGCTGCGGGCCTCCAGCAACCCGGTACGCGAGGCCGCCACCCGGGGACTCGGGGCCCGCCCCGATCGGGAGGCGAGCTCGGCGAGGTGCCGGTCGTAGACCTGGTGGGCGGTGAGCTCGGGTGGCCAGCCAGGCACCTCCTGCGAGAGGAAGGCGACGCACGCTGCCGGGTGTAGGCGGACCTGGCCGGTGGTGGGGGTCAACTGCCCGGCGAGGACTCCGAGCAGGGTGGACTTGCCGGCACCGTTGGCGCCGGTGACGACCAGTCGGTCGCCGCCGTTGACGGACAGGCTCGTCGGTGTTGTGAGGCGGCCTTGGACGGTGGCCTCGGCGCAGGTCAGGACGGGGCGACCGGGGGTGGTTCCTGGGTCGGGCCAGTGCAGCCGCAGCGGAGGTTCGGGGACCGAGACGACGTGCGCCTCGAGGTCTTCCTGCCTGCGGTTGAATGCCTGGACGACCCCGCCGGTCCGGGTGGCACGCTGGTGCTTGCCGTGGCCCTTCTCGGGGCGCCACCCGGACCGGAGGCGACCCCTGGCCTCCTCGGCTGCCTGGGCGAGCTGGGCCCGCTCGGCGAGCTGGTCGGCGTAGTCCTGCTCCCACCGGACCCGGTCGCGGCGACGGCCGTCGACCCAGGCGTCATAGCCACCGGCGTACAGGCGTGGGCGTCCGTCCTCGCTGGGGTCGAGGTCCAAGAAGCTCGTCGCGACGTCTCGCAGCAGCGCCCGGTCGTGGCTGACGATCGCCAGCCCGCCTCGGTGAGCCTGCAGGCGTTCGGTGAGGAAGTCCAGGCCCTTTGCGTCCAGGTGGTTGGTCGGCTCGTCGAGAAGCATGAGATCGGAGTCTGCGCCCAGGACGCACGCGAGCCGAACCCGGTACCGCTGACCTACCGAGAGCGTGGACAGTGTCCGCGCCCTGTCTGTGCAGGCGTCGAGCCCCGCCAGGGCCACGTCAACGCGCCGCTGTGCGTCCCAGGCGTCCAGCGCGATGGCCAGGTCGAGGGCGGCGGCGTACGCCTCATCGGCGCCTGGGCGTCTCTCGGTGAGGGCCTCAGTCGCCGTCTCAAGGCGCGCCAGTGCCGTCAGAGAATCGCCAATCGCGTCCTCAACGAGTGCACCGACGGTCTTGTCACTGCGGGCATCGAGGGCCTGCTGGACGACGGCCAGGGTGCCGACCCGGGTGACGGTACCGAGCTCCGGCTCGGTCAACCCGGCGAGGACGTGGAGGAGAGTGGTCTTGCCGCGGCCGTTCTCGCCGACGATCGCCAGCCGAGACCCGGCGGAGACGACGACGTCGACGTCGCGGAGGACCCGCCGATCTCCGAGGGTTACATCGACGCCCTCAGCTCGGATGTGGGCGGCGGCGCCTGCGGGGAAACCGCCGTAGAAGGGGCTTTGCTTGTGATACGGGTTCTGCACTGTTCTCTCTTCGGCTCGTCATGGGAGCCGGGCAGCACAAGAAGGGGCCGCCCGGCGAAGGCCAGGACGGCGTACAGAGACAGGGAGGACGAAGTGGCTCTGCCGCCGTCAGCGGCGAGCCCAGGGCTTCATCGAGGCGATACCCACCATGTCATCAGGATACGAGACTCAGACGCCTGCCCAAACTGGTTAACCGGCAGCACGACGACCTTCCGACATGGCAACAGCAAGGGCCCTCACGTCGAGCGAAAGGTCTCCTGAGCCGCTTGGGCCGCCTGCCGGACCCCGCCGCGTTCGGCAAGGAACCCGCCGAGCATCCCGACAACGGGGAGGTTGCGCATGGCACGTGCGACCAGCCCGCCCTGGGGGCGCTCACCCTGCAGGCCCGCGAGGGAACGGAACTGACGAGCCACACGGCGGATCAGCAGCGCCGTGGAGCCCAGTCGGCGCAGCACCCCCGGCGGGTCATCCTGGTCCTGGTCGAGCTCGGCCTGCAGCTCGTCGGGCTCGCCAAGCCCCTCGTCGGTCCGCTCTGCGCTCAGCTGACGCCGAACCGCGTCGAGGTCGAGGTCGCGTCCCAGCACGATCGACGCTGCGGCGACCACCCGGTCGGCCTCGTCGGTGCCACCCACTTCGTGCGCGACGGCGTTCACGACGAGCACCTGCCCGGCTGCGCCGACCGTGTTCAAGATGGGGGACATGGCCGTCCGCGTCACGATGCCACCGAAGCTGGGTAGGGCGACCAACGCCGCGACACCCGTGCCAAACCGGTCGACCCACCACTGGATGCGCTCATCCGTGCTCAACCCCGACCAGTCCTCGTGCCTGGGGTGCACCTGCCCGGTGACGCGCCGCACGCCGAAGCGGGCTGCCCAGGCTGCAGCAGACCCGACCGTGCCAGCGGCTGAGGCAGCTGCCTGCGCAGCAGAACCCGCGGCTCCAAGAACACCGCCACGTCCGGTGTGCTCCCCCGTCGGCGCCCCCGGGACCCGTCGCGTCCGGCGTGTTCCCCCGGTCGACATGCCCGCAACCCGTTCCGGCGTCGGCTCGTCCTCGCGGAGCAGGACGCCCCGCACGCGCTCGAACTCACGGCTGGCGCGCGCGAGGGCAGAGATCAGGTGCTCGTCGGAGATTTTGCTCATGTCACATTCTCGACCACGAGCGCACATACCTCCTGCCCTGAGGCCCAGGCCTCCGCATGAGCCGTGCACGAGGGTTGGCCGCTAACATCGGCATATGACGATGACATCGACACCGGGGACTGCGGCCAACCCGTCAGGGAATGAGGGGCTCGGCGTGGCGGCGGCGTTGTTCCACGGGCTGTCAGACCCGTCCCGGCTGGCGATCCTGCAGCACCTGACGTTGGGCGAGCACCGGGTGCGTGATCTGACCGAGCATCTGGGACTGGCACAGTCGACCGTGAGCACGCACCTGGCATGCCTGCGCGACTGCGGGCTGGTGGTGTCGCGGCCGGAGGGTCGGGCATCGATATTCTCGCTGACCAGTGCGCCGCAACTGCTGGGGGTGCTGGACGCCGCAGAGCAGTTGCTCGCCGTCTCGGGGTATGCCGTGGCCCTGTGCCCGAACTACGGCATCGGGACCGAGGGCAGCCCGGCCGCTGACCAGCTGCGCGCGCACGCCGGGCGGGACGCCGGGGAGTGAGCGGCCAGGACAGGCCGAAGCATCAGGTCCTGATGGACGCGTGCGGGTGCGAGATCACACCGCCTCCTGCCCCGGTCGGCGAAGAAGGGCAGGAGCCGGTCACCCGGGTCTGGCACGTGCGGGAGGTGCAGCTCGGTCTGCTCTCCGGTGCGCTGCTGGGCGCCGGGTTGCTCGCCGGGTTAGCCGAACAGGGGACGACGGAGCTCGTGCTGGCTGCCGCCGCCCTGCTGGTGGGCGGATCCACGTTCGTCCCGGGTGCGCTACGGCGGCTAGCGCGCGGCAAGCTCGGCGTCGGCCTGCTGATGACGATCGGCGCGGTGGGGGCCACCCTGCTCGGTCAGGTACAGGAGGCCGCCGCCCTGGCGTTCCTGTTCTCCCTCAGCGAAGGCCTGGAGGAGTACTCCCTGGCCCGGACCCGGCACGGCCTGCGGGCGCTGCTGGACCTGGTCCCGAAGGAGGCGACAGTGCTGCGCGACGGCCGCGAGCTCGTGCTCGACCCCGCACAGCTGAGGGTCGGGGATGTCATGGTGGTCCGCCCGGGCGAGCGGCTGGCGACCGACGGGACCGTACTGACCGGTCGTAGCAGCCTGGACACCTCAGCGATCACCGGTGAATCCATGCCGGTAGAGACCGGGCCGGGTGAGGAGGTCTTCGCCGGGTCGATCAACGGCTCCGGAGCACTGGAGGTCGAAGTCATCGCCCCTGCTCAGGACAACTCCCTGGCCCGCATTGTGCACGTGGTGGAGGCCGAGCAGTCCCGCCGCGGCGCCACGCAGCGGCTGGCTGACCGGATCGCCGGGCCGCTGGTGCCCGGCATCCTGGTCGCCGCGGGGCTGACGGTGCTGCTCGGTGCGCTCGTGGGGGACCCGTCGGTGTGGGTGCACCGGGCCCTGGTCATGGTCGTGGCCGCCTCACCCTGCGCGCTGGCGATCTCTGTGCCGGTCACCGCAGTTGCCTCGATCGGTGCGGCCAGCCGCCGCGGCGTCCTGGTCAAGGGTGGCGCCGCGATGGAGGCCCTGGGCCGGGTGCGCACCATCGCCCTGGACAAGACCGGCACGCTCACCCGTCACCAGCCGACCGTGATCGACGTCGCCACCGCACCCGGCCACGCCCCGGACCAGGTGTTGGCGTGGGCGGCTGCGCTGGAGGCCCGCAGCGAGCACCCCCTGGCCGCGGCGATCCTGGCCGCCGCCGGCCAGGTCCCCGCTGCACAGGACATCGAAGCGGTCGCCGGCGCTGGACTGGACGGCACCGTGGACGGCGCCTGGGTCCGGCTGGGCAAACCCGGCTGGATCGAGCCCGGGGATCTCTCCCTGGCCGTGACCGCCATGCAGCAGGCCGGCGCGACCGCGGTCGTGGTGGAGGTCGACGGCCACCCGGTCGGCGCGATCGCGGTCAGGGATGAGCTGCGACCAGAGGCGAGTGAGGTCATCGCCCGCTTCGCCGACCGCGGCTACACGGTGGCGATGCTCACCGGCGACAACCAGGTCACCGCCCAAGCGCTAGCCGCGCAGGCCGGCATCGATGAAGTGCACGCGGACCTGCGCCCTGAACATAAGACGCAGGTGGTGGCCAGGCTGCGCACACACGGACCGACCGCGATGGTCGGGGACGGCATCAACGACGCGCCCGCGCTGGCCACCGCCGACGTCGGTGTCGCGATGGGCGCCATGGGCACCGACGTCGCCATCGAGACCGCCGACGTCGCCCTCATGGGTGATGACCTGCGGCTACTTCCATTCGCGTTCGACCACGCCCGCCGCACCCGCGCGATCATGCTGCAGAACGTGGTGCTGTCGCTGGTCCTGATCGCGGTCCTGATCCCGCTGGCGCTGTTCGGCATCCTCGGCCTCGCGGCCGTGGTGCTGATCCACGAGCTCGCCGAGGTCGTCGTCATCGCCAACGGCGTCCGCGCCGGACGCGCAAGGCACGTGCCCGTCCTGGACGATGCCGATGTCCCTGCCCGCTGTCGAGTGTGACGCGATCGGGTGTCCGGCTGCGGTCGTCTCCCTTCCGACGGGTTAGCCCAGCTCCTCCAGCAGCGCGGGAAGGACCTCGTGCATGTCGCCGATGACGGCATACTGCGCCTTGGTCACCATCGGCGCCTCGTCGTCGGTGTTGATGGCGATGATGGTCCGCGAGGACGCGCATCCGGCCCAGTGCTGGATCGCGCCGCTGATGCCGCACGCCAGGTAGAGATCGGGACTGATGCGGCTGCCGGTCTGTCCCACCTGCTCGTGGTGCGGACGCCAGCCGAGGCTGGTCACCACCCGCGAGACGCCGACCGCGCCACCGAGGCGTTCGGCGAGTGCCTCGGCAGCGGTGAACCGGTCGGCGCCACCGACCCCGCGTCCGACCCCGACGACCACCGAGGCGCCGGTCAGGGCCGAGGTGTCGCCAGCCTCGCGCACCTCGCTGCGCCGCACCTGGGCGGCCAGGTCGGCCGGGGTCAGCTGGACCGCGACCTGTTCCACCTGTGTCTGCGTCGGCTCCGCCGACGGGACGGGTGCCACCGCGTGTCCCGCCACCGACGCCACCGCGAGCTCACCGCCAAGCCCGATCCGCTCCAGCACCGCACCACCGACGACCTGCCGCTCGACCTCCAGCGGGTCCGACTGGACGATCTGCACCACGTTCGCCGCCATCGGCACGTCGTGGAAGGAAGCCACGTGGGCCAGCACCTCGTTGCCCCGCGGAGTGCCACCGCCGATCAGGTATGCCGCACCGCTCCCCTGGAGGCCGGCGTCGACGACACGGGCCCAGGCGCGGGCCGCGTAGCGCTCCAGCTGCGCATCCGTGCTGACGAACAGGGTGCGCACCCCATGCTCGCGGCACTGCGCCAGCACCCTCTCACTGGGCAGGCCGACGTGTCCGACGAGCACCGCGTCGACCGCGTCCCCGGGTAGTCCACGCGCGAAGGTCAGCGTCTCCTCAGCCACCACGGACAGTCCCGGCTCGCCCTGGCCGGCGACCTCCGTCTCCACCAGCACCAGCACACTCATCGCACCACTCCCAGCTCTCGCAGCACCTGAGCAAGCCGCGCGGCGGCGCCCTCACCCTGACCCAGCACCTCCACCTGGCTGTCCGGCGGTGGAAGCACCCGCAACCCGAGCCGGCCGTTGCCCCGCGGTTCGACACCCGGCTCGAGGACCTCGATCGGCGTCTTCTTGGCGCGCATCCGTCCGCTGATCGAGGGGTAGCGCGGCTGCACACCGCCCTCCAGCACGGTCGCGACCGCGGGCAACGGCAGCTCGTAGACCTCGGTCCCCGTCGCCGTATCGGCGCGGACCTCGGCCCGGCCCTCCGCCACGGTGACCGTCAGTGCCCCTGCCACCACCGGCCGCTCGAGCAGATGCGCCAGCCGGATACCGACCTGGTGATCTCCGGTGTCAGCAGCATCGTTGCCCAGCAGCACCAGGTCGTAGCTGGCGCCCCCGGCCTCCTTCTCACGCACGGCGGAGGCGATCGCGGCGGCAACATCCCCCGGCCCGAAGGCATCTGCCAGCGCATCGATACGGACGGCCGCATGGGCCCCCACTGCGACCGCGGCCCGCAGCTGTTCCACGCAGTCCTCCTCCCCCAGGCTGAGCACGGTGACCTCACCATCGGACTCGCCGGCAATGCCCACCGCGATCTCGAGGGCACACTCCTCGTGCGCGCTCATGGTGTAACCGGCGTAGCGTCCATCCACCGAGTCCCCGGCCTCGGTGAGCACCACCTCGCCGCTGGCGTCGGGCACCCGCTTCACACAGACCAGCACGTCGGTCATCTCAGGCACCCCCCACGCCCGCACCCAGCTCGGCATACCGTCCCTTGACCCGCAGATTGTCCGGGTCGAGCAGCGGGGTGGCGTCTGCACGAGCCACAGTGACCGGGAAGAGCTGCTCCATGTAGGACACCGCCAGCTCGGTGCCGGGCACCGCCTGCGCGGGCGGGAGGAATGCCATCAGCACGTGCTTGCCCAGACTCGGCGCCGAGGCGGCCGAGGTGACGTAGGGATGGTGACCGTGCCCGTCCGTCAAGGGCTGACCCTCACGGGTCAGGATGGGTTCACCGCCGAGCATGTAGCGCCTTGAGCCGTCGGCGCTGGTGTGGTCGTCGACGGTCAGGGCGCACAGGACCGCCTTGGGGTCCACGCCTTCCTGCTCGAGGACCGCCTGTTTGCCGATGAAGTCGGCATCCTTGATCTTGGGCCTGCTCATCCCGGTCTCGGACAGGCTCCGCTCCGCGTCCAGCTCGGCGCCGTAGGCGCGGTATCCCTTCTCGATCCGACCCGTGGTGGTGTAGACACCAATCCCGACAGGCCCGACGCCGTGCTCGCGACCGACCTCGATCAGCCGGTCCCACAGCGCCGCTCCAGTCTCCATCGGCACGTAGAGCTCCCACCCGAACTCCCCCACGTAGGAGATCCTGGAAGCCAGCACCGACAGCTCCCCGACCTCGATCAGCTTCCACGTCCCAAACGCGAAGTGCTCAGGGGAGATGTCGTCGTCGGTCAGCGCACCCAGCACGTCGGCCGCCCGCGGTCCCCAGAGACCGATCGTGCTGATCGCCGAGGTGAGGTCAACCAGCTCGGCCCCCTCGGGCAGGTGGTCAGCGAACCACTTCTGGTCGACCATGCCGTGCGCGCCGCCGGTGACGACGCGGAAGTGGTCGTGCCCGAGGCGCATGACGGTGAGGTCGGAGCGGAAGCCACCGGCCTCATCCAGCACCGGGGTGTAGATGACCCGGCCCACGCGGACGTCTGCCTGTGCCACGACGATGCGTTGGATCGCTGCCAGGGCTTGCGGGCCGACGACGTCGAAGATGGCGAAGGCGGTCAGGTCCACGATCCCACCCCGGGCCCGCATCGCCAGGTGCTCAGCGTTGATGATCGGGCTCCACCAGCGGGCATCCCACTCGTTCTCCCGGGGCATCACCGCCTCACCGAACTCCTCCAAGAGCCCCGCGTTGCACTCGTACCACTGTGGGCGCTCCCAGCCCACAGCCTCATGGAAGACGGCGCCGAGCTCACGCTGCGCGGTATGCATCGGGGACAGGCGCACCCGGCGTGAGCTCTGCCACTGCTCTCCGGGGTGCACGATGCCGTAGGTCTTGTTGAAGGCTTCGCTGGTGCGGGCGCGGACGTGGGCGCGCGTCCGCTGGTGGGGATAGAAGCGGGCGATGTCACTGGCGCCCAGGTCGATCTCGGGGCGACCGTGCGTCATCCACTCGGCCACCGCCCGCCCGACCCCGGGGCCCTCCTTGATCCACACCGCGGCGCAGCTCCACAGCCCACCAACCTCGGGGGTCTCTCCCAGCACCGGCGCGCCGTCCGGGGTGAGCGAGAGGAGGCCGTTGATGGCATACCGGATCTCGGCCCGCTCGTCACCGAGCAGCTCGGGCATGAGCTCCAGCGCCTGCTCCAGCTGCGGGTCGAAGTCGTCCTCGGTGAACGGCATCTCGGTCGGCGAGAGCTTGGCCTGGGTTATCGAGGGGATCTCTTCGGGCTCGTGCAGGATCGGCCGGTGCGCATAGGAGCCGACCTCCATGTCCGAGCCATGCTGGCGTTCGTAGCAGAAGGTGTCCATGTCGCGGACGATGGGGAAGCTGATCTCGCCGTCCGTGCTGGCCAGGGGGGCGCAGGGGCCCACTGAGATCATCTGGTGCACCGCCGGGGTCAGCGGGATGTGCGCGCCAGCCATCCGCGCCAGTTGAGGGCTCCAGACGCCGCAGGCGATGACCACCACGGGGGCCTCGATCGTGCCCCTGTCGGTCTGCACGGCTCGGACCCGTCCCTCGGTCACGCTGATCCCCGTCACCTCGACGTTCGGCACAGTGGTCAGCGCACCGGACTCCTGGGCCTGCTCCCGCATGATGGTGCCGGCCCGCAGCGAGTCGACCACGCCGACGGACGGCGTGTAGAAGCCCCCGACCAGGACGGAGGGGTCGACGAAGGGCACCAGCTCGACGATCTCCTCGGGTGTGACCAACCGCGACTCGATCCCCCAGGCCCGGGCCGACGACATCCGACGCCGCAGCTCCTCCATCCGCTCCTGTGTCCGTGCGACCTCGATGCCGCCGGACTCGATGAAGACGCCCATCTCGCGGTACTGCCGGACCGAGTCCAGCGTCAGGTCGGTGATCTCCCGACTGTGGTCGACCGGGAAGATGAAGTTGGAAGCGTGACCGGTGGAGCCGCCGGGGTTCGGCAGCGGACCCTTGTCGATCTGCACAATGTCCTGCCACCCCAGGCGAGCCAGGTGGTGGACCAACGCGTTTCCGACGATGCCGGCTCCGATGACCAGCACGTCGCAGCGGTCCGGGAGGGCTGAGGTGCTCATCGAGGCATACCCTTCGAAGTGCGTATTGCGCAACTGTGCGCACATGACGCAACTATCGTGCGCCCGCGCCGGACTCCTGTCAAGGGCCGCGCAGGACTGCCGTGCCTGGTCCCGCCCCCGGGGCCGCCTCACCGAGCCAACCGAGCCGGGCCGAGACGGCGCCGGCGGCGCGGACCAGGAGCGGCACCAGCTCGTCGACCCGTGCCGGACCGATCCGGAAGGTCGGTCCGGAGATGCTCATCGAGGCGCTGATCTCCCCGTGCGCGTTGCGCACCGGCGCGGCGACCGCCGTCAGGCCCACATCCAGCTCGTCCCGCACCACGGCATACCCCTGCGTCCGCGCCTGCGCCACCAGCTGCTCCAGCACCCCGGCATCGGTCACGGTCTGGTCGGTGTATGCCGACAGCTCGCCCCAGGTGTCGAGGCGCACCGAGGAGGGCATCTCGCTGACCAGGATCCTGCCGTTGGAGGTCGCGTGCAGCGGGATGTGCTGACCCACCCAGTTGTACGAGGTGATCGTGGACGGCCCGATCACCTGGTCCACGTAAAGCGCCGACCGGTCGGCGAGGACGGCGAGGTTCACGGTCTCGTTCGTCCGTGCCGCCAGCGCCCGGCACACCGGCCTCGCCTCCTGCACCAGGTCAAGCCGTGCGTTGGCTGCACCGGCCAGGCGCAGGATTCCCGGCCCCAGCCGGACCCGTCCACGGACCTCCGGCTGCTGCACCATCTCGTGCTCCACCAGGGCCGCCACCAGTCGGCTCGCCGTCGACCGGTGCACCCCGAGCTCGGCCGCGACCTCGCTCACGCTGACCTCCCCGCTCCGGGCCAGCAGCTCCAGGATGGTGAGGGCGCGGTGCACTGACTGCACCACCCCCGAAGCCTCGGTTCGCTCCTCACCCATGGGCCAACTCTACGACCGGCGTTGCGTATGGCGCTCACCGTTGCGCTCTCCGCTTATCGTGCGATAGCGTCATGAGCACGCTGGATCACAGCCCACGGCCTGATCGGTCCGTGCCGCTCCAGCCCCGCCCCGCGCAAGGAGACGACGATGACTCCGTCCCGGAACACCAACCACAACCACCCGACGGTGGACCAGGGCCGGACCGTTCCGGTCAACCTTCGGCAGACCGGACCGACCCCGGTGGAACTGCTGATCTCCACCCGCATCCGCAAGTCCCCCTACTGGCACCTGTCGGTCGCCGCCGGCGCCTGGCGCGCCGAGGTCTACAACCGCGTCTACCACCCGCGTGGGTATGTCGCCATGGATGAGGGGGGTCCGCTCAACGAGCACCAGGCCGTGGTCAACGACGTCACCATGTGGAATGTCGCAGTGGAGCGGCAGATCCAGGTCAAGGGCCCGGACGCTGAGGATTTCGTCAACTACGTCATCACGCGGCAGGCCAAGAAGATCTCGCCGATGCACGCGCGCTACGTCATCCTGTGCAACGAGGCCGGCGGCATCCTGAACGACCCGGTGCTGCTGCGCCTGTCGCAGGACGAGTTCTGGTTCAGCCTGTCCGACTCCGACCTCATGCTGTGGCTGCAGGGGGTGAACGTCGGCAAGGGGTATGACGTGCACATCCAGGAGATCGACGTGGCCCCGGTCCAGATCCAGGGCCCGAAGTCCGAGGCCTTGATGCGTGACCTGATCGGCCCGGTGATCGCCGACATCCCGAACTACGGTCTCGCCGCGGCCGAGGTTGCCGGGCTGCCGGTGATCGTCTCCCAGACCGGGTTCACCGGTGAGAAGGGTTACGAGATCTACCTCTACGACGCCACCTTGCACGCCGAGGAGATGTGGAAGGCGGTACTGGAGGCCGGCAAGGCGCACAACCTGCGGGTGATCGCCCCGGCCCACCCCCGACGTGTCCAGGCGGGCATCCTCTCCTGGGGTCAGGACATGGACGCCGAGACCTCGCCGCTGCAGACCAACCTGGCCTACCAGGTGCCGCGGATGAAGGATGAGGACTACGTCGGCAAGGCAGCGCTAGAGGCCCAGCGGGCACAGCTGGAGGCAGGCAACCCGCCCTTCACCCAGATGCTGGTCGGGATGCGGCTCGGTGGGAAGCCGATCACCGACTACGCGCCAGACTTCTGGTTGGTCAGCACCGCCGAGCAGGACGACCCGGTCGGCTACCTGACCTCACCCTGGTACTCCCCCGAGCTCGAAACCAACATCGCCCTCGGGTACGTGCCGATCGAGCAGAGCCAGGTCGGCACCCAGCTGCGGGTATGGCTGCCCGAGGAGTATGCCGAGACCTCCGGTGAACCGGTCGACGCCGTGGTGGTGGAGGTGCCCTTCCGCCCGTCGGTCAACCCCAACACCCGCGAGGTGCTCAAGGACGAGGGCAAGCAGTTCCTCTGAGTCGCACGCGCACCCGCTGAGGCCCGGCCGCGCCGCCGGGCCTCAGCCGTGCCACCCGAGCCGGGTGGACAGGTCGGTCGCCGCGCTGCGCAGCGGTGCGAGCAGCTCCCGCTCCCGCTCGACGTCCATCCGGAAGGACGGGCCGGACAGGCTGATCGAGGCCACCAGCTCCCGGTGGACGTTGTAGACGGGGGCAGCCATCGCGGTGAGGCCGATGTCCAGCTCGTCACGCACCACGGCATAACCCTGCTTGCGGGCCACCGCGACAAGCCGTTCCAGCTCCGCGGGCTGCGTCACCGTGTGCTCGGTGAAGGCGGTGAGCTCACCCCAGGCCTTCCTGCGCTCGGCGGGGGAGAGCGCACCGACCAGCACCCTGCCGTTCGACGTAGCGTGCAGCGGGATCTGCTGTCCAACCCAGTTGTGGGAGGTGATCGTCGAAGGGCCGAGCGCCTGATCCACGTAAAGAGCCGTGTGTCCGGCCATCACCGCGACGTTGACGGTCTCGCCGGTCTCCTCCGCCAGTCGCCGGCAGACCGGCCGCCCCTCCTGGACGAGGTCGAGCCGGGCAGTGGTCGCCCCGGCCAGGCGAAGGATGCCCGCGCCTAGCCGCACCGGACCGCGTGCCTCGGACTGCTCCACCAGGTCATGGGCAGACAAGGCGGCGACCATCCGGCTGACGGTGCTCTTGTGAACCCCCAGCTCCTCGGCGATCTCCCCCAGACCTGCCTCACCTGTGCGTGCCAGGATCTCCAGGATGGTCAGAGCCCGGTCGACGGACTGCACCGGGGACCGATCACCTCCATCGCTCCCCTCGGCTGCCATACCGTCACCCTACGGACCGGCGGGACGGGCGCCGCGCTCGGGGTGGCCGCCTAGAGCCTGTCCAGCTGCTCACGCCGCCAGGCCTCGATGCGGCCGACCTGGTTGAAGGTGTAGATGTGCAGCCCGCGGATCCCTAGGCGCTCATCCGCAGCCAGCTGGGCGACCTTGCGCACGAAGGTCGTGCTGGAGAAGCCGGGCAAGGCGATCCGCGCGAACACATTCTTCTGCTTGCGCAGGAAGCGCATTGAGTCACCGACCCCGATCGTCGTGGCCATCCGCAGCAGCTTGCCGGGGTCGACCGGGCCGGGGACGCCGATGTGCACGGGCAGCGTGACGCCGCGGTCGCGGACCGACTCCAGCCACCTGCCCACCATCGCGTGGTCGAACGTCATGTTGGAGACGATGGCAGTGGCGTGCTCGCGCTTGTCCCACATGGACTGCACCAGGACGTGGTCCTCGATGCCGGGATGGGACTCCGGATAGCCAGTGATGCCCACCTGCTCGAAGGGCCTGCCCAGCTCGTCGAGGGCGAGCAACAGGTCCAGGGCACTGTCGAAGGTCTCGACGGTGCCCGACGCGTCCCCCCCGGGCACGAACACCTCGGTCACGCCCGCTTCCTGCAGCCGGGACACCAGGTCGGGCAACCCAGCCCGGGGCACCATCCGTGCCGCCAGGTGCGGCACCACGCGGTAGCGCTGCGCCAGCCGTTCGGTGACTTCAAGCGTGGCGTCCAGTCCCTTGGTCGGTGACGCGGTCACGGTGACGGTGCGACCCGGCGCCACGTGCTCGTGCACCCGGTCGACGATGCCCCCGGATGGCAGCACCTCCAGCCTGGCCTCGAGCAGCAGCGACTTCAGGGCCGGCGGTGGACGCTTGTTGCTTATCACGCAACCTCTTTCACGATGTGGTCAGTCTACGAGGGCGCGGGCTGCTGGACAAGGGCTGCGGGACAAGGGCTGCTGATGGGCTCATGACGCTCGTCAGCTCCCGCCCAGCCCAAGGCGGCGCGCTGCTACGAGCTGGTGCCCGGCACCGGGGCCGGTGCCTGTGGACCGACATACCTTGCCGATGGCCGGAAGATCTTGCTCTCCTGCGCCTGCTCGAGGATGTGCGCGCCCCAGCCGACGACGCGAGCGGTCGCGAAGGTCGGGGTGAACATCTCGCGGGGGATGCCGCACTGCTCCATGACCACGCCCGCGTAATACTCGACGTTGGTGTGCAGGGCGCGGCCGGGCTTGAGCTCGGCGAGCGCGTCGATGACCTCCTGCTCCACCCGGACCGCCAGGTCGGCCAGCGGCCCACCAAGGTCCTGGGCGATCTCGCGCAGCATCGCCGCCCGGGGGTCCATGACCCGGTAGACGGCGTGTCCGAAGCCCATGATCCGCTCGCCGCCAGCCACCTTGTCGCGCACCCAGTCCGATGCCCGCTCCGGTGAGCCGATCTCGTCGAGGGAGTCCAGAGCACGGTCCGGGGCGCCGCCGTGCAGCGGCCCGGCGAAGGTGCCGATCGCGGCGCACACGGCGGAGGCGACGTCGGAGCCGGCGGAGGTCACCACCCGCGCGGCGAAGGTGCTCGCGCTGAAGCCGTGGTCGACCGTGCTGGTGAGGTATGCCGTGATCGCGCGGCTGTGCTGCGCGCTTGGTTCCTCCCCGGTCAACATCCACAGCCAGCTGCCGGCCGCGCCGAGCTCGGGCCGTGCGGGCAGCGGCTCCAGCCCGTGGCGCAGCCGGTAGAGCGCCGCCTGGATGACCGGGACCGCGCCCACCAGTCGCAGGACGTCGGCCCGCACCTGGGCGGGGTCCGCGCCGTACGTGGGACCGAAGCCCTCGAGTGCCCCCAGGTGCGAGACCGCGGTGCGCAACCTGGCCAAAGATGCACGGTCCGGCCCCGTGCGGGCCACGTCGAGCAGCACCTCGAGCAGCCCGTGCGGCAGCACGGACGCCTGGGCGAGCCGGTCCTGGAGGACCTGCGACTGCGCAGGGGTGGGCAGGGTGCCCTCCAGCATCAGGTGGCAGACGTCCTCAAAGCTCCGCGACCGGGCGAGCTCCACCGCGGAGTACTCCCGGAAGTGGTAGAACCCCTCCTCGCCGCGCACGTCGCCGGTCCGCGTGTCCGCGACGACGACGCCCTTGAGGCCGGGTGGGGTGGTCATCGTGCTGTTCTGGGTCTGCTCCATGCCGCGAGAGTGACGCACTGTTGATGATGCTGTCAACGTTGATCCAGTCAATATGATGGCCTGATGGACGGTGAGCTGACGACGGGACAGGTGGCGGACTACCTCGGGGTCAAGGTGCAGACGGTCTACGCCTACGTCAGCCGCGGTGTGCTGGCCCCGGTCCGGCGGGAGCCGGGGACCGGGAGCCTCTTCGCCCTCGCCGACGTGCGCGGCCTGGTGCGGGGCGGGCGTGCCGGGCGGCGCGGCGGGCCGGCGGCCAGCGACGACGTCCGCACCCAGGTCACCGAGGTCACCGGAGGCCACCTGGCCTACCGGGGTCACGACGTGGAGGACCTGGCCGGCACGTGGTCCTTCGAACAGGTGCGGGAGTTGCTCGTGGGTGTGCCTGGCGACGCGTCCTGGCCGGGCCCGGGCGAGCGAGAGTCCCTGGCGGCCCTGACCGCCGCGTTGCCGGAGCGGACCGGTGTCATGGACCGGTTCAAGCACGCCGTGCTCGTCGCCGGGGCCACCGACGTGGGACGGCACGACCGCAGCCCGGGGGCTTTCGCCCGCGCCGGGACGCGGTCGGCGGCCTTCATGGCCCTGTCCCTGCCGGGTGCGGAGCCGGCGCCGGCGGGCCGGCCGACCCTGGCGGGGACGTTGACGACATACCTCGACCGCTGTCCGACCGAGCTGCTCGACGCGGCCCTGGTGCTCCTGGCCGACCACGACCTCGCAGTGTCGACGACCGCGGTCCGCGTCGCGGTGTCCTCCGGCGCCGACCCCTACAGCGCGCTGCTCGCCGGGCTCGCCGCAGCGGACAGCCCGCTGCACCTCACCGCCTCGCTGCAGGTGCTGGACTGGCTGTCCGGGGCGGTGCGTGACCCGCAGGGCGCCATCGACGCGGCCCTGGCCGGGCGCCGCCCGCCCGGCTTCGGCCACGTGGTCTACACCGAGCAGGACCCTCGGGCCCAGCTCCTGCTCGAGCGGCTGGAGCCGGCGTGCGACCGCGATGAGCTGGCGGCGCTGCGCACGATCGAGGCCGAGCTGCTCGAGCGGCGGGGCTGGGTGCTGAACATCGACGTGGGGCTTGCCCTGCTGGTGCGCGTCCTGGGTCTGCCCCGCGACGCTGGACCGGTGATCTTCGCCTGCGCCCGGACAGCCGGCTGGACCGCGCACGCCGTCGAGGAGCTGCGCGAGCCCGGCATGCGGTTTCGTCTCCGGGGGGTCTACAACGGGCCCCGTCGCGGCTGAGTCAGGCCCTGGGGACGAAGACCTGGCGGTGGGCGCTGACCGCCTTCAGCAGGCGACGCTCGTGCTCGAGCCAGTGCGGGTCGGTGCCGCCCCCGCCGTGCACCATGTGCTTGCGCACCATCGCCAGCTCCCCACTCTCGTCCTGGAAGGCCCGCATCGCCTGCTGGGCGCGTCGGCCACCGATCCCGCGGGCCCACGCCCGGGCACGACGGCGCTCACCGGGATCGGCGAGCATAGCCACCTCCGCGGGGGTGTACCAGCCGTTCAGGCCGTAGCCGGTGAGAATGTCCCGCAGCAGCCGCGACTCCCGGCGGCGGGCCCAGTAGAGCAGCAGCAGGAAGCCGACGAAGAGCGGGATCTGGACCAGCACGAAGATCAGCAGGTAGGCCTCGGCCCGGACGACCGCGCTGTAGTTCCACAGCCCGTGCAGGAAGATCGCGCCGGCCAGGCCGAGCAGCACGATCCACGCCGAGCTCCAGCGGCGTCGGTGCGCGATGAGCCCGAGGGCCAGCCCGATGCAGATGGTGAACATCGGGTGCGCGAATGGGCTCACCAGGCAGCGCATGACGAAGATCGCAACGAGGCCGGGGACGCCGCCGTCGACATACATCGTGCCCAGGTAGAGGATGTTCTCCACGAAGGCGAAGCCGGCCGCCACGATGCCGGCGTAGACGATGCCGTCGATGACGCCGTTGAACTCGCGCCGGGCCAGGAGGAAGATCAGCAGCACCCCCAGGCCCTTGAGCACCTCTTCGGTTACCGGGGCGATGACCACCGCTCCAAGCACCATCGGGTCGGCGTCCAGCCCGGCGAAGAACGCCAGGCCGAGCTCACCGAGGACCAGCGCGCCGAGGGTGGAGATCAGCGCGCCCCACAGGAAGGCGAACCACAGCAGGCGCGGCGGCTCGGCCTCGAGTCGGTCGACCCACAGGAAGAGGGGTATGACGATCCCCAGCGCGATCGCCGAGCTCACCAGGGCCAGCAGGGCGGCGCGGGGGCCGACCGCAGTGGTCACCACGAAGGTCATGGCCAGGGCGGCCAGTCCGAAGACGACCGCGACGACGCTCCAGCCGACGATGCCCCGCAGCATCGGGCGCCGGGTGGGGTTGGCCGGGGCCGGCACCTGCGGCTGATAGGTCATCAACTGGTGCCAGCCGGCGTGCACCGGATCACCCGTGGGCGGTGGCGGGGGCGCGTGCGACATGGAGGCGAGGTTATCCCGCCGACCCGCAGCGCCTACGCTGGTCGCGTGGCTGGTGAGCGGATTGTCTGGATCGACTGCGAGATGACAGGGCTGGACCTGCAGGCGGATGCCCTGGTCGAGGTCGCGTGCCTGGTCACCGACTCCGAGCTGAACGTCCTCGGGGACGGGGTTGACGTCGTGATCCGGCCCCCGCAGGAGGCGCTGGACCAGATGGGCGACTTCGTCCGGGAGATGCACACACAGTCCGGGCTCCTGCCGCTGCTTGAGAACGGCACCACCCTGCAGGACGCCCAGGAGCGGGTCCTCGCCTACGTGCGTGAGCACGTCCCCGAGGGCCGCAAGGCGCCCCTGGGCGGCAACACGGTCGGCACCGACCGCACCTTCCTGGCCCGGGACATGCCCGAGCTGGAGACCCACCTGCACTACCGCATCGTCGACGTCTCCTCGATCAAGGAGCTGGCCCGCCGCTGGTATCCACGCGCCTACTTCGCCGCGCCCAAGAAGACCGGTGGGCACCGGGCCCTGGGCGACATCCAGGACAGCATCGCCGAGCTGCGCTACTACCGCGAGGCGGTCTTCAAGGACCAGCCTGGCCTCGACACCGCCACCCTGCGGGGCATCGCCGCGCGGCATACGACCATCCCAGCCTCCCCCGAGCCCCCGGCCACCCCTGGCTCCCCGGAGCCCCTCACTCCCTGACGAGGGGCCGTCCTCCTAGGGCCCGGGCGGGCGCTGTGTGGGTGTCGGCACCGAGCCGGCTCGAGCCCGCTGGCTCAGCGGGTGGCGGACTCCAGCTGTTCCAGCACGTGTCGGTAGGTGCGGCCGGTGGCGCGGGTCATCCCGATCTCGCACGTCCGGTTGTCGGACAGGAAAATTGTGTCTTGCGGGTGGGCATCCAGCAGCCCACGCTGGGAAAGCTCCGCCACCTCCGGAGCGGTGGCCGAGGCGGTGAGCTCGGGATGCAGCAGGCCTCGGTCACCGGCGAACCCGCAGCAGCCCCAGTCTGTGGGGACGACGACCTCATGCGACAACGAGGCCGCGAGACGTTCGAGGTAGATGGTCACGCCGAGCGTCTGCGTCCCACACGTCGGGTGCAGCACCACGCGTCCGACCCGGCGGGGGTCCGGCAGCCGCGGGAGCAGTGCCGTGGCGGCCCACTCGACCGCATCCACGACCCTGATGCCGACGCTTTCCGGGTGGCCGTGCTCGGCCGCGTTCTGGACCATCACCCTGACGCCCGCGGTGCAGGACGCGGCGTCTGTCACGACCGGCAGGCGTCCCTGACCGCTCGCTTCCCACAGGGCAGGCAGCACCCGGCGTGCCATCACGGCATACCCCTGGGTCAGTCCCTTGCTCTTCCACGGTGTGCCGCAGCACAGCCCGGCGAGGCCGGTGGGGGTGCGCACGCCCGCACCCGCGCGGCCCGCGAGCCGGACCAGCGCGGCGCTCGCGCCCTGGCTGCCCTCCTCGGGCCCGAACATCGATCCGACGCAGGCGGGGAACAGGACCGCCTCCGCGGCCGGGTGCTCGACCTGCCGACGGGCCGGCCCGCCGCGCGGCAGCTCTCGGTGATAGGCGGGCACGAGCTCGTCCGGCAGGACCCGGCGAGCCAGACCGGTTGCCGCCTCGCCCAGCGGCCCCGGCAGCCGGTCGGCGACCGAGAGACCGATGCTCCCCGCGCGGCTGACGGGCGCCCATCCCCGTGCGGCCGCGGCCCAGCTCCCCTGGGCGATCGGCCCCGCGTCCTCCGCGCGGAGCCGGCGGACCAGGTCGCCGGTGTTGATCTGCACAGGGCAGGCGGTCTGGCACATCCCATCCACCGCGCACGTCTGCAGCCCGGGGTAGTCGTAATCGGCCTCCAGGGAGGCGGCGAGCTCCAGGTGACCACGGTCAGCCGCCGCGGTCATCTCGCGCCGCAGCACGATCCGCTGGCGGGGGGTGAGGGTGAGGTCGCGCGAGGGGCAGACCGGCTCGCAGAATCCGCACTCCACGCAGCGGTCAACCTCCTCCTCCACGACAGGCGCGGTCTTGAGGTCCTTGAGGTGGACCAGTGGGTCATCTCCCAGGATCGTGCCGGGTCCCAGCAGACCTGCGGGGTCGAACAGTGCCTTGAGTTCCCGCATGACCGCGTAGAGCTCGTGCCCGTACTGCCGCTCGACGAACGGCGCCATGATCCGCCCGGTCCCGTGCTCAGCCTTGAGCGTCCCACCGCGGGCGAGGACGAGCTCGACCATGTCCTCGGTGAAGTCCGCATAGCGCTGCAGGGCGACGGGGTCGGTGAACCTCTCGTTGAGCATGAAATGGACGTTGCCGTCCTTGGCGTGCCCGAAGATCACCGACTCCTCATAACCGTGCCGGTCGAACATGGCGGTGAGGTCGACGCAGGTGCGGCCCAGGACGTCGAGGGGGACGGCGATGTCCTCCAGCAGGGCGTTGGTGCCTTGAGGCCGGGCACCAGCCACCGCGGAATAGAGAGCCTTGCGGACAGTCCAGAGCGCGGCCCGCTCGGCGACCGCACCGGTGAGCACGGCAGGTGCGGTCAGTGGCAGGGCCTCGAGCACCTGCTGGGCTGCGCTCGTGACCCCGGCGAGCTCCTCGGCGGTGTCGGCATGCCACTCCACCAGCAGGGCCGCATGCTCCTCCACCTGCAGCCCGGTGATCTGGGCAGGGGCGCCCGGGGCAAGCGCAGAGACGCGCAGGGAAGCAGCGTCCAGCAGCTCGGCCGTGACGGCACCCGCCTCCACGATCTGCGGGACGACACCCGTGGCCGCGCGGACCGTGTCGAAGACGAGCAGCCCGGTCGCCACCTTAGGCCGCACCGGCACCGTCTGGAAGGTCACCGACGCGATGAAGCCGAGCGTCCCCTCGCTGCCAACCATGAGGTGCTCAAGGATCGCGACCGGGTCGTCGTGGTCGAGGAAGGAGTTGAGGCCGTACCCCATCGTGTTCTTCAACGAGAACAATCTGCGGACAGTAGCGACCGACTCAGGGTCACCGCGCAGCCGGTCGCGCAGCCGCAGCAACCCTTCGTGCAAGGCCGGCTCCAGCGCCCTCAGCCGTTCGCCCGCATCCTCGGCACCGGTGTCCAGGACCGTGCCGCTGGACAGGACGACCACGAGCGAGTCCAGCGTCTCGTAGGTGTTGAACTCGGTGCCGCAGTGCATGCCGCTGGAGTTGTTGGCCACCACCCCACCGACCGTGCACGCCCCCTCGCTCGCCGGGTCCGGGCCGAGTTTGGTCCGGTATGGAGCCAGCCGCGCGTTGACCTGGCGCACCGTGACGCCGGGGGCAACCCGGACCCGAGCGCCGTCGTCGAGCACCTGCACGTCCCGAGAGAAGTGAAGCCGGGTGTCGACCAGCACGTGCTCCGTCACGGCCTGACCGGACAGGCTCGTCCCACCCGAGCGGAAGGTCAGGGGCATCCCCTCCTGAGCACATGCTCGCAGGAGCGCGGCCACCTCCTCGGTGCTGCGCGGGCGGACGACGACATCGGGGATGAGCAGATAGTGCGAGGCGTCGTGCGCGAGAGCGTGACGCTCCAACGGCCGGTCGGTGGCCATCTCCTGGCCCAGGCGACCGAGCCGGGACATGAACCGGTCTTTTCGTTCGCGACGCTCCGTGGTGGCCTCGACGTCCGTCATCTCTGCATCCTGCCACCTCTAGAGCAGGGTTGTCCGGGACAGGGGCGAGGAAGATACTCAGGTCGGGCGGCGCCCAGAGCGGGGCAGCCGAACCGCACGGCGAGAGCACCGAAACACGCAATGGCCCCAGACTTTGCGCGGTTGCGCGGAGTCTGGGGCCATCCTGCGGTGGCGCACCCGGCGCCATCTCTCCGGGTGAGTGACGGGACTTGAACCCGCGACATCCGCGACCACAACGCGGCGCTCTACCTGCTGAGCTACACCCACCATGTTCATCCGGGCAACCTGGGCTGTCCGGACAACGCGGACCATCCTACAACGTCGCCCGGCCTGATCTGAACAGCACGCTCGTGGCCTGGTGGTCGGGGCCGTGGAGGCGGGCGACGCCGGCGTGATGCAATGCGGGGCATGAACCCAGCGACGATCTCCGAGGCCGACGCGATCACCCTGGTGCGCGCCGAGGCACGCCGGCTGATGGTGCTGGGTGGCGCTGGCTTGCTGGTGGCGATGCTGCTCTACCTGGGGGTGAGCATCCTGTGGCTGGAGCGGCCCGTGCAGGAGGCGGCGACCCGGGCGCTGCCACTGCTGGTCCTGGTCGCGGTGCTGGCCTACTTCTTCCAGCTGCCGCGCTGGGTGCGAGCCCGGCAGGGGCCGGTGGTCAGGGGCACGGTGGGCCGCCTCACCGAGGACGAGATCGTCCTGGAGGGTGGTCAGCAGGGTGCGGTGAGCGTGGTGCTCCCCCGCGGCACGACCGGGTTCCGTCCCGGTGACCGGGTCTGGGTCTGCCCGGACCTGCAGCCGGCCCAGACCGTCGCGGTGGTGGTGCCGGCGCACGTCACCTCGCCCCGTCCGGTGATCAGCGCCCGCGCGCTGCCCGTGCGGGACTGAGGCACGCCCCGGCGGCCCTTCAGTCTTTGCCGCGGCCCTCGAGCCCGACGTCCTTGCCCTGCCGGCGCAGCTCGCCGGCGGCCGTCATCCGCTGCTTGCGGGCCTCGCGGACCGCGTCGGCCTGCTTGGCCTCCTTCTTCTGCGTCCCCTTCACGTCCCGGGGCGGCAGCAGGATGTCCTCCTCCGCGGGCATCCCGGCAGCCAGCTCCCGGCCGCGCTCCAGCTCGGCGTCCAGCTCAGCACCAATGACCAGCACGTTGTTGATGATGAAGATCAGCAGCAGCAGGATGATCACACCACCGATCGCACCGTAGGTGGCGTTGTAGCTCTCCTCCCCGCCGAAACCGGTGAGGTAGAAGAAGAAGCCGGCCGCCGCGAGGATGGCCACGATCACAGCGAGCGCCGCGCCGGGCGAGAGCCACTTGAACGAGGGCTGGCGCACGTTGGGAGTGCCCCAGTAGAGCAACGCCACCATGACGACGAGGATCACCAGGATGACCGGCCACTTGGCGATGTTCCACACCGTGTCGACGGTCCCGGACAACCCGATTGCGCCGAAGACCGCCTCGGACACCGCACCGGACAGGGTGACGGAGAGAATGATGGTGACCAGGCCCAGGAGCATCAGCAGGGTGATGACCAGCAGCCAGGGGCGCAGTTTCCACACCGGCCGCCCCTCCTCGATCTCATAAACCTTGTTCATCATCCTGCTGAAGGCGTTGACGTAGTTGGAGGCCGACCACAGGGCGCCGAGCAGACCGACGACTAGCAGGATCCCTGCTCCCCCGGACTCGCCCATGCTGGCGATATAGCTCTTGACCGTCTCCAACGTGTCCTGCTGCACCCCCAGATCGCCGCCCAGCTGGTCGATCACCTCGTTGATCGCGCCACCCTCCCCCTCGGCCCCGGACTGGCCGAAGAGGGACAGCAGCGTGGACAGGGCCAGCACCATCGGCGCCAGCGACATGATCGCGAAGTAGGTCAACGCAGCGGCCAGGTCGGGCCCACCGTCCTTGCCGAACTCGGACAAGGTGCGCTTGAGCACACCCTTCCAGTGCGACTTCGGCAGGTCGGAGGGGCTGTCCGGGGCGTTGTCCTGCGCCCGCTCGAACTTCCCGTCGTCCTTGCCCCGCTCGATGGTCTCTCGATGCTGCGTATCACTCACGTCGAGAAGTGTGGCACGGGGATGCAGAAGGGGCAGGCCCGAACCGGACCTGCCCCGTGCTGATGCTGCCGTGCGATGGTGCGCCCACAGGGACTCGAACCCCGAACCCGCTGATTAAGAGTCAGCTGCTCTGCCAATTGAGCTATAGGCGCGCAACAGCGAAGAATATTACCACCCGCCGATACCTCGGCGAAATCGGCGAACTCCTCAGGTCCGGACCAGCACGTCTGCCCGCTCACGGGTGCCGTCCGCCCTGAACAGGACCTCCTCCTGGGCCGCCCACCGCTCCCAGTGCGGGCGGTAGCTCTCCCCGTCCCGGGCCAGCCCGCGCCGCATCCGCTCCGCCGGGTCCGCCTCCACCCAGACCGCCACCGCGACATACCTCGCGGCTGGTCCGACGCTGCTGCCGCACCCCTCGACGACGAGCAGTTGCGTGGGCGGGACCGCAACTGACTGCGCCCAGTCGTCCCGGTGCCAGTCCCAGCGCCGGTATGCCGCCCGATCACCCCGCGCAAGCGGCTCCAGCACCTGCGTGGCAAGCAGACCGGGCGCCTGCGCCAGCCCGCCCCAGCCCGGGAAGAGGTCATCCATGTGCACCAGGGGCGCGTCCAGCCGCGCGGCCAGAGCCGTGCCCAGCACCGTCTTGCCGGACCCGCTGGGCCCGTCCACGGCGACCACCAGCGGACCATCCGTCGAGCGCCGACCCCCCTCCCGCCGGACGACGGCCAGCACCCGGGCCACGTCATCCTCGTGAGCCACCCCCACCTCCCGCGTCACCACAGGCCTCCTGCGATCGTCTCCACCCGCTCCTCCACCGCGCCACCGTAGCGGCAGGTCGACCGGCACCCCCGCACCGCGGTCTGGGCTGACGGATACGTCAGGATGGGGACCATGCGCGCCCTCGTCAAGCCCAGTGCCGGGCCCGGCCTGGTCCTTACCGACGTCCCCGAGCCCTCCCCCGGGCCGGGCGAGGTGAAGATCAGGGTGCTGCGGGCGGGGTTGTGCGGCACCGACCTGCACATCCAGGCCTGGGACGACTGGGCCGCCTCCATGCTTCAGCCGCCGCTGGTCGTCGGGCACGAGTTCTACGGCGAGATCGTCGAGCTCGGCCAGGGGGTGCCCGGCGACCGCTACGGACTGCAGGTCGGGCAGCGCTGCTCGGTCGAGGGGCACGTGGTCTGCGGGCACTGCCGCAACTGCCGCGCCGGCCGCCGGCACATGTGCGTCAACACCTCTAACCTCGGCGTCAACCGCGACGGCTGCTTCGCCGACTACGTGGTCGTGCCCCACAGCAACGTCTGGGTGCAGCCTGACCTCATCGACCCAGACCTGGGCGCCGTCTTCGATCCGCTCGGCAACGCCGTGCACACCGCCCTGTCGTTCCCGCTGGAGGGCGAGGACGTGCTCATCACCGGCGCGGGGCCGATCGGGGTGATGGCCGCCGCGGTGGCCCGGCACGCCGGCGCTCGGTATGTCGTGGTGACTGACGTCTCGGCGCCCCGTCTGGAGCAGGCGCGGGCGGTCGGGGCCGACCTGGCCGTCGACGTCTCCCGCGAGCGGATCTCGAACGCTCAGCGGCGGCTGGGCATGACCGAGGGCTTCGACGTGGTGCTGGAGATGAGCGGCAGCCCGCGCGCGATGAGCGAGCTCATCGACAACTGCACCCACGGCGCCAAGGTGGCCATGCTGGGGCTGCCCGCCGAGCCCTACGCGATTGACTGGGGCAAGGTGATCACGCACATGATCACGCTGAAGGGGATCTACGGCCGGGAGATGTACGAGACCTGGTACAAGATGACCGCCATGCTGCAGACCTCGCAGCTGCTGCGGGACCGGATCCGCTCGGTCATCACCCACCGCTTCCCCGCCGAGCAGTGGGAGCAGGCCTTTGCCGCCGCCCGCTCCGGCGAGGTCGGCAAGGTCATCATGGACTGGAGCTGAGGAGAGAGACATGTACGGAGTCAAGGACCAGCTGCGCGCCGAGCTCGACCAGATCGAGGCGGACGGGCTGACCAAGAAGGAACGGCTGATCACCACTGCCCAGAGCAGCCACATCGGCACCACCCAGGGCGACGCGCTGAACTTCTGCGCCAACAACTACCTGGGCTTGGCCAACCACCCCGAGGTCGTCGCCGCCGCGCGGGAGGCACTCGATGAGTGGGGTTTCGGGATGGCCTCGGTGCGCTTCATCTGCGGCACCCAAACTCTGCACCGGGACCTGGAGCGGGCCATCGCCGACTTCGTCGGCACCGAGGACGCCATCCTCTTCCCCTCCTGCTTCGACGCCAACGGCGCGATCTTTGAGGTCCTGCTCACCGCCGAGGACGCGGTGATCTCCGATGAGCTCAACCACGCCTCGATCATCGACGGCGTCCGGCTGTCCAAGGCCCAGCGCTTCCGCTTCCGCAACCGGGACATGGTCGACCTGCGGGCCCAGCTCGAGGCCGCACGTGCGGCCGACACGCGTCGCACCTTGATCGTCACCGACGGTGCCTTCTCGATGGACGGCTACCTCGCCCCGCTGGAGCAGATCTGCGACCTCGCCGAGGAGTTCGGCGCGATGGTCATGGTCGACGACTCGCACGCGACCGGTTTCGTCGGTCAGGGCGGCCGTGGCTCGCACGAGGCCTGCGGGGTCTTTGACGGCGTCAACAACCGTATCGATATTCTCACCGGCACCTTTGGCAAGGCCCTCGGGGGCGGCTCGGGCGGCTTCGTCGCCGGTCCGCAGGAGGTCGTCGACCTGCTCAAGCAGCGTGGCCGGCCCTACCTGTTCTCCAACGCCGTCGCGCCGTCGGTGGTCGCCGGGTCGCTGAAGGCGCTGGCGATCGCCCGCGACTCCGACGAGCCCCGCCAGGTGCTGCGCCGCAACGCCGAGCTCTTCCGCTCGCTCATGACCGAGGCCGGTTTCGACCTCCTGCCCGGCGAGCACGCGATCGTCCCGGTGATGTTCCCCGGCGAGGACGGCGCCCTCAAGGCCAGCCAGATCGCCGACGTCATGCTCACCAAGGGTGTCTACGTCATCGCCTTCTCCTTCCCCGTCGTCCCGAGAGGCCGGGCCCGGATCAGGGTCCAGCTCTCCGCGGCCCACTCCGAGGACGACGTCCGCGCCTGCGTCGGCGCCTTCGTCGCAGCCCGGGACGAGGTCGGTTGACCCGGCGCTGACCACGCCGTCAGCTCAACTGCACCCCTGGCCGTCGCGAAGCGCCTCGAGGTTGCTGCGCATCACCTCCAGGTAGTTGGAGCCGGGGCTGGCTGACGTAATGCCCTCGACGGGGTCGAGGACGAGCACTCGGGCTCCCGTCTCGCTGGCGATCGTCTCGGCGAGCTGGCTACCGAGGATGACCTCGGCATAGACGGTGTCGACGTCGTGCTCCCGGACGACGGCGGCGATGTCAGCCATCCGCGCCGGGCTGGGCTCCGCCTCCGGCGCCAGACCGGAGATGCCGACCTGCACCAAGCCGTGGGCGTCGGTGAGGTAACCGAAGGCCTCGTGCGAGGTGACAACGATCTGCTGCCGGCACTGGGCCAGCCCATCCTCGTACTCCGCGGCGAGCTCGCCCAGGTCACCCGCGAGCGCCTCCGCGCCACGACGGTAGGCGTCGGCACCAGCCGGGTCCAGGAGGCTGAGCTCGTCGGCGATCACCCCGGCCGCGACGGCGTAGCGGTCCAGATCAAGCCACCAGTGCGGGTCCACCGGGTGAGGGGTGCCTTCAGCATCGGACACCTCCTCGTCGACGCCCGCCCCGGTCCGTTTCAGGTCCAGCAGGGGCGCCACGTCCAGGGCATGGACGTCTCTTGTGGCGTGCACGACAGAGTCCACTGGAGCCTGCATGCCGCCGGAGTAGACCACCAGGTCTGCCTCGGCCACCGTCCGCACGTCCCCCGGTGACAGTTCCAGGGTGTGCGGGTCCGCGCCCGGTGCGGTCAGTGTCGTCAGTTCCACGCGATCACCCGCGACCCGCTCCACGGCATACGCGAGCGGGTAGAAGGCGGCGACCACGGCGAGGCTGTCCTCGTCGCTACCACCGGAATCCTTCGTGCTGGCCTCGTCAGGGGGACCGGCGCCGCCGCAGGCGGTGAGCATGAGCGCCGTGGCTGCCGCGACGCCGGCCCGGAGCAAAAGATGGGCGGCGACCACGGTCAGCCCGAGACCCCGGTGATCTCGTTCGGCACCTGCGGTAGTTCGGCGTCGTCGATCACCTCGCCGCTGCGTAGGTCCACCACGTGCAGCTGTGAGGTGGCGGGCTCGGTCACGTAGCCAAAGTTGCCCAGCACGTGCAGCGTCGGCCGCGGCTCCTGCCAGTCCGTAGGCTCCTCCCACGGCGCCACGACTGCGATCGAGTCGAGGATCTCCCCCTGCTCGGTGTCGATGACGTGCAGCGCGCCGTCCGTGCCGAGCACCAGCGCCTGACCGTCCGGCCCGATCCCCAGGGAGCGGAAGCTGTAGCTGGCTGGCAGCTCGACCAGGGTGAGCTCCTCGGCCTCGACGTCGATGAGAGAGACCGTGGTGGGACGCTCCAGATCGGCGTCCGGGTCGGTCTTGTAGTCACCCAGCACAACCGGGAAGTCCTGATGACCAGCGAGGTTGCCGATGCGGGAGTACTCCTGCCCGGTGCTCACCTTGTGGAAATGGTCCCCGTGCAGGACCAGCACGCCGTCCTCGCAGCCCAGCACAACGGCGTCCCCGCCTGCCACGGCCTCACCGTGCACACCGGGGCACTGCTCGCTGCGTGCCAGCTCCTGGCCGTCGGCGTCGACGATGGCGGCGCCGACGCGGGCGTCCTCATCGCCCAGGGTATGCAGCAAGGACCCGTCCTCGAGAATGAGCGCCACCCCGTGGTGCGGCTCGGGGGTGCTGTGCTCAACCGTTGCCGGCAGAGCGTCGATGGTCAGCTCGTCGGGGTCGAGCACGGTGATCTGCCCGGTGCCGTCGTCGAAGAGCACGGTCTGGTCAGCGTGGGTGACCACGTGGCCAGGTCGTTCGGCCTGGAACGCGAGGTCGGTCAGCAGCGGCTCGGTGGTGTAGGAGTGGTCGTGGTCACCGTGCGGCACGCTCCACGCGCCGGTGTCGAGGAGACGGAAGCCGGGACCTCCGGTCAGCAGCAGGTGCCGGTCGTCACCGGCCGGGTTGAGCCGCACGAAGCCCTCGGCGGGGAAGTCGCCGAGCACCTCCAGCGTCATCGCGTCGACGACCAGGACCCCGCCGTCGTAGGTCAGGCCCAGCCGGGGGCTGGCACCGGCCACTTCGGCGCTGGGACGAGCATCGTCCGCCGAGCCGCCCGGGTCGTGGTCGTGCCCATGGCCGTGGTCGTGGTCGTGCCCATGGCCGTGGTCGTCGTCGTCGCCATGGTCCTCGGTCTGGCCTTCTTCGTCCTGACCGCCCGCCTCAGCTGTGCCAGTCCCCTCCTCGCTGACCTCAGCAGTCGGCTCGGTGGCGGGGTCAGGGGCGTCTTGGGCGCATGAGGACACGCTAAATGCCAGCCCAAGGACAGCGGCGGGCCACAGGACGGAACGGCCCGAAAGGGTCAGTGTTGGAGTACGCATATGAGAATGATTGTCATATCGCTTCTCACAAGTCAAGCGCGCTCGTCTGCGCGCCGACTGGCTTCCGAGGGGTCGCCGCAGGGACGGCTCGGCCGCGGGGGCGGCCCCGGACTAGCACACTGCGCTGACGCCGCAGGGGTCGCGGAGGGACGGCCTCGCCGCGGGGGCCTGCCCCGAACTGCAGGCTGCGGTGACGCCGCAGGGGTCGCGGGATTGCCGCAGGCCTGGTGACTCGCCTCCAGATGGCGTACTTCACGCCCGCCGCAGCCGCGGGCACCCCCTACCTGTGCGGGCCGCGCACGGCCTCACCTGCGCACAGGGGGCCCTACGGGGCGGACAACCACCCTCCGGCGGCGTTCTGGGCTACGTGGTGCTCACTGCGCGCTGACCCATCTGGCCGACACGCCGTAAGACCTGTCCGTCCTGGACAGGTCTTAGGGCCAGAGTCAGCCCCTGTTGAAGAGCCTGCGCAGGGTGCCCAGGGTGAGCGCGGTCGCGGCCACGCCCCCCAGCGCCTTGGCGATGTTCTCGTAGCGCGGCTCCCCCGTCGGATCCACGACCTTGTCCTGGGCCCGGTGCACGACCTGCTGGATCTCGCCCTGGACGCGGGCGATGGCGTTGGCCTTGAGGGTCTGCGGGTTCACCCGGTAGGCCAGCTCGTCCACGGTGCGCGCCATACGGCTGCGGGTCGCGGCGATGTCGGCCTCGATCTCCTGCATGGAGCGGTCGGGCTGCTTGTCGGCCATGTACGGGTCCTCCGATGGAGAAGGTGAGCGGTCCGTTTGAGACGATAACCCAACTTGCCCCCAGACGAATCTTCGGAGGTCACCCCATGTCCCGACTCGAGCCCGGCCAGCCCGCCCCTGGCTGGACCTTGACCGACGCGGCGGGCAGGACGGTGAGCCTGTCAGACTTCGCCGGCCGCAAGCTGATCATCTACGTCTACCCCGCCGCGATGACCCCGGGCTGCACCACCCAGGCCTGCGACTTCCGCGACAACGAGGCCGTCTTCCAGCAGCACGGGTATGCCGTGGTGGGGGTCTCCCCGGACTCCTCCGAAAAGCTCGCCCGGTTCGCCGAGAAGGAGTTGTTGCCCTTCCCGCTGCTCTCCGACCCCGACAAGGAGATGCTCACCGCCTACGGCGCCTACGGGGAGAAGAAGAACTACGGCCGGACGGTGGTCGGCGTCATCCGCAGCACCTTCGTCATTGACGAGGAGGGCGTGCTCGAACTGGCGAAGTACAACGTGCGCGCGACCGGCCACGTGGCCTCGCTGGCCAAGCAGCTGGGGATCGCCCTGCCTGCCTGACCGCTGGTGCGCTCGGCGGGACTTGAACCCGCACACCCGAAGGCACAGGAACCTAAATCCTGCGTGTCTGCCAGTTCCACCACGAGCGCGTCGAGGGTCAGCCTAACGACCCTCGGTTGGGCCCGGGCCCACACCTGGCCTGGCGGGTCGTCGACCGACTAGCCTCCTGGCATGAACACCCCTCACCCGGGCCGCCGTCACCTGCTCATCGTCGCCGGCTGCGGGCTCGCCCTCGCCGCGGCGAGTGCCTTCCCCGCCAACGGTTCCCCGCAGCGGTTCGTCTACGACGCCCTGGGCGACTCCTTCGCTTCGGGCTCGGGTGCGGCGGCAGCGCAGGACGCGTGCGGACGCAACGACCTGGCCTACCCGCACGTCCTGGACGGGCGCATGCGGATCGCCCTGGATGACTTCGCCGCCTGCGGCGGCGCCACGATCCCCAGCATGCTCGCCACCCAGATGGCCGCGCTGGGCACCGAAACCGACCTGGTCACGGTCTCGATCGGCGGCAACGACATCGGCTGGTCGGCAGCCGTGACCGCCTGTCTGGTCGGAACCGAGGCACAGTGCGCCCAGTCCATCCAGGCCACCACCCAGTCCATCGAGCAGCAGCTCCCTGCGGACCTGGGCGCGGCCTACACCCAGATCCGGGTGGCAGCCCCGGACGCCCACGTGGTCGTCACCGGTTATCCCCGCCTCTTCTCGCCCGAGCACGGCGACTTCGTGCCCTTCCCGCAACTGCCTGGGATGATCTCGGTGGCCGAGCAGCGGCTGCTGAACGACGGCGCCGACCTGCTCAACGCGGTGATCGCCGACGTCGCTGCGGACCATGGTTTCCAGTTCGTGGACGTGACCAGCAGGTTCACCGGCCACGGGGTCAACGCCGGTGATGCGTGGCTCACCGGTCTCGACCACCCGGTGCCCCTCCACCCGACGGCCGAGGGCCAGCACGCCTACGGCGTGGCGCTGCGCTCGCAGATCAACCCGACCAGCCTGCGTTGACGTTCACCGGAGCAGCACCTGCCCCCTGACGGTCACCGTCGCGTCGCCGCCGACCCAGACCTCGCCGGCCTCGCTCACGACATACACCCGGCCGTCGCGGCGCAGCCGCGAGCCCTGACCCGCGACATACCGGTCTGGCAGGCGGCCCTGGCCGACGAGCCACTGCGCCAGTCCGGCATTGAGGCTGCCGGTGACCGGGTCCTCCATAAAGGCCACACCGTCGCCGTAGAAGGCCCGCACCTCGACGTCCTTGCCTGCCGCCTCGGGATCGGGCCAGCGGCCGACGAGCCCGGCCTTGAGCTGCCCACTCAGGTGCAGGACCGGTTCGACCGCCAGCACCTCCTGCGCGCTGACCAGCTCGATCCCCACCCAGCCGGGGCCGTTGTCGACCCAGCCCATCTGCAGCACCTGCTCCTCGTGCAGGCCCAGGGCCTGCCGCACCACGGCGGCCTGCCCGGCGTCGACCGGGCCCGAACGCAGCAGCGGCGGCGCAGCGAAGGCCAACCGCTCGCCCCGGCGCACGGGCACCAGCCCGACCCCGCACTCCTGCACCACCCGATCGGGGTTCCGTGGCACCCCACCCGCCTCCAGCCAGGCGTGGGCGCTGCCCAGGGTGGGGTGGCCCGCGAACGGCAGCTCGCCGCCGGTGGTGAAGATCCGGACTCGGTAGTCGGCGGCCGGGTCGGTCGGCCGCAGCAGGAAGGTGGTCTCGGACAGGTTGGTCCAGCGAGCGAACGCGCCCATCGTCTCCTCCGCCAGCCCGTCGGCGTCATGGACCACGGCGACCGGGTTGCCGTGCAGCCCGCTGGCGCTGAAGACGTCCACCTGGGAGAAGCGCAAGGTGGCGGGCGAGGCTGACGTGGTCATGCGGTGCATCCTCGCACCACCGGACGAAGCCTCACCTCACCGCAGCTGTAGCCCGATGCCCGGAACGCCCGGGGCAGCCACCTTCCACTCCCTGCCCCACGAGCGGGCCTCGGCCACCACGACGTCCTTCAGCTCGCGGGTGGTCAGGCAGAGGACGGTTGGCCCGGCACCGGAGACCACCGCGGCGTGGCCCAGCGCGCGCAAGGTCTCGACTGCGCCCATCGTTACCGGGTAGACCTCCCGGCGCTGCTCTTGGTGCATCCAGTCCTCGGTCGCGTCCAGCAACAGCGTCGGCTCGCTGGTGAGAGCGTGCACGAGCAGGGCTGCCCGACCGGCCTGACGGATCGCGTCGACCCGAGCTACCTGTGGGCCCAGCACGGACCGGGCCAACGCCGTGTCCAGGCGGTGCCCGGCAGGCATCAGCACGACGGGCACGACGTCGGGGTGCAGCACCGGCCGGGCCGTGCGCACCACCTGGGGCGAGGGCATCCAGGACACGGTCAGGCCGCCGTAGACCGATGCTGAGGAGTTGTCGGGGTGGCCCTCCGTCACCCCGGCGTGCGTGTTGACCAGCCCCAGGTCGGCCTCGGTCAGTGCCCCGTCCCGGACCAGCGCGAAACCCAGGCCCAGCCCGCCGACGATCGCCGCGGCGGAGGACCCCAGACCGGCGGACATGGGGATGGTGTTGCGGCAGGTCAGCCGCAGTCCGTAGCCGCCCAGCCAGCCGATGCCGCCGGCCTCCAGCGCCTCCCGCAGCCGACCGGCCACCAGGTGCCCCTCGTCGGTGGGTAACTGTCCAGCCCCCTCCCCCTCGAGCAGGACCTCGAGGTGACCCGGCTCTGGCAGCACCTGCACCGCATACTCGTCGTGCAGCCCGAGCGCCAGCCCCACCGTGTCGAAACCGGGCCCGAGGTTGGCCGTGCTCGCCGGGACCCGCACCGCCACCGACAGGCCGGCCCGCAGCGCACCTGTCATCCCGGGCTCACCCCAGCCCCAGCGCGTCGGCCGCGCTGACCACGTCGACGCTGACGCGCACCGGCTCCACCTCGTCACCGTCGGCGTTGCGCAGCGCCCACTGCGGGTCCTTCAGACCGTGACCGGTGACCGTGCACACGACCGTCGAGCCTGGGGGCACCAGCCCGGCCGAGTGCGCCTTCAGCAGCCCGGCGACCGACGCCGCCGAGGCTGGCTCGACGAAGATCCCCTCCCGGGAGGACAGCAACCGGTGCGCCGCCAGGATCTCCTCGTCGGTCACAGCGTCGATCAGCCCGCCGGACTCATCGCGCGCGGCCTCGGCCTGCGCCCAGGACGCCGGGTTACCGATCCGGATGGCGGTCGCGATCGTCTCCGGCTCGTCCACCGGGTGACCGAGCACGATCGGCGCTGCCCCCGCGGCCTGGAAGCCGAACATTCGCGGTCGCCGGGTGGCCACCGCGACGCCACCTGCCCCCGGGCGCCGGCGTCGGCATACTCCGCGTAGCCCTGCCAGTAGGCGGTGATGTTGCCGGCGTTGCCGACCGGCAGGCAGTGGATGTCCGGGGCGTCGCCCAGCGCGTCGACGATCTCAAAGGCAGCGGTCTTCTGACCTTCGATCCGGGCCGGGTTGACGCTGTTGACCAGCTCGACCGGGTAGGCCTCGGCCAGCTTGCGGGCCACGGTCAGGCAGTCGTCGAAGTTGCCGTCCACCTGGATGAGCGTCGCCCCGTGCGCGATCGCCTGCGACAGCTTGCCCATCGCGATCTTGCCCTCCGGCACCAGCACACCGCAGGTCATCCCGGCCTTGGTCGCGTAGGCGGCGGCGCTGGCCGAGGTGTTGCCGGTCGAGGCGCAGATGACCGCACGGGCACCCTTGCGGGCCGCGTCGCTGATCGCCGCGGTCATGCCCCTGTCCTTGAACGACCCGGTCGGGTTCAGCCCCTCGTACTTCACGTGCACCTGAGCCCCTACGAGCTCGGAAAGGTGCTCGGCCGGGATGAGCGGCGTGCCGCCCTCGCGCAGGGTCACGACCTGCTCCGTGAGGCCGGCGGGGAGCCGGTCGGCATACTCGGCGATCACGCCGCGCCACTGGTGCGCCATGGGTACCTTCTTCTGACGGGTGACGTCGAGTCTCTTCTGACGCGTGACGTCGGGTCAGGGCAAGAGTATGGCGTGCCGCAGGCACCGAGCGAACGGCACCTGGGCAGGTGCCCGGCGGGCGCCGGTCAGCCCAGGAGCCGCTCGATGTCCCCGGCCAGCTCGCGGAAGGCCGCGCCGCGGTGGGAGATCGCGTTCTTCTCCCCGGCGGTGTGCTCGGCCAGGGTCCGACCGTCGGGCCGGACCAGGAGCGGGTCGTAGCCAAAGCCGTTGGCCCCCCGGGGCTCGCGGGCGAGCACGCCGCGGCAGGTGCCCTCCCGGACCACCTCCGTCGCGGCGACTCCACCACCGACTCCACCACCGGCTCCACCGCTGCCAGCTGCACGGCCCGCCTCGCCCTCGACACCTCCCCGCCCGGGCACCACCAAGGCCGCGGCGCAGACGAAACCGGCCCCTCGGTACTCGTCCGGCACGTCGGCCAGCTGGGCCAGGAGCAGCCGGTTGTTGGCCTCGTCCTTGGCGACACCGGTGGCCTGCGCGAGCGGCCCGGCCCACCGCGCGGAAAAGACACCGGGCGCGCCGCCCAGCACGTCGACCGCCAGCCCCGAGTCGTCCGCGAGCGCCGGCAGCCCGGTGGACGCTGCGGCATACCGTGCCTTGAGCAGGGCGTTCTCGGCAAAGGTGACCCCGGACTCGACCACGTCCTCCAGACCCGCGAAGGCATCGAGCCCGACGAGCTCGAGCCCGGTGGTCCGGAGCACGTCGGCGAGAATCTCGCGCAGCTCGCCGACCTTGTGACCGTTGCGGGTGGCCAGGACCAGTCGGCGCTCGCTCACCACGTGGGCGGACCCAGGTCGATGGCGGCGCCCGCCTCGTGTGAGTCGGCCCCGCCCATGTCGTCGCCGCCGAAGGCCATCGCCTGCCGAGCGGTCAGCTCGGCGCAGCCCTCGGCCGCCAGGTCCAGCAGGGCGTCGAGCAGCTCGCGGTCGAAGGGCACCCCCTCGGCGGTCCCCTGGATCTCAACGAACCGGCCGTCGCCGGTCATCACGACGTTCATGTCGGTGTCTGCGTCAACGTCCTCCACGTAATCCAGGTCCAGCACCGGCTCCCCGGCGACGACCCCCACGCTGACCGCGCACACCGACCCGGTCATCGGCTCCTTGCCCTTGGGGATCAGGCCCTGGGCGCGGGCGTTCTCGATCGCGTCGACCAGCGCGACGTAGGCCCCGGTGATCGCGGCAGTGCGGGTGCCACCGTCGGCCTGGAGCACGTCGCAGTCGATCTGGATGGTGTTCTCCCCCAAGGCCTGCAGGTCGACGACCGCCCGCAGGGACCGCCCGATGAGCCGGCTGATCTCGTGCGTGCGCCCGCCGATCCGGCCACGGACCGACTCACGGTCCGAGCGGGTGTGCGTGGCGCGCGGCAGCATCGCATACTCGGCCGTCGTCCACCCCTTGCCGCTGCCCTTGCGCCAGCGCGGCACCCCCTGGGTGAAGCTGGCGGCGCACAGCACCCGGGTGCGGCCGAACTCGACCAGCACGCTTCCCTCGGCGTGGTCGAGCCAGTTGCGGGTGAAGCGGATGTCGCGGAGCTGGTCGGGCGTGCGGCCGTCGTGGCGGGTCATGCTTATCAGGGTATGCGGTCCCCCACGGACCCCTCAGCCTGCCGCGCGGGGCGGGACGGCATATCGTCGGGCTCATGGCGCAGAAGAAGCAGGAGGAGGACCCCGGCCCGAGCGTGAAGGACCCGGAGGTGTACGAGGCCCTGCGCGACGATGGGGCGTCCAAGGAGAAGGCGGCCCGGATCGCCAATGCGGCCGCCAACAGCTCCCGCAGCGAGGTCGGCGAACGCGGCGGCGAGGCCGGCAGCTACGAGGACCGCACGGTGGAGGATCTGCGCAAGCGCGCCGCCGAGCTCGATATCGAGGGGCGTTCCTCGATGACCAAGGGCGAACTCATCGACGCGCTGCGCAACCACTGACCCTCAGGCCTGCGGCTCGGGCCAGTCGGCCGGCCGGGGCAGCGTGCGCAGGCCCCGATCCGCGAGGAGGGCCAGCACGGCCAACAGGCAGATCGTCCCTGCCGTCATCAACGTCGGGGTCAAACCCACCCAGGCCAGGCCGAGGCCGGCGATGACCGGCGAGAGCGGGACCGCTCCGGTGGTGAGCAGGGAGGCGCCGCTGAGGGCCCGACCCAGCAGCCGGCGCGGCACCAGGTGCATGAAGTAGCTCATCATGGCGGCGTTGCAGGCCGGGGCGCCGAGCGTACCGACGAAGAGCACGGCCAGGGTCGGCCAGAAGCCCGGCACGAACGGTAGCGCGGCCATCGACAGCCCGGCCATCGCCATCCCTACCGTCGCCACGACGCCCGAGGGCACGTGCTGCACGATCCGGGTCGCGGCCACGGCCCCGACCAGCATGGCCGAGCCGATGGCGCTGGTGACCAGACCGATGCGGGCGGGGTCCAGCCCCTGCACGCTCAGGCCGTAGATCAGCGTGGTGACGCCGCTGGTGAGCCCCAGGTTGAGCAGCATCGCAACGCACAGAATCCGACGCAGCACCTGCTGGCCCCAGAGCCAGCGCACCCCGTCGGCCGCCTCACGCCAGGCCGAGCCGGCGGTGGAGGGGTCGCGGTCGGCCTGAAAGTCGCCCTTGAGCGCCAGCGCGGAGAGCGCGCTGGTGACGAAGACCGCCGCAGTGGTCAGCAGCGCGATCACCGGGCCGAGCACCAGGAGGGCGCCACCCGCCGGGCCGGCCCCGAGCTGCACGGCGGCGTCCCGGGCCTGGTTGGCGCTGGAAGCAACCGGCAGCTGCTCGCTGCTGACCACCTGCTTCAGGGCCGCGTCGGAGGCGACGCCCAGCAGCCCAGCGCGAATGCCGGCGAGCATGTTGAGCACGGCGAGCGCCGTCACGCCGAGGCCGGTGGCGTAGGCCACCGCCATGAGGACAGCCAGCCCGGCGCCGAGCCCGCCGCTGAGGACCATGAGCCGGCGCAGGTCGTGCCGGTCGGCGAGCACGCCTCCGACCAGGGTGGTCACCACCCGGGCGCCGACGCCGAGAGCGGCGACGGCCCCGGCCAGGGCGGGGTCACTCGTCAACAGGATGACGACCAGGGGGAGCACGAAGGCCTGCACCTGGGTCGCGAGCCCCACCGCGGTGTCGGTCAGCAGCCAGGTCAGGTAGCCCGGTTGGCGCCACAGTGGCGCCGCCGAGGAAGCAGGTCGGAACATATCCGCAACATATAGTGCGCAACTACACTTGCGCAACTGTCCTTGCGCACTTGGTAGACTGCCTCTATGGCCGCCCACGTCCGGATGACCTCGCCCATGCTCAAGGCGATGACTCACCCCCTGCGCCGCCGCATCGTGAGCCTGATGCGGCACGACCAGCCGATGCGGGCTGTGGACCTGGCCCGCCAGCTCGACGTGCCGGCCAACTCGGTGAGCTTCCACCTGCGCACGCTGGCCGACGCCGGGATGATCATCGAGGCGCCCGAGCACGCCCGCGACCGCCGGGACAGGGTCTGGGTGGCGGCGGGCGACGGGTTTAGCGTCCCCGACCCCGGCACCCTGCAGGAGGAGGACGAGCCGGCCCTGCGTGCCTACCTGGACCAGGCCGGCATCGACCTCCAAGAGTTGGTCCGCACGGCGCTGGTCTGGGCGGTGGAGTGGAGCAGCGGGCGGGACGAGGTGCAGCGGGCCGCGATCAGCCTGGGCACCCTGAGGGCCACCCGTGCGGAGATCGACCTACTGGTTGAGGAGCTGGAGTCCGTCATCAGGCGGACGCGCCAACGGCTGCAGGAGTCGGAGGCGGGCGAGGTCCGTCAGGACTGGGACTTCCTCACCCTGGTGGCTGAAGCAGGCCTGGGTCAGGCTGGCTCCGCGCAGGCTGCACCGGCACCACGAGCCACGGCAGCAGCAGCTGGGTCAACGGACCGATGAACAGGGCGTAGAGCACCGTCCCAAGGCCCAGGACGCCGCCCAGGACGAAGCCGACCACGACCACCCCCACCTCGATAAGGGTGCGCACCAGCCGAATCGAGCGGCCGGTCGTGCGGGCCAAGCCGGTCATCAGCCCGTCGCGGGGGCCGGGACCCAGCTGGGCGCCGATGTACATCGCCGTCGCCAGGGCGTTGAGCATGATCCCGGCCGTCATCAGCCCGATCCGGGGAAGCCAGCCCTCCGGCGGGTCCACCCAGGACAGGACCGGGTCGACGACCAGCCCGACAAGGACCGCGTTGGCCACCGTCCCCAGGCCCGGTGACTGGCGCAGCGGGACCCAGATCAGCAGCACCGCCACCGAGGTGAGGATGACCACCTGGCCGAAGGTCAGCGGCACGTGCCGGGCCAGGCCCTGGTGCAGCACGTCCCAGGGCATGACCCCCAGGGCGCCGCGGATGAGCAGGGCCATCGAGACGCCGTAGAGCACCAGCCCGAGCACCAGCTGCGGGATCCGCAGACCCAGTCGCCCGGCGCGCAGCTGCTCCAGCGGACCCAACGCCTGGAGCTGACGGCGGGGGTCGGCCGCCCGGGCTGACACACGCTCGCGTCGATGGCTCGTCATGGGCGAAGCGTATGTCGAGCCAGTCCTGCGTCTGCGCCGGTGGGGTACCATGGGAAATTGCATCAAGGGTCCCGTGCGTCGGGAGGCAGGGACGGCGCACACGTCCTTCGACGGACCCTTGCCCGAAAGGTCTTCCTCACGGATGTCTCCTGTGCAGTCTTACCTCCGACTGTTCGGCCTCACCGGCCCCCTCTATGTCGCCGTCGCCTTCATCGGCCGCCTGCCGATGGCGATGTCGCAGATCGCGGCGCTGCTCGCGGTCACCGCAGCGACCGGGTCCTACGGCGCGGGGGGCGCCACCGCCGGTGCCCTGGCCGTGGCCAACGCGATCGGCGCCCCCATCGCCGGCTCCCTCACCGACCGGGTCGGACAGCGTCCGGTCCTGCTCGTCCAGAGCATCGCGGGGGCCATCGGGCTGGGCGTGCTGGCCGTCCTCACCGCCACTCACGCCCAGGGTGACCCGTGGTGGCCGCTGCCGGTGGTGGCGGCCCTGGGCGGGGCTTTCGTCCCCCAGGTCGGCACCATGGCGCGGGTGCGCTGGCGGCCGATCAGCCGGGCGGCCGGCAGCGAGGATCCCCGGGTCATGGACGCCGCCTTCTCCTACGAGGGCGCGGCCGACGAGGCCTCCTTCGTGCTCGGCCCGGCGGTCGTCGGGCTCATCGCCGCCCTGCTCAACCCGATGGCCGCGCTGGCCGTGGCCGCCGTCATGCTGGGCATCTTCGCCACCTGGTTCGCCGTCCACCCGACCGGCGCGCTGGTCATCCCCGCCGGCCTGACCGGTGCGGGCCGGGGCCGGCTGCTCACCCCCGCCCTGCTGCTCCTGGCTGCGACCCAGCTGTCCATCGGCATGGTCTTCGGCTCGGTGCAGACCGGCACCTCGGTGCTGGCCACCCAGGCCGGCGAGCCCGGCCTAACCGGGCTCCTGCACGCCCTGCTGGGCGTCGGCAGCGTCATCGCCGGTCTCCTGGTCGTGGCCCTGCCCCAGCGGTTCGCCTACCCCCAGCGGCTACGCGTGTTCACCTCCTCGATGCTGGTGCTCGCCCTGCCGCTGCTGCTGGTCGACACCCTGGTCGGCCTGGCCTTCGCCCTGCTCGGCCTGGGCGTGGCGATCGCGCCGTCGATGATCACCACCTTCACCCTTGCTGAGCGGGCCACCCCCGTGGAGCGGCTGGGCGCGGCGATGACCATCCTCTCGGCGACCACCGGCACCGGGTATGCCGTGGGCGCGGCCCTCGCCGGCCGGCTCGCCGACATCGGTGGCCACCGGCCTGCCCTGGCGGTCTCGGTCGGCGCGACCGCCCTGGCCTGCGCGCTCGGCGTCGGCGGCTACCGCCTGCTGACCCGGACCGACCGCGCCCGGTCCGAACCAGAGCCGGCGCCGCAGCACCCGGAGCTCAGCGCGCGCTGATCCGGCGGCCTGGAGTCGGCCCACACGGCCCAGGGATGCCCCGAGTCGACCCACCCGGTCAGGTGACGCGGACGCTGACCTCGTGCCACCCGCTGGCCCCGTCCGGTGCGGGCCGGGCGACGAGGTCCGTCTGCACCTCTCCCGTAGCGTCCGTGGCCCGCACCCGGAGCCGGTGCCGGCCCGGTGTCGCGTCGGGCCACGTCCAGCGCCACAGCCGCCAGGCGTCCACCGACGGCTCGGCCAGCAGCTCGGCCACCTGCCACGGACCGTCGTCGACCTGCACCTGCACCTGATCCACGCCGCGGAGCTGGGCCCAGGCGACACCGGCGACGACCACCTCCCCGGCCACGACCCGAGCACCGGTCCGGGGCACGTCGATCCGCGAGGCCGTCTTGATCGGCCCGAGAGCCGACCAGCCGCGGGGCGTCCAGTAGCCTTCGTCGGCATCGAACCGGGTCACCTTGAGCTCGGTCACCCACTTGGTCGCCGAGACGTAGCCGTAGAGTCCGGGCACGACCAGTCGGACGGGGTATCCGTGCCTGGCCGGCAGCGGCTCACCGTTCATGGCCACCGCCAGGAGGGCGTCGCGATCGTCGGTCAGCGCCTCCAACGGCGTGCCGGCCGTCCACCCGTCGACGCTGCGGGAGAGCACCATGTCGGCCTCGGGAGCCACCCCGGCGCGCGCGAGCAGGTCACGCACGGGCCAGCCCTGCCAGCGGGCGTTGCCGACGAGGTCGCCACCCACCTCGTTGCTCACGCAGGTGAGGGTGACCAGCGCCTCGACGTGCTGCTCCGCCAACAGGTCGGCATAGCTCATCTCGATCTCCCGCTCCACCAGGCCGGTCACCCGCAGCGTCCAGGTCTCAGGGTTCACCCGCGGCACCCGCAGTGCGGTGTCGATGCGGTAGAAGGCGTCGTTCGGGGTCAGGTATGCCGTGTGCCCCGGTGTGCTGCTGCCCGCAACGTCCGGGACGCCCACCGTGCGGATCGGTCGGGGCAACGGCATCGCCGGGGTCGCCGGGCCAGCCGTCCTGAGCAGGCCGCTGCCACTGGTGCCGATCGCCACCCCGACCAGCCCGAGGGCGGTGAGGCCGCCCGCCGTGCGGAGCACCTCCCGGCGCGGTGCACCGACCGGCATGGGCTCGACGGCTGCGGGATGCGCTCCGGGATGCGCTCCGGGATGCGCTGCGGCACGCCGGGGATGGGCGAGGGGCGGCACTGGACCGGCCTGAGCCGCCCGGCCCTGGTCGCTCAGCCGCCCCAGCAGCCAGGTGCCGACGGCTGCGCCCACCACGGTCGGCACCGCGTCCAGCAGTCCGCTGTCCGGCCGGCTCAGCACCGCTGCCACCCCCAGGGCAGCCACCGCCAGGAAAAGGACCTGCGCCAGGTCCTTGCGCCGGGTTGCCAGCAGGCCCACGGCGGCACAGACCACGGACAGGACGAGCGCCATACCCACCCCGAGCGCGATCTTGTCCGCGGTCCCGAAGATCGCGATTGCCCAGTCCTTGAGCCAGGCAGGCGTGCGGTCCACAAAGGCGGCGCCCACGGCCAGCAGCGGCGAGGGTGTGCCCGCGCTGGCGAGCGGCCCGGACCAGGCTGCGGCCAGCAGCTCGGCGGTGCCGAGGGTGACCGCCCCGGCGGCGATGCCGGTCAGCCCCGCACCACGAAGGTCGCTAGCGCGGCGCACGGTGCGGGTGTCCATGCTGCAGTGTCCACCCCCAGCCTGGACGTTGCCCGGTTCAGCCGTCGCCTCGCAGCACGACGTCACCGGTCCCCGACGACCACGTCCACCTGCAGGTCTGCTCCGAGGAGCTTGGCCAACCGGCCTGCCTCCTGGCGCAACTCATCCCTGGGTGGGGGTCCATCGTCCAGCCAGTGCACCGTGAGCTGGTCCTGCTTGCGCACCCAGGTCCCACGCACCACTCCACCGAGGAGGACCGGGTTGGCCTTGCGGGTCATCAGCTGCCGTCGCGACGCCGGGGTGATGGAGGTCTCCTGGGTCCCGGGCCCGATGACCCACTGGTCGTGGCCGGGCAGGAACCGGACCGCCTCCGACGGTCGCGCCGCCACCAGCGCGTCGAGGTGCTCCCGCACCACATACGCCCTGGTCCCCTCGACGTCGACCTCGACCAGGCGGTCGGCCAGGCTGCCCCACCAGGCGACCAGCCGTCGCCGACCTGCGCTGAGGCCGTCCCCGAGCCAGTAGTGCACGTGGTCGAGGGTGGCCGGGCCATAGGTGCGGAGGTAGGCGGTGATCGCCCCGGGGCCGGCGACGTCCAGGTCGGTGATGCCGCCCCAGCGCGGGTTGGTGTCGAGCCGTTGCAGGGTGAGACGGCCCCCGCGCGGGGGTCCGATGCTGACGTCGCCCTGCCAGGTCAGCGGCTTGATCAGGGTCCCCGCACCCTCCTCGAAGACCGGCCGGAGGTGCCGGTAGTCAGAGTGCCGAGCGACCACCTCACCGAGCTCGGTCACGGTCAACGGCCCGTCTGCCACCGCCTCCCGCACCGCGGCCCGGAAGTGCGGCCACTGGGCCGCAGTGAGCCGGTAGTGCTCGACCCAGCTGCGCAGCTCCCACTGCCGACCCGCCGCACGCACGGCAAGGTAGATCCCGCCTTCCTCCGGCGAGAGGTAGTGGACAGCACCCCGGAACGCGAAGGCCTTGATCACCTCCCCCGTCGCCAGCGCGGCCGCGAGCCCGCCGGGCGGGTCGGTCATGCTCCGGGTGCGCACCGCGAGCTCGGCCAGCCCCTCGTCCATCGAGAGCACGGCGCCGAGACGGCGCACCACGCCAGCCGGCGGCTCGGCGCCGACGGGGTCCAGCAGGTGACGCGACAGCCGCCACGACAGCGCCTGCGCCCACGACACCCGTGCCGTCCCGGTCATCGACTCAGTGTGGCACCGACGGGTGGCGACGGTGCTGATGGCCGGGGCGGGGGGTGTGCGCGGTCACACCCCCGAGGCGGCTCCGACCGTCCCTCTCCCTGGCCCGATCCGGTAGGTCGCACCCGGCCGCACTACGTCTGTCGCGCCGTCCCAGACGTCCCGCGCCTCGCCGAGCACGACCTCCGGCGGGGTCCAGGGCGGCAGGTGGGTGAGCAGTAACCGGCCGACCGGTCCCTGCCCGCCCTGCTGTCCGGCCTCGACCACGGCCTCCGCAGCGCGGCGTCCGGTCAGGTGCAGGCCCCGCGCCTCGTCCCGGCCCTCGACGAAGGCGGCCTCGGCCAGCACCATGTCCGCACCGGCCATCAGCGGCACGAGCCCAGGGCAGGTGTCCGTGTCTCCCGTGTAGGCGAGCACGGCGCCGTCCGCCTCCACCCGCAGCCCGAAGGTGGGGACGGGATGCCGCACCCGGTGGGGCGTGATGCTGAACGGCCCGACGGTGAAGGACTGCCCGTCCGCGAGGGTGCGGAAGGTCATCCCGGTCATCGGCGAGGGCTTGTCCACGCCGTAGGCCCGGGCCATCCGCTCGGCCGTCCCTGCCGGCCCGTAGACGCGCAGGTCGGCGCCGGGCCCGCCGGGCCCGTGGCTGCGCCAGACCTTGAGCGCGGTGAGGTCCAGGCAGTGGTCGGGGTGCAGGTGGGACAGGACCACCGCGTCGAGGGAGTCTGGATCGGTGTGGCGTTGCAGCGCCCCGAACGCCCCTGAGCCGAGGTCGAGCAACACGCGCCAGAGCCGATCCCCGTCGGCGGCGGTGACCAGGTAACAGCTGGCGGGGCTGTCCGGGCCGGGGACGGACCCGCTGCAGCCGACGATGGTGAGGTCCATCCATCCATCGTGCCAAACACCCGCAGGCCCGTGCAGGACTGCGCGACCCACGTCAGCGCATCGCGACGACACACGGCATCCCCGTCCCTAGCATGGCGGCATGCCAGAGCAATCCACTGTGCTGACCGTGGGGCACGGCACGCTGGACCGCCACGGCCTCGGTGACCTGCTGACGCGGGCCGGGGTGGAGCATCTCGTCGACGTCCGCCGCTTCCCCGCCAGCCGGCACAACCCGGACTCGCGCCAGGAGGCGCTCCAGGAGTGGCTCCCGGCGCGCGGCGTCGGCTACCGGTGGGACGAGCGGCTCGGCGGGCGCCGCCGGCTGACCGCCGAGGATGACGCGCAGAGCCCGGACCCCTGGTGGCGGGTCGACCAGTTCCGTGCCTACGCCGCCGGGACCCGCACCCCACCGTTCGCCGCGGCCATGGAGCAACTCCTCGCCGACGCGGCAGCGCGGCGCACGGTCATCATGTGCAGCGAGACGGTCTGGTGGCGGTGCCACCGCCGGATCGTCGCCGATGTCGCCACGCTCCGGTATGACGTCGAGGTCCGCCACCTCATGCACGACGGCCGGCTCACCGACCACCCGGTGAGCGAAGGCGCTCGGTTGACCAGCGACGGTGAAGTGGTGTGGGACAGGGTTGCGTAGTCCGACTCATCCTCGTGGAGCTGCTCGCGGCGACCCGGCGCCACCGACGTCAGACCCGCTCCTCGGCCCGCCCCACGAACGCCTGGTGCACCTGCTCGACCTCGGGGCCCAGGAAGCGCCTGGCCAGGAAGGTGAAGCCGTGCGGGTCGCCGGTCGTCAGCCACTGGTGCGCCGGCTTGTTGTGGCGGGGGGCCAGCAGCCCTCTCTCGGTGAGCACCCGGTAGAGGTCGGCGGCTGTGGCGGCGGCTGAGGAGACGAGCGAGACCTGCTCCCCCAGGACGTACTGCAGCGCCGAGGCCAGCAGGGGGTAGTGCGTGCAGCCCAGGATGAGGGTGTCGATCTCCTGCTCGTGCAGGGGGGCGAGGTAGTCCCGGGCGACCTGGAGCACCTCGGGCCCGCTGGTGATGCCGGCCTCGACCAGCTCCACGAAGCGGGGGCAGGGCTGGGAGAACACCTCGACGTGGGGCGGGGCGGCGACGAAGGAGTCGACGTAGGCACGGGACTGGTGGGTGGCCTGCGTGCAGATCACTCCGATCCGTCCGGACCGGGTCACCGCCACTGCGCGGCGCACGGCCGGCCGGATGACCTCCACGACCGGCACGGCATACCGCTCCCGCGCGTCGGCGAGGACCGCCGCGGAGGCGCTGTTGCAGGCGATGACGAGCGCCTTCACGCCGTGGTCGACGAGCCGGTCCAGGCACTCCAGAGCCAGTTGGCGCACCTCCGCGATCGGCCGCGGTCCGTAGGGGGTGCGGGCGGTGTCACCGAGGTAGAGCACCGACTCCTGCGGGAGCTGGTCGAGGATCTCCCGGGCCACCGTGAGCCCGCCGAAGCCGGAGTCAAAGACCCCGATCGGGGACTGGGGCACGGCCTGCTCAGCCCTCGTCGACAACCGGGTCGGCGCCCGCAGGCTCGGCCGCCACGAACGGGTTGCTCAGCGAGCCGATGCCCTCGGCCGCCACCTCGCAGCGCTGGCCCGCGGTGATCGGGCCGACCCCGGCCGGAGTCCCGGTGAGCAGGATGTCACCAGGGAGGAGGGTGAACGCCGCCGACGCGTGGGCGACGATCTCGCCGATGCCGAAGACCATGTCCGCAGTGGTGCCGTCCTGGCGGGGCTCGCCGTCGACGAAGCTGGTCAGCCGCACGTCGGCGACATCCAGGTCGGTCTCGATCCAGGGCCCGAGCGGGGTGAAGGTGTCCATGCCCTTGGCCCGCGCCCACTGCCCGTCACCGCGCTGCAGGTCTCGCGCGGTGACGTCGTTGGCGACGGTGTAGCCGAAGATCACGCCCGGGGCGTCCTCGACGGCGACGTCCTTGCACATCCGGCCGATGACCACGGCCAGCTCGACTTCGTACGACACCTCGGACACGAAGGAGGGGATGACGACCGGGTCACCGGGACCGCACACCGAGGTGTTGGGGATGAGGAAGAGCATCGGCTGGGTCGGGAGGCCGTTGCCCATCTCCCGGGCGTGGTCAGCGTAGTTGCGCCCGACCGCCACCACCTTGCTGCGCGGTATGACGGGGGCGAGCAGTCGGACGTCGTCGACCTGATGGGTGTGCCCGGTCAGCTCGATGCGGCTGTAGAGGGGGTCCCCGGTGATCTCGGCGATCTTCTCACCGGCCCCGTCCACAAGACCGAACCGCGGGTCGTCACCGGTGGTGAATCGGCAGATACGCATAGGCTCAAGGGTAGGCGCTGCCGCCGAGGGCGGATGACCCGCTCCGCGGCGAGGCAGGAGGAACTGCCCATGCAGGGTCACTGGCTGCGAACGTGGAGATATCCCCTGCGGTCGACCATTGTCCGTGCCCAGGGATCTGGCCAGCGGCTGGTGTCTCCTCTCAGTGCCCGACCCGGCTCAGCAGCACCGCCAGCGCAGCCCGCAGCCCGGTGTCCAGCGTCGGCTGGGCGACGGGGGCGAAGTGCGGGCTGTGATTGCCCGGCACGGGTTGGTCACCTTCGAGCACCTCCCGCGGGTGCCCGCCGTTGAACCAGTAGACGAGCGGCGCCCCGATCGCGCTGGCCAGCACCCCGACGTCCTCGCTGCCGGTCACCGGCTCGACGACCTTCACCTGGTCCTCGCCCAGCTCCGCGCGCAGCACCTGCAGCACCCGCTCGCTCTCCTCCGGGTCGTTGACGCAAGCGGGGAAGCGGTAGAGCTCTTCGATCTGCGCCTCCGGCGCACCGGACGCGAGCACCTCCCCCTCCACGGTGCGCCGGATCCCGGCCAGCACGGTGTCGCGGACCTGGTCTGTGAAGGCCCGCATGTTCAGGCCCAGCACGGCGGTCTGGGGGATGATGTTCTCCTTGGTGCCGGCGTGAAAGGTGCCGACGGTGACCACGGCCACGTCGCGGGGGTTCACGGTGCGGGAGACGACGGACTGCAGCCGGGTCACCAGGTGCGAGCCGAGCACGATCGGGTCGATGGAGTTGTGCGGCTGGGAGCCGTGCGCCTGGCGGCCGCGCAGGGTGATCTGCCACGAGTCGGCCATCGCCATCGCGGTGCCGACCGGCAGCCTGATGGTGCCGGCCAGGTGCGCCATCACGTGCTGGCCGTAGACCGCCTCTGCGCGCGGCGCGCGGTCCCACAGCCCGTCCGCCACCATCGCCGCGGCGCCGGCCGCGGTCTCCTCGCCCGGCTGGAAGACCAGCACGACCGTCCCCGCCCACTCGTCCCGGTGCTCGAGCAGCGCGCGGGTCAGGGCCAGCGCGACCGCGACGTGGGTGTCGTGACCGCACCCGTGCATGACCGGGACCTCCGTCCCGTCCGGCAGCCTTCCGGTCGCCTCGCTGCTCCACTCCAGGCCGGTCTCCTCGGCGATCGGCAGCCCGTCGGTGTCGGCCCGGTAGGCGAGCGTAGGGCCGTCCCCGTTCCGAAGCACTGCCACGACACCCGTTCCCCCGCAACGGAAGTGCTCCACTCCCAACTCGCTCAGCCGCCCTTCGATGAAGCCCGCCGTGCGGTGCTCCTGCATCGACAGCTCCGGGTGGGCGTGCAGGTGCCGATAGTCGGCCTCAAGCTGCGCGCGCAACTCCTCGCTGATCAGGCTCTGGGCTGCTGTCATGGGGCCCAGTCTGCCGCCGGGCCTTCCGGTGCGCCAACCAAGGCCCCTGCACCGGCGGCCGAGTGAGCGTGGGCGTGGGCGTTCGAACCGGCGGTGCTGAAAGCACCTACGCTGGGACGTCGTGCAGGTCCTTCTTCAGTCCGAGTGGCGCCCCCGCGCCGAGCAGCACGCCGCTGCCGTGGAGCAGCTGGCCGCCGACCGCCTCGCCCGCCGGGTCGAGGGCCGCACGCACCCCGTCGACGACTTCCTCTGGGAGTACTACTCCCTGCGCCCCGCCCAGCTCTCCCGCTGGCACCCCGGCCCCGGTCTGGCGCTCGAGGGCGCCAGCGAGCGGGCCGGCTGGAGCGGGTATGCCGTGTCCCCCGCAGACGGCACCGCATACGTGGACGTGGCCGCGGTGCTGACCCGGCGGCGTGGGGCCGTCGACTTCGTCCGGGACCTGCTGCGGGGGACCCTGTCCCGCCCCGGCCGGTTCGGCTGCTTCGGGCTGCACGAGTGGGCGATGGTCTACCGCGCCGATGAGGAGCAGCTCCGGCACCAGAGCTGGCCGCTGCGCCTGGGGGCCGAGGGCACCGACGAGGTCGTGGAGTCCCACCAGGTCGCCTGCTCGCACTTCGACGCCTACCGCTTCTTCACCCCGCAGGCCGCCCCACGCAACACGCTGGCGCCCACCCGTGAGGGCCAGACCGCGACGGAGCAGCCAGGCTGCCTACACGCCGGGATGGACCTCTACAAGTGGTCCTACAAGCTCAGCCCGCTGGTGCCGAGCGAACTGACCCTGCGCGCCTTCGCGCTCGCCCGCGACATCCGTGAGCTGGACATGCGCGCCGCCCCCTACGACCTGCGCGAGCTCGGCTACCAGCCGGTGCGGATCGAGACGCCGCAGGGCAAGGCGGAGTATGTCGAGGCGCAGCGCGCGTTCACCGTGCGCAGCAACGCCCTGCGGCGCGAGCTGCTGGACGTGCTGGAGACGGTCGTCGGCGCCGGGGACACCGCGTTGTCCGACCCGCCCGGCATCCCGGCGGCGGACCCGGCCCAGACGGTCGTTGGTCAGACCAGCTGGTAGAGCCAGCCGTGCCGGTCCTCGGCGCGGCCGTACTGGATGTCGAGCAGCTCTTGGCGCAGCTCCATGGTCAGCGTGTGCTCCTGCGGCATGTCCAGCTCGCCACCGTTCCAGGCCAGCTTGCCGACGGGGGTGATGACCGCGGCGGTGCCGCAGGCGAAGACCTCGGTGATCTCACCGGAAGCCACGCCCTCGCGCCACTCGTCGATGCTGAACCGGCGCTCCTCCACGACGAGGCCGCGTTCGCGGGCCAGGTCCAGGAGGGAGGCGCGGGTGACCCCCGGCAGGATGGTGCCGGACAGCTCCGGGGTGACCACCCGGCCGTCGGCGTAGAGGAAGAACAGGTTCATCCCGCCCAGCTCCTCGACATACCGGTGCTCGACCGCGTCGAGGAAGACCACCTGGTCGCAGCCGTGCTGGATACCCTCGGCCTGGCTCGCCAGGGACGCGGCGTAGTTGCCACCGGTCTTGGCGAAGCCGGTCCCGCCCGGGGCGGCGCGGACGTACTGGTCGCTGACCCAGAGGCTGACCGGCGTGAGCCCGCCGCTGAAGTAGGACCCGGCCGGGGAGGCGATCACGGTGAACAGATAACGGTTGGAGGGGCGGACACCCAGCGCCTCCTCGGTGGCGATCATGAACGGGCGCAGGTAGAGCGAGGTCTCCCCCGTGCCGGCCGGCGGCACCCAGCCCTGGTCGACCTCGACCAACGCCCGGATCGCGTCCAGGAAGATGGTCGGCGGCAGCTCAGGCATCGCCATCCGGCGGGCCGAGGAGTTGAACCGCTCCGCGTTGCGCTCGGGACGGAAGGTCCAGACCGAGCCGTCGTCGTGCCGGTAGGCCTTCATCCCCTCGAAGATCTCCTGGGCGTAGTGAAAGACCGCCGCGGAGGGCTCCAACGGGAGCGGCCCGTAGGGCATCAGGCGCGCGCCGTGCCAGCCCTGCTCGCGGTCCCACTCCACCAGCACCATGTGCTCGGTGAACAAGGAGCCGAACCCTGGGCTTTCCAGCAACTGGGAGATCTCGTCGGCGCTGGTGCGGTCGCTGCGCAGACTGATCTGGAAGGGCGTGGGCGACGACGTCTGGGTCATGGGGGTCAGGTTACCGTCCACGTCATGCTGCACCTCACGGGTGTCGCCGTCACGCGCACGGGGTCAGGCGGGGCCTGCGGTGACTCGGCCAGGAGGTGGCTGTCGGACGGCCTGCCGGTCAGCGGATCCAGCTCATCATCGCCCGGACCCGCTGGCCGACGCGCTCCAGCGGGTGCGCCGCCCGGGCTGCCTCCCGACGGGAGCGGGCACCTTCCCGGAGCTCCTCGCCCGGACGCCCGTCGGGTCCGTGCTGGGCGGCCAGCCCGGCGACGTAGATCTGGTCCACGCGGGTCTTGAGGTCGTGCACGACGGCCAGGTAGGCGACCTCCTCCTCGACGCCCTTCGCCACCAGCTCGTCGAAGGCATCGGTCAGGGACCGGAGCAGCGGCAGATGAACTCGGCGCTCGGCGTGCTCCTGGGCCAGCGCGTGATGCTCGAGGGTGGTGATGACAGCGCCCGAACGCAGCGACCCCATGGCCGCGGCGTAGGCCGTCAGGGTCGCCCAGGCCGCCCCGGACTGGTCCTGGGCCACCGCGACCAGGGCCGGGCAGCCGCGACCGTCGAGGTACTCCTCGCGCACCCGGTCCCCGTCCCCCACAGCGGCCAGCATCACCAGATCGACCCCGTCGGGCACCGGCGGCGGGGCGGTGGCGCCGGTGACGATGACCATGTCACCGGGCTCGGTGTGCCCGGCGAGGAGGACCCGCAGGTCCTGGTCGGACAGGCCAGGGACCACACCGTTCTCCGGGGCGACCAGGACGATATCGCTGGCGTCGAGAGCCTGCGTGGGGGTCAGCACCATCAGTCCGTCGAGCTCGGCCCGGGCCGCGGCCCGGCTGTCCGGGTCGATGCCGACCCGCACGTCCACCCCGCTGTCCCGCAGGTTCAGCGCGTGCGCCGCCGCCATCGCGTCATACCCCAGCACCGCCACCTGGCGGTCCTGGAGCAGGGTCAGGTCGGCGGACTCGGGGTCCAGCAGGCTGCTCACGTCCCCCAGCCTACGAAAGTCGTCGGCGGGCGAACGGATGGGCCATGACCCGGCCCGCGGCGCTACCGCAGGAAGAGGGCCCGCAGGCGGACCGTGGTCAGCCACAGACCCACGACGGTCATGCCCAGGAAGTAGCCGACGTGCACCAGCGTGGCCCCGGTCAGATGGCCGACCGACAGCTGGCGCATCAGCTCCACGCCATGCCACAACGGCATCGCCATGACCAGCCACTGGACCGCCTCGGGATAGACGGTGATGGGGTAGAGGGTGGCCGAGAAGAGAAACATCGGCAGCATGAGAAAGTTGATGAGGTCCATCTGCTGGAAGCTGGTCAGATAGCTGGTGACCGCCATCCCCAGGGCCGCGAAGCCGAAGGCGATCAGCACCGCGACGGGCACCATCGCCAGTGCCCACCACGAGGTGACCAGCCCCATCGCCGCGAGCACCCCGAGGAAGCCCAGGGCGTAGATGAAGCCACGAAAGAGCGCCATGAAGATCTCGCCCAGCGCCACGTCCAGCGGGCCCAGCGAGGTCTGCAGCATCGCCTGGTAGAGCTTGGCGAAGCGCAGCTTGAAGAAGACGTTCCAGGTCGAGTCGTAGATTGCGCCGTTCATCGCCGAGGTCGCCAGCAGCGCCGGGGCGATGTAGGCGGCGTAGGTGATCGGCGCGCCGCCCGGCCCTTCGACCTGGCCGACGAGCATCCCCATGCCCACGCCCATCGCGAGCAGGTAGAAGACCGGCTCGAAGAAACCGGAGACCAGAATCATCCAGTTCTGGTTGCGGATGACGGTGAAGCCCCGCTCCAGGACGGCCCGCACGTTGCCGGAGGACAACGAGGCCAGGCCGGCAGGCATGCGCTGCGTCCGTCCGGCGTGCGCTCCCGCCTCCCCCGTCGTCGGGGTCTGCTGCGTGCTCACGCGCCCAACCTCCGCCGGTAGACGCGGACCCCGGCCAGCAGGCCGCCGACGATGCAGGCCAGCAGGAAGACCAGGTGCACGGCCATCAGCCACGGCTCGACCTCAGCGCCGTAGGACGCGACCCGGGCCAGCTGCGTGCCGTGCCAGACCGGGCTGATCCAGCCGATCCACTGCAGGTAGAGCGGCATCACCGTCAGCGGGAAGAACGTGCCTGCGAAGAGGAACATCGGCATGACGACGAACCGCTGCACGAACGCGAACTGGAAGCCCTCGTCCTTGACCGTGGCGGCATAGGCCTGCAGCAGCGCGCCGAACGCCATGGCCGAGAGCACCCCGATCGGCACGAGGAGCATCGAGGTGAGCACCTGGGTGGAGGCGCCGAAGGCCTGCATGACCGCCCAGAAGACCAACGACTGAAGGGTGAACCGGATGGCGACCGCGGTGAAGTGCCCGACGGCGATCTGTCCAGGTGACACCGGGCTGGCGGCGGGCCCGTAGTAGAGCCGTTGCCACTTGAACCCGCTCATCACCGGATAGGTCATCTCGCCGCTGACCGACATCACCACGGTCGAGACGAGCAGCGCGGGCGCGACGAAGGTGAGGTAGTCGACGTCGTCGACCGTGCCCACGCCGCCGCTGACCAGCGCCGCGAGCCCGATGCCCATGGCGACCAGGTAAAGCAGCGGCTGGCCGATCGCGTAGAAGGTGATCGGCACGGCATACGCGCGCATGCCCCGCAGGTAGGTCTCGGCGTAGTACCACCAGCCGAACCGGCGGGCGTGCTCGGCCATCTGGGTATGCGGCGGGATGCGCCCGGAGTACGCGAGCGTGGTGGCGTCGGGCTCGGGGGTGGTGGCCGCCGCTGCGTCCGGGGCGGTGGGTTCAGTGGGTGGGTGCTCAGTCAACGAGCGACCTCCCGGTCAGCCGGAGGAAGACATCCTCCAGCGAGCTGCGCCGGACCAGCGAGGTCACCGGGTGCAGGTCGCGGCGGCCGATCTCCTCGAGTGCGGCCTCTCCGTCCTTGGTGTAGATCAGGATCCGGTCGGGGAGCACCTCGTTGCGCTCGCCCACACCCTCCAGCCGGTCGACGACCTGGGCGTTGCGTTCGGAGCCGAAGCGGACCTCGACCACCTCGCGGGTGGAGTAGTCGCGGATCAGCTCGCGGGGCGAGCCCTGCGCCATGATCGCGCCGTGGTCGACGACGATGAGCCGATCGCACAGCTGCTCGGCCTCGTCCATGAAGTGAGTGGTCACCACCAGGGTGGTGCCGGCCTCCTTGAGCCGAAAGAGCCGGTCCCAGAGGGTATGCCGCGCCTGCGGGTCCAGACCGGTGGTGGGCTCGTCCAAGAGCAGGATGCGGGGCTCGTTGACCAGCCCGCGGGCGATGGTGAGCCGGCGTTTCATCCCGCCGGAGAGGTTGCCAACCTTCTCTTTGGCCTTGGCCTGCAGCTGGGCGAACTCCAGCAGCTCCTCCGCCTTGGGCACCAGGTAGGAACGCGGCAGGCCGAAGTAGCGGCCGTACATGATGATGTTCTCCCGGACGCGCAGCTCCTCGTCCAGGTTGTCCTGCTGCGGGACGACGCCCAGGTGGGCACGGACCTCCGGTCCATGGGTGCCAGGGTCCAGCCCCAGGACCTGGAGCTGGCCGCCGGACCGGTCCAGCGTGCCGCCGATCATCCGCATCGTGGTGGACTTGCCGGCCCCGTTGGGGCCCAGCAGCCCGAAGCTCTCTCCCGGCTCGACCTCGAAGTCGATGCCGTCCACGGCAGTGAAGTCGCCGTAGGTCTTCCTCAAGCCCCGGGCCCGGATCACCGGCGCCCCGTTCGTCTGCGTCACGGACGAGAACTCTAGGCCTCGGGTCCGACAGACCCAAACCGTTATCCCGCCCTGCAGGGGCGGCCGGCCCGGGCGGGGATGCGGAAGGGCCGGGGCGACATGCGCCCCGGCCCTTCCTCGACTGCTCTAGCGATCAGTCGGTGATGCGCTCAGCTCAGTCGTTCCAGATGTCCTCGATCTGGTTGACGACGTTCTCAGACACCGCGACCTGACCACCAAGGACGACGATGCGCTCGGGGTTGAGGCGCTCGAGCTCGGCAGCCGTGGAGTTCGCCAGGTTGGCCTGACGGGTCAACAGCACCGGAACACCCTCGTGGCCGGCGAGCGCGGAGCCCGCCAGCGCGTCCGGGTAGTTCTCGCCGGAGGCGATGTAGACAACCGGGACATCGGCGTCGTGGATCTGCGAGATCGCCACGGCGGTCCCGTACCGGTTGCCACCGGCGATCCGGGTCACCTCGCCGTACTCGGCCAGCGCCTCCTCGACACCGTCGTTGATGGCCACCGGGCCACCGACGATGACGATGTTGGCCGGGGCCAGGGTCTCCAGGGCCTCGGCGGTCGCGCTGTGAACCTCGTTCGAGCGGGTCAGGAGGACGGGGACGTTCTCCATACCGGCCCGGGCCGCACCGGCCAGGGCATCCGCATAGGCGCGGTCGTCGCCGGAGGCCAGGTAGACAGTGTCGACGTTGTCGAACATCATCGCCAGGTTGGCGGCGGTCTCGTACCGGTTATCACCGGCGACGCGGGAGACCTCGCCGTACTCGGCCAGCTCCTCCTCGACGTCCTCGTTGATCGCCACCGGGCCACCGAGGATGATGATGTTGCTCGGCTCCAGCGCCTCCAGCGCGTCGACCGTGTCGCTCATCAGCTCGTCGTTGCGGGTGAGCAGCACCGGGGCGGGGTCACCGTCCGGGGTGTTCATCACCTGCATGTGGCCCTGGGGGAGCAGACCGCTGGACGCCGGGGCGGACCCGGCGAGCGCGTCGGCGAAGCCCTGCCCAGAGGCGACGTAGACGGTGTCGGCGCCCTCGGGGAACATCTGCGAGACCATCGCGGCGGTCTCGTAGCGGTCATCGCCACCAACCCGGTCGATCTCCGGGCCGGGCTCGGGCTCGGTGTCGTCCGCGACCTCGCCGCGGGCGACCACCGGGATCTCGACGACGGTCTCGCCGGCGGTCCAGGTGATGTCACCCTCCTGCCAGGCGTCGACAGCCGCACCGGTGTTGGCCACCGTGATGGTGACCTCGGCGGAGCCGCCGGCGGGCACGGTGACGCTGGCCGGGCTGACCTCGACGTGCAGGGTCTCCGGGCCCGCGTAGGCCGCGGTGAAGGTGGCCTCGGCGTCACCGGGGTTGGTGACGGTGCGGGTCACGGTCGTCGCGGTGGTGCCCAGCGCCGGGATGACGACGTAGGCGGCGTTCAGCTCGTGGCCGCTGGCCGGGTCGGCCAGGAAGGCGTCCCAGTCGGCCTCGGTCGAGTCGAAGACCAGGCCGGGGGCCAGGAAGTTGCGCGGCTCCACGAAGCCCGTGCCACCCTCGAACGCGGCGTTGCTCGCAGCGTCGGTGTAGTCACGCGCGGAGGTCTGCAGCGCAGACTTGACCGCCATCGGAGACCAGGCCGGGTTTTCCCCCGCGAGGAGGGCGCCCAGACCGGCCACGTGCGGGCTGGCCATGGAGGTGCCGCTCAGTTCACCGAACCGCGGACCGCCTTCGGAGCTGTAGGCCGCCAGCACGTCGACGCCGGGGGCGCCCAGGTCCGGCTTGAGGATCGTCTGCTCCGCCGCGTTTGGCACGGCGACCGGGCCGGGGTTGGAGAAGGGTGCGATCGACGGGGCGTCCGCAGCCTTGTGGGTGGCGGCGCCGACCGTGGTCATCCACGGGCCGATGTGGTTGGCGGTGCCGCCTTCCTCGCCCTCGTTGCCCGAGGCCGCGGCGACGAAGACGCCAGCGGCGGCGGCGTTCTTGAACGCCATGTCGACCGGGTTCTCGTAAGTGGTGGGGTCACCGCTGATCGAGAAGTTCAGCACGTCGACCCCGTCGGCCAGCGCCGTGTCGATGGCGTCGATGGAGTCGGCGTCGAAGCAGCCGTTGACGTTCTGGCCCTGGTTGACGAAGTCCCAGCAGACCTTGTAGCTGGCCAGGTGGGCACCCGGTGCCATGCCGGCGATGTCGAACTCCTGGCCGCCGCCGGTCAGCGTGACCTCACGACCGACAGCGGTGCCGGCCACGTGGCTGCCGTGGCCGTCGTTGTCGACCGGGTTCACGGCCTCAGTGGGCTCGAAACCGGCGGCGCGAATACCGTCGGCGTGGTAGGTCGCGCCGACGATCTTGCCGTTGCAGGCGTCGGCCGGCAGGCCGCCGTCCTCGCCCGGCTCGCACTCGCCGGTCCAGCCCTCCGGCGCGGACGGCATGCCGTCACCGCTGAAGGAGGGGTTGTCGTAGGCGATGCCGGTGTCGATGACGCCGACGACCAGACCCTGACCGGCCGCCATCGGCCCGCCGATCTGGTCCCAGACGCCGCCCTCACCGCGCAGCCCCAGGAAGTCCGGGGATACGTCGGTGGTGGGCACGTTCACGCCGTCGGGCAGCTCGTAGGTCTCGCCCGCGGTCAGGGTGCGCATCGTGCTGGGCGTGATCGAGACCACGTCGCCACGGGCCGCCAGGGCGGCGGCCTGCTCGCTGGTGAGATTCGCGGAGAAGCCGTTGAGCGCGACGGTGTAGTTGTGGGTCGCCTCGGCCTCGACGGAAGCGAGGGCCGCAGCCTGCTGGGAGAGCAGGCGCTCGGTGTGCGAGAGTGCGGCCGCGGAGGTGGTGTCCACCTTCGACGTTGCCGAGCCGGCCGTAGCCGGGAAGGTGGCGAGCGGCTGGTCCGCCAGAACGACGATGTAGCTGCCGTCCTCGAAGGCGTCGTTCGCGGTGATCGGTGCGGCGGGTGCCGCTCCGCCAACCGCGTGCGCGGCCGGCAGGACGCCGGCGACCAGGCTGAGCCCGGCCGCGAGCGCAAGGGCGCGGGAGACGCCCTTCTTCTTCTGATGCTGCACTGTTGTACCCCGTTCAGTGTCGTTGCGCCACCGGGAGCGAATCATCTCGCCTTGGCGCTGGTGAAGGATCGCGACGGCCCCCGTGGTCGTCGCGCTCTGACCGTACCTCACCTGAACGATGTCTGAAAGGGGGGGTCGATCAGTGCCCTTCTGCGCGACCGGTGTGCAAGGCGAGAAGACGGGATTCCCCGGTATGCAGCTCAGCCCACTCTCCGGGCACCTCCAGCACGGCTGCGGTCGCCGTAGGAAAGCCCCTGGTGACCTGGTGCACGAGCCCGCCTGCGGACCGAGGGCCCGCCAGGTCGCCCGCCGCCCCGGACATCACCGGTTCGTGACCCACCACCCAGAGCACCTCAGGTGCGTCCGACACCTCGCGGATCGCGGCCAGGACGCCGTCGGTCCCGCCGTCGTAGACCCGACGCTCTGGCCAGACCCGATCCGCACCGCCAGTGTCCTCCCCCAGGGCCCGGCGCAGGGCGTCCCACGTCTGCTGTGCCCGCTCGGCTGTCGAGACGAGGACGTGGTGCGGCCGCAGTCCCTGTTGGGCGAGCCACCGGCCGAGCTCGGTCGCGTCGGCCCTTCCCTGCGCGGTGAGGACCCGCTCATGGTCCCCTCGAGGATCGGCGTCCACAGCCTGCGCGTGCCGGACCAGGACCAGTCGGTGACTCATGGTCACGGACCCTAACCGCGTCGTGCGGGCTACGGCACGACGAGGTGCTGCAGGCGCCCGGTGTCTCGGTATGCGGTGAGCTGGTGGTGCAGGTAGCGCGCCATCCGGGGCATCGAGGCCGGGGAGGCACCACCGATGTGCGGCACGACGAGGACCCCGGGGGTGGACCACAGGGGGTGCCCGTCCGGCAGCGGCTCGGGGTCAGTGACGTCCAATGCCGCGCGCAGCCGCCCGGAGGCGCACTCGGCGACGAGGGCGTCGGTGTCGACCACCCCACCGCGGGCGACGTTGACGACGAGGGCGCCGTCGGGCAGGGCCGCCAGCGCTTGCTCCCCCACCAGACCGGCCGTCCGCTTGCTGAGCGGCACGCTCACGGCCAAGATGTCGGCCCGCGGCAGCAGCTCGGACAGCCGGTCGATGCCGTGGACCTGGTCCACCAGGTCGTCGCCCGGCTTGTCCGTGCTGGCCACGGCGAGCACCTCACACTCGCTGGCGAGCAGTCGTCGGGTCAGCGCCCGGCCGATCCCGCCGTACCCCAGCACCAGGACCGTGGAGTCGGCCAGCGAGCGCCACGGCATACCGCCCGGGGTTGAGCGGTGCCAGGTCTGCGCCTGCTGGGAGAGCACATGCTGGGGCAGGTAGCGCTGGGCGGCGAGCATGAGCGCCAGCGCCAGCTCGGCGGTGGCGGTGTCGTGCACCCCGACCGCATTGGCCAGGGCGACCCCGTCCGGCAGGTGGGGCAGCACGTGCTCGTAGCCGGCGGAGGACAGCACCACCGAGCCCAGCCCGGGGATCTCGTTGAGCCGTTTCAGCCACGGTCCAGCGATCATCGGGAGCGCCAGTACGTCGACATCCCCGCCGCCGCCGGGCACCGTTCCGGTGTCGCGGGGGTCGTAGAAGCGCACCTGGACACCGTCGAGCGGAGGCAGCAACTCGCGCAGCTCCTCCGGGACGGCCGCGACGGGAGGCCGGGGACGAGGTCCTGTACCAGTGATGGCGATCAGCCCTCGACCTCGAGCGTGGACAGGATCAGCTCGCGCGCCCGGGCGGCGTCCGCCTGCCCGCGCATCTGCTTCATCACCTGACCGATGAGGGCACCGACCGCCTGGACCTTGCCGCCCTTGATCCGCTCCACCACCTCCGGGTTGGCCTCGAGCACCGTGTCGACCGCGGCCTGCAGGGCTGAGTCGTCCTGGACCAGCTCCAGCCCGCGGGCGTCGGCGACCTCCGTCGGGGTCCCCTCGCCGGCGAGCACACCCTCAAGGGCCTGCCGGGCCATCGAGTCGTTGAGCCGGCCGCTGGTGACCAGGGCGTCGAGCTCGGCGATGTGCTCGGGGGTCACGCCAAGGTCGGTGATCGCCACGCCGTCGGCGTTGGCCCGGCGCGCGAGCTCGCCGGACCACCACTTGCGAGCTGCTGCAGGCGAGGCGCCGGCGGCCACCGTCTCCTCGATGGTCTCCACCGCGCCGGCGTTGACGACGTCGCGCATCTCCAGGTCCGTGTAGCCCCACTCCTGCTGCAGGCGCCGGCGACGCTGTGCGGGGGGCTCGGGCAGGGTCGTCCGCAACCGCTCCACGTCCTCGCGGCTGGGCGCGACCGGCACGAGGTCGGGCTCGGGGAAGTAGCGGTAGTCGTCGGCGTCGGACTTCGGCCGGCCGGCCGTGGTGACGCCGGTGTCCTCGTGCCAGTGCCGCGTCTCCTGGAAGACCCTCTCGCCGGCGTCGAGGATCGCCGCGTGGCGGGTGATCTCGTAGCGGACGGCCCGCTCCACCGAGCGCAGCGAGTTGACGTTCTTGGTCTCGGTGCGGGTGCCGAAGGTCTCAGCCCCGATGGGCATTAGCGAGACGTTGGCGTCGCAGCGCACATTGCCCTGCTCCATCTTCACCTCGGAGACGTCCAGCGCCTTGAGCAGGTCACGCAGGGTGGCGACGTAGGCCTTGGCCACCTCCGGTGCCCGGTGACCGGTGCCGGTGAGCGGCTTGGTCACGATCTCGATGAGCGGGATGCCGGCCCGGTTGAAGTCGACCAAGGAGTGCTCCGCCCCGTGGATGCGGCCGGTGGCACCACCGACGTGGGTCGACTTGCCGGTGTCCTCCTCCATGTGCGCGCGCTCGATCTCAACGCGGTAGGTGAAGGCCTCACCGGTCTCGCTGGCCGGGACCTCCACCTCCAGCCAGCCGTTGAACGCGATCGGCTCGTCGTACTGGCTGGTCTGGAAGTTTTTGGGCATGTCCGGGTAGAAGTAGTTCTTCCGGGCGAACCGGCACCACGAGGCGATCTGGCAGTTCAGCGCCAGCCCGATCCGAATGGCCGACTCCACCGCGGCGGCGTTGACCACGGGCAGCGCTCCAGGCAGGCCCAGGCACACCGGGCAGGTCTGGGTGTTCGGCTCTTCCCCGAAGCCGGTCGCGCAGCCGCAGAACATCTTGGTGGCAGTGTTGAGCTCGACGTGGACCTCCAGGCCCATCACCGGCTCATAACGGGACAACGCGTCCTCATAGGACGGCAGGGTCCCGGGCGCCGGGTCGTGCGGGCGGGTGGAGACGGTCATGACCTCACCTCGATCTCGGGAGCCTTCTCGAAGACGTAGCCGTCCTGGGCCACCCGCAGGGCCTCCTCCAGCGCTGCGCCCACGGCATACAGACGCTGGTCCTCCATGGCGGGGGCGAGGATCTGGATGCCGACGGGCAACCCGTCCTCCTTGGCCAGCCCGGAGGGGATGGACATGCCGGGGACGCCGGCCAGGTTGGCCGGGATGGTGGCGATGTCGTTGAGGTACATCGCCATCGGGTCCTGCATCTTGTCGCCGATCCGGAACGCCGTCGTCGGCGCGGTCGGGCTGACCAGGACGTCAGCCTGCTCGAAGGCGGCCTCGAAGTCCCGCGCGATGAGCGTGCGGACCTTCTGGGCCTGGCCGTAGTAAGCGTCGTAGTAGCCGCTGGACAGCGCGTAGGTGCCCAGGATGATGCGGCGCTTGACCTCGTCGCCGAAGGCCTGGTCGCGGCTGGCGGCCATCACCTGCTCGGCGCTGGGGCTGTCATCGGGGGTGGTTCGGGCGCCGTAGCGCATCGCGTCGTAGCGGGCCAGGTTGGAGCTGGCCTCGGAGGGCAGGATGAGATAATAGGCGGCCATCGCGTAGACGAAGTGGGGGCAGGAGACCTCCACGATCTGGGCGCCCAGCGCGCGCAGCTGCTCCAGGGACTCCTCAAAGCGCTGGATGACGCCGGGCTGGAAGGCCGAGCCCTCGCCGGTGTCGCCGATCTCCCGGACCACGCCGACTCGCAGGCCGGTCAGGTCTCGGGTGCCGGTCGCGGCGGCCACCACGGGCGGGACGGGGGCGTCGATGCTGGTGGAGTCCAGGGGGTCGTGACCGCCCAGCACCTCGTGCAGCAGCGCCGCGTCGGCGACGGTGCGGGCGCAGGGACCGATCTGGTCCAGCGAGGAGGCGAGCGCGATGACGCCATAGCGGCTCACCCCGCCGTAGGTCGGCTTGACGCCGACGGTCCCGGTGACGGCGCCGGGCTGACGGATCGAGCCGCCCGTGTCGGAGCCGATGGCCAGGGGGGCCAGGAAACCGGCGACCGCCGCGGAGGAGCCACCGCCGGAGCCGCCGGGTATGCGGTCCAGGTCCCACGGGTTGCGGGTGGGGCCGAAGGCGGAGTGCTCGGTGGAGGAGCCCATGGCGAACTCGTCCATGTTGGTCTTGCCGAGGATCGGCATCCGGGCGGCCCGCAGTTTGCCGACGATCGTCGCGTCGTAGGGCGGGACGAAGCCCTCCAGCATCCGGCTGCCGGCGGTGGTGGTCAACCCCTTGGTGCAGGCGATGTCCTTGACCGCGATGGGCACCCCCGCAAGCCGTGGCAGCTCCTCGCCCCGGGCGCGGGCCTCATCGACCTCGCGGGCCGTGGCCAGGGCACCCTCGGCGTCGATCAGCAGGAAGGCGTTGAGGCTGGGGTTGTACCGCTCGATGCGGTCCAGGTGGGCCTGGGTGAGCTGGACCGAGGTCGCCTCGCCCGCGGCGAGGGCATCGGCCATCTGCACGGCGGTGAGCCGGGTCAGGTCACCGGTGGTCGTGGTCGTCATACCGGCGTTCACTCCTCGTCCAGGATGCGCGGGACGCCGAACCGGCCGTCATCCGCCGCCGGGGCGTTCGCCAGCGCCTCCTCCTGGGACAGGCTGGGCCGCACCTCGTCGGGCCGGGTGACGTTGACCAGGGGCAGGGGGTGGGACATCGGCGGCACGTCGTCAGCGGCGACCTCGTTGACCTGGCCGACCCAGTCGACGATCTGGTCGAGCTGGCCCGCGAGGCGGTCTAACTCGTGGTCCTCGAGCTGGATGCGCGCCAGCATGGCGACGTGCGCGACGTCGTCGCGCGAGAGGTTGGACATGCGGGCCAGTCTAGGTCGCCTTCCGCACCGGTTCGGACCTCTCCCCCGGCCCTGCCGACCAGAGGTGCCGCGTGCCCGCGCCGTCCCGCCCGGAGGACGCCCACACCACCCGGCGTACCTGCTTGACAGCAGGAGGAGCATGAGCCTGTGCCTCAGTCCCAGACCCACGAACCCGGCCCGGACGACTTCCGGGCACTCGCGCGCAGCTCTCCGTGGCTGTTCGCGACGCTGCACTGGCGGCACGGCCGGGTTGAGGCCTGGCTGGACCGGCCGTCGGGGCGCGTCACGGTCCGCGACGCGGATGGCCGGGTCGAGGTGGCCGAAGGGGCGCCCTACAGCACCTCGCGGCTGAGTCTCCCGCTCGAGGACGGGGAGGCCGCCCCTGATGAGGCCCATCCCGCCGATCCTGTGGTCCTGGCCGGTGGTCGCCTCGGGACGCACTGCTCCGCGGCCGACGACGGCGTGGTGCGACGGGCCGACGGACTGGTGTTGGCGCGGCCGCGCGACTGGCACTACGAGCACGGCGACCCGATGTGGGGCAACTACCTCTGGACCGCGATGCTGGACCCGGTCGAGCTCGCCGACGGCGTGGAACCGGACGCTGACCTGCCCCCGCAGGACGTCCCCGGAGTGCTGGTCAGCGAGGTCCAAGATGTCACGCACCGGGGCCGTCGCACCTGGCAAGCCATCTGCCGGCCCGTCGTCGACGCCTACGACCCGCGGTGCGGGTGCTGCCCGCTGCTCGACAGCGTGGCCAGCCGGCTGCAGGAGTACGGACCCGACGACCCCAACCTGGTGACGGACGGCCTGCCGACGGCCTACCTGGTCAGCCTGGACCTGCGCACCGGGATCGTCGTGGACGTCTCCCCGCTGGACGGGACCACCGGCTCCAGCCTGACCAACGAGATCTACGCGGTCGACGAGGCGCTCAGCCCTCCGCCAGCCGGTCCCTGACCAGTGCCGGGTCCGGGTTGGTGTGTGGCGTGCCGTCGATGACGACGGTCGGCACGACCTCGTTGCCGTCGTTGACGCTGCGCACGAAGGCGGCGGCCTCCTCGTCCTGCCAGATGTTGACCCAGACGGCCTTGTCGCCGTCGGCCCCGAGGCTGGACTTCAGCCGGGCGCAGAAACCGCACCCGGGCCGCCAGTAGATGACGACCTGACGCTCGCTGTCGGGCATGGCCAGGACCTCCTGATGGGTAGTGGTGCGGCCGCCCCGGAAGGGGGCAAGCCACCAGACGAGCAGCAGCCCGCCGACGAGGTAGACGGCGGCCAAACCGTAGTCGCCGTCGCGCACCGCGAACCCGGCGACGACCGCCACGAGGGCGAGCATCGGGACCCACAGCCAGCGCATAGCTGCAGTGTGTCAGACCTCGTCGGGCTGACCGGTCGCCAGCAGCCGGACGAACTGCGCCTCGTCCAGGATCGGCACGCCCAGCTCCTCGGCCTTGTCGGCCTTGGACCCGGCGTTGGCGCCCACGACGACGTAGTCGGTCTTCTTGCTCACCGATCCGGCAGCCTTGCCGCCGCGGGTGATGATCGCCTCCTTGGACTCGTCGCGAGAGAAGCCCTCCAGGGACCCGGTGACCACGACGGTCAGGCCCTCCAGGGTCCGCCCCACGGACTCGTCGCGCTCGTCGGCCATGCGGACACCGTCGGCAGCCCATCGGTCCACGATCTCGGTGTGCCAGTCGACCGCGAACCACTCCTTGACCGACTCGGCGATCACCCCGCCCACGCCCTCGGTGGCCGCCAGCTGCTCCACCGACGCTGAGCGGATGGCGTCCATCGAGGCGAACTCGGTGGCCAGAGCGCGCGCCGCGGTCGGGCCGACGTGCCGGATCGACAGCGCCACCAGCACCCGCCACAGCGGCTGACGCTTAGCCTGCTCCAGGTTGTCGACCAGCTTCTGGCCGTTGGCGGAAAGCACGCGGCCGTCCACGACGGCGCCCTCGGGATCGGTCCGCTTGGCCGTCCGGGTGTAGAGGGGCACGCGCCGCACATCCTCGGCGGTGAGCGAGAAAAGGGTGGCCTCGTTGGTCAGCACGCCGGCCTCCAGGAGTGCGTTGACCCCCTCCCCGCCCAACGCCTCAATGTCGAAGGCGCCGCGGGAGGCCAGGGAGTAGAGCCGCTCGCGCAGCTGCGCCGGGCAGGACCGGGCGTTGGGGCAGCGGATGTCCTTGTCCCCCTCCTTCGCAGGTGCCAGCTCGGTGCCGCACGAGGGGCAGTAGGTGGGCATGACGAAGGCTTGCTCGGAGCCGTCGCGCAGGTCCACCACCGGGCCGAGGATCTCGGGGATGACGTCACCGGCCTTGCGCAGCACCACGGTGTCGCCGATGAGGACGCCCTTGCGCTCGACCTCGTGCTGGTTGTGCAAGGTGGCCCGCTCCACGGTCGAGCCGGCCACCAGCACCGGCTCCATCAGGCCCCAGGGCGTGACCCGGCCGGTGCGGCCGACGTCGACCCGGATGTCCAGCAGTTTGGTGGTGACCTCCTCGGGCGGGTACTTGTAGGCGATCGCCCAGCGTGGGGCGCGGGAGGTGGAGCCGAGCCGGCGTTGGACGGCGACCTCATCCACCTTGACCACGACCCCGTCCAGCTCGTGCTCCACGTCGTGCCGGTGCTCGCCGTAGTAGGTGGCGTAGTCCCGGACCTCCGCCAGGGACGAGAGCACCGTGGCCCGGCCGGAGACCGGGAGTCCCCAGGCGGCCAGCAGCTCGTAGGCCTGCGACTGGCGGGTGATCTCAAAGCCCTCCCGGGCGCCGATGCCGTGCACGAGCATCCGCAGGCCGCGCTGGGCGGTGATGCGGGGATCCTTCTGCCGCAGCGAGCCGGCGGCGGTGTTGCGCGGGTTGGCGTAAGGGGCCTTGCCCGCCTCGACCAGCGCGGCGTTGATCTCCTCGAAGACGCTCACCGGCAGGTAGACCTCGCCGCGCACCTCGACCAGCCCTGGCACCGGCACCGGCTCCACCTCCTCTGCCCCGCCCTCGACCACGGCGGCCTCCTCGGCCACCCCCTCAGCTTTCTGCTGCTCCGGCGCCCGCAGCTGGAGGGGCACGCCCTCGATGGTGCGCACGTTGAGCGTGACGTCCTCCCCCGTCCGCCCGTCACCCCGAGTGAGAGCCCGGACCAGCCGCCCGTCCTCATACAGCAGGTTGACAGCAAGACCGTCGATCTTCAGCTCACACAGGTAGTGCACCTCGGCGCCCCCGGCGTCCCGCTCGACCCGCTCGGCCCAGGCGTCCAGCTCCTCCAGACTGAAGGCGTTGTCGAGGCTGAGCATCCGCTCCAGGTGGTCGACCGCCGTGAACTCGGTGGAGAAGGTTCCCCCCACCACCTGCGTCGGGCTGTCCGGCGCCCGCAGCCCCGGGTGCTCCTCCTCCAGCGCCTGCAGCTCGCGCAGCAGGGCATCGAACTCTGCGTCGCTGACCGTCGGCGCGTCCTTGACGTAGTAGGCGAACTGGTGCTGGCGGATCTCCTCGACCAGCTCGACCCATCGGTGCCGTGCCGGCTCCGGGATCTCCTCACCGTCAGGGCGGGGGGGTGCCTCGGTCTCCGTGGGGCTCTGCTCGCTCACGCTGACCATCTTCGCAGCCGGCTCCGACACTTCGCGCTGTGGCAGAAGGTGTCCCGTGGAGCAGGCCACCAGCGGGCACTGTCACGGGACATCATTCGCGGCGGAGGGTCAGGGCCGAGTCACCGGGAGGTCAGGACCGCGCCGTCTCGGCCAGTCGGGCCGCGAGCTCCACGGCCCGCCGGGTCGCTGTGCGCGCACCGTCCGGAGTCACCCCCGCCAGCCCGCACGGGGGGATGACGCCTACCTCGCCCAGGTCGCGCACGGGCAGGCCCAGCTCGGACCAGACCCGGCGCAGCGGCTCGGCAGCCTCGGCGGCGTCGAGGTCCATCCCGGCCCAGAGCCGGACGCCCGCCTCGTGGGCGACGGCAACCTGCTCCCACCGGCGCCCGTCCAGGCGGGCCAGGTCGAGGGCGAGGAAGCGCGCCCCAGCCCCGACCAGCACGTCCACAGGTGGGTCGTCGGCGCAGCAGTGGGCGCCCCGGTCTGCGGCGGCGGGCTGGTCCAGCACCCGACCCAGAGCCGTCTGCGCCTCCTCCCGCTCAGGCGTGCGCAGGGTCCGGTAACCGCTCTCGGACCGGATCCGGCCGGCGAACACCGCGCTGAGCGAGGGCTCGTCCACCTGCAGGACCACCTGAGCCCCCGGGATGAGTCGACGGACATCGGCCACGTGGGCCGCCACGCCCTCGGCGAGGGACTCGGTCAGGTCCCGGGTGGCCCCCGAGTCGCTGAGCACCTTGTCCCCCAGCGGCTTCCACAGCGCGGCCGCCATCGTCCACGGGCCGACCACCTGCACCTTGAGCGGACCGGCATACCCGTCGAAGGTTTCGGCGAGCTCGTCAAGATCCTGGCGCCACAGCGACAGCGCGCGCTCCACGTCGCGACCGGGGCGGTCGACGAGGCGCCAGCCCTGCGGTTGCAGGTCGACGGGAAGGTCGACCAGCAACTGGGCGGTGCGGCCGATCATGTCCGCGCCCGGGCCCCGGGCAGGCAGCTCGGCCAGGTAGGGCAGCGCGACGACACCATCCGGGGCCTGACCGGAGGCCAGCTCCCCGCGCAGCACCCGCAGCGCCTCGCGCACGTCCTGGCCGGGCCAGGAGCCGACGCCCGTGGCCACCACCCCGGTCAGGACAGCTGCCCCCGGCGGCCCACTCACCTGCGCTCCCGCGCTCAGCGGCGAGCGCGGGCGGCGAAGAAGGCGCTGGCGTCCGGGCGCCAGAGCAGGACCACGACGGCCAGGGCGAGCGCGCCGGTGACCACGGACAGCACCATGGACAGGGTTCCGCCCGCCGCGCCGCCGGGCACCAGCGCGGTGCCGAACAGCCCCACGAGGGTCACCAGCACGCCCAGGACACCGAGGATGGTGGCCACGATCCGGGCCCAGCCGATGCCCTTGCCGTTCAGCCAGCCCATGAGCGCCCAGAGGGCGGCCCCGACCACCGCGGCGACGATGCCGCTGATCATCCCGAACTGCATGGCGGCGTCGAGCGAGGCCTCGTCGGTGGCCTGGCCGGCCGCCTCGAGCTGGTTGCGCAGGGTCTCGCGCAGCCCGTCCCGGTCGACGAACAGGCTGAGCAGGCCGCTGACCAGCGTGATCGCGGCGCCGCCGTACATCAGTTTCTCCGCCAGCGCGACGCTGCCGGGCTTGGCCGCCGTCGGGCCCGGGGCCCCGTGACCCTCGGTCGGCATACCGGGTGCGGGCTCGTAGCTCATTGTGTCCCCTGTTCCTTCATCGACGATCGTCAGTGGGCCGACCCTGGGGTCGGCGATGGACAGGGTAACCCGCCGCGGGGCCCCGGGCGGGGAACATGCCCGGTATGCCGCCCAACTGCTCAGGACGTATGCCGTCCGGTGCTCACGCCCTGCGCCCGCTGCCACTGATGGTCGAGGACCCCACCACGCGGGTGCCGTCGTAGAGCACCACCGACTGGCCGGGGGCGACGCCGCGGATGCGCTCGTCCAGGTGCACGGTGAGCCGATGCTCCCCGTCGACCCGGGCGGTGGCGGGGTGCTCCTGGCCGTGCGCCCGGATCTGGGCGCCGACCCGGACCTCGCCCGTCGGCGCAGGGCCGCACCAGCGCAGGTGGTCGCCCTCGATGACGTCGACGCCGAGCAGCTCCTCCGGCCCCACCACCACGGTGTTGGAGCGGGTGTCGGTGGCCACCACGTATCTCTTGGAGCCGTCGGCCGGGGGCACCTTGAGCCCCAGCCCACGGCGCTGCCCCACCGTGTAACCGTGGGCGCCCCCGTGCTCGCCGAGGACCTGGCCCTCGTGGTCGACGATCGGGCCGGGGCGCTGCCCGAGTCGGGCGCCGAGCCAGCCGCGCGTGTCGCCGTCGGCGATGAAGCAGATGTCGTGGGAGTCCGGCTTCTTGGCCACGGCGAAGCCCCGCTCGCGGGCCTCCAGCCGGATCTGCGGTTTGGTGGTGTCGCCGAGCGGGAAGAAGGCGCGCGCCAGCTGCCCATCGGTGAGCACGCCGAGCACGTAGGACTGGTCCTTGGCCATGTCCACTGCCCGGTGCAGCTCCCGGCGCACTCCCTGCCGCCCGGCGGGGTCCGGCACCTCGACCACCTGGGCGTAGTGGCCGGTCGCCACCGCGTCGAAGCCCAGCGCCAGCGCCTTGTCCAGCAGCGCGGAGAACTTGATCTTCTCGTTGCAGCGCAGGCAGGGGTTGGGGGTGCGGCCGGCGGCGTACTCCGCGGCGAAGTCGTCGACGACGTCGGCCTTGAACCGCTCGGCCATGTCCCAGACGTAGAACGGGATGCCGAGCCGGTCCGCGACGCGCCGGGCGTCGCCGGCGTCCTCGATGGTGCAGCAGCCGCGGGCGCTCTCGCGCAGGGTTGCCGCCGACTGGGCCAGGGCGAGGTGCACCCCCACGACCTCGTGGCCGGCGTCGAGCATGCGGGCCGCGGCGACCGCGGAGTCCACGCCCCCGCTCATGGCGGCGACGACGCGCATCAGGAGGCCGCCCTGGCCAGGCGGGCCCGCTGGAGAGCGTCCGGCAAGGCCGCGAGCAGGCGGGCGACGTCGTCCTCGGTGGAGGTGCGTCCCAGCGAGAGCCGCAACGCCCCACGCGCCCGGTCCTCGGGGATGCCGCAGGCGAGCAGCACGTGGCTGGGGCGGGTGACGCCGGCGGTGCAGGCGGACCCGGCCGAGCAGGCGATGCCAGCGGTGTCGAGCAGGTAGAGCAGGGCGTCGCTGTCGGCTCCGGGGACCTGCAGGTGGGCGTTGCCGGGCAGGCGGCGGGTCGTGTCGCCCGACGCCCACGGCCCGCTCACCACGATGCTCGGGTCCAGTCCGAGGGCGCCCTCGATGATGCTGTCCCGCAGGGCGGCCACCCGGGTGGCGTGCTCGGCGCGGTGCTCCACGGCATACCGGACGGCGGTGGCGAGCCCGGCGATCGAGGCGACGGGGAGGGTCCCCGGGCGCAGGCCGCGCTCCTGGCCGCCGCCACGCAGGGCGGGCTCGGGCTTCTGTCCTCGGGCGGCGAGGAGCAGGCCGACGCCGACCGGGCCACCGATCTTGTGCCCCGTCAGGGCCACCAGGTCGGGGGCGCTGCCGCTGCCGAGACCGGCGAGGGGCAACTCGACCTGCCCGAGTGCCTGGACCGCGTCGGTGTGCAGGGGTACGCCGACGGCACGGCATACCTCGGCCAGGGCGGGGATGTCCTGGACCGTGCCGATCTCGTTGTTGGCCCACATCACCGAGACGACGGCGACATCGGCCGGGCCCTCGCCCTCCTCGAGCGCGGCCTGCAGGGCCTGAGGGGTGATGACGCCCTCGGAGGTCGGCTCCACCCAGGTCACGCGGGCGCCGTGACCGGCAACGAGGTGCTCCACGGAGTCGAGGACGGCGTGGTGCTCCAGGCCGGTGGTGACCACGCGCGTGCGGTCGGGGTCGGCGGCGCGCCGCGCCAGGAACGAGCCGGTGACGGCGATGTTGTCCGACTCGGTCCCGCCGGAGGTGAAAACCACCTCCGTGGGGTGGACACCGAGGGCCTCGGCGATGTCCTCCCGGGACTCCTCGACCGTGCTGCGCGCGTGGCGACCGGGGCCGTGGGTGGACGAGGCGTTGCCGACCTGGCCCATGACGCGGGCCACGACCTCCACGACCTCGGGGAGCACCGAGGTCGTGGCGGCGTGGTCAAGATAGGTGGTCGTGCTCACGCCATCCAGGGTAGGTGAGGAGGACGTGATCTCCGGCACGACCGGGCAGATCGACCAGGCGCTCAGCCCTTGCGCTGGTTGACCGCGTCCGTGGCCTGGGGCAGGACGGTGAACAGGTCACCGACGATGCCGTAGTCGACCAGCTCGAAGATCGGGGCCTCGGCGTCCTTGTTGACGGCCACGATCGTCTTGGAGGTCTGCATGCCGGCCCGGTGCTGGATCGCCCCGGAGATGCCGGCGGCAACGTACAGCTGGGGTGAGACCTGGACACCGGTCTGGCCGATTTGGTGGGAGTGGGGGTACCAGCCCGCGTCGACCGCGGCGCGCGAGGCGCCCACGGCCGCGCCCAGACTGTCGGCGAAGGCCTCCACCGGGCCGAAGTCGCCCCCGGTGCCGCGCCCACCGGAGACCACGATCGCGGCCTCGGTCAGTGCCGGGCGACCGCTCTGCTCCTTGGCGGTGCGGCCGGTGATCCGGGCCGCCTTGGCCGCCTCGGAGACCTGCACCGAGACCCGCTCGACCGCCGGGGCCGACCCGCCGGTCTCCTGCGCGGGGATGCTGTTGGGCTTGACCGCGATCACCGGGCTCCCCGTGGCGACCTGGGAGACCACGGTGTAGTTGCCGGCGAACACCGACTGGGTGGTGCGCACCCCACCGTCGCCGGGCTGGACATCCACGGCGTCGGTGATCAGACCGGAAGAGGTCTTCAGGGCCAGCCGGCCCGCGATCTCCTTGCCGTCGTTGGTGGACGCGACGAGGACCGCGGCCGGGGAGCGCTGGGCGACCAGGTCAGCCAGCAGCTCGGCCAGGGGCGCCACCAGGTAGTCGGTGAGCCCGGGGTCGTCGGCGACCAGCAGGCTCGTCGCGCCATAACGGCCCAGCTCCTCGGCCGCGGCGTCCCCGCCGGCCCCGACCCACACCGCAACCGGCTCACCCAGGCGGGCGGCCGCGGTGAGCATCTCGAAGGTCGCCTTGCGCACCTGCCCCTCGACGTGGTCGACCAGCACCAGCACATCACTCATGTCGTCTTCTCCTTCTGCAGTCTGTCGGGCAGGCTTTCAGGCGAAACGCCGGGAGGCGAGGAACTCGACGAGCTTGGCTCCGCCGTCGCCCTCGTCGGTGACGAGCTCGCCGGCCTGGCGCGGCGGTCGCGCCTCCGCGCTGACCACGCTGGTCCAGGAGGCACCCAGTCCCACCTCGGAGGGATCCACGCCCAGGTCGGCCAGGCTCCACTCCTCCACCGGCTTCTTCTTGGCCGCCATGATCCCCTTGAACGAGGGGTAGCGGGGGTCGTTGATCTGGTCGGTGACCGAGACCACGGCCGGCAGGTTGGCCTCCACCGTCTCGGTGACGGCCTCGTTGTGGCGGGTGATCCGCGCCATGCCGCCCTCGACGGCCAGCTCGGAGGCCCAGGTGACCTGCGGCATGCCCAGACGCTCGGCGAGCATCGCCGGGAGGACCGACATCGCGCCGTCGGTGGAGCCCAGACCAGTGAGAACGAGATCGACACCACCGCCCTCAACTCCGATCTTCTCGATGGCCTTGGCCAGCACCAGCGAGGTCGCCACAGCGTCAGAGCCGGCGATCGCCACGTCGTTGACGTGCACGCCCTTGTCGGCGCCCATCTGCAGACCCTTCTTGACCGCTGCGACGGCGTCGTCCGGGCCCATCGTCAGCACGGTGATCTCCCCCTCACCGGCCTGCACGATCTTCAGGGCCTCCTCCACGGCATACTCGTCCAGCTCGGAGAGCAGGCCGTCCACCGTCTCGCGGTCGGTGGTGTGGTCGGTCTTGAAGGTGCGATCGGCCTGGGCATCCGGCACGTACTTCACACACACGACGATGTTCACGTCTCACGTCCTCGTTCGAAAGGTTGTGGGTCGATGTCCATCTTCTCACCTGCCTTCCCCTCCTGATGCAGCCGCCCGCCCCGACGGTGGTGGTCGGGGCGGGCTGCGGTATGCGGTCCGATGGGGTCGTCAGGACAGCCTGGCCACCAGCAGGCTGAAGCCGACCATGGCGACGGTGAGGACTGGGAACATCAGGAGCGTCAGTCCACCGAACCAGTCGAGCCTGCGCCGGGCCGGCCGCCCCTCGCCGGGGCCCAGGATCGGGTCCTCGAGCTGGCCGGCGGTCCGGCTGCGCCACTCCAGCAGGGTCCCCAGGGCCAGCGTCGTGACGCCGACCGCCACGGTGGCCCCCGCCGGAACGTGCGCCACCGGGGTCCGCAGGAAGACGAACGCGGCGACCATGGCGGCGAAATGCAGGACGAACAGCCCCAATGTGGACCATGGCCGGCGGAGCACAAACCGCAAGAAGGGCTCGGACGCCAGGTGCAGGAGCGCAAACGCCACGACCACCAGCCCGAGCGCCACCAGATGGCCGACCGTCAGCGCCAACCGCCCGTCCCCGTCGATCCAGGCCTGGACCCCGAACAGGGTGAGCAGCATACCGGCCAGGCCGAGTCCTGAGCCCAGGATCCAGGAGAGATCCCGGTCATCGTCGACCCGCCGCGTGGAGGCCGCCTCCCGTGCGTAGGCCACGGGGTCGCCGAAGGCCTCGTGGACGCTCTCACCGGACTCGGCGACGTGGCTCTGGACCAGGGCGAGCGCGTCGCCGATGCGGTCCCCAGGGACCCCGAGCAGCCGTTGCTCAAGGACGAAGTCCTCGACCCAGGCCGGCTCGACGCTCGGGGCCAGGCGGAGGTGGTCGGTGGTGCGCGAGTGGGTCTCGGTGACGGCGCGAGGGTCACCTTCGGTGGGCCTCTTGGCAATGCTGTTCATGGTCGTCTCTCTCTGGGCCGGCGGGCCGGGTCGGCCACGCGGGTGGTATGGGGTGCGGTGGAGCAGTGTCCGATGCGGTGGTGGGGCCCTGGGGGGCGCCGCCTCAAGGAGGGGGAGTCAGGTGACGATGAGGTGCAGGACCCAGGTGAAGATGAACAACCCCAGGGTCATGAGCGGGAAGATGAGCACCGCGGCCATCCGTGACTTCGTGGTCACCGTAGGGGCCTGACCCGGTGCGGTGACCTGGTCCAGGCCGGCTGGCTCCTCGACCCAGCTCAGGAGCACGCTCGCGGTGAGCGAGAGGACGCCGGCGACGCCGACCGCTAGCGCGGGCAGCTCGAAGAGCGGCTCGTCGAGCGCGATGTGGAGCCCTACCAAGCCACCGACCAGCAGGGCCGGGACCGGCAGCGCGAGCCATCGGTGCTCGACCAGCATGCGGAGAGTGGCAGTGAAGAAGAGTGTGCTGGCCAGCAGGATGAGGACCGCCAAGCCCACCAGCTCCCCGGTCGTGACCCCGATCGGCTCGCCGTCGAGCCAGCTGCCGAAGGCGCGCACGCTGAGCAGCATCCCGGCCAGGCCCAGCAGGGTGCTGGCCACCGTCGCCGCACTGACGCTCCAGCCACGAGCGGCAGTGCCCGTCGCAGCCGCGACCTCCCTGGCGTAGGTCTTGGCCTCGCCGAAGGCGTCCTGCGCCTTCTCACCGGACTCGGCCACGTGGCTCTCGACAGTCATCAGCGCATCGCCGATGGCCTCGCCGGGGAGCGAGCGCAGCCGAAGCTCGATGATGAAGTCGTCGCGCCAGGCCTTCTCGACGCTGGGTGCGATAGCACCCGGGTCGCCAAAGATTCGCTCGACCATCGGTCCGGTGGCTCGCGTGGCCTTGGAATTCATGTCAGTTCCTCCCCGTCGTCTGCGCCAGGGCCTCGTCGGTCAGGCTGCGCGTGGTGGTGGTGAAGTCGACCCAGCGAGCGGACTGCTCGCCGGCCTCTGCACGTCCCTGCTCGGTCAGGGCGTAGAACTTGCGGCCGGGGCCGCCTTCGCCGGGTCGCCAGTCCACCTCGACGTGCCCTGCCTCCTCAAGACGGCCGAGCAGCGGGTAGAGGGTGCCCCCCTTGACGGTGCCCAGGCCAGCCTCAGCCAGGCGTTGGGTGATCGCGTAGCCGTAGCTGGGCCCGTCGAGCAGGATGCGCAGCACGCACACCCCGAGCACTCCGCGCAGCCACTCGCTCGGCCACTGTTCCGTGTTCATGACTAGATCGTATATCTGACTAGTAAGATAAGTCAACTAGTGGGACCGCTACCTACCGCCTCGCATAGCGCACGCATTACGGCACAGGACACGCCACAGGGCGCGACAGGACACGTGACAGGGACCGACTGAGCACGCGAAACGGGCCATACCCAGATGGCATGGCCCGTCTCGCGTGTCCCTCTCGAGACTTATCGCGTGTTCTGTCGCGCCCTGTGGCGTGTTCTGTGGGGACTTTTCGCGCGTCCGGTCAGCGACCTTCGAAGGTCGCCTTGCCCGGGCCCTCCTTGACGAAGGAGGTCATCCCGATCTCGCGGTCCTGGGTGGCGAAGACGCCGGCAAACTGCATCGCCTCGATCGCCAGGCCGGTCGCGAGGTCCCCGTCGAGGCCGCGGTCGATGGTCTCCTTGGCGGCGCGGAGGGCGAAGGCCGGCCCGTGCACGTAGCGCTGGGCCATCTCCACCGCGGTCGCGTACGCCTCGCCGGGCTCGGCGACCTTGTCCACCAGACCGATCTCCTGGGCCTCGGCGGCATCGATCATCCGACCGGTGTAGACGAGGTCCTTGGCCTTACTGACCCCGACCAGGCGGGCCAGCCGCTGGGTGCCGCCGGCGCCGGGGATGACGCCCAGCAGGATCTCCGGCTGCCCGAGCTTGGCATCAGCGGCAGCGACCCGGAAGTCGGCGCACATGGCCAGCTCGTTGCCGGCGCCCAGGGCGTAGCCCTCGATGGCGGCGATGACCGGCTTGGGGATCCGGGCGACCTGCGTGAAGCAGTCTTGGATGATGCTCGCGCGCTGCACCATGTCGGTGTAGCCCATCGTCTGCATCTCCTTGATGTCCGCCCCGGCGGCGAAGACCTTCTCCCCCCCGTAGATCACCACTGCCGCAACCTCGTCGTCGGCCGTGACGATTCGGGCGGCCTCCGCCAGGGCGTCCTGCACCTCGATCGACAGCGGGTTCATCTTGGGCCGGTCGATGCGGATCGTGGCGATGCCAGAGTCGACCTCGACCCGGACGAACTCGCTGGCCGTCTGAACCGTCCGGCTCACGCCCGCCCCTCCGGCTCCCCACTGGTGTCGGAGCCGGTCTGGCCGCCGGCAGCGTCGTCTCCGGCGCCCTGCTGCCCCTGGGACCCGATCGACAGCCAGGGACCGACCTCGGTGCCCTCGGGCGCGTCGGCGGGCAGCTCCGGCTCCTCGCCCCGCTCGACGGCCGCCTTGGCGATGACGTTGCGGTGCCACAACTGGAGCGCCTGCAGGATCAGCCCGGTCGCGATCTGGACCTTGGCCTTCGGCGGCTCCTGGCGGGCGATGATCTGCTCGACGGCGAGCACCAGGTTGCCGTTGGCGATGCCAGCCTTGACCAGGTTGACCCCCAGGGTGACGTCGTTGCAGCCGTTCAGACGGGTGGCCAGGTCCTCCGGCACGGTGCCGGCGATCTGCCACTGGCCGAAGAGGCGCATGATGTCGAACTGGTCGCCCTGGATCACCTTGACGAAGAGCTTCTGGCCGCGAACCTCGAAGGCGACGTCGCCCTGCGGGTCGAGGTTGGGCGACATCTGCAGGTCCTGCAGCGCATCCAGCACCCGCCCGGTGAGGGGGTGCTCCTCGGGCGGAGGGGGAAAGTTCGGGAGTGCGGTGGGATCGCTCATACCCCCAACGTAACCGACTCCCCGTCAGCCCCGCGAAGCCCGGCCGGCCTCCCCGCCTAGGCTTGGGGGTCATGCCACCCCTGAGCCGTCCGCGCCGCAGCACGGACCGTCCCCCTCCCTTGGGGCTGACCCGCACCGAGGCGGGACCCGAGCTTGCGGTGCTGGCCCGGCACGCAACGTCGGTGGAGGTGGAGATCTTCGGCCCCGACGGTGCGCACGCCGTGACGGTCCCGCTGACCCGCAACGCCTACGGCATCTGGTGGGACAGCGTGCCGCAGCTGACCCCAGGGACCCGCTACGGGCTGCGGGTGCACGGTCCGTGGGCACCGGATCAGGGCCACCGGCACAATCCGGCCAAGCTCCTCCTGGACCCCTACGCCGGTGCGGTCGAGGGCGAGGTCAGCTGGGTCCCGGAGGTCTACGGCCACCGGGTCGACCGCCACCGCGGAGGGGGTCACCTCGCCGGCGACCCGGTCGTGCGCGACGAGCGCGACTCGGCGCCCTACGTGCCGCGTTCGGTGGTCGTTGACCATGACGGCTTCGACTGGGCCGGGGACATCCTGCCCCGCGTGCCCTGGACCGACACGGTGATCTACGAGGCGCACGTGCGGGGCCTGACGATGCGTCACCCCGACGTGCCGCCCGAGCTGCGCGGCACCTACGCCGGGCTGGCCCACCCGGCGGTGGTAGAGCACCTGGTGCAGCTGGGGGTGACCACCGTCGAGCTGCTGCCGGTGCACGCCTTCACCTCCGAGCCGGCCCTGGTCCGGCGAGGGCTGAGCAACTACTGGGGATACAACACGCTCGGCTTCTTCGCCCCCCACGCTCGGTATGCGGCGGCGCAGGACCCCCAAGGCGTCGTGGACGAGGTGAAGGGCGCGGTGCGTGCCCTGCACGCCGCCGGGCTGGAGGTCATCCTCGACGTCGTCTACAACCACACAGCTGAGCAGGGCAGCGGGGAGGGACCCACGCTGTCCTGGCGCGGCCTGGACAACCACAGCTACTACCGGCTGGATGCCCGGGGCCGCGACGTCGACGTGACCGGCTGCGGCAACACCGTGGACCTGCGCGAGCCGATGGTGGCGCGCATGGTGCTGGACTCGTTGCGCCATTGGGTGGAGCGCTACCACGTCGACGGCTTCCGGTTCGACCTCGCGCCCGCCCTGGCCCGGGGCCGGGACGACGCCTACGACCGCGACCACCCCTTCCACGTCGCCCTGCAGACCGACCCGGTCCTCTCGCGGGTCAAGCTCATCGCCGAGCCGTGGGACGTCGGCGTCCACGGCTGGCGCACGGGCCAGTTCCCCGGGCCCATGGCCGAGTGGAACGACCGCTACCGCGACGGCGTGCGCAGCTTCTGGCTCTCGGACGTCGGTCGGGCGCTGAACGGGGCGCCGGGGCAGGGCATCCGCGACCTGGCCACCCGGCTGGCGGGCTCGGCGGACCTGTTCAGCCATGACGACCGCGGCCCGACGGCCTCGATCAACTACGCCGCCAGCCACGACGGCTTCACTCTCGCCGACCTCACTGCCTACGAGCAGCGGCACAACTACGCCAACGGCGAGGACAACCGGGACGGGCACGGCGACAACCGGTCCTTCAACCACGGCGTCGAGGGATCGAGCACCGACCCTGTGGTTCTGACCTCCCGCGAACGCTCCGTGCGCAACCTGCTGGCGACGGTCCTGCTCTCCACCGGCGTCCCCATGCTGCTGGGCGGTGATGAGCTCGGCCGCACCCAGGAGGGCAACAACAATGCCTACTGCCAGGACAACCCCATCACCTGGGTGGACTGGCAGCTGGAGCCGTGGCAGCGGGAGCTCCTGGCCGACGCCCGCACCCTGACCGCGCTACGCCGCGAGCTGGCCGTGCTGCGCCCGCCCGAGTTCCCGCTCCACCAGGCCGTGCCCGGACGGACCCGGCTGCGCTGGTATGACGAGCACGGTCAGCAGGTGAACGAGCAGGGTTGGCAGGACCCCAGGCGCCGCACGGTCGTCGCCGTCTACGACTCCCTCCACCAGGACTTCGACGGCCTGGGCGGCAGCGACGCCACCGGCACCCCGCCCCAGGTGGTTGCGCTGGTGCTGCACGCCGGGCCGGACCGCATCGGGGTGACCCTGCCGGTCCTCGAGCGAGTGCTCGACTGGACCGTGCGCTGGAGCAGCGAGCGCCCGGTCAGCGAGGACGGCAAGGAGGGGCAGGCCCCCGACCCGCAGCAGCCGCTCAGGGAAGGGCAGACCCGCTCCACCGGGGCCACCTCTTTCACGGTCCTGGTGGGCCGGGTCGACCCCGCTACGCCGGGACGCTGACGACCGCGTGGTCCGGATCGTCCCGTCCGGGTAGCGTGGGGCGCGTGACCGAGCACTCGACCACGTCTGCCCAGCCCGCGTCGTCCCCACCCGCCCCGGACCGCTCCGTCCTGGCCCTGCTCGGACAGGAGCCGATCGACCGCATTCCCGTCCTGGATGTCGAGCCCATCGTCGACGGTGGACGACGACCCACCAAGTCCGTCGTCGGGGAGCTGTTCACCCTCTCCGCCACCGTCTTCCGCGAGGGTCACGACGCCGTCAACGCGACGGCCGTGCTCGTCGACCCCGACGGGCAGGAGCGCCACGTCCCCATGGTCAGCACCAACCCCGGCCTGTCCCACTGGCGCACGGTGGTGCATGCCGATCGAGAGGGGGTCTGGGGCTTTCGTGTCGAGGGGTGGTCCGACCCCTATGGCACGTGGGAGCACGACGGCACCATCAAGGTCCGCGCCGGGGTGGACGTCGATCTGATGCTGGAGGAGGGCGCCCGGGTCCTGGAGCGGGCGGTCGAGGAGGTCGACCACACCGACGAGGACCGGACCGTCCTCAAGGAGGCCATCGACCTGCTGCGCCGCAGCTCACTGCCCGCCGAGGAGCGCCTGCAGGCCGGCATCGACCCCCGGGTCCGGGAGGTGATGGCCAGCAGCCCGCTGCGCGACGCGGTGAGCGCGAGCCCGACCTACACCTGGTGGGTGGAGCGACCCCTGGCCCTCACCGGCGCCTGGTACGAGATCTTCCCTCGGTCCGAGGGCGCGACCCACGACCCGGAGACCGGGTTGTGGACCACCGGCACCTTCGCGACCGCGTCCGAGCGGCTGCCAGGCATCGCCGAGATGGGCTTCGACGTGGTCTACCTCACCCCGGTGCACCCCATCGGCACGACGAACCGCAAGGGCCGCAACAACAGCCTGACCACCGAGGAGCACGACCCTGGTTCGCCCTATGCGATCGGGTCCCCCGACGGCGGCCACGACGCGCTGCACCCGGAGCTTGGCGACTGGGAGGACTTCGACGCCTTCGTCGCCCGCGCGGAGGACGAGGGGCTGCATGTCGCCCTCGACCTGGCCCTGCAGGCCTCCCCCGACCACCCGTGGGCCAGCGAGCACCCGGAGTTCTTCACCACCCGAGCTGACGGCACCATCGCCTACGCGGAGAATCCCCCGAAGAAGTACCAGGACATCTACCCGCTCAACTTCGACAACGCCCCCGACAGCATCTACGCCGAGGTACGCCGGGTGGTGCAGGTCTGGATCGACCACGGAGTCAAGATCTTCCGCGTCGACAACCCACACACCAAGCCGGTGGAGTTCTGGCAGTGGCTCATCGCCGACGTGGCGGTGGACCACCCGGAGGTCATCTGGCTCTCCGAGGCGTTCACCAAGCCGATGATGATGCGCACCCTGGCCAAGGTCGGGTTCCAGCAGTCCTACACCTACTACGCCTGGCGCAACACCGCCGAGGAGCTGCGGGAGTACGTCACCGAGCTGGCCACCGAGACCGCGCCGTACATGCGCCCCAGCTTCTGGCCCACCACCCACGACATCCTGACCCCCTACATGCAGGTCGGCGGGGTCACCGCCCACCTGGTCCGTTCGACCCTCGCCGCGACCCTGGTGCCCACCTACGGCATCTACGCCGGCTTCGAGCATGTCGAGAACGTCCCACGGCCCGGCGCCGAGGAGCACATCGACAACGAGAAGTACGAGTACAAGGACCGCAGGTGGGGCGAGGCTGTGCCGGGCCGCGAGGACCTCACCGGGTGGTTGACCCTGCTGAACCGGATCCGCCGCGAGCACCCCAGCTTGCACTGGCTGCGCAACATCACCTTCCACGACGCCGACAACGAGAACCTCCTCGTCTTCTCCAAGCACGGCGGCGGCGCGGACGACGGATCGGCCCAGGACACGATCATCGTCGTGGCCAACCTCGACCCCTTCGGCATCCACGGTTCCCGGCTGCACCTGGACCTCAGCGCGCTGGGGCTGGGCCTGGGCGAGCAACCCGGCCAGCGCTTCCGCGCCCACGACCTGGTGACCGGCGCGGACTGGATCTGGGACGAGACGCCGTACGTCGAGCTCGGCCCGGGCTACGGGCGGGAGCCCGTCCACATCGTCCACGCGACCACGGCTTGAGAAAAGGAGCACGATGCGCGGGCTGAACCTGCACCAGCCGGGCCTGAAGCACGACCCCGACTGGTTCCGCAAGGCTGTCTTCTACGAGGTGCTCGTCCGAGCCTTCGACGACTCCGACGGCTCCGGGTCCGGCGACTTCACCGGCCTGATCAACCGCCTCGACTACCTGCAGTGGCTGGGGGTGGACTGTCTGTGGATCCCCCCGTTCTACGCCTCCCCCCTGCGCGACGGCGGGTATGACGTGGCCGACTACACGGCGGTACTGCCCGAGTTCGGCACGCTGCCAGACTTCCGCGAGCTGATCAGCCAGGCGCACGAGCGGGGCATCCGGATCATCACCGACCTGGTGATGAACCACACCAGCGACCAGCACGCCTGGTTCCAGGCCAGCCGGTCCGACCCGGAGGGGCCGTACGGCCACTTCTACGTCTGGTCCGACACCGACGAGAAGTATGCCGACGCCCGGATCATCTTCGTCGACACCGAGACCTCGAACTGGACCTTCGACCCGGTCCGGCGGCAGTTCTTCTGGCACCGGTTCTTCTCCCACCAACCCGACCTCAACTTCGAGAACCCGGCCGTCCAGGAGGCCATGTTCGACGTCGTCCGGTTCTGGATGGACCTGGGCATCGATGGTTTCCGCCTGGATGCGGTGCCCTACCTCTTCGAGGAGGAGGGGACCAACTGCGAGAACCTGCCCAGGACGCACGAGTTCCTCGCCGAGCTGCGGGCCATGGTCGACGCGGAGTACCCGGGCCGGGTGCTGCTGGCTGAGGCCAACCAGATGCCCGCCGAGGTCGTCGACTACTACGGCACGGAGGAGGCTCCCGAGTGCCACATGTGCTTCCACTTCCCGGTCATGCCGCGGCTGTTCTACGCCCTCCGGGAGGAGAAGGCCGAGCCGATCATCCGGGTGATGGACGAGACACCGCCGATCCCCCCGGGCACGCAGTGGGGCACCTTCCTGCGCAACCACGACGAGCTGACCCTGGAGATGGTCAGCGCCGAGGAGCGGGCGGCGATGTACGGCTGGTACGCCCCCGATCCGAGGATGCGCGCCAACATCGGCATCCGACGCCGCCTGGCGCCATTGCTGGACAACTCCCGCAGCGAGCTGGAGCTGATCAACGCCCTGCTGCTGTCCCTGCCTGGCTCACCGTGCCTGTACTACGGCGATGAGATCGGGATGGGCGACAACATCTGGCTCACCGACCGGGACGCGGTTCGTACCCCGATGCAGTGGACCCCCGACCGCAACGCCGGTTTCTCCACCGCGGACCCGGGCAAGCTCTACCTGCCTGTGGTCGGCTCGCTGGTGTACCACTACAACAACGTCAACGTCGAGGCCCAGATGGCCAGCGGTGCATCGCTGCTGCACTGGACCCGGGGGATGTTGCACGTGCGCTCAACCCACGAGGTCTTCGGGGTGGGCGACTACGTCCCCTGCGAGGCGGACAACGACACGGTGCTGGCCTTCTGCCGGATGATGCCCGAGACCGAGCAGAGCGAGCAGCGCGAGGGCGTGCCCGCGGTGCTGTGCATCAACAATCTGTCCTCCCGGCCTCAGGCGGCGACCGTGGTCCTGCCCGAGCAGTTCAAGGGCGCTGAGGTCCAGGACCTGTTCGGCGGCCAGGGCTTCGTGGACGTCACCCCCGAGGGCACGATCACGCTCACCCTGGGGTCTCGCGGCTTCTACTGGCTCGGCCTGACCCCCTCGACCCCCGTGACCCCCGCCACCGAGGAGTCCTGATGCCCACCCTGACGCCGCCGTTCGAGGAGTTCCTGCCGGACTGGGTCGCACGCCAGCGGTGGTTCCGTGGCAAGACCGCCGGCGGTCCGCCGCGGCTGCGTCGGATCGGCTCGGTGCGGTGGGAGGACCCGCTGGGCGAGGTCGGTCTCGAGGACCACATCGTCATCGACGAGTCCGGCCCGGAGCCGGTGGTCTATCAGATCCCGCTGTCCTACCGGGCCGAGGCGGTGGCGTTCATGTCCGCCGGGCTCGTCGGCACCGCGGAGCACAGCGAGCTGGGCACCCGCTACGTCTACGACGCCACCCATGACCCGGTCTTCGCCCAGGTGCTGCTGCAGCACATGTATGCCGGCACCGACGTGCCCTCGGCGCACGCGCGGAGGCTGGCCGCGCACGACACCGTGCCTGCCCTGCGCACCGCGCAGGTGCTCACCGGCGAGCAGTCCAACACCTCGATCATGGTGCAGCTGCACCGGGAGGGGGACCCGGTCATCATCAAGGTCTTCCGGGTCCTGGCCGACGGAGACAACCCGGACGTGGTCGTCCAGGCCGCCATCAGCGACACCGGTTCCCGCCAGGTGCCGAGCCCGCTCGGCTACGTCGAGGGTCGCTGGTCGACCGACGACGGCGAGGCCCGGGGACACCTGGTCTTCGCCCAGGAGTTCCTGCCCGACACCCGGGACGCCTGGCAAGGCGCGCTGGAGGCCTGCCGTGACGAGGCAGACTTCACCGCTGCTGCCCACACCCTCGGGGCGGCGACGGCGGCAGTCCACCGCGCCCTCCGCGAGGCCTTCGGCACCACCGAGCCCGACGACGAGCGCCGCCGCACCCTCGTCACGCAGATGCGCCGCCGGGCCGAGGCGGCCTACGCCGACGCGCCCGAGCTGGCGCAGGTGGCTGCGCAGGTCGAGGCGGTCTACGCGCGCCTGGAGTCGCAGCCCCTGCCGACCCTGCAGCGCATCCACGGCGACTACCACCTGGGTCAGGTGCTGCAGGTGCCCGACCGGGGCTGGGTGCTCCTGGACTTCGAGGGCGAGCCCCTGCGCCCGCTGCCTGAGCGCACGGCCCCCGACCTGACGCTGCGTGACGTGGCCGGCATGCTTCGCTCCTTCGACTATGCCGCGGCATCCGTCTCCCTGACCGGGGAGCGCGCCGGGTGGGCTCGCGCGGCCCGTCAGGCCTTCGTCGAGGGGTATGCCGAGGAGTCCGGTGAGGACGTGTCGGCCCAGCAGGACGTGCTGGACGCCCTGGAGCTGGACAAGGCGCTCTACGAGGCCAGCTACGAGGCTCGCAACCGCCCTGACTGGCTTGCGATCCCCGTCGCCGCGGTCCACCGCCTGGTGGCCGGCGCGGTCCAGGTAGCGCCGGGGCCGGACTCCGGCGCCGAGCACACGGCTGCGCGCGAGACGCCCACCGACCCCCCGACAGGGTCCGCGGCGGCGCCGCTGAGCGACGCAGCACCTGTTGAGACCAGCTCGACACCCGGCGCCCAGAGCACCAGCCAGGACGATGCCGACGATGCCGTCCCCACCGAGGACTCTGACGACCTCGGTGCGACCGAGCAGGTTCAGACCCAGCAGACCCAGCAGACCCACGAGACCCAGGGCACCGAGGAGGCTTCAGTGGCTGTCGATGAGCGCACCGGCGACGAGGCCCAGATCCCCGATGCCAGCATCCCCGACGACGACTACGGGTCCAGCCTGATCGAGATGGAGCACGTCCATCAGACCGTGGCCCATCCCGGCGACCGGGCTCTGGCCAGCGGCGGCGTCCCGCACGCGCCCGTCGCACCACCGCGCGGCGCGTTCGACCTGGAGCTGCCGCCCCTGGCGCCTGTCGGTCACCGGCCCGGGGAGAGCGCCGGCACCGCCGCGGCAGGAACCGAGGGCAGGACCCTGACCTCGGGCGAGCTGCGCGCCCTGAGCGCCTCCGGCTGGTCCGGCGTCGTGGACCTCGACCCCGCCGCCTCGCGGGACCGGGCCTGGCAGGACGCCATCGGGTCCCCCGATGTCGTCACCGGCCGCACGGTCGGTGGCGCTGCCTCCGGCGACAGCGCCGACGAGGACGGTGGGGCAAGCGACGTCCGGGCCGGCACCAAGGTCACGCGCCGGCCGCTGGAGGGGCCGAGCGAGCCCTCGGCACCGCATACCCGGCCCCTGGACCTGGAGGAGGCGACCGACGTCGTCCACGGTTTGCACCGCAACCCGCACGCGCTGCTGGGCGCCCACCCGCACGAGGGACACGTCACGATCCGCACCCTGCAGCCCGAGGCGGAGGCGGTCGAGGTGGTCCTGGGCCAGGGGCGCACCGTCTCGATGACCCACGAGACCGGCGGCATCTGGGTGGCGGTGATCCCCGAGCCGGAGGTCCCGGCCTACCGGTTGCAGGTGGCCGGCTCGGAGGGCGCACGGCTGGTCGACGAGGCCTACCGGCACACCTCCAGCCTGGGCGAGACCGATCTGCACCTCATCGGCGAGGGCCGGCACGAGGAGCTCTGGCGGGCGCTGGGATCGCACGTCATGACCGTGCGCGACGAGCTCGGACCGGTGACCGGCACCCGCTTCGCCGTGTGGGCGCCTCACGCGCTGGCCGTGCACGTCATCGGTGACTTCAACGGGTGGAACGGCAACACGCACGCCCTGCGCGCGCACGACAGCGTCGGGGTCTGGGAGCTCTTCGTGCCCGGTGTGCGCGAGGGCGCCCACTACAAGTACGACATCACCGGTCCGGACGGGGTGCGGCGGGCCAAGGCCGACCCGATGGCACGGGCCAGCGAGGTGCCGCCCTTCAACAACTCGGTGGTCACCGTCAGCCGCCACCGGTGGAGCGACGGGGACGCGGCCTGGATGAGGCGGCGGTCGGAGAACAATATCCACCACGGCCCGATGAGCATCTACGAGATGCACCTGGGCAGCTGGCGACAGGGGCTGTCCTACGAGCAGCTGGCCGACGAGCTGGTGGACTACGTGGCCGACCTGGGCTTCACGCACGTGGAGTTCATGCCGGTCATGCAGCACCCCTACGGTGGGTCGTGGGGCTACCACGTCACCGGCTACTTCGCCGCGGACAGCCGGTTCGGGCACGAGGACGGGCTGCGCTACCTCATCGACCGGCTGCACTGCGCCGGGATCGGCGTCATCCTCGACTGGGTGCCGGGGCACTTCGCCACCGACCCCTGGGCGCTGGCCAGGTTCGACGGGACCCCCATCTACGAGCACCCTGACCCGCGCAAGGGCTGGCACTCGGAGTGGGGCTCCTACATCTTCGACTTCGGCCACCCCCAGGTGCGCAACTTCCTTGTCGCCAACGCCACCTACTGGCTGGAGGAGTTCCACGCCGACGGGCTGCGGGTGGACGGCGTGGCCTCGATGCTCTACCTGGACTACTCGCGCCAGCCGGGCCAGTGGGTGCCCAACCGTTACGGCGGCCGGGAGAACCTGGAGGCGGTCGCCCTGCTGCAGGAGACCAATGCCACCGCCTACCGCCGCAGCCCCGGCGTGGTGATGATCGCCGAGGAGTCCACCTCCTGGCCCGGGGTCACCGCCCCCGTGGACGAGGGCGGACTGGGCTTTGGCTTCAAGTGGAACATGGGCTGGATGCACGACACCCTCGACTACCTGGGGCAGAGTCCGTATGCCCGTGCGCACCACCACCACACGATGACCTTCTCGATGGTCTACGCCTTCGGCGAGAAGTACATCCTGCCGATCAGCCACGACGAGGTCGTGCACGGCAAGGGCTCGCTGGTGCGCAAGATGGCCGGTGACGCCTGGCAGAAGTTCGCCACCATGCGCGCCTTCCTGGCCTACCAGTGGAGCCACCCGGGCAAGCAGCTGCTCTTCATGGGCACCGAGTTCGGCCAGGTGCGCGAGTGGGCCGACCAGGCCTCGCTGTCCTGGGAGCTGACGCAGCGGCCCGAGCACGCGGGCGTGCTGGCCCTGGTCCGCGACCTTAACCGGCTCTACCACGAGCTGCCGGCGCTGTGGCAGATCGACCACCACGAAGACGGCTTCCGCTGGCTGGACGCCAACGACGCCTCGCGCAACCTCTACTCCTACCTGCGCTGGGGTGACGAGGGGCCGGACGGGTTGCGGCCGGCCGTGGTCGTGCTGGTCAACTTCAGCGGCGTCACCCAGCACCAGGTGCACGTCGGCCTGCCCTACGGCGGACGCTGGCACGAGGCCCTCAACACCGACGCCGAGGTCTACGGCGGGTCCGGGCAGGGCAACATGGGTTACGTCCAGGCCTACGACCACCCCCACCAGCACCAGCCGTTCTCGGCTCTGGTGACCGTGCCGCCGATGGGCGCGATCTATCTCGTGCCCGACCCGGAGCCCGAGGCTGCGACGGTGGACGAGGAGGGCGCCCTCGAGCCGGGCAGCGCCGAGGGGGCAGCCTCGGAGGACAGCCCGACGCGGCACGCGCGGGCGGGGCAGCCGGCCAGGTCTGAGGACCTCGTCGACGTGGCTCAGCTGTTGGCCGCCTACACCGAGATCGTGCCTGACCCGGACGACGTCGACCAGCAGGTCGCCTTCGGCACCTCGGGCCACCGGGGCAGCGCGCTGGACGGGGCCTTTAACGAGCAGCACATCCTGGCCACCACCCAGGCGATCTGCGACTACCGCCGCGACCAGGGCACCGACGGGCCACTCTTCCTCGGCCGGGACACCCACGCCCTGTCCGAGCCGGCCTGGCGCAGCGCGCTGGAGGTCCTCATCGGCAACGGGGTGGACGTGCACATCGACAGCGGTGAGGGCTACACGCCCACCCCCGCGGTGTCCCGGGCAATCCTGCAGCACAACCGGGAGACGCCCGACGCGCAGGGTGAGGCTGACGGCATCGTGGTCACCCCCTCCCACAACCCGCCGCGCGACGGTGGCTTCAAGTACAACCCGCCGCACGGTGGACCGGCAGACACCGACGCCACCAGCTGGATCGCCGACCGCGCCAACGAGCTGCTGCGGGCCGGGCTGGACGAGGTCCAACGGGTCCCCTTCGAGCAGGCCCACACCCGCGCCGCCGGCTACGACTTCATGGGCGAGTACGTCCGGGCCCTGCCCCGCGTCATCGACCTGGACGCGATCCGCGAGGCAGGGGTGCGGATCGGGGCCGACCCGCTCGGCGGTGCCGCCGTCGACTACTGGGGTGCGATCGCCCAGGAGCACGGTCTGGACCTGACCGTCGTCAACCCGGACGTGGACCCCACCTGGCGGTTCATGACCCTGGACTGGGATGGCAAGATCCGGATGGACTGCTCCTCACCCGACGCCATGGCCTCGCTCATCGAGGTCATGCGCGGCGAGCAGGGTGGACAGCCGCGCTTTGACGTGGCCACGGGCAACGACGCGGACGCCGACCGGCACGGGATCGTCACCCCGGACGCGGGGCTGATGAACCCCAACCACTACCTGGCGGTAGCCATCGACTACCTCTACGGCGGCGCCCGCCCCGACTGGCCGCAGGACATCGCGATCGGCAAGACGCTGGTCAGCTCCTCGATGATCGACAAGGTGGCCCAGAGCCTGGGCCAGCAGCTCATCGAGGTGCCGGTCGGCTTCAAGTGGTTCGTCCCGGGCCTGCTCGACGGCTCGGTCGGCTTCGGTGGTGAGGAGTCCGCCGGCGCCTCGTTCCTGTGCCGGGACGGGTCGGTGTGGTCCACCGACAAGGACGGGATCATCCTGGCGCTACTGGCGGCCGAGATCATCGCGCGCACCGGGCGCACGCCCTCCCAGCGGTATGCCGAGCTGGTCGCCGAGCACGGTGACCCGGCCTACGCGCGGGTCGACGCGCCTGCGGGCCGCGAGCAGAAGGGCCGCCTGAAGAAGCTGTCCGCGCGGGACATCAGCGCCACCGAGCTGGCCGGCGAGCAGATCACCGCCGTCCTCACCGAGGCGCCCGGGAACGACGCTGCCATCGGTGGGGTCAAGGTCGCCACCGAGCACGCGTGGTTCGCCGCCCGGCCGTCCGGGACCGAGGACGTCTACAAGATCTACGCCGAGAGCTTCCGCGGGCCCGAGCACCTCGCCCAGGTCCAGGCAGAGGCCCAGCAGGTGGTCGACCAGGCGCTGCGCGGCTGACCACCGCAGGCGGCGCCCGCGGCTGACCACCCGGGAGCGGCGGCTAGAAGAGCGCGCTCATCAGGGCCGACCGCGCCTTCTGCACGCGCGGGTCCTGGGGGCCGACGACCTCGAAGAGGCTGAGCAGGTGGGTGCGGGCGGCGTCCCGGTCCTTGTCCGAGGTCCGGCGCACGGTGTCCACCAGCCGGGCGAAACCGTCCTCGACGTGCCCGCCGACCACGTCCACGTCCGCGGCCTCGATCTGGGCGCTGACATCGGTGGGGTCGGCCGCCGCGCGGGCCCGGACCGCCGCAAGGTCGAGGGTGCTGGTCCGTTCCAGGAGCCGGACCTGTCCCAGTCCCAGCCGGGCCATCTCATCGGACGGGTCCTGCTCCAGCGCCTGCTCGTAGGCGGTGATGGCGGCGGCCCAGTCACCCCGGTCGATGGCGTCATAGGCGGCCTGGTGCAGGGGCGGCAGCTCCCCCTCCTCACCCGCCTCATCCACGGGGGCGTCGGCGGCGCCCACCTCCACGCGACCGGTGACGCCGTTGGCCACCGCCGCCTCGAGGAACTTGGTGAGCAGCTGGTCGACCTGGGCCATGGGCTGCACGCCGACGTAGAACGGCATCGGCTGCCCGCCGAGCAGTCCGATGACCACCGGCAGAGAGCTGACCTGGCCGAAGGCCTGCTGCAGCAGCGGGGTCAGCGCCTGCATGATGCCCGGGCTCGCGGCGAGGTCAGCGGCCGCCACCTGGAAACGTCCGCCCGAGCTGCGCGCGGCGTCCACCAGCTCGCGCAGGTGCTGGGCGGACTCTGGCGCCTGCGGTGACCACAGGACCAGCACGACGGGCGCAGTCAGGCTGGCGGTGACGACCGACTCGAAGCTGCTGTCGTCCATCGTCACCAGGGCGCCCTGGCGGCCGGGCACGGCGCCGGTCTCCGCCGGCCCAGATCCTTGCGCGGACGCTGCTGAGGGGGGCTGCTGAGTCCCGCCGCGCGGTCGCGCGCCCAGGCCGGACAGGTCGACGGCACCGCGCAGGGCGGCAGGGCTGAAGGGCTGCTGGGTCATGGTCCCCAGGGTATGCGCAGGGGCCGGGGCGGGACCAACCCGCTCCGGCCCCCTCACGACGTCCGTGCGGTTGGCTCGACTACCCGCTCACTCGCCCCAGGCGTCGACCAGCTGCTCGCGGGCTGCGATCATCTCCGGCTTGAACTCCACCTGATCCGAGGGTGCCCGCATCCCGATGAAGACCGTCGTGCGCAGCACGGCCTCCTGAGTGAGGACCGGGGTGTCCTGGAAGACCCGGAAGGTGTCCGGCGGATTGAGCTCGCTGCCGCCGTTGACCCGGAACTGGGTGTCGCGCAGCAGGGTGCCCATCACGAAGGCGCTGCCGTCGTCGAAGAGCAGGGTCTTGGTGTCCTCCGAGACCAGCCAGTTCTTCTCCTGCAGGGTGGCCTGGCCGGCGACGGCGTCCGCCTGGTTCTGGGCGGCGCGGCGCACCGTGGGGGCGTAACCGTGGGTGCGGTAGTCCGGGACGTCCTCGGGCTGGGGGTAGCTGATGTAGGACGCCACCGACTTCAGCAGGTCGCGCGGGGCCATCGTGAGGTCGCCGGAGCCGGAGCGCAGCACCGGGGAGCCGACCGAGCGGCGCTCGAAGCTGGGCAGCTCGGTGCCGGGCAGCATCGGGGCCTCCCAACTGATCCGGAAGTCGGCGCTCTCGCCGGTGCGGCTCTCGAGGAGGTGTAGCAGCGGCACGCTCCCCTCCTCGGGGACGGTCTGCACCAGGAGGAACATCGGCAATTCGCCGTCGTCCTTGCTGATCGCCAGGACGATAGGCTCGACCGGGTTGCGCTCCAGGTCGACCTGCGGCGGCTCTCCGTTGACCGACTCGAGCTGGTCGGCGGCCTCGTGGGCCGTGCGGACGTTGCCCATCATCGACTTGCGCTGCAGGTCGGTGATGTCCTCCCCGTCGCCCTGGTCGGCCTGGAACCGCGCCGTGAGCACGGTCTCGGCGACCTCCTCGGCCTCCTCCAGGGGGATGGCCGCGGTGATCTCGTCGGTCGCCATGGCCACCTCGGTGGTGGACTCGTCGTCCGCGGCACCCGCGGTCGTGGCCGCCTGGTCGGTGACGGCCGCATCGTCGCCGGCGGTGCTCGCGCCGTCGTCCGTGGTCGCGCCGTCATCGGTGGTCGTGTCGTCGCCGGCGGTGGTCGCGCCGTCGTCGGTGGTCGTGTCAGCGGTGGTCTCGGTGCTGTCGTCGGCCGGCGACGGGGTGGTCTGGGCCGCGGGGCCGACGCCCTGCTCCTCGGGGTCCTCACCCGAGCAGGCCGTCAGGACGAGGGCCGAGCTGAGGGTGGCCGCAAGGATCGAACGGGAGAACTTCATAACGAAACGGTAAACTTCTCAGGGCCAAGAATGAAATCAGCGAACACCCAGCATCCCGGCTGCGGCACCCGGCCTTCCCTCTGGCAGGGCGCTGACCTGCAGGGACAGCGCCAATCGGGCGTGAGCAGTTCCACAGAGTGACGCCCCCGGTCCAGGTGACCGCGGCCGCCTATCCAGGCCGGCTCCCGCCATCGCTGGTCGGACCGCACACGATGCGGTGGCGCTCCGAGACCTGGTAACCTGCCTGCCCATGTCGACGACGACGAGCCCGGCCCACGCACCGGGATCCCGGTGGGCGGCCGTCGGTCCTGGCCTGCTGATGGCCTCGGCCGCGATCGGCGCCTCACACCTGGTGGCCTCCACGCAGGCGGGGGCCTTGTTCGGGTGGCAGCTGGTGGGGCTGATCCTCGTGGCGAACCTGCTGAAGTACCCGTTCTTCCGGTTCGGGCCGCAGTTCACCGCCGAGTCCGGGCTCTCCCTCGTCGAGGGGTACGCCCGCAAGGGCCGGGGCTACCTCATCGTCTTCTTCATCCTGTGTATCTACTCCTCGGTGGTCTCTGCCGCAGGCGTGGCGCTGCTGTGCACGGTGATCCTCGCCTACCTGCTGCCGGCCAGCTGGGGACTGGGGGTGCCGCTGCTGGCCACCCTGCTCATGGGTATCACCTGGGCGCTGCTCGTCGGTGGCCGCTACAAGGCCCTGGACACGGTGACCAAGGTGATCCTGGTCGTGCTGTCCCTGTCGACCGTGGTCGCGGTCGTGATGGCCGCCTCGCAGGGGACGGTGCGTGAGCCGGGTTTCCTCGATCCCTCGCCGTGGAACCTGGCCACCCTGGCCTTCCTGGTGGCCCTCATCGGCTGGATGCCCGCCCCGATCGAGGTCAGCGCCCTGAACTCGCTGTGGATCCGGGCCAAAGCCCAGGACCGCACGGTACGGCCCCAGGACATCATCTTCGACTTCAACCTCGGTTTCATCGTCTCCACCGTGCTCGCGGTGATCTTCGTGGCGCTCGGCGTCTTCGTGCAGTACGGCAGCGGCGAGGAACTGCAGATGGCTGGCGGTGCCTACATCCCGCAGCTGATGTCCATGTATGGCGCCGCGATCGGCACCTGGGCTGTGCCGCTCATGGCGCTCATCGCCTTTGCCGCGATGTTCGGCACCGTGATCACGGTGGTGGACGGTTATGCCCGGGCCAGCGCCGAGTCGTTGCGGCTGCTGCGCCGCCGGCCCGACTTCAGCCGACGGGAGAAGAACCTCTGGATCACCGGCATCTCGTTGGCGGCGCTGGCGATCGTGCTGTGGATGAGTGCCGAGCTGGCCGACATGCTGCGGTATGCGATGATCAGCGCCTTTGTCACGGCGCCGGTCTTCGCCTGGCTCAACTTCTCCCTGGTCCGCCGCGGGCCCCGGCTCTCCCCGGCGCTGCGGTGGCTGTCCTGGGCGGGCCTGGTCTTCCTGGTCGGCTTCACCCTGCTCTTCCTGCTCACCCTGGTGGGGGCCGTCGGCTAAGGAGGTCCGGGTCAGTGCCGGACCATGCGCAGCTCGGTGACACCGTCGTGCCGGCCGGTGCTCTCGGTCCGGTCCAGGGTGAAGCCGTTGCGCTCGTAGAACCGGATCGCGCGCCCGTTGCCCCTGGCCACCCACAGGTAGGCCTCCCCCGGCCCCAGACCCTCGTCCATGAGCCGCTGGGCGATCCCGAGGCCGTGGTGCTCGGGGTGCACGTTGAGGGAGTAGAGCTGACGTTGGACCGGCCGGTCCTCGTCCCGGCCGGGCCCGAAGAAGATGAAGCCCACGGGCTCCTCGTGCAGCGTCGCCACCCAGAAGCCACGCCCGTCGTCCGGGATCGTGCCCTCGTCGTAGCCGCTGCCCACCGCCATCCAGGTTGCCGCGAAGCTTGACGGCTCCAGCGCGTCGAGCACGCGGTCCTCCATCAGCCCCCGGTAGGCCGACCGCCAGACGTGCACGTGCAGCGTGGAGAACGGCACCGTGTCGCTGCGGGTGGGGCGACGGATGAGGTAGTCCTCGACGTTCGTCATGCCCAGGGACGCTACCAGCGGGTGGTTGCTCAGCCAGCAACCCGGGAGACCACCTGGTCGGCGGCGGCATACGGGTCCAGCCGGCCGGCGAGCACCTCCTCGGTGGCCTCGGCGAGGGCCCCGTCGCCGAGCACCTCACCCATGCGCGCGCGCAGCCGCTGGAGCGCGATCGCCTCGACCTCCCGGGCCGCACGGGTGCGGCGGCGACGGTCCAGCTCGTCGTGCTCCTGCATCCAGGCCAGGTGCCTGTCCAACGCCTCGACCACCTCCTCACCACCCTCGTGGCGGTCGGCCACGGCCTTGAGCACTGGCGGGCGCCAGAGGCCGGGCTCGGTGCGGTCCCCCAGGGAGATCATCTGGCGCAGCTCGCGGACCGTGGTGTCGGCCCCGTCCCGATCGGCCTTGTTGACCACGAAGACGTCACCGACCTCCAGGATCCCGGCCTTGGCGGCTTGGACGCCGTCACCCATCCCGGGCGCGAGGAGCACCAGGGTGGTGTCAGCCAGCCCGGCGATCTCCACCTCGCTCTGGCCCACGCCGACGGTCTCGACCAGGATCACCTCGCAACCGGCGGCGTCCATCACCCGCAGCGCCTGCGGGGTGGACCAGGCCAGACCGCCGAGGTGCCCCCGCGAGGCCATCGAGCGGATGTACACACCGGGGTCGAGCGAATGCTCGCTTAGGCGGATCCGGTCACCGAGCAGCGCGCCACCGGAGAACGGGCTGGAGGGGTCGACCGCCAGCACCCCGACCCGCAGGTCGCGCTGACGCAGGGCGCGCACCAGCATCGAGGTGCTGGTCGACTTGCCGACGCCCGGGCTGCCGGTCAGCCCGATGATCCGGGCCTGCCCCGTGTGCGGCGCCAGCAGCGCCATCACCTCGCGCAGCGCGGGGTGGGCGTTCTCGACGAGGGTGATCAGCCGGCCCAGGGCACGCGAAGAGCCCGCCCTGGCCTGCTCGACCAGGGCGGGGACGTCGACCGAGCGGCGAGACCGCATACCAGGCGGTCGGTTCAGCCCTGGGACTGCGGGACGCGCACGATCAGCGCGTCGCCCTGCCCGCCGCCTCCGCACAGGGCGGCTGCGCCCGTGCCGCCACCGCGGCGCTGCAGCTCCAGCGCCAGGTGCAGCACGATCCGTGCACCGGACATGCCGATCGGGTGGCCCATCGCGATCGCACCGCCGTTGACGTTGACCTTCTCCGGGTCCAGACCCAGCTCCTGGGTGGACGCCAGGGCCACCACCGCGAAGGCCTCGTTGAGCTCGACCAGGTCGAGGTCGGTGGGCTCGATGCCCTCCTTCTTGCAGGCGGCCACGATGGCCCGCGAGGGCTGGGTCTGCAGCGTGGAGTCCGGCCCGGCGACCATGCCGTGGGCGCCGATCTCGGCGAGCCAGGCCAGGCCGAGCTCCTCGGCCTTGGCCTTGCTCATCACCACGACCGCGCAGGCACCGTCGGAGATCTGCGACGCCGAGCCGGCGGTGATGGTGCCGTCCTTGCGAAAGGCGGGACGCAGCTTGCCCAGGGACTCAACGGTGGTGTCCGGACGGATGCCCTCATCGGTCTTGAACTCGATCGGGTCACCCTTGCGCTGCGGGATGGGCACCGGGACGACAGCCTCCTCGAACAGGCCCTTCTCCCACGCCTGGGCAGCCAGCTGGTGGCTGCGCGCCGAATAGGCGTCCTGCTCCTCGCGGCTGAACTCATGCTGGCTGTCCGACTCGTTGGCCGCCTCGGTCAGGTTGCCCATGGCCTGGTCGGTGAACGCGTCCCAGAGGCCGTCGTAGGCCATGTGGTCGCGCGCGGTGACGTCGCCGTACTTGTAACCCTCGCGAGAGCGCGGCAGCAGGTGCGGCGCCTGGCTCATCGACTCCTGCCCCCCGGCGACGACGATGTCGGCCTCGCCGGAGCGCACGAGCTGGTCGGCGAGCGCGATGGCGTTGATGCCGGAGAGGCAGACCTTGTTGATGGTGAGTGCGGGCACGTCCATCGGGATGCCACCGGCGACGGCTGCCTGGCGGGCCGGGATCTGACCGGCCCCGGCCGTGAGCACCTGACCCATGATCACGTAGTCGACCTGGTCACCGGAGATCCCGGCCTTCTCCAGGGCGCCTTTGATGGCGATCCCGCCGAGGTCGGCGCCGGAGAAACCGGCGAGCGAGCCGAGCAGGCGACCCATGGGGGTGCGGGCGCCCGCGACGAGCACAGAGGTGGTGTCGGACATGGTCTTGCAGCCTCCAGCGACGGTGAGGGACGGTATGCCTTGCTCGCCACTGTAGTCCTGCTCGCGCGGTGACCCCACGTCGGTCCGCTGCCGGTGGCCTCCGCCGCGCGGCCCGAGAGCCGCCTACGCCTCGTGCACGACCTGCCCGTCCAGCACCGTCGCGGAGACGGTCATCTTGCGCAACCGGGCTGCCTGCTCCGCCGAGGTGCTCTGCGGGCCGTCGGCCCCGAGCGGATCGATGTCGAGCAGCACCAGGTCCCCCGGGGCTCCCGCACGGATCCGTCGTCCGTCCACGGAGGCGGCCAGCGCCTCGCGGGGGCTGATCTGCTGCTCCGGGTGCCAGCTCTCCTCCCCCTCGGCCCCGCGGTGCACGGCCGCCGCCATCGCCAGCCACGGGTCGAGAGGGGAGACCGGCGCGTCGGAGCCGAACGCCAGCTCGATCCCGGCGTCGAGGAAGCCGCGCAGGACGAACGTGCGGTGGGTGCGTTCGGGCCAGCACTGCTCGGTGACCGTGCGGTCATCGAGCAGGTGGGCGGGTTGGACGCTGGCCCGGACCGGCAGCCGGGACCACCGCTGCAGGTCGGTCAGGTCGACGAGCTGGGCGTGCTCGACCGAGCCGCCGGCCCCGGTGGCGGTGAAGGCGTCCAGGACGGTCGACACTGCGGCGTCGCCGATCGCGTGCAGCGCCGCCTCTAACCCGGCGTCGTGGGCGCGTTGCAGCAGCTCCACCAGCTCGTCGGCGGGCAGGTTGGGGGCGCCGTGCGCCAGATCCGGCTCCGCGGCGTCGGCGTAGGGCTGGCAGCACCAGGCGGTGCGGGTGTTCAACGAGCCGTCGGTGATGACCTTCAGCGGGCCCATCGTGACCAGGCCGTCGGTGGCCCGGATCGGATCACCGGTGCGCACCCCGGCGGCGATCACCGCGTCCAGGCCCTCGGGGTAGACGGCCGTCCGCGCCCGCAGCGGCGGTGTCTCCCCGGCCGTCCGCGCGCGCCACTGCAGCCACGGCTGACCGAACTCCAGGTCGACGATCCCCACGATGCCGCGGGCGTGGGCGGCGGCCACCGCCTGCGCCACCCCGAACTCGGCCTCCTGGGCCGCGCCCTGGAGCCGCTGCAGCCGGTCGTAGAGGGGGAACCACGCGCCCTCGGACACCACGCCGGTCACCATCGGCCCGCCGACCAGGCGCAGCGCTGCCGTGTTGAGCCAGCCATGGTGAGCGTCACCGGCGATGAGGGCCACCGGCACCTCCCCGGTCACGGCGTCCAGCGCCGCGACCGTGGGCCGCTCGTCCCAGCTGCCCGTCCGGTGCCCGTATCCCACCAGCATCCCGGTGGGGGTGTCGAGCCCGCCTGCGAGTCGGGCGGCCACGAGGCCGAGGACCTCCTGAGGCCCGCTCGTGCCAGAGGTGTCCAGCCGGGTGCGGCTCAGGCCCCACTGGACCATGTGGACGTGCATGTCCCACAGCCCGGGCACGGCATGCCGGCCCTTGCCGTCCAGCACGGGTATGCCGAGCGCCTCGACCCGCTCCCGGACCCCCTCCCCGACGGCGATGATCGCGCCGTCCCGGACCAGGACGTCCACGGGCTCCCCCGGGACGGGGGCCTGCTCGGGGAGGGGTGCGTCGAGGGCGACGAGACGCACGTCGCGCACGAGGAGGTCTGGCATGTCGCGCATGCTAGCCCCGGGACCCCGCCGTCCCCGCGCGGGCCCTACCGTGGTGCCAGACGACGATGGCCGATCCACCCGAGGAGACGCAGATGAACACCACACCCACCGGAGGCTCCGTGGACCGGCCGGAGGGCCGGCACCGCGACCGCGGCCCCGCTGACGACCTCTCGCCCTTCCTGCTGTGCGTCGACCACGTGGGCCTCGCGGTGCCCGACCTCGACGCCGCCATCGCCTTCCACTGCGAGGTGCTGGGCCACCGGCTCGTGCATCAGGAGACCAACACCGAGCAGGGTGTGCGCGAGGCGATGATCGCGGTCGGCCCTCCCGAATCGGAGGGCGGCAACGCGACGACGATGCTGCAGCTGCTGGCGCCCACCGGGCCCGAGTCCACGATCGCCAAGTTTCTGGACCGCAACGGGCCCGGTCTGCAGCAGCTGGCCTACCGCGTCAGCGATATCGAGGCGGCCAGCGCCCTGCTGCGCGAGCGCGGGCTCCGGCTGCTCTACGACGAGCCCCGCCGCGGCACCGCCGGCTCACGGATCAACTTCATCCACCCCAAGGACGCCGGCGGCGTGCTGGTGGAGCTCGTCGAGCCCGCGGGCTGAGCCCTAGCCGACCAGCTCGGCACCACCCAGCACCTGCCGGGCCAACAGCTGCCAAGCGGTGGTATAGGTGCCGGGGAAGGCCTCGTTGTGCAGTCGGGCCAGGGCCGGCAGGTCCGCGGGGATGGCGGCTCGGATGCCCTCGGCGGGCGGCGGCCATCCCTCGTCGCACCGGGCGCGGAAGACGATGTCGACCTCGCCGGCCGGCCACCCCCCGGGGCGTTAAGGCACGGTGCACCGCCGCCCGGCGAAGAACTCACCAGGTCAGGCGAACGACCCACCCGGACGCCGCCGCTCCCGTGCCGACCAGCAGACGGTGTGCCAGTGCCGACGGTTCTCCAGCTCCCGCATCGACTCAGCCGGCCAGACCACGGTGTGCGCGGTTCCGGCGCTCACCTCCTGCTGGCAGCCCGGACACAGGTAGCTCCGCCCGCTGTCGTTGGGCCGCACCTGACGGACCAACCACAGCTGACCCGCGTAGCGCACCTCGCCGACGCCGCCGCGCTGCACCGACGGGGGCAGGCCGCCCCCGGCCACGCCCTTGCGCGGCCGGCCGTGGCGGCGGGGTCGGTTGGAACGGCCCACAAGCGCGTCCCCGACGACCGTCAGCCGGTGAACGGCCGGTCCAGCAGGACGTGCTCGACCAGCAGAGGCGAGGGGGCGACAGCGTCGGCGGGCAGACCTCCGGCCGAACGCAGCTCCTCCAGCACCGCAAGCACCTCGTCGGCGCCGAGGTGGTCGACCATCGCGAACGGCCCGGCCGGGTAGCCCAGGCCGTACTGCAGCGCGGTGTCGATGTCCTGCACGCTGGCGTAGCCCTCGTCGAGCATCCGGACCGCATCCCCCAGGTGGGGCATCAGCAGCGCGTCGACGACCAGGCCGGCCCGGTCCTTGCAGACCACGGGCTCGGCCCCGATCCGGGTGACCACCTCGCGCAGCAGCGCCACGGTCGAGTCGTCGGTGGCGCTGGAGCGGCCGATCTCGACGACCTGGCCGTGGTGGGTCGGGGTGTGGATGCTCAGCACGGCAGCCTTCTCGGGCCGGCCGGACAACGCGCCGACGACGACGGCGGCGTCCGGGTTCACGGTCGCCAGGACCGTGTCCGGGCCCACGGCCGCGCCGAGCTGCTCCCAGAGGTCCTCGCCGGCCTCTTCGACCCACAACCCCTCCTCCTCCAGCTCGTCCTCGGCGGGCGCCTCGGGTGCCGCTGCGGCCTCGATGACCAGCCCCACGTCGGCCAGGCCGGCCAGCTCCTCGTCTGAACCCGGGTCGGTGACCCGGGTGACGGCATACCCTGCCTCCTGCAGCCGCGAGGCCAGCTCGTCAGCGACCTCACCGCCACCGACCACGCCGACGGCGCTTAGCCCGAAGCCCTCCGGCGCCGCGGGCGTCTGCTCGTCCTCGACCACCTGGCCGGACCCGGCCCTGGCGTAGGTGTAGAAGCCGCGCCCGCTCTTGCGACCGAGCAACCCGGCGGTCACCATCCGCTCCAGCATCGGGCTGGGCGCATGCATCGGCGAGCGGGTGTGGGAGTAGATCACGTCACCGATGTGATGGCAGACGTCCAGACCGACCAAGTCCATCAGCGTGCAGGGGCCCATCGGCAGGCCGGCTCCGACCCGCATCGCAGTGTCCAGGTCCTCACGGCTGACGTGGCCCTGCTCGAGCATCCGCAGCGCGGAGACGAAGTAGCCGAACAGCAGGTAGTTGGCCACGAAACCGGCGCGGTCCCCCACCACGACGGGCTTCTTGCCGATCCGCTCGGAAAGCTCGACGACCGCGTCGATGAGCGCGGTGTCCGTGCGGACCGTGGTGATGACCTCGACCAGCTTCAGGATCGGCGCCGGGTTGAAGAAGTGCAGCCCAACCACCCGATCCGGGTGCCGCGTCCCGGCCGCGATCTGGGTGATCGACAGGCTGGAGGTGTTGGAAGCAAGCACCGCGTCCTCGGCGATGATGTCGTCGAGCTTGGCGAAGACCTCGTGCTTGAGGCTCAGCACCTCCGGGACCGCCTCGACCACCAGGTCGGCGTCCTTGAGGTCTCCCAGGTCGGTGCTGATGGTGATCCGGTCCAGGATATGCGCTTGCCCGTCCTCGTCCAGCTTGCCCTTGGCCACGGCCCGGTCCGTGGAGGCCTGCAGGATGCCCCGGCCGCGGTCGGCATAGTCCTGCGTCGTCTCCACGCCGATCACCTGCAACCCTCCCCGGGCGAAGACCTCGACGATGCCGGCACCCATGGTGCCCAGTCCGATGACCCCGACGGTGGTGATCTCACGCATGGCCCGATCCTCTCAGACGCACCGGCGGCCGGGCCGGGCGAGGTAGGCGGTCCGTTAGGGTTGCCCGGTGCGTGTCGTCATCGCCCGCTGCTCGGTGGATTACCAGGGTGCCCTCCAGGCGCACCTGCCCCTGGCGACGCGCCTGCTCATGGTCAAGGCGGACGGGTCGGTGCTCATCCACTCCGACGGCGGCTCCTACAAGCCGCTGAACTGGATGGCCCCGCCGTGCACCATGGCCGAGCTGGAGCCCGACGACCTGGAGCGTCAGGAGGGCGTGCAGTCGATCTGGCTGGTCCGGCACGGCAAGCGCGAGGACACCCTGCGGATCCGACTGCACGACGTCCTCTCCGACACCTCGCACGACCTCGGCGTGGACCCCGGCTTGGTCAAGGACGGTGTCGAGTCCCAGCTGCAGGCTCTGCTCGCCGAGCACGTCCAGACTCTCGGTCTCGGCTGGACCCTGCTGCGGCGGGAGTACCACACCGCCATCGGCCCCGTCGACCTGCTGTGCCGCGACCGTGACGGCCGCACGGTGGCGGTCGAGATCAAGCGGCGCGGGGAGATCGACGGCGTCGAGCAGCTGACCCGCTACCTGGAGCTGCTCAACCGCGACCCCCACCTGGCACCGGTCGCGGGCGTCTTCGCCGCCCAGGTGATCAAGCCGCAGGCCAAGGTGTTGGCCACCGACCGTGGGATCCGTTGCGTCACCCTCGACTACGAGGCGCTGCGGGGCCTGGACGACGCCGAGTCCCGGCTCTTTTGAGCAGGCCAGGCTCGATGAGCGCCCTCGCCCGCTTCCTGGTCGTCGGCGTCGCCAACACGCTGGTCTACTACCTGCTCTACCGGCTGCTCCTGTTGGGCCTGGCCTACCTGCCCGCACACCTGCTGGCCTACGGCGTCGGGATCGTCTTCTCCTTCTTCGCCAACTCGCTCTACACCTTCCGGGTGCGTCCCACCTGGCGCCGCTTCCTCATCTTCCCGTCCACGACCCTGGTCAACTTCCTGGTCGTGACCCTGGGATCGGTGCTGCTGGTCGAGCGGGGTTGGGTCGACGAGCGCTGGGCGACCCTGCTGATGACCGTGGCGGCGGTGCCGGTGACCTTCCTGCTCACCCGCCTGGTGCTCACCTCGCGCCGCGGCGGTCGGGCAGAATCAGCGGCATGACCACCCGCGCTGCGATCGCCGCCCCCAACGCCTACGCGACGGACGCCGCCCGGCACGCGCTGGCCGAGGGCGGCACCGCCGTCGACGCCGCGATCGCGGCGATGCTGGTGGCTTCCCACACCGAACCGGGGATCATCTCGTTGCTCGGTGGGTGCTTCGTCAACATCTGGCCCAGCACCGGAGCTCCGGTGGTCATCGACGGCAACGTCGAGATGCCGGGGCGGGCGATGACCGACGACGCGCGCGGGAGGGGCCTGATCGAGGCCGCCTCCGAGTACGGCGGCGGCATGGTCACCTACGTCGGTCCCGGGTCGGTGGCCACCCCCGGGATGTTCGCCGCCTTGGGCGCCGCGCACCAGCAGTTCGGCCGGGCACCCTGGCGCGAGCTGGTGCAGCCGACGGCGGACCTGGCCCGGTCCGGTTTCCCCCTGGGCCGCATCTCACAGTCCTACCTGACGTTGGTCACCGAGACCATCCTGGCCTGGGACCCGGCCACCCGGGCCCTGCTCACCAACGCCGGGGAGCCCCTGCAGGTCGGCCATCGGATCGTCGACCCCGAGCTCGCGCAGACGCTGGAGCACATCGGTCAGGCCGGGGCCGCCGACGTCTACCGCGGCGACGTCGCGCGGGCAATTGACGCCGACATGCGTGCCCGCGACGGCCTGCTCTCCCTCGTCGACCTGCAGGCCTACCAGCCGGTCGTCCGACAGGCCCTGCGCAGCACCCTCGGGGACTGGGACCTCGCCTGCAACCCCCCGCCCTCGATCGGCGGGCCGGTGCTCACCGCCCTGCTCCGGCTGCTCAGCGCGGTCCAGGGCGACATCGACCCGGCTGAGGCCGCGCAGGTCATGCGGGACGTCCTGGACATCCGCCTGGACCGGATCGACACCGCCGAGGACCTCGCGGCCGCCGGTGCCGAGCTGCTGCAGACCCTGCACGAGATCGGCGACACGGGGCTGCCCACCTCCCCCTCCACCGCCCACGTCTCGGTGGTGGACGAGCACGGTATGGCGTGCGCCCTCACCGCCTCGGCCGGCTATGGCTCCGGCATGACCATCGCCGGGACCGGGCTCATCGCCAACAACGCCCTCGGGGAGCTGGAGCTGAACCGGCGCGGTCTGCACGCGCTGGCTCCCGGCGCGCGGCTGGCCTCCAACATGGCGCCGACGACCGCCCGACGCAGCGACGGAGGCGTGCTGGCGATCGGCACCCCTGGCGCCGACCGGATCACCACCGCCCTGGCCCAGGTGCTGATTCACCTGGCCCGGCACGGCGAGGACCTGCAGACCGCGACCGACCGCCCCCGGATGCACCCACGCCGCCTCGAGGACGGCAGCACCAGGATCGACCACGAGCAGGACGCCGAGATCGCCGCGTCGCTGGACGCCGCGGGGATGGTGCGGCACGAGCACCCCCGGTTGGCCATGTACTTCGGCGGCGTCAGCGCCGCCATGCTCTCCCCGGGCGGTGGCCTGCTCGCGGCCGCGGACCCACGCCGTGAGGCGGCCACCCTCGTCACCTGACCGGGCGCCCTGCGGCTGACCGGACGCACGTCCCTGCGACGGGGCCGCATACCCGACTCGCTCATCTGGCACGATCGGGGCCATGGTCAACCTCACCAAGATCTACACCCGCACCGGCGACGACGGCACCACGGCCCTGGGCGACAACGGGCGCACCCGCAAGACCGACCCGCGGCTGGTCGCCTACGCCGACACCGACGAGGCCAACTCGGTCCTCGGGGTGGCCCTGTCCAGCGCCGACCTGCCACCCGAGGTCCGGGAGACCCTCACCAGGGTGCAGAACGACCTCTTCGACGTTGGCGCCGACCTGTGCATGCCGCTCCGCACCAGCTATGAATGGGAGCCACTGCGGGTCAAGGCCGAGTGGGTCGATGAGCTCGAGGCCGACTGCGACCGCTACAACGAGGGGCTGACCACGCTGCGCAGCTTCATCCTGCCCGGGGGCACGCCCGGCTCGGCGCACCTGCACGTGGCCCGCACGGTCGTCCGGCGCGCCGAGCGCTCGTCCTGGGAGGCGCTGGAGACGTATGGCGACCAGCCCGCTGGGGAAGGGGCAGGCAAGGGCGAGGGCGGCGTCAACCCGTTGGCCGCGAAGTATCTCAACCGGCTCTCGGACCTGCTCTTCATCCTGGCCAGGGTGGCCAACACGGCGGGCGAGGGCGATGTGCTGTGGCGCCCCGGCGGCGGCCGGGACGAGGCGCCGGAGAGGCGCCGCCGGACCTAGGCGACCTGGCTGTTCCAACCGGGGGGAACGGCCTCGATCCAGGCCCGCAGCGCGGTGTAGTGGTCCTCGGCGAGGGCCAGCTCGAAGCGGGAGCCGAAGTAGCTGACCGGGACCTGGATCTGGCCGTCGCACCCCAGCGCCCGCGCGGACTCCTCGTCGAGCGGGGTGGAAACGCCCAGGTCGAGGTTGCCGCGCTGCCACGGGCCGACAGAAAGGCCGCCTGGTCCACGCAGGACCAGACGGCCGGAGATGAAGCGGAGGGTGCCGCGGCACCATTGGGTCTGACCCTCGGCGCGATAGGCGGCCGGCATGGTCATGGTGGAGGCATGCCGCTGCCCGACGAGCCGGTAGGCGCCCAGGAGCAGTCCCAGCAGAAGCATGCTGCCGAGGACGGCGAGCAGCACCGGGGACAGCAGCTCCGTCATCGTCGGGTCAACCGGTGGTCGTGGCCAGGTTGCCGGCGTCCACGTGCTCGGCCACGATCACCACGCGGTCGTTGTCGACCGAGAGGAAACCGCCGTCGATCGTGACTGTCTGGGCACCTCCGCCGGTCTTGATCCGCACCTCGCCGGCGACCAGCACGCCCAGCAGCGGGCTGTGGCCCGGCAGGATGCCCAGTTCGCCGTCGACGCTGCGCGCGCTGACCTGCTGCGCCTCGCCCTCCCAGACCTGACGATCGGCGGCGACGAGCTCGACGTGGAGTGCACTCACGAGATGATCCCTTTCCAAGGTGTGCGACACGTCCAGTCTAACGGCCTGTGGTTGCCCGCCAGGACGGGTGCCGTTCCACCCTTCCGGACGAGGTCGTGCCGCGGGGGCCCGGCTGCTTCCGGCGTGGTGCGGAAAGGCAGGATGAGGTGGTGATCACCATCGACACACCAGGCCTGGCCCGGGCACTGCACGCCCTCCCCGACAATCCCCGCGTCGTGGTGTCCGGCAACCACGTGATCCCGTGGGATCTGGTCGAGGTCGTGGACCGGACGCTGGAGCGTTACACCCTGCACGCACTCAACGGGCCGGCAGGCCTCCCGGACCGGGACGGGGTGACCCTCGAGACCAGCTTCGTCGGTCCGGGCCAGCGACGCAGCCCCCGCCTGCGCTACGTCCCCTCCCGGCTGTCGCTGGTGCCCATGCTCTTCCGACGCACCCTGCCCCCGGACGCCGTGCTGCTGCACTGTGCTCCCCCACGCGACGGCGTGCTCTCCTTAGGCCTGGAGGTCAACGTGCTGCCGGCGGCCCACGAAATGGTGCGGGAGCGGGGCGGCATCGTGGTGGCGCTCATCAACGACCAGATGCCCTACACCTACGGCGACGCACTCATCCCCGTCGAGCAGGTGGACTACGCGGTGCACACCTCTTCGCCGCTGGCCGCGGCCGGTGCCGCGGCCCCCCTCGGCCAGGACGCGCTGGAGATCGGCCGCCGCGTCGCCGAGCGGGTGCCGGAGGGCGCCACCTTGCAGATGGGCATCGGGGCGGTGCCGGACGCCGCGCTGGCGGCCCTCACCGGTCACCACGGCCTGCGGATCTGGACCGAGATGTTCTCCGACGGGGTGCTGACACTGGACCGGGCCGGGGCCCTGGACGACGGTCACCCGCTCACCACCTCCTTCCTCTTCGGCTCCCAGGAGCTCTACGACTGGGTGGACGGCAACCGGCGGGTCACCATGCTGCGCACCGAGCGCGCCAACGACCCGGCGTTGATTGCCCGGCAACGGATGATGACCTCGATCAACACCGCGCTGGAGGTCGACCTCTTTGCCCAGGCCAACGCCTCACGGATCGACGCCCGCATCCACAGCGGCACCGGCGGGCAGACCGACTTCATCGTCGGTGCGCTGCACTCCCCGGGTGGCCAGGCGATGATCGCCCTGCGCTCCTGGCACCCCAAGGCGGACGTGTCCACCATCGTGCCGTTGCTCGACGAGCCGGTGACCTCGGTCCAGCAGTCCGCGGTCGTCACCGAGCACGGCACCGCCCTGATCTGGGGCCACTCCGAGCAGGACCAGGCCGCGGGTCTGATCGAGAGCTGCGCCCACCCGCGCGTCCGCGACGAGCTGTGGGAGGAGGCCCACCACCTGGGCCTGGCCTGAGGGGACTCAGCCCCTGACCGCGCACGACAGCGTACGGCGGCGCCTCGCCGCCCACCCTGACGACGAACGGGCCCGGTGCAGGTGCACCGGGCCCGGTCGTCGGGCCGAATCAGCAGCCGGTCAGCTGTTCTTCTCCAGCTCCGCGGCGTTGCGCTCGACGTCGTCGAGGCCACCACACATGAAGAACGCCTGCTCCGGCAGGTGGTCATAGTCACCGTCGGCCACCTTGGTGAAGGCCTCGATGGTGTCGGCCAGCGGCACGGTCGAACCCTCGATGCCGGTGAACTGCTTGGCGACGTAGGTGTTCTGGGACAGGAAGCGCTGGATGCGACGGGCCCGTCCGACGAGGATCTTGTCCTCCTCGGACAGCTCGTCGATGCCCAGGATCGCGATGATGTCCTGCAACTCCTTGTAGCGCTGCAGGATCGACTTGACCCGCACCGCGGTGTCGTAGTGCTCCCGGGCGATGTACCGCGGGTCGAGGATCCGGCTGGTCGAGGCCAGCGGGTCCACGGCCGGGTAGATACCCATCGAGGCGATCGGGCGGGACAGCTCGGTGGTCGCGTCCAGGTGGGCGAAGGTGGTCGCCGGGGCCGGGTCGGTGTAGTCGTCGGCCGGCACGTAGATGGCCTGCATCGAGGTGATCGAGTGGCCGCGGGTGGAGGTGATCCGCTCCTGCAGCGTGCCCATCTCGTCGGCCAGGTTGGGCTGGTAGCCCACCGCCGAGGGCATCCGGCCCAGCAGCGTGGAGACCTCGGAGCCGGCCTGGGTGAAGCGGAAGATGTTGTCGATGAAGAGCAGCACGTCCTGCTTCTGGACGTCACGGAAGTACTCCGCCATCGTCAGCGCGGACAGCGCCACGCGCAGGCGGGTGCCCGGCGGCTCGTCCATCTGGCCGAAGACCAGGGCGGTCTGCCCCAGGACGCCGGCCTCCTCCATCTCCACGATGAGGTCGTTGCCCTCGCGGGTGCGCTCGCCGACCCCGGCGAACACCGACACACCACCGTGGTCGCGGGCGACACGGGCGATCATCTCCTGGATGAGCACGGTCTTGCCCACGCCGGCGCCGCCGAACAGGCCGATCTTGCCGCCCAGCACGTACGGGGTCAGCAGGTCGATGACCTTGATGCCGGTCTCGAACATCTGGGTCTTGGGCTCCAGCTGGTCGAAGGCCGGGGCGGCGCGGTGGATGCCCCAACGCTCCGAGATCTCCAGGGTCTCCCCCTCCGGCAGGTCCAAGACGTCACCGGTGGCGTTGAAGACGTGCCCTAGGGTCACGTCGCCGACGGGGACGGTGATGGGACCACCGGTGTCCTGCACGCTCTGGCCGCGGACCAGGCCGTCGGTGGGCTGCAGCGAGATGGCGCGCACCATGTTGTCGCCGATGTCCTGCGCGACCTCAAGGTTGATGGTCTTGGTCTCACCGCCCAGCGTCACCTGGGTCTTGAGCAGGTTGTAGAGCGCGGGCATGCTGCCCGGGGGGAACTCGACGTCGACGACCGGGCCGATGATCCGGGAAAGCCGACCGGCGGCACCCTGGGTCTGCTCCGTCTGCGGAGCTTGCGTGGTAGCAGTCATGGTTTCGTGCTTCCTTCTCACTTGGCGTCGGCGAGGGCGCTCGCGCCGCCCACGATTTCGCTGATCTCTTGGGTGATCTCGGCCTGGCGGGCCTGGTTGGCCAACCGGGTGTAGGTCTTGATGAGCTCCTCGGCGTTGTCCGTCGCCGACTTCATCGCCCGCTGGCGGGCAGCCAGCTCGGACGCGGCGGACTGCAGCAGCGCGTTCCAGACCCGGGAGGTGATGTAGCGGGGCAGGAGCGCGTCGAGCACCTCCTGCGGGTCCGGCTCGAACTCGTACAGCGGGTGCACGTCCTCGCTGCGGGGACGCTCGTCCGCGACGACCTCCAGCGGCAGCAGGCGGGTGACGGTCACCTCCTGGGTCACCATGTTGATGAACCGGGTGTAGACCAGGTGCACCTCGTCCACCCCGCCCTCCTCGGCTCCGGTGATGAACTCGGACACCAGCCGCTGGCCGATCTCCCGCGCCACCTCGAAGTAGGGCGCGTCGGAGAAGCCGGACCAGGACTCGGCGAACTCCCGGCCGCGGAAGCGGAAGTAGGTCTCCGCCTTGCGCCCGGTGAGGAAGGGCACGGTCTGTATCCCGCGCTCCTGCAGGTGCTCACGCAGCTGCTCGGCCCGCTTCAGCACGGTGGCCGAGTAGGCACCGGCCAAGCCCCGGTCGGAGCTGATGATCAGCGCCGCTGCCCGGGTGGGGTTCTCGCGCTGCAGCGTCAACGGGTGCTCCACCTCAGCGTGGCTGGCCACCGCGGACACGGCGCGGGTGATCGCCCCGGCGTAGGGGGACGTCGCCGCGACCCGCTGGCGGGCCTTGACCACTCGCGAGGCCGCGATGAGCTCCATCGCCCGGGTGATCTTCTTCGTCGACTGGACGGACCGGCTGCGCTGGCGGTACTCCCGCTGCTGCGCTCCCATATCTCGCCTCTCTCGTTCGTTCGTGGGTGGTGCTGATCGGGTATGCCGTGCCCCGCCCGGCTCGGGCGGGGCGCGGCATCACCGGACGGTCAGTGACGCTGGACGGTGATCTGGGCCTGGTCGTCGTGCTCGCGCCCGTCGACGTCTTCCTCGCTCGCCTGGATCTCCTGGCTGGAGTCCGGGGAGAACTCCTGCTTGAACGCGGCCATCGCCTCGCCCATCACAGCCTCGGCGTCGTCACCGAGCTTGCCGGTCTCCCGGATGCCGGCCAGCAGACCACCCTGCTCGCGGCGCAGGTAGTCGACCCACTCGGACTCGAACCGGCGCACGTCGGTCACCGGCACGTCGTCGATGTGGCCCTTGGTGCCGGCCCAGATGATTCCCACCTGCTCCTCGACCGGGACCGGGGAGGACTGCGGCTGCTTGAGGATCTCGACCATGCGCGTGCCCCGCTCCAGCTGCGCCTTGGACGCGGCGTCCAGGTCGGAGGCGAACATGGCGAACGCCTCCATCTCGCGGAACTGGGCCAGGTCGACCTTGAGCCGGCCGGAGACGCTCTTCATCGCCTTGATCTGCGCGGCACCACCCACGCGGGAGACGGACACACCCACGTCGATGGCCGGCCGGACGTTGGAGTTGAACAGGTCGGCCTGCAGGTAGATCTGACCGTCGGTGATGGAGATGACATTGGTCGGGATATAAGCCGACACGTCACCGGCCTTGGTCTCGATGATCGGCAGGCCGGTCATCGAGCCGGCGCCCATCTCGTCGGAGAGCTTGGCGCAGCGCTCCAGCAGCCGGGAGTGCAGGTAGAAGACGTCACCCGGGTAGGCCTCACGACCCGGCGGGCGTCGCAGCAGCAGGGACACGGCGCGGTAGGCCTCGGCCTGCTTGGACAGGTCGTCGAAGACGATGAGGACGTGCTTGCCCTGGTACATCCAGTGCTGGCCGATGGCCGAGCCGGTGTACGGCGCGAGGTACTTGAAGCCGGCGGAGTCAGAGGCGGGGGCCGCCACGATGGTGGTGTACTCCAGGGCGCCGGCCTCCTCCAGGGTGCTGCGCACCGAGGCGATGGTCGAGCCCTTCTGGCCGATCGCGACGTAGATGCAGCGGACCTGCTTCTCAGGGTCGCCGGACTCCCAGTTGGTCCTCTGGTTCAGGATCGTGTCGATCGCCACCGCGGTCTTGCCGGTCTGCCGGTCACCGATGATCAGCTGACGCTGGCCCCGGCCGACGGGGATCATCGAGTCGATCGCCTTGATGCCGGTCTGCAGCGGCTCGTGGACCGACTTGCGCGCCATCACGCCAGGAGCCTGCAGCTCCAGGGCGCGGCGGTCGTCGGTGGCCACCTCGCCCAGGCCGTCGATCGGCTCACCCAGCGGGTTGACGACGCGACCCAGGTAGCCGTCACCGACGGCCACGGACAGGACCTCCCCGGTGCGGCGGACCTCCTGGCCCGACTCCAGGCCGGAGAAGTCGCCCAGGACGATGACACCGACCTCGTGGACGTCGAGGTTCAGCGCCAGGCCCAGCGTGCCGTCCTCGAACTGCAGCAGCTCGTTGGTCATGACCGAGGGCAGGCCCTCGACGTGGGCGATGCCGTCGCCGGCGTCCACCACGCGGCCCACCTCCTCGCGCGAAGCGGCGCTCGGCTGGTAGGACTGGACAAAAGTGTCCAGGGCGTCCCGGATTTCCTCCGGACGGATCGAAAGCTCCGTCATCTCATCTCTCCTGCTCGTCTGCCCGGTGCTGCGGGCCGGTGGTCTGTCGCGGTAGTCGGGGGTCGGTGGGGTGGGTCGGTCGGCTGGTCAGCTGGTCATCTGGCGCCGGGCTTGCTCCAACCGGTGGCTGACGGTGCCGTCGATGACCTCGTCACCGATCTCGACCCGGATGCCGCCGACGACGCTCTCGTCGATGACGACGTTGGTGTGGACCTGGCGGCCGTACTGGCGGCTGAGTGCGCCGACGAGCTTCTCGTGCTGCTCGTGGGTGAGCGGGACGGCGCTGACCACGGTGGCGGTCACCTGTTGCTGCCGCTCCGCGGCCTGCTCCAGGTAGGCCGCGACCGCACGGTCGAAGCGGCGCGCCCGCAACCCACCGGCGGCCTGGCGGGCCAGGCGCACGGTCTCCGGAGCGGTCTTGACCGCCAGCAGCCGGTCCACCAGCGTGACCCGGGCAGCCGGCTCGGCGCGACGGTCGCTCAGCGCGGCCTGCAGGTCCACGTCACCCTCGACGATCCGGGAGAACCGGAACAGCTCGTCCTCCACCTGACCCAGGCGGCCGTGGCGCTCGGCATGGGCCAGGACGGCCTCGACCCCGAGCCGCTCCAGAGCGTCCGCGAGGACACCCGGGCCGGCCCACCGTTGGGCGGCGACGGCCTGAGTGACCTGCAGCGCCCCCTGGCCGATCCGGCCGGACAGCAGCCGCTCGGCCAGCCCGGCGCGGTCGACACCCTCACGGGAGGGGTCGGCCAGGCTGCGGCGCAGGGCGGCGTTGCCGTCCAGGAGCCGGGCGACGGCCCAGAGCTCGTCGCCGACGTGGGCAGCGTCGCTGCCTGCCTCGTCCTGAAGCACCTGCTCCAGCGCCGCACGGGCGCCGTGGTAGGAACGTCGGAAGGCGGTGTCCATCAACGAGCCTGCCCGCTGCTGCCCACCTGCTCGGGGCTGATGGCCCCGGAGTCCAGGTCGGTCAGGAACCGGTCAACAATGCCGCGCTGACGGGTCTCCTCGTGCAGCGACTCGCCGACGATCCTGCTGGCCAGGTCGGTCGAGAGCCGGCCCACCTCGCCGCGCAGCGAGATCATCGCCTGCTGACGCTCAGCAGCGATCTGCTTGTGCGCGGTCTCGGTGATCCGTGCGGCCTCAACGTTGGCCTGCTCACGCATCTCCGCGATGATCTGCGCGCCCTGCTCCTTGGCGTGCTCGCGGATACGGGCCGCCTCGGCTCGCGCCTCGCCCAGCTGATCCTCGTACTGCTTCTTGGCGGCGGCAGCCTCGGCCTCGGCCTGCTCGGCGCGCTGCATCCCGCCCTCGATCGCGTCCGTCCGCTCGCGGTAGACCTTCTCCAGCCGGGGGTTGATCACCTTGGCGAAGAACAACAGGAAGATCAGGAAGAAGATGACCGAGACGATCAGCTCGGGCAGGTAGGGCACGATCGGGCTGGCGTGGTACTCGGGGTAGTCCGACACCGCCATCAACGCCGCCTCGGCAATGGGTTGCACTGTGGTCTCCTCGTGGTGCTGCGCGGCGGGCTGCCGCGCAAGAAGTTGCGGGGCGGGCTGGGTCAGCCAGCGATGAAGAAGAGGACCAGACCGAAGATGGCCAGCGCCTCGGCGGCGGCGAAGCCGATGATGGTGAACGGACGCAGCAGCGGCGCCGACTCGGGCTGCCGGGCCACCCCGTTGAGGTAGGCGGAGAAGATCAGACCGACGGCCAGGGCCGGGCCGAGGGTCGCCAGGCCGTAGCCGAGGAGGGTGATGTCACCAGTCATTGCAGCATTCTCTTTCTCTGTCGGTTCCGGAGGCGGTCGCCGCCGGAGATCGGGGGTCGTGCGGTGGAAAGGTCAGTGTTCGTCCGCGACCGCGGCGCCGATGTAGGAGGCGGACAGCAGGACGAAGACGTAGGCCTGGATGGCCTGGATGAGCATCTCGAAGACGAAGACGCCAAGGCTCGCGATCCAGGCCGGGAAGGCCAGGACGCTGTAGATGCCACCGGTCTGGAACATCTGCCAGGCGCCCAGGGTCAGCACCAGGACGAGCATGTGCCCGGCGAACATATTGCCGAACAGTCGCAGCGCCAGCGTCAGCGGCCGGGTGATGAAGAAGGTCATCAGCTCCAGCAGGAAGACGATCGGGACCATGACGACGGGCAGGCCCGGGGGCACCATGAACTTGAAGTAACCCAGGAAGCCGTGCCGCTTGAAGCCGATCGCGTGGTAGAGCACGTAGACGATAAGCGTCAGGCCGGCCGCCATCCCGACCCGGCCGAAGGTGGGCAGGTTGATCATCGGGATGATCCCGGCCCAGTTGTTGAAAAGGATGACGATGAAGACCGAGAACAGGAACGGCACGTAGGGCAGGAAGTCCTTGCTGCCGATCATGTCGCGCGCCACGCCCTCGCGGATGAAGCCGTGCGCCTGCTCGGTGACCCACTGGCCCTTGGACGGCACGACCGCCACCTTGCGGGTGCTCAGGTGCAGCCAGACGCCGATGGCGACCATGGTCAACGCCAGCACCACCATGGGGCGGGTCAGGGCGATGGTCATCTGCTGACCGAACAGCTGCACCTCCCCGAAGACCACGAGAGGCTGCCAGAAGGTCGACGGCGTCGGGGGGAAAGAAGAATCGGCCGCGACGACAGACCCGGCTAGGGCGGTCAGGCTCACTGCTGCTCCTCACACAGGTCACGAGGACGAGGGGACTGGATCACAAACTCGCAGAACTGCCGGTGGGCACTCTGGCCGGGACAGCCGGTCTCCGCCGCGTTCATGCTCTACCGTACCGGAGCCAGATGACGTAGAACGCCAGCCCCATCCCGCCAAGCAGACCGACGACGAGCAGGAAACTGGTGCCGAGCCACTGGTCGACCCCCCAGCCCATCAGGCCGAAGGTCAACGGACCGGCGAGCAAGTAGGACAGGACGGAGATCGCGGGGTAGGCGCCGTGCACGAACTGGCTGTGCGTCGTCGGCTCCTCCTTGGCGGAGTAGCCGGAGGGGTGGCCCGCAGGGCCAGTGGACTGGCTCACCGGTCGGCTCCCTTCGTGGTCGGGGTGACGCTAACAGATGAGGTGGAGCTGTCTACGTCGACGCTGACCCGCGCCCGCAGGGCACCGACGACCGTGCCGACCTGGACGCTCAGCCCGACCGCGATGAAGGTCAGGCCCAGGGCCATCAGGCTGACCTGCTCGGACCGGCTGAGCAGGAAGAGCACGCCTGCGGTCAGTGCGAGCTGGACGAGGAAGACGAAGAAGGCGCCGGACATCACGATCTGGCCTGGCCCGGAGAGCAGGCCGCGGATGGCGACGATCCCCAGCCCGAAGACACCGAGCGAGAGCACACCCCCGACGAGGGCGGACAGGGCCGCCATACCGTCCACCACCAGCCAGGCCGCCAGGGCCCCGACCAGCGTGATGGCCAGCCCGGCGGGGACGGCCCACAGCAGCATCAGCCGGGTCGGCGACGACCGGGTCGTGGACCCGGTCGACGAGCGCGCCTCGGCGCTGCTGGAGGTCATGAACGTCCTCGGCGAAAGAGGGTGCGGATGGATTGTGAAAGTTATCACAAGCAGCGCTGCGGGGGCGAACCTGACGGTCAACGACGCGCCCAGGTCGTCGGCCGCGACGGCTGCCAGGTGAGTGCCAGGGCCAGGGTCAGCAGGAGCACGATGCCGACCACGGAGGTCCACACCTGGAGGTAGGCGAAGGACACCGCGCCCAGCGCGATGAGGGCCGACCATAGGTAGAGGAGAACCACCGCCCCCCGGTGGCTGTGCCCGATGTCCAGCAACTGGTGGTGCAGGTGGCCGCGGTCCGGCTTCCACGGCAGCTGCCCCCGGCGGGTGCGGCGCAGCACGGCCAGCAGGACGTCGAGGAAGGGCAGGGCCATGACCGCCAGCGGGATCAGGACCGGCAGCAGGATCGCGGTGGCGGCCGAGGCGCTGGCCAGCGAGGAGTTGGGGTCGACCGAGCCGGTCATCGAGATGGTCGAGGCGGCCAGGAGCAGACCGAGCAGCAGCGCACCGGCGTCGCCCATGAAGAGCCGGGCCGGGTGGAAGTTGTGCGGGAGGAAGCCCAGACAGACGCCGATCAGCGCCGCGCTGATGAAGGTGGCCTGGTGGAAGACGTTGGGCGGATCAAAGGCGCGGCTGACCAGGTAGGTCCAGGCGAAGAAGGCGCTCGCGGCGATGAGCACCACCCCCGCGGCCAGCCCGTCCAGCCCGTCGATGAAGTTCACCGCGTTGGTGGAGATCACCACGACCAGGATGGTGAGCATCACCATCACCGGCTCCGGCAGGACGGTGACGCCGAGGATGGGCAGCTGCAGCAGCCGGACCCCGAAGAAGGCCATGACGCCGCCGGCGAGCACCTGGCCCGCGAGCTTGGTCAGCCAGTCCAGGTCGTGCACGTCGTCGACGGCCCCGAGCAGGGTGATGATCGCCGCCCCGGCGAGCACCCCGTAGATCGCCGGGGTGCTGGAGAAGAGCTGGCCGAGGTAGGGCAACTGGGAGCCGAGCAGGACCGCGGCGCCGAAGCCGAGCAGCATACCGACCCCACCCAGGCGCGGGATCGGGACGGAGTGCACGTCCCGGTCCCGCACCGCGGTCATTGCCCCGACGGCGAGCGCCAGCCGGCGGATGAGAGGGGTGACGAGATACGTGACGATGGCTGCGGTGAGCAGCACCATCAAGAACTCGCGCACGGTATGGGGTGCGGCGTCAGCCGGCGTGCGGGTCCGGGTAGGCGGGGTAGGCCTGCAGCAGCTGGGTCACCTCGGCGCGGATCTCCCGGGCCACCGCGTGCTCGGGGTCGCCGTCGGTCTGGGTGATCGCCCGGTGCATCAGATCGGCGATGGCGTCCATCTGCTCCACGCCCATCCCCTGAGTGGTGACCGAAGGGCTGCCGACCCGGATGCCGGAGGCCACGTTGGGCTTCTCGGGATCGAACGGGATGGCGTTCTTGTTGAGCACGATGCCGGCGGCATCGCACCGTGCCTCGGCGTCCACGCCGGTGACCCCGACTCCGCGCAGGTCGTGCAGGGACAGGTGGGTGTCGGTGCCGCCGGTGATCGGCCGGATGCCGTGCCGGTCCAGTCCGGCCGCAAGCGCCGCGGCGTTGTCGAGGACCTGCCGGGCGTAGGCCTGGTAGGCGGGAGTCATGCACTCGGCGAAGTTGACCGCCTTGCCGGCCACGCCGTGCATCAGCGGGCCGCCCTGCATCATGGGGAAGACCGCGCGATCGATCTTCTTGGCGTGCTCCTGCTTGCACACGATCGCGCCGCCACGGGGCCCGCGCAGCACCTTGTGCGTGGTGAAGGAGACCACGTCGGCATACGGCACAGGCGAGGGGATGACTTTGCCGGCCACCAGGCCGATGAAGTGGGCGGCGTCGACCCAGAAGATCGCGCCGACCTCGTCGGCGATGGCTCGGAACCGCTCGAAGTCGATCAGCCGCGGGACCGCCGAGCCGCCGGCCACGATCATCTTGGGCCGGTGTTCCCTGGCCAATGCCTCGACCTGGTCGTAGTCGATGTCCTCGGTGTCCTGCGTGACGCCGTAGTGCACTGCGTTGAACCATTTCCCGGAGAAGCTGACCTTGAAGCCGTGGGTCAGGTGGCCACCGTGATCCAGCGACATCGCCAGGATGGTGTCGCCGGGAGCGGTGAAGGCGCCGTAGACCGCCTGGTTGGCGCTGGCGCCGGAGTGCGGCTGCACGTTGGCGTGGTCGGCGCCGAAGAGCTCCTTGGCGCGTGCTATCGCCAGGTCCTCGACCTTGTCCACCTCGGAGCACCCGCCGTAGTAGCGCGCGTGCGGGTAGCCCTCGGCGTACTTGTTGGACAGCGTGGAGCCCAAGGCGGCGAGCACGGCCGGGCTGGTCTGGTTCTCGCTGGCGATGAGCTGTAGCCCCGCGCGCTGGCGGTCCAGCTCGGAGACCAGCAGTTCCGCGATCTGCGGGTCCTGCTGAAGCAGGGCACCGAAGTGCGGTCCGTAGTAGCTCTGGGGGGTTACGGCGGTGGTCATGCGCCCCACTGTAGGGCGTCGCCGTGTGCGTGGTCAGGAACGGTCGCGGGCCGCGGGCACGACGCGGTATGCCGTGGCCGGGACCGGCACCGCGCTGGGCCGAACGCTGCCCACCAGGACGGCGCCGTCGGGCTCAGCCGGCTGGCCGTGCCCCCGGGGCCTCTCCCCCTCCCCGTGGCCTTCCGGCTCGCCCACCGCCGGAGGGTGGTCGTGGAGGACCGTGGTGCCGAGCACGCTCCTGATCTGCGCCGCGCTGAGCGCCCCGGAACGCAGGATGACCGGTTCCCCCCCGGTGCAGTCCACGATCGTCGAGGGCAGCCCGCCGGTGCGCGGGCCGCCGTCGAGATAGACGGTGACGGCGCCACCCAGCTGGTCCAGGGCCTCCTGGGCCGTCGTGGCCGCGGGCTGCCCGGTCACGTTGGCGCTGGTCACGGCCAGAGGTCCCACCTCGGTGAGCAGGGCCAGGGCCACCTCGTCGTCGGGCATCCGCAGGGCGACCGTGCCGTTGGTCTCCCCCAGGTCCCACTGCAGGGAGGGCTGGGACCGGAAGACGAGGGTCAGGGGCCCGGGCCAGAACTGGCGCATGAGGATCCGGGCGTACATCGGCACGTCGACCGCGAGACCGTCGACCGTGCGCGCGTCGGGGACGAGCACGGGCGGGGGCATCTCTCGGCCACGGTGCTTCGCGGCCAGCACCATGGCCACCGCGACCTCGTCGAAGGCGTCAGCGCCCACGCCGTAGACCGTGTCTGTCGGCAGCACGACGAGGCGGCCCTGGCGCACCACCTCAGCGGCGCGTCCCACCGCCGCCGTCCGGTGCTCCGGGTCGCTGCAGTCCAGCAGCCGCTCGGGCGTCGATGACGTGCCAGCCATGGGTCCTCCGGTCCGGCTCAGGGGTGGTCAGGGCGCCATCGTCCCACGCCAGGAGGGTCGTACTGCCGCCCTTTCGAGTTGCGGGGGCCAGCCGGTCGTCCCAGAGTGTTCCCAGACACGGGTTGCACGACGGCGCCCGTGCCGAACTAGGAAAGGAACCCCCCATGCGTGGTGGAGGACTGATCTGGACCATCGTCGGCATTCTGCTGATCATCGCCCTGATCATCTTTATCTTCTAGCTCTCCGCTCGGTTGCAGTTGACCCACCGGGACGTCAGGCTCGACCGAGCCAGCCCCTGCTCGTCCCGTCGGTGTCCGAGCGACCGTGACCTCAAGCGACCCTGAACCGCCGGGGAGCCCCCTGCGCCCCGGCGCACCGCACCAAGAAAGGAGTCGACCCATGCGTGGAAGCGGACTCATCTGGACCATCGTCGGCATCCTGCTGATCATCGCCCTGATCATCTGGATCATGAACCGCACCTGACCAAGGTCAGAGCGCAGTGCAGGCCTGCCCGGTCGCGACAGCGACCGGGCAGGCCTTGCTCATGGGGGCAGCAGGACCGGGGTACGGTGATCCAGGCCCGGTCCGGCGGGCCGCGCCGATGATCGAAGGTCGAGGGGATGGTTGCACCGAGCGCCCGCCGCGAAGGCCTGCACGGCCTGCGGGGGGTGGCCGTGGTCCTGGTGGTGCTCTTCCACCTCTTCGGAGCCGGCCGAGTCTCCGGCGGCATCGACGTCTTCCTGGCCATCTCCGGCTTCCTCTTCACCGGCCTGATCCTGCGCCGGGTGAGCGGCCAGGGGTTCGACCTCCCGGCCTACCTGGCCCGGCTCGTGCGCCGGCTGCTGCCCCCCGTCGTGCCCGTGCTCGCCTTCGTCGTGCTCGCCACCCTGGTGCTGCTGCCCGCCCCGATGCGCGCCCAGACCTGGCAGGAGACGGCGGCGGTCCTGCTCTACGTCGAGAACTGGCAGCTCATCGCCTCCCAGCTCGGCTACGACGCCGCCGGTGTGCAGACCAGCCCGCTGCAGCACTTCTGGTCGCTGTCCGTCCAGGGCCAGTTCTACCTCCTCTGGCCGGTCGTGCTCGGCGCCGCGTGGTGGCTGCTCCGCCGCCGCCGCCTGCCCGTCCGGGCGGCCCTGACCGTGGTGGTGCTCGCGGTCAGCGCCGCGTCCTTCGGGTATGCCGTGCACCTGCACCGCCTCGACCAGCAGGTCGCCTACCTGCACACCGGGGCCCGTCTGTGGGAGCTGACCCTGCCCGGCTTGCTAACCCTCACCGCCGCGCACCGGCGGTTGCCGCGGGCGGTGCGGGTCGGCCTCGGCTGGACCGGCCTGGCCCTGATCGTCTCCTGCGGTTTCGTCCTGGACGGCGCCGCGCTCTTCCCCGGCCCGTGGGCCCTGTGGCCTGTGCTGGGCGTGGTGCTCTTCCTGCTGGCCGACGACACCGGCGCGCCCGGCAGCGCCGACCGGCTGCTCGCCACCGGCCCGGCCCGCTGGCTGGGCGACATCTCCTACGGCCTGTACCTGTGGCACTGGCCCCTGCTCATCGTGGCCCTGCACCTGGGCACCCGGCCGGCCGGCGATCCCCTGCTCTCGGCCGGGGTCCTGGTGGCGTCCGTGGGGCTGGCCCACGCCACGCACCGGCTGGTCGAACGCCCCCTCGCGGACGTGCGGCGCTGGCCGTCCCCACGCCGGACGGCCGGAGTCGGGGCCGTCGCCCTGGTGGTGCCGGCGCTGATCCTGGCCGGGTCCGGGCTGTGGCTGGACTCCCGGGCCCAGCAGGAGGCCGAGGCTGCCCGGGCCGACCTGGCCCGACAGGTCCTGGACGGCACCAGCCACGACCATCCCGGGGCCCTGGCGCTGCGGCCCGGCTGGGGCCCGGTGCCCGAGGCGCCGCTACTGCTCGACCCGACCGAGGCCGACGCGGACCTGCCGCCCCACGACGCCCAGGGCTGCTGGCAAGGCGCGGAGGACCGACCCGAGCTCGCCGAGGTGCTCTTCTGCCCGGAGCCACCCGGCATGGAGGTGCCCGACCCGGTGGCGACGGTGGTCATCACCGGCGGCTCGCACGGTGCCATGTGGGAGCCCACCTGGCGGGTCCTGGCCGCAGAGCACGGCTGGCGGGTCCTGGTCATGGTCAAGGCCGGCTGCCAGCTGACGACGAGCACCGGGCAGTTCCCGGCGGAGACCGACCTCGTGCCCAACGCCTCCTGCCAGGAGTGGAACCGCCGCGCCCTCGCGGAGTTGGTCGAGCTGGGCCCGGACGTCGTCTTCACCCTGGCCACCACGACGGCGCAGGCGGAGACGACCGGGGAGAAGGCCTCCCGCGGTTTCGTCGAGGTTTTCGAGCGGCTCGCCGAGCACGACATCGACGTGGTCGCGATCCGGGACATCTTCAGGATGCAGGGCGACGTGCCCTCCTGCGTGGCGCAGAACCTTGCCGATCCCTCGGTGTGCGACACCCCCCGGGTGCCGGGTCCGTCACCGATGACGCCGGACATGGTGCCCGCCAACGTCGGGCTGGTGGACCTCACCGACCACGTCTGTGCTCCCGAGGTGTGCCAGGCCGTGGTGGGCAACATCATCGCCTACCACGACCACTCGCACCTGTCGGCGTCGTTCGCGACCACCCTGGCTCCTGCGCTGGACGAGGCGTTGCGCGAGGCTGCCCCAGGGCTCTACGCGCACCCCCGCTAGGGGCGCGCGCCGCGGCTCACCCGCGGTCGGCCGCCCAGGTCGGGGTGATCGGCGACGTCGGCGAAGCCCAGCTCGCGCAGCGCCGCCGGCAGGCTCTCCCCCTGGGCGTCCGCATGCTCCATGAGCAGCACCCCGCCTGGGCGCAGGAGCCGCAGCGCCCACCCGGCGATCTGCCGGGGCACCTCCAGCCCGTCCACCCCGCCGCCGTAGAGGGCCAGCTCCGGGTCGTGCTCACGCGCCTCCGGGTCCACCGGCTCGGCGTCCGGTGGGATGTAGGGCGGATTGCAGGTGATCACGTCGACGCTGTCACACAGTTCAGGAAAGGCCTCTTGCGCACGGCCCAGGCGCAGCTCGACCGAGCGCCCGGCGGGGTGCGCGGCGAGGTTGGTGGCCGCATACCGGTGCGCCTGTGGGGAGAGCTCCACCGCCCCCACGCGGGCGTCCGGTCGGGCCGCCGCCACGGCCAGTGCAAGCGCCCCTGAGCCGGTGCACAGGTCGAGCACGACCGGGTGCGCCACACCCTCGAGGTCACCGAGCGCCAGGTTGAGCAGCGTCTCGGTCTCGGGGCGGGGGGTGAAGACGCCGGGGCCGACGCTCAGGTCCAGTCCGGCGAAGTGGGCGGTCCCGGTGAGGTGCTGGAGCGGCACCCGGGCTGCGCGGCGCTCCACCAGGGACCGGTATGCGGTCAGCGTCGCCTCGTCGATGTCCCGGCCCAGCAGCCGCTCCCGCCTCAGTTCGCCCACGTCACGGCCGGTGGCGTGGGCGAGCAGGTGCTCGGCGTCGACCGCAGGGCTGGGCACCTGCGCCCGGGCCAGCTCGGCCGTGCCCCAGCGGGCCGCGCGGTCAACGCCGGGGCTCACCGCTCCCCCGCCGCCTCGAGGCGGGCCTGCTCGTCGGCGGCGACTGCGGACTGCAGGACCGGGTCGAGGTCGCCGTCCAGCACCTGGTCCAGGTTGTAGGCCTTGAACCCCGTGCGGTGGTCGGCGATGCGGTTCTCGGGGAAGTTGTAGGTCCGGATCCGCTCGCTGCGGTCCACCGTCCGCACCTGGCTGCGGCGCTGCTCGCTCGCCGCAGCCTCGGCCTCGTCCAGTGCCATCTGGTGCAGCCGGGCGCGCAGCACGCGAAGCGCGGACTCCTTGTTCTGCAACTGTGACTTCTCGTTCTGGCAGGAGACGACCAGGCCGGTCGGCAGGTGGGTAATCCGGACCGCGGAGTCGGTGGTGTTCACCGACTGCCCGCCCGGACCGGAGGAGCGGAAGACGTCGATCTTCAGGTCGTGCGGGTCCAGGGCCACCTCTGCGGGGTCGTCGATGTCGGGCATGACCAGGACACCGGCCGCTGAGGTGTGGATCCGCCCCTGGCTCTCGGTGACCGGGACCCGCTGGACACGGTGCACACCGCCCTCGTACTTCAGCCTGGCCCACGGCGCCGCCCCGGGCGCCGGGGTGCCGGTGGCGCTGATCGAGACCCGCGCGTCCTTGTAGCCGCCCAGGTCCGACGGGGTGGTATCAAGCAGCTCGGTGCGCCAGCCCCGGCGTTCGGCGTAGCGCAGGTACATCCGCAGCAGGTCACCGGCGAACAGCGCCGACTCCTCCCCACCCTCGCCCGCCTTCACCTCAAGGATGATGTCGCGGTCGTCATCGGGGTCACGCGGCACGAGCTGGCCGCGCAGGTGCTTGGCAGCCTTCGCCTCAGCCTCCTCCAGCGTGGGGACCTCCTCGGCGAAGGAGGCGTCCTCCGTCGCCAGCTCGCGGGCCGCCCCGAGGTCGGCCGCAGCCCTCTCCCAGGCCCGATAGGCGCTCACCGTCGGGCCGAGCGCGGCATACCTCTTGTTCAGCCTCTTCAGCGCCGCCGGGTCACCGTGCACAGCCGGGTCGGCGAGCTGCCGCTCGATGTCGGCATGCTCGGCCAGCAACGGCAGGGCCGAGTCGAAGGCCTGGTTCACAGCCACTGCCATACCTCTCATTCCTCACGGGCGCGGGAAAGGCGAACGCCGGCCCCGCGATCAACTCGCGGGACCGGCGTCGGTGGTCCTACTTGGCGGCCTTCTTGCCGTAGCGCTCCTGGAAGCGGGCCACGCGGCCACCGGTGTCCAGGATCTTCTGCTTGCCCGTGTAGAACGGGTGGCAGTTGGAGCAGACGTCGGCGTTGATGCGGCCGGACGCGGACGTGCTCCGCGTGGTGAACGTCGCGCCGCAGGTGCAGGTGACCGCGGTCTCGACGTACTCCGGGTGGATGTCCTTCTTCATGGTCTCTCCTCGCAGGTGGCGTTCTCCCCGGGTCGCCTCCGCGGCTGCGGGGGCGTGAACCGGAAGGCCAACGAAATAGTCTACCGCGTCCGCGGCGTGGTTCTGGTCGGTCAGTCCTCGTCGTCCAGCCGGGTCGAGCTGGTCTGCTGGACCTGGGTGAGGAACTCGTAGTTGTGCTTGGTCTTCTTCAACCGGTCGATGAGCAGCTCGATTCCCTGCTGCTGGTCGAGCGCGGAGAGCACCCGGCGCAGTTTCCACATGATCTTCAGCTCGTCGCCGCCCATGAGGATCTCCTCGCGGCGCGTGCCTGAGCCGTTGACGTCGACGGCCGGGAAGGTGCGGCGGTCGGCCAGCTGTCGGGAGAGCCTGAGCTCCATGTTGCCGGTGCCCTTGAACTCCTCGAAGATCACCTCGTCCATCTTGGAGCCGGTTTCCACCAGCGCCGTGGCCAGGATGGTCAGCGAGCCGCCGTTCTCGATGTTGCGGGCGGCGCCGAAGAATTTCTTCGGCGGGTAGAGCGCGGCGGAATCCACACCACCGGACAGGATTCGGCCGGAGGCGGGGGCAGCCAGGTTGTAGGCCCGGCCCAGGCGGGTGATGCCGTCCAGCAGCACCACCACGTCCTGGCCCAGCTCGACCAGGCGCTTGGCCCGCTCGATAGCCAGCTCGGAGACCAGGGTGTGGTCGCTGGCCGGCCGGTCGAAGGTGGAGGAGATGACCTCGCCCTTGACGCTGCGCTGGAAGTCGGTGACCTCTTCCGGACGCTCGTCCACCAGGACGATCATCAGGTGGACCTCGGGGTTGTTGGTGGTGATCGCGTTGGCGATCGCCTGCAGCACCATCGTCTTGCCGGCCTTGGGCGGGGAGACGATGAGGCCACGCTGGCCCTTGCCGATCGGTGCCACCAGGTCGATGACCCGGGTGGTGAGGTTCTTCTGCTCGGTCTCCAGGCGCAGCCGCTGCTGCGGGTAGAGGGGGGTCAGGCTGGCGAAGTCCGGGCGTCGACGGGCGCCGTCCGGCTCCTGGCCGTTGACCTTGTCCAGTCGGACCAGCGCGCTGAACTTGCCCCGGTCGCGCTTGTTGCCGGTTGAGGACACGGTGTGCTGGCCGACGTCGCTGCCGTCCTGGGGCGCCTTGATCGCACCCTGGATCGCGTCGCCCTTGCGCAGACCGTGCCGCTTGACCATGCCCATCGGCACGTAGACATCGGTCGGGCCGGGCAGGTAACCCGTGGTCCGGATGAAGGCGTAGTTGTCGAGCAGGTCCAGGATGCCGCCGACCGGGACGAGCACGTCCTCCTCGGTGTAACCCTCCTGCTCCTCCTGCTGACCGCTGGGGCCAGCCGGGCCGTCCGGGCCACCCTGCACGCGCCCCCGCTTGCGGTCACGGTTGCGGTTGCGGTTGCGTCGCCGGCCGCGACGACCGTCGTCATCGCCGTCCAGGTCGTCCCGCTGCTGCTGGCCCTGCTGCTGCCCCTCACCGGCCTGCTCGCCGTCCCGGCTCTGCTGGCCTCGCTGACCCTGCTGCTCGCGCTGCTGGCCCTGCTGCGCCTCACGGTCCGGCGCGGCCTCGCGGTTGCGCTGGGTGCGGTCCTGCTGGCCCTGCTGCGCCTCACGGTCCGCCGCGGCCTCGCGGTTGCGCTGGGCGTGGTCCTGCTGGCCCTGCCGCGCCTCACGGTCCGGCGCGGCCTCGCGGTTGCGCTGGATGTGGTCCTGCTGGCCCTGCTGCGCCTCACGGTCCGCCGCGGCCTCGCGGTTGCGCTGGATGTGGTCCTGCTGGCCCTGCTGCGCCTCACGGTCCTGGACGGGTGACTCGACGGCCCGGGGAGCGCCCGCACTGGAGCCGGCGCGACGGCTACGGCGGGTGCGGGAGCCGCCCTGGCTCCCGTCCCGCTGCGCCTGCGCCCGGTCCAGGGCGGCCTCGAGGCTGTCCGCGGGGTCCTGGCCGGTCGTGCTGGCGCCGGAGCCTGCCTCCTGGGCCGGGGCGGCCTGGATCTCGTCAGGGCTATGCTCGCGGCTCTGGTCCCGCTGTTCTTGGCGGCCGGTGGCCCGCTGCTCGCGTTGGTCCCCGCCCTGCTCGCGCTCCTGGGCAGCGGCGGAACGGCCCGCGGGGCCGGCTCCGCCTCCCGCGCGGATGGCGGAGACCAGGTCGGCCTTGCGCATCTTGGCGTTCACGGTGATGCCCATGCTGCTGGCCAGCTGCTGCAGCTCGGCCAGCCGGAGGGTGCTGAGCGAACCGGTCCGGGTCGGCACGGCGTCAGTAGTCTCGGTCACGTAGATGTCCTTCCCCCTCGGCCCCGGCGAGGTCCTCGCCGTGCCTGGGGTCTCAGGTGTGGTTCAACCCTGCCCGGAACGGGTGGCAGGGCTGTAAGGGTGGGCGCGGACCGACTGGTCTCGGGGTCGTGGTCAGCCAGCGTCGACTGCCACTGGGGATCAGGCCCGCACCGAGGGATGCTCCAGCGTGCGGGGGGAACTCCCACCCTGCTCATGGAACACCCCCAAGATAACACGCAGGCGGGAGTGCTCCTACCGGACCCGCCGTGCCGCGCGCACGATGTCCCCCAGCACTGCGGAGGCCGTCTCTTCGCCGCCCGCTCCCGCCCCCTGCAGCCGCAGCTCCCCCGCGGACACGGCCTCGATGACGACGATGTTCGTCCCGCCCCGGACCGCAGCCAGCGGGTCGTGCGCCGGGAGTGCCTCCGGTCGCACCGCCACCTGAGCCCCGCATCCGGCGCGCCGGGCGGAGGCCACCAGCTTGATCACGGTGCCTTCCTGCGCAGCGCGCTTGAAGTCTTCGTCGGTCAGCCCGGTGATCCCGACCCGGTCGACCTCGTCCAGGCCCACCTGCGCGCCGAAGGCGGTGCGCGCCAGGATGACGGCCTTTGCGGCAGCGTCAAGGCCCTCCAGGTCCTCGGTGGGGTCGGCCTCCAGGTAACCCAGCTCCCCGGCCTGCCGCACCGCCTCGCCGAAGGCCACGCCCTCACGGGCGACCAGGTCCAACACGTAGTTCGTCGAACCGTTCACCACCCCCCGCACGGCCGTGACCTCGTCCCCGGCGAGCGAGTCGCGCAGCACCGCCAGCACGGGGACGGCTGCCATGACGGCGCCTTCGTAGTCCAGGCCCACCCCCTGCTCCGCGGCGACGGCGGCCAGCCCCTCGCCCTGCTGCGCGACCAGCTGCTTGTTGGCGGTGACCACCTGCGCACCGCCCCGCAGGGCCGTCTCGATCAGGGACCGGGCCGGCTCGATCCCGCCCATCACCTCCACCACGACGTCGGCCTGCCGCACCAGGGCCTCGGCGTCGGTGGTGAGCAGCACTGGGTCGACGCCCTCCCGGGGAAGGGACCGGTCCCGGACGGCGACACCCACCAGCTCCAGGGATCGGCCGAGCAGCTCGGCATACCGCTCCTGCCTGTCCTGCAGGCGGCGGGCCACCGCCGAGCCGACGGTGCCGCACCCGAGGAGGGCGACGCGCACGGGGGACGGCACGGCACTCACATCCGCTCGGGGGCGGAGACGCCAAGCAGGTGCAGCCCGTTGGCGAGCACCTGCCGGGTGGCGTCGTTGAGCCAGAGCCGCGAGCGGTGCAGGTCGGTGACCTCCTCCGCGGCGGAGGTCGGGCGCACCCGGCACTCGTCATACCACTTGTGGAAGCGGCCGGCGAGGTCCTCGAGGTAGCGGGCGATGCGGTGAGGTTCGCGCAGCTGGGCGGCCTGGGCGACGACGCGCGGGAAGTCGCCCAGGGTAGCCAGTAGCACTGCCTCGGTCTGGTGCGTGAGCAGTCCAGGGTCAAAACCGTCCTGGCGGTGCACGCCGTCCTCGTTCGCCAGCCTGGCGACGTTGCAGGTGCGCGCGTGGGCGTACTGGACGTAGAAGACAGGGTTGTCGTTCGTGCGGCTGGCCAGCAGGTCCAGGTCGATGTCGATCGAGGAGTCGGTCGAGCTGCGCGTCAGGGCGTAGCGGGCGGCGTCCACCCCGACCGCGTCCACCAGGTCCTCGAGCACCACGCCCGTGCCCGCCCGCTTGGACATGCGCACCGGCCGGCCGTCCTTGACCAGGTTGACCATCTGGCCGATGAGGATCTCCAGGTTCACGCCCGGCTCGTCGCCGAAGGCGGCGCACATCGCCATCATCCGCTGCACGTAACCGTGGTGGTCGGCCCCCAGCATGATGATCGAGCGGTCGAAACCGCGCTCGCGCTTGTCCAGGTAGTAAGCCAGGTCGCCGGCGATGTAGGCGGCGCGCCCGTCGCGGCGGATCACCACACGGTCCCGGTCGTCGCCGTAGGCGGTGGTGCGCAGCCAGAGAGCCCCGTCCTCCTCGAACATCACGCCCTGCTCGGTCAGCCGGTCGACGGCGCGCTGGACCGCCCCCGTCTCGTGCAGGGAGTTCTCGTGAAAGAAGACGTCGAACTTCACGCCGAAGTCAGCGAGCGAGACCTTGATCTCCTCGAACATCAGGTTGACACCGACCTCGCGGAAGACCTCCTGGCCCTCCTCCTCGGGCAGGTCCAGAGCGTCGGGGCGGCGGCGCAGCACCTCGGTGGCGATGTCGTCGATGTAGGCCCCGGCATATCCGTCCTCGGGGGCCTGCGCACCGCGTGCCGACGCCACCAACGACCGAGCGAAGCGGTCGATCTGAGCGCCGTGGTCGTTGAAGTAGTACTCGCGGGTGACCTCGGCCCCGCTGGCTTCGAGCACCCGGGCCAGGGCGTCACCGACGGCCGCCCAGCGGGTCCCGCCCAGGTGGATCGGGCCGGTGGGGTTCGCCGAGACGAACTCCAGGTTGATGCGCTCACCCGTCGCGGCGCCGCCCTGGCCGTAGCTCTCCCCCGCCTCGACGATCGCCCGCGCCAGCTCGGCCGCGCTCGCGGCGTCGAGGGTGATGTTGAGGAAGCCGGGACCGGCCACGTCGACCGCGGCCACCCCCTCCACCTCGCGCAGGCGGGCGGCGAGCTGATCGGCCAGCTGGCGGGGCGGCATACCGGCCGCCTTGGCAAGTTGCAGGGCCACGTTGGTGGCCCAGTCGCCGTGCTCGCGGCTGCGCGGTCGCTCCACCCGGAGGGCCTGCTCGGCCGGCACCTCGATGGCGAGGTCACCGTCGGTGACGGCCTGGGAGAGGACAGTATGCAGTGCTGCGGCGAGTTGCTCGGGGGTCACCCGGGCAGTCTAGTCGGGCTCAGGATCATCCCCGGAACCGATTCTTGGACAGCGGTATCCGGCTGCTACAGTCTCGCTGTTGCCCCCGTAGCTCAGGGGATAGAGCACCGCCCTCCGGAGGCGGGAGCGCAGGTTCGAATCCTGCCGGGGGCGCGCAGCACGACCGCACGGGGAGGCGTCTGGGTTCCTGGTGGGCCCCCCGGGCTTCAACCCCGCGGAACGGCGTTCGACGTCGTTGGCAGGTTCGATTCCTGTCCGCCTCCGCTACGAAAGGGCCGCTGACCTGCAGAGACAGGTTGGCGGCTTTTCCGCGTGCAACTAACGTGCAAGATGCTGTCGCCTGAAACGGCCCGTGAACCGTGTGGACGCACCCCCGACCCGTCGTCACCGGACCTGATCACACGCTGTCGAGCCACCAAGCTCCTTTACCGCTATGCAGGGACGACGACGGGCCCAGGGCACCGGCCCCCCTTGACGTAGACGCCTCACGCTGATGAGCGAGTGTGTAGCACAAGCGCTACCATGGGGCTATGGAAACGGTGGGACTTCGTGAGCTGAGGCAGGACGCCTCTGGACTTCTGCGACGCGTGGAGCGAGGCGAGGAGATCATCATCACTGTCTCTGGTCGGCCCAGCGCCAGACTCGTACCAGCTCGGCAGACCCGTTGGCAGCGCTGGGGTGACGTCACGGACCTGTTCGCCGGCCCTGCCGATGCGGACTGGGAGACTGACCGAGAGTTGGTCGATGACACCGTCCGCGACCCCTGGGCAGAGCAGTGACCGAGCAAACAGAAACGGACGAGCGGGGCCTGCTCGACACGAGCGTGGTGATTGCCGAGGACCTCACGCCAATCCCCGGCGTCCTGGCCATCAGCACCGTCACTCTGGCGGAGTTGCACTTCGGGGTCCTCGTTGCCAAGTCCGCCGGGGTGCGCGCCGAGCGCCTGCGACGACTCAGCATCCTTCAGCGCCGGTTCGATGCCCTGCCCCTCGACGAGGTCGTCGCGGCCAGTTACGGCCGCCTCGCGGCCGCGATCGTTGAAGCCGGACGTCAACCCCGCCGACGCACGATGGACCTGTTGATCGCAGCCACCGCCCATGCACATGACGCTGCGCTCTACACCCGCAACTCGGATGATTTCGCCGGACTTGAGGACCTGATCGATGTGCGCGTGGTCTAACGACCCGCGGCAGTACAGGGCGTTGCGTCGGCGACTACGCCACCTGTCGAGGCGGCGCGAGTCAAGGAGGATGTCGGAGACCACCCCAGCTGAACCTTCCGTGGCCTTCACCTGCCGAAGACACGCCGGTGTGAACACGACCCAATGTCGGTGCTCCCTGCTGCACTTGAGTTGAGACCACGCCGTGGGCTCGCCACCAGCACGGTGCCCGAGTTGGTCGGCCACATCGACACCGCAGAACGGTGGGACGGACCGGGAGCACGCCAGGAGCGCGCGAGAAGCAGGCCGAGCACGGATCGGTGCCTGGCGCGGGGAAGGCCTGGTCGCGGACGGGCGCAGGAAGGAGGTAGGCGGCATCGTGGCTCGACGTGGTGGTAAGAAGACCAGCGCTAAGGTCGCAAAGCAGGCGTCCCGCGCCTTGCGTGACGGTCGCTCGTCCAAGCGGACCAAGTCCATCGCTGCGTCTGCCCTCGCGCAGGCCTAGCAGATGAACCAGGGGTCTCGTCGGCCGCCCCCGACGAGACCCCTCTCGCCACGCGTGTCCCGCCGGTGGAGATATGCGATACCAGCTTCCCTTGCAGCTGAGCGAGCTCAAGCGCTTCCTGGGCGCGGCAGGAGGGGACGTCATACCCCTCTTAGTTCTTGAGTTGTCCGCAGGAATCCTCGAAGGCCGAGCCTCGCCCGGCTCACTCCTGTGAGGAGGGGCGGCACCTTCGGCACAGCGCAACTCCAGCGCTGAAGTCCCATTTCAACTTCTGGGCCTTGGCCCGGCTGCGACACTGCTTGCCGCAGGACTCGCATGTCACCCGATCCGCGTCAGGGCTGTCCACCATCGTTTTCGCCACTTCCTGCCTCCTCGATGTGGAGTGCGGCCACGTCCCGCGATCCTGTCCATGCCAGCCTATCGCTGCTTTCTCCAGACGATCCGGGTCTCGGGGGATGTCAACGCTCTGCGGCAATACCGGAAGTGTTGGCGCAGATCCTCCGGCATGCCAGGGCGGCGGTTGCCTGGCTATGGTCCAGGCATGGCGACCTGGGACGTGACCAACGATCACGGGCGGACCCGTGCCTGGCAGGCCCTCTGTCATGAGTTGATCGGTATTGCGTCTGCACTTGAGCTTGAGGTGGACCGGGCTCTTGCTCTGGCCCACGGTCGAAGCCCTGATGCGGTAGAGCGTCTGCAGGCTGCCGTCTTCACCCGCGTTCCTTGGGACGTGAAACTGGAACTCCTATCGGCAGTCCTCGCCTCAACACCATACCCCCAGACTCAGCTTCCTGCAGAGGCGTACTTTCCATTCTGCATCCCTGGCCTTCGCCTCATCTTTCGTCTACGCAACGCGGCAGCACACGGGGAGGTGGCCTCCGACTCGACGGACCGCACGCTGGTGCTTGCTGGCCGGTATAGGGGTCGTGAGCATCGGCACGAGATCCCACTGACGCGATTCGACTACGCTCGCGGGAAGTTGGCGGAGGCCTTGCGTAAGGATCTCAGGGAACTCTCTCTCTGGGCAGCCGACCGGCGCGTAGTTCAGGTATGGGTCGACTGAAGGTCAGGCGATCGGCGGCACGGTCGGGACGCTACGCGAAGACAGCGGCAAAATCGGACGAGCGTAGCCGTCCTCCACGCGGCAGATCCGGTCGTTCCGGAGAGGGTCTCAGCCCGGTCTCGGGCGCCATGGACCCGGCTGCGGCCCCACAATCCACTCGGTGTCTCCACGGCTGATCTCCACCCGCTCGAGCCACTGGACAGTGAAAGGCCCCTCATTACCGTTGCGCTCGGAACGACGCAGCTGCTCTGCCTCGGCACCGGCGATGAAGCCGTCATAGAAGTCCCGTACCGGCCTCTCAGCCGGCCCGCCGAGGATCACGTGGACAAGGGTGCGGACATCTTGGGATGGGTTCCAGCGGGCGAAGTACGTTCCCGCCACGTAGCCATCATTTGCGGCTCCCGTAGCCGCCTTGACCTGGGCATCTGGGGCGTCACTCATCACTGGAGACTATGCGTTTCACGACCATCCCGTCTCCCGTGCGCGCGGGCTTTCGCCGAACGGGGCCTCCCGTTTCGCCGCGGGCCTTCATCCGGGGGCGCGTCGGGCCATGAGCTCAACCAGTGGTCCTATTGGAGGGAACACGAAATTTGTCAAGGGAGACGCCGATGTGTAGGGCGCTCACCTGAGTCATCTCCCGCTCCTCGCCTGCCTCGTCGGTGAGGGTGCCTACGTAGCTGTGTCCCTCGACCAGCACCGTGTCGCCTTTACGCAGGCTCATGCTATTTTCGGCATCCGGGCCGGACACGATTACGACGTGGTGCTCGGATTCGCCCGTGTGCCTGCTGCCCTCGCCGTCATACCACTCCAGGGTCTCGACCACGCGCAGTAGGACGATCTCTCTGAAGCCACCAGTGCTCAAGATCTTTGGATCGCTGGCGAGGGTTCCGTGGATCGTGACGTGAGCCATGAGTGCTCCTTCTTCCCGCCCCACGCGGGTGAGAACGAAGTGCGAGTCTAGCATCGGCACCGCGCGACCTGAGCGCGCGGCTCGGTGTCGCCGTGGGGGTGCCGATTACGACGTAGGGGGGTGCGGCGCGGCGTCGTTCCCCGGCCCATCCCGCCCCCTCACCACCGGCTGTACCCGCGCCGCGGCGTCGTCCGCCCGTCGGGCGCGTTCGACGTGGTCGACGTGCAACTGCACCACCGGCTGCTCGTGAAACCGACCCTCCAGCACCGGTCCGCCGTAGAGGTACATGTCGATGGAGCGACCACCCGTCCGCCAGTAGGCGGTGAAGCGATAGTCCTCGCCCTCGCGCCGCATCTCGTCCATCGGCTCACCCGCGATCTCGACAAAACGGCCGCGCAGCAGCTCTGCGAGCCCAGGCACGACGTCCTCCGACAGCCCGTGCCACAAGAACCAGCTGATCCCGACGAACTCTCCCTCGAAGACGTGCCAGCCAACCGCAGGCCACGGGGCGCCCGGGTCACCGCTGTGCCAGGACTCGCCTCCGTGCTCCTCCCGCACCAGTGCGGCACCCTCCGTCGCGATGCCGTGCCGCTCGAACCACGCGCTCCGCTCGTCTTGCGTCGTCGGCCATTCTGAGGCGATCAGTTCACCCACGAGCCGGGCGACCTCCTCGACCGACGGCACGACCTGCCCCACGTCTTCGCTCATGACCGGCAGCCTAGGCCCGCGCGCCGACAGACGCCCGCAGGTGTAGTCCGGCGCTAAGGCCGCACGACCATGACGAGTACACCGACACTGCCGCCAACTCCAGGCATCTCGTCTGCGACCGGGCAGTCCGGTCCTCAAGACGCTCGCGGGTCGTCGTTTGCGACGTCCTCTCGGGAGTGTCCGACCACGATGAGTTCGTCGCCCAACATCCGACTCTCGGCGGTACAGCGATGTATCGACCGCGGTCCCGCGGCGGGGTCGGCCCTCATCTGCGATCGGTTACCGGGATGGACCTGACACCTCGCTGGAGGGGTGCCCATAGCGAGCGTGCTGCTCGGCTTGTCGCTGGCTGGCTCGCAGCCTCTCCCCTGCTGTGCCTTCCATCGGTCTGCCGCGGGGCGGGGACAGTGGGTTCAGTCGTCGGGTGAGTCGGGTCTGGTGCCGTGCGACGTCGGGGTCTTTGACGGGCGCTCCGGTAGGCCTGGGTTCGGTGTGTGGGACGGCGTGGGCGGCGCGCCAGACCGCAAGGTCGCCGAGCAGCTGTTCCTCGACGTCCGGAGGCAGCATCCGCTGCCACGGCACCCGATCGGACGCACCTGCCCGCTGGGCCTGGTCCGTGACCTGATGCTTGAGGTCGTCGATCCGGCCGGTCAGGCGGTCGAGGTAGGTGCTCGTGCCCGGTTCCTCTCGTAGGGCGGGTGGGATGTCGGGCAGCCACGGCAGCGGCGCGTCCCTGTGCGGCAGGGGCGTGAGGGCACTGATGCGCCAGGTGAGGGCGGCGGCGGGGTCCTCAGCCTCGGTGAGGGTGCGCTTGCCGCGGTACAAGGTGGCTTCCTGCACGACGGTCTCGGGCCGGGTCCCGTCGGCCCAGCGCACGGCGAGCTGGCCGCGCAGGTGCGGGTAGGCCGGTGCCCGGGTGAGGCCGGGTAGCCACCGTTCGAGCGCGTCGTCCAGGGCGGCCATCTGCTCGGGTCCGAGGTGATGCTGGGCCAGGACCGTCAGGGCGTCCTGGTAGGCCAGCACCGCCTCCCGCAGCAGCCCTGCGGTGTCGCCGTGCTCGGCGGTCGTGGCCGACTGTGCACGGCCGTCCCGGGCGAGGATGTCGGTGAGCACCTGCCGCGGCTCGGCGACAGTGTCCTGGACCTCGGGACCGACGGAGTCCAGGGACACGGTGGGGGTGGCGAGGTAGAGGTGGTTAGTCTGCCGGCCGCGGGAGAGCGCGACGTACAGGCCCTGCCGGGTCTCTGTCCCGGTCAGGACGGTGTGCGTGGTGTCTACGGTGGCGCCCTGGGCGCCGTGGATCGTGGACGCATACCCCAGCTGGACATGCTCGGCCACGTACCCCGCCGGTAGCCGGACCCGGCCCGGCTCGTGCCGGGCTCGCCCGTCCTGGCGGTCGACGGTCACGGCGCCGTCGGGGTGGACGGCCAGGACGCGCCACCGGTCCCCGTTCCTCACCCACGCCCCGTCCCCGGCCCGCAGGCGCCGGTCGTTACGGCGGGTGATCACCGTGTCGCCGGCACTCGCGCAGGTCCCATCAGCCAGGGTCACCTCTGGGCCGGATGCCTGTCCGGCGGTAGCGTCGAGCCGGTCATGGCGGGCGCGCTGGTTCAGGTCACGCACGGTGTCCCGGGTCGCGGCCAGCAGCAGGCTGGACATGCCGCCCTGCTGGTCGGCCTTCCAGGCGGCGTACGCGGTCTCGGCCATGGTGCCGGCGTCTCCGGCTTGGACCCGTCCCCGCTCGAGGTAGTGCTCCAGCGCGGCGGGATCGCCGTCCCGGATGGCGAGGGTGGCCTGTCCTTCTTCGGGGTCGATGAACCGGTGCAGCTCGGTCAACGTGACGGTGGTGCCGTGCGCGTACCCCTGCTCGGCCAGGTCGGTGAGGATCCCGCCGGCCGCGACGGCGGCCAGCTGCTGGTCATCCCCCACCAGACGCACACTGCCACCGGCGTCCACGACATGCCGCACCGCATCCGCGAGGGCGCGGGTTCCGGCCATGCCGGCCTCGTCGACGACCACCAACGTCCCCGGCCCCACGCGACCGCCTACGCCAGCACCCGGGTACTGGGCCGGACGGCCAGCCCTCGCCGTGGTGGTCTGGTGCAGGTACTTCGCGAGGGTGTCGGCACCGATGCCGGTGGCCCGGGCCAGTTCGTCGGCCGCGACCGCGGTCGGGGCCAGTCCCAGGACGGTCCCGCCGGAGGCCTCCCACGCCCGGGCGAGCACCCGCAGCGCGGCGGTCTTGCCGGCCCCGGCTGGGGCGAGGGCGACCTGGACCCGGCACCCGCTCGTCGCGAGGGTGCGGACCATTGCGGCCTGGGACCGGTCCAGCCCCGGACCGTCCGCCCCCTCGGCGGCCAGGACGGTCTCGACCACGGCCGGGTCGGCGTGGCGGCCGTCCCGACGCAGCGCGAGGGCCAGGAGCTCCTCCTCGGCGGCGAGGATCGCGCGCGAGGTGTAGGCCTGGCTGCCGTGCACCGTGTGGGCGGGCTGCCCGTCCGGGCGCCGCAGCACCTCCGGTTCGCCCAGCTCCGGTGGTACTCCGACCGGGACCGAGAAACCCTGCAGGACCCACCGTTCCACCGAGCGCCCGTACTCCTCGAGCCGGGCCAACGGCACCCCCGCGGTGCGTAGCTGACGTGAGGTCTCGGCCCGCACGTGCCAGACCTGCCACGTCGCCCGCGACCCCTCCAGCACCGACACCACCCGCGCCGCGACCACCTGGGGACGCACGTCCCCACCACGTCCCCGGATACGTCCCTGGAGCGTCCCCACCCGCTGACCTCCGGTGATGCCCACGTCTCTATTGCGTCCCTTGTTGCGTCCCCACCCCGCCCCTACCGCCGCCGTGACCATCTCTTCCGGGGCCTTGCCGTCAGCGGCGAGCACCGTGCTGGCCTGCTGTCGCCACGCCTGCCGCTGCTCGGCCTCCGAGCGCGGCTCGTGCTTGCCCGGGCGGGTCTCCAGGTTCGCCCGCTGCGCCAGGTCCAACGACTCGATCACGGTCGGGGCCCGACCATGGTCGGCCAGGAACGCCGAGGCCAGTTCGTCCATGCGGGCCTGGATCGCCTGCCGCCGTGACGACCAACTGGCGAGCAGGGCCGGGGCGATCCCGGCGATCTCCCGCACCGCCCGCTTGCCCTCCACCCCCGGGCGGTCGACGAACGCGACCCCGAGCCGGTCCACCAGCCCGGCCTCCAGGTGGGTGTTGTAGTGCTCCGAAGCCATCACCTTGGCCTTGAACAGCATCCGCCCGTCCACCGTCAACCACCGCCCACCCTCCTCGGCCAGCGACTGCACCTTGTTCGAGACCACCACGTGGGTATGCAGGTCCGGGTCCCCCGTCCGCGAGTCCCGATGATCGAACGACGCCGCCACCAAACCCGTGACGGGCACCTGACGGATGCCGCCCTTGCCAACCCTCGTGAACGCCACCTCCCGCTCCAACAGTTCTAGCGTCGCCCGGACCGCGTCCTCGTGCGCGGCCTCCACCTGCCTCGCGACCTCGGCCGGCGCCAGCGCCCACAGGGCAGAGACCGATTTCACCGGGGAGAACGTCAGGTCGAACCCCGCCACCGGCACCTGCGCCGGCTTGGACGCACGCGCGAGGAACTTCGTCAGCTCCGCCTCGTCCACCGGCGCGCGGCCGTGGCGTTGCTCGAACACCTCCCGGGCGACCCGGGTGCGGATCGCTGCCCGCTCCTCCGCCGGGATCGGGGCGTTCCACGCCAGTCCCTGGCTGGTGTTGTGCTCGCTGAACGCCCGAGCGATCATTTGCCGCAGGGTCGTGGCGTTGTAGGTGGGGAACGCCCGCCCCAGAGCACCCCAAGCCTGTTCGGCGGCGCCGGGCTCCCCCGCCCGGGGATGGCGGCCCTGACCGAACAGCAGCTTCATCTGCTCCTCGGACACCACGTCGCCGACTTTCAGGTCGAGACCGGCCAGGCCGGCCCCGAGCCAACGACCGGGCGACTCACCCTTCTCCTCGTAGTAGGACGCCAGGCCGGCCTGCCGACGCTCGGTCGCGTCGTGCTGCGCGACCTGACTCGTCAGGTACGTGTACCCGCTCCCGGCAGACAACTTGTGCAACGTCATCACACCCCCTAAAGCGGAGCAGCCGCGCTCAGGGGGTCACTTTTCCGGAACTATTTCACCGAGTGCACCAGGTGTGTTCCGTTCGAGCGGAGCGACTTTTGAGAGTCTCGGGTCGACGAGGGCGAGTTCGTCGACGGACGGATCGGTCTCGTGCGGGTTGTCTAGGCAGACGGTGTGGTACGAGTCGAGCCAGGCTGTGGCGGGCGGTGACAATCTCTTCGATCGCACTGGTGGCGTAGCGCTGGTGCGCTGTGCAGTCTCACTGGGGGAAGGGCTGCAGTCAGTCAGTGCAGCGTCAGTCCGTATGTGCCTGCCACTCGCTGCAGCGCCTCGTCGCGCAGGCTGAGCTCACCAGCTGGCGCCACCTCGAGCACGGTAGTGCCGTCGAAGATCGCCCAGCACTCGAAGTCACCGGTGCGCGACAGATAGCGCACGCCGGAGTAAAGGGGAGCGCCCTCCGCGTCCGTCTGTGAGTAGACCCAAGCCGCGATGGCCCGCGTGAGGAGCCTGTCGGGCCCGCGCACGTGACTTACGTCAAGGTGGTGCACGCCGGCCGGCATCGCGATAGCAGCCTCGAGCGTGTTCCAGGTGTCCTGGTGCTCGACGTCGACGAAGGGTAGGGCGTCAGGCAGGCCGAGAGCGAAGCGGCGCCGGTTCTCCCGCCATGACGCGGCGACGTTCCCCGCTCGCATGTGACGGCTGTCATCCTCGTCTAGGCCGATCATTCCTGGGGCCGGTCGCAAGCGTGCCAGGACTTCTCGGTAGCAGCCTTCGAGCAAGGTCGAGGCGTACAAAGCCCCTCCGCCCACCACATCGAAACGGTTGCCGGCGTTCAGCGACAATGCATCGACCGGGTCGATCTGCGAGAACTCGGTCCCTTTGCCAAGTCGAGCGACCCGCCACACTGTGTCGGGGGCGGCGACCAGGCGCGGCTCGGTGACGGTCATCCTCCGGACGTGAACGCCCTGGCCGCAGCCATGACGGCCCGCAGGTCACCCGTCACGACGACCTCTGCGGGGCTGCGGTCCTCCAGCTGGGGGTTCATGCCGATGAACCAGGATCGCACGACGTGGCGGGAGTCGGTCTCAACCAGAAGCTGGACAATCTGGAACGCTCCTCGAAGCCTGCGCTCGACGTCAGGCTGCGGGGGGGCCTGGGCGCCGCCTGCCCACCGCGCCACTGTTTGGGGGCTCTTGCCGACCATGTAGGCCACGAGCTTGGGGCCGAGGGTTTCGTTCAGGTAGGCCGTGATCTGCGGCACCGTCCACTCCTCCGGCCGCCGCGGCCGCACGTCCGAGGTGGCGCGTGCTCGATGACTTGTGTTGGCAGTAGCCATACCCGACTCTTCTCGTCCTTGACGACGCACAAACGCCGTGATTTCGACGTCGTTTCGATACTACAGCGTCACGGCTGGGCCATGCCTGGCGATGGCGTCCGTCGGACCTATGCGGCACGCCCTCACCACGCAGCAGCCACCACCCGCCATCCCCAGCCAGGTGCTCGGTCCCGCCCGCCTCGTTACGGAACAGCAGCGCCGACGGAGGGCGTGTCGGCGCGCGGCGCGCAGTCACGTGCTGCCCCCCGCGAGCCGGGACATGCGGGCGGCAATCTCGGCGTCGCGCCCGTGGGCGACGTGCTGGTATCGCAGGCTCGCATCCGCCGAACTGTGACCATATCTGCCCATCAGCTCGGCCACGGTCGCCCCCGACTGTGCAGAGAGCACCGCCGCGGTGTGCCGCAGGTCGTGCAGACGCAGGTCAGGACGTCCAGCAGCGGCCCGCGCCGGCATCCAGACGTACTTGTAGAACGTGGCGTGCGCCAGGTGCTCGGTCCCGCCCGCCTCGGCAGGGAACAGCAGCGCCGACGCACCGGGGCCGACGTGCTGGTGCATGTGGGCCGCCAGCAGCGGCAGTACATGAGGCGGCACAGTGACGGCCCGGACGCCGGCGGCGGACTTGGGCGGCCCGACGATGTTCTGCCCCTCCACCCGCACCACGGCGCGGCGCACGTGCAGCACTCCGGTCTCTAGGTCCACATCCGAGCGGCGCAGCTCGGCGGCCTCCCCGAACCGCAGCCCGCACCAGGCGAAGGCGACAACGACCAGGGCACGGAAACGCGGGGGCGTGTGCTCCAGCAGCGCGTCCAACTCGACCAGGGCCGCAGTGCGAATCTCGTGGCGCCGTTGCACAGTCCCTGCGCCCTTGACGGTGCACGGGTTGATGGTCACGCCGGTCCGGGCGCGTTGCTTCGGGTGCACGGCGTCGACGAACAGCCCGTGCAGCAGCGCGTAGGCGTGCGCGTTCTGCGTCGGCGTGTCCGGGTCCAGCCCGTCGAACCAGCCACTCACGTCGTCGTCGGTCACCAGTCGCATGGGCACGTCCCCGAACCGCGGATAGATCACCCGGCGCAGCAGCCCCTCGTACAGGCTCATGGTCTTGGGGCGCAACGGCTTGCCGCGTGTGCGGCGTCTGGCCAGGGCCTCGGGCGCGAAGTGCCGTAGGGTCATCCCACCCTCCGCGGCGGCCCGTAGTGCCTCGAAGCGGGCCCTGGGCGGCGTCCATGGCTCGTCCGATGCCACCAGCCGCCGCTCCTGCGCCAACCAGCCCTCTGCATCGATGGCGGCCTCGAACGTGTACGGCGCGGCATGCCGTTTGAGGTCCGGGCCGACGTAGGACGCTTGGTAGCGACCGCTCGGGAGTTTGCGCACCGCGCCGAAGCCTCGTCGGCCCCGGTCCCTGCGTCGCCCTCGTGCCACGTTGCAGCCTCTCTGTCGTGCAACATACGTGCAACATGCGTGCACTCTCGTGGCCGCTTCTGTGCACTCGTGCAACTAGGATACCGGCGTATCACCGCAGGTGAAAGGGCATTTGCGCAGGTCAGGAAGACTGTGAGAAAGGCATCCGTGGACTAGTTCGATTCCTGTCCGCCTCCGCCACGAGCGGGTCATCCTCGGCAATGGCCCGCTTGTCCCAACCCCTGCCCGACGACCGGCCCCTCCCGCCGATCGGGTGTTCTCCCACCTGTGACGGAGATGGATCTCCCCCACCCGGCCGATGCGGCGCACCCGGTGACCTGGTTGGCTACCTGTCATGAGCAGAGCGGGGACGGAACACAGACCACGGGAGGGCCGCGACGTCAGCGTCCGGGGCCTGACCAAGACTTTCGGCAGCCTGCGGGCCGTCGACGACCTGACCTTCGACGTGCGGCCCGGCCGGATCACCGGCTTCCTGGGACCCAACGGCGCCGGTAAGACCACGACCTTGCGCATGCTGCTGGGGCTGGTCCGCCCGACCTCCGGGGAGGCCCTGATCGGCGGCGAGCGCTACGTCGACCTCCAACACCCGATCCGCACGGTCGGTGCCGGTCTGGAGGCGACCGGCTTCCACCCCGGCCGTTCGGGGCGCAACCACCTTCGAGCGCTGGCGGCCACCGGGGACATCCCCGACTCGCGGGTGGACGAGCTGCTCGAGCTGGTGGGCATCCCCGCGGCCGCGCGCAAGCGGGCGGGGGGCTACTCGATGGGGATGCGGCAGCGCCTGGGCCTGGCCGGGGCGCTGCTCGGTGACCCGCAGGTGCTGCTACTCGACGAGCCGAGCAACGGGCTGGACCCCGAGGGCATCCGCTGGATGCGGGGCTTCCTGCGCCACCTGTCCGCCGACCAGGGCAAGACGGTGCTCATCAGTTCCCACCTGCTGGCCGAGGTCGAGCAGACCGTCCAGGACGTCGTCATCATCGCCAACGGCACGATGGTGCGCAGCGGCACCATGGACGAGCTGCACGGCGAGCCGGCCGCGCTGGTCCGCGCGGCGGACCCGCAACGGCTGGCCGCGGCGTTGGACCGGGCTGGGATCCCTGCCCGGCCGCTGCCGGAGAAGGGCGAGGGCGCACTGGAGGCCGCGAGCGGTGACCTGGCCGCGATCGGCCGGGTCGCGCTGCAGGCCCAGGTGGCCCTGAGCGAGCTGAGCCCGCGACGGACCGACCTGGAACGCCTGTTCCTGGAGCTCACCGACTCCCCGCAGCACCGCAACCGCAACCTGGGCGACACGCCCGTCACCACCGAGGGGGACAACCGATGACCGGCCTGGTGCGCTCCGAGCTGCGCAAGTTCTTCACCACTCGGATGTGGTGGGGCCTCACCCTCGCCGCCTTCCTCCTGGGCGCGGCGCTGACCGCCCTGTCCGGCTGGTTCATGATCTACGGGTCGATGCCGACGCCGAACGGCGAGAGCCTGAGCCTGGCCGAGGCGATGGACGATGTCTCACTGGCCCGGATGATCTACACCCAGTCGATCTCGATGGGCTACCTGCTCACCTTCGTGATGGGCATCATCGTCATCGGCGGGGAGTACCGGCACAAGACGCTCACCGCCACCCTGCTCGCCGCTCCTCGCCGGGGATCGCTCATCCTGGCCAAGGTGGCCGCCGTCGCCATCACCTCCTCGGTGATCGCGCTGGCCCACCTCGCCGGCTCGGTGCTGGCGGGGGCGGTCCTGCTCGGCTCGGCCGGGCACGAGATCTTCCCCGACGCGGGGCAGCTGGGATGGGTCTTCCTCCGGGTGATCCTGGTGCTGGTGCTGTGGGGCCTGATCGGGCTGGGGCTGGGCGTGCTCATCCCCAACCAGGTCGTGGCGCTCTTCGTCGGCGTGGCCATCGTGTGGATCGTCGAGCCCCTGATGGGGGTCTTCATCCAGCTGGCCACCTGGGGAGAGACCCTGGCCAGCTACTTGCCCGCCCAGGTGTCCCTGGCCACGGTCGACGCCTACTCCGGCATGCCCGAAGAGACCCGGCAGATGTTCGGCGTCTCCGGCACCACCCTCACCTGGTGGGTCGCCGCCCTGGTGCTCGCCGGGTATGCCGCGGTGATGACCGCCGTGGGCTGGTCCCTGACCCGCCGCAGGGACGTGAGCTGAGGCCGGGGCCGGCGGCACGGGGGAGGTGCTCCCCCGCGGCGGCGATCAGGATGGTCACCGGCTAGGCTAGGCGTGGCGTGCGGCGATCGCACCATGCCTGGTAGCCCCCCGGATGTGAGAGAAGGCGCAGACCCAGTGGCCAACCCCCCGAGCAGCGACAAGATTCTCGCCGACTTCGGAGCCAACGAGTGGCTCGTGGAGGAGATGCGAGAGCGCTTCGATCAGGATCCAGGGTCGGTGGGACCGGAGTGGCGCAACTACTTCGAGAACGGCCAGAGCAGCAACGGCAGCTCCAGTCACGGGTCCGAGCAGGCGCAGGGCGTCGCCTCCTCGCCGACTTCCGGGTCGGGCTCGTCCTCGCCGTCCACCTCCGCCACCACTCCGCGACCGACCAGCCGCAACAAGGTGGCCCCGGCCCCACCGCGCCGTCCCTCGCAGGGCAGCTCGGCCCAGAGCGGGTCGGCTGCCCAGGGCTCGGCTAGCAAGGGCACGGGCAGCAAAGACTCCGGCACCAAGAACTCCAGCAGCCAGGGCACGGGCAGCAAGAACTCCAGCAGCAAGAACTCCAGCAGCCAGGGCACGGGCAGCAAGAACTCCAGCAGCAAGGAGTCCAGCAGCACGAGTTCGACCGGCAACGGCGGCGCCAGCAACGACGGGCCGAAAACCGTCCCGGTAGCCCGGGACGCCCCGGCGCAGAGGTCGGCCGGGCCCCAGAACGACGTGACCCACACCCCCATGCGGGGTGCCGTGGCTCGCGTGGTCACCAACATGGAGTCGTCGCTGGAGGTGCCCACCGCGACCAGCGCCCGGGCCATGCCGGCCAAGCTGCTCATCGACAACCGCACGGTCATCAACAACCACCTGGCCCGCAGCCGCGGCGGCAAGGTCAGTTTCACCCACCTCATCGGCTACGCCATGATCAAGGCGCTGCAGGTGATGCCGGAGATGAACAACGGCTTCGAGGTGCAGGACGGCAAGCCGGTCCTCGTGCAGCCCGCCCACATCAACCTCGGCCTGGCCATCGACGTGCCCAAGCCGGATGGCACCCGCCAGCTGCTCGTACCCAGCATCAAGGGCGCCGAGGAGATGACCTTCCACGAGTTCTGGGCCGCCTACGAGACCCTGGTCAAGAAGGCTCGCGCCGGCAAGCTGACGATCGAGGACTTCCAGGGCACCACGATCAGCCTGACCAACCCCGGCGGCATCGGGACGCTGCACTCGGTGCCGCGTCTGATGAAGGGCCAGGGCACCATCCTGGGCGTCGGCTCCCTGGACTACCCGGCCGAGTGGCAGGGCGCCTCCACCAAGCGGATCGCCGAGAATGGCGTCAGCAAGATCCTGACCCTGACCTCGACCTACGACCACCGAATCATCCAGGGCGCGCAGTCCGGGGAGTTCCTCCAGGTCCTGCATCAGCTGCTCCTGGGCCAGGACGGCTTCTACGACGAGGTCTTCACCTCGCTGCGGATCCCCTACGAGCCGGTCCGGTGGGCGCCGGACATCACCGCGAGCCATGACGATGACATCTCCAAGGCCAGCCGCATCCAGGAGCTCATCCACTCCTACCGGGTCCGGGGCCACCTCATGGCCGACACCGACCCGCTGGAGTACCGCCAGCGTCGCCACCCGGACTTGGACATCAACAACCACGGTCTCACCCTGTGGGACCTGGACCGTGACGTGCCTACCGGCGGTTTCGGCGGCAAGCCGAGGCTGACCCTGCGTCAAATCCTGGGCATCCTGCGCGACTCCTACTGCCGGACCGTGGGCGTGGAGTACATGCACGTCCAGGACCCCGAGCAGCGCGCCTGGTTCCAGAAGAAGCTCGAGGTCCCCTTCGCCAAGCCGGCCCCGGCCGAGCAGTTGCGCATCCTGCGCCGCCTCAACGCCGCGGAGGCCTTCGAGACCTTCCTGCAGACCAAGTTCGTAGGTCAGAAGAGGTTTAGCCTCGAGGGTGGCGAGTCGGTCATCGCGCTGCTGGACAAGGTGCTCAACCGGGCGGCCGAGGACGGCCTGTCCGAGGTGACGATCGGTATGCCGCACCGCGGCCGGCTCAACGTGCTGGCCAACCTGGCGGGCAAGTCCTACGGCCAGATCTTCCGCGAGTTCGAGGGCAAGTCGGCCCCCGGGACGGTGCAGGGCTCGGGCGACGTGAAGTACCACCTGGGCACCGAGGGCGAGTTCAGCACCGAGCAGGGCAAGACCACCCGTGTCTACCTGGCCGCCAACCCCTCCCACCTGGAGGCGGTCAACCCGGTCCTGGAGGGCATCACCCGCGCCAAGCAGGACCGGCTCTCCCGCGAGGGCGGCCAGCCCGCCTCCACCGTGCTGCCTGTGCTGCTGCACGGTGACGCCGCGTTCGCCGGTCAGGGCGTGGTCCTGGAGACGCTCCAGATGTCCCAGTTGCCGGCCTACCGCACGGGCGGCACCCTGCACGTCATCATCAACAACCAGGTCGGTTTCACCACCGCCCCGCACCACTCGCGATCCTCGGTGTACTGCTCCGACGTGGCCCGCGCCGTGCAGTCGCCCGTCTTCCACGTCAACGGTGACGACCCCGAGGCCGTAGTCCGGGTCGCCGAGCTCGCCTACGAGTACCGCCAAGAGTTCGGCAAGGACGCCGTCATCGACCTCATCTGCTACCGCCGCCGGGGCCACAACGAGGGCGACGACCCGTCGATGACCCAGCCGCTGATGTATGACCTCATCGAGGCCAAGCGCTCGGTCCGCAAGCTCTACACCGAGTCCCTCATCGGCCGCGGCGACATCTCCGTCGACGACGCCGAGGCCGCACTGCGTGACTACCAAAAGCAGCTGGAACAGGTCTTCATCGAGACCAAGGCGGCGCTCAAGGGCGAGGGTGATGGCACTCACGGCCTGGAGCGCCCGCAGGCCCAGGACGAGGGTGACATGGCCACCCGCCAGCGGCCCACCGCGATCGACGAGGGGACGCTGCACCGCATCGGGGACGCCTTCGGCTCCCCACCGGAGGGCTTCACCGTCCACCCCAAGCTGGCCAAGCTGCTCAGCACGCGCCAGCAGATGACCCGCGAAGGCGGCATCGACTGGGGCATGGGCGAGCTCATCGCCATCGGCTCCCTCGTCCTGGAGGGGACTCCGGTGCGGCTGACCGGCCAGGACAGCCGCCGCGGCACGTTCGTGCAGCGGCACGCGGTCCTGACCGACAACCGGACGGCCGAGAACTGGACCCCCCTGCACCATCTGTCGCAGGACCAGGCCCCGTTCGAGGTCTACGACTCACTGCTCTCGGAGTACGCCGCGATGGGCTTCGAGTACGGCTACTCGGTGGAGAAGACCGACACCCTGGTCCTGTGGGAGGCCCAGTTCGGCGACTTCGCCAACGGCGCCCAGATCATCGTCGATGAGTTCATCTCCTCCTCGGAGCAGAAGTGGGACCAGCGCTCCAGCGTGGCGCTGCTGCTCCCGCACGGCTACGAGGGCCAGGGCCCGGACCACTCCTCGGCCCGGATCGAGCGCTACCTACAGATGTGCGCCGAGGACAACATGCGCGTGGCCTACCCCTCCACGCCGGCCTCCTACTTCCACCTGCTGCGCGCCCACGCCACGGCCCGGCCGCGCAGGCCCCTCGTGGTCTTCACCCCCAAGGCGATGCTGCGTCTAAAGTCCGCCGCCAGCGCCCCGGAGGACTTCACTACGGGCACCTTCGAGCCGGTGCTGCCGGACCGGCTCGAGCTGGACAAGGAGAAGGTGGACCGGGTGGTGCTGGCTTCCAGCAAGCTCGTCTACGACCTGGAGGACGCACGCCAGGACCGGGACGACGACCGCACGGCCATCCTGCGCATGGAGCAGCTCTACCCCGTCCCGGGTGCCCAGCTGGCCAAGTTGACCGCCCAGTACCCGAATGCCGAGCTGGTGTGGGTGCAGAACGAGCCGGAGAACCAGGGCGCCTGGCCGTTCATGGCGCTCAACTTGCCGCAGGCACTGGCCCAGCACGGCGAGGACCGTCCGCTGCGTGTCCTCGCCCGCCCGGCCTCCGCCTCGCCTGCGACCGGGTCGGCCAAGGTCCATGACGTCGAGCAACAGGCCCTGGTCGGTGAGGTCTTCCACCGCGCCGAGTGAGGTCAGGGGCGCGGCGCCCACGGGGTGGTCGCGGTCGTGACGCCTGCCGTCCCGGTCCAGATCTGGGGCTCCGGCGCACGGGTGGTGCTGGTGCACGGCTCGCTGACCACCGGTCCGCTGGAGTGGGACGCCCAGCGTCCCCTTGCTGAGCAGGGTTACCAGCTGGTCGTGCCCACCCGACGGGCTTACGCGGCCACCGGGGTCGGTGAGGACTTCCTGGTCGACGGGCAGGACGTCGCCGAGCTCCTGGGCGACGGTGCCCACCTGGTGGGTCACTCCTACGGCGCCCTGGTCGCGCTCGTCGCCGCCCGAGAGCGACCCGAGGCGGTGCGCTCACTCCTCCTAGCCGAGCCTCCCCTCTTCGAGGCCACGGACCACCCGGCGGCGGGAGCGCTGCAGGAAGGGCTCGTGCGGCTGCTGGCCAGGCCGGTCAGTGACCGGGAGTTTCTCACCGCCTTCCTGCAACTCGTCGGCACCGACGTCGCCGACCTGCCGCCGGAGCTGGTGGACGAGTTGTCCGCGATGGTCCCGGCACTGCGCGGGGCACGGCAGCCGTGGCAGGCCCGGGTGCCGGTGGCCGAGCTCGCGGACGCCGCCTTCCCCATCGTCGTGGTCTCCGGGGCCCACCATCCCGCCTTCACGGCCGTCTGCGAGGCGTTGACCGAGCAGCTGGGCGCCCAGCACCACGTCGTCGTGGGGGCAGGCCACGAGGTGCAACTGGCGGCCGCGGAGTTCAACGCCGTCCTGACGCGGCTGTGGAAACCTCTCCGCCCATGCTGGGAGTCGTCCGCGTAGCCAGGGCCGTCTGGAAGAATCCCCTCCATGCCCAGCAGCGTCGCCGCACCGCTCCTGCCCGCCGGATACACCTCCTACGCCCCTGGTGTCGATGATGTCGACGACCTTGTGCGCCTGCTGCGCAGGCACGAGCGGCAGGCGCGGGGCTGGCCCGGCGCGGACAGCGAGACCGTCGCCGCCGAGGTGACCGGCCGCGGCGCGAACACCCACCTGCACGAGGTCGTCCGCGATCCGGAGGGGAAGCTGCAGGCCTGGATCAACTGCCACGACCGCGCGGCGGGTCGGGTGCTCGTCGGGGTCACCGTGGCCCCGGAGCTGTCGGACCAGGACGCCGACCCCCTGGCCGCCTACGGCTACGCCCGCGTCGAGGACCTCGGGCGCGAGGTGATGGCCCGGCGAGGGGTGGAGCGCACCCAGCTGGACTCCGGCGCGTTCAGCGACGACGAGCGCCAGCAGCGGTGGCTGACCGAGTCCGGCTACACCCGCGTGCGCGACTGGTGGCAGATGTCCCGCCCCGTCGACCCGGAGACCGACGCGGTCCCGCCCGTCCTGCGCGAAGGGGTCAGCATCCGCCGCGTCCGCCGTGACGACGGGGTCGGTATGCCGAAGGAGGACGACCTGCGGGCCGTGCATCTGGTGCTGGAAGCCTCCTTCGCGGACCACTTCAACTCCTACCGGGAGACCTTCGAGGAGTTCGTCTCCCGACTGCGGGAGGACCCCGGCCATCGGTGGGACCACTGGTGGTTGGCCACCGTGGACGGCGAGCCTGCCGGTGCGCTGGTGGCCACCACCCTCACCGGCCGGGTGGACGAGGAGGGCAGGGCCCGCCCAGACTCCTCCTACGTCGAGTACATCGGGGTGCACCGCCGGGCCCGAGGACGGGGTGTGGCCAAGGGTCTGCTGCATACCGTGATCCAGGACGCAGCCTTGCGCCGCCGGGCCTCGGTGGGCCTGGAGGTGGACGCCGACTCCCCCACCGGGGCGGACCAGCTGTACAGCTCGCTGGGGTGGCGCACGCGCTACTCCACCCAGTCCTGGCACCGCCAACTGGTCCGTGACCCCGGGCCGGTGCCAGCCGCGCGGAACGCAGGGCGCTAGCCTGACCAGGTGTACTTCACCGACCGTGGCATCGAGGAGCTGGAAGCCCGCCGGGGTGGGGACGAGGTCAGCCTCACCTGGCTTGCCGACCAGTTGCGCACCTTCGTGGACCTCCACCCGGAGTTCGAGGTGCCGGTCGACCGGCTGGCCACCTGGCTGGCCCGGGATGACGAAGAGTGAGCCGAGAGCAGAGAGCAGGTCAGAAGCCATGAGCAGCGGCGAGCGCATCGACCCCGCAGCGCTGGAGTATGCCCCCAGCGCCGACTTCGCCGTGGGAGAAGGGCCGCGCGACATCGGCCTGTGCTTCGTCGGCGACGGCTTCGTCGCCGGCTACGGCGATCCCAAGGCGCTGGGCTGGGTCAGCCGGGTGGTGGGCCGTACAGACCGCCAGGGCGCCGACCTGACCAGTTACAACCTCGGCGTGCGCGGATCGAGCTCGGCGGGCGCCATGACCCGATGGCGTGCCGAGTGCACCACCCGGTGGGAGGGCCGCGGCGAGCGCAGGCTGGTCATCGGGGTGGGAGCGGAGGACGTCGCACACAAAGTCACCACGGCCCGGTCGCGGCTCAACCTGGCCAACATCCTCGACGAGGCCAGCTCCACCGGGATCGCCACCTTCGTCGTCGGCCCGACGCCCACCTTGGACGCCGAGGTCAACGCCCGGCTGCGGGTGCTCTCCGAGGCCCAGGCGGACGTCTGCGGCCGGAGGCGCGTGCCCTACGTCGACTGCTTCACCCCGCTGGTCGACCACGACCAGTGGCAGTCCGATCTCGCGGCCGGTGACACGGTGCACCCCGGCCAGGCCGGTTACGGGCTGATCGCCTGGCTGGTGCTCAACGGCGGCTGGGTCCGCTGGTTACAGCTGGACCGCTGAGGCTGCGCACCCAGGCGGCTGCGGCCGCGTAGGTCTGCTCGTCCGCGTGCTCGGGGACGGGGGTCGCTCGGGTGTCGGCGCGCGGGTAGGACCCGAAGAAGCGCACGTCCCGGCAGGTCCGGCGCAGCCCGAGCAGGGCCTCGGTCATCCTGGCCTCGGTCAGGTGGGCGGTGGCGTCGATCCAGAACTGGTACTCCCCCAGGCCCTCGCCCGTGGGGCGCGACTCCAGACGGGTCAGGTCGATGCCGCGCACCGCGAACTGGTCCAACAGCTCCAGCAGCGCACCGGGGCGGTTGGCCCAGATCAGCGCCAGCAGCGTGGTGCGGTCGGCACCGGTGGGCGGGGGCACCGGCACGCCGGCACGCAGCACCACGAACCGGGTGACCGCACCCTCCCGGTCCGCGATCTGCTCGGCCGCCTCCGCCAGCCCGTAGGCGCGTGCGGCACCGGGGGCGGCGATGGCCGCGTCGTACTGCCCTTCGGCCACCGCCTGCGCCGCGCGGGCGGTGGAGGTCTCAGGCACGATCCGGGCCTCCGGCAACTCACCGGCCAGCCAGCCCCGCACCTGGGCAGCGGCGTGCGGGTGCGTCGCCACCGTCCGGATCGGGCGCTGCGCCCATTCGGGTCGCACCAGCAGGCTGAACTGGACCCGGACCAGCTCCTCGGCGACGATCCGCACGTCCTGCGTCTCCTGCAGCGCCTGCAGGGTTGCCGGGACCGAGCCCTCGACCGAGTTCTCGAAGGGCACCACCGCGGCACCCACCTCGCCGGCCGCCAGGGCGGCGAGGGCCGCCGGCACCGTTGGCACGGGGAGCAGCTCGTGGGCACCCTCGCGGTCCCACTGCCGGGTGGCCTGCTCGGTGAAGGTGCCCTCCGGGCCGAGGTAGGCGATGCGCGAGCTCACGCCCGGCACCCTACCGGGGTCAGTAGGCGCCGGCGTTGCTCGGTCGGACGACGACCTGGAAGGTGCGCCACATGATCATCAGGTCCAGGACCGGGGTCCAGTTCTCGACGTAGTACAGGTCGAGCCGCACCGACTCCTCCCAGGACAGGTTGCTGCGTCCGCTGACCTGCCACAGACCTGTCATCCCGGGCTGCACGAGGAGCCGCCGCTGGGTGTCGGTCTCGTACTCGGCGACCTCCCGCGGCAGCGGCGGGCGGGGCCCGACGAGGCTCATCTCCCCGCGCACCACGTTGAGCAGCTGCGGCAGCTCGTCGATGGAGTAGCGGCGAATGATCGCGCCGACCTTGGTGACCCGGGGGTCGGTCTGCAGCTTGAACAGCGGGCCGGCCCCCTCGTTGGCGTCGAGCAGCTCGGGCAGCCGCGCCTCGGCGTCGGTGACCATGCTGCGGAACTTCTTCATCTTGAACGGCCGTCCGTCGCGACCCACGCGCTCCTGGGTGAACAGGGCAGGCCCACCGTCCATGCGCACCGCGATGGCGGTTGCCACGAGCACCGGCGCGAGCAGGGCGAGCAGCACCAAGGCACCGGTCCGGTCCAAGATCGACTTCAGCACCCGCTGGGGGCCGACGAAGGTCGGGGCCTCCACGTGGATCAGCGGCAGCCCCTGGACCGGGCGGGTGAGCACCCGCGGCCCGGCGACGTCCATGATGCCGGGGGCGACGACGAGGTCGATCTCGGTGCCCTCCAGTGCCCAGCCGAGGCGGCGCAGACCGAGCTGGCCCAGGCCTGAGGAGGACGACACGGCAATGACGTCGACCTTGAGCTCCATGGCCTTGGCCACCGCATCGGTCTCCGGGCCGAGCACTGGGACGCCGGCGACCTTGCCCGACCTGGCGTGGTCCACGCAGGCGCCCAGCACCTTGTAACCGGCGTCGGGGGTCCGGCGCAGCGCGGTGACCAGGCTGGCCACGTGCTCCCGGTCACCGACGAGCAAGACACGGTCGGACAGGTGACCTTCGCGCCGCTGCTGGACCAGCCACCGGCGTGCGGTCCACCGGCCGAGCAGCAGCATCAGGGTGCCGAGCGGGAAGGCGAGCATGACGAAGCCGCGGGCGAAGTCCAGCTGGAAAGAGTAGGCGAGGATGGCGAGCCCGGCGAACAGCCAGAGCGAGGCGTGGAAGGTCTGCCGGTACTCCTGGATGCCGTGCCCGACGAGCCGACCGTCGTAGGCGTTCTGCACGTGCAGCGAGACCATCCAGGCTAGCCCGAGGGCCACGCCGATCAGCGAGTAGTTCACCTGCCCCGGTCCCGCCTCGAGCGGGACCGGGCCGAAGCGCAGCAGCAGGGCCAGGGCGATCGCGGTAGAGACGGCCGCCAGGTCCAGCACGCGCACGGCACGCAGGTAGGGACGCAGGTAGCGCCGGGCGCGCGCGGGGTGCGCGGGGTGCGCGGAGCGACGCTCCTCGGTGGCGGCCCGGTCGGTGGGCACAACCGCAAGCGAGGGCCTGCGGGACTTCTTGTTCTCCTTCGGTGCGGGGGCGAGAGCAAGACTGCCTCGCTGCACCTCCACAGATGTATACACGGGTTTCCCATCTGTCACTCCCGCGGCCACATGCCATCGCGCCACGGTGCGACGGCCCTTTGCGTCACGGAGCAAAGGTCCTCTGCGTCACGGTGCAGAGGTCGGGCCTGCGGGAAGTCTTGCGCCGATAGTAAACCAGCGTCGGTGGGCTAAGTCCAGTTCCGCCTGCCACATCGGCGCGGCGGGTCCGGTCAGGACCCGATGACCTGCTGGAGGAGGGACGCCCATCTGCCACCGACGCCGCGCAGCCGTGCGGTACGCCCCTGCTGGTCCTCGGCGACGCTGCCGGAACGGACCAGGATCAGCTCGAGCCGCTCCTCAGTGAGTTGCTCCGCCAGCCCCGCGCCCCATTCGACCACCGTCACCGACTCCGCCAGCGACTCGTCCAGGTCCAGGTCGTCCAGCTCGGCGCCGTCCCCGAGCCGGTAGGCGTCCACGTGGACCAGCGCCGGGCCCTCCTGCAGCGAGGGGTGAACCCGGGCGATGACGAAGGTGGGTGAGGTGATCGGCCCTCGCACGCCCAGCCCCTCGGCCAGGCCCTGGGTCAGGGTCGTCTTGCCGGCCCCCAGGTCGCCGGTGAGCACGAGCAGGTCGCCAGCGCGCAGGAGACTGCCGAGGCGCCTGCCCAGGGCCCGCGTGTCCTCGGCTGTGGGCAGGTCGAGCACGACCTCGGACGACGTCACGACTCGCCTCCCCGGTAGACCCGGGGCACCCGCGGTCCGAAGCGGGTGACGATCTCATAGCTGATCGTGCCGACCGCGTCGGCCCACTCCTGGGCTGTTGGCTCGCCTTCGTCCCCGGCACCGAAGAGCACCACCTCATCCCCGGCACCGACCTCCAGGTCTCCGACGTCGACGACGAACTGGTCCATGCACACCCGGCCAGCGATGGTGAAGCGCTGTCCACCCACCTGCACCGGGGCCAGGTTCGAGCCGTGGCGGGGCACGCCGTCGGCATACCCGAGCGGGACGTCGACCACCGTGGACTCCCGCTTTGGCGCGTAGGTGTGGCCGTAGGAGACGCCTTGGCCGGCGGGCAGCCGTTTGGCCACCGCGACCGCCGCGGCGACCCGCATCGCCGGGCGCAACCCGTAGTCGGCGGCAGAGCCGAGGTCAGGCACCGGGGTCAGGCCGTAGACCGCCAGGCCGGGGCGGACCATGTCCCAGGTGGCCGCGGGCGTGGTGAGCGTGGCGGCGGAGTTGCTCATGTGCCGCACCTCGGGGTCGAGCCCGGCCCGCTCGGCGACGGCGACCGCGTCGGCGAAGGCCTCCTGCTGGGCCCGCACGGTCGGGTCCCGGGGGGCGTCGGCGTGGGAGAAGTGGGTGAACAGCCCGCGCACGCGCAGCACTCCCTCGGCCGCCAACCGCGCGGCGTGGTCGACCAAGTCGGTCCAGTCGGTGCGGGGATCACCGGCGCGCACGGGCAGGGAGAAGGCTCCGTTGCGGGCCAGGCCGGTGTCAGCCTTGAGCTGGGTGACCGCGGTCGTGCCGCTGGCCCGGGCGGCCGCGGCGAGCGCGTCCAGGGTCCAGGGAGTGGACGCGGCGACCTCCACCCCGGCCTCGACCAGCGGCAGCACCTCGACGCCGGGGGCGACCAACCAGGTCAGGACAGGGGCGTCGATGGCGGCCTCGCGCAGGGCGATGGCCTCGCTGGGCTGGGCGACACCGAGCGCGCAGGCCCCGCCCGCCAGCGCCGCCCGGGCGCTGGGCACCAGCCCGTGGCCGTAGGCGTCGGCCTTGACCACCGCCATCAGCTCGGCACCGCCGACGCGCTCGCGCAGCGTCCGCACGTTGTCCCGAATCGCGCCGAGGTCGACCGTCACCCGGGCGGGCCAGAGCGAACCCGCGCGCAGCGCGCCGCCTCCACCTGCCACCGTCATGCGTTCATCACCCGACCATTGTCCCTAGCCGGCCAGCATCGTGGCCAGCTGCTCCATCAGGCTGCACTCAAGCCTTGCCACCGGGCCGGCGTCGGTCTCGCCGGTTGTCACAGCCCGGGCGATCCGCTCGCCCAGCTCTGAGGTGCTGGCGCCCATGCCCTTGCCGGCCATGGCGGGCATGCCGGCCAGGACCGCGGCGGTGGCAGCCTCGACCGCTGCGGCGGCCTCGCCCTCGCCGAGATGACCGAGAAGCAGCGACAGCGACAGGCAGGCACCGGCCGGGTTGGCCCAGCCACGGCCGGCGATATCGGGTGCGGAGCCGTGGATCGGCTCGAACATGCTGGTGCCGGTGCCGTCGATGTTGAGGTTGCCGCTGGCGGCCACGCCGAGGCCACCCTGCAGCACGGCACCGAGGTCGGTGACGATGTCCCCGAAGAGGTTGTCGGTGACGACCACGTCGAAGCGCTCGGGACTCACCGGTAGGTGCATGCACATGGCGTCCACGTGCACGTAGTCGGTCTCGACGTCGGGGTAGCGCTCTCCCACCGACTCCATCACGGCGGTCCACAGCTTGCCGGCCTCGACGAGCACATTGGTCTTGTGACACAGCGTCAGCCGCTTGCGGCGGACGGACGCGAGCCGGTAGGCGAAATCGACGGCGCGCTCCACGGCATACCAGGTGTTCACCGACTCTTGGACCGCGACCTGGGCCGGGGTGCCCCGGTGCACGGTGCTGCCCTGGGCCACGTAGGCCCCCTCGGTGTTCTCACGGACGATGACCAGGTCGCAACGATCAGGGGTCAGCCCTGAGATCGGGGTCGGCACGCCTGGGTACAGGCGGACCGGGCGCAGGTTGATGGCCTGCCGCATCGCGCCGCGCAGGGCCAGGATGATGCCGCGCTCCAGGATGCCGGGAGCGACCCGAGGACTGCCGATGGCGCCGAAGAGGATCGCGTCGTGGTGGGCGAGCGCGGTGACGGTGTCGTTGGGCAGCAGCTCTCCGGTGGACAGGTAGTGGTCGGCCCCGAGGGGGACCTCGGTGCGCTCGATGCTGAACCCGAACCGTTCCTGGGCGGCGTCCAGGACGGTGAGCGCCGCGCGGGTCACCTCCGGGCCGACACCGTCCCCGGGCAGAACGGCCAGCGTGTGGCTGCGCATGACGACCTCCATGACGTTACGTCAATGTATGAGCACTACAGTGGCTGCATTCTGACGCACCCCACATCTACCGAAGGGAAGGGGTTCCGCTATGGCTGGCCGTACCTTGGCCGAGAAGCTGTGGGCGCAGCATGTCGTCCGCTCCGCGCAGGGGGAGCCTGACCTCCTCTACATCGATCTGCACCTGGTGCACGAGGTGACCAGTCCGCAGGCCTTCGACGGGCTGCGGTTGGCCGGTCGCGGGGTGCGTCGTCCGGACCTGACGGTGGCGACCGAGGACCACAACGTACCGACCACGCTGGGGCCGGTGACCGACCCGGTCTCGCGAACCCAGCTGGAGGCGTTGAGGGCCAACTGCGAGGAGTTCGGGATCGTGCACCACGCCCGGGGCCGGCTCGGCCAGGGGATCGTGCACGTCATCGGTCCCGAGCTGGGGCTGACCCAGCCGGGGATGACCATCGTGTGCGGTGACTCCCACACCTCCACGCACGGGGCGTTCGGGGCGCTGGCCTTCGGGATCGGCACCTCAGAGGTCGAGCACGTGCTGGCCACCCAGACGCTGCCGCTGAAACCGTTCAAGACGATGGCGATCACGGTGGAGGGCGAGCTGGCTGATGGTGCCAGTGCCAAGGACATCATCCTGGCGGTGATCAACCAGATCGGCACCGGCGGCGGGCAGGGCTACGTGCTGGAGTACCGCGGGACCGCGATCGAGGCGCTGTCGATGGAGGGGCGGATGACGATCTGCAATATGTCCATCGAGGCCGGTGCCCGGGCCGGGATGGTGGCCCCTGACGCAACCACCTTCGCCTACCTGCGGGGCCGCCCGCACGCCCCGAAGGGCGCGGACTGGGACGTGGCGGTCGAGGCGTGGCGTCAGCTGCGCACCGATGAGGACGCGGTCTTCGACGCCGAGGTCGTCATCGACGCCTCCCAGCTGAGCCCGTACGTGACCTGGGGGACCAACCCGGGCCAGTCGGTGCAGCTGGGCCAGGCGGTGCCCGACCCCGAGTCCTTCGGCTCCCAGGACGCCCAGGACACCGCCCGGCGGGCGTTGGAGTACATGGACCTGTCCCCCGGGACGCCGATGCGGGACGTGGGCGTGGACGTGGTCTTTCTCGGCTCGTGCACCAACGGGCGGATTGAGGACCTGCGGGTCGCCGCGGATGTGTTGCGCGGGCGCAGGGTCGCCGACGGGGTGCGCCTGCTGGTGGTGCCCGGCTCGCACGCAGTCCGGCTGCAGGCCGAGGCCGAGGGTCTGGACGAGGTGTTCACCGATGCCGGTGGCGAGTGGCGGCTGGCCGGGTGCTCGATGTGCCTGGGCATGAACCCCGACCAGCTGGCGCCCGGGGAGCGCTGCGCGTCCACCTCCAACCGCAACTTCGAGGGCCGTCAGGGCGCCCGCGGCCGCACCCACCTGGTCTCACCCGCGGTCGCTGCGGCCACCTCGGTGCTCGGCACCCTGTCCTCCCCCACCGACCTGGGCGGCCGGGACGAGGGCGTCCCCGGCGCACCGCATACCCCTGTCCCGGCGCGTCAGGAGGTCCGGACCTGATGGAGAAGTTCACCACCCACACCGGCATCGGGGTGCCGCTGCGGCGCTCCGACGTCGACACCGACCAGATCATCCCGGCGCACTACCTCAAGCGGGTCTCGCGCACCGGGTTCGAGGACGGCCTGTTCGCCCGCTGGCGCGAGGACCCCGACTTCGTCCTCAACCAACCCGCCTACGCAGGTGGCTCGGTCCTGGTCGCCGGGCCCGACTTCGGCACCGGCTCCTCCCGCGAGCACGCGGTGTGGGCGCTGCAGCAGTACGGCTTCCGGGCGGTCCTTTCCTCCCGGTTCGCCGACATCTTCCGCGGCAACTCCGGCAAGGGTGGCCTCCTCACCGCCCAGCTGGACCAGGGCGACATCGAGCTGATCTGGAAGCAGCTGGAGGCCGAGCCCGGCACCACCATCACCGTGGACCTACCAGCCCGGTCCATCACCTGCGGCCAGCTGACCGCACCCTTCCAGGTCGACGACTACCTCGCCTGGCGGCTGGAGCACGGGTATGACGACATCTCCCTGACCCTGCAGCACGAGGACGCCGTCAGCGCCTACGAGGCCCAGCGCCCCGCCTGGAAACCCGTCGTCACCACCGCCGTCGAATAAGCCGCGAATGCGCCGCGCCTGGCCCGTTCAGCCAGGCTGCAGCCAGTCTCGGACGGCGGGCCCGTGCTCGTCGAGCAGCGGGGGGCTCTGGTGCGCGGTCGGCGTGACCTCGGCCCCGTCGTGGTCGAAGAAGCGCAACGGGGGCCCAGGCAGCTGCACCGGCCCCAGGGTGGGGTGCTCCACGTCGACCAGCAGGCCCTGAGAACGGGTCTGGTCCCACTCGTAGACCTCCTGCAGGTCCCGCACCTTGCCGGCCGGCACGCCGGCCGCGGCCAGGCGGGCCAGCACCTCTTCGCCGGTCTGGGGCGCGAAGGCCTCCTCCAGGGCAGCGATGACCAGCTCGCGGTGGGCCACCCGCTCGGCGTTGGTCGCCATGCCCTCGGCGTCGGGGTCGAGCCCGAACTCAGTGCACAGCCGCCGCCACAGGCTCTCGTTGCCGCAGGCCACCTGCACCGAGCCGGCGCCGCAACGGAACAGTCCATAGGGGGCGATGGAGGGGTGGTGGTTGCCCTGGGCCCGCGGCACCTGGCCGGCGACCGTCCACCGGGTGCCCTGGAAGGCGTGCACCCCGACGATCGAGGCCAGCAGCGAGGTGCGCACGACCTGTCCCCGGCCGGTCCGCTCGCGCTCCAGCAGAGCGGCCAGCACCCCGTAGGCGCCGTACATCCCGGAGAGTAGGTCGCCGATCGGCACGCCCACCCGCTGCGGGTCCTCCGGCCCGGACCCGGTCAGCGACATCAACCCGGCCTCACCCTGGGCGATCTGGTCATAACCCGCGCGCCCACCCTCAGGCCCGTCGTGACCGAAGCCGGAGATCGACAGCAGCACCAGGCGGGGATTGAGCTCGGCAAGCCGCTCCGCGGAGAAGCCCAAGCGGTCCAGGGTCCCCGGGCGGAAGTTCTCCATCAACACGTCCGCGCGCTGGATCAGGGCAGTGAGCACCTCCCGGCCGTCATCAGACTTCAGGTCCAGCGCCACCGACTCCTTGTTGCGGTTGCAGGACAGGAAGTAGGTCGCGACGTCCTGGCCGTCCTGCCCCTTCACGAAGGGCGGTCCCCACGTGCGGGTCTCATCACCGCTGCCGGGCGCCTCGATCTTGATCACCCGAGCCCCCAGGTCGGCCATCATCATCGCAGCGTGCGGACCGGCCAAGGCCCGGGTCAGGTCCACCACCAACGTCCCGGTGAGCGGGCCGTGGGTCCCGGAGTGCGGCTCGGCGGGCTGGTCGGGGGCGTGGGCGGTCATCGGTCGCTCCTTGGCGTCAGGGGTGCGGTCCGCCCACTCAATCAGGCCGACCCGCACCCTACGAACACAAGGTCCTATTGTCTCACCGATGGTTTTCTGGCAACTTCTGCCAGGAGTATCGGTGCGCAGTCCACCTAGCCTGGGACGAAGGTGTCTCACCGGTGCGGACCCGGGCCCTGCCGCCACCCCCGGCGCAGGTGGCCCCGACCACCGGAGAGCCACTTCCGACCGTCAGCTGCAGAAAGGTGCGAGCTCATGCCCGACCCCATCGAGGTACGCAAGGTCCCGATCCACTCCGTCAGCGACGCCAGCGAGCTGACCCGGCTGCTGGACGAGGGTGTCCTGGAAGCCGACCGTGTCCTGGCCATCATCGGCAAGACCGAGGGCAACGGTGGCGTCAACGACTACACCCGCATCATCGCCGACCGCGCCTTCCGTGAGGCCCTGATGGCCAAGGGCGTGGATCAGGAGCAGGTCAAGCAGATCCCGATCGTGTGGTCCGGCGGCACCGACGGTGTCATCAGCCCGCACGCGACGATCTTCGCCACCGTCGACCCGTCCACGGTGGAGGCCACCGACGAGCCCCGCCTCACCGTGGGGATGGCGATGAGCGAGCCGATCCTGCCCGAGGAGATCGGGCGGATGGGCATGGTCGACAAGGTCGCCGACGCCGTCAAGGTCGCTATGGAGCGCGCCGGGATCACCGACACGGCCGACGTGCACTACGTGCAGACCAAGACCCCGTTGCTGACCATCGACACCATCCGGGACGCGCACAGCCGCGGCGAGGACGTCTACACCGACGACACCCTGACCTCGATGGACGTCTCCAACGGCACCACCGGTCTGGGCATCGCCAAGGCGCTCGGCGAGGTCACCGACCTGAGCAACGAGGACATCATGCGGGACCGCGACAAGTTCTCCGCGGTGGCCTCCTGCTCCTCCGGTGTCGAGCTGGACCGCGCGCAGGTCGTCGTCGTGGGCAACGCCACGGGCGTCGGCGGTCGCTACCGCATCGGCCACTCGGTGATGGAGCACGCCCTGGACCAGGACGGCATCTGGAACGCCATCAAGGACGCCGGTCTGGACCTTCCCGAGCGCCCGCACCGCGACGACATCCAGGGCCGCCTCGTCAACGTCTTCCTCAAGTGCGAGTCCAGCCAGGACGGCAAGGTCCTCGGCCGTCGTAACGCCATGCTCGACGACTCGGACGTGCACTGGCACCGGCAGATCAAGGCCGCCGTCGGTGGCGTCACCGCCGCAGTGACCGGCGACCCGGCCGTCTTCGTCTCGGTCTCCGCCGCCCACCAGGGTCCCGAGGGTGGTGGCCCCGTGGCCGCGATCGTCGACCTGGGCGAGGAGCCGACGGGCTACGTGCCGCCGGCGAGCTGACCCACCCCCGGTCCGCCGGGCGCAACGCTGAAGCGCAGGTCACCTTCGGGTGGCCTGCGCTTCGCCGTGCCAGAGGTGCCCCCTGGACGGACAACGTCCAGGGCGCAACGCTGAAGCGCAGGTCACCTTCGGGTGGCCTGCGCTTCGCCGTGCCAGAGGTGCCCCCTGGACGGACAACGTCCTGCACCTCATGCAGGGTCGTCGACGCTGCATGAGGTGCAGGACGTTGCCTGTCCCCCGGTGGCTGTGGCTCAGGGTTGCGGCGCGACCTCCGCGTGCCGAGTGGCGCGCTCGTAGACCCTCGCCAGGCGCAGCAGCCGGTCGTCGGCGTAGGGCGCGGCGACGAGCTGCATACCGACCGGGAGCCCGTCGACGAAGCCGGCGGGCACGGACACGGCCGGGCACCGGGTGGCGGAGATGACCGAGCAGGAGCGCATCCACTCCACGTAGGTCTCCAGCTGCACCCCGTCGATCTCCCGGGGCCAGGTCTGCTCGGTCGGGAACGGCATGACCTGCACGGTGGGGGTGAGGAGCAGGTCCCACTGCCCGAACCACTCGCGCACGGCGGCGTCCAGCCGGCCGCGGGCCTCCGCGGCGGACATCAGCTGCTCGGCGCCCATCTGCAGGCCGTGGCCCACATTCCAGATGACCTCTGGCTTGAGCGTGCCGTCGTCGCTGTGCTCGCGCACCAGGCGGCGCAGGTTGGTGGCCATCTCGAAGGCCCGCTGGACATCGAAGACCTCGTCGGCGTCGGCCAGCCGCGGCGCCGACTCCTCCACGGTCGCGCCGAGCGAGGCCAGCACCTCCGCCTGCTCGAGCATGGCGCGCCGCACCTCGGGCGCGACCGGCACCCCGACGCCGAGGTCGATGCTCACCCCGACGCGCACGCCGGACAGGTCCGCGGGCCCCGCGTCGTCGAGCAGCGCGGCGAACGCCTCCGGCGGCAGCGGGCTGGCCAGCGGGCTGGCCGGGTGCGGACCGGCGACGACCGACATGCCGAGCGCCAGATCATCGACGGACCGGGCCATCAGCCCGGTCCGGCTCAGCCAGGTCTCGGGGTTGGCCGCGGGCACGGTCGGCACCACGCCCGGGCTGGGCCGCAGCCCCACGACGTTGCACCAGGCAGCCGGGTTGCGCAGCGAGCCGCCCATGTCGGTCCCGTCGGCCAGGGGCTGGACGCGAGCCGCGAGGACCGCCGCGGCGCCGCCGGAGGACCCGCCGACCGAGCGGCTCGTGTCGAAGGGGTTGCCGGTCGCGCCGAACACCGGGTTGTAGGTGTGCGAGCCGGCCGCGAACTCCGGCACGTTGTTCTTGCCGGTGCAGATGACACCCCCCGCCCACAGCCGTTCGATGATCAGGTCGCTGTGCTCGGGCACCTGGTCGGTCAGCAGCGGGCTCCCGCTGGTGGTGCGGATCCCCTTCGTGGCCAGGGTGTCCTTGTGCGTCATCGGTATGCCGTGTAGCGGTGGCAGGTCTCCGCCGCCGGCGGCGAGGCGGTCGGCCTTGTCGGCGCCGGCGAGAGCGGCCTCCGCTTCCACGGTGACCACCGCGTTGAGCGCGGGGTTGACCTGCTCGATCCGGGCCAGGTGGTCCTCCACAACCTCGCGCGCGCTCACCTCCCGGGCGTGCAGCCGGTCACGCAGCTCGAGGAGTCCCATCTCGTGCAGGGCAGTGTTGGTCATCGGTCGTCCTCCTGGGTGGTGGTGCGGGGTGCTGGGCCATCGACGTCCGTCGCGGCGGCAGGCTCCTCGTCCTCGGCGAAGTGCCCGGCCAGTGGGGCGTCCACGTCGAGCAGCCTCTCCCCCTTGGGCTTCATCGAGTAGAGCACGATGGCGATCGCCGCGGCGGGCACGATGCCCGAGGTCATCAGCGCGGCGACGTTCTCCGGCAGGTTGGCCGCGATCTCCGGCCGCCAGGCGAACCCCTGGCCGACGACGACGGACACGGCGATGATGATGAGGTCGTTCTGGGTCAGCGGGCGCGTCGTCAGCAGGCTGATGCCGGCCGAGATGATCATGCCGAACATCACCACCGCAGCCCCGCCGATGACCGACGCCGGGATGACCGCGATGATCATCGCCAGCTTGGGCACGAACCCAGACAGCACGAGGAAGCCGGCCCCGATCGTCACCACGAAACGGCTCATGACGCCGGTGAAGGCGACCAGGCCCACGTTCTGGGAGAACGAGGTGTTGGGCAGCGCGCTGAAGAGGGCGGCGAGGGCCGTGCCGACCCCGTCGCCCATCAGGCCGCCGCGCATCTCGCGGGTCGTCGGCTGACGCTGGTCACCGGCCTTGGTCAACGCTGAGATGTCGCCGACGGTCTCGATCGAGGTGGCGATCGCCATCGCGCCCATGGCGATGAGCGCCGCGGCGGGGAACTCCAGCCCGAACTGCAGCGGCTGGGGCGCCGAGAACCAGGCGGCCGAGTTCACCCGGCCCCAGTCGACCATCCCCAGGCCGGAAGCGAGCACATACCCCGCGATGATGCCGATCAGGACCGCAGCGGCGCCGATGAAACCGCGCCCAAACCGGTACAGCACCAGGATCGCGACGAGCACGAAGGTGGCCACGGCGAAGTTGCGGACCGAGCCCAGGTCCTCCGAGCCGGCGCCACCGGCGAAGAGCTGAATGCCGGTGGGGATCAGGCCGATGCCGATGACGAGCACGACGATCCCGGCCACCAGGGGCGGGAAGAACCGGCGGATCTTGCTGAACACCGCCCCGAAGAACACCTGGACGACACCGGCGAAGAGCGCCCCGCCGAAGACCGCGCCCAGTCCGTACTGCTGGGCCAGCGGGATGGAGACGACCAGGAAGCCGAAGCTGGTCCCTTGCACGATCGGCAGCCGGGCGCCGACCGGGCCGATGCCCAAGGTCTGCAGGAGCGTGGAGATCCCCGCGACGAGCAGCGCCACCTGCACCAGGAAGGCCGTGTCCTCCGGGCTGGCACCGATGGCTGTGGCCAGGATGACCGGGATCGTCACATTGCTGGCCATCATGACCATGACGTGCTGCAGGCCTAGGGGCACGGCCCGCCTCAGCGGGGGCGGTCGTCGAGCCCGTACCGGACAGGCTGGGCGCTGCTCGTGGACACGGTGGACCTCTCGGGACGTCGTCGGTGACGAGGGTGGGGGGTGGAGAGGAGGGGGCTCAGTCCCGCGTCGGCACGCGGTCGGCCAGGGATCGCAAGGCGTCCACGAAGACCTCGGCCGGTGGGGTGACCAGACCCGCGCCGACCTGACCGGTGCCGGCGACCCGACCGGCCATGCCGGTGTTGATCTGCGGCAGGACGCCGGTGCGGGCGACGGCGGTGGCGTCGATGGCGATGGGGGCGCCGCGGAACTCCAGGATCGGCACCTGCAGGGAGGGGTGCTCCCCGAGGGTGATCTCGTACATGGTCCGGGTCGTGGTCAGCGCGAAGTCGACGTTCCCGCCGACCAGGCGGACGATCGCCGGTGCGGCAGCCATCACGAAGCCGCCCATCCCGGCGGTCTCGGTGATGGCCGAGTCACCGATGTCGGGGTTGGCGTCCTCGGGCCCGTAGGAACCGAGGAAGAGCCCCTCCGGGGTGTTGGCCGGGGCGGTGAACCACTCGTCGCCGGTGCCGGCCAGCTGGATGCCGAAGTCGGTGCCGTTGCGGGCCATGGTGACCACGACCGAGGAGCCGGGGATGTCCTTGGCCGCGGCCATCGCCAACTTGCAGGCGGGCATGACCAGGTTGAGTGCGAAGTGGTCGTTGGCGCCGACGAAGCGGCAGACCTCGGCGATGTCGGCCGGGTCCCGGTCGCCCTGGGCGACGATGTGCGGCAGCAGGTCGCGCAGGAACATCAACGTCGCGCTGCGGTTGCGGTTGTGACCCTCGTCGCCCATCTGCAGCATCTGGGGCAGGTAGGCCCGGATGTCTACCGGGCCGTGCCGTTCGACGGCGCCGGCCAGCACCGGGCCCAGGACGTCACGCATCCACTCCAGGCGGGTGATGACCTCCTCGGAGTAGGCGCCGTAGCGCAGCACCTTGCCCAGCCCCTCGTTGAGGGAACAGTGGGAGACGTTGCCGTGCACCGGATCACGCAGCTCAAAGACCCACATCGATGGGGAGATGACACCGGCCATCGGTCCGACGGCACCACGGCTGTGACAGGGGGCCAGGCTGATGTCCGGCCCGGCCAACTTCTGCTCCGCCTCCTCGGCGGTGGACGCCAGGCCCTCGAAGAGCATGGCCCCGAGGAGAGCGCCGCGCATCGGGCCGGAGGCCCGCTCCCAGGTCAGCGGCGGGCCGCTGTGCAGGAACTCGCCGCGCTGCAGGCCCAGCACCTCGCTGGCCGGGGCGATCCGGACCAGCTCGGCCTCGGCGGCGGTGATGCGCCGCAGCGCCTCCGCGTTGGCCTCCGTGAGCCGGGGATCGGCCAGGACCCGGGCCAGTGCCTCGCTCGTGCCGTCCATCGGCGGACGCCACTCGACGTCGGTCACCGGCACCGCCTGCTGGCGCAGGGCGTCGCCGAAGATGCCGGCGCCGGCGGCGACGACGGACGGGTCGCGGGTCAGCAGGCCACGCAGCGGCTGCTCGGTCGTGCTCATCGGTCGGTCCTCCCGGTCTCGTGCTGGGTGGGCGTGGTCGTGGATGGGTCAGCGGGTGCGGGGGTGCCCAGGTGGGACAGCGCCGCGCGCACCGCCTGCGCGTTGGAGGTGAAGACGTGGGCGCCAGCGGTGGACAGCATGCGGGCGCACTCCTGCAGGCCTTGGGGATCGGCCTCGGTGCCGACCAGGGCGACGACGACCGGCAGGTGGCCGCCGCGGCCGGTGGCGGCCGTGCGGGCGGCGCTGACCGCCTCGGCCAGTTCGCCGGCGGGATCCTGGTGTGCCCCGTGGCCCAGGACAAGGTCCAGCAGCAGCACGCCGCATGTCGGGTCCTCCCCCTGCTGCCGGATGCGCTCCAGGCGCAGCGAGGGGTCGATCATCGGGTGTGCCCGTCCCTGGGTCAGCTCGTCGTCGCCGAAGTCGATCACCACGTGGCCGGTCAGCGTGTCGTGGCCGGAGACCTGCGGCGCCCCCCGCAGCGGGATGTTGGAGCTGATCGGTCCCAGAGCCTCTTCGGCGAGGATCATCGCCTCGTCGGCGAGGGTGCCCCCGCAGTAGAGCCCACGCAGCGACCGGCCACCGGCGGCCGCCGAGGACGGACGCGGCTCGACCGGCACCCACGAGGGCCAGGTCGGCGCCTGAGCGCCGACGGCGGTGAGGGTCTGCTCGACGGCCGCGGTCAGGTCCGGCAGCCCGCGCCCGAGCGTCGCCCAGGAGACCGGGACCCCCAGCTCGGCGGCCAGCTGCTCGAGCTCGGTGACGACCTCCTCCGCGGCGGGTTTGGAGACGATGACGACGTGCGCGGTGGACTCGTCGGCGGCGAGCGCCCTCAGCGCCTGCCGGGCCGAGCGCCCACCCACGTCGGAGGAGAGGTCACGACCACCCAGCCCGAGGCAGTGGCTGATGCCCTCCCCGGCCAGGTCGAGCAGCGCCATCACCTGCTGGGCACCGGTGCCGGAGGCCGCGACCAGGCCGATCCGACCGGGCCGCACGACGTTGGCGAAGCCCAGGGCCGCACCGCCGACGACCGCGGTCCCGCAGTCAGGGCCCATGACCAGCACGTCTTTGGCTGCGGCAGCGTCCTTGAGCGCCACCTCGTCGGCCAGTGGCACGTTGTCGCTGAAGAGCATCACCGACAGGCCTGCGTTGACGGCGTCCAGGGCGTCCAGCACGGCATACTGCCCGGGCGTGCTGATCAGCGCGATGCCGCCGGGGGCGCGGCGGGCGGCGGAGCCGATGGTGCGCGGGGCGACCTCGGTTGTGGAGCCGGTGGCGCGGGAGCGCTCGTGCAGCTCGGCGAGGACGGCCACGAGCTTGTCCTGCCCGGCTGCGAGCGCGGCCTCGTCCTCGCCCCGCAGCGCGATCACCAGGTCGTTGGGACCGGCCTCGTCGGGCACCTGGAAGCCGACCTCGCGCATGAGGCCGAGGTTGAGCTCGGTGCCCATGCCGATCAGTGCTTCGTGCACCCCCGGTGCGGTGCGTACCTGCTGGGACACCTGCATCAAGGTGACGGAGTCGTGGTAGACACCGCGGCGGATCTCGACCGAATCAGTCACGACGTTCCTCTCGTGGCGCCGGCCACCAGGACCGGCTCGGGTTGGGGACGGGCGGGGGTGGTGCGGGCGGGGGTGGTGCGGGTCACCGGGCCGGTGCCGGGGGCGGAGGTATGACGGGCAGGACGGCTCTGGGGTGCGGCCAGCGCCGCGGTCAGACCCAGGACGAGGGCAGGACCGGAGGTGTGCCCGATCCCGGCAACCAGACGGCCGGCGAGGGTGAGGGCGGAGACCCCGGCACCCCGGTGCCAGGCGCGCAGCAGTGCGACGACGGGTGGCACGGCATACCCCTGAGCAGCCTGGTGGAGCAGGGTGGCCGAGATCGCGGTCGTGCGCCCCAGCAGCGGCAGCATGGCCGCCTCCAGCAGCGAGCGCTCGCGGTCCCGGCCGCTGGCGCGCAGCCCGAGCAGCAGCCCGCAAAGCACGTCGTCACCCGCGGGGGTCAGGCCAGGGCCGAGCCCGACCAGCCCGCGGGCCGCCTCGAGGTCGGGACCGGCGGCGAGGACCGCTGCGAGCTCGGCCAACCGACCGGCCAGCGCGTCCTCCAGCGGCGCGAGCCCCGCCAGTCCGGCGCGGGCGGCCTGCCGGGCAGACTCCGGCAGGGGTGCCGTCGGGACGGGCTGCGGGCGCCAGACCCGCCGGACGACCAGTCCGCCACGGGGGGTGCGGACCTCGCCCCCGCCGACGAGGACCCCCTCACCGACCCGCACCCGCAGGGCGTCCAGGTCGGCCCGGGTGATGACGCGCAGCGCGCCCGGGAGCATCAGCGCCTCGGGGGCCAGCAGCGGCAGGACCTCCTGCCCGCGCCGCAGGTAGATGGCCTGGTCGAAGACCGCGGCCACCTCGGTGGGCGCCGGCTGCGCCTGCAGCCACGAGGGGCTGAGCGTGGAGGCGGCCGCCGGCCGCAGGTGCGCTCCCGGCGCGCAGGGCAGGGCTCGCGCCCTGTCCGGACGAGCCTCGGCGGTCTGCATCTCGCCACGATATGCACGGCGCCGGTTTGCCAGGCCAGTGATTTCTGACAACGATTCGGGCATGGATCGTCAAGTTTCGCCCGTGCTGCCCGCCTCCCCGACCTCCGGGATCACCGTGTCCGAGGTGCTGCGGCTGCCGGTCATGCGGGGCACCACGGTGCTGGCCGGCGAGCGGGGCCTGGACCGGCTGGTCGCCACCGTCAACGTGATGGAGGTGCCCGACCTGTTGCCGTGGGTGCGTCCTCGCGAGCTGCTCCTGACGACCGGCTACCCGCTGCGCGCCCACGAGGGCAAGGACCTCGCCGCCTGGATCGCCGACCTGGACGACCACGGGCTGTCTGGGGTCGCGATCAAGCTGGCCCGCTACGTGGACGAGCTGCCCGAGGCTGCGCTGCGGGAGGCCGACCGGCGAGGCTTCCCGGTGCTGGTGGTCCCTTTCGACCTGGGCTTCGACGACGTGATCACCCAGGTCCTGACCGTGGTGATCAACCGGCGGGCCGACACCCTGGCCCGGGCCGAGCAGGTGCTCCAGGACCTCGTGGGTGTGGTCATCGCCGGCGGCGACCTGGACCAGGTGTGCCAGGGGGTGGTGCGTCACCTCGCCCGGACCAGCCTGGTCACGACCATGGACGGCCGCGTCCTGGCGGCCGCCGGACCGGTCCCGGAGCGGGTCGCCAACCTGCCCGGATTCGACCCAACGGGCCGCTTCGTCGTGGAGACCGAGGTGCCCGGGGTGTCCGCGGAGTTCGACGGGGTGCACCGCCTGGTGGCCCGCGTGACAGGGGCACGGGCGGACCTGGGCCGGCTGATCCTGTTCCGGGAGGACGCCTTCACCGACGACGACAACCACGTGGTCGGCCAGGCGACGACGGCGGCCGCCCTGGCGATCACCAAGCAGCAGGCGGTGGCCGCGGTCGAGGGCAAGTACCGCGCCGACTTCCTGCGCGACGCCCTGCTGGGCCGGGCCGGTGACGCCGAACGGGTAGCCTCCCACGCCGGCGAGCTGGGCTGGGACCTGCGCCGACCCCTCGCCGTGCTGGTCGCCGAGGCCGAGGAGGTGCCCTCGGACGACCCTGTGCTGCGGACCCTGCCCGAGCGTTTCCGCGCCGCGTGGGAGCGGGTCGCGAGCACCGACGACGAGGCCGCGGCCGTGGCCGGCTTCAACCAGGAGGTGGTCGTCCTGCTCGGCGTCCCGGCCCACGACGACCCGAGCGCGGTCGCCGAGCGGGTGCGTCAGATGGCCGAGCAGGTGCACGGCCGGGGCGGCGGCGGCCGGCGGGTCTTCGTCACCGGCATCTCGCGCACCATCACCGACCTCGCCGACCTGCCCCGGGCCTACTCGGAGGCGCGCAAGGCGGCGCAGGTGGGGCGCCGGCTGCACGGCGACCGGGCCGTGACCCACTTCGATGCGCTGGGGGTCTTCCGGCTCCTTTCCCAGGTCGAGGACCGAGCCGAGCTGGCCAGCTTCATCAGCGAGACCCTGGGGCCGCTGGCCGCCGAGGACTCCGAGGAGATGGAGGACCTGCGCACCACCCTGACCGCGCTGCTGGACCACAACCTCAACGTGGCCTCGACCGCCCGCGCCCTGCACTTCCACTACAACTCGCTGCGCTACCGGATCAGCAAGCTCGAGCGCCTGCTCGGCCCGTTCACGACCGACCCCCGGCTCCGGTTCGCGATCATGCTGGCGCTGCAGGCCCGGCAGCTGGACCACGGCTGACCCTCCCGCCGGTGTTCCGCACCCCACCCCCGGGGCGCATACCGCATACCCGTCAAGAGGTGCCCAACGGTGCCCGCTCCCAACGTCACATAGTGCCAGTCCTGTCCCTCGGGGCGGGGTTTAGTGTCGGGTGGCACAGGAGGCGTGCCCCGACCCAGACCCTGCGGGGCCCGTGAGCGCCCCCCACGAACGAAGGAGTTTGCGGTGTCGGCATTCGGCTGGAAATTGCACGGGGACGGGAAGAACCTCAGACCCGGAGACGTCGTCGCACCCGACGAACGCCTGAGCTGGGGCAAGACGGTGGGCCTGGGCGCCCAGCACGTGGTCGCGATGTTCGGCGCCACGTTCGTCTTCCCCCTGATCATGGGCCTGAACCCCCAGTTGGCGATCATGATGAGCGGGATCGCGACGATCGCCTTCCTGCTCATCGTCCAGGGCAAGGTGCCCTCCTACCTGGGCACCTCGGCCGCCTTCGTCGGCGGTGTCGCCGCAGTGATCTCCCAGGGCGGCACGCCCCAGCAGGTCACCGGCTCGATCTTCGTCGCCGGCATCGTGCTGACCCTGACCGGCATCCTCATCCACTTCATGGGTGCCGCGACGCTGACCAAGATCCTGCCGCCGGTCGTCACCGGCGCGGTCGTCATGCTCATCGGCTTCAACCTGGCGCCGGTCGTGGCCAATGTGTACTGGCCACAGGACCAGTGGATCGCCCTGGCCACGATGACCGCCACCATCCTGCTCGCCACCGTCCTGCCCGGCTTCTGGGGACGGGTCTCGGTGCTGCTCGGGCTGGTTTTCGGCTATGTCGCGTCCTGGCTGGCCGACATCGTGACCGGCCCGATCACCGCCTACAACGCGAACACCGACCAGGTCGACACCCACAACCGCGTCGACTGGTCCGGGGTGGTGGACGCCCCGTGGCTGGGTCTGCCGCCGGCGACCGACAGCGCCGCGGGCGTCGTCGGGTGGCACCTGCCCGACATCCAGCTGACCTTCGTCCTGCTGATGCTCCCCGCGGTCGTCGCCCTGGTCGCGGAGAACGTCGGCCACGTCAAGGCGGTCGCCGAGATGACCGGGCACGACCTCGACCCGGTCATGGGTCGGGCTGTCGCCGCCGACGGTGTCGGCACCATGCTGGCCACCTCGGTCGGGGGGTCGCCTACCACCACCTACGCCGAGAACATCGGCGTCATGGCCTCCACCCGGGTCTACTCCACCGCGGCCTACTACGTCGCGGCCCTGGTGGCCATCATCTTCGGCCTCTCCCCCAAGTTCGGCGCCCTCGTCTCGGCTGTCCCTGGCGGCGTGCTCGGCGGGATCACCGTGGTGCTCTACGGCATGATCGGCCTGCTCGGCGCCAAGATCTGGGTCGAGAACAGGGTGAACTTCTCCCGCCCGATCAACCTGGTCCCCGTCGCCGCCGGCATCATCATCGCCATCGGCGACACCTCCCTGGACATGGGCGACTTCTCGCTGGCCGGCATCGCCCTCGGCACCATCGTGACGATCCTGGCCTACCACATGGTGGCCCTGCTGATGCCCGCCTCGATGAAGGACGACGACTTCGGCACCGCCCATATCGCCGATCCCCCTGGCGGCCAGAACCTGCAGAACCTGGGGCTCGCCGACGACTACGGCCTCTACGGTCACCGCATCCTGGGCCGCACCTCCGAGGGCCACCTCATCGTGGAGGAGAAGGCCCAGGCCCCGACGCAGGACGCCGACCCTGACCGCAAGGACGGCTAACCAGGTGGACCGCTGACGTGACCGCATAGCCTTGACCGCACCCGCCTGGCCGAGGGCCGGGCGGGTGCGGTCACGATCCCAAGACCCGAGCTCGCAGAACAGGTGATCCGACCATGAAACCGGCCCCCTTCACGTACCACGCGCCGGCCGACCTCGACCAGACCCTGGCCCTGCTGGCCGAGCACGGCCCGGAGGCCAAGGTGCTGGCCGGCGGGCAGTCGCTGGTCCCGGTCCTCAACATGCGGCTGGCGAACCCGGCGCACCTGATCGACATCAACCACGTGCCCGGCCTGGACACGGTCGTGGCCAACGACGACGCCGTCCACGTTGGCGCCCTCGTCCGACACGCGCACCTGCTCTCCCACTCCGCCGCCCGGACCGCGCAGCCGCTCCTGCGGCAGGCCCTGCAGTGGGTGGCCCACCCGGTCATCCGCAACCGGGGCACCACCCTGGGCTCGATCGTGCACGCCGACCCTTCCGGCGAGATGCCCGCCGTGCTAGCGCTCACCGACGGCCGCGTCCGGCTGCGCTCCGCGGGCGGGGAGCGGGAGGTCCCCGCCGCCGAGTTCTTCGTGGGCCCGATGGAGTCCGCGATCGCCGATGACGAGCTCGCGGTCGAAGCCATCTTCGGGCGCTTCCCGGCCGGCACCCGCACCGGCTTCACCGAGACCGCCCGCCGGCACGGCGACTATGCCCTGGCGGGGGTGGCGCTTGCGGTGAGTGTCCAGGACGGTCCCGGTGGGGGCACGGTGGGGCAGGCCCAGGCCAGCTTCGTGTCCGTCACCGACGTCCCCGACGTTCTCGACCTCACCCCGGTCGTCGGTGGCGCCGCCGTCGCCGACCTGGCCGGCCTCGCCGACGCCGTGGCCGAGGCGGTCGCCACCCACGTCGACCCGGTGGGGGACATCCACGCCTCCGCCGACTACCGACGGCACCTGGCCGTCGTGCAGACCCAGCGCCTGCTGTCCACCCTGGTGGGCGCCACCGCCGAGGAGGAGATCGCATGAGCAGCACCCCCGACGCCCAGCAGCCCGAGCCCAAGAGCGTGCGCGGCACGATCGTCACCACCGTGCCCCGCGCCTCGTTCGACCCCGCCGGCGGCGCCGCCCAGCCCGAGGAGCTGCTCGACGTCTACCTGCGGGTCAACGGCGCCGAGCAGCATATTCGTGTGCCCGGCCGTCGACTGCTCTCCGATGCGCTGCGCCACGACCTCGGCCTGACCGGCACCCACGTCGGCTGCGAGCACGGTGTCTGCGGCGCGTGCACGGTGCTGCTCGACGGCCAGCCGGCCCGCGCCTGCCTGATGTTCGCCGCGACCGCGCAAGGTCACCAGATCACCACGGTCGAGGGCCTGAGCACCCCGGACGGGGAGCTCGGGCCGGTTCAGCAGGCGTTCGTGGAGTGCCATGGCCTGCAGTGCGGTTTCTGCACCCCCGGTTTCCTCACGACCATCACCGCCTACCTGGACGAGAACCCGGACCCCACCCCGGAGGAGGCGCGGGAGGCTATCGGCGGCAACCTGTGCCGGTGCACCGGCTACCAGAACATCGTCAAGGCCGTCTGCCGCGCCGCCGAGCTGCGCCGCGGTGAGCAGGCACCGCCGGACGGCACGCAGACACCAGCAGCGCCGACCGAGAGGCAGGAGCAGCGATGAGCACCCGCACCGTCGGATCATCCGTCCAGCGCCGCGAGGACCCACGGCTGGTCCGCGGGGACGGCCGCTACCTCGACGACCTCGGGCACGACGCCCTGGCCGCCGCCTTCGTGCGCAGCCCGCACGGGCACGCCAAGGTCGTCGACATCGACACCTCCGGCGCCATCGACGTGGACGGCGTCGTCGCGGTGTGGACGTGGGAGGACCTGGAGGGGACCGGCTCGGCGGCCGAGCCGCTGCCGATGTTGCTGCCGCACCCGAGCATCGAGCACCCGGTGACCGGTTACGCGCTGGCCAAGGACCGCGTGCACCACGTCGGCCAGCCCATCGTCATGGTCGTCGCCCAGGACCGTTACCTGGCCGAGGACGCGGCGCAGCGGGTGCGGGTGAGCTACGAGCCGCTGCCGGCCGTCGTCGGCGTGGAGGCCGCCCGGGCCGCGGAGCGCCTGGTGCACGAGGAAGCCCCGGGCAACGTCGGCGCCTACTTCGAGCAGCACCTCGGTGACGCCGCCGGTCAGATCGACGCGGCCCCTCACGTGCTGGAGCTGGATCTCGACATCGAGCGCAGCGCCTGCATGCCGATGGAGGGCAAGGGGATCCTGGCCCGCTGGGACGCCGAGGAGGGGCGGCTGAAGGTGCACGCCTCCACCCAGACCTCCACCGGGCTGCGGGCAGCCCTGGCCGCCAAGCTCGGCCTGCCCCTGTCCGCCGTGGAGGTGATCGCCCCCGACGTCGGTGGCGGGTTCGGCGTGAAGATCAACCACCCCTGGCCCGAGGACGTCGCGGTGGCGGCGGCGGCGATGCGCATGCAGGCCAAGATCAAGTGGGTCGAGGACCGGCGGGAGCACTTCATCTCGTCCGCGCACGAGCGCCAGCAGCTGCAGCACGTGCGGGTCGGTTTCGACGACGACGGCCAGATCCTGGGCATGCAGGCCCAGGTCTGGCACGACCACGGGGCCTACCTGCCCTACGGCGTCATCGTCCCCCTCAACACGGCCACCCACATCCCCGGTCCCTACCGGATGCGTCACTTCTCGGTGACCTTCACCTCGCTCTACACCAATACGGTCATCGTCACCCCCTACCGCGGCGCCGGCCGACCCCAGGCTGCATACCTGATGGAACGCACCATGGATGCCATCGCCCGGCACCTGGACAAGGACCGCACCAAGGTGCGCTCGGTCAACTTCGTCCAGCCTGAGCAGATGCCCTGGGACCTGGGCATGGTGCTCCAGGACGGCCGGATGGGCATCTACGACTCCGGGGACTTCCCGGCCAGCCTGGAGAAGCTCAAGGAGCTGGTCGGCTGGGAGGACTTCGAGGACTACCGCGAGCAGGCCCGCGCCGAGGGGCGGCGGGTCGGCATCGGTATGGCGTGCTACGTCGAGGGGACCGGGGCCGGCCCGTATGAGGGCGGGCACATCGAGGTCGAGACCAACGGCCGGGTCAACGTCTCCACCGGGCTGACCACCCAGGGGCAGGGCCATGCCACCGTCTTTGCTCAGATTGTCGCCGACGAGCTCGGCGTCAAGGTCGAGGACGTGCACGTCACCACCGGTGACACCCGGCGGATGGCCTACTCGGTCGGCACCTGGGGCTCGCGCGGCGCCGTGATGAGCGGCAACGCGCTGCTGTTGACGGCCCGCAAGGTCAAGGAGCAGGCGCTGCGCATCGCGGCCGACGCCCTGGAGGCCAACCCCGACGACCTGGAGATCGTCGACGGCATCGTCCGGGTCAAGGGTGCGCCGAAGAGCCAGATCCCGCTGCCGATGGTGGCCGTGCTGGCCAACCCGTTGCGCTATGCCTTCGACGAGACGGCTCGGGCGGCGACCCAGTTCGGCGGCAAGAGCGATGAGAGCAAACCGCCTATCGGCGACGCGGAGCACCCCGGCCTGGAAGGCAGCGACTTCTTCTCCCCGGTGCGGACCACGTTCGCCAACGGCATGCACGCCGCCGTCGTCGAGACCGACCCCGACACCGCCGACATCACCGTGCTGCGCTACTGCGTGGTCCACGACTGCGGGCCGATGCTCAACCCGATGATCGTCGAGGGGCAGGTCCACGGCGGGGTAGCCCAAGGCATCGGCGGCGCCCTCTACGAGCGCCTCGCCTACGACGCCGACGGGCAGCTGCTCAACGCCTCGTTCATGGACTTCCTCATGCCCTTCGCCACGGAGGTCCCGCACATCGAGACCGACCACCTGGAGACCCCCAGCCCGCTGAACCCGCTGGGCATCAAGGGTGCCGGCGAGGCCGGCACGATCCCGACCTCGGCGGCGATCGCCTCAGCGGTCGAGGATGCCGAGGGGTTCCCGATCCGGCGTATGCCGATCTCGCCGCCCGAGCTGTGGGAGCTGCGCAAGCAGCACGCCAGCGATACCACCGACCCCTCCTGAAGGAGAGCCTGACATGCAGATCACCGGCCGCAACCACCTGTCCGTCGACCCCCAGACCGCCTGGGCCGCCTTCCACGACGCGGGGGTGCTGGAGCGTTCGCTGCCCGGCGCCCAGAGCCTGCGCGAGGTGGAACCCGGGCGCTTCGCGATGACCGTGGTCGCCGGGGTCGCCGCGATCAAGGGCAGCTACGACGGCTTCGCCACCTTCAGCCAGGAGCAGGAGCCGGAGAGCTTCGTGCTCTCCCTGTCCGGCAGCGGTGGGCCGGGCACGGTCGACGCCGATGTGCACGTGCGCCTCTCCCCCGCCGAGGACGGCGGGACCGATCTGGACTGGACGGCCGACGCGGTGGTCGGGGGCCGGTGGGCGGGGTCGGCCAGCGGATGCTCTCGGGCGTCGCCAAGCGCCTGGCCACCCAGTTCTTCACCAACATCGACAAGGATCTGGCCGCCGGCTCCCAGACCGCGGCAGGAGGGGACGAAGAGCTGGCCGGCGGCGACGCGACCGGTGATCACGGGGCCGGAGTGCAGCCTGCCGGGCAGACCGGCACTCCCCGGGCCGGCGCGGGGGCACCGCGCCCGTCCCTGCCCTCCCCCGGCGGGGCGATCCCCTCGGCCCCCGGGCAGCTCCTGCCGATGTTGACCGGGGCCGCGGTCGCCCTCGTCGGGGTCGCGGTGGGGGCTCGCCTCAGGCGTCGCTGAGCGCCCGCGCACCATCTAGCAACATCCGCTGAAGGTCTCGTCGGCCGTCGTCATATCTTGACGACGAAGGGGGCAGGTTAACCGGCTTGAATCAAAGGCGCGTGGCCGGGCGCTGGACCCTGTTTCCGTCCGGCCACGCGCAGGCCAACCCCCGCAACAGGCCCGAAGGGAAGCTGGATGAGCAACACGCACCGCCGAATCCGGATCGGCATCGACACCGGTGGCACGTTCACCGACGTCGTCGCCTTCGACGAGGACGCCGGCACGATCACCACCACCAAGACCCCGTCCACGCCGAGCAACCCGGCTGACGGGTTCATCAACGGCATCGACAAGGTCCTGGACCTGCTCGAGGCCTCAGGAAGTGACATCACCGCGGTCTCGCACGGCACCACGGTCGCCACGAACCAGCTGCTCGAGGGCAAGGTTGAACCGGTCGGCTTCATCACCACCGAGGGCTATGAGTTCGTTCTCGAGATTGCTCGCCAGACCGTCCCGAACGGCTACGGCAACTCCTACTTCTGGGTCAAGCCGAGCCGCATCACCCCCGCCGACCTGGTCAAGACCGTCGGTGGCCGGATGGACTTCGAGGGCAACGAGGTCCGCCCCTTCGACGTCGAGGGGGCCCGTCAGGTCGCCCGCTGGTTCAAGGAGCGCGGGATCACCACCATGGCGGTGAACTTCCTGCACGCCTACGCCAACCCCGCGCACGAGCAGGCGATGCGGGCCATCCTTGAGGAGGAGTATCCCGGCGTGGTGGTCTCCCTCTCCAGCGAGGTGCTGCGCGAGTACCGCGAGTACGAGCGCTCGATGACCACCCTGGTGGACGCGGCCGTGAAGCCGAAGGTCAGCGCCTACGTCACCAACATCTCCGAGCGCCTGCACAGCTACACCGAGGGTGGTCACGCTGAGGCCGGGGGGTCCACGGGGGGCGCAGCCCCCCGTGCGATGCCGTTCTACATCATGAAGTCCAACGGTGGCGTGCTGTCGGCCGATGAGGTCGTGCACCAGCCCATCACCACCGTGCTCTCCGGCCCCGCCGCTGGCGCCCTGGGGGCCGCGCTCATCGCCGGCAAGGCCGGCTTCGACCGCGTGCTCACCTGCGACGGTGGAGGCACGTCGACCGACGTCTGCGTGGCGCTGAACGGCGAGCCGACCCTGACCACCGAGGGCACCGTGGGTGCCTACCCCTCCAAGATCCCGATGATCGACGTGGTCACGGTGGGAGCCGGCGGTGGGTCCATCGCCTGGATCTCCCCGGAGGGATCGCTCAAGGTCGGGCCGCACTCGGCCGGTGCGGACCCAGGCCCGCTGTGCTACGGCAACGGGGGCGCCGACGGCGCCCCCACCATCACCGACGCCCACCTGCTGCTCGGTCGCATCCCGGCCCACCTGCTCGGTGGCGAGATCCCGCTCGACGCGGACGCCTCCCGCGCCGGTCTGGAGCGCCTGGCGCAGCAGCTCGACCTCAGCATCGAGCACGCCGCCGCGGGCATCCTGGAGATCAGCGCCTGGAACCAGGCCAACGCGCTGCGGCAGGTCTCCGTCAAGCGCGGCCTGGACGTGCGCGAGTTCATGCTGGCCACCTTCGGTGGCTCCGGCTCGCTGCTGGCCTGCCGGCTCGTCGACATCCTCGATCTGGCCGGGGTCATCGTCCCGCTGAACCCGGGCAACGTCTCCGCCTTCGGCCTGCTCACTGTCGACGTCAAGAACGACTACGTGCAGACCATGGTCGCCAAGCACGCCGCACTCGACCTGGGTGCCCTGCAGCAGGCCTACACCGAGCTGACCGAGCGCGCGGCACACGCGCTGGACATCGAGGGCTTCACCCCTGAGCAGCACCAGTACCAGCGCAGCGCCGACCTGCGCTACGTCGGCCAGGCCTTCGAGGTCCGCGTGTCGGTGCCGGAGGGCGACCTGGACGCCGCCGCCGCCGAGACGGTCGCGGACGCCTTCCACGAGGCCCACCGGGCCCTGTACGGCTACGACTTCCGCGGTGATGACACCCAGCCGGTGGAGTGGGTCAACCTGCGCGTCACCGGCATCGGCCCGATCACCCGGCCGGAGCTGCCGACCATCGCCGAGGGCGACGGCAGCCCGGAGCGGGCCTGCACCTCCGTGCGCCCCGTCTGCTTCGACGCGGACGCGGACTATGTCGACACCCCCGTCTTCTGGCGGCCCGACCTGCGGGGCGGCGACACCGTCGAGGGGCCGGCGATCATCGAGGAGTTCGGCTCGACCATCCCCGTCCACCCGGGCTTCACCGTCAAGGTCGACCCCTGGGGCAACCTGGTCATCACCAAGCCGGACACGGTCGCCTCCCGTGAGCTGACCGACGACGTGCCCGTCATCCAGTCCGCCTCCGCGCAGAACGAGGAGAGCTACGCATGAGCAGCACCACCACCCCCGCCACCACCGTCGTCGACCCCATCCTGGTCGAGATCATCGAGGGCACCCTGGCCTCGGTCGAGCAGGAGGTCGAGACCGCCATCGGCCGTACCTCCCGCAGCCCGATGATCCGCGACGCCCACGACTTCCGCGCCGGCATCTACGACTGGCAGATGCGCAAGCTCACCGGTCGTTCCTACAGCGCCCTGGTGCAGCCGGTCGTGCGGGACTTCCCGCTGGAGACCATGCGCCCCGGCGACGTCTTCTTCCACAACGACGTCTACGAGTCCGAGGGCGGCATTGGCCACCTGCCGGACCTGTGCGTGACCGTGCCGGTCTTCTTCGAGGGCGAGGTCGTCGCCTTCGTGCAGGCCTTTGGGCACCACGACGACATCGGCGGCGCGACGCCGGGCTCGATGCCCTCGACCGCCACCAGCGTCTTCGAGGAGGGCCTCATGGTCCCTCCGATCAAGCTGTGGGACCAGGGCGTGCCCAACCGCGCCGCCTTGCGGATCATGACCCGCAACTCCCGCATGCCCGACTCCCTGGCCGCCGACCTGGACGCCGAGTGCTCGGCCTGCCTGATGGGCGCCAAGCGCATCACCGAGCTCTTCGGGCGCTACGGCCGGGAGCCGATCGAGGCCGCCTTCCAGGCGATCCTGGACAAGACGACTGAAACCTACCGCCGGGAGATCCTGTCCAAGATCCCCGACGGCGAGTACGTGTGGGAGGACTACGCCGAGCACGACGGGGTGGACGAGCCCAGGCTGCACACCCAGCGGATCACCCTGACCAAGACCAGCACCGGTGGCCCCGGCACCGAGCCGGGCGGCGGCCCGAAGCTCATCTTCGACTTCACCGGCACCGCGCCGCAGGCCAAGGGCCCGATCAACCACTGCGGTGACTACGCCGACGGCAACTTCCTGAAGAAGTGGCTCGCGCCGATCCTCCGGAACCTGGCCGACACCCCCGAGCGGATGGCCGAGCTGGACGTCAACGAGGGCATCGTGCCGTTGATCGAGATGAAGTTCCCGGAGAAGGGCACGTTGCTCACACCGATCTTCCCGGCACCGACCAATGCCCGTACCTTCGTCATCCTGCGTCTGCTGGGGGTGCTCTCCGGGGTGATCGCCAAGGCGGTGGACGGTCGGATGCCCGCCGACCAGGAGACGATCCGCTACACCGGCGTCTACGGCAAGGACCGCGACGGCCAGGACTACCTGATGCGTGAGGTGCTCGGCGGTGGCTCCGGCGGGCGCTACTACGCCGATGGCGAGGACACCATCCACGTGGTGCCCGAGTCACGCAACCTGCCGACTGAGTTCACCGAGTCCCGCTTTCCGTTCCTGGTCGAGCGTCTGGGCCTGGCCGTCGACTCCGGCGGCGCCGGTCGCTATCGCGGCGGTCTGGGCTATGAGAAGCACATCCGGATGCTCAAGGACGGCCACTTCATGTCGATCGCCGACCGGTCGATCCTGGCGTGCTGGGGCGTCAAGGGCGGCAAGGCCGGCCGGCCCTTCCAGGTCACCATCGACCCGGGTGGTCCGCACGAGCGCGAGGTCGAGGCCCTGGTCGACGCCGAGGAGGTCAAGGCCGGTGAGGTCATCCGCATCCGCACCACGGGTGGTGGCGGTTGGGGTGACCCGCTCGACCGGCCGGTCGATGAGATCGAGCGCGACCTGCGTTGGGGGAAGATCTCCTTCGACGGCGCCCGCGCGGACTACGGCGTGGTCGCCTCCGGCACCAAGGACGAGCCGGCCATCGACACCGCGGCCACCGAGGAGCTGCGGGCCACGATCCGTGCCGAGCGCGGCGAGGAGCCGTTCTTCGACCGGGGCCCGGGTTATGCCAGTCTCTCCGGCGGCGCGACGTCCGCCGACGTCGACTGGCTCTGAGGGACGACCCGTGCGTGCAGGGACCGTCGCGGTGCTCGGCGCCACCGGCAAGACCGGTAGCGCCGTCGCTGCGGCGGCCCTGCACGCGGGGCTGGCCGTGCGCGGGACCACCCGCCACCCTGGCCAGGCCGACGGCCCCGCCGGTGTCGAGTGGCACCAGGCGGACGCCCTGACCGGAGACGGCCTGACCCACGCGCTGACCGGCGCCGAGGCCGCATACCTGATCGTGCCGAACGTCCACCCCGCGGAGGTGGAGATGGTGGACCTGGTCGCCCAGGCCGCGACCGAGGCGGGGGTGGACCGGGTGGTCTACCACTCGGTCGCCGACCCGCACGACGCCCGGATGGCCCACCACCTGCGCAAGGCGCGGGCCGAGACCGTGCTCCGGGGGGTGCGGCCCGAGGCGGTCGTCCTGCGCCCCTGCGCCTACCAGCAGAACCTGCTCGGGGCCGCGCTCGCCGGGCGCCTAGAAGTGCCCTACCGGGTGAGTGCTCCCTTCAGCCTCGTCGACCTCGGGGACATCGCCGAGGTCGCCGTGGCCGCGCTGTCCGGCCAGCTCGAGCCGGGCAGCACCCACGTGCTGGGCGGGCCGGAGGAGCTGACTGTCGAGGACCTGGCCCGCACCGCGACCCGGGTCCTGGGCCGCCCAGTGACGGCCTCCTCCATCACCATCGAGCAGTGGCGGTCCGGCCCAGGAGCTCGGACCCAGGGCTGCGCCCTCACCGACCTGCTGGCGATGTTCGAGGCCTACGACCAGACCGGGTTCACCGTGGACCCGACACCCCTGACCCACCTGCTCGGGCGCCCGCCCACGACCTGGACCCAGCTGCTGTCGAAGGAGACATCATGAGGATCGTCATCGCCCTCGGGGGCAACGCCATGACCACGTCGGACGGGCGCTCGACCCAGGACGACCAACGAGCCGCGATCGAGGTGGCTGCCCAGCACATCGCCCGGCTCGTGGCCGACGGGCACGAAGTCGTCCTCACCCACGGCAACGGTCCCCAGGTCGGCAACATCCTGCTCAAGAACGAGCTGTCTGCCCACCAGCTCACGCCGGTCAGCCTGGACTGGTGCGGGGCCCAGACCCAGGGAACCCTCGGCTTCACCCTGATGAACGCGCTGGAGCGGGCCCTGGCCGCGGCCTGCGCGGACCAGCCCGTAGCGGCGCTCGTCTCGCGCACCGAGGTGTCCCCCGACGACCCCGCCTTTGACCGGCCCACCAAGGCGGTCGGTCCCTACAACGACGCCGAGCACGCGGCCGCGCAGACCTCGCTGGGGCAGACCTGGCGGGACGAGGGGGCCAAGGGGTGGCGCCGGCTGGTCGCCTCCCCCGAGCCGCGGCGGATCGTCGACGCCCCCGCGGTGGCCGCTCTGCTCGCCCAGGGCTTCCTCGTCGTCTCCTCCGGCGGCGGCGGCATCCCGGTCGTCCCGGACGACCGGGGGGGCTACCAGGGCGTCGAGGCGGTCATCGACAAGGACCTCACCGCCACCCTGCTCAGTCGGCAGGTGGAGGCCGACCTGCTCGTCATCGCGACCGACGTCGAGCACGCCGTGCTCGACTGGGGCACGCCGCAGGCCCGGCCCGTCGGGCGGGTCAGTGCGTCGCAGATCCGCACGCACATCGAGGCCGGCGAGTTCGGCGAAGGCTCCATGCTGCCCAAGATCGAGGCCGTGACCCGCTTCGTCGAGCAAGGCGGAGCGATGGCCGTCGTGACCGCGCTCCCCCGCATCGCCGACGCCGTGGACGGTGAGGTGGGCACGGTCATCACCCCGGGCTGAGCGGCGCGAGCCGGCGTCCCCCACCCGGCGTTCCGTCGGTGCTCAGCCCCGGTGCGCCACGTCGATCGCGCGCGCCCACTGGTCCACGTCGGCAGGCAGCGGCGGGGAGGGCACACCCGGAGCGAGCAGCGAGGCGACGTCGGTGGCCGGCACCCGGGCGCCGGAGCCGTGGGTCAGGAAGCGGCCGGCCACCAGGCCACGGGCGCACAGCTCATCCCCGCGGGTGAACAGTTGCTCCAGGTAGATCACCCGCGGGTCCCAGCCGACCACCCGGGTGGTGATCGTGAACCGCTGGCCGAGGGTCAGCGAGCGCCGGTAGCTCACCGTCTGCGCGGCCACGACGGGGTACCAGCGCTTCTTCTTCAGCAAGGGGAAGCCGCCCAGATCGGCGATGTAGGCGCTGCGGGCGACATCCATCATCTGCAGGTAGACGCCGTTGTTCACGTGCAGGTAGACGTCCAGGTCCGCTGGCCGCACCCGCAGGTGCAGCACGGAGGGGTCCAGGATGCCCTGGCCGGGGATGGCGGGGCGGGGGCGGACGGTGGTGCGGACGAGCTGGAACTGACGGGCCACCAGGTCACGGTAGCCGCAGGCCGCCGCGGCTCCGATGGCCGGTCGGGACCCTGCGGGGCGAAGGGGGAAGAAGGTGGTGCTCGCCGTTGAGCACCGCGACCCACCATAGGACAGATCTGGGGGGCCCGTCAGGAGGGTGCGCCAAGACGGTCCCATCCGCTGCGTGTGACAAGGACCACGTTGACGCAGGGTCACCCGGAGCGGGTAGGGTGCGAGCCAATGACTGCTCTGCTCCTCCTTCGACGCCGCAGCGAGACCTCCTAGGTCCGGCCCTCGCTGCGGAGTTCTGCTGTCCATCAGCGGACCGTCACCCTGACCAGCGAGGAAGAGCCAGACCCTTGAGCATCATCACCCCAGCCCCGCCCGCCGACGCCCGCACGCAGGTCCCCCAGAGCCACGTCGTCCGACGCAACCCCCAGCAGCCCAGCGGCATGCCGGTCGGCCGCTATGCCCCATACCCTGCCGTCGACCTGCCCGACCGCACCTGGCCGGGCCGCACCATCACCCAGGCCCCACGCTGGTGCGCCGTCGACCTGCGGGACGGCAACCAGGCGCTCATCGACCCGATGACCCCGAGCGCAAGAAGCGGATGTTCCAGCTGCTGGTGCGGATGGGCTACAAGGAGATCGAGGTCGGCTTCCCCGCAGCCAGCCAGACCGACTACGACTTCGTCCGGATGCTCATCGAGGAGAACCTGATCCCGGACGACGTGGTCATCCAGGTGCTGACCCAGGCGCGGGAGCACCTGATCGAGCGCACCTACGAAGCGATCGCCGGGGCCACGCAGGTGATCGTGCACCTCTACAACTCCACCTCCACCCTGCAACGGCGGGTCGTCTTCGACGCCAGCGAGGACGAGATCGTCGACATCGCCGTGCAGGGCGCCCGCACCTGCAAGAAGTACGAGGAGGTGATGCGGGCCCGCCACCCGGAGACCGAGATCTACTACCAGTACTCCCCCGAGTCCTACACCGGCACCGAGCTGGAGTATGCGGTGCGGGTCTGCAACGCGGTCATGGAGGTCTTCGTCCCCACGCCCGACAAGCCGGTCATCATCAACCTGCCGGCGACGGTGGAGATGGCCACCCCCAATGTGTATGCCGACTCCATCGAGTGGATGAGCCGGCACCTGAACCACCGGGAGAACGTCATCCTCTCCCTGCACCCGCACAACGATCGCGGGACGGGCGTGGCCGCCGCGGAGCTGGGCTACCTGGCCGGCGCCGACCGGGTCGAAGGCTGCCTTTTCGGCAACGGCGAGCGCACCGGGAACGTCTGCCTGGTCACCCTGGGGATGAACCTGTTCGTGCAGGGTGTGGACCCGCAGATCGACTTCTCCGACATCGACGAGGTCCGCCGCACGGTCGAGCACTGCAACCAGCTGCCGGTGCCGGAGCGTCACCCCTACGGTGGCGACCTGGTCTTCACCGCCTTCTCCGGCAGCCACCAGGACGCGATCAAGAAGGGCCTGGAGGCGCTGGAGCGGGATGCCGTGGCGGCGGGCGTGCCCGTCGAGCAGTTCGGCTGGGAGGTGCCCTACCTGCCGGTCGACCCCAAGGACATCGGGCGCACCTACGAGGCGGTCATCCGGGTCAACAGCCAGTCCGGCAAGGGCGGTGTGGCCTATGTGATCAAGACCGAGCACAAGCTGGACCTGCCCCGGCGGCTGCAGATCGAGTTCAGCGGGGCCGTGCAGCGGCGGACCGACACCGACGGCGGGGAGATGACCCCGGCCCAGATCTGGGCGGCCTTCCAGCAGGAGTACCTGCACGAGGCCGGCCCCGTCCTCGGCACGGACTACACGGTCACCCACGACGACACGCACGACCGCGACCGGATCGAGGCGCGGATCAGCATCGACGGAGCCGCGCGGCAGGTGACCGGCACGGGCAACGGACCCATCGCGGCCTACACCGACGCCCTGGGCGCGCAGGGTGTCGATGTCCGGGTGCTCGACTACCAGGAGCACGCGCTGAGCTCGGGCTCCGACGCCCTGGCCGCGGCCTACGTCGAGTGTGCCGTCGACGGGGAGGTCCGCTGGGGGGTCGGTATCCATCCCAGCACGGTGACCGCCGCCCTGCAGGCGGTGAACAGCGCCGTCAACCGGCCGCGGCACCGTTCCTGAGCGCCGCCCTCCCGCCTGCGGAGGAGACGCGGCACCGCCCCGGCCGGACGGCCGGGGCGGTGCTGGGGGATCAACCGGTCGTGCGTGAACGCACGATCAGCCGATATGCGTCAGGGAACGAGGAGCCCGGAGGTGGCCGAGCGGGCCTTCTCCAGGCGGCGGGCCACGTCAGCCCAGTTCACGACGTTCCACCAGGCCTTGACGTAGTCGGCCTTGACGTTCTTGTACTGCAGGTAGTAGGCGTGCTCCCACATGTCGAGCATCAGCAGCGGCACCTGACCGACCGGCACATTCCCCTGCTGGTCGTAGAGCTGGCCGATCAGCATCCGCTGGGCCACCGGGTCCCAGGTCAGGTAGGCCCAGCCCGAACCCTGCAGGGTGTTGGCGTTGGCCTCGAACTGACCCTGAAAGCCCTCGAAGCTGCCGAAGAACTCGGCGATGCCCGCGGCCACCTCACCCTCGGGCCGGTCACCGCCGTCCGGGGACATGTTCGTCCAGAACACCGAGTGGTTCGTGTGGCCGCCCAGGTGGAAGGCCAGGTTCTTGGACAGCATGGTGATGGCGGCGAAGTCGCCCGTCTCGCGCGCCTGGGCCATCTTCTCCAGGGCGGTGTTGGCGCCGTCCACGTAGGTCTTGTGGTGCTTGCTGTGGTGCAGCTCCATGATCTCGCCGGAGATGGCGGGCTCGAGAGCAGCGTAGTCGTAGGGAAGATCGGGCAGCGTGTAGGTCACTGGTTCCTCCTGATGTGTTGGTGTTCGATGGGCGGGCGATGTGTCCACTGTCTCCCCGGGGTCACGGCAGGCGCAAGCGCAGGCCACCCCGGAGGTGTCAGCCGCGGCCGTCCCCCAGCAGGGTCAGGCCGTCCTCGGAGACGCTCCAGTAGGGGTTGTAGGCGATCTCCCAGACGTGGCCGTCCGGGTCGGCGAAGACGCCGGAGTAGCCACCCCAATAGCGGTTGCCGGGCTGGCGCAGGATCGTGGCGCCGACGTCGTGGGCCTGCGACATCTGCTCATCGACGTCGGCGGCGCTGGTCAGGTTCAGGCCCAGGTTGATGCCACCCCAGCCGTCGCCGCTGCCCGGGGTGTCCTCGCCCTCGCCCTCACCGAGGTCGATCCCGGAGTCCACGCCGAGCGCGGCCCGCTCCCACAGCGCGACGACCATGCCGCCGGCCTGGAAGAAGACGATGTGCTCCGGCGAGGGTCCCGGCTCCCAGCCGAGCGCGGTGTAGAACGCCCGCGCCCGGTCGAGGTCCTGCACACCGAGGGTGACGAGGGACAGACGCTGATCCATGACTCGACCCTAGCCGTCGGCCGCCGCCCACGGCCCGGGGCCCCTGGTCAGCGGCGCAACAGGTGGGCTATGGCCTCCGGTATGGCGTGCGCGACCGCGAGCGCGCGCACCGGGCCACCGGGGTTGGCCCGGTCGGCAGCCACGCCGTGGACCAGTGCGGCCAGCGCGCCGGCGTCCGGGGCGGAGCACCCGGCGGCCAGGAGCGTGCCCGCCAACCCGGCCAGGACGTCCCCGGCCCCCGCCGTGGCCAGCCAGGCCGGAGCATCGGTCTGCACCCGCAGCGGCGCCTCCTGGTCGTGCGGGACGACCAGCGTGGCCGCGCCCTTGAGCAGCACGGTGGCCCCGGTGCGCCCCGCCAGCCACCGGGCCGTGCCGACCGGGTCCGCCTCGACCTGCGCCCGCGTCGTCGACGCGCCCAGCTGCGTGCACATCCGGGCCGCCTCGCCAGCGTGCGGGGTGAGCAGGGTCGGGAAGGGAGCAGGAGGGCGGCCGGTGCTCGGTCGCCGGTTGCCCTGGCGGATCCAGGTCGCAAACAGCTCGAGGGCGCCCGCGTCCACGACGAGGGGCAGCGCGGCGCCAAAGGTCTCGAGCACCCTGGCGGTCTGGGGGTCCTCGCGGCCCGGGTCCTCACGGCCCGGGTCGTCGTCACCCCCCGGCGCGGGATCCCCGGGCCCACGACGAGCGCCTGGGCCTGTCCTTCCCCGGGCACCACCTCGGGGCAGGCGGCGATCACGAGGTCCTCGGCCCGCCGGGGCCCCAGGTAGCGCACCATGCCGGCGCCGGCCTCCACCGCGGCGGTGGTGGTCAGCACCGCGGCCCCCGGGTAGGCCTCGCTGCCGGCGACGACACTGACCACCCCACGGGTGTACTTGTGGTCATGGGTGGCCGGCACCGGCCACATTTCGGCGACGTCGGCGTGCTCCAGCCGCTCCACCACGGGGGTCACGGCCATCTCCACACCGATATCGACCACCGTCAGGGTGCCGACCGCGGGCTCGGTGGCGGGCAGCAGGTGCACCGGTTTGAGCATGCCGAAAGTCACCGTCTCGTCGGCGAAGACCATCCGGGCCGGCCGTTCCCGCCCCTCGGGGTCGGCGCCGCTGGGCAGATCAACGCTCAGCAGGTAGGCCGTGTCCGGCACCGCCGCGACCGCCAGGTCCATCGCGCCGCGCAGACCAGGCCGACCCCCGATGCCGAGCAGCCCGTCGAGGACCAGGTCCGCCTCCGCGAGCACGGCGAGCACGCTCGCGGGCAGCTGGTCGGCGTCAGGGTCGACGCGGTGGACCTCGAGGCCGGCCTCCTGGGCCGCGGCCAGGCCCCCCTCGTGCAGGCGGGTGGCGACGCCGACCACGGCGACCGGGTGCGTCCGGGCGAGCAGGGCCGCGGCATGCAGGGCGTCACCCCCGTTGTCCCCCGGCCCGGCGAGCGCCACGATCCGGCCTGCACCCTGCTGCCGGGCGCGCACCCGGGCCACCTCCGTCAGCCCCCGCGCCGCGCGGAGCATCAGCTCCCCGTCGGCCAGCCCGGTCCGCACCCGGTCCTCGGCCTCTCGGACGGCGGGCACGGCATACCCGCGCAGCATCAGCCCTCCCCCTCGGCGACCACGACGGCCGAGGCGATACCCGCGTCGTGGGACAGCGAGAGGTGGAACCGGGCGACACCGAGCTCTTCCGCCCGGGCGGCGACGGTCCCCTCGACCTGCAGCCGCGGTCGTCCGTCCGGATCGCGGATGACGGTCGCGTCGGTCCAGTGCAGGCCCACGGGCGCCCCCAGCGCCTTGGCCAGGGCTTCCTTGGCGGCGAACCGCGCGGCCAGGGACTGCGGCCGCAGCCCCAGCTCCTGCGGCGTGAAAAGACGCGGACCCAAGCGGGGGTTGGCCTCCAGGCGCGCGCTGAACCGGGCGATGTCGACCACGTCGATCCCGACGCCGACGATCATCGCGTCATCACTCGACGGTGACCGACTTGGCCAGGTTGCGGGGCTGGTCCACGTCGAGACCCTTGGCCGTGGACAGGTGCAGGGCGAACACCTGCAGGGGCACGACGGTGAGCAGGGGAGCCAGCAGGGGGGAGGTCCGCGGCACCCGGATCACCTCGTCGGCGAAGGGGACGACGTCTTCGTCCCCCTCCTCGGCGATGACCAGCGTGCGGGCCCCGCGGGCGCGGATCTCCTGGATGTTGGAGACGACCTTGCTGTGCAGGCCGTGCTCGCTGTCCGGGGAGGGCACGATGACAAAGACCGGCAGGCCGGGCTCGATCAGCGCGATGGGCCCGTGCTTGAGCTCGCCGGCGGCGAAGCCCTCCGCGTGGATGTAGGCCAGCTCCTTGAGCTTCAGCGCGCCCTCCATCGCGATCGGGTAGCCGACGTGCCGGCCCAGGAAGAGCACGGCCCGGGAGTCGGCCATGAAGTAGGCGATCTCCTTGACCCGGTCCATGCTGCGGAGCAGGGTCTCGATCTGCAGCGGGATCTCCTGCAGCTCGGCCATCACCCCGTGCGCGGCCTGCTCCGAGATCCCGCCCTGGAGGGAGGCCAGGTAGAGGCCCAGGATGTAGGAGGAGGTGATCTGGGCCAGGAAGGCCTTGGTCGAGGCGACCGCGATCTCCGGGCCGGCGTGGGTGTAGAGGACCGCGTCGGACTCCCGCGGGATGGTCGAGCCGTGGGTGTTGCAGATCGAGATGGTCTTGGCACCCAGCGCCTTGGCGTGTCGGACGGCCATCAGGGTGTCCATGGTCTCCCCGGACTGGGAGATCGACACGACGAGGGTGTGCTCGCCGACGACCGGGTCGCGGTAGCGGAACTCGTGCGCGAGCTCGATCTCGACCGGGATCCGGGCCCAGCGCTCAATGGCGTACTTGGCGACCATCCCGGCGTAAGAGGCGGTGCCGCAGGCCACGATGACGATCTTGGTGACGGCCCGCAGCTCCTCGACGTCGATGTGCACCTCGTCCAGCGTGAGCCGGCCCTCGGCGTCGGTGCGGCCCAGCAGGGTGTCGTGCACCGCCTTGGGCTGCTCGTGGATCTCCTTCTCCATGAAGGTGTCGTAGCCGCTCTTCTCCGCCGCGGCGGCGTCCCAGGTGACCTCGTAGACCTTGCCGTCACTCGGCGAGCCGTCGAAGTTCATCACCTCATAGCCCTCCGGGGTGATGGTGACGATCTGGTCCTGCGCCAGCTCCATAGCCTGCTTGGTGTAGCCGATGAAGGCGGCGACGTCGGAGCCTAGGAAGTTCTCGCCCTCGCCGAGCCCGACCACCAGCGGGCTGTTGCGGCGGGCGCCGACGACGACATCCGGCTGGTCTGCGTGGACGGCCAGCAGGGTGAAGGCGCCCTCCAGAATGTTGACCACCTCACGCATCGCCTGGGTGAGGTCGGGAGTGCGGCCATAGGCCTCGCTGAGCAGGTGGGCCACCACCTCGGTGTCCGTCTCGGAGGTGAAGGTGACGCCCCGGCCCTGCAGCTGCTGCTTCAGGGCGTGAAAGTTCTCGATGATCCCGTTGTGGACGACCGCCAGCTTTCCGTCCAACCCCCCGCGGTGGGGATGGGCATTCTGGTCGGTGGGGCCGCCGTGGGTGGCCCACCGAGTGTGCCCGATCGCGGTGCTGGTCTCCGGCAGCGGGGCGTCGCCCAGGGCGGTGACCAGGTTGGCCAGCTTGCCGGCCCGCTTGCGGGTCTCGACGGCTCCCTCACCGACCGCTGCGATGCCCGCGGAGTCGTAGCCGCGGTACTCCAGGCGGGTCAGGCCCTCCATCACGACGTTGAGGGCCTTCTCGCCACGCTCGGCTCCGACATATCCGACGATTCCACACATGGTCACCAAGGATACGGCCCGCGAGCCGGATCCCGGCCCACGACGCGGGTCGGCGGCTTGGCAGAATGCCGCCCATGGTTTCCCACGGCAATGGCGCCAGCATCCCCTCGCCCTACGTCGAGCTCGACCGGGGTGACTGGGCGCGGCTGCGGGAGGAGCACCCGATGCACCTGGACGCCGCTGACGTCGAACGGCTGCGGGGCCTGGGTGACCGGTTGGACCTGGCCGAGGTGGAGCAGGTCTACCTGCCGATCAGCCGACTGCTGTCCTTCTACGAGCAGGAAGTGGGTCGGCTGCACCGCATCACCAGCGAGTTCCTCGGCGAGCGCAACCAGCGCACCCCGTTCATCGTCGGGGTGGCCGGGTCGGTGGCGGTGGGCAAGTCCACCACGGCGCGCATCCTGGCCGAGCTGATCCGCCGGTGGGACTCCCGCCCCCAGGTCGAGCTGGTGACCACCGACGGCTTCCTCTACCCCAACGCGGTCCTGCAGCGTCGCAACCTCACGGCCCGCAAGGGCTTCCCCGAGTCCTACGACCGGCGTGCGCTGCTGCGGTTCGTCGCCGAGGTCAAGGCGGGCAAGTCCGAGGTGAGCGCCCCGGTCTACAGCCACCTGCTCTACGACATCCTGCCCGGCGAGCGCACCGTGGTGCGCCGTCCCGATGTCCTCGTGGTCGAAGGGCTGAACGTGCTGCAGCCACCGCGGGCCCAGGAGAACGGCGGGGCCGGGCTAGCGGTCAGCGACTTCTTCGACTTCTCCGTCTACGTCGACGCGCACGTGGGCAACATCAAGCGCTGGTATGTCGACCGCTTCCTGGAGCTGCGCCGCACCGCCTTCGCCGACCCGGAGTCGCACTTCCACCGCTACGCCTCGCTCGAGGACGACGCCGCAACCGACATCGCCGAGAACATCTGGGACTCGATCAATGCCCCCAACCTGGTGGAGAATATCCTGCCAACCCGCAGCCGGGCCACCCTCGTGCTGCTCAAGGGAGCCGACCACACGGTGGACCGGGTGCGACTGCGCCGACTGTAGGGGCCAGAAGAGGGCCAGCGCGGGCGAAACGGGGTCCTCGGACGTGCAGACCTCGGGGGATCAGTACCAGTTGTGGGCCTGCGAGTGCGCCCAGGCGCTGCACGGGCTGCCGTAGCGACCCTGGATGTAGCCCAGGCCCCAGGCGATCTGGGTGGCGGGGTTGGTCTGCCAGTCGGCTCCGGCGGAGGCCATCTTGCTGGCCGGCAGCGACTGCGGGATGCCGTAGGCACCGGAGCTGGGGTTGGTGGCCGTGTGGCTCCAGCCGGACTCCTTCTGCCACAGCGAGTCCAGGCAGCTCCACTGGTCCATGCCCCAGCCGTAGCTGCCGAGCATGCCCTGGGCGACGCCGCGGTTGCCGCCCGGGTTCGAGGGCGGGGCCGGTGCCGGGGGCTCGGGCTGGGGCGCCGGCTGCGGGGCGGGCTGGGGCGCCGGCTGCGGAGCGGGCTGCGGCGCCGGCTGCGGAGCGGGCTGGGGCGCCGGCTGGGGAGCCGGTTGTGGTGCGGGCGGACGCTGGGCGTCGCGGGCAGCGGCCTGCTCGGCCGCAGCGCGCTCAGCCGCAGCCTGCTCGGCAGCAGCCTCCTCAGCAACAGCGCGCTCAGCCGCAGCCTGCTCGGCAGCAGCCTCCTCAGCAACAGCGCGCTCAGCCGCAGCCTGCTCGGCAGCTGCCTCCTGCTCGGCAGCGCGCTCAGCCGCGGCCTCCTGAGCCTTGCGCTCGCGGATGGCCTCGTTCTGGGCCTGGACGGCGGAGACACCCTCACCGCGCAGCCCCAGGGAGGCACCGAAGGCCTCGCCGGCCTGCTCCGCCCGCATCGCACGCGCCTCAGCGAATACCCCGGAGGCGTCGGTGGCGACGGTCTGGCTGAGCGCGGCGACCGCGTCGGCAGCCACGTTCGGGGCGACCTGGCTGACGCTGGCCTCAAGACCTGCGGTGCGGTCCACGGCGGGGGCCACCGCGGTCGAGGTGACGGCGTAGGTGGCCAGCGCCAGTGAGCCGGCGGCGATGGTCGCGGTCAGCGCGGTGGCCACGGGGGACACGCGGCGAGAGCGCTGACTGGTGGGCTCAACGGAATGGGCATCGTTCATGGGACGGTTCCTGTTCTACGGGACTGGGCACGCCACCGGCCAGACCTTGTCAGGGGACAGGGAAGTCAGGGGAGCCTGGGGGGACGTGGCGGCGTTACCAAATCGTGATCAAGCACTCCCACGGTGCCAACCTCGACGCCGAAGGTCAACTCCTCGCGGGCAGGAGTGGCGAACGTCACACGGCGGCTGAGCGCCCGTCGCCTTGCGTCAGAGCAGGTCGGCCGCCTCATTGTTCACAGGAAATTACAACAGCCCGTGCTGACCCTCCAGCATCTCGGTGACCAGGGCCGCGATCGGGCTGCGCTCGCTGCGGGTCAGGGTGACGTGGGCGAAGAGCGGGTGACCCTTGAGCGCCTCGATCACCGCCGCGACCCCGTCGTGCCGACCGACCCGCAGGTTGTCGCGCTGGGCCACGTCGTGGGTGAGCACCACCCGGGAGCTCTGCCCGATCCGGGACAGCACAGTGAGCAGCACATTGCGCTCCAGGCTCTGTGCCTCGTCGACGATGACGAAGGCATCGTGCAGGGAGCGACCCCGGATGTGGGTCAACGGGAGCACCTCGAGCATGTCCCGGTCGAGGATCTCCTCCACCACCTCGGTGGAGACCACCGCCCCCAGGGTGTCGAAGACGGCCTGCGCCCAGGGGCCCATCTTGTCGTTCTCGGAGCCGGGCAAGTACCCGAGCTCCTGGCCGCCCACGGCATACAGGGGGCGGAAGACGATGACCTTGCGGTGCTGGCGCCGCTCCATGACGGCCTCCAGACCGGCGCACAGCGCCAGGGCGCTCTTGCCGGTGCCGGCCCGCCCGCCCAGGCTGACGATCCCCACGTCGGGGTCGAGCAGCAGGTCCAGGGCGATCCGCTGCTCGGCCGACCGACCGTGCAGACCGAAGGCGTCCCGGTCCCCCCGGACCAGCCGCACGGTGTGGTCGGCCCCGACCCGCCCCAAGGCGCTGCCGGAGGGGCCCAGCACGGTGAGGCCGGTGTGGGTCAGAAGGTCCCGAACGGCCGGGTGCTCCAGCCGCCCGGTCTGGTAGAGCTGCTGCATCTGCTCGTCGCCGACCTCGAGCTCGGACATGCCGGTCCAGCCGCTGTCCACCGCTAGCTCGGCGCGGTACTCCTCGGCGTCCAGGCCCACCGCCGAGGCCTTGACCCGCATCGGCAGATCCTTGCTCACCACGCACACGTCGTGGCCCTCGGCCGACAGGTTCTTGGCCACCGCGAGGATGCGGGTGTCGTTGTCGCCGAGGCGGAAGCCCGCCGGCAGGGACGTCGGGTCGGTGTGGTTGAGCTCGACGTGGACGCTGCCGCCCGCCTGGCCCACCGGCACCGGCTCGCTGAGGGTGCCGTGCTGGACGCGCAGGTCGTCGAGCATCCGTAGCGCCTGCCGGGCGAAGTAGCCGAGCTCGGGGTGGTGCCGCTTGGCCTCCAGTTCGGTGATGACCACGACCGGGAGCACGACGGCGTGCTCGGCGAACCTCAGGAGGGCGTGCGGGTCGGACAGGAGGACCGAGGTGTCTAGCACGTAGGTCTTGCGTCCGGTGTCAGGCAGTGCGTGCAGGCCGAACCCGTCCTGCGAGAGGTTCTGGATCACGCGGCTCTGGGGGCTGGTGGTCATGCTCACTCCCTGGCTGACACGCGCGGCTGCTCCGCGTCGTGGCGGTGGATGGACCGGGACCGCGTCCCGCCACGACGGCGACGGGCCGGTGCCGGCCCTCCGCCTGCGAGCCTGAGCTCCATGTGGTGGGCCTCCCGAGAGGCGGGACGGGGCTGTCCCGCGTCACCTCCGACGGTAGGCCCCACGCCCCCCGATGCCACCGCGACACGGCGACGAGGGCGTGGACGCTTGGTGAATTCGAAGGTGGCGGGCAGCGGAGGCGGGGGCGAGCTGGAGGGATGCCGGTCAGGGAGCCTGGCGGACCCGGTGCACAGCCGACCGTCGGGACCGCGTCATGACCTTGGGTCAGGTGCCGAACCGGCGCTCGCGCTCGGCATACGCCCGCAGCGCTCGGAGGAAGTCGACCTGGCGGAAGTCGGGCCAGTATGCCTCGCAGAAGTAGAACTCGCTGTGCGCGCTCTGCCAGAGCAGGAAACCGCCGAGCCGTTGCTCCCCGGAGGTGCGGATCACCAGGTCGGGGTCGGGCTGACCGCGGGTGTAGAGGTGGTCGGCGATGTCCTCCACGGTGACCGTCGCAGCCAGCTCCTCCAGCGTCTGGCCCCGCTCGCGGGCGGAGCGCAGCAGGGAGCGGACCGCGTCGGCGATCTCCCGTCGCCCGCCGTACCCGATGGCCACGTTGACCACCAGCCCGTCCACACCGTCGGTCGTGGCGGCCGCGTCGGAGAGACACTGTGCGGTGACCTCGGGCAGCAGGTCGAGGGCCCCAACGACCCGCACCTGCCAGCGACGGGCGGCCGCGAGGTCGGTGACCACCTGCTCGATGATCCTCAGCAGCGGCTCCAGCTCGGCCGTGGGGCGGTTGAGGTTGTCGGTGGACAGCAGCCACAGGGTGACGACCTCGATCCCGGACTCCTCGCACCACCCCAGGAAGGGCGCAATGTTCTCCGCCCCCGCCCGGTGCCCCTCGGCCGACTCCGCCCCGCGCTGCCGGGCCCACCGCCTATTGCCGTCCAGCATGACGCCGACGTGCCGCGGCAACGCCTCGGGGGGAGGTTGCGGCGGAGCGAGGAGGTATAGGCCTTGTAGACCAGGTCCCGCGGCGACTGCATACGGCAAACCTACTGCGTCCTGCCCACCCGGACAGGTGACCTCCCCGCGGGTGTTCGGGCCGCGGTTGCGAAAACTTACGGGCTCGTAACCTACGGTCCCGTAAGTTAGGCTGACGGGTATGACGCACCACCGGCACCCCCACCATTCCTCCGCCTCTTCCGTGGGGGACGTCGTCAGCGGAGCGCAGGAGTCGCTGGGGGCACTGGTCGAGCAGGCCAAGCCGCACCTGCGCGGCTGGCTGCACCTCGGCATGGTCCCGCTGTCGCTGGCCGCGGGCATCGTCCTGGTCGCGCTCGCCGGCAGCACCCCGGCCCGCGTCTCGACCACGGTCTTCGCCCTGACCGGTGTCCTGCTCTTCGCCACCTCGGCCGTGTACCACCGGGGCAACTGGAGCCCGGGCACGTCCGCCGCACTCAAGCGGTGGGACCACGCCAACATCTTCCTGATCATCGCCGGCACCCACACCCCGTTCGCGGTGCTGCTGCTGGAGGGTGGACAGCGGACCATGCTGCTGTGGGTGATCTGGTCAGGGGCGCTGGCGGGGGTGGCCTTCCGGGTGTTCTGGGTCACTGCGCCACGGTGGCTCTACACGGTCGTCTACATCGCCCTGGGGTGGGTCGCGGTCTTCTACCTGCCCGATTTCTGGCGCACGGGGGGCCGGCTGTGGTGCTGCTGCTGGCCGCCGGCGGGCTGCTCTACACCCTGGGCGCGGTGGTTTACGGCCTCAAGCGGCCCAACCCCTCCCCGCGCTGGTTCGGCTTCCACGAGATCTTCCACGCCTTCACGGTGGCTGCCTTCGGGGCGCACTGGACGGCGGCCCTACTCATGGTCCTAGAAAACTAGGCGAACCCTCCCTCGGGGCGAGGCTGCCTCGGGCCTAGGCGAGCGGGTCCCTGTCCACCGGCTCTGACGGGCGACGCTGGCTTGCCGCGGCGGCTGTGTCCTTCGCCGAGTCCTGCTGCCCGTCGGCCCGCTGCTGCTCCGCGCGGTTCATCCGCCGCAGCCGCCGGGTCAAGTCGCGGCCGAGCACCCACACGGCCAGTCCCATCGCGAAGACGACGAGAAAGCCGCCCAAGCCCGCGGTGACCGCGGTGGATTCGTCGGACATCCCCGGTGCCGGGTTCTGCGGCGTCGGCACAGTCGTGGTCGACTCTTCATCGGCCCCGGACGCGGCGGTGAGGGTCAGGTCGACGATCATTCGGAGTGGCCTTCCTTCTCGCGCATCTCGTCCGTGCCGTCGCCGTCACCGTCGACCGGCTCGGTGGAGCGCGACTCGTCCTTGCCCTCCGGGGGCAGGGGCGGTGCGCCGCGATGCTGCACCACGAGGGCACCGTGCTCGTCGCGCTCGTGGCGGCGACGGCATACCTCGTCCAGCTCGCCCGCGTCGGCGAGCTCGCGCAGCCCGGCGAACAGGTCCTCCTCGGGCAGGTGCGCCTCGACTAGGGAGCGGGCCAACTCGAAGTCCTCGGTGGGCCAGACCCGCTGCTGGATCTCCATCGGCACGCGGAACCAGAAGCCGTCCGGGTCTACCTGGGTGGCATGCGCCCGCAGGGCGTCGTCCCGGACCGGGAAGTGCTCACCGCAGGGCACCCGGGTGCTCACCACGCGGCGGGGGCGACGGGCCAGGTTGGCGCGCCAGTCGGCGAAGGGCGCCTCGTGCCCCGCCTGCACCATCGCCTCGTCGATGCGCTCCATGCGCTCGGGCGACCAACTGTTGTAGTAGACCTTCAGCGGCTGCCACGGCTCACCGGCGTGGGGGTATGCCGTCGGGTCACCGGCCGCCTCAAACGCCGCCATCGTCACCGTGTGGGTCATGACGTGGTCGGGGTGCGGGTAGCCGCCGTTCTCGTCGTAGGTGGTCAGCACGTGCGGGCGGAACTCGCGGATCACCCGGACCAGGGCCTCGGTGGTGACCCCCAGCGGCTCCAGCGCGAAGCAACCCTCCGGCAGCGGGGGCAGCGGGTCACCCTCGGGCAGGCCCGAGTCGACGAAGCCCAGCCAGGTGTGGCTCACCCCGAGGATCTCGGCGGCCGCCGCCATCTCCTCCCGGCGGACGTGGCTGATGTCCCGCTGGATCTGCGGGTCACCCTTGAGCTTGTCGTTGAGGATGTCCCCACGCTCTCCCCCGGTGCATGACACCACGCGGACCTGCACACCTTCGGCGACGTAGCGGGCCGTGGTGGCCGCACCCTTGCTGGACTCGTCGTCGGGATGGGCGTGCACGGCCATCAGACGCAGGCCGGCTCCCGGGCTCGTGGTGGTCACGGGGCTCCTTCGTGGACAATGGTGGATGTGCCGCGGCCTGCCGCAGGCACCCGCCCATCTTCTCACTGCCGGAGCCCCTCACGTGACCACCCCACCCCCCACCGAGCACCATCAGCGCAGCGACGAGGCCGACCCGGTCGTGGACTGGGACGCCGAGGAGGAGGCGGTCGAGGCCGCCCGCCCTGCGCGGCAGCCGAACGCCCGTCGCTGGTGGATCTTCGGCGGCACTGCGGTGGCGATCATGGTGGTGATGGCCGTCATCTGGGGCCTGTCCGCGACGGTGGGGCGGGTGCACTGGACCTACACCGGGCATGACCTCGTGGCCGAGGACCAGGTCGACGTGCGGCTGGACCTGCAGCGGGATCCCGAGCGGGCGGTGACCTGCCGGATCGAGGCCCGCGACGAGCGCAACGCCGTCGTCGGGCGGGCAGACGTCGAGATCGGGCCCGCGCAGAGCTCACCCAGCCGGCACGTGCTCAGCGTGCGCTCGGCGTCCCCGCCGCGGACCGGCTACGTCGACGCCTGCTGGTACTCCGACGAGCCGCCGCGTCGCTAGGGGCGGCCTCGCCGGGTCCTAGCCGGGTCATATAGGGCTCAGGCGCGGTAGGGCTTGGCCTTGACGACCTTGACCTCGATCTGCTTGCCGTTGGGCGCGGCGTAGGACACCTGGTCGCCGCGCTTGGCTCCGAGGAGGGCAGCACCCAGGGGCGACTTCTCGCTGTAGACGTGGAGCTGGGTGTCCTCGTCGATGATCTCGCGCGAGCCGAGCAGGAAGGTCTCGGTCTCGCCGAACATCTCGACGGTCACCACCATGCCGGGCTCGACGATCCCGTCGTCGGCGGGGGCGGTGCCGACCACGGCGTGCTGCAGCAGGTGCTCGAGCTGGCGGATGCGGGCCTCCATCTTGCCCTGCTCCTCCTTGGCGGCGTGGTAGCCGCCGTTCTCCTTGAGGTCACCCTCCTCACGGGCGGCTTCGATGCGCCGGCTGATCTCCGTGCGACCCTCGCCCTTAAGAGCGGACAGCTCGGCCTGGAGGCGGTCATAGGCCTCCTGGGTCAGGTAGCTGGCGGTGTTCGCGGTCTCGGTCACGTCGGTCTCTCCTCGTCAAGCGGGCGCGACGGGGCAGGACGCCCCGGCGCGCGAGGGACCCGCCGGGCCCTCGCACGGACGTGCCGGGTCACCCTGCGGCTCCGATAAGACAAGGTCCGGACCACGCTGGCCCGGACCGTGCTGATACCCCGATCCTAGCCCGGGACCCCGCCACCCGTCGAATATCCGGCTGTCCCGGGGGCCACGAGCGGCTCCACGACGGCCCCGGCGAGGTCGGGCCGCAGTGGCGCAAGCAGGCCCGCCGCCAGCAGGAGGTATGCGGTGTCCACACCGGCCCTGGCCTGCGCCGGAGCGCGCCACCCACCCACGTGGTCGGCAAGCACCCGATCCAGCACCTGGCGCGCGCCTGGCGCCGACGCGTGCCGCAGGACCCCGCCGGAGCCGAGCAGCAGGCCGACGTCGGCCAGGGGACGGGTCGGCTCCCCCGGCCCGGCGGGCCGGCCGTGGCGACGGGCGGCGATGATGGCGGCCAGCGTGGCCAGCCGCAGGTCGAGCTCCCGCCCAGCCTCGTCGGCGGGCACGACGGATGGTTCCGCCAGCACGTGCTCCGCCCAGGACGCGAGCTCCCGCGCCGGTGCGTCCTCGCCGAGCAGACCCTCGGCGCGGGCCGCCTCGATCACACCGAGGGCGCCCCACCGCATACCCAGATCGCCTTCCACGGTCCGGGCGTGCCACAGGGGGGCAACCACCTGCTTGCGCAGCCCGGCGTCCTCGCCCTGCGGCTCGAGCACGGAGTAGACGTCGGTGGTCGCCCCGCCGACATCGATCACCATGACGTCCTGACCGGCCGCCGCGGCCAGGACCTCGACGCCGCCGAGCACCGCGTCGGGCGTGGCGGCCCGGACGAGACGGGCGAACCGGGGCCCACGGGACAGCCCCTTGCCGCCGATCACGTGCTGCAGGAAGACCTGCCGGATGGCAGCCCGCGCACCCAGTGGCTCAACCACCCCGATCCGGGGCAGGACGTTGGGCGCGAGGATGAACCGTCGCCCCGTCGACTCGAGGTCGGCGGCCGCCTCCTCCTGCGCCTGGGCGTTGCCCGCGACGACGACCGGGGCCCCGACCCGGGAGCGGGCCAGCCGGCGGGCATTGTGCAGGAAGACCTCGGCGTTGCCCCCGTCGGTGCCACCGACGAGCAGCACGACGTCGGGGCGGGCGGCGCGCAGCGACGCCACGTCGGCGACACTCAGCGGGCCGGACGCCACGTGCACGACCTTGGCCCCGGCCGAGAGCCCCACACGGTGCCCGGCTTCCGCGGTGACCTGTCGCTCGTAGCCGACAACGGCCAGCCGCAGCCCGCCGCCGGCGCTGGAGCAGACCAGCACCCGGTCGCGGTCGCCCCCAAGGGGGTCCGGCACCTGCGCCCTCGTGCCGGATCCGAGCTCATCCGCCACCTGCACGAGGCCGTCCAGCACGTCCCTGCCCGGCCCGACGGTGGTCGGCACGGCAGCCCTGGCCAGCAGCGATCCTTCATCATCGATCAGCGCGGCCTTGGTGAAGGTGGACCCGACGTCGACCAGGAGCGTGGTGCCGGACCTGGCAGGCGCGACAGGCGGGGCAGGCATGGCGGACATGGCAGGCAAGGTGCCACACCGTGGGGGCAGCAGCATCAGCGGGTCGATCCGTCAGCGGGTCGATCCGAGGTCACCGGCGTCAGCCGCGCGGGCCGTGCGTGGCCCTCGCCGGTGACCACGTGGTCCTCCCGACGAGCATCTTGTCGCGCGGCAGAACACTCCCAGCAGCGCGTGGGAGAATGGTGCGATGGACAGTTTCACCACGCCCCCCGGCCACCCCGAGCCCCTTCCTGGCGTCCCGGACCCCGGGCGGCACCTAGTCTTGGGCACCCCGATGCGGGGCCCGTGGCCCGAGGGCACCGAGGTGCTCTCCGTCGCCATGGGCTGCTTCTGGGGGGCCGAGCGGATCTTCTGGAAGCTCCCCGGCGTGGTCACCACAGCCGTCGGCTACCAGGGCGGCTCGTTGCCGTCCCCGACCTACGAGCAGGTCTGCACCGGCGCCACCGGGCACGCCGAGGCCGTGCTGGTCGCCTACGACCCGGTGCAGACCAACCCGGAGCAGCTGCTCAAGGCGTTCTGGGAGAACCACGACCCCACCACGCTGAACCGCCAGGGCAACGACGTCGGCAGCCAGTACCGTTCGGCGATCTTCTGGACCACCTCCGAGCAGGAGCAGGCCGCCCGCGCCACCCGGGACGCCTTCGAGCAGGTCCTCACCGCCGCCGGTCACGCTCCCGTGGTCACCGAGCTGCGCCCGGCGGCGGAGGCCGGTGAGTTCTTCTACGCGGAGGACTACCACCAGCAGTACTTGCAGAAGAACCCCGGTGGGTACTGCAACCACGGCCCCAACGGCTACAGCTGCCCCGTGGGCCTGCTCACGAGCGGCGAAAGCACCCCGGCCCAGACCGAGGTGCTCCCGCCGCGCTAGGGCTCCTCAGGGTCAGCCCCCGGACTCCGTCCCCAGGTCGTCCATGTCCATCACCTGGTCGGGCTCGGGGACCTGGATGTCCTGGTCCTGACCCCAGTTGTCCATCCGCATCTCCGCGGTTTCACCGCCGGTGTCGAAGACCATCTTGCGCATGAGGTCATCGCCGTCGACCCAGACGTCGTAGACGATCTCGTCCTCCAGCCCCAGGCTGGTGGCAGCTGCGTCCTCGCCGGACGCGGCAAGGGCGGCCTGGGCGTCCACGGTCACCTGGTAACGGCGCATCTGCTCTCCGTCGACGTCCTCCTCCCCCAGGAAGACGACCTCCTGGGCGCCCTGCTCCCAGGCGTCCCACTGAGCGGTGATGTCGATCTCGTCCAGCTCGGCGGTGTCACCGAGCAGGTCAGCGGGAGCCAGGAGGTACATACCCTCCGGGGTCACACCCGGGACCGTCATGTAGGCGTCGCCGTCGGCGTAGATCATCTCCACGGTGCCCATCTCGGGCACCGCCATGGTGATCCGCATCCGGGTGTCGTCTTCGGACAGGTTGACGGCGCCGTCCATGGTGAGCTGCTGACCCTCCGCCTCCATGTCCATGGACATGGTGTAGCTGGAGAGCATGTCCTCACCCGGTGCCTGCAGCATGGCGAGGAACTCGTCCACGGGGACCGTCTCGCCCTCCGTGGCACCACCGGCGTCAGTCTCCGCCTCGGTGGTCTCGGCCTCGGTGGTCTCGGACTCGGTCGTCTCGGCCTCGCTCGTCTGCTCGCCCGTGTTTTCGGCGGTGGCGGTGGCCTCGTCCTCGGTGCCAGCCTGCGCGTCGGTGCCGGCCTCCTCAACCGTGCTGGCCGGGGTGGTGGTGTCCGGCTCGTCGTCTCCGCCACAGGCGGCCAGGCCGAGGGTCAGCACCCCCGCCGTGACGAGCGATCCCAGACGCATGCGCGTCGTGCTCATGTCAGTTGCTCCTTTTCCCACGAGAAGGCCCGCGGACCGGGCCGCCGTTGCGGCTTCATGGTGGCACACCGGGCTGGACGGCCCCTGCTCCCTGGCCGTTCCTCATCGGGTGTGCCGGGCCGATCGTGTGCCGCTCCAGTTCTTGCCCGGCCCGCGGATGTGGTCGAATGAGACGTTCTCCCCCGCCCCTCTCCAGCACCCGAGGTCCCCACACTTGAACGGCAACGCCACCTTTCGGCATCACGACACCGCGGTGCTGTCCGTCACCGCCGTCGACGCTCCCGTGGTCAAGACCTCGGCCGAGTTCGACGAGATCATCGGTGAGTCCTACGACCGGAACGCGCTGCGCCCCGGCATGCTCGCCAAGCTCGCCGGCATCACGGAGCGCCGTTGGTGGCGGGAGGACCAGAACTTCGTCGACGGCGCGGTCGAGGCCGCGCGCGCGGCCCTTGAGCAGGCGCAGGTTGACCCCGCCAAGGTGGGCCTGCTGGTCAACACCTCGGTGAGCCGGGAGCACCTCGAGCCGTCCATCGCCGTCTCGGTGCACAAGAACCTCGACCTGCCGACCAGCTGCCTGAACTTCGACATCACCAACGCCTGCCTCGGTTTCGTCAACGCCATGCAACTGGCCGCGACGATGATCGACGCGGGCCAGATCGACTACGCCCTGATCGTCTGTGGCGAGGGCTCCCGCACGCCGCAGGAGCGCACCCTGGCCCGGCTGTCCTCGCCGGAGGCGACCGCGGAGGACATCACCAGCCAGTTCGCCACCCTGACCCTGGGCTCCGGGGCTGCGGCCATGCTGCTCGGCCGGGCCAGCGAGCACCCCGACGGTCACCGCGTCGTCGGCGGGGTCACCCGGGCGGCGACCCAGCACCACGAGCTGTGCGTGGGCGACTTCACCGAGATGCGTACCGACGCCCAGGGGCTGCTGGTGGCCGGCATGGGCCTGGCCAAGGAGCTGTGGGCGGATGCCGCGAAGGAGTTCGACTGGTCCGACATGGACCGCTACATCGTCCACCAGGTCTCCAAGGTGCACACCTCCCGGACCGCAGAGGCCCTCGGCCTGGACCCGTCCCGGATCCCGCTGACCTTCCCGACCTACGGCAACGTGGGCCCGGCCGCGGTCGCGATCACCCTGGCCAAGGAGGTCAACTCCCTGACCGACGGTGACCGGGTGCTGATGATGGGGATCGGCTCGGGCCTGAACATGACCTGTGTCGAGATCGATTGGTGAGGTGAGCCCTGTGGCCGACGCGCTGACCACCCCCGTCGACCAGAAGATCCACACCCGCGCCCGGCGCGCAGCTCAGGACCCTGTCGGCCTGCCGCCCCGCCCGCTGCCGGGGCTCGACCCCGCCTGGTCCCGGGTGGTCACGGCTCCCGACGCGGAGGGTGTGACCCGCCGTTGGCACGTGCTGGACAACGGCCCGGTGCTGCAGGGCCGGGGCGAGGCCGTGCGGCGTACCTTGCTGTGCGTCCACGGCAACCCCACCTGGTCCTACCTCTGGCGCCGGGTGCTCGCCCGGGCACCGTCCGGGTGGCGGGTGGTGGCGGTCGACCAGCTCGGGATGGGCTGGTCGGAACGGCCGGGTGCTCCGCGCACCCTGGGTCAGCGGATCGAGGACCTCACCCGGCTCACCGACGCCCTTGAGCTGACCGGGCCGGTCTCGACGCTGGCGCACGACTGGGGCGGGCCGATCAGCCTGGCTTGGGCCCAGCGGCATACCGAAGGGCTCGCGGCGGTCGTGCTGACCAACACCGCGGTCCACCAGCCCGCGGACAGCGCACCGCCCTCGCTGATCCGGTTGGCGCGCACCTCCGCGCTGCTGGACCGGGTCTGCGTCGACACCCCGGTCTTCGTCCGGGCCACGACTGCGTTGAGCGTGCCGCCCCTGCCCCGCCCCGTGCGGGCGGCCTTCGCCTCCCCCTACGCCTCGCCCGCCCGCCGGGCCGCGGTCGGGGAGTTCGTGGAGGACATCCCGTTCGAGGCCGACCACCCGAGCCGGGCCGTCCTGGACGAGGTCGCCGCCGGGTGCGAGGACCTGCAGGACGTGCCGGCGCTCATGGTGTGGGGCACCCGGGACCCCGTGTTCGGGCAGCGCTACCTCGAGGACCTGCTCCGGCGGATGCCGCACGCCGACGTCCAGCGCTACACCGACGCCTCGCACCTGGTGCTCGAGGACCGTCCCGACGGCGTCGAGGTGATCTGGGCCTGGCTGCAGGACAACGCCTCCGGCCGGCGACGGCCCGCCGCCCATGCTCCTCGTGACGGGCGCGCGCCAGTGACGCCCGTGCCCGTCCGGGTGGACACCACCCGCCCCCACGAGCTGGCCGTGGCCGAGCTCGCCGGCGGCACCCCACGCCGGATCACCTTCGGTGAGCTCGCCCAGCGGGTCGACGACGTGGCCCGCGGCCTGGCCGCCCGGGGGGTCGGGGCGCAGGACCGCGTCGCGGTCCTGGTGCCGCCGGGCATCGAGCTGACCACCCTGGTGTATGCGGTGTGGCGCCTCGGCGCGGTTGTCGTCGTCGCCGACGCGGGGTTGGGTCTGGGCAGGCTAGGAGCCGCCCTGCGCAGCGCCGGACCGCGGCACGTCGTGGGGATCCGCACGGCGCTGGCGCTCACGAGGCTGACCCGCGTGCCCGGGCAGCGGCTGCACATCGAGCCCGGCGGTGACCAGGTGCAGGCCCTGGCGGAGGAGGGGCGCACCGCAGGGGTCGCACTGCCCGACCCGTCGACGATCGACGGCGACCAGGACGGTGCCGTGCTGTTCACTTCCGGGGCGACCGGTCCCCCCAAAGGGGTCGTCTACACCCGGGACCGGCTGGGCGCCCAGGTCGGCCTCCTCCGGGAAGGCTTCGGCTTCGGCCCCGGGGAGCGTTTCGTCGCCGCGTTCGCCCCGTTCGCGCTCTACGGTCCCGCGCTGGGGCTGACCAGCGTGGTGCCGGACATGGACGTGACCGCGCCGCAGACCCTCACCGCGGCGGCGCTCGCGGAGGCCGTCGCGACGGTGGACGCCACCACGGTCTTCGCCGCCCCGGCTGCGCTGCGCAACGTGGTCGCCACCGCCGACGGGCTCGACGCGGCGCAGCGCGCGGTGCTGAGCGGGCCGCGACTCGTACTCTCGGCGGGCGCCCCCGTCCCCGTCCAGCTCCTGCACCAGGTCAAGGAGCTGCTGCCTGCGGCGGGCACCCAGACGCCCTACGGCATGACCGAGGCGCTGCCCGTCGCCTCGCACGACCCCACGCTGGTCGCCCCTGAGGAACTGGCGGCGCAGTCCGGGGTCTGCGTGGGCGCTCCTCTGCCCGGGGTCGAGGTAGCGGTGGCCCCCCTGGCCCAGGACGGGACTTCGGCCGAGCACCTCGTGCACGAGCCCGGCACGCTCGGCGAGATCGTCGTGCGGGCCGCGCACGTCAAGGACCGTTACGACCGGGCCTGGATGGCCCAGCGCGACAGCGAGCGTCCACCGGGGTGGCATCGCACCGGGGACGCCGGGCACCTGGACGACCGGGGCCGCCTGTGGGTCGAAGGGCGTCTGGCGCACCTGCTGGTGACCCCGCAGGGGCCGCTGACCCCGTATGCGGTGGAGGACCGGGTGCGGGACGGCGTCCCGGATGTCGCGGACGTCGCGGTCGTGGGGGTGGGCCCCTCGGGTGCCCAGCAGGTCGTGGTCGTGGTCGTCCCCGAGGAGCGTCTCGGCAGGATGGCGCGGCTGCGTGGAGCGCAGACGGGCGCCTCCACGCTCGCCCAGGGCGACCTCGCGGAGGTGGTGCGTGCCGCGGCGGCCGTGCCCGTGGCTGCGGTGCTGGTGCGTGACTGGCTGCCGGTGGACGTCCGCCACGCCAGCAAGGTGGACCGTTCGGCCGTGGCCGACTGGGCGGACGCGGTCCTGCACGGACGGGGTCCTGTCGAGCGGGTCCGCAACGTCCTGCGCGGCTCGGCCCCCAGGACGAGAAGCCGTTGATGGGGGGCTCCTCTGGCAAGGTGCTGGTGACCGGCGCCAGCGGCATGCTCGGGGGCGCCGTCGCCGACCTGCTCGCGACCCGCGGATGGGACGTCACCGTCATGCAACGGCGCACGGCTGGCGGCCGGCACCGGGAGTCGCTGGGCGACATCCGGGACGCCGAGGCGGTCTCCCGTGCCGTGACCGGCCAGGACACTGTCGTGCACCTCGCGGCCAAGGTCGACGTGGTCGGACCGTGGATGGACTTCGTGCAGACCAATGTGGGCGGCACCCGCAACGTCATCGCCGCTCTACGGGCCCAGGGCGGCGGTCAGCTGGTCCAGGTTTCCTCCCCCTCCGTGGCCCACACCGGCCGCTCCCTGACGGGCGAAGGCGCTGTGGAGGCCACCCCGATGCGGGCCCGCGGCAACTATGCCCGCACCAAGGCCGCGGCCGAGCTGTTCGCCCTCGAGGCCGACCAGGGCGGCACCGGCCCGCTAGCGGTGACCGCCGTGCGTCCTCACCTGGTCTGGGGCCCCGGGGATACCCAGCTGGTGGGCAGGATCGCCGAGCGGGCACGGCAGGGCAGGCTGGCGCTGGTCGGCAGCGGCACCGCGCTGGTCGACACCACCTACGTGGACAACGCCGCCGCCGCCATCGTGGCCGCGCTGGAGCAGATGGAGGCAGCCCGGGGTAGGCCGTTCGTGGTGACCAACGGTGAGCCCCGGCCAATCGGTGAGCTGGTCGCGGGGATCTGCCGGGCCGTCGGTGCCCCCGTGCCCCGGCTGCGGGTGCCGCTGCCGGTGGCCTGGGGGCTGGGTGCCCTCGTCGAAGGGGCCGTGGTCCTGTCGGAGCGGGTGCCTCGGGCGCCCACGATCAGCCAACCGCCGATGACCCGGTTCCTGGCCGAGCAGATGGCCACCGCGCACTGGTTCGACCAGCGCACCACCCAGGAGGTGCTGGGCTGGCGACCGCAGGTCAGCATCGACGAAGGGCTGGAGCGTCTGGCCCGCCACGCGCGCGGCACTGGGTGACCCTTGCTTGCCCGATGTCCGTGGCGTCAGGCAGAGAACCTAGACTCACGGCATACCGAGCAGCCGCCTGCCCAGCCTGACCCGTCCAGGAGGACCCCATGGCCGAAGCCGTCATCGTCGCCGCCGCCCGCACTCCCATCGGCAGGGCCTTCAAGGGCTCTCTGGCCGGCGTGCGCCCGGACGACCTTGCGGCCGGAGTCATCCGCGCCGCCCTCGAGCAGGTGCCGGAGCTGGACCCGACCACCGTGGACGACCTCTACCTGGGGTGCGCAGAGCCCTGGGCCGAGCACGGGTTCAACATGGCCCGCATCGTCTCGGTGCTGCTGGGGCTGGACGAGGTGCCCGGCGCGACCATCAACCGTTTCTGCGCCAGCTCGGTGCAGACGACCCGCCAGGCCTTCCACGCCATCAAGGCCGGTGAGGGCGACGTCTTCATCAGCGCCGGGGTCGAGTGCGTGTCCCGCTACGCCGACTTCTCCGGGGCAGGCGGGGGCAAGGCCGAGTGGCACAACCCGGCGTTCGCGGACGCGCAGGAGCGTACTGCGCAGACGGCGGCCTCCAACCAGACGTGGACCGACCCGCGCGAGCAGGGCCTGTTGCCGGACGCCTACATGGCGATGGGTCAGACGGCAGAGAACGTCGCCACCGCCCTGGGGATCTCCCGTGAGCGCCAGGACGAGTGGGGCGTGACCAGCCAGAACCGGGCAGAGGCCGCGATCGCGGCGGGGATCTTTGCCAAGGAGATCGCGCCGGTGACGCTCGCCGACGGCACTGTCGTCTCCACCGATGACGGACCCCGGGCCGGGGTGACGATCGAGAAGGTGTCGACTCTGGCGCCGGTCTTCCGCGAGGACGGCACGGTGACCGCTGGCAACTGCTGCCCGCTCAACGACGGTGCCGCTGCCCTGGTCGTCATGAGCGACACCCGCGCCAAAGAGCTGGGTCTGACGCCGTTGGCCCGGGTGGTCTCCACGGCTGCCTCGGCGCTGTCCCCCGAGGTCATGGGTCTGGGCCCGATCCAGGCCTCCCGGAAGGCGCTGGCTCAGGCCGGTATGTCGATCGGTGACATGGACCTCTACGAGATCAACGAGGCCTTCGCGGTGCAAGTGCTCGGCTCCGCCGACGCCCTCGGCATGGACTACGACCGACTCAACGTGCACGGTGGGGCGATCGCGCTGGGCCACCCGTTCGGCTCCACCGGTGCCCGCATCTCGACCACGATGATCAACGCGATGCAGACCCGTGACGCCCAGTTCGGTCTGGAGACCATGTGCGTCGGCGGAGGCCAGGGGATGACGATCATCTTGGAGCGGCTGAGCTGACGCGCAACCCCGGTCCGGGGCGAGTAGCCTGAGCCAGGTTTATCGCCCTATGACCGGGAGGTCCTCATGGCTGGTGGTCTGGCAGCCCTGCTCGACGACATCGCTGCGATCGCCCGCGTGGCGGCCGCCTCCGTCGACGACATCAGCGCCGCCGCCGGACGCGCCAGTATGAAGGCGGCCGGGGTGGTCGTCGACGACGCTGCGGTCACTCCACGCTACGTCACCGGGTTCTCCCCCAGCCGAGAGCTGCCGATCATCAAGAAGATCGGTCTGGGCTCGCTGCGCAACAAGCTGCTCTTCATCGTCCCGGCCGCGCTTCTGCTCAGCCAGTTCGCGCCCTGGCTGCTCACTCCGATCCTCATGCTCGGCGGCGCCTACCTGTCCTACGAGGGTGCCCACAAAGTGCTGGAGTGGCTCGGGGTGGGCGGTCACCACGACACGGCCAAGGACGAGCCGGTCGTGGAGCAGGGCCCGGAGGAGGAGAAGAAGATGGTGTCGGGGGCGATCCGCACCGACTTCATCCTCTCCGCCGAGATCATGGTCATCGCGCTGAATGAGGTGGCCACGGAGGCGTTGCTGAACCGGGCCATCATCCTCGTGGTGGTAGCCATCGCGATCACGCTGCTGATCTATGGGGCTGTGGCCATCATCGTGAAGATGGATGACATCGGCCTCCACCTGGCGCAGCAGGACTCAGCGCTGCGGCAGAAGGTAGGGCTGGGCCTGGTCAAGGCGATGCCGGTGGTGCTCAAGGTGCTGTCGATCGTGGGGGTCATCGCGATGCTCTGGGTCGGCGGGCACATCCTGCTGGTGGGGATGGACGAGCTCGGGTTCCACCCCGTCTACGACTTCGTCCACCACGCCGAGGAGGTCGTCGCCGGCGCCGTCGGAGCAGCCACCGGCCTGTTGACCTGGCTGACCAACACCTTCTTCTCCGCCGTGCTGGGCCTGCTCGTCGGCCTGGTCCTCGTCGGGCTGATCTCGCTCATCCCCCGCCGGTCCAAGGAAGAGGCCGGCGACACCGCTGCCGCCCACTGACCCTCACGCGCACTGACATCGCCTGCGGCCGGACCAGCCGGGCGCCTGGCCTTCTGCTCAGCGTTGCGTAGGTCAGAAGGGGGGGTGGTCGTCGTCGCGGTGACAGGACAGCCTCCAACTCACCCCGCAGCCGCCCATCACCCGTGGCCGCACCCCCGACCGCCTCCGCCGCCACGTCACCACGGTCATCACCAACCCCCGACGCGCCCCCGCGTTCACCATCCCGCCTCACCCCGACCACCCCGCGGCCTCACACAGCCCAGCACCCCCGCCCGGAACCCCTCCCCGACAGTTCGTGACCAACACCCACATCCTAGAACACCCGTGCGACACACCCTCAGGCTTGTCCACAGCGCGTCGTGCCATGTCACAGACAGCAATGTCAGTTCTGCACCAGGACACCGGTGACACTGCGCGGCGGGTCACGCGACGGGTTCTCTGCCGACCCTCACCTCAGGGCAGTTTCCTGCGCAACGCGATGAGTCGGCCCCCCAGGTCACCCTCGGGCAGTCCTGCCCGCCGCCAGTCGTGGACCATCACCCGCAGCTGATCCATAGCCACGGCCGGTCCCAGGTCCGGCACCGGGACGCGCGCCTTGCCCGTCTCACGGGCGATGTCGTCCGCGAGGAGCTGCACCACGTCGCGGACACCCGGATACGCCAGGAGCGCGCGGTCCAGAGGCAGCTGATGCCACCTCCGGGCCACGCGCTCCAGCTCGGCGTCCCCGAGCTCAGGCATCTCAGTCGCTCTGCAGGATCGCGAAGAGACGCAGGAACTCGATGTAGAGCCAGACCAGGCTGGCGACCAGCCCGTGACCAAGCAGCCAGGAGTACTTCTCCGGGGCGCCCATGCGCACGGCCTTGTCGACCGAGTCGAAGTCGACGGCCAGGCTGTAGGAGGCCAGCCCAACACCCAGCAGGGCGATGGCCCAGCCGAACTGCATCCCGAAGACGCCCCAGCCCTCGCCGAAGCCCAGGAACGAGGCCCCCAGGTTGACGAGCAGGAAGACCAGGTAGCCCATGGCGGCCATGCTGAAGATCCGCCGCGACTTGCTGGTGACCTTGATCACGCCGAACTTCCAACCGATGAACATGCCTGCGAAGGTGGCCATCGTGGCGACGACGGCCGTGGAGACCACGCCCGGCCAGCGCATCTCGAAGGTCGCGCTGACCGCGCCCAGGAACAGGCCCTGCAGCACGGCGTGGGTGAGGACCAGCGGGACCTTGACCTGCTTGGCACGGGCGATGACGAAGCTGAGCGCCAGGGAGCCGAACATGCCCAACAGCCAGATCGGCGTGGCGATGCCCGGCTGGCCGCCCACGACATACCAGGTGCCGGCGGCGACCGCCACGACGATGCCGAACAGCATCAGTGACTTCACCACGACGTCGTCGAGGGTGAGCCGCCCCGTCTGGGCAGGGCCGGCCGGCGCCTGCGTGTACATCTGGCGCAGCTGCTCGTCGGTCAAGCTTTCAGACGGCCCGGGGTAGCCCCCCTGGGCCGGAATGTGCGGTGCCCCCTGGGGTGGCGGGTAGGCGCCGGGCTGCTGCTGGCCGAAGCCGGCATAGCGTCCCTGGGCGGCCTCACTGTCGATGCGGTTGAAGACCGGGTTGACGGCCATGGATCCTCCGAGGTCGTGCGGCACCGTCGGCCGGCCGGCCAGCGGTGTCAGTGTTCTCCAGAATAAACGTGCGAGGCAGGGGAGTGATTCCGCGCCCCGCCAACCACCTGCAAGAATGCCTCATCAGGATCCGATCATCCCGTCCTGGCACGCCGTTCGTGGGCTCACGGCCAGACTTTCCCACAGGCCATTCCGTGCCGGGCCTGTGGCAGATAGGATCCCCCGGTACTCACGGAAGGACAGGTATGACGCGTGCTCGGCGCCCGATGCGAGCCGTCGCCACGGCGACGGCTCTCGGTGCAGCCATAGCACTCGCGCCGCTGCCGTCCTCCGGCGCTGGCCTGGCTGCTCATCCCGGCTCCCTGGACGAGCCCGCCGTGGAGGAGCAGGACGCCTCCCTGCGACTGGGCCTGGCGGCATACCACGACCTTCACCCCATGCTGAACGACCTGGCGCAGTCCTCGGACCGCGTCAGCGTCGAGGTGATCGGCAGCTCAGCGCAGGGACGGGACCTGCTGCTGGTGACACTCACCGCCCCCGAGAGCACGGCCCAGACCCACCAGCAGGACCGGATGCGCGAGTTGATCACCGACCGGCCCGCCCGCGCGGCGCGGGACCAGGCCCTGGCGCGCAACTACAAGGTTCCCATCTTCGTCAACGCCAACATCCACGGCAACGAGTGGGAGGGCACGGACGCCGCCCTGCGGCTCGTGGAGGACTACGCCACCTCCGACGACCCGGGGGTCGAGGCGTTCCTGGCGAGCACGCGGATCCACCTGCTCCTCTCGGCCAACCCCGACGGACGCGTGGAGGGCGACCGGCGCAACGCTCACGGCTTCGACCTCAACCGGGACCTGATCACCGCGACCCAGCCCGAGACCGTGGCGCTGCGGGAGGCGTTGATCCGCACGCAGCCGGCCTTGGTGGTCGACCTGCACGGCTACGTCAACGGCACCCTGGTCGAGCCGACCACGCCCCCGCACGGGGACAACTACGAGTTCGACCTGCTGGTCCGGCACTCTTACCCCCTCGCCGTCGAGGTCGAGCGGGCAATCGAGGAGTTGGCGCCGGGCGGCACCGACGGCGTGCGCCCCGTCCAGATCCCGTTGCGCGACTGGGAGCAGGGGTGGGACGGCTGGCCCCCGATCTTCGTGCCGCAGTATGCCGCGCTACACGGGGCGGTCGCGCACACCGTCGAGCTCCCGTTGCGGGTCAACGGCTCGAGCTATGACCTGCCCGAGGACGAGCTGCGTCGGCGGGCGTCGGTCAACACCGACATCGCCCGAGCCGCGCTCACCGCGACGGTGGAATATGCCGTCGAGCACCGCACCGAGCTGCTCGCCGACCACATCGAGATCTTCCGCCGAGCGGCCGCCGGGGAGCGCCAGCGGCCGGTCGAGGAGGGGTTGTTCGGGGTGATCGGACCGGAGGACGTCTACACCACCGACTTCCCCCGGGCCTACGTCATCCCGGCGGGCGAGGGGCAGCGCTCGGCGCCGGCCGCTGCCCGGCTGGTGGACCATCTGGTCGCCAACGACGTCGAGGTGACCCGCCTGGGCCTCGACACCTCCATCGCCGGGCGCAGCTACCCGGCCGGCAGCTACGTGGTCGACCTGCACCAGGCCAAGCGGGCCGTCGCCAACGCCATCCTGGGCCGTGGCGCCGACCTGACCGACCGGGTCGAGGCGATGTATGACATCTCCGGGTGGAGCCTGGGGCAGCTGTGGGGTGCCGACGTGGTGACGGTGCCGGAGCGGTACCCACTCCGGCTCGTGGGCACTGAGGTCGAGTCCGCCGACCCCACGGGCGACCTCGCCGAGAGCTCTACCGGGTGGGTGCTGCCGATGGCGGACCCCGCCGACGTCCAGGCCGTGTCCACCCTGCTCGGTCAGGGGATCCCGGTCGAGCTGCTGGCCGACGGCAGCGTGCTCGTGCCCTACCGCTACCCGTGGGCCGCCGGCAACGTGACCGAGGTGCACGGCGTCATCCTCGAGCAGGCACCCGCCGACGCCGCAGGAGAGCCCCTTGCCCCCTCGGCGCGCGTCGTCGGGGTGGCTGGCACCGCGGAGGAGAGGTGGGCCTTCGCGGAGATGGGGCTGACCGTGGAGCCGATCAGCACCCGCAGCCTCAACGCCGGGCTCGACCTGTCCGGCCTGGACGCCCTCTACGTCTCCAGCGGGATGTCCTGGCGCGAGCTCGGTCCCGGGGCACGGGCCGAGCTGCGGGCCTTCGTCGAGGCTGGCGGAGGGTTTGTCGGGCGCGGCAGCGTCGGGGCGGAGATCAACGACGCCCTCGACCTGCTCGACGTCGCCGTGGTCCCGGGCCGGGCCGACGCCAACGGCGTGGTGCGGGTCGCCTCCGACCCGGCGAGCCCGGTCACCTCGGCCGCCACCGAGCACACCTTCGTCTACTCCCCCTACTGGTTCACCCGGCTGGGCCCGGACGTGCGGGCCGACCAGCGGTTGACCGCCGACCCCCTCGTCTCGGGCCACTGGGCCGGAGGCACCGACGGCGGCCAGGAGGCGGCCGTCGGCCAGGCCCTGGTGGTCAGCGGCGAGACGGCGGCCGGGACCCGTGCGGTCCTCTTCGGTTCCGAGCCGCTGTTCCGGGCCCACCCCAAGGGCCAGTACGCCCTGGTCGGCCGGGCCGTGCTCTGGGCGGGCAGCGAAGGCGCCCCGGGCACGGACCAGGCTGAGGCCGCCGACGAGTCTGACCTGGACGACGGACGGGGCCTGTAGCAGCCCCTCGTAGGCTTGCCGAAGTGCGCTTTGACTCCGCCCCTACGTCATAGTTCTCAATGGGGGACATGCGTCGAGTCACCGTCTTCTACCTTTCTTCCATCACGCTGGCAGTACTGGGTCAGTCCGTCGCTGCGATCGCGCTGCCCCTGATCGTGCTGACCACCACCGGCAGCGTCCTGGGCACGGGTGCGGTGGCGGCAGCAACCGCAATCCCCGGGCTGTTGGCGGGCCTCTTCATGGGCGTGGTCCTTGACAGGATCAACAGACGGACGGCGTCAGTAATGTGCGATCTCATCTCCGCGGCATCGATCGCGGCGCTGCCGATCGTCGACCTCATCACCGGGCTGAACATCGGCTGGTTCATGCTCTTCGGAGCGCTCTCCACCCTCGGTGACGGTCCTGGCATCACCGCTCGGGAAACTCTCTTGCCGGCGATCGTCCGCCACGGGGATATCTCTGCTGAGCGGCTGATGGGCCTGCGAGAAACGATGACCACCATCGCGTTACTGCTTGGTCCTGCCGCGGCTGGAACACTGATGGGTTTCTTCGAGGGAACCACGGTGCTGTGGATCACCGCAGGAACCTCCCTGGTCGCAGGCCTGATGTCCCTCATGCTCCCGGCCGTGGTGGGGAGTAGTTCTGTGGAGGCAGGCCATGGCACCAAGTTGGCGGGCACTGGATGGTCCCAGCTCAAGGACGGGTGGAAGGTGCTGCTTACCAGCCGCTTCCTGGTGGGCGTGACCCTAATCATGATCGTGGCACTGGTCACCATCGCTGCACTGCAAGGATTGTTACTGCCGGTTTACTTCACCATGGAAGGCTCTCCCGAACTGCTCGGTTTCGTGCTCACCTCCCTGGCTGCCGGGTCTCTTCTCGGGGGTTTGCTCTATACCGTCGCGGGCAAGAAGGGGCGTCGTCGCGCCTGGTTTATGCTGGGAATCTGCGGCAACGCAATGGGCTTCGCGGTCGTCGCAACGCTGGCAGAGATCTGGGTAGTCTTCGTAGGAGCATTCCTACTTGGATTCTTCAATGCGCTGTTCGGCGCGCTGATCTCTGTGCTGAATATCGAGCGAATTCCTGAGAATATGCGTGGCAGAATTTTGGGAACCCAAAACGCCATGATTCCTGCGGCCGCTCCCGCTGGAATCGCCGGTGCAGCGGTCATGGTCGAGTTCATGAGTCTTCAGACAGCCGCGATGATATTTGTCGGCCTGTGGGTGATCTGCGTCGTCTTCGCCCTGTGCTCCTCGGCCTTCCGTAACCTGGAGAAGTCCCCGCCCGAAGAGGTTAAGGAGGTATGAAATGCGCAGCAAGGAGGTATGAAATGCGCAGCAAGGAGGTAGCTCGCCTGGCCGGTGTCACCGTGCGCACCCTGCGCCACTACCACCAGGTCGGCGTGCTTGCCGAGCCGCCACGGACCAGCAATGGCTACCGCGAGTACAGCGTGACTGATCTGGTCCGACTACTACGGATCAGGAAACTGAGCAACCTGGGTATGCCGCTGGAGCAGATGGGCTCCATTCTCGATGATGCTGAGACAGACCGGGGGAGGACGGAACAATACCTGGACGATCTGGACCAAGAACTGTCTGAACAGATCCAGCGGCTCACTGAGCAGCGGAAAATAATCGCCCACCTGCGCGCGCATCAGGCCGCCCCGGATCTACCGGCGGAACTAGTGCCATTCTACTCATTGTTCACCATTGCGGGTTACACACAGCGTGTGGCCCGGATGGACCGCGACCAAGCCATACTATGGAGCCATTTCTCCGAGGAGACGGGGAGAACATACCTGACGGCTCTCTACCGGAAGCTCAGTGAACGCTCGGACCTTCTTGAGACATCTGTCGACATCTCTCGACGTTTCGATGCACTTGATTCGACCAGCAGCGCTGCGCAGGTCACCGATCTGCTTGACGACTTCACTGCGTTCTGCGCAGAGCTGGTCTCACCCCTCAGCGGAGACGCTCGACCCATCGATCTGGGACAGGCAGCGGATCTCCTGGAGGAATACGGCATCGAGACCTACAATCCACAGCAACGTAAAGCCCTGAGCTTATGGGCCCAACGATTCAGTGGGGACTGACGCCCCTAAGCGCCGGATGAGGGAGCACCTGAGTCGATCTACACAAGACGCCCAAAGATCATCGACGCGTTGCTGAGGCGTCCTGCGCTCGGACTCGTGTGCTGAAGCTGCCTGGCACTCGCTGCGGTTCAGCGCGATGGGTCCCGATCTTGCCCGAACCAGCTTCGCGCCGACCCCTCGCGGCGTTCGGCGTTGTGCTCTGCGGCGAGTGAGCCGGGACCGGCCGCGCTCCGTACGCTGGGTGGAACCGCGACGCTCTCGTGCCCCCGGCGGGATTCGAACCCGCACTAGACCCATTTTAAGTGGGCTGCCTCTGCCGGTTGGGCTACGGGGGCGGCCCGGGCGGTCCCCAGGATAACCGGGCGCTCAGGCCCGGGCGATAACGTCGTCCAGCATCTGCTCGGTGAGCCGTCCGGTAAAGGTGTTCTGCTGGCTGACGTGGTAGCAGCCCAGCAGGCGCACCGGGCGTCCGGCCCCCGTGGTGAGCAGCGCCTCCGCGCCGTGGCCGAATCGCGGCTTGGGTCGCGGCACCACCCAGCCGACGGCGCGCGCGGCGACGAGGAAGGCGTCCCAGCCGATGCCGCCGAGGGCCAGCACCGTCTCCAGGTGCGGCTCCAGCAGCCGCAGTTCGCGCTCCAGCCAGGGCCGGCAGGTGGCGCGCTCCTGCACCGACGGGGCGTTGTCGGGCGGTGCGCAGTGGACCGGCGCGGTGATGCGGACCTCGCGCAGCCGGAGCCCGTCACCGGCGTGGGTCGAGGTCGGCGAACTGGCGTAGCCGGCGCGGTGCAGCGCCGCGTAGATCCAGTCGCCAGATCGGTCGCCGGTGAAGATGCGGCCGGTGCGGTTGGCACCGTGGGCGGCCGGCGCCAGGCCGACCACGAGCACCCGCGCATCGGCCGGTCCCAGACCCGCCGCCGGGCGCCCCCAGTAGGGCTGGTCGGCATAGCTGGCCCGTCTGGTCACCGCCACCTGCTCGCGCCAGGCGACCAGCCGCGGGCAGGCGCCGCAGACGGACACGCGTGCATCCAGCTCCGCCAGATCGGCCGAGCCGGCCGCTAGCCGGCGCACCCCGGCGACGCTGCGCGCCCTGCGGGTATGGGGTCCCGCCGGGTCCTCGGGCCAACCCGTTCCGGGCGGGACCGGGCTGGGGAAGGGCTGCCCGGTCAGCGGGTGGGGCAGGTCGGTCGGCATCGTCCCAGTCTGGGCCAGAGAGGGTGCACTGTGCCCGCCGGGCCTCACCGCCGGATCTGCAGGTCGCTGCCGAAGCACATCAGTGCCTGCGCGCCCGGCGTGTCCCGGACCGCGGCCGCCAGGGCGGCCGCGGCGTCCGCCCCGGCCGCGAGCTGCTCGTGGTAGAGCGTGGCCGCCTGGGCCGACACCGTGTCGGCGAGAGGCGCGACGGCCGCGACCACGCACCAGGCGCCAAGGCTGAGCAGGGCCGCGGTCATCCCCAGCGCCTCGCCACCGCTGCGGATCCGGGCCCGTCCCACGTCGCAAGCGGAGAGGACAACGTGCCGGGCGTGGACGGTCGGGACCAGGTCGTGAGCGTAGAGCGGCCCGTCGTGCAGCCGCAGGGAGGAGAACAGCGGGTTGTCACCGGCGTGCTGGCCGTGAGCGGCGACGTGGACCAGGTCGTCCTCGGCCAGGGCCCGTGCGACGTCCCGGGTGGTGGCCCGTCCGGGGCCGGTCGTCGCCGCGGCCTCGGCCCCCCAGGTTCGGCGCACAGCGCCGACCTCGCCGGTGGCCTCCGGGAGGCCGGGCCCGGCATGTGCGCTGACCCGGCGCAGCGCGACCGGGCCGTCCCCGAGATGCCGCACCCAGCGCGAGGCGGAGGGCGTCACGGTCACCGGCCGGCGCGCCACCTGCGGCAGGCACGCCCACGCCAGCGCGTGCAGGGTCCGGTTGGGCGCGATGACGAGCCGGTCGCACGATCCCACCACGTCGGCGAGCGGGTCGAGCAGCAGGCGTCCCAGACGGGCACCGGACTCCTCCAGCGCGGCGGCGAGGGTCGTCTGCAGCCCGGGCGCCCGCCCAGCGAAGGCCTGTCCGCGCAGGTCGCGGCGCACGGTCGCCACCGCGTCCTCGATCTCCCGCTCGGGCCCCACGTCGTGCAGCTGGTGCTGGCCGCTGCCGTTGGCCACAGCGGCATACATGCGCCCGCCGGTCTGGCCGAAGGTCAGATATGCCGTGCCCGCCGGCAGCGCCGCGAGGAGCTGATCGCAGGTCAGGGCTGCGAGTACCGGACCGTCGGACGCCCGCCGGCCCAGCCGCGCCCGGGCGGTGATTCGCTGCTGCAGGTCGGCCATCCTCGCCTCCCGCTCCGCAGGGTTCTCCGGCGCACCTGTGCTCATCCCAGACGCGAGCCAGCGCAGCTCCTGGAGCAGGGACGCCGTCTCGTCGTCGGCGGACAGGGTGAGCTCTTCCGCGCGGGTCGAGGCACCCCTCCAGCGCTCGACCGTCTCGATGCACGCGGCCGCGGAGCCGTGGCGCACCGCACGGGCCAGGTCGAGCTGGGCAAGGCGCGCGGCGTGCTGGGTGACGGCGGCGCGCAGCTCCAGGCTGCGCAACGAGCTTTGGGCGGTGGCGAGGGCGTCGCTGGCCTGCCGGGCCACCTTGGCGAACTCCTCGTCGTCACCGACTCGGTCGGCGACGAGGGCCCGCAGGTGGTGCGCGTGCAGTTGGACCGGTAGGCGCAGGGACGACGCTGGCCCCAGCCGGTCCAGCCTGCGCTGGGCGACCTGGGGACGGTCCCGGGCGATCTCCGCCTCCGCCGTCAGCAGGGCCGCCTCGACCTGCTCGGCCGTGTGCGGGTCGGTCCCCTCCCAGAGCGCCGCTGCGGCGAGCGCCCGCTCGGCCGGGGCGCCGTCGGCCAGGTCCAGCCCCGCCAGGAAGAGTTCGGCCAGGGCCCGCCGCGAGCTGGCCTGCCGGGACCGGAACGCGGCGACCGCCCGGCGCGCCTCGTGTCGAGCGGTGTCGCGTTCCCCGCGCAGCAGCGCGCACCGGGCCAGGTCGAGCAGGATGTCTCCCTCGTCCAGGCGGTGGCCCTGCGTCTTCGCCGAGGTGAGGGCGGTCTGCAGCAGGTCATCGGCCTCCTGCACCAGACCCGCGTCCAGGAGCGCCTCGGCATGGTCCAGGTGGGCCCGGTCGCGCGAGACCTGCACCGGCATGGCGTCGGCCTCCGCCATGAGCGCCAGCGCCCGGGGCACGTCCCCGGCCACGAAGTGCACGCACCCGAGATTGTGGGTGGCCTTGAACAGGTGGGCGTCGAGGTCGTGGGCGGCCGCGAGGGCGCGGGCCTGCTCCAGGTGGCTGGTTGCCCCCGTCAGCCGGCGCAGGGAGAGCTCGGTCAGCCCGAGGGTGATCAGGGTCGAGCACTGCTCGACCGCCCCGAGGTGGTCCCGCAGCTCCATGGCGGCGAGCAGCTCCTCCCGGGCCCGGGCCCAGCTGCCGGACCGGGCCTCGACCACCCCGTGCTGGATGTGGGTGAGGGCGACGAGGTCCGGCGCCGCCATCTGCCCGGCCCGGAGGCGAGCCGCGCGGAGCAGGTCGGAGGCCGCGGCATACCCGTCAAGCTCCAGTGCGGTGAGCGCGCCGGTGACGTCGACCCGGACGAGCATCCGGGCCGCGTCGAGGTCGCCCGCAGGTGCCTCGGAGAGGACCCGCCTGGCGTCGTCGAGCGCCTGGGCGGCCGCCCTGAAGTCCCCGAGGTCGTTGAGCCGCCGCGCCTCGGACCAGACCTGCTCGCCCCGGGTGCTCGGCTCGACCACCCTGCTCCTTACAACTCGATGGCCGGGGTGATGACCGGGCGGTCGCCCCGCTCGTCGGTGGGTCGGAAGACGAAGTGCACCAGGCCCGGCTCGACCTGCTCGAAGCTGAACCGGCCGGTCGCGTCGACAAGGAGCCGGCGGCACCGGTGCCGCTCGCGCAGCTCCACCTCGATGCCGGTCTCGCTCACCCAGCCGTGCACGGCGCGCAGGCCGTGCGCCCGGTCCTGCTCGATGTCGATCATCGCGCTCACCGACTCACTGGCGAAGGTGACCGTGTTGACCTGCTCGTAGTCCGAGCGCACGGCCGCCGGTCTGTCGGCACCCTGCTGCACGATGCGTGCCACCTCGGCCTCCAGGGCGGCGACCGTCATCGCGAACTGGACGCGTTCGGTCAGTCGCGGCGGAGGCGGGTCGACCGCGTTCCACAGGTCGCGTAGCTCGCGCAGGATCTGCTCGTCGGTGGCGTCGAGCTCGGCCGTCGCGAGGCGCTCGAGGTCATCAGAGTGCGTCATGTTGGTGCCCCGTCGGGTAGGAGGGTTCACGGGTGAGGGCCGCGCGCAGGCTCGCCAGGCACCGGCCGCGGGTGGGTCCGATGCTGCCGACCGGCATGCCCAGGGCGGCGGCGATGGTGGCGTAGTCCGGCCGGTCGGCGAAGGCGATGACGCGCAGCAGGTGGCGGCACCGTTCCGGCAGGGCGGCGACATGGCGCCACAGCACCTGGTGCTCGTGGCTGGTGACGACATGGTCGCCGACCGGGTCGGCCCGCTCCCCGGAGGCCGGGTATGCGATGTCTGCATCGAGCAGCTCGCCGACCTCGGCGTGAGTGGCCTCACGCTGGCCCGCGCGGCTGACCCGCCACGCCTCGCGACGGGTGGTGGTGAGCAGCCACTTCAGCACCGCCCGGGGGTCCTGGATACGCTCGGCGCTCTCCAGCAGGCGCAGCCAGGTCTGTTGCACGACGTCCTCGGCGGCATGGACGCCCAGGCCTTGGGCGCGCGCCACGTGCCACAACATCGGGGTGAGCTCCTCCACGACGGTGGGCAGTGGACCGAAGTCCCCGTCGCGGTAGGCCTCGAAGGCCTGGGCGGCACGAACGGCCAGGGGCAGGACCTCGCTCTCAGCGGTCACGGCACACCCTCCGCGCACAGCTGGTCGGCGGCCTCACAGGCGAGCGCGATCCGGTCCTGGGGATCCTTCGGTCGCTGCCGCGCGGCGAGTGCGCTCGCCAGTTCACCGACCAGGCCCGGGGCGGAGAAGGAGGTGCCGCTCCACAGGCCGAACCCGCTGCTGAAGTCGTCCAGGTCGGGCGTGCCCCGCCGGGGGTGGGCCGAGCCGTTCCCGGACTGCGAGGCCTGCCCGGCACCGTCCAGGGTGATGGGCATGGTGCTGACCACTCCCGCGCCGGGACGGTAGGTCCGCACCCAGCCCCCCGTGTTGGAAAAGTGCGAGACCTTGCCTCGGCCGGCGTTCGTCGAACCCACACTGACCAGGGGCGCCCCGCCGTGACCCACCACGCCGCGGGAGCCAGCCGCGGCCGGCCAGAACGGTACGTCCGAGGCACCATTGCCGGCACTGGCCACCACCGTCACCCCGGAGGCCGAGAGGGCCGAGAGGGCGGCCATCAGCCCGGTCTCGTCCGTGACGGTGTTCGGAGTCTCGTGGTAGTAGCCCAGCGAGAGGTTGACGATGTCCAGCGGCGGGTCGTCGATCTCACCAGCCAGGCTCTGCAGGTGCCGGGTGTGCAGGTCGGTGAGCGCCGCGATGAGGTCAGCCTCGTGGCAGGAGCCGTCGCCGTGCATGACGGGCACCGCGACGAGGTGGGCCTCGGGGCAGGCCGCCCGCACGATCCCGGCGACGAAGGTCCCGTGGCCGGCCATCGGGTCCAGGAGCCCGTTGACGGGGTCCAGGGTGATGCCGTGCACCTCGGGGTCCTGCTCCGGCGCGAACCGCAGCCCGATCGGCCGGCCGTCGATCTTCGGGTCTCGGGTCACATTGTCCGCGAACCACGGGTGCATCCCGAGCCCGGTGTCCAGGACCGCCACGACCGGCGACCACCGTCCCTGCTTGCCCCGGGGCCGTTCCCCCGGCCACGAGACCGGGATCTTCCCCGCGGGAGCACCCGGGCCGGCGCCGCCCACCCCGGAGACGTAGCCGACCCCGGACACGTACCCGACACCCGACACGTAGCCCACGCCAGAGACGTAGCCGACCCCGGAGGCGTAGCCGGCGGCCATCAGGACGTGGTCGAGCGAGAGCTGCGGTGCCACGGCCAGCCCGGCCTCCTGTGCCCTGGTCAGCAGCTCCCACGCGTCGGGGGTCCCGGGGCCGGAGGGGTGGATCTGGACCACGCTCTGCGGGGGCACGCGTTCGGCGAGCTCCCCGCCCCGCGCGACCGCCCTGCTCTGGCGGGCAGAGCCGAGCGGGGTGATGTTGACCTCCACCGCGGAGTCGCGGGCGAGGGAACGCAACTCAGAGGCGCGCCTGGAGCGGTCCTCGCGCGCTCCGGCGAGGAGCAGCCGGTCGGCCACGTAGACGGTGCCGTCGTGGCCCGGCCCCGGGGGCAGCGAGCGCAGGTCCCACCGCTGGGCGGCAGTGGCGGGGACGTGGAAGGCGGGCGGCACCTTCGGGGAACGGGGCGACCTCGTCGTCGCTGGGTCGGTCATGTGAGCACCTCTGTACGGAAGGGATCCACCGCGATGACTCGCCGTCATGCTAGTGGCTGGGGACGGCCGTTGTCAGGGCAGCAGCCAGAAACTCACGACACCACCGCCACGTCCGGGGACGTCCCTGCACGTCCCCGGACGCGGGCGGCAGCGCCCCCACCCGCGCCACGATCCCGTCGTTGAGCGGGCTCGTGACGACGCGAGGTCCGAAGGAACTCTGCTGCGGGACCGGTGTCGGTCGCGCAGCCGAGCAGCCCCGCTGCCGGAGCTGGTTGAACGGGCGTCAACCCTGCCTGCGCAGGCGGTCTCGTCCTCGCGGTCATGCACAGCACCCTGGGCACCCGGGTCACGGCCGGGTGCCCAGGAGTGCTGGGTCGGTGGACCGGTCAGGCTTGCCCTGCCTCCGGTCGACATCTGCTGTCCTTCCCTCGTCGCCGGCCCGAGCGGCCGTGATGCAGGGAAAGAGTCGGCGGGCGCCGTCCTGATACATCCGGCGCGAGAGCTTCTTCGCGACTGCTGCTGTGGCCCTCTCAGTCAGCCCAGGGAGAGCGCGATGCCGTCAAGGATGTCGGTCTCGGAGGTGCGCACGGTGCGCAGCCTGGAGTCGTGCGCGACCCGCTGGACCACGGTCCGCCAGATGAGGGCTCCGGCGCCGATGACGTCGACCCGCCCGGCGTGCATGAAGGGCAGCGCCCTACGGACCGAGAGTTCGGACAGGAGCAGGTCGGTGCAGGCCTCAATCACCGCCTCGACGGGCAGTTGCGCTCCGTGGATCCGCTCGCGATCGTAGTCCGGTAGCCCCAACGCGTGGGCGGTCACCGTGGTCACCGACCCGGCCAGCCCGATGAGCGTCCCGACGCCAGAGAGGTCGACGTCGCCAGCGACGTCCTCGACCGCCCGCACGATGTCGGTCAGCGCGGCCCACACCTGGTCCTCGGTCGGCGGGTCGTCGTGCAGATGTCGCTCGGTCATCCGCACGCAGCCGATGTCGACCGACTTGGCGGCCCCTACCCCACCCGCGGAGTCGCCGAGCACGAACTCGGTGGACCCGCCCCCGATGTCGACCACCAGGTAGGGCTCCTGGGCGCCCGTCAGGCCGGCGGTCGCCCCGGCGAACGACAGCTGCGCCTCCTCCTGGCCGTTGATCACCTCGGGCCGCACGTCGAAGGAGCCGAAGGCCGAGCGCACCCCGGCGACGAAGTCTGCGGCGTTCGAGGCGTCCCGGGAGGCCGAGGTCGCCACGAACCGGACCACGCGACAGCTCTCCTGGCGGCACTGCTCGGAAAACTCCGCCGCCGCGGCGAGGGTGCGCTGCATGGCAGCCGGTGAGATGGCCCCCGTGTCGTCGATCCCCTCCCCCAGCCGGACGATCTGCATCTGCCGGGTGACCTCGGTGAGGGTCCCGTCACCCCGGACGTCCGCGATGAGCAGGCGGATGGAGTTGGTGCCGCAGTCGACGGCGCCGACCCGGGTCACGGTGCGCCGCAGCAGCCGTCGGCCCACCAGTCCGGCAGCGCGGCGAGGGCCTCGTCGCCGAGGGGGTTGACCCCCGGGCCGGCCGCGAGCGCGTGCGCGACCAGCACGTGCAGGCACTTGACCCGGTTGGGCATGCCACCGGCGCTGATGCCCGCGATCTCGGGCACGTCCGCCAGCTGCTCGCGTCGGCGCAGGTAGTCCTCGTGCGCCAGCGTGTAGGCCCAGCGCAGCTCGGCGTCGTCGGCCAGCCGCTGCGTCATCTCCTTCATCAGCCCCTCGCCCTCCAGGGTGGAGATCGCCCCGGTCAGCCGGGGGCAGGTGGCGTAGAAGGAGGTGGGGAAGGGGGTGCCGTCAGGGAGCCGTGGCTCGGTGCGGACCACGGTGGGGCAGCCGCAGGGGCACCGGTGCGTGACGGAGACCACACCCCGGGCCGGGCGGCCCAGCTGGTGGGCAATTGCGGCCAGGTCCTCCGCGGTGGGTGGCTGGTTCAGCGTGGTGCGGTCCGGCGCGCTCATGGGGTAGTCGTCTCCGGCAGGCCCTCGTTCGCGATGCGCACCGACTCCCACACCTGGCCGTACCACGGGCTCTGCTCGATGGTCTCCTCGCTCACCGGGGCCATCCCCGGCAGAGCCTCGCTGTAGTCGGTGCCGGTGTCGTCGATCACCGCGAAGACGGTCTCACCCTCCTTGACGTAGCGCAGCCGCTCCCGGGCCTGCTGCTCGACGTGGGCAGGGTCCGACCACGTCTGCAGCTCGGCCTCCAGCGCCGCGATCTCCTTCTTCTCCGCCTCGATCTGCTGCTCGGTCGCGGTGATGTCGGCCCGCTGCTGCAGGTAGCCGGACAGGGTGGGGGTCACCACCACCCCCATGAGTACCAGGAGTACCGCCAGCGTGATGAGTCGCCGCACGTGCACCGGGGTTCGTCCCGAGACGCCGACCGGCCGGCTGGCCGCCGCCCGGGTCGGCATCGGCTGCCCGGGCCGGGCGGTGGGCCGCCGGGGTGGGCGGGTGCTCATGGGGCTCCTGGGGCGATGGGTGCGACGGACGGCTAGATGCCAGGGTATGCCGCGCGGCCGCCCGGGCGTGGTCGCAACGCCGGGCGGCGCGCCGGGCCTGAGGCGCGAAGAGCCTTAAACGCGGAAACGGGGGAAAGCCCCGGCGCCGGCGTAGACGCCGGCGTCGTCGAGCTCCTCCTCGATGCGCAGCAGCTGGTTGTACTTCGCGACCCGCTCAGACCGGGCGGGCGCCCCGGTCTTGATCTGACCACAGTTGGTCGCGACGGCCAGGTCGGCGATAGTGACGTCCTCAGTCTCGCCGGAGCGGTGGCTCATCATGCTGCGGAAGCCGTTGGCGTGGGCCAACGCGACCGCGTCGAGGGTCTCGGTCAGTGAGCCGATCTGGTTGACCTTGACCAGCAGGGCGTTGCCGGCCTTGTCGGTGATGCCGCGCTGCAGCCGCTCGGGGTTGGTCACGAACAGGTCGTCCCCCACGAGCTGGACCTTCTCGCCAAGCTCGGCGGTGATGGCCACCCAGCCCTCCCAGTCGTCCTCGTCCAGCGGGTCCTCGATCGAGACCAGCGGGTAGGAGGACACCAGCTCGGCGTAGTAGGCGGTCATGTCCGCGGCCGAGCGCTGCTCGCCCTCGAAGGTGTAGGCACCGTCGGTGTAGAACTCGCTGGCTGCCACGTCCAGGGCCAGGGCGATGTCGCTGCCCGCGGTGTAGCCCGCCTTGGCGATCGCCTCCAGGATGAGGTCCAGGGCCGCCCGGTTGGACTCCAGGTTCGGCGCGAAGCCGCCCTCGTCGCCCAGCCCGGTGGACAGCCCGCGCTCCTGGAGGACGGCCTTGAGCGCGTGGTAGACCTCGGTGCCCCAGCGCAGCGCCTCGCGGAAGGAGCCGGCGCCGATGGGGGCGATCATGAACTCCTGGATGTCGACGTTGGAGTCGGCGTGCGAGCCACCGTTGAGGATGTTCATCATCGGCACCGGCAGCACGTGCGCGTTGGGGCCGCCGACGTAGCGGAACAGCGGCAGCCCGGCGGAGTCCGCGGCGGCCTTGGCCACGGCCAGGGAGACCCCCAGGATCGCGTTGGCGCCGATCTCGCCCTTGTTGTCCGTGCCGTCCGCGGCCAGCATCTCCTGGTCGACGAGGCGCTGCTCGGAGGCGTCGAAACCCAGCAGCCGCGGCTCCAGGTCGTCCATCACCGCGGCGACCGCGTTCTCCACGCCCTTGCCCAGGTAACGGCTCTGGTCGCCGTCGCGCCGCTCGACGGCCTCGAACGCCCCGGTGGAGGCCCCGGAGGGCACGGCGGCGCGGGCGACGGTGCCGTCGTCCAGGCCGACCTCCACCTCTACGGTCGGGTTGCCTCGGGAGTCGAGGATCTCGCGGGCGATGATGGCATCGATGACGGCCATGGGTGCTCCTTCGTCGGGCGTGCGGGATGGCGTGTCGGGGTGGTCAGGTCCGATCCGAGCCTAGCGCCCGAGCGGCCTGGGCCACGGCCCGGAGGGTATGCCGCAGCGCCGCGTCGGGATCGGTCCCCTGGGCCCGCAGCTCGAGCACCGCCCGCAGCAGCCGGCTCCCCGCGTCCCCGGCGTTCTCCAGCTCTCCCACCTGGCTCGCCAGCCAGTCCTCGTGCCCGCCCCGCTCCAGCCGGGAGGCCACCTTGGCTGCACGGGCGAGGGACGGCATACCCGCCGGGATCCCGTCCAGCGGGTGGGCCCGGTGTGCCTTGCCGGCGTTCTCCTGCGCCTTGATCGCCTCCCAGCTGGCCTCCACTGCTGCGGCGTCCTGCGCGTCGTGCTCATCCCTGTCGGCGAAGACGTGCGGATGGCGCCGGACCAGCTTGGCCACCAGCGCCCCGGCCACGTCGTCGACGTCGAAGGGGTCATCCGGGTGGTCGGCGCCGACCCGGGCGTGGAAGAGCACCTGGAGCAGCACGTCGCCGAGCTCGTCGACCGCATCACTGCGTAGGCCGGCCCCGTCGGGCCCGTCGAGCCGCTCGAGCACCTCGGCCGCCTCGTAGGCCTCCTCGAGCAGGTAGGGGGTCAGACTGGTGTGCGTCTGCTCGGCGTCCCAGGGGCACCCGCCGGGTGAGCGGAGTCGGTCCATGACCGAGACCGCGTCGAGCAGTCGGGCGCCCGGGGTGTCCCAGGAGGCGATGAGCAGCTCCAGGGTCGGGGGGTCCTGCTCGGGCAGCTCGACTGCGAGCGCCTCCGCCAGCCCGGGGTCACCGTCGGGGGAACCCACCCAGACCAGAGTGCCCTCGACCCGCGTCAGCAGGTGTCGCGCCAGGCTCTGCGGGGAGGCGAGGTGCTCCGGGCCTGGCCGGGACACCTCGACATCGGCGGCGCGCAGTGACCGGGGCGTGGCGGCGTCGGGGTCGGCGGCGAGCACGGCATCCGCGCCCCGGACGGTGTCCCACGCGGTCGCCGAGAGCAGCCCCGGCGCGACCCGGGGCGAGGTGAGCAGGAGCGTCAGTTGGTGCCGGACGGGGTGATCCACGCGGGCACCTCGGCGACGACGCCGCCCTCCTCGGGGCTCCACGTGCCGAAGCGGGGGTTGACTTCGACGTCGAGGCTCAGGATGTCCTCCTGGGTCACGGCACCCAGCTGCGCCAGGACCGGAGCCATCGACGGGTCCTCCTGGACGCCTGGGGCCTGCAGGATCGAGGCGTAGTGGCGGAACCGGGCCGAGTCCAGGGCCAGCTCGTTGGGCTCACCCTCCAGGCCGGCCCCGCGCATCGTGCTAGTCAGCTCGGCGTCGGAGACGGTGTAGGGCGAGCCGTGGAAGGCGTCGTCGATGAGGTGCACGACGGCCGCCTCGTAGACGATCTGCGAGACGTCGACCGGGTTGGCGGCGACGCTGTCGACCTGGGCGACGGCCTGCTGCACCTCCTGCATCGAGTAGGAGGTGCCGTTGATGACCGCACCCTCGCGCATCCCGGGGCCGCTGCACGCGCTGAGGGCCAGCGAGGCCGCGATGACCAGCGCTGCCGGGCGCGTCGAACGCTTCACATGGCTCATCACGGGGCCATCATCGCACGCGCCGTCGTCAGCGGACGAAGCGCTCCAGGGTCGCGCCCAAGCCCGGTAGGGCCGCCACCACGTGCTCCTTGGCCCGCCCCCGGAAGCTGGCATAGAGCTTGCCCAACGGGTTGCCCTCCACCGACCTGGCCCGGGCGTCGGCGACGGCGAGCAGCTCGTCGGCGACCTGGGAGGAGCGGGCGGGGTCGGCCAGGTAGGCCCCGAACGGCTGGGACCCTTTGGCCTCGAAGTGGGGGTCCAGCGCCCGGGCGACCCCGGGCAGCAGGGCGTTGGCGGGCCGACCCACCCCACCGCCGGGCGCCTTGCGGGCACCAGCCAGCGCGGTCTTCAGCATGGTGCCGCTGATCCCCTTCTTGCCCGAGACCTCGGTCTCGGCCAGCTGGACCAGGGCGTCGACCACCTGCGGGCGGACCGTGGGGTCGAGCAAAGAGGTGCTGAGCGTCGTCATGAGCCCAGCATGTCATCCGCCCGCGCGCCGCGCGCGGATCACGACCGTCGGCTGAGCCGCGCTCAACCCGCCGCGGCGTAGTCGTCCAGCAGGATCGAGCGCACCAGCTGGGCCGCCCAGTCCAGGATCTCCTTGTCCCGCAACGGCTTGCCTCCGACCGGGGCGGTCTTCGGCATCGGCACCAGGATCTGCCGCAGCGCCGGCTTGATGATCGTGCCCTTGTAGACGCGGGTGAGCCGCAGCTGCTGGGACTCGCGCAGGTCCTCGACCGGGGCGAGGCGGACCATCTTGCCCTGGACGGCGACGTCAGTGATCCCAGCGGCCCGCGCCACCGTGCGCAGCCGGGCCACCTCCAGCAGCGTCTGCACGGGCGGCGGCGGGGCGCCGTACCGGTCGACCAGCTCCTCATGAATGCTCTCGACCTCAACAGCATCAGTGACCTGCGCCAGCTTGCGATAGGCCTCCAGCCGCAGCCGCTCCCCCGGCACGTAGTCGTGCGGCAGGTGCGCGTCGACCGGCAGCTCGATCTTCACCTCGGCCGGAGGCGTCTCGACCTCACCCTTGAACGCGGCCACCGCCTCGCCGACCAGCCGCACGTAGAGGTCGAAGCCGACCCCCTCGATGTGCCCCGACTGCTCCCCGCCGAGCAGGTTGCCGGCGCCGCGGATCTCCAGGTCCTTCATCGCCACCGCGATACCGGAGCCCAGGTCGGTGTTGGATGCGATCGTCTGCAGGCGGTCGACCGCGGTCTCGGTGAGCGGCTTCTCCGGGGGGTAGAGAAAGTAGGCGTAGGCCCGTTCCCGCCCGCGACCGACCCGGCCGCGCAGCTGGTGCAGCTGGGACAGGCCGAGGGTGTCGGCGCGCTCGACGATGAGGGTGTTGGCGTTGGGGATGTCCAGGCCCGTCTCCACGATCGTGGTGCACACCAGGACGTCGAAGCGCCGCTCCCAGAAGTCGACGACCACCTGCTCCAGCTTGTGCTCGCCCATCTGCCCGTGGGCGATCTCGATCCGGGCCTCCGGCACCATGTCCCGCAGCCGGGCAGCAGCCTTCTCGATCGAGCCCACCTTGTTGTGGATGTAGAAGACCTGCCCCTCGCGCAGCAGCTCGCGGCGGACGGCGGCGGCGATCTGCCGTTCGTCATACCCCCCGACGAAGGTGAGGATCGGGTGCCGCTCCTCCGGCGGGGTGGCCAGGGTCGACATCTCGCGGATACCGGTGATCGCCATCTCCAGGGTGCGCGGGATGGGGGTCGCCGACATCGCCAGCACATCGACGTTCGTGCGCAGCGCCTTGAGCTGCTCCTTGTGCTCCACGCCGAAGCGCTGCTCCTCGTCGATGACCACCAGGCCCAGGTCCTTGAAGCGCACCGTCGACCCCAGCAGCCGGTGGGTGCCGATGACGAGGTCGACCGAACCGTCGGCCAGCCCGGCGATGACCTCCCTGGCTTCCTTGTCGCTCTGGAACCGGGACAGCGCCTTGACGACCACGGGGAACTGGGCGTAGCGCTCGCAGAAGGTCTGGTAGTGCTGCTGCACGAGCAGGGTGGTCGGCACGAGCACGGCCACCTGCTTGCCGTCCTGGATCGCCTTGAAGGCCGCCCGGACCGCGATCTCGGTCTTGCCGTAGCCCACGTCGCCGCTGACCAGGCGGTCCATCGGCACTGTCTTCTCCATGTCCGCCTTGACCTCCTCGATCGAGGAGAGCTGGTCAGGAGTCTCAACGAAGGCGAAGGCGTCCTCCAGCTCGCGCTGCCACGGGGTGTCCGGCCCGAAGGCGTAGCCCTGGCTGGCCTGCCGCGCCGAGTAGAGCCGGATCAGCTCGCCGGCGATCTGCTTGACGTGCCTGCGCGCCCGCGCCTTGGTCTTCTGCCAGTCCGCCCCGCCGAGCCGGTGCAGGGTGGGGGCCTCACCGCCGACGTACTTGGTCAGCTGGTCCAGCTGGTCGGTGGGCAGATACAGACGATCCGGTTGCGGAGCGCTCGATCGGCCGCGCGGCTTGGAGCTGGCGTACTCCAGCACGACGTACTCACGGGTCGCCCCCTGCACGCTGCGCTGCGCCATCTCCACGAACTTGCCCACGCCGTGCTGCTCGTGCACCACGTAGTCGCCGGGCCGCAGCTGCAGCGGATCGACCTGGTGCCGGCGCCGCGCCGGCATCCGCCGCATGTCGCGGGTGCTGCCGCCGCTGGTCTGCTGCCCGGTGAGGTCGGTCTCCCCGACCAGCACCAGCCCGCCCTCGCTGAGGACGAAGCCTCGGCCGACCCGTCCGGTCGTGACGGTGACCACGTCCGCCGGCAGCGACGCCGACAGCTCCTCGACCACCCGGTGGGGCACGTCGTGCTCACCGAGCACCTCCCCCACCCGCCGGGCCAGGCCCGGGCCGTCCAGGGCCAGGACGACCGGGCGCTGCTCACCCAGCCAGGTGCGCAGGTCACCCACCATCGTCTCGACATCGCTGCGGTATGCCGTGACCTGGGCGGACGGGACGACCAGGGTAGTGACCTCGGCCTCGTCGGCGGTTGCCTCGACCAGCTCGGCGTCGGCGGTGAAGGCGGTCAGCGCCCACCACGGGCGGCCGGAGGCCAGGGTGTGGCTGCGCATGTCGGCCAACGACCACGACGAGGCGGTGCCGAGCACCTGCTGCAGGTCGATCGGCACGCTCGCGCCACCACCGGCGGCCGCGGCCCAGCCCGCCTGGAGGAACTCCTCGCTGGTGGTGACCAGGTCGTGGGCGCGGATGCGAACCCGCTCGGGGTCAAGCACGACCACGCGTGCACCGGCGGGCAGGACGTCGACCAGAGTCTCCATCCCGTCCACGAGGGCGGGCGCGAGGGACTCCATACCCTCCACCGCGATCCCCTCGGAGATCCTGGTGAGCAGGTCCGCGGCGCCGGGCAGGACGTCGACCAAGTCCGCCGCCCGGGCCTGGACCTCATCGGTGAGCAGGACCTCCCGGCACGGCGGGGCGTAGAGGCCGTGCTCGGCGATCTCCAGACTGCGCTGGTCGGCGACCTTGAACCAGCGCACCTCCTCGACCGTGTCCCCCCAGAACTCGACGCGGACCGGGTGCTCCTCGGTGGGCGGGAAGACGTCGAGGATGCCGCCGCGGACCGCGAACTCGCCGCGCTTCTCCACCATGTCCACGCGGGTGTAGGCGGCCGCCACGAGCGCCTCGGCCACCTCGGTGAGCGAGCGGTCCTGCCCGGCCCGCAGCGTCACCGGCTCCAGCTCGCCCAGCCCTTTGACCACGGGCTGCAGGAGTGCGCGGACGCTGGCCACGACCACGCGCACTGGACCGGCGCTGGGGTCGGTGCCGTCCGGGTGGGCCAGGCGGCGCAGGGTCGCCAGCCGCCGACCGACCGTGTCCGAGCGGGGACTGAGCCGCTCGTGGGGCAGGGTCTCCCAGGAGGGGAAGGCGGCGACCACGTCGGGCCCGTCCGTCAGCAGGTCACCCAGGGCGGCGACTAGGTCGTCGGCCTCACGGCCGGTGGCGGTCACGGCGAGGACGGGGGCCTGGTCGCGCCCGGCCAGGGCGGCGACCAACGCCGGGTGAGCACCGGAGGCTGCGGAGACGTCGACGGCGCTGACGCCCTCCCGGGCGGCAGCCAGCACCGGCGCCACGGACGGGTGGGCGCACAGCAGCTCGACGACGGGCGAGAGGGGCATGGGGTTCCTTCAGGCACGAGGCGGTAGGAGCGGGGGTGGCCCCTCAGTCTACGGCGGCCGCGCACCCCGGTGGACGAGAGCGCGACCGGTCGGGGAGGATCGGGGCGTGATGCCTGACGTTCGCCCGTCCCGTCCCCGGTCCCGGCGCGCAGCCGCGACCCTGGCCACGCTGGCCGTGGCTGGCCTCCTCGCGACGGGGCCGACCGCGCAGGCGCAGGAGCCGATCGACCTGCCCGGCCCGGTCACCGACCGCGCGGACGTGCTCTCCTCCTCGGAGGAGACCGAGGTGGTGGAGCGGATCGAGGCGCTGCAGCAGGAGACCGGCCTGCAGCTGTTCGTGGTCTTCGTGGACGAGTTCACCGACCCTTCCGGCGCCCGCACCAATGGTCCGGAGTGGGCCCAGCTCACCTCCGAGGAGTCGGGTATGGGGCACGGCGACCTGGTCCTCGCGGTCGCGGTCGAGCAGCGCGCCTACGGTCTGGGCGACATTGGCGGCACGCTCTCCAGTCAGGCCGTGCAACGGGTGCAGCTGCAGGACGTCGAGCCACGGCTCGGCCAGGACGACTGGGCCGGCGCGGCGGAGGCGGCTGTCAACGGTTTCGCCCGGGAGCACGCTCGGGCTGCCTCAGGCGGGGGGATCAGCTCGGACCGTCCGGTGCGCACGCGCTCCTCCGGGGGCCTGGGCAACTTCACCGGCGCCCTCCTGATGCCGCTGCTCATCGGCGGCGGGGCGGTGCTGGCCATCAGGGCGGCCAGCAGGAGCAGCAGCCGCACCACCCGCGGCACCGCAGCGTCGGCACCGGCCGGGGCGCGGGGGGTCAGCCTGCAGGAGCTGGAGCGGCAGTCGGCCGAGGCGCTGGTGGGGATGGACAACGCCGTGCGCAGCGCCGAGGAGGAGTTGGCCTTCGCCGAGGCCCAGTTCGGCCGGCAGCGCACCGAGGCCTTCCGGGGGGTGCTGGAACAGGCCAAGGCTGCGGCCAAGGAGGCATTCTCCCTGCGCCAGCAGCTCGATGACGACCAGCGCGAGCCGGACGACGTGCGCCGCAGCATGCTGTCCCGGATCGTCCAGCTCACCAGCCAGGCCCGCCGGACCCTGGACGAGCACACCGCGGAGTTCGCCACGCTGCGGGCCTTGCAGGACCGCGCCCCGCAGTTCCTTGACGAGCTGACGACCCGGGCGCGCGAGACCCGGGAGCGGCTGCCCACCGCCCGGCAGGAGATCGATGGGCTGGCCGCCCGCCACCCCCGCGAGGCGCTCGTCACGGTGCGGGCCCACCTCCAGCAGGCGACCGGCCTGCTGGACTCCGCCGACGGCTTCGTCATCGCCGGCCGGCAGTCGCTGGAGCGGGACGACCGGCCCTCGGCCGTGGCCGCGGCGCGGGCCGCAGAGGAGTCGATCGGGCAGGCGGCGAGCCTGCTGGACGCCGTCTCCCGCGCCGACTCCGACCTGGCCAGCGCGGCGCAGCAGCTCAGCCGAGGCATCGCCTCGCTGACCGCCGACATCCAGGACGCCCAGCGGCTGGCGCCGCACGAGCCGACCGTCGGCCAGTCCGTGCAGCGGGCCCGGGAGGCCATCGAGCAGGCCCAGGCGGCCCGGTCCTCGGGCGATCCGCTGCGGGCGCTGGCGGACCTCGACGTGGCCGAGCACGACCTGGACACCCTGTTGGAGCCGATGCGCGAGCAGGAGTCCCACGCGACCAAGATGCGGGGGGACTTCACCGAGCGCTTCACCCGGGTCGGGGCCCGCCTGCAGAGCATCAACCAGACGATCGCCACCCGGCGAGGAGCCATCTCCAGTGGGGCCCGGACCCGGATGTCAGAGGCGCTGCGGCTCTACGAGGAGGCGCGCACGACCAGCGGCAAGGACCCGCGCACCGCGATGGCGCTGCTCACCCGTGCCGAGCAGCTCGGCGAGCAGGCCCTCACCGAGGCCAACAACGACCTGGGCAGTTGGGGAGGGCCCGGGGGGTCCGGCGGCGGCGGCATCGACCCGTGGTCGGTGATCCTGGGCGGGATATTGCTCGGGGGCAACCGCGGCGGCGGGCGACGCCACTCCGGCGGCTGGGGCGGCGGCGGCGGGTTCAGCGGCGGCAGCTTCGGTGGCGGCAGCTTCGGTGGTGGCAGCTTCGGTGGTGGGAGCTTCGGTGGTGGGAGCTTCGGGGGCGGCGGAGGTGGAGGGGGAAGCTTCACCGGCGGTCGGTTCTGAGGCCACCACCAGACCCTGACCCTGCCGTGACCTGCCTTCGCACCCCGCCTCGCACCCCGGCCTGGCCGTACCCTGACGACAGCATGATGGACGCAGATGGACCCACGTTCTCCGCCAACCGGCGGGATGAGAAAGGACACCCAGAATGACCCAGAAGCAGACGATCGTCGGCCGGATCAGCCAGCTCGCGCGGGCCAACATCAACGCGATGCTGGACCGTGCCGAGGACCCCGAGAAGATGCTGGACCAGCTCATCCGTGACTACACCAACAGCATCGCCGAGGCTGAGGAGGCCGTGGCGCAGACCATCGCCAACGTGCGGATGGCCGAGACCGACCTGGAGACCGACCGCGCGGCGGTGGCCGAGTGGGGTCGCAAGGCGGCTGCCGCTGCGGCCAAGGCGGAGCAGATGCGCGGCGCGGGCGACCCGGACGGCGCCTTCAAGTTCGACGACCTCGCGCGGGTGGCGCTCAGCCGCCAGATCCAGCACGAGAACGACATCAAGAACGCCGAGCCCGTCATCGCCCAGCAGAACACCACCGTCGACCAGCTCAAGGACGGGCTGGCGACGATGAAGACCAAGCTGGAGGACCTGAAGTCACGGCGCAACACCCTGGTCGCGCGGGCCCGGTCCGTCGAGGCACAGGAGACCGTGCAGAACGCGATGTCCTCGATCGACGTCATGGACCCCAGCAGCGACATCGCCCGCTGGGAGGACCAGGTCCGGCGCCAGGAGGCCATGGTGCAGGGCCGCGCCGAGGCGCAGTCGAGCAGCCTGGCGGACCGGTTCGCCGAGCTCGAGGACCACAGCAACGACAGCGAGATCGAGGCGCGTCTGCAGCAGTTGAAGGGGCAGCAGAGCTGAGCCGGCTCCAGCAGCTCACCGCCATCCTGGCCCTCGGGACCGGGGCGGCGGTGCTGCTGGTGCCTCCGGCGGCGGCCGAGCCGCCACAACGGCTCGAGGAGCAGCTCACCGACCCGTCGGCATACCTGTCCCCGGCACAGGTCCGGGAGGTGACAACGGCGCTCGCGGAGCTGGCGGACGGACACGCGATCGTGCTCCACGTCGTGCTGGTCGAGGACTTCGACGGGATGGACGGGATCGCCTGGGCCGAGGAGTCCTTCGACCGGACCGGGCTGGGCGCCGACGACGCGCTCCTGGCGGTGGCCGTCGAGGCCGGCCGGTACGGGTTGATCGATGAGACCGAGGTCCATCCCGACCGCGCGCGGCAGATCGCGGCGGACGAGGTCGAGCCGCAGCTGCGCGAGGGTGACTGGGCCGGGGCCGCCGTCGCCGCGGCCCAGGGGTATGCCGTGGCGGAGCCGGTGGGCGCCCGGGCGCCTTGGGCTGCTCTTCTTGGCACCCTCGGCGCGATGGCCGCCGTGGTGGCCGGGGTCGTCGGCACCAGGTCCTGGCGACGCCGCCGCCAGGTGATGCGCACGCTCCTCGCCGAGCGGGAGAGGACGAGCGGGCGGCTCGGGCAGCTGCGCGAACGACTCGAAGGTCTGGGTCAGGAGGTCCGCTTCGTCCCCACCGAGCTCAGCGAGGAGGACGCGCAGTGGGCCGGGGAGCGCCACCAGCAGGCGGAGACCCTGCTCGACGAGGCGGTCACGACGCTGGGCCGGGTGCCGCGCGAGCTTCGGGGCTGGCCGCCCTCCCAGGACACCGCTCTGGACTGGCAGAGGGACCACGACCAGGCCTCCCGGGCCCTGGACCGGCTGGACGACCACCTGACCGCGTCGGCGGCACAGCTGCAGCAGGCGCGGGAGATCGTCACCGGTCCGGCCCCGCTGTCCGACCTCACGGTCGGTCTGGAGGAACAGCGGGGCCGGCGCGAGCAGGTGGCCGAGGTGGCCCCACGGACCGAGCCGGCTGCGCCGACGTTCGTCCGGCGCCGGGTGGCGGAACTGACCGAACGGGCCGACACAGCGTTGGACGGGGCGGCCGCAGCGCTGCGGACCGCCCATGAGCACGTCGCGGCCCGTCGGGGACAGGCGGCCCTGGAGGCCGTCACCTCGGCCCGCGAACACCTCGGGCAGGCCACCGCCGCCCTGGACAGGGCCACGGACCCGCAGGCCGAGCTGGACCAGGCTGTGACGGACCTGCACCGTGGGCAACGCGCGCTGCACAGCCTGGTCACGGAGGGTGAGCGGGAGCTAGGCCAGCACCAGCGCTACGCCAGCGAGCTGGCGCCGCCCGGTCGTGGGGGACGGTGGTCCAAGCTGTCCCCCGACGTGCTGGACGCAGCAGTGCGGCAGGCCCGCGAGGTGGTCGACGCCGCGCCCGGGGACGACCCACAGGCTCAGTTGGGGCAGGTCGAGGTGGCCGCGTCCGGGCTGGGCATGGCGCTAGGTCCGTACCAGCAGGCTAGGACGACGCTGCAGCAGCGGCAGCGGGCCAGGGAGCGTGCCTGGGAGGAGGAGGATGAGGACGCCCGGTACGGCTCAGGCAGCGGGTGGTCGGCGTCCAGGTCGTCGAGGTCCCGGTCCTCCAGGTCCCGGTCGTCCAGATCGCGGTCCTCGCGGTCCAGCTCCTCCCGGTCCCGGTCGTCCAGCCGCAACCGCAGCGGGGGCCGCTTCTGATGCGGCGGCCGGTGGCCGGGTCGGCCCGGCCGCTTCGCACCGCGGTCCTCGCCCTGGCCCTGCCGGTTGGCCTGTCGATCGGGCTGTCGGGAGGGGCCGCCTCGGCAGTGCCTCCGTTCGACCTGCCTGCCGAGCTGGTCGACGAGCAGGGGGTGCTCGCCCACCCCGAGGCCGTGCAGCAGGCCCAGGACGCCTACTACGAGGAGACCCGCCGCCAGCTCTTCGTGGTCGTGGTGGACGACCTCGACGGGTGGGACACGCCGTCCTGGCTGGCGCAGACCGCCCGGCTCAGCGGCCTGGGTCAGGAGGACCTGGCGCTGGTCGTCGTGACCGACGTCGACGCCGAGCCCGGCATCGTGACGGCCGCGCTGCAGGTCCCGGAGGGCGCGGGCGTTCCGGCCAGTGCCGTGGCCCGCACCGAGCGCGACATCTCCGCCGCCGCCGCCCGTGGCGACGCGGACGAGGTGGCCCGGACGGCGCTGGCCGGTCTCCGGGCCGCTGGGGTGGACCGGCCCGGTGACGCCACCGCCCGGACGCTGTGGTGGGCGGCCGTGGTGATCCTGGTGCTGGCCGTCGCAGGCACCGTGGCGCTCTGGCTGATCCAGCGCGCCCGCACCGCCACCCGGGAGGCTGTCGACCGGGTGCGGGCCGAGGAGCTGAGCGGCACGCTGGGGAGCCTGGTCGTCGAGCTCGACGACGCCCTGGAGGAGGCCCAGTTGGAGCTGGGCCTGGCCCAGGCGCGCGTCGAGGACGAGGAGGCCGCGGCGAGGCTGCGCGAGGCCCAGGAGACAGTCCGGCTGGCCGAGGCGGAGGCGGGGCAGGTCCACCGTCGGCGCTCGGAGCTGTCGCTGGGGCCGACGGCGGCCCTGACCTGGCGGGTGCCCCCCGGTGAGGCGGTCGCCGAGCTGGAGCAGCTGCATACCCTGGCCCGGTCCACGCGTGAGCGGCTGCGGGGGCTGCAGCTGCCGGCCTAGGCGGAGCGGGCGGAGATCACCGCGCCGTCGTAGGTCTCCTCGATAAACTGGGCGACCTCCTCCGAGCCCAGCAGCTCGGCGAGCTGGACGATGCGCGGGTCGCTCTCGTCCCCGGCCCGCACAACCAGCAGGTTGGCGTAGGGGTTGTCCTCGGGCGCCTCGGCGGCCAGCGCGTCGGTGGCCGGGGACAGGTCAGCCTGGATCGCGTAGTTGCCGTTGATGACGGCCGCGTCGACGTCGGGCAGGCTGCGGGGCAGCTGGGCCGCCTCGATCTCCACGAACTGCAGGTCACGCGCGTTGTCCTCGATGTCCAGCACGGTGGCCGACGCTGCGTCGGTGTCGGCGAGGGTGAGCAGACCCTGCTCGGCGAGCAGGTGGAGCGCTCGTGCCCCGTTGGTCGGGTCGTTGGGGATGGCGATTTGCGCGCCATCGGGGATCTCCTCGACGCTGCCGAGCGTGGCCGAGTAGAGCCCGAGGGGCTCCAGGTGGACGGGGGTGACGGCCTCGAAGTCGTACCCTGCGGCGGCCTCCTGCTCGGCCAGGTAGGGAGCATGCTGGAAGTAGTTGGCGTCCAGAGATCCGTCGTCGAGGGCGACGTTGGGCTGGAGGTAGTCGGTGAACTCAACCAGCTCCAGGTCGAGCCCGGCCTCTTCGGCGAGCTCGTCGTCGACGAACTGCAGGATCTCCGCGTGCGGCAGCGGCGAGACGCCGACGGTGAGCGGGCCGGGGTCGTCGGCATTCTCGACGGCGCTGTCCGAGCCGCAGGCGCTCAGGGCCAGCGCGGCGGCGGCGAGGAGGGCGGTGAGGGTGAACGGGCGGTGCATGGTCGTGTCCTTCGTCAGGGGTGAGTGAGGGGTGGGAGTGAGGGGGGTGGGGGTAGAGCCGAGAGGCTGGCCTAGAAGGCCGCGACCACGGCCCCGTCGTAGGTCTCGTCGATGAACTGGCGGACCTCCTCGGAGGTCAGCACCTCCAGCAGGGCCTGCAGCGCCGGGTCCTCCTCGTCACCGGCCCGGACCACGAGCTGGTTGGCGTAGGTGGTGTCGGTGAGGTCCTCGGCGACCAGGGCGTCCTCGGCGGGCTTGAGGTCGGCGTCCAGGGCGAAGTTGCCCGGGACGGCGGCGATGTCCACGTCCGCCAGGCTGCGCGGCAGCTGGGGCGCCTCGACCTCCTCAAACTGCAGGTTGCGAAGGTTCTCCTCGATGTCGAGCACGGTCGGCACCGGGGCGTCGGGGTCGGCCAGGGTGATCAGACCCTCGGCGGCGAGCAGCTTTAGCCCGCGGGAGCCGTTGACCGGGTCGTTGGGGATCGCCACCGTGGCACCCTCGGGGACCTCGGCGAGGTCGGTCAGGCTGTCGGAGTACAGGCCCATCGGCTGGAAGCTGATCGTGGCCAACCCGGTGAAGTCATACCCCGCGGCCTTTGACTGGTCGGCCAGGAAGACGCCGTGCTGGTAGTAGTTGGCGTCCACCGCGCCCTCGTCGAGGGCCACGTTGGGCTGGACGTAGTCAGTGAACTCCACGATCTCGATGTCGATGCCGGCCTCGGCGGCCAGTTCCTCGTCGACGAACTCCAGGATCGCCGCGTGCGGGACCGGGGTGACGGCCACGCGGACGGTGGTGACACCGTCCGCGGCTGTCTCGGGCGCCGCGTCGGAGGCGGTGTCGGAGGTGCTGCCGCAGGCGGCCAGGGTCAGGGCCGAGGTCAGGGCGAGGGCGGTCAGGGGCAGGGAGGTACGCATGGAAGCTCCTTGGGTGCAGGGCAGGCAGAGGATGGGTGTTGACGATGGGTAGGGAGTGGTCGTCCGGGCGGTCGACGCGCGCGGCCGGGCTGTTCGACCGAGCGTTTTCGCCCGAGCGTTTCGGCCGGGCGGTTCGGCCGGGCGGGTCAGCGGTGGGCGAGTCGGCGGGCGAGGCGGTCGCCGGCGGACTGCAGCAGCTGGACCATGACGAGCAGCACGACGACGCAGGCGAGGGTCACCGCGGTGTCGAAGCGCTGGTAGCCGTAGCGGATGGCGAAGTCGCCGAGCCCGCCGCCGCCGATCGCGCCGGCCATCGCCGAGTAGGAGATGAGCGCGATGAGGGTGACGGTGCCGGCGGCGATCAGCCCGGGGCGTGCCTCGGGCAGCAGCACGGTCCGGACGATCTGCCGGGTGCCGGCCCCCATGGCGCGCGCCGCCTCCACCTTCCCGGGTGCGACCTCGCGCAACGAGGCCTCGACCAGGCGGGCGAAGAAAGGCACCGCGGCGATGGTCAGCGGCACGATCGTGGCGGTCGAGCCGATGGTGGTGCCGGTGAACAGCCGGGTCACCGGCGCGACGAGGACGAGCAGCACGATGAACGGCACCGAGCGGCCCACGTTGACCACGGCTCCCAGGACGTTGCTCACCAGCGGGCGGGGGGTTAGCCCGTCGGGCGCCGTGAGCAGCAGCAGCACGCCCAGCGGGATCCCGAGCAGCACGGCCAGCCCCATCGAGGCGGAGACCATGTAGGCGGTCTCGACGGTGGCCTGCCACAAGGCCGGTCCGATGCGGTCCCAGTCGATCATCAGGCCACCGCCTCCCGCAGCTCGGGCCGCCCGGCTAGGTGGTCGAGGGCGGCGCGGACTTCGGCGGGCGCGCCGTCGAGGCGCACCTGCAGCCGGCCGAAGCGCTGGTCGCCCAGGGTCTCCACGGACCCGGCGAGCACGGCGACCTGCACGTCATACCGGCGAATGAGCTCGGTGAGGACCACGTCGTGCTCCGCGCCACCAACGGTGATCTCCACGACCTGCTCGCCGACGGGGCGCTCTGGACGGGGAAGGAGGCGGGTGGCCAGCGGCGAGTCCGGCCGGCTCACGACATCGCCGAGGGCGCCGGCGTCGACGACCCGGCCGTCCTCGAGGAGGGTGACGTGGTCGCAGGCCCTCTTGACGACATCCATCTCGTGGGTGATGAGCACGGTCGTGAGGTCCAGCTCGTCGGTGAGCTCTCGCAGCAGGCGCAACACCGAGGTGGTGGAGACCGGGTCCAGCGCCGAGGTGGCCTCGTCGCAGAGCAGGACGTTGGGCCGCGGCGCGAGAGCCCGGGCGATGGCGACGCGCTGGCGCTGACCGCCCGAGAGCTGGGCGGGGTGGGCGTCCAGCTTGTCGGCCAGGCCGACCCGCTCGAGCAGCGCGGTCGCGCGGGACCGCCGCTCGGCGCGGCCGACGCCGGCCAGCGCGAGGGGGAGCTCGACATTAGCCAGCGCGGTCCGCGAGTCCAGGAGGTTGAACTGCTGGAAGATCATGCCGATCCCCCGGCGGGCCCGGTTGAGCTCGCCGGCGGACAGGCTGGTCAGTTCCAGCCCGTCCACGACGACCGTGCCGGTGGTGGGGCGCTCGAGCAGGTTGACGATGCGGGCCAGGGTGGACTTGCCGGAACCGGACGGGCCGACGATGCCCATGACCTGCCCCCGTTCGACGCGCAGGCTGACGTCGTCGAGGGCGGCGACGGCGACCTGTCGGCGCCGGGCCGGGAAAACCTTGCTGATGTGGGTGAGGGTGATCACGAGGTTCCTTGGCAGCAGGAGGGACGGGCCCGACCGCACGACGGTGCAGGGGAATGCCGCAGCGTGCTGTGCTGGGCGGGCCGGCCCGCGGGGTGGGCTGGGTGGAGGGTGACGCTCAGGCGACGGCGCTCAGGTGACGCATGGCCGCAGGACAATGGGTCCTGGCGGTGCCTGGCGTCGGGCGCATTCGTCGGCCGGTCATCTCGTCCTTCTCAGCTCGCGAGTGAGGTGCAGCGCCGCACCGGAGCGGTGGACGCTGGGTCAACGGTAGGCGGTGCGGACAGGCAAGACCAATCGGCACGCGAACGATATTCATCAGACCGCGCCAGTCAGTGGACCCTCACCGATGAACCTGCGTTGCGAGTGGCGAACGTGGGTGGTTTCTTCTGTTGAGGGCTCATGGCGCAGGCGCAACCTTCTGAGGCATGTGGTGACCTACATCACACCAAGAGATGGGCGAGCCGCCTGCCCCTAGCGCGCGTGGAAGCGCCGCTGGGTTGGCTCAAGCCCGAGGTGCACCAGGTCGTGCACCGCGTCGACCCCGTCCCCGACGAGAAGTTCGACCTCGACCTTGTCCCGCATCGGGAAGTCCGTGAGCACGTAGTCGGCGGCGTCCTGGCGCCCGGGAGGTCGACCGATCCCCAGCCGCACGCGCAGGTAGTCCCGGCTGCCTAGGGACTGGCTGATCGAGCGCAGGCCGTTGTGGCCGCCCTCGCCCCCACCCCGCTTGAGCCGCACGGCGCCGAAGTCGATGTCCAGCTCGTCGTGCACCACGATGACCTGCTCCAACGGCGTCTTGTAGAACTTCGCCAGCCCACTGACGGGACCCCCCGAGAGGTTCATGTAGGTCATCGGTCGGGCCAGCACGGCACGCGGGCCCGGCACCCCGCCCGGTGCGGTCCCCAGCCGCACCTCAGCCGCCCAGGCCCGGCTCGCCTTGTGCTCACGCAGGCTCGCACCGGCCTGGCGGGCGAGCTCGGCGACCACCATGGCACCGATGTTGTGCCGGTGGCCGGCGTACTTGGGCCCGGGGTTGCCGAGCCCGACCACGAGCCAGGGTGCGCTCATCGACTCCTCCTGAGGGTGGATGCGGGGCAAGATTGGTGCCGAGGCGACGGGGTGGGTGCCGCGGCGCCGGGGGGACGAGCAAGGCCGCGCCGTGCGGGTTGTCCCGCGCGGCGCGGCCACGTCAGTTGAGGCAGGTGCGGAGCACCCAGGTCACTCCTCGGTGGACTCAGCCTCCGCAGGCTCCTCGGCGGGAGCCTCGGGCTCGTCCTGCTCGATGCCGGCCTCGGCCTCGGCCTCAGCCAGCTCGGCCTCCAGCGCCGCCTCGGAGACCGCCTGGGTGATGTTGATGACCAGAGCCTCGGCGTCGATCGCCAGGCTGACGCCCTGGGGCAGCTCGAGCTGGCCGGCCGTGATCTGGGTGCCGGCCTCCAGGCCCTCCACGGAAACCGTGATGACCTCGGGGATGTTGGTCGCCTCCGCCTCGACGCTGAGCTCGGTCAGCTCGACGGACACGAAGGTCTCCATCGCGGCCTCACCCTCGACGTGGACGGTGACGTCGACCACGACCTTTTCACCCTTGCGGACGATGACCAGGTCGACGTGCTCGATGAAGCGGCGGACGGGGTCGCGCTGCACGTCCTTGGCCAGGGCCAGGTGCTCCTCGCCCTCGACGTCCAGGGTCAGCACGGCGTTGGTGTGACGCAGCGCGAGCATGGTGTCGTGACCGGGCAGGGACAGGTGGACCGGGTCGGTGCCGTGCCCGTAGAGGACGGCGGGGACCTTGTCGGCACGGCGGATGCGGCGGGCAGCACCCTTGCCGAACTCGGTGCGCTTCTCGGCGGAGATCTTCAGCTCATCAGACATGCGTCGGTGCCTCTTCTGGTATGCAGTCGGGTCAGGGTCGGGCCTCGACGCGGGACGCGGCACGCGATCGGTCATCGCGCGGTCATCACGGAGGCGACACGGACGGGCAGACCCGTCGGCATCCGCTTCGTCGATGACGGACGTCGTGGGACGACCCTCGCCGAGGCAACCCCCCGAGTCTAACGCCCGCCGCGGGGAGGGTGAAATCAGGCTCCGCTACGCCCGGTGCCTTGGATCGCCTGCTACGCCCGGCGCACCTGACCGCCTGCTACGCCCGGCGCCTTGGATCGCCTGCTACGCCCGGCGCCTTGGATCGCCTGCTACGCCCGGCCTTCGAACATCGAGGTGACCGACCCGTCCTCGAAGACCTCCTTGATCGCCCGGCTGATGAGCGGTGCGATCGAGAGCTGGGTGATCTTCTCCAGCTGCTCCGCCTCGGGGCTGAGGGGCAGGGTGTTGGTCACCACAACCTCCTGGGCCCCGGAGTCGCGGAGCCGCTCCACGGCCGGGCCGGAGAAGATGGGGTGGGTCGCGGCGATGACCACGCCCCTGGCCCCCTCCTCCATCAGGGCGTCGGCGGCGTGGCAGATGGTGCCGCCGGAGTCGATCATGTCGTCGACCAGGATGCACAGCCGGCCCTCGACCTCACCGACGACACGGTTGGCGACCGACTCGTTTGGCCGGGTGATGTCGCGGGTCTTGTGGATGAAGGCCAGTGGCGCCCCGGCGAGCTTGTTGCTCCACCACTCCGCCACCTTGATCCGGCCGGCGTCGGGCGAGACCACGGCCAAGGGCTGGTCGCCGTACTTCTCCTTGACGTAGCCGGTGAGGATCGGGGTCGCCATGAGGTGGTCGACTGGCCCGTCGAAGAAGCCTTGGATCTGCGCGGTGTGCAGGTCGACTGCCAGCAGGCGGTCGGCGCCGGCGGTCTTGTACATGTCCGCGATCAGCCGCGCCGAGATCGGCTCGCGCCCGCGGTGCTTCTTGTCCTGACGGGCATACCCGAAGAACGGCAGCACGACCGTGATCCGCTTGGCCGAACCACGTTTGAGCGCGTCGACCATGATCAGGTGCTCCATGATCCACTGGTTGACGGGAGCCACGTGACTCTGGATGACGAAGGCGTCGCAGCCGCGCACCGACTCATCGAAGCGGACGTAGGTCTCGCTGTTGGCGAAGTCGTAGGCCTGCGTCGGGACCAGCGAGATCCCCAGGTTCGCGGCTACCTCCTCCGACAGCGCCGGGTGCGCACGCCCGGAGAAGACCATCAGGTTCTTCTCGGTGGTCCGGTGGATGCCGGTCATCAGCTCTCCTGGGTCGGGGTGGAGGTGGTCTCGTCGAGGTGGCGGGCGCCCCGGGCCCGGGCTGCGTCGGCGGCGTCGGCGGTCCGGGTGCCGGCGCGGCGGCGGGCCACCCAGCCGTCAATGTTGCGCTGGCGGCCCCGGGCAACCGCGATCTGCCCCGGTTCGACGACGCCCTCGATGGTCGAGCCGGCGGCGACGTAGGCCCCGTCCCCGATGTCGACCGGGGCGATCAGCACGGAGTCGGAGCCGACGAAGCTGTGCCGCCCGACGTGGGTGTGATGCTTGGCCACGCCGTCGTAGTTGGCGAAGATCGTGCCGGCCCCGATGTTGGCGCCCTCCTCGATGGTGGCGTCGCCGCAGTAGGTCAGGTGGGGGACCTTGGCCCCGGCGCCGATCCGGGCGTTCTTGGTCTCCACGAAGCCGCCGATCTTGCCTGCCTCGTCTAGCACGGTGCCGGGCCGCAGGTAGGAGAAGGGACCGACGGTGGCGCGGGGGCCGATGACCGCATGCTCGGCCTGGGTCCGCACGACGCTGGCGCCGTCGCCGACCGAGGTGTCGGTCAGGGTGGTGTCCGGCCCGATCGCCGCGTCCTCACCGACCGTGGTGGCACCGAGGAGCTGGGTGTGGGGACGGATGACGGTGTCCTGACCGATGCTCACGTCGACGTCGATCCAGGTGGTGGCGGGGTCCACGACGATGACCCCGGACTTCATGTGGCGCTCGACGTTCCGGGCGTTGAGGATCCGGCCCAGCTCGGCCAGCTGCGCCTTGTCGTTGACGCCCTCGGTCTGCACCAGGTCCGGGCCGCGAAGCGGGTGGGCCAGCACCAACCGACCCTCGTCGCGGGCCAGCTTGACGACGTCGGTGAGGTACTTCTCGCCGGTCACCGGTGAGGGCTCGATGCGGCGGAGCGCGCTGCGCAGGACCTCTACGTCGAAGGCGTAGATGCCGGAGTTGTACTCGGTGATGTCCAGGACGTGGGCGAACTCGTTGCCCAGCCGGCGGTGCTCCTCGGCGTCCTTGCGCTCCATGATCTGCAGCAGGTTGCCGTCCGCGTCGCGGACGACCCGGCCGTAGTTGCCGGCGTCCTCGACGACCGCGGAGAGCAGCGTGACGGCGGCCCCGGCCTCCTCGTGGATCCGGGTGAGGTCGGCGAGGGTCTGCGCTTCCAGGAGCGGGACGTCGCCCATGGTGACCAGCACGGTGCCGGTGAGGTCGTCCGGGAGCGCCTCCAGCCCGCACTCGCAGGCGCGGCCGGTCCCGGGCTGCTCGTCCTGGTCGGCGATGGTCGCCGCGGGGTCGATCTGCGCGATGTGGTCGGCGACGCGCTCGCGCTCGTGGCGCACGACGACGGCGAGCTGGGCTGGTGAGAGGCAACGGGCGGCGTGCAGCGCGTGCCCGACCAGGGAACGCCCACCGATGGTGTGGAGCACCTTGGGGATCTTGCTCTTCATCCGCGTCCCCTGGCCGGCGGCGAGGATGATGACGGCTGCAGGATGGTGGGTCGGCACGGCTCCGACTCTACCTGCGCGGCCCCTTGGCATGATGGGGCGGTGAGCTCCTCGACACCCAAGGCCTCGGCACGCAGCCGGATGACCGGTCCGCAGCGCCGCCAGCAGCTGATCGAGGTGGGCCGGGGCCTGTTCGCCGAGAAGGGTTTCGAGGGCACCAGCGTGGAGGAGATCTCGCTCAGTGCGGGGGTCTCCAAGCCGGTGATCTACGAGCACTTCGGCGGCAAGGAGGGGTTGTATGCCGTCGTCGTCGACCGCGAGATCCAAGCGCTGCTGGGCCAGATCACCACCGCCCTTCAGGAACACGAGGGCAACGCCCGGGGTCTGCTGGAGGCGGCCGCGCTGGCACTGCTGGACTACATCGAGCACTCCACCGACGGCTTTCGCATCCTGGTGCGGGACAGCCCGCCGGGCCAGGCCACGGGCTCGTTCGCCAGCCTGATCAGCGATATCGCCAGCCAGGTCGAACACATCCTGGCGGCGGAGTTCAAACGCCGCCGCCTGGACCCCAAGACCGCCCCCCTCTACGCCCAGATGCTGGTCGGGATGGTGGCCATTCCCGGTGGATGGTGGTTGGACTCACGCCGGATGAAGAAAGACGACGTGGCCGCGCACCTGGTCAACCTGGCCTGGAACGGCCTGGCCGGGATGGAGGCCAAACCCACCCTGCGCACCAGGCGCAAGCACTGAGACCGCCAGACGTCCGGGTCCCGGTCCGGGGCCCGGTTAGGCTGGTGCGGTGCTCCGGCACGATCCCCGGTTGCTCTGCTGGCAGGGGCCGCCTGACTTTGAATCAGGATTAGCGACGAAGGTTCGATTCCTTCCCGGGGAGCCAGGCGCCTAGGGTGACCGTCATGGGTCACCAGGGCGACGAGGTCGACGAGGTCGTCGCGGCGTGGCGGCGCGAGCGTCCCAACCTGGACGTGACCCCGCTGGAGGTGCTTTCCCGGGTCTCCCGCCTGGCCCGGCACCTCGACCTGGCCCGCCGGCAGGCCTTCGCCGAGCGGGGGCTGGAGACGTGGGAGTTCGACGTCCTCTCCGCGCTCCGGCGCGCCGGCGAGCCCTACCGGCTGACGCCGACCGCCCTGGTGCGTCAGACCCTGGTGACCAGCGGCACCATGACCAACCGGATCGCCCGCCTGGTGGAGCGTGGGCTCGTGGACCGGTCCTCCTCGCCCACCGACGCCCGGTCAGTGCAGGTCCGCCTCACCGAGGCCGGGCGGGATGTGGTCGACGCGGCGATGGCCGAGCTGATCGCGGGGGAGCGCGAAATCCTCGCCAGCCTCGACCCCCAGGAGCAGGCACGCCTGGCCGGCCTGCTCAAGACCCTGCTTGAGCCCTTCGACGAGGCGTGACCTCCCGGAAGAAGACCCCTGGCACCAGGCGCACCAGGACGATCATCCCCAGCAGCTCCACCACCGACTGCAGCACGACCACCAGGGCGGCGGTCTCCCACCCGGCTGGCAGGGTTAGCGCGAACGGCAGCACGATGAAGCTGTTACGCGTGGCGAGGCTGAAGGCTAGCGTCCGGCCCTGGCCGACGGGCAACCGGGCCAGGCGCGCCAGCAGCACGGCCAGCGTCACCGCGCCGACCAGGTAGAGGCCCGCCAGCCCGGCCACCACGCGCAGCACCGCACCGGATCCGGCGATCTCGTCGGCATGGCTGACCCCCACCAGCAGGATCACCACCGCCAGCAGCGGCACCGGCGCCACCTCCAGCCGCTCCACCAGCCGCCGGCTCCGCGGGCGGTCACCGGCCCATCGCAGGGTCAGGGCCGCCAGCACCAGCGGCCCGAGCAGCACCAGTAGTGCCGGCCAGACCTGACCCGGGGTGAATACCCCGGTCACGGGGGTTCCACCCAGCAGCCACAGGTAGACCGGCAGCAGCAGCAGCTGCAGCAGGAGGGAGAAGGGGGTCAGCGCGGTGGCCCGCGCACCGTCGCCGCCGCCGAGCCGGGTGAAGGTGATGAACCAGTCGGTGCACGGCACCAGCAGGACCAGCAGCAGACCCAGGCGCAGCGCCGGGTCCGGCGGCGCCAGCTGCACCAGGCCCCAGACCAGAAGCGGCACCAGGACGAAGTTGCCCACCAGCGCCGTCCCTAGGAAGCGAATGTCGCGGAACGCCTTCGGCACCGAGGTCAGCGGCAGCTGGGTGAACGTCGCGTAGAGCAGCAGGGCCAGCGCCGGCCAGACCGAGGCCTGCGCGGCCGGGCCCAACCCCGGGGCCACCTGGCCCAGGAGCAGTCCCAGGACGAGGGCGGCCAGATAGAACCACACCTGGTGCCGCTCCAGGCGCTCGCGGGTCATCGCCCGTTCACTCCTGCGCGACCTCGGACACCTCGAGCCACTCGGTCTCCAGCGCCTCCTCCTGCGCGTGCATCTTTGCCAGTCGTGCCGTGAGCCGCGCGAGCTCGTCCGGGTCCGTCGCGGCAGAGGCCATCTGCTCGTGCACCGCGGCCTCCTGCTCGTGCAGCCGGTCCAGGGCTCGTTCCACCCGAGCAAGGGTCTTGCGTGCCTCGCGCACCTGCGCCGCCGACGGTCCGGAGGGCGGAAGTGCGCCCTGTGCAGGCCTACCGGCCGGGCGACCAGCCGGCCCGCCTGCGCCGTCGCGACGCATCACCCGCCTCAGCTCGAGGTACTGCTCGACCCCGCCGGGCAGGTCGCGCAGCGTCCGGTCCCCGAGGAGGGCCACCTGGCGGTCGGTCATCCGTTCCATCAGGTAGCGGTCGTGCGAGACCACGATGAGCGTCCCGGCCCAGCCGTCGAGAACGTCCTCCATCGCGGTGAGGGTCTCGATGTCGAGGTCGTTGGTGGGCTCGTCCAGCAGCAGCACGTTCGGCTCGTCCATGAGCAGGCGGACGAACTGCAGCCGCCGCCGCTCCCCGCCGGACAGGTCGCCGACCCGTGACTGCTGTCGGCCACCGGAAAACCCTAGCCGCCGCGCCAAGGAGGCCGCAGACACCTCCTTGCCGTCGATGAGGGTGTAGGAGCGCACCTCGGTGATCGCGTCGATCACGGTCCACCCGGCTACCCGGTCCAGCTCACGCAGTTCCTGGGTCAGACAGGCCATCTGCACGGTCTTGCCGGTCTTGAGCTTGCCCGCCGCCAGCGGGTGCTGACCCTGCAGCACCCGCAGCAGGGTGGACTTGCCGGCCCCGTTGACACCGACCACCCCGTAACGGTCGCCGGGTCCGATCCGCCAGGTGACGTCCTCCAGGAGCACCCGGTCACCGACGGTCACCGTCGCCCCGAGCAGGTCCAGCACGTCCTTGCCCAGCCGCGTGGTGGCGAAGCGCATCAGCTCGGCGGTGTCCCGCGGCGGCGGCTCGCCTTCGATCAGGGCGGTGGCGGCCTCGATCCGGAACCTGGGCTTGCTGGTCCGTGCCGGCGCCCCCCGGCGCAGCCAGGCCAGCTCCTTGCGCGCCAGGTTCGTCCGCCGCTCCTCGGTGACCCGTGCCACGCGCTGCCGCTCGACGCGGGCGAGCACGTAGGCGGCATACCCGCCCTCGTAGGCATGCACCTCGCCGTCGGCGACCTCCCAGGTCCGGGTGGAGACCGCGTCGAGGAACCACCGGTCGTGCGTCACGACCAGCAGCGCGCTGCCGGTTCGTGGGCGCTGCCCGGACAGGTATCCGGCCAGCCAGGCGACCCCCTCGACGTCGAGGTGGTTGGTCGGCTCGTCGAGGATGAGCAGGTCGGGGTCGGCGATGAGCAGGGCTGCCAGGGCCAGCCGGCGGCGTTCGCCGCCGGACATCGGCCCCACCAGGGCCTCCCAGCCGCCGACGGCCTCGGCGTCGGTGCCTCCGAGGAGTCCCTCCAGGACCGTGCGCACCCGTGGGTCGCCGGCCCACTCGTGCTCAGCCAGGTCACCAAGCACCTCCTCCCGCACGGAGGCCTCCGGGTCGAGCCGGTCGGTCTGGCTCAGCATCCCGATCGTGACATGCCCCGTGCGGATGACCCGCCCGGCGTCCAGGGGACGGGAGCCTTGAATCACCGACAGGAGCGAGGTCTTGCCGCCGCCGTTGCGGCCGACGACACCGATCCGGTCACCGTCGGACACGCCGATCGAGACGTCGTCGAGCAGCACCTGGGTGCCGGCGAGCAGCCGGGCCCTGTCTAGCGCGACGAGCGCCGCGGGGACCGCGACCGCCATCAACCCTGCCCCACGCGGTGCACCAGCTGGGTGCCGGGCACGGGCCCCATCGCCCGGAGGATCTCACCGGTCGGGCCGTTCGCGGCCAGCCCCACGGACAGGTCGATCGCCTGAGCCTGGGAGCCGACCAGAAAGGCGACGGTCGGGCCCGAGCCGGAGACCACGCCACCGCGGGCGCCCAGTTCCTGGCCCGCCTCCAGCACCTCGGCCAGGATCGGGTGCAGCGAGACCGCCGCCTCCTGCAGGTCGTTGTGCAAGGTCGCGGCGACCGCGTCTGTGTCCATCCTGCGCAGGGCCGTCAGCAGGTCTCCAGGGGGTTCGGGAGCACCCACCTCCGTGCCGCGCTCCTCCCGCAGCCGGTCCAGCTCGACATACACCGCCGGGGTGGACAGGGTCAGCCCCTCCCCCGCCCACAGCACCCAGTGCAGCTCGCCCCGGGCCAGCACCGGCGTGATCTGCTCCCCGCGCCCGGAGCCGATCGCGGTGCCCCCGTGCAACAGGAAGGGGACGTCGGAGCCCAGGCTGGCCGCCATCGTCTCGAGCAACTCGTTCTCGATGTGGTCCAGCGTCCACAGCTCGCGGCAGGCCACGAGGGCGGCGGCGGCGTCGGCACTGCCGCCCGCCATGCCGCCGGCGACCGGGATCTGCTTGTCGATGTCGATGCGCACCGGAGGCACCGTGGCCCGACGCTGCCGCCGCGCCGCCAGGGTGCGCGCGGCGACCATGGCCAGGTTGCTCCCGTCGGTCGGGACCCGGTCGGCGAAGGGCCCGGTGACGTGCACGGACCAGTCGTCGGCCGGTTGCACCGTGACGTGGTCGAAGAGGCTGACTGCGTGGAAGACGGTGGACAGCTCGTGGTAGCCGTCCTCCCGCAGCGGCCCGACGAACAGGCCCAGGTTGATCTTCCCCGGCACCCTGACCGTGACCGCGTCCGTCGTCATGACCTCACCCTATGGGCCGCGATCCGGGCGAAGTCCTCGACCCCGATCACCTCACCGCGGGCTTGCGGGTCGACTTCGGCGGCCCGCAACGCCTGCTCGGCAGCGGCGGGCGACCCAGCCCACCCGGACAGGGCCGCCCGCAGGGTCTTGCGCCGCTGGGCGAAGGCCGCGTCGATGACGGCGAAGACCTCCTGGCGGGAGGCCGATGTCGCCGGTGGCTCGCGGCGGACCATGCGCACCAGGCCGGAGTCGACGTTGGGCGAGGGCCAGAAGACGTTGCGACCGATCCGCCCGGCCCCGGTCACCTCGGCATACCAGTTGGCCTTGACGCTGGGCACGCCGTAGACCTTGCTGCCGGGGCCGGCCGCGAGCCGCTCGGCAACCTCAAGCTGGACCATGACCAGCACCGTATGCAGCGTGGGCACGGTCGCCAGCAGGTGCAGCACGACGGGCACGGCGACGTTGTAGGGCAGGTTGGCCACCAGCGCGGTCGGCTGGGGTTCGGGCAGTTCGGTGACCCGCAGCGCGTCAGTCTGCAGCACCGTGAGCCGGTCAGCCAGGTGGGGGGCCCGGGTGATGACCGTCTGGGGCAGCTGGCCCGCCAGGACGGGGTCGATCTCGACGGCGGTGACGTGCTTGACCTGAGGCAGCAGGGCCAGGGTGAGCGAGCCCAGCCCAGGACCGACCTCGAGGACCACGTCCTCCTCGCCGACCTCGGCCGCCCGCACGATCCGCCGCACGGTGCCCTTGTCGATGACGAAGTTCTGCCCCCACGACTTGGTCGGTCGGACTCCCAGCCGGGTGGCCAGGTCGCGGATCTCGGCAGGGCCGAGGAGGTGCTCGTCGGTGCTCACCGGTGCATTATCCGTGCCTGCCCGGTCCACTCCCCGGTCAGGGCTTGAGCACCACCTTGAGGCAGCCGTCCTGCTTCTTCTGGAAGGTCTCGTACATGGCAGGGGCATCTTCCAGCGGCACCCGGTGGGTAGCCAGCGACTCCAGGCCGAGCACGTCCTCGTCCTGGCTGACCAGCTCAAGCAGCTCGGGGGTCCACTGCTTGACGTGGCACTGTCCCATCCGCAGCGACATACCCTTGTCGAACATGTCGAGCAGCGGCATCGGGTCGACCGCGCCGCCGTAGACGCCGCTCAGCGAGACCGTCCCGGCCCGGCGGACCGACTCGATGCTGGCGTGGAGCGCCGCCAGCCGGTCGATGCCCAGGTGCTCGATCATCGGCTTGGAGACCAGGCCGGGCAGTTTGCCGACCGCGTTGATCATCTTCTCGCTCACCGGGTTGCCGTGGGCTTCCATCCCGACGGCGTCGAGGACGCCGTCGGCGCCGCGGCCGTCGGTGAGGTCACGCACGGCTGTGCCCACGTCGGCGGCGTCGTCCAGACCATCGCGCAGGTCGATGACCTCCGCACCCCACTGCTCCGCCAGCGCCAGTCGCTCGGGGACCAGGTCGACGCCGATGACCCGAAGACCCAGATGGCGGGCGCTGCGTACGGCCAGCTGACCCACCGGGCCCAGACCCAGGACGGCCAGCGTCCCACCCTCGGGCACCTCGGCCCACTTCACGCCCTGCCAGGCGGTTGGCAGGATGTCGGAGAGGTAGAGATAACGCTCGTCGGCGCCGCGCTCGGGCAGCTTTACCGGCCCGAACTGCGCCTGGGGCACCCTGACCAGCTCGGCCTGGCCCCCTGGGACCTGGCCGTAGAGCTCGGTGTAGCCGAACAGCGACGCGCCCTTGCCCTGCTCACGGTTCTGCGTCGTCTCGCACTGGGCGAAGAACCCGCGCGAGCACATCCAGCACGTCCCGCAGCAGATCGTGAAGGGCACGACAACGCGGTCACCCACCTGCAGGTCGCCGGTCTGCCCGCCCACCTCCTCCACGATCCCCATGAACTCGTGACCCAAGACGTCACCCTTGTCCAGGTAGGCCCCCAGGACCTTGTAGAGGTGCAGGTCCGACCCGCAGATGGCGGTCGAGGTGACCCGCACGATCGCGTCGGTCGGCTCCTGGATCACCGGGTCCGGGACGGTCTCCACCCGGACGTCCTCCACGCCTTGCCACGTCAGTGCTCGCATGCCACCGACGCTACGGGCCACCCTCGGGGGACGCACTCTCAAGAGGCACCACCGTCCGGACGGTCCTACCGTGGCGGGTATGCCGCCCACCGATCCGTCCACCACCCCCGTGATCTCCCCGGTCGACCCGATCCCGGCCGCCCCCCGGCCCGTCGCCCTGGTCATGGGCGCCTCCCGCGGTCTGGGCCTGCTCATCGCTCGCGAGCTGGTGGAGCGGGAGCACCGGGTGGTCATCTGCTCGCGCACGCTCGCCGACCTTCAAACTGCCCGGAATCAATTGCTCGCGCGGCGTCCCGACGCCCAAGTCGACGTCCGCGCCTGCGACGTGAGCGACCGCGCTGCCGTCCAGGAACTCGTCCAAGAGGTGGAGTCGGGCGTCGGTCCGATCGAGGTGCTGATCACGGTCGCCGGCGTCATCCAGGTCGGCCCGGCGGAGTCGATGACCTTCGACCACTTCGACGCCTCGCTCGGGACCATGCTGCACGGCCCGGTCAACGTGACCCTGCCCGTGGTGCGGCGGATGCGCGAGCGCGGTCACGGCCGGATCGGCACCATCACCTCGATCGGCGGCGAGGTCACGCCGCCGCACCTGTGGCCCTATGCGGTGGCCAAGTCCGGCGCGGTCGCCTTCAGCGAGGGGCTTTCGGCCGAGCTGTCCGGCACGGGCGTGACCGCCACGACGGTGGTCCCCGGGCTGATGCGCACGGGCTCCCACGAGCGGGCGCACTTCACCGGCCAGGCGGCCAAGGAGTTCGCATGGTTCGGACCGGCCGCCTCCATCCCTGGACTCACCATGTCCGCCGACCGGGCGGCGCGCAAGATCGTGGACGCGGTGCTGGCCGGGGAGACCCGGTGTGAGCTCACGCCGCTGACGGTGGTCGCCACCCGGTTCCGCGGGCTGCTGCCCGGGGTGACGACCAAGATGATGGGGCTGACCACTCGCCTGCTGCCCTCTGCCTCCGGCCCGGGCGAGACGATCGAAGGGCGGGACGCTCAGCGGCGCCTCGGCTCCTCGGTGGTTAACGCGCTCACCACCCTCGGTCGCCGGGCCGCCGAGCGCAACAACGAACGCCGCCCGACCACTCAGGCCCAGGAGCCGTAGACCGCCTCGCTGTTGGCGGACAGCGCCTGGCACAGCTGGGGGACGCTGGTGTTCAACGTCTCGGCCATCGCCCGGACGGTGTGCGGGATGAGGTAGGGGGCGTTGGCACGGCCCCGGTGCGGGGTCGGGGTCAGGTAGGGCGCGTCGGTCTCCACCAGGAGGTGCTCCGGCGGCGTCACCGACAGCGCGTCGCGCAGGGCCTTGGCCGACTTGAACGTGACCGTGCCCGCGAAGGAAAGGTAGTACCCGCGGCGCACGCACTCGCGCGCCATCTCCATGTCCCCGGAGAAGCAGTGCAGCACCGTCCGCTCCGGTGCCCCCTCCTCGGCCAGGATCCGCAGGATGTCCTCGTGCGCCTCCCGGTCATGGACCTGCAGGGCCAGGCCGAGCTCCTTGGCCAGCGCGATGTGCCGCCGGAAGGAGTGGTGCTGGGCGTCGACACCCTCCGGGCCGGTGCGGTAGTAGTCCAGCCCGGTCTCCCCGATCACCCGCACGCGGGGGTGCCGGGCCAGGGCGGCGATCTCGTCAATCGCCTCCTCCAGGTCGCCAGCGGTCTGGTGCCCGGGCGCCTCGTTGGGGTGGATGGCGACCCCACCGAGCAGCGCCGGGTGCTCGTCGAGGACAGAGACTGTCCACCGGGCCGAGTCCAGGTCGCACCCGATCTGGACCAGCCGATCCACCCCGACAGTCGCCGCCTCGGCCACCACCTGGGCCAGACCGGTCACCGGGGCGTCGTCGCGTCGGATGTCCAGGTGGCAGTGATTGTCCACCACCGCGATCGGCAGCGGGTCCGGTGCCGGGGGGCGCCCGGTGAGCCGGTCGCGGGACGTCATACCCCCGCCTCGTCGACCAGCCCGAGCCGCGCCCGCTCCTCCTCCACCACCGAGGCGTCCAGCTTGGTGAAGATCGGTGACGGCTTGGCCACCGACGCCCCCACGGGGACCGGTCGGTGCTCCCAGCGGGGGGCCGCGGAGTACTCGCCGGTGATGACCGGGTAGCCGGGTCTGGACGGGTCGTCGAGGTCATCGACCTGTTCCAGCACCGGCATCGGCTGGAAGACGCCCTCCCCTCCCAGCGCCTGGTGCACCGCCGTGGAGCTGTGCGGCAAGTAGGGCGACAGGATCGTGTTGAGGTCGAGGACGGCCTGGGCAAGCACGTGCAGCACGGTGCCCAGGCGCTCGCGCTGATGGTCCGCCTTGAGCTTGAACGGCTCGGTGGCGGAGACGTAGGCGTTGGCCTCGCCCACCAGGCGCATCGCCTCGGCCAACCCGGCCTTCTGCTTGTGCGTGGCGATGAGCCGGCCGACGGTGGTGAAGCCCTCGGCGATTTGGTCGAGGAGCGCGCGGTCGACCTCCTCCAGCTGCCCCGCAGCCGGGAGCTCGCCGAAGTTCTTGGCGATCATCGACGCGGTGCGGTTGACCAGGTTGCCCCAGCCAGCGACCAGCTCGGTGTTGGTGCGCTTGACGAACTCGGGCCAGGAGAAGTCAGAGTCCGCGGTCTCCGGGGCCGCTGCCGAGAGGAAGTAGCGCAGGGCGTCGGGCTGGTAGCGCTCCAGGACGTCGCGGACGTAGATGACGATCGAGCGCGAGGTGGAGAAGGCGCGGCCCTCCATGGTGAGGAACTCACTGGAGACCACCTCGGTGGGAAGGTTGAGCTCGCCGTAGGGACCGACCTGCCCGCCCTTGCTGCCCCGGCCGTTGTGGGCGAGCATCTCGGCCGGCCAGATCTGGGAGTGGAAGGTGATGTTGTCCTTGCCCATGAAGTAGTAGGCCAGGGCCTCCGGCCGGTTCCACCACTCGCGCCAGCGCTCGGGGTCGCCGACCCGGCGTGCCCACTCCACCGACGCCGAGAGGTAGCCGATCACGGCGTCGAACCATACGTAGAGCTTCTTGGTGCCGTCCTGCTCCCAGCCCGGCAGGGGGACGGTGATGCCCCAGTCGATGTCCCGGGTCATCGCCCGGGGCCGGATCTCCTCCAGGATGTTCTGGGAGAACTTGATGACGTTGGGCCGCCACAGCCCGCTGGCCTCGCGTCCGTCCAGCCATTCCCCAAGGGCCTCGGCGAGCGCGGGCAGGTCGAGGAAGAAGTGCTGGGTGTCCTTGAACTGCGGCGTCTCCCCGTTGATCTTGGAGCGCGGGTTCACCAGGTCGATCGGGTCCAGCTGGTTGCCGCAGTCGTCACACTGGTCGCCGCGCGCCTCGGTGTATCCGCAGATCGGGCAGGTGCCCTCGATGTAGCGGTCGGGCAGGGTCCGCCCGGTCGAGGGGCTGATCGCGACCTGCTGGGACTGCTCGAGCATGTACCCGTTGGCGTGGCAGGCGAGGAACATCTGCTGCACGACCTGGTGGTGGTTGACGGTGGTCGTGCGGGTGTAGAGGTCGTAGGAGACACCCAGCGCGACCAGGTCCTCGGCGATGAGGCGGTGGTTGACGTCGATGAACTCCTGCGGGCTCATCCCGGCCTTGTCGGCCTGCACCAGGATCGGGGTCCCATGCTCGTCCGAGCCGGAGACCATGAGCACGTCGTGCCCGGCCATCCGCATGTACCTGCTGAAGACGTCGGAGGGGACACCGAAGCCGGCGACGTGACCGATGTGGCGCGGGCCGTTGGCGTAGGGCCAAGCGACGGCAGACAGGACATGGCTCATGGGTCACCATCCTAGGTGGGCCGGGGTGCTCTCTCAGTTGCGCGCAGCGAGCCGGTGCAGGACGGGGAGGTCGTCCGGATCCAACCGGGCGGCTACCTGGCGCATCCTGTCGTGGCGCTCGGCCGGTGCGTGGTTGCCCAGGAAGTGGGTGAACCAGCGTGCCCACTCCTCGTAGGAGAGCGCAGAGTGCACTACCAGCTCCCGGTCCGGGTGCCGGCGCAGCAGGCTCTCCCGCCAGACCTTGACCGTCGCCGCGAAGTAGTCGAACTGCTCCGGGCAGTACTGCTCCAGCGGCGCCACCCGCAACCCGGCCTGGGCGACGGCCGTGGCCACGACGGACTCGTCATTGGGGTAGGGATCCGGCGACGGCTCGGCCTGACTGATCCGCAGCCGCAGCTGGTAGGCCGCGTCCACGGCGGCCTCGTTCGACCGCGAGAGGGGGAACAGGGACCGGTAGACCGGGCCGCCCGTCAACTCGGCCAGCGCGGGGCGCCAGAGCCAGCCTTCGGGGGCGAGCCCGAAGCGGGGGATGAGCAGGTCCTCCTCGTGGACGCTGAGCCCTTCGACCCAGTCCCGCACCGAGGGCAGTGCGAAGTGGACGTCCGGCTCGGTCACCCAGTAGTGGCGCAGGTCCGGCTCTTGGAGGGCCCAGAGGTACAGGCCGTAGTCACCCAGCCGCCATCCGGGCCGCTCGACGTCCCGGTGGCGCAGCCCGATGCCGTCGAGCACGTCCGGGTCGATGCTCACCACCTGCCACCCCTTGGGCCAGACCCGTCGACCCTGGAAGTCGTCGGACAGGATCCACACCCGGTCGGCCCCGAACTCCGCGACGAGCCGGTGGCGCAACTCGATCACGGAAGAGGTCAGCTCATGGGCCCGGATGCCGAAGCCGTCGTCGACCATGTGGCCCAAGGTATGGCCTGATCACGGCCCGGTCAGGGTGAACCGCCGTCACGGTCAGGAACCGGCGGGGACCGCGACCACCGAGACCTCACCCGCCGGCCCGGTGATCGTCACCACGTCCTGACCGGAGACGGGCGGCGGTTCAGGGTCCCGGTCACCGTGGGAGTAGGAGAAGTGGACCTTGTGATGATCCGACCAGGGCCACCAGTGCTGTCGCCACATGATGATCCCCCCGCCCCCGCTTCCCCCAGGCGGCCCATCGCTGTCGGAGACCGTAAGGAAGACCGTCCCGTCCGCCTCGAGCAGCTGCGGCCAGCCGTAGGCGTCTACGGCGACCTCATACGCCTCACCCAGGAGCAGGATGCGGGCACCTGGACCGACAGTCGTCACGGGGTCGTCGATGCCCTCGCCGTCGTCGCCCTTGTTGTGCCAGGTGTGTCCGTCCGCCGACCACTGGAAGGTGGAGGGCGAAAGGCTGGCCGGGTCGAGCGGATTCTCCTCCCCGGCGTGGGAGAAGGTGCTGTACGCCGCGTCACCCACCCGCACCGTCTCCGCACGTCCGCCGACCAGGCGGACGGCGTCCTCCTCGTCGAGCCAGACCGGACGGACGTGCGTCGCCTCGTCCGGCGCACGCACGATGGTCACCGAGTAGACGTCACCGCCCCGCCACCACGCCTCCTCGCCTCCCGTCAAGCCGAAGCTGTCTGCCTCCATGACGTTCAACGACCCGTGATGCACGACCCCGGTGACGTCGAGGCCGCTCAGCGAGAACGCGACGGCCTCCGCCCGTCCGTCAGTCAGCTCGACCGTCTCAGCCACCGTCCCGCTGGCGGTCCAGACGTCGTGGTCGGAGAAGAAGAGGAGATCCTCGGGCAGGTAGCCAGCGTCGGAGACGAGGTACCACAGATCATCGTCCCCCTGGGCACGGCCAATCTCGTACCCGCGGTACGAGTTGGGCCACGGCTGGACCTGATGCTGGTCACCCTCGGGATCGGCCCACACCGCCACGGTGGCCCGGCCGCCGACGAAGAGGTCGACGCCTCCGGCCATCGTCCGTCCCTCGACCGTCTCCTCGACGCCCTCCACCGTGAACGTCGCCGACGCCGAACCGTCCGGCCCCTTCGTGACGGTCAGCGGTGAGACGTTTCCGCCGCGCGTCACCCCGTCCAGCACGGTCAGCCTGGTCGGCTCGTCCACCTCCCACGAGACGCTCGCCGGTGAGATCTGCTGCGTGCCGAGAAGGTCGCTGCCCAGCCCCGGGCCCAGCCATACAGCACCCGCGAGGGCGAGGGCACCGATCGCCATACCGGTCCCCCCTGCACGGCGACGCCGGGCGATCTGCCGGCCGCGGCCGATCACCGCGTCGCGGTCGAGGTGCAGGGGCGGGCTGTCGGCGGCGGCCCGGTCGAGCAGGGCCAGCACGTCGCGGTCGGTCTCAGACACGGGTCTGCTCCCCTTCGCTCAGCTGGGCGCGCAGTCCGCGCAGCCCGTGCATCGTGTAGCTCTTGACGCTACCCACGCCGATCCCGAGCGTCTCGGCGGTCTGCTTCTCGGACAGGTCGAGGTAGTGCCGCAGCACCACGCACTCCCGCTCGCGCGGGGCCAGCGTCCGCAGGGCGCGCACGAGGTCGACGGTCCGGGGGTCGTGCATGCGACCGACCTCTGGTGTCTCCTCGGTGAGGACCTCCCGGCGGTGCTTGCGCCAGCGGTCGGTGTGCAGGTTGGCCAGGACCCGGCGGGCAAAGGCCATCGGGTTGCCGGTGCGCACCGTGCCCCACCGGGCGTAGGTGCGGGCCAGCGCCTCCTGGGCCAGGTCCTCCGCGGCCTGCTGCTGCCCGGTCAGCAACCACGCGACCGAGAGCAACCGAGGAGAGGCGGCGTCGAAGAACGCCGCGAACTCCTCCTCTCGCGACTGCCGCATACCGCCTCCTCGCGGGCTCTCGGAGGACCCCCGCAGGACCCTCTCGATCATCTAACGTGCGAGGGGTCGAAAAGGTGGGGAAGACCGCGCGTATGTCGAGCACGCCGGGGCGCGCCGACCTCGAGTGGTCGGGTGAGTGATCCGGGCTAGCCTGACGCTCGTGCTCGACCACGTCACCGCCGTCCGCTACGTCACCCCGCTGCGCGAGGGCGGCTCCATGCCAGGCGTGGTCGAGGGCGCCGACCAGGGCACCTACGTGGTGAAGTTCCGGGGGGCCGGGCAGGGGCTGAAGGTGCTCGTCGCCGAGGTCATCGTCGGCGAGCTGGCCCGTCGACTGGGTCTGCCAGTCCCCCGTCTCGTCACCATCGACCTGCCGCCGGCGATGGCGCGCTACGAGGCTGACGCGGAGGTCCAGGATCTGCTCAACGCCTCCCCCGGCACCAACCTCGGCGTCGACCTGCTCCCCGGCGCGTTGGGGTATGACGGCTCCCGCCCGCCGGACACGGCGCTGGCCTCGCGCATCTTCTGGCTGGACGCCTTCACCGCCAACATCGACCGCACGTGGTCCAACCCCAACCTGCTGACCTGGCACCGACGGACCTGGCTCATCGACCACGGCGCGGCCCTCTACTTCCACCACTCCTGGCCGAGCAAGGCACCCAGCGCCGAGCGCTTCGCCCAGCAGCCCTTCCGCGTAGGAGCCGACGACCACGTGCTCGGTGCGCTGGCGACCGACCTTCTCGGCGCCCACGGCGAGCTCGCGCCGCTGGTCACCGAAGAGCTCGTGGGTGACGTGCTCGACCAGGTGCCCGAGGACTGGCTGGAGACCACGGACCATCTGCCCGATCCACCGGCGGTACGCACGGCATACCGGCAGCATCTCCTCGCGCGGGTGCGGACCCCACACGTCTGGCTGCCCGGGAGTGCGGCATGACCTACGACTACCAGTACGTCGTGCTGCGGCTCGTCCCGCGCGTGGAGCGTGAGGAGTTCATCAACGTCGGGGTGGTGCTCTACAGCCAGGAGGCCGACTTCCTGCAGGGCGCGGTCGCGCTGGACCACGCCCGGGCGCTGGCGCTCGACCCCGAGCTGGACCTGGAGTCGGTGCGGGCGTCGTTGGACCAGGTATGCCGTGTCGCCGCCGGGGAACACTCCCCCAGTACCCCACGGCTGGACCGGCTCGGGCCGCGGTTCGGGTGGCTCAGCGCCCCGCGCAGCACCATCGTGCAACCGGGGCCGGTGCACGGCGGGACCAGCGAGGACCCGGCCGGCACGCTGGAGCACCTGGTGCGGGTGCTGGTGCGCCGCTGAGTCAGCCGCGCGCTGGGGGCCTCAGGTCCGCCACGCCGTCGCCATCCAGGTCCAGCCCGACGGCGTCGGCGGGGGACAGCGCGGCGCCGAGGTCGACGACTGCGCTCACTACCTCCAGGCCCTCGAGGGGACCGATGCCCGTCTGGGAGGAGACCAGCCGGGCCCCGGGGGCCAGCACCAGCTCCCCCGCAGAGCCCTCCGGCAGGACGGCGGCGACGTAGAGACGGCCAGGGCCCGTCGCGTCGCCGAACTCGCTGAGCGTGGCGCCGACCAGCCCCGGACGCACGGCCACACTGGTCGAGGTTGAACCCCAGGAGTCGTCACCCAGGGGGTACATGAGCCACGGGTCCCCCGCAGCCGACCCACCGGCCGTCACCACCAGATCACCCTCGATCACCATCGACCCGGAGCGGTCGCTGTCCAACAGGGTCCAGGTCAGGTCGACACCGTGCTCGACCGCCGACGCCGGCCGGACGGCCAACTGTGTGCCCTCCGTCAGCATCCCCGGGGCTGTCTCTACGACGAGGACAGGACCGTCCTCGGTCTCCACCATCCGGTTGTCGCCGAGCACCCAGGGCGCCGGGTCGAGGCTGTCCCCCTTGCGCAGAAGGGGCAGCACCCTGTCGTCGGCGCCCAGGCCCGGAGGCATCACCAGCAGGTCCTCGCCGCGAGAGTCCGACGCGGCGTACAACCGGGCCTCCCCCAGCGAGGCGAGGCCCACGTCCTGCAGCGCCTCACCGTCGACGAACGGCACGACCCGGCCCTCGATCTCCTGCCAGTCGACACCGTCGGCCGTAGCCAGGAGGGGCTCCCACCCGTCCCAGCGCACGACGGAGTCGTCGTCCTCGTCGGCGACGACCCCGACGCCGGTGACAGTCATGCCCTCGGCCTCGTCGACGGTCAGCACCGTTGTGACGCCTCCGTCGGCCGTCGGCACCTGCGCCACGTCGGCCGGCTCCACCCAGCGGCTCACCCCCTGAGCGGTGACCTCGAGCCGGGTGTCGGTGAGCACGGACGGTCCCGCGTCCCAGCCCACCACCACGGTGACGAGGCTGCCACCGACGGCCTCCGTGGCTCGGTCTGCGGCGAGGTCTTCGGCTGACCAGGTGAGGACGTCCGGGGAGTCGTCCGACATCTCGCCGAGCGCGATCCCGCCGTCCCCCCGGGAGTCGGGTGTGATGCTCAGCTGCGTGCCGTCGGCCAGTTCCACCGTGAACAGATCCTGGGTGTAGTCGTTCAGCACGTGCTGGTGCCGGCCGATGCGGAAGACCACGTCGGGCACGTCATCACCCCGCACCCCGCCGAGCACGATGGGTCGGCCAGCCAGCACGGTGCTGTCGGTTTCCCCCTGCTGGACGTCCACGAGCTCGGCGCCCTGGGGCAGGAGCGCGACGGAGATCATCCGGTCCGCCTCCTGCCAGGTGCCGCCGGAATGCTGCGCAGGCTGAGCACCCAGCGGGGCGAGCATCGGGTCCTCGCCGTGCACGGCATACCCCCACACGCCCCGCTCGGCATCCGCCCAGGTGAGCGCGGACGTCCCGCCCGCGTGCAGCTCGGCGGTTACCACCTCGGCACCCGAGAGGGTCACCACCTCATGCGCGCCGACGAGGTAGACGTCGAGCACCTCCTGCGGCCGGACCATGCCGGTGACGTCGGCGGGCCACACGGAGTAGCCGTAGCGCCCCCCGCCCATCGCGGTGCCGGAGCGGCTGCTCGGGCCGCCGGGGTCGACCGGGCCGACCAGGGGAACCGCGGTTTCTACCCCCTCCGGCTCAGCCCAGACCGCGGCGGTCATCCGCTCACCCACGAAGACCTCCAGCCCCGGCTGTGGGGACCGGGCCGGGATCCGCTCGACGACCTGGCCGTGGTCGGACAGCTCCAGCACGACCGGACCATCAACGTCCGGACGGGTGAGCCGACCGTCGAAGCGGTGCGCCACCTGATCGCTGTCGATCGAGTGGTAGTTCTTGAACAGATTGGCGTCGACGGTCTCCCCCTGCTCCCAGACGGTGGTCGCCGGCTGGATCGGGACGTCCCCGGAGAGGAGACCCCCGCCACCGGCCAGCCCGCCCCACAACGCCGCGACCAGCGCAGCCGCGCCAAGGCCACCGCCCGCACCGAGCAGGCGCCGACGACGGACCCGCCCTTTGGCAGCCGTCAGGAGGTGCTGGCCGTCCAGGTGCATGGGCGGCGCGTGGTGGACCGCCCGGTCGAGCAGCTGGGTCAGCTGGGGTTCAGACATGACGCTCCCCTACGGTCGTGTCGGCCAGCAACGGGCGAAGGCTCGTGAGTCCCTTGGACGTGTAGCTCTTCACGCTGCCCACGCTGATACCGAGCGTCGCGGCGGTGTCCTTCTCGGACAGGTCGATGTAGTGCCGCAGCACCACGCACTCTCGCTCCCGTGGCGAGAGCCGCTGTAACGCGCGCACCAGATCCGTGGTCATCGGGTCGGAGGTGTATGCCGTCTCCGGCACCTCGTCGCGGAGCACCTCCCGCCGCCGGCTGCGCCAGTTGTCGGTGTGCAGGTTGCTCAGGATCCTGCGGGCGTAGGCCAGTGGCTGGCCCTCGCGAAGTCGGCGCCACCGGACGTAGACGCGGACGAGGGTCTCCTGGACGAGCTCCTCGGCAGCGTGCCCGTTGCCCGTCAGCAGCCAGGCATAGGCCAGCAGCGTCGCTCTGGACGCGTCGATGAACTCGACGTAGGCCACGTCGTCACTGCTGCGCACCCGTCGCTCCTCATCGGTCGTCCGGCCTATCCTCCACCCGGTAACGGCGCAGGGTCGGCAAAGGTTGGGGAGGTTGTCGCGGACGAATCCGCTGGCCACCCGTCAGCGGAAGAGGGACGGCATACCCCGTGGTTGACTGAGGAAGACCGCCCTCCGCCGGAGGGCCGCCGAGAAGAAAGGCGAGGCGTCCTATGCTCGCTGCCCTGACCGGAGCCGGCCTGTCGGCCGCGGCCGGCCTCAACGCCTACATCCCGTTCCTTCTGGTCGCGCTCATCGCGCGCTTCACCGAGGTCCTGGATCTGCCGGTGCAGTATGCCTGGATCGAATCCTGGTGGGCGATTGGCATCGCCGCGGTGCTGCTGCTCTCAGAGGTCGTCCTGGACAAGATCGCGCTCGTCGACCACCTCAACGACGCGGTGGGCACCTTTATCCGGCCGGCGACGGGTGGCCTGATCTTTGCGGCCACGACGGCGGCAGGTGGCCTGGAGCGCGGCTCGTCCTTCATGCAGGACAACCCGTGGATCGGGGTGCTGCTCGGGATACTGACCGCAGGTGTGGTGCACACCGGCAAGGCCGTTGCCAGGCCGGTCGTGAATGCCTCGACGGGTGGGTTGGGCACCCCGGTCGTGTCGGCCGCCGAGGACGGGGCTGCGGTGACCATGTCGCTGGTGGCGATCTTCTTGCCGGTCCTGGTGGTCTTCCTCTTCCTCATGCTGCTCTGGGGCGGGTTCATGCTGTGGCGGCGTGGAAGGGCCGCACGACAGAAGCGGGACCAGCTGATGGCCGAGGCTGGCTACGAGTAGGGGGTTGGCCGGGCTGGCCCCGACAGCCTCTGGGCCTCCTACCTCAGCGGAGGCGTGCAGCCTCTGGGTCGTGCCGGGAGCGGTGCTGCAGCAGCGCCGCGGTCATGCCGCAGGCGGTGGCAAGCACGAGCATCCCCAGACCCAGGATGAGGATGCCCTCGACGACGGTGCGGCCGATGCCGGTGACCCCCCAGCTGGCCGTGAACCACGTCCACGTCCCCCAGCCCGCTCCTAGCACGGTGACGATGGCCGCGATGCCGCCGAGCCCGCGCCCTCGACGACGGTGCACGAGCCAGCCGACGATGACGCCCACCGCCCCGCTCAACGCTGCGGCCAGCGCCGCCACCCCCGCTCCTCCCAGGGTGTGGTCCGAGCCGACCTCCGGCAGGTAGCGCGCCACGACTATCCCGGCGACGACGGCCGTCACGGCACCGCCGACCAGGCCGCCAAGCAGGGCGGACCAGTTGAACCTCATACCGTGCGGCCTCCTCGCCACGTCCGCGCCGACCAGGGCGTCGGCGCTGGGGGTGAGTGTGCCGTACGGGGCGTGATGGCACAACACGCGCCCCCGTCGGAGCGGGTGTCCGTGGCCTGCGCCGCCCCGGCCGGGAGTGCGGTACATCAATGTCGCGATAGCGACACCGAGCTACCGCAGACCCACGGGGTCCTCCCGCTCGCGATGCAGCTGGGGACCTAGCGCGCCGCCACAGCTGCGTCGTAGAGCGCTTTGGCGGACAGCCCGGTCTTCGCGGCCAGGTCTCGGGTCACGTCCTTGAGCCGCTCCCCAGCCGCGGTGCGCGCGAGCACCTGCGCCACGACCTCGGCAAGGTCCACCTCGCCGCCCGCAGTCGCTGACCGTCCGGCCACGACGACGGTGATCTCACCCTTGACCCCCGGCTCGGCCCAGGCCGCCAGATCGGCCAGACCTCCCCGGCGGACCTCCTCGTAGGTCTTGGTCAACTCGCGGCAGACAGCCGCCGGGCGCCCGTCGCCGAAGACCCCGGCCATCGCCGACAGGGTGGTGGCGAGCCGGTGCGGCGCCTCGAAAAAGACCATCGTCCGGGGCTCCTCGGCCAGGGCGGACAGCATGCGCTCGCGCTCACCGGCCTTGCGTGGCAAAAAACCTTCGAAGCAGAACCGGTCGACCGGCAGCCCGCTGACCGCCAAAGACATCAGCACCGCCGAGGGCCCAGGCACGCAGGTCACCCGGAGATCCTGCTCGACGCAGGCCCGCACGAGTCGGTAGCCGGGGTCGGAGACCGACGGCATCCCGGCATCGGTCACGACCACCACCCGTGCGCCCTGGGCGATCCGGGCGACCAGCTCCTCGGTCCGGGACGCCTCGTTGTGCTCGTGGTAACTGACGATCTCGCCGCCGACCGACACCCCGAGCCGCTCGACCAGTCGACGCAGCCGCCGGGTGTCCTCGGCTGCGACGACGTCCGCCGAGCCCAGCTCGAGGACCAGTCGCGGACTGGCGTCCCGCGCGTCACCGATGGGGGTGGCCGCGAGAACCAGGGCACCCTGCGACGGCTCGCCGGGCGTCATCGCGCGCTCAGACGCTGAAGCCGGTCCGGAGCAGGTCCCGGTTCATCTGCGAGATGACGTTGAGCGGGATGCCCTTGGGGCAGGCCCGGGTGCACTCGCCGAGGTTGGTGCATCCACCGAAACCCTCGAGGTCGTGCTGCTCGGTCATCTTCAGCACGCGGGCGTCCCGCTCGGGCTGGCCCTGGGGCAGCTCACCGAGGTGGGTGATCTTGGCGCCCATGAAGAGCATGCCGGAGGCGTTCGGGCAGGCCGCGACGCAGGCTCCGCAACCGATGCACTCAGCCGCCATGAACGCCCGGTCGGCGTTCTCCTTCGGCACTGGGGTCGCGTGCGCGTCCGGGGCCGACCCGGTGTTGGCGGAGATGTATCCGCCCGCCGCGACGATCCGGTCCAGGGCACCGCGGTCGACACAGAGGTCCTTGATGACGGGGAAGGCGTCGGCGCGCCAGGGCTCGATGATGATCTCGTCACCGTCGCGGAAGGACCGCATGTGCAGCTGACAGGTCGTGGTCCGCTCGGGGCCGTGCGCCTCACCGTTGATCACCACGCCGCACTGGCCGCAGATGCCCTCGCGACAGTCGGAGTCGAAGGCGACCGGCTCCTCGCCCTGCTCGTGGAGGTGCTCGTTGAGCAGATCCAGCATCTCCAGGAAAGAGCTGTCCTCGCTGACCTCGTCGAGCTTGTAGTCGACCATCCGGCCCTTGTCGCGGGGGTTGGCCTGGCGCCAGATCTTCAGGGAGATCCTCACTTGTAGCTCCTCTGCTTGAGCTCGATAAACTCGTAAACGAGGTCCTCCTTGTGCAGGACCGGAGCCTCGCCATCACCGCCCCACTCCCAGGCCGCCACGTAGGCGAACTCGTCGTCGTGGCGCAACGCCTCACCGTCCTCGGTCTGGGACTCGGCGCGGAAGTGGCCACCGCAGGACTCGCGCCGGTGCAGCGCGTCGATGCACATCAGCTCGCCCAGCTCCAGGAAGTCGGCCACCCGGCCGGCCTTCTCCAGCGACTGGTTCAGACCCTCGGCCGTGCCCAGGACGCGGACGTTGGTCCAGAAGTCGGCGCGCAGGGCCCGGATCTGCTCCACGGCCTCCCGCAGCCCCTCGTCGGTGCGCTCCATCCCGCACTTCTCCCACATGATCTTGCCGAGGGCCTTGTGGTAGCTGTCCACCGACCGGGTCCCGTTCATCGACATGATCCGGTGTATGCGGCTACGCACCGAGTCCTGCGCCTCCCGCACCTGCGGGTGATCCTCGCCCAGGGGCCCGAACGGGCCCTTGGACAGATAGTCGCGGATGGTGTTGGGCAGCACGAAGTAGCCGTCGGCCAGGCCCTGCATGAGCGCCGAGGCCCCCAACCGGTTCGCGCCGTGGTCGGAGAAGTTGGCCTCGCCGGTGACGAACAGTCCGGGGATGGTCGACTGCAGGTCGTAGTCGACCCACAGGCCACCCATCGTGTAGTGCACGGCGGGGTAGATGCGCATCGGCACCTGGTAGGGGTTCTCCCCGGTGATCCGCTCGTACATGTCGAAGAGGTTGCCGTACTTGGACCGGACCGCGTCCTCCCCCAGCCGCCCGATGGCGTCGGCGAAGTCGAGGTAGACGCCCCGGCGGGAGCCGTCGACCTCCGGGCCGACACCGCGACCCTCGTCGCACATGTTCTTGGCCTGCCGGGAGGCGATGTCGCGCGGCACCAGGTTGCCGAAGCCGGGGTAGATCCGCTCCAGGTAGTAGTCGCGGGCCTCCTCCGGGATCTCGCGGGGGTCCTTGTCGCAGTCCGCGGCGTTCTTGGGCACCCAGATGCGCCCGTCGTTGCGCAGCGACTCGCTCATCAGCGTCAGCTTGGACTGGTGATCACCGGACTGCGGGATGCAGGTGGGGTGGATCTGGGTGTAGCAAGGGTTGCCGAAGTAGGCGCCCTTGCGATGGGCCCGCCAGATGGCGGTGGTGTTGGAGCCCATCGCGTTGGTGGAGAGGAAGAAGACGTTGCCGTAGCCCCCGGAGGCCAGCACGACCGCGTCGGCCAGGTGGGTCTCGATCTCGCCGGTGATCAGGTCGCGGGCGACGATGCCGCGGGCCCGCGGGCCGGAGCCGTCGTCGACGACGATGAGCTCCATCATCTCGTGCCGGGCAAACATCTCGACCGAGCCCGCGCCGATCTGGCGCTCCAGCGCCTGGTAGGCACCGATGAGCAGCTGCTGGCCGGTCTGGCCGCGGGCGTAGAAGGTCCGGGACACCTGCACGCCACCGAAGGAGCGGTTGTCGAGCAGCCCGCCATACTCCCGCGCGAACGGCACGCCCTGGGCCACGCATTGGTCGATGATGTCGGCGCTGACCTCGGCCAAGCGGTAGACGTTGGTCTCGCGGGAGCGGTAGTCCCCGCCCTTGACGGTGTCGTAGAAGAGGCGGTGGACCGAGTCACCGTCGCCCTTGTAGTTCTTGGCCGCGTTGATCCCGCCCTGGGCGGCGATCGAGTGGGCCCGCCGGGGGCTGTCCTGGTAGCAGAAGGCCTTGACCCGGTAGCCCGCCTCCCCCATGGTCGCGGCGGCTGCGGCACCGGCCAGCCCGGTGCCGACGATGATGACGGAGAGCTTGCGGCGGTTGGCCGGGTTCACCAGCGCCGCCTCGAACTGGCGGGTGCTCCACTTGGCGGCGATGTCACCCGCGGGCGCCTTGGTGTCGGCGATCGGCTCGCCCTCCCGGTAGAGACCGGCGATCAGCGTGTCAGTCATAACGTCATAGTCCTCAGTCGACAAACCCGAACAGGATGGCAAAGGGTGGGATCAGGAAGCCCACCACGATGAGTGTGGTCACCGCGATGGAGATGAGGCGGATCTGCTCGCCCCGCTTCACCGTGGTGTTCAACCCCAGCGTCATGCACGCCGCGTAGATGCCGTGCACCAGGTGCATGCCAACCGCGATCATGGCCACCACGTAGATCAGCACAGCCCACCACAGCTGGAAGCTGCTGATGACCCGCTCGGCCGGACTCACGTGCTCACCGGCCAGGGTGATCGTCTGCGTCGTGAAGTGCAGGATGTGAAAGATCACGAAGAGCAGGATGGCCAGCCCGCCCCAGCGCATCGCCTTGGCGTAGACCGATCCGTAGGTGGTCTTCCGCTTGCCGGCGTAGCGGGTGGAACGCGCGGCCCCGGCCCGGCGCCACAGCACCATCCCGGCCCAGACGTGCGCCACGAGCGAGGCCAGCAGCAGGATGCGGGCGATCCACAGCACGCCGTTCTCCGGGACCATTCCCTCGCCGAACACGCGCAGGTGGTGGGCGTAGTCGTCGAACGCCCCGCGGCCGAAGAGGATCTGGAGGTTGCCGTACATGTGCAGCAACAGATAGCCGACGAAGAACAGGCCGGAGGCGGCCATCACGGTCTTCAGCAGGATGTTGTTCGGACCCCTGCGGGTCTCGCGCGCGGGAACGGTTGAGGTGGCCACGGATGGGAGCCTACTACTGGCCGTGACGTCTCCTTTATCGTCAGGGGACACTGTGCTAAAAGCACGACCTACGATGCACGGTATGGAGTCTCTGCGGGCGCGCCTGCTCGGTCCCGCGCCCCAGGCTCTGGCACGTCAGCGCCGCATCGCGATGATCGGGATCGCGCTGGTCACCGTGGCCGGGGGCGTCCTGCGGCTGTGGCGACTCGGCTACCCGACCCGGCTGGTCTTCGACGAGACCTACTACGTTAAGCAGGCGTGGAGCCTGGCCCTGTACGGCACCGAGATGGACATCCGGGAGGACCTCGAGGAGCCGGACGAGCTGTTCACCCAGGGCACCCCTGACGTCTTCGGTGACAGCGCCGACTACGTGGTGCACCCACCCATGGGCAAGTGGATGATCTCCCTCGGTCAGCTGCTGCTGGGCCCCGGGGACCCGGCCGGGTGGCGCCTGGCCTCCGCCGTCGTCGGCACCCTGTCGATCGCGGTCCTGGGCCTGTGCGCCTGGCTGATCTGGAAGAACGCCCTCCTGGCGATCAGCGCCTCGCTGCTCCTCGCGGTCGACGGTCACCACTACGCCCAGTCCCGCATCGGCCTGCTCGACATCTTCCTCATGTGGTGGGCGCTGCTGGCTTTCCTCTTCCTTCTGCTGGACCGTGAGCATGGCCGACGACGCCTGGCGCTGGGGGCGCGGTGGAGTATGCGGTGGTGGCGGCTGGCGGCGGGGGTGGCCCTGGGGCTGGCGGTCGGCACGAAGTGGTCCGGGCTCTTCTTCCTCGCCGTCTTCGGACTGATGACCGTCTGGTGGGACATCGGCGCCCGGCGGGCCGTCGGCGAGCGCCGGTGGTTCACCTCCGCAGTGGTGCGTGACGGCATACCCGCCTTCCTGCTCATCGTGCCCACCGCCCTACTCACCTACCTGGCCACGTGGACCGGCTGGTTCCTCGGTGACCGGGGATGGAAGCGGACCTGGGCGGAGGACAACCCGGCCACCGGCCTGGCCGGCCTGGTGCCCGACCCCCTGCGCTCGCTGTGGGCCTACCACCAGGAGCAGATGAACTTCCACGTCGGGCTGGCGAACGAGCATGCGTGGAGCTCCAACCCGTGGAGCTGGACGGTGCAGTGGCGACCCACCCTCTTCTACGCCGAGTGGCCCAAGGAGGGCGAGAAGGGGTGTGAGGTCGCGGACTGCGTGGAGTACGTCGCCTCCCTGGGCACCATCCCGCTGTGGTGGGCCGCCACGCTCGGGTTGTTCATCGTGACCTTCCAGTGGCTGCTCGGCCGCGACTGGCGTGCGGGCGCCGCCCTCTCCGGCATCGTCGCCGGCTGGCTGCCGTGGTTCCTCTACCAGACCCGGACGATCTACAGCTTCTACGCCGTCGCCTTCGTGCCCTGGCTGGTGCTCGTCGTGGTCAGCTGCCTGGCCCTGGTGCTGGGCCGCGAGAGCGACCCGCTGCGCCGTCGACGCTGGGGCGCAGTGCTCGTCGTGGTGTACCTGACGCTCAACGTTGCTTGGTTCGCGTGGTACTGGCCGGTGCACACCGCGGTGCTGCTGCCGCGCGAGCAGTGGAACATCCGGATGTTCTTCGACTTCTGGAACTAGCGACCCTCAGGTGTCCAGGCCCATCGCCTCGGCGATCTTCAGGTGCCGCGCGCCCTCCTCGGCGCGACCGGCCCGTTGCAGCGTCCGGGCCAGGAGAAGGTGGGCGTAGGCCTCGCTGGGCCACCGCTCGATGATGTCGCGGGCCACCTTCTCGGCCGGCCCGAGCCGGGCCGCGTGGTAGTAGCTGCGAGCCAGCAGGAGAGCCACCGCGCCGTTGCCGGGCTCGGCCTGCGCCAGCGGCTGAAGCAGCTGGGCCGCCCTCCCGTAGTCCTTGGTTTCGAAGGCGAAGGTGGCGCGGTCGTACCGGGCATGGTCGTCCAGGTGCTCGTCGTCGGAGAGCTGGATCCAGTCGAAGTCACCCATGCCTGGACTACGCCAGCAGACCGTCCAGCATTCCCGGGGTGGCCCGGTCGGCCAGGTCCGCTGCCAGCTCCAACGGGATGTTCGGGGCGACCAGACTCTCGCCACCGGCCGCGGTGGTGGCAATGAGGTCGGCCAACCCGAGGCGGCGCTGGAAGAAGTTCTGGTGCACCACCCAGCCGATGATGCCGGCGCGTTCCAGCGCCGCTCGGGTGCGCACCACGGCCCCTGTCTGCACCACGAGGTGGTCCCGGGTCAGGCCGTGGCCCAGGTTGCGCCAGGCGCTCTCGGCGATCAAGACGTTGAGGAGGGCCAGCCCGCCCAGCACCGCCAGCGGCAGCCACCACGGCCAGGTGGCGAACCACCAGAAATCGAGGACGTAGGTGGGCACGGCCACCAGGGCCGCGGTGATCAGGCTGCCCCACTGCTGGCTGACGTGGATCCGCCGGCGGGCGCGTGGCCCGTGACCGGTGAGATCCATGGTCAGCGGCCCGGACTCCTCGAGCAGCTCGTGCCCCACGGACTGCACGACCGCGCGCGGTGCCGGCGGCAGCACCTTGACCGTCCCGCCCAGGCCCACCCCGGTGGCCAGTGCGGAGAGCTCGGCGCCCCGGACGAAGCGCAGCAGGAACGGCTCGCCCATGCTCACCCCGCGGACCTTGGCCCGTTCCAGCGTCTGGGAGCGGGTCGTCAACAGCCCACGGGAGAGCCGGATGTTGGTGTTGGCCTCCCGCACCAGGCGCAGGTTCCACCAGTTCAGCACGTAGGAGGCTGTGGACAGCAGCGTCCAGCCCACCGCGACGAGCAGGACGGTCCCGGCCACCAGGACCAGCAGAGCCTGCGCGACCGCCCAGGCCCACGCCTCCCGGACCAGCCCCACCTCGTCGACCGGCAGGTCGTCGCCGAACTGGAAGAGGACACCGGCCACACCGGCGACCACGACCAGGCTGCCCAGGGAGAACGGTGCGAACCGCAGCCAACTCCAGTCGATCCGGGCCAGCAACTGCTCGTCGGCAGGGGGTCGGACGGTCTCGGAGGTGTCCTGCGGAGATCCCTCCTGGGCGGTGGCGGCCGGGTGGTCCACCTCCTGCGAGCGGCGCAGCAGCTCCACGCGCAGCACCGCGGCCTGCTCCTGGGTCAGCCCGTCCAGCTCGATCTGCCGGGAGTCCACACCGGTGCCGACCCGGACCTTGGCCAGGCCGAGCACACGGTGGATGGGCGTGGACTCGATGTCGACGCTGCGGATCCTGTCCAGCGGTGCGGTCAGCACCCGGCGGCTGAACAACCCGGTGCGCAGCTGCAGCTGCTCGGGGGTGAACCGGTAGCGGGTGAACATCCACGTCAACACACCGACGACCAGGGCGATGACACCGCCGCCGAGCACGTAGATCAGCCATCGGCCGTCCTCGCCTCGGTTGAAACCCAACGTGATGAGCAGCAGCGGGACTGCCAACGACATCAGCGTACGGACGGGATGCACCACGAGCATGCGGGTGCTCAGCCGGTGCCATCCCTGTGCCTCCAGGCGGCCCAGGACCGTGCTCTCGGGAGGCTTCGGGTCATCGGGATCGGGGCCCACAGGCTGCTGGGGCGGCGGCGCGGGGAGGTCGTACGGCATACCCGACGGGCCCGGGGGGATGACCGGGGGCCCGGTGGGGGGCGGGAGGTCAGAAGGGCCCGGGGTGCTCACGTCGCGTCGCCCTCGGTCTGCCCGGTGACCCGGGCCAGCTCGGCGGTGATCCGGTCGGCAACGTCGCTGTCCAGGCACGGCAGGGTGATGGGGCCGGCAGCCGAAGCGGTGGTCACGGTCACGTTGGCCAGCCCGAACAACCGCATGATCGCCCCCCGGTGGGTGTCGACCGTCTGGACCCGGGACAGCGGCGCTATGCGCTGGTCGCGGGAGAGCCAGCCGGTCTGGACGAAGACCCGCTCGTCGGTGACCTCCCAGCGGGTGCGCCGGTAGCGGATGATCGGCTCTAGGGTCACGTCGCTGAGGTTGGCAGCGAGGATGAGGATGATGACCGGCCCCGCCCAGCGGCCCCACGAGTCGGGGATCAGCAGGTAGATCGCGAACAGCACCACCCAGATGATGATCCCGCTGATGAGACCGTTGACCACCCAGTACTTCACCGCGCGGGAGCTGACCTGGTGCGCCGGCTCGCGCAGCCCGGTCGGGGTAGCGCTGCCGGGGGCGTCCGTCGGCACGGTGTCGGGGCTCATACGAGTGTGGCGACCATGAGCGCCTTGATCGTATGCAGCCGGTTCTCGGCCTGGTCGAAGACGATGCTCGCCGGGGACTCGAAGACCTCGTCGGTGACCTCCAGTCCCTCGGCCAGCTCGGGGTGGCGGGCCATCAGCTCCTGACCCACCTCGGTGTGCATGTCGTGGAAGGCCGGCAGGCAGTGCATGAACCGGGCCTCGGGGTTGTCCGTGGCGGCCATCAGCTGGGCGTTGACCTGGTAGGGCAGCAGCAGGTCGATGCGGTCCTCCCAGGCCTGCACGGGCTCCCCCATCGACACCCACACGTCGGTGTGCACGAAGTCGACGCCGCGCACCGCCTCGACCGGGTCCTCGGTGATGGTCAGCCGGGCCCCGGTCTCGGCCGCAACCTGCTCGCAGAGGCGCACCACGTGTGCGGCGGGCTGCCGCTCCTGCGGTGCCCCGATCCGCACGTCCATCCCCAGCTTGGCGCCGAGCAGGAGCAGCGAGTGCCCCATGTTGCCGCGGGCATCGCCCAGGTAGGCGTAGGAGATCTCGTGCCGCTGCTTGTGGCTGTGCTCGGTCATCGTCAGTGCGTCGGCGAGCATCTGCGTGGGGTGCCAGTCGTCGGTCAGACCGTTGTAGACCGGGACCCCGGAGTGCTCGATGAGCTGGTCGACCTTGACCTGCTCGGCGCCACGGTACTGGATGGCGTCATACATCCGCCCCAGCACGCGGGCGGTGTCCTTGATCGACTCCTTGTGCCCGATCTGGGTGCTGGAGGGCTCCAGGAAGGTGGTGCTGGCCCCCTGGTCGGCGGCGGCGACCTCGAAGGCGGACCGGGTCCGGGTGGAGGTCTTCTCAAAGACCAGCGCGACCGACTTCCCGGCGAGCAGCTGACGCTCCTGATGGGCGTACTTGGCTCGCTTGAGGTCGTAGGCCAGGTCGAGCAGGTAGCGGATCTCCGCCGGCGATTCCTCGACGAGCGAGCGCAGGCTACGCCCCCGCAGATTGACGGCCATCCGTGCTCCTCCTGTGTGCTGGTCGTGTGAGCCTACGACGCAGGGCCGGCCCTCGTGGTTGAGGACCGGCCCTGTGGTGGTGGAGCTGAGGGGATTCGAACCCCTGGCCTTCTCATTGCGAACGAGACGCGCTACCAACTGCGCCACAGCCCCGTGTGCGGCTACCCACTATACACCGGCGCCCCGGTGCTCCACGTCGGCCTCAGCCGACCCGGTGGACCTGCGGCAGCTCCTCGAACTCCTCCTCCAGCGCCATCTCGGCACCGTCGGCGGGCAGCTCGGCGGGGGCCCGGTAGGCCTTCGCCTTGAGGGTGTAGGTCGGGGGCGGGACCGGCACGGGGTCCCAGGAGCCAGGCGCGGCCGGCGCGGGCTCCACAACCGGTGCCTGGACGGCCATGAGCTCGGCAGCCGGGTGCGCGACGACCTCGTCCGGCGCGGGCTGGGTCAACCGGGCCTCGACCTCGTCGATGTCGTAGAGAGCGACTGTCGGCACCGAGGCGGGTCGTCGGGCCTCCAGGTCCACCGCACGTCGGGCAGTGCGGGGCACCGCGACGGCCGTGGCCTGGGCGGCGAGCTCGGGCCGAGCCTCGGCTGGGCGACGCAGGTCCCGGGAGTGGGGGCGGGAGGCGGGACGGGCCCGGCGGCTGCGCGCCACCGAGCGCCGCAGGCCGGCCACCGTGGCCGCGAGCAGCGCGATGCCGACGAACGCCCACGCCCAGTGGATGAGCTGGAACCCGACGAGCCCGACCAGGATGACCATCACCAGGGACGACGCGAGCAGGCCGGCGGCGCGCAGCTGGGCGGCCCGCCTGCCCCGGTGGTATGCCGCTGTCGGCGCCACGGCGGTGGCCGTGACCGGCCGAGCAGGTGCACCCCGCTTGACGACCACCTCGGGGCGGGCGGGTCGCAGCAGGGGGACGGAGGCGCTGGCGGGGGCGTGCTCGCTGACGTCCGGCCTGGGCAGGGCGCGACGGCGCTCCAGCACCCGCATCGCCTCGGAGAACCGGTCGACGGAGCGGGCGGTGGCCAGGTGGTCGCGGCGGCGCACCCAGTGCTGCACCAGGTAGACAGCCCACACCGCCAGGATGACGACGAAGATCAAGCTGCTCACGGGGGGCACGGCCCTCACGCTAGGCCGGTCGGGCCCCGGATCCGGTGAGGCCGGCGGAGTGTCGCGCAAGTTTCCGGTGTGACGACTGTGGTGCAGCCGGGAACCTCAGGTGGGGCCGGTCGAGCTGCCCCCGCCATCGCCCTGCCCATCGCCCTGCCCACCGCCCTGCTCGGCCCCGTCCTGCTCGCTATGAGCCAACCGCCCGAGCAGCCCGCCCGGGCCCAGCTCCTCGGCGAGGACCACGAAGCTGCGGTGGTCGCGCCATCCGCCGTCGACGTGCATCAGCCCACGCTGCAGCCCTTCCTCCCGCAGGCTCAGGCGGGCGACGACGGCCAGCGACGCGGTGTTCTCCGGCCGGATCGCCACCTCGATCCGGTGCAGGCCCACGTCGAGCAGGGCATGGTCGACCAGGGTGGCCAGGGCCCACGTCGCGTAGCCGCGACCGGTCTCCTCGCGGGCCAACCAGTAGCCTGCCCACCCGGTGCGCCGGGCCCCCCAGAGCACGTCGAAGAGCTGCACCTGTCCGACGATCCGGTCGTTGATGTCGATGACCAGCGGCAGGTGCAGTCCGTCCCTGGCGGCTCGATCGGCCGAGCGTCGCATCCGGTGGAAGGGTGGCCGGACGGGCACGGCCGGCGTGCCGTGGGCGGCAGTCCCCGGGGTGGTCGACTCCCAGGGCCGCAGCCAGCCGGCGTTGGCGCCCAGGACGGCCTCGAACTCGGCCCGGTCCTTGCGCACCAGCGGCCGCAGGGTCAGGCGCTCACCGGAGGGGAGCTCCTGGCGCAGGGCGACCGGCCAGCGCCAGGTCACGGCCCGTCCCCGTCCTTCACCCCGGCCCGCACCGGCCGCTCATGGTCGGGTCCAGTCCCCGCTGCGCCCCCCGGCCTTGGCGGTGACCCGGATGTCGCTGATCACCGCCAGCTTGTCGACCGCCTTGATCATGTCGACCAGGGCCAGGGCCGCGACGCTGACGCTGGTCAGCGCCTCCATCTCCACCCCGGTGCGGTCCGCAGTGCGCACGGTGGCCCGGATCTGCACGCCCTCGTCCACCACCTCCAGATCGACCTCGACGCCATGCACCGCCAGCGGGTGGCACAGCGGCACCAGGTCAGGAGTGCGCTTGGCCGCCTGGATCCCGGCAATGCGGGCCACGCCCAGTGCGTCCCCCTTGGGGACCTGCCCACCGCCTTCGCGCAAGGCGGCCACGGCCGTCGGTGACAACAGCACCCGACCCTGCGCCGTCGCGGAGCGGGCGGTGACCTGCTTGCCGCTCACGTCCACCATGTGCGCGGTCCCGTCCCCGCGCAGGTGGGTCAGCCTCTCGCCCTCGCTCACGACTGGCCCGCCTCCTGCGTCGACTCGTCCTCCAGCCGGCCTTCGATCTCGCGCCGGGGCCGCAGCAGGATGAGATCGACCTCCGAGCCGGCGCTCACCTCGACTGTCTCGGGGTCGGAGACCGCGAGCGCGTCGGCCTGGGCCAGCCCACCGAGCAGGTGTGAGCCGGGACCGCCGGCGGGGGTGACGGCATACGCGCCGCCGGAGTCGCGCGAGACGCGCACCCGGGTATAGGTCCGGCGGTCCGACGCGCTGGACCAGGACTCGGTGGCCAGACCGGTGGCCGTGTGCTGGCTCACCCGCCGGCCCCCACGGCTCTCCAGCGCCGGGCGGACGAAGACCTCGAAGCTGACCAGGGCGCTGACGGGGTTGCCGGGCAGGGTGAAGACGGGCACGTGGCGACGGCCCAGCACCCCGAAGCCCTGCGGCTTGCCCGGCTGCATCGCCACCTCGACGAACTCCATCGAACCCTGCCCGGTGAGCACCTTCTTGACGATGTCGAAGGCCCCCTTGCTCACGCCCCCGGTCGTGATGATCAGGTCCGCGTCCTCCAGACGGGCGTTGATCTGCCGGGTGGTCTGGCCCTCGACGTCCCCCAGTCGGCCGACGTGCACGACCTCCGCGCCCGCCTCGCGGACAAGGGCCTCAAGCATCGGCCCGTTGGAGTCAACGATCTGGCCCGGCCCGACCGGCTCCCCCACCGGGACCAGCTCATCGCCGGTGGACAGGACGGCGACCCGTACCGGCCCGACCACCTCGACCTCGTGCACCCCGGCCGAGACCAGCACCGCGATCTGGGCGGGGCCGATCCGGGTGCGGCGGGGCACCAGCAGGTCACCGGGACGCACATCCTCCCCGGCCCGGCGGATGTTGGCCCCCTCCTCGGGCTGGGTGCGGAACTGGGGCTCGCGCTCGTGCCCGTCGGTGTCCTCCAGCCGCACGACGGTGTCGGCGCCCGGTGGCACGGGCGCGCCGGTCATGATGCGCATGACCTGTCCGGGGGCCAGCGGCTGGGATGCCGGGTCACCGGCGGCGATGTCGGCCACGACGGGCAGCATCACGGGGTGCTCGGCGCTGGCCCCCTCCAGATCGGCGCGGCGGACGGCATACCCATCCATGGAGGAGTTGTCGAACCTCGGCAGCTCAGCCTGGCTCAGCACATCGGCCGTGGTGACCATGCCCAGGGTGCGCGGCACCGGCAGGGTGACGGCGTCGACCGGCTCGATCTGGGCCAGGATGCGCTCGAGGTGCTCCTCGACGGTGATCATCACACATGTCCTTCGCTCGGGGTCCGCTCCAGCCTAGACGGCGAGGGCACAATGGCTGAGGTGAGCCGACCTCTTCTACCCCGCTACCAGCCCACCGGTGACGTGGTCGCCGACAAGGCGACCTGGCGCTCGCTGGTGCGCGCCGCCCGCCGCGAACTCGTCGATGGCTGGTCGGAGGCTGACCGCGCGGCTCGAGCAGAGGCCCTGGCCCAGGCCGGGCTGCAGTGGGTGCAGGAGCATGCCGCACGCGCGGGGCTGGGCCTGGACCGGCTCACCGTCACCGCGTTCGAGCCGATGCGCACCGAGCCGCCCGCGCAGCGGCTGACCGGTGCGTTGCGGCAGGCGGGGGCACGGGTGCTGGTGCCGATCACTCTGGCCCGACCCCGGCTGGACTGGGCCGACCTCGCCGACCCCACCCGCGGCCCCCTCGGCGAGGCGGTGCTCGCGCAGGTCGACGTCGCCCTGATCCCCGGGCTGGCGGTCTCCGAGGCGGGGGTCCGGCTGGGCCAGGGCGGGGGCTACTACGACCACACCCTGCCCCGGCTGCACAACCTCACCGCTGCCCGGCGGGTGCCGGTCGTCGTCGTGCTGCACGACCACGAGGTCGTGCCGCAGGTGCCCGCGGACGAGCACGACGCCGTCGTGGACGCGGTCCTGCGCCCCGGGACCGGCGTGGTCGGGCTGGGCCGGTAGGAAACCGGGCGCGTCAGCCTGCCGGGGCCGGGACCAGCAGCAACGTCTGCTCGACGCCTTCCTCCACGGCCTCGCGGGTGACCGCCCACGGATAGGTCTCCCCCGACACCCAGGCGCTGGTCTGGTCGGAGTAGTGGGGGTGGAAGGCGTGGCCGGAGGTCCCGGTCTGGTTGACCCAGACTGAGGTGTCACGGTCGGCGAGGTCGGCGACCATCCGCATAGACGGGCCGGCGGTGACCTCGAAGGTGCCGGTGCTGGCGTCCCAGCTCATCGCGTTGACCACGGAGGTGTTGCCCGCCACGGGCAGCTGCGGGCTGTTGAAGACGCCCCGCACCAGGGCGGGGACGTCGCCCGACCCGAGCACCTCGTGCCGCAGCATGGCTCGGTGCAGCTGCCCCCACGTCCACTTGGACGGGTCCTTGGAGATGTCCCGGGTGAGGTCCTCGCGCGCCTGCACCAGGGCGGCGCGGATGACCTCGTCGCGAGTCTCCACCACCCCCGGTGTGCGCTTGTCGTCCCACCACACGCTGGTGGGGTCGGCCAGCAGGCCCTCCAGGATGAGCATCGAGCGGGAGTTGCCGGTGACCGCCAGGTCGGGCGGCAGCTCGTCGTCGAAGACCGCGGTGAGCAGGTTGGCGAAGACGGCGTTGAAGTAGGCCGCCGCGGCGGACTGCTCCCCCTCCGCCGGCGAGGCTCCGTCCCAGTCGCGCAGCATCTGCTGCGGCTCGGTGTAGAACGCGCCCTCGAGCTCGACGTCCAGCAGGTAGGGCACCACGGACAACGCGAAAGGGCTGGTGTCGTCCAGCTGGATCTGCGCCATGTCCGCCGGGGTAAGCGGACCTTCCTCGAGCCGCTCGTGGAGCAGCTCCAGGATGCGGGTGGAGCGGTAACCCATGGCGTACTCACTGGTCAGGAACGGCCTGGTGCCGTGGGTCACCGCCTGGTTGGCGGTGACGATGATCCCGTCCTCGGGGTTGTGGCTGTGCGGCAGGTCCTCAAAGTCGACCCAGCCGTTCCAGGCGTAGGTGGGGTCCCAGCCGGGGGCGGGGTAGAAACCGGGAGGGGTGCCGTGGGTGGCGCTCTCCCGGATCGGGACCAGGCCAGGGGCCTGGTAGCCGATGTTCCCCTCGACGTCGGCGTAGACCAGGTTCTGGGCCGGCGCGGCGAAAGACCTGGCCGCGTCGCGGAACTCATCCCACCCGGTGGCCTTGTTGATCCCGAACACCGCATCAGCCGTGGTGCTGGGCTCCAGCCCGGTCCAGGCCAGGGCGACCTCGAAGCGGCGCGAGGTCTGTACCCCGTCCAGCGGCCCGTTGGCGCCCATCTCGGCGACGTCGTCGAGCACGTCGGAGACGATCGGACCGTGCGTGCTCTCCCGGATCCGGATCGGCACCTCGTCCCCGCCCGCGACCCGGATGACCTCCTCCCGGACCCGCATCGGCACGAAGTCGCCCTCGCGGCGCACCAGGTCGCCCCGGGTCTCCTCGAGGTAGAAGTCGGTGACGTCGGGGTCCAGGTTGGTCAGGCCCCATGCGATCCGGTGGTTCTGGCCGATGATGACGCCCGGGAAGCCGGCGAAGGTGAACCCGGAGACGTCGAAGGGGCAGGCCTCGCTGACCACGCGGCAGTGCAGACCGACCTGCATCCACACCCCGGGCTGGGACAGGCCCAGGTGGGGGTCGTTGGCCAGCAGCGGCATACCGGTGCTGGTGTGCTCGCCCGAGACCACCCAGGAGTTGGAACCGACCCCCTCCCCCTGACCGAGCAGCTGGGGGACCTGCGCCAGCGCCAGCAGGGTGTCGTCCAACGAGTCCGTCCCCTGAGCCAGCCACTGCTGGGTCGGCGGGCCGGCCGGTGTCTGGGTCGGCTGGGGCGGGTTCAGCCGGGCCACGTCAGCGGGGTCCTGACCCGACGGCACGAGAGGACCCGGCCCGATGGTGCCGCCGCGGGAGCTGCCGCTGGAGGGCGGCGGCGCGTCTGGGGCGGTCCAATCCCCCGCGACAGGATCGGCGGGTGCTGCTCGTGGGGGTACGCCGGGTAGAGGGTGCCCAGCTGGTTCAGCGGGACCCGCCCGACCAGCCGGCCCCGGGTCAGCTCCTCCTGGTAGTTGCCGCGCAAGTCCCAGGCCATGGCCTTGAGCCAAGCCAGGGAGTCGACCGCGTCCCAGGGACGAATCTGGTAGCCGGGCGCATTCTGCGCCAGAGCCAGGTACTCCAAGCTCATCGTGGAAGGCCCGCCGCGGGAGTCGATATAGGCGTTGACACCGGAGGCATAGGCCTGCAGGTAGGACCGGGTCTCCGGCGAGAGCAGCGCGAGCTCCTCCTCTGCGACTCGGCGCCAGCCCAGGGTGCGGATCACCTGGTCGGTCTCGACCCCGCCCTCCCCGACGAGCTCGGAGAGCCGGCCGCTGACGACGTGCCGGCGCAGGTCCATCTGGAAGAACCGGTCCTGGGCGGCGACGAACCCCTGGGCGCGGAAGAGATCCTCGGGGGTGTCGGCATAGATGCGCGGGATGCCCTGCCCGTCGCGCAGGACCTCCACCTCTGCGGTCAGCCCGGGCAGCTCCAGCTCACCGCTCGTCTGCGGGAAGGCCCGTCTGGTCAGCCCCACCCCGACGACGGCGGTGGCGACGACCACGACCACGAGAATGGCCGCGATCGGCACGGCAAGACGCTGCCAGAGGGGGCGGGACACGGGCCCCAGCCTAGGTCACCGTGTCGGTCCCGCCCCGGACAACACGTAGAATCTCACCTCGTGCCCACCTACTCCTACGTCTGCAAGGACTGCGCCCACGCCTTCGACATCCAGCAGGCCTTCACCGACGACGCCCTGACGACCTGCCCCGAGTGCGCGGGCGTGCTGCGCAAGGTCTTCAGCGCGGTCGGGGTCGTCTTCAAGGGGTCCGGCTTCTACCGCACCGACTCCCGCGGGTCCGGCTCGTCGTCGGGATCCTCGGGCGAGAAGGCGGCGGCAGCGGCATCGACGTCGACCTCGGAGACGGGCAGTGCGAAGCCCGCAGAGTCGTCTGCGGCCAAGCCGGCCTCAAAGTCCGCCACCTCGTCCACAGCCCCGGCGAGCACGTCCTCGTCGTCCACAACCTCGAGCTGACGCCTACCGCCGTCCGGCCGTGCCGCCTAGCGTGCTGGACGTGCACCGACGACGGCCAGCCCGAACGAACCGACGACCTGCCCTGCAGTCACGCCGCGTGCTCGCTGCCGCCCTGGCTGCGCTCACGGCGGGCGGGACGGCCTACCTCGCGCTGAACCGCGCGGCCGACGACGCGGTGCCGGCCCTGGTCGCTGTCCGAGCGCTCCCGGTGGGCCATCTGCTGGGCGACGGCGACGTGCAGGTGCGGGGCCTGCCTGCCCCCGCCGTGCCGGTCGGCGCCCTGACGCAGGTGGAGACGGCGGTGGACCGGACCGTAGTGGCTCCGCTCGCCGAGGGTGAGGTGCTCACCACGCTGGACGTGCGGACGGCAGCTCTGCTCACCGGCTTGGTCGAGGGGACGGTCGCTGTCTTCCTGCCCCTGTCCGAGCCAGCCGTGGCGGCATCGGTGCAGGCCGCGGATCTGGTGGACGTGCATTCCCCGGTCGACGGCTCGGTGGTCGTGCCACGGGCTCTGGTCCTGCGCTCCGGCGGCGGCGAGCAACCAGGGCTCTGGCTGGGGGTGGACCGGACCGGGGCGCAGGCGTTGGCCGCCGCCCGGGGAGCGGACCCCGCCGGGGCGGCGCTGCAGGTGGCGCTGCACCCGCAACCCTGAGGCGGTCGGACCCTAGGCTGAGCATGGCCTGAGGCGGTGACGCACAGGCTGGATCCCCCATCCCGCTCGGGCGAGGCACCTGCCTTTCCCGGAGACGAAAGGAGAGGCCAGTGCTCAAGGGCTTCAAGGACTTCATCATGCGCGGCAACGTCATCGAGCTGGCGGTCGCTGTCGTCGTCGGCACCGCCTTCGCCAACGTGGTCGAGGCCATCGTCAGCGGCGTCGTCACCCCGCTGCTCAACGCCGTCGGGGGCGGGGGCGAGGTCGAGGGACTCATCGTCCCGCTGCGCCCGGGGCAGGAGAACACCTACCTGGACTTCGCGGCGATCAGCAACGCGCTCATCGTCTTCCTCATCACGTCGGCGGTCGTGTACTTCGTGCTCGTCGCCCCGATGAACACGTTCCAGGAGCTGCGCAAGCGCGGTGTGGAGGAGCCCGAGGAGGTCTCCGAGGAGATCGCCACCCTGCGCGAGATCCGTGACCTGCTGGCCGCCCGCCGCACCGACGGCACCGTCTAGCCAGGAGTCCAGCCGGACGCCCGAGCCAGCCGTCAGCCGCGCGCAACCCCGTGGCGCCAGCGCGCTGCGCTGGCTCCCCCGCCGCGAGTCAGTCCCAGTGGGGCGGACGCTGCTCGACGATCCAGTCCTCGCGCGGGTCCGCGACCGGCCGCGCGCCGCGGGCGCGGTCGTCCCCGGCTGCGGCACTCACGTCGTCGCCGGGGTCCGCGTCGGGGTTGGTGGCCGGGGCGTCCACCCGGCGGCGGGAGCGTCCCGGACGTGCTGGGCGGCCAGGAGTCTTCCTCACGGGCGTGCAGGACCGCGCTCGCGCAGCGCCGCAAGGACGCGGGCGACCTCTCGGGCGGGGTCGGTGAAGACATCGGTGCTGCGCACCCGGACCGGTGTCCACCCCATGCGGATGAGCTGCTCGTGGCGCAGCCGGACGTCGTCGCGACCGGGCACCTGCCCCGGGGTGGGCGCATGCACGTCGCCGTCCACCGCCACCGCGAAGCGCCGTGGTTCGGTCTCGCTGACAACGCCCACGTCGACGGTATGGGGACCGTGGCCGACCTCCTCGACGATCTCCAGACCCTCGGCCCGCAGCCTGCGCACCAGCTCGCGCAGCACCGCGGAGTCGCCGGCCGCGTCGTCCCCGACCGGGAGCAGTGCCTGTGCAAGCAGGGCGGCCCCCTCCCCGGGCCGGGCCGACCATTCCTCGATCGAGGACGGCACCACCAGGTCGACCGACCTACGCGCTGCCGCCAGGACCGACCCGGCGACCTCCGCCTGCGCGGACCCGCCGGGGCTGGTCACCCACACCACGCGGTCGCGGACCTCACCGCTGATCCGGTGGGCGGGGCGGACCAGGAACGGCTCGATGAGCCGCTCGTCGTCGGCCAGGGCTGCCGACGGCGACGCCCAGTCCTCGTGGGCGTATGCCGACCGCAGGGCGATCGCAACGTCCTCGGCCCCCGCATCGTCGTCGGTGACCAGCAGCAGGCTGTCGCGCGGATGCTTGCGGGCGTGCTCCAGCGCGAGGGCCACCCCGGCGGACACCTGGGCGGCCACGCCACCCTCCGCGACGTGCTCACGCACCGCCGGCCCGCGGTCGACCCCCGGGAAGGAGTAGACCGGGGCGGGCATGAGGGCGGCGAGCGGCGCGACCAGACCCTGGTTGAGGGCTCGGTAGTGCACCTTGAGGTGACGCACGGGCAGCACCCGTGCCGCGTCGTCGAGCAACGAGCCGCCAGCCTCCTCGGCAGCGGCTTCTCGCTCCGCCTTGGGATCGGCCACGACGCTGAACTGCCGGGGCCCAGGCCCGCCGCTGTCACCGACGATCATCGTCTGTCGGCCGTGGGCCAGTGCCGGGACCGTCCTGGCGGTCGTGGTGCGGCCGGCCCGGTCGACGATGACTAGGTCGAAGGTCAGGTCGGCGGGCAGGGCGGCCGGCACGGCCAGCGGGCTGGCGAGCACGACGGGCCGGGCGGCCAGGACAATGTCCGGAGCCCGGCTGATGATCGCGCGTGCATCGACCGCGCCGACCTTGGCCTCGTCGAGCGCCCGCTGCCAGGCACCGACCTGTGAGGAGTGGCCGGTCAGCGCCCGCCGCAACCGCCGCAGGACGGCCCGGCGGGCCCGCAGGGCGTTGCGACGCAGGTGGGCCCGGTCGGCCGCTCGGAAGGCCCGCTCTGCCTCACGCACCGCTTGGCCGGGCACCTGCTGCGGCACCTCGTCGGAGGTGAGATGGTCCAGCACCGAGCTGCGGTGGACGAAACGCACCTCGGCGGCCACCCGCTCGGGAGGCATGCCACGTCGGGCCAGGTCGTCCACCAGTTCACCCAGCCCGGCCTCCCGTAGGGGGGCCAGCAGAGGGTGCGCCTGAGCGGCCACGCCTGCCCGGTCGCTGCGGGCGTCGAGGCGGACCAGACGCTCCAGCACGATGTCCAGGTGGCTGGTGAACAGCTCGTGGCCGGTCGCGGTCCCCTCAAGGACCTGCGCCAGCCAACCGAGGTCCTCACCGATCGGGGTGTGGGCCAGGACTGCCCGCTCCCACTCGTAGGGGGCGTTGGGGCGGGCAGCCTTCCCGGCGATCTGTTCCCACTCGTCGCGTTCGTCCCTGGCCAGCCGGACCCGGTGGGCCAGGTCGGCCGGAGGGGTGCCGGGACGGAGGTGCTGACGCACCTGACGGCGCATCCGCGCCCGGGTGACCGCGCCCGGCCGTTCCGCGACCTCGTTGCGGGCCGTGGTCGCCGCCACCATCTCGTCGAGGGGTGCGTCGTAGATCTGCGGGGAGAAGACGTCCAACGTCTGGCTGGCCCGGGCAATGAGACCCAGCCGGTGTGCCCACTGCTGCAGCGAGACCGGCACCGGCATCCCGGCCTTCTTGCAGATCTGCTCGGCCTGCGCCCTGGCGGCGGTGAACTCCCCGCCGACCAGCCGGCCTACTACCTCGGTGGCGCGGCCGGCCTCGTCCGCGGAGGCGAGGCGGGCGGCATACCACGGGTCCTCGGTGCGGGAGCGTGACCAGGCCCCGGCATCGGCCGCCTCGATGAGGGCGTCGGTCACCTCAGAGAGCCGGTCCTGGCTGAGGGTGCCCAGCACCGCGCGCGGGAGCCGGACCCGCGAGGCGGGCGGGTGGTCGAGGGCGGCCAGCTCGGCGAGGTCGCCCTGCGTGCCGGCCAGGCTCAGCCCCCACGGCTCGTGCTCCCGGTGGAGCACCTCCTGCTCCCGGCGCAGCACGGCCAGGGCGTCCTCGCGGCCCGGCAGCGGATCGGTGCCCAGATCGGGCTCGGGCTCCTCGGAGAGGCGGTCCAGCGCCTGCCGGGCGTCCTCCAGGGTGGCGCGCATGGAGACGGGGTCCTCTGCCAAGTGCAAACACAGGTCGCCCAGCCCGACGTGCTGCAGCCGCCGCTGCAGCGCCTCCAGCGCCGAACGCTCCTCGGAGCAGACCAGCACCCGGCGTCCTTCGGACAGGGCCCCGACCACCACGTTGGCGATCGTCTGGGTGCTGCCGGTGCCGCTGGGAGTGTCGAGGACCAGGCTGCCGCCGTGCACCGCCTCGTCGATGACCAGCCGCTGGGAGCGATCGGCGTCCAGTGCGCTCAGCTCAAGACGGGGGTCCTCGGCCCGGTCTGGGTCGGGCCCCGACGACGGGAGGGCTACGTCGGCGCCGGCCAGGGCGGCGACCACGTCGCTGGCGGCCAGCGGCTCGACCTCGCCGGTGTAGGAGGTGACGAGCGGCAGCTTGGCCCAGGGGAAGGTGCTGATCACCATCTGCGGCCCGATGGCAAAGCCCTTCATCTCCCCGCAGATGTCTTCCAGGGCCTGGTAGGTCAGCCGCGGGTCAAAGCCGTGGCTCTGCGCCGAGAGCCCCACGAGCATCTCAGGGTTGAGCTGCAGGTGGACCTCGCTGCGTAGGTAGTGCTCCAGCACCGGGTTGAAGACGACGTCCTCGTGCAGCTGCAGCACGAAGTCAGAGTGGGCGGGGTCGGTGGGGGTGATGGTGCAGGCCCGCAGCAGCACCGGCGCGCGCGGCGGGACAAGCACCCGGTGCAGGTCCCAGGTCGCCAGCCCGATCGCCAGGAAACCCGCCTCGATGCCGTGCTCGCGTCGCAGCTCCGCAATCTTGTCGCGGATGCCGCCGATGCGGCGGGCCGCGTCGGTGAACGCGACCTGCTCCCGGACCAGGTCCGACAGCGGGGTGGGCCGCCCGGAGAGCAGCTTGGCCACGCCACCGGGGTGGGCCAGGTTGAGGTCGAAGGTGCCGGTGAGCGAGGTGCGGTGCCACAGCAGGGTGTTGGGCCCACCGAGGTCGGCGACTTCATGGCGCCAGCGCGCGCGGGCACGCGAGACCGCCTCGAGGCGGGCCTCGTCGAGGGTATGCGGTGCTCGGGCGGCGTTCACCCACCCAGGCTAACTACTCGGCGACGCGCAACCGTCAAGGCGCTCAGGGCGAGTGCCGTAAGACCCGAGACGACGGCCAGGACGTCGAAGCCGAACCGGTCCATGACCACGCCGGCCAGTGCCCCTCCGGCAGCGGCCGACAGCCCCATCACCAGGTCGGCCGCGCCCTGGACCGCGGCACGGACAGGGACGGGGACGGCTCCGGCGATGGTGCCGGACCCCGCGACCATGGTGCAGGACCATCCCAGCCCCAGCAGGATCAGCGCTGCGGTCAGCGTGCCGGAGTGCCCGTCGGTGGAGATTGCGGCCAGCGCGCAGGACAGCACCAGGATGGCCGTGCCCAGGAGCACCACCCGGGTAGCGCCCCACCGATCGACGAGCTGACCGACGACGGGTGAGAGCCCGTACATGCCGAGGATGTGCAGGCTGATCACCAGGCCAATCACCTCGATCTCCGCCTGCCCGTGCCGCATGTGCAGCGGGGTCATCACCATCACGGCGACCATGACCACATGCCCGACCGTCAGGGCGACGGTGCCCCACAGGGCCGCAGGCGTGACCCGGATCAGCCGCAGCCCCTCCACGATGCTGCCTCCGCGGGCAGTGGCGGCCGGCGACCCGCTCACCGGGTCGGGTGCACCCAGCGGGTCGGGTGCACCCAGCGGGTCGGGTGCACCCAGCGGGTCGGACGGACCCAGCGGGTCGGGAACGGGCTCTGGGTCCGGACCGGCTGCCTCGTCCGCGGCCAGCCTGCGGGCCAGCAGCAGCGGGTCGGGGCGCAGCAGCGCCACGAGCACCAGCGCGGCGAGCCCGAAACCGGCCATGGACAGCACCCAGGCACCGGCGAGCGGGGGGATTCCGAGGACGGCGGCCACCCGCTGCCCCGGCCCGATGAGGTTGGGGCCCAGCACCGAGCCGACGGTGGTGGCCCACACCACCCAGCTCAGGTGCCGCCCCCGGCGCTCGGTCGGGGAAAGGTCGGTAGCCGCATACCGGGCCTGGTTGCCGGCCGTGGTCGAGGCACCGAAGAGGGTCGTGCCGACCAGGAGCAGCCAGAACTGGCCCGTCGCGGTGGCCGTGATGGCAAGGAGGGCCCCCAGGCCACCGGTGAGGTAGGCCGTGACCAGACCGAGGCGTCGACCGAACCGGGCCATCAGCGCCACGACGGGGATGGTGAACAGCGCACCGCCCAGGACCTGTGTAGTGGTGGCCAGGCCGGAGAGGGCGTCGTTGCCGCTGACGTCGGCCGCCACGATCGCGCCGACCGCCAGGCCGCTGGCGACGCCGATGCCGCCGAGGGTCTGGCTGCCCATGAGGGTGAGCACGGTGCGCCCCTGCACCCGGTCTGTTTCGGGCGGCATCCGGAGGGTCACCGGGGCAGTGTGGCAGACCTTGCCCGCGTCAGGGCCATCTAGATGGGAAGATGGCGACGTGGGTGAGGAGACCAGAGACACGGGACAGTTGCCTGCCCTCAGCCGGGACGGCAGCATCCACGTGACCGATGAGAAGGTCAACACCGTCTCCCACCTCGTCGGTTCCTGCCTGGCCGTGCTGGGCACCGCCCTGCTGGTGACCCAGGCGGCGGTCCAGGACGACCCGTGGAAGATTGTCTCGTTCGCGATCTACGGCCTCTCGCTCATCATCCTCTTCGTCTGCAGCACCCTGCACCACGGGATCGACCGGGGGGCTCGCGTCAACGACATCCTGCGCACCCTGGACTACACCTCGGTCTTCCTACTCATCGCCGGGACCGTCACCCCGCTGGTGCTGATCCTGGCCCGCACCCCGTTCGGGTGGGCGGTCCTGGGCACGGTCTGGGGGATCGCGACGCTCGGCATCGTCGTGCGCTCGGTGTGGCGACAGTTGCCGAAATACGTGACGAACACCCTCTACATCGCCCTGGGCTGGATGCCGGTGGCTCTCGTGCTCACCGAGCTTTCACTACCATTTGGCGGACTGGCCCTGCTGGCCGTGGGCGGCCTGGTCTACAGCGTCGGTTTCGTCGTCTTCGTGCTGGAGCGGCCCAACCCCTGGCCGGGCGTCTTCGGCTTCCACGAGCTGTGGCACGTGCTGGTCGTCCTGGCCGCCGGTCTGCACTTCGCCGTCATGTACGGCTACGTGCTACCGGCTTGACGCGCGGCCCGGGCCACGACGAAGACGTCGACGCCGGCGCCCACGTGCTGCGCTGAATGCTCATGACCAGTAACGTTCACACGCATGACGCAGACCCCGGACGGGCACGATGTGGAGACCCGCGCGCGGTTGCTTCCCGAAGAGCAAGCGGCGGGCAGCGACTCCCCGCGCGTCCAAGCAGAAGCCATCCTGCAGGAGTCCCTTGAAAGGACCGAGGACCCCGAGGGCACGCAGCACAACTCGACCCAGAGCCCAGGCTGAAACGTCGCCGTGCCTCGCCCAGAAGGTTTCGAGTACAGCGTGCGGGGTGAGCAGGTGGTGATCAGTCACCATGGTCGCCTCGCCACCACGCTGCGGGGCTGGCGCGCTCAGGTGTTCCTGGAAGACGTCGAGTCCGAGGACCCTCAAGAGTTGATGGCCAGGCTCACCGGTAACTACCGACGAGGTCACGAGCGTCAAGCCCGGAACCACCCACGTCACCAGCGCCGCTGAGGCACTTTCAGACGCCCTCGATGGCGGCCCACAGGTCCGTCAGCGTGGCGTAGTGGTAGTCCGGCACGGTCATCTCTTGCGGCGTCGGGGTGGCCCCGAAACCGCCCTTGTCTGCTCGGCGCTCGATCCAGCAGGTTGCCACGCCTAACCGTCTTGCCGTGGCGATGTCGTGGAACTGGCTTTGCGCCACGTGCAGCCAGGCCTCGCGCCGGTAGCCGCCTGCCTGCTGCCGGTCAGCGCAGTACTCGAACACCCGAGGATCAGGCTTGTTGACACCCACGTCTTCGGCTGTCACAGAGTCGTGGAAAGGACTGCCCAGAGTTGCAGCCATGTGCTCTAGCGCCCAGTTGTCAGCGTTAGTCAACGCCACCAACCTGTAACGGTGCCTGAGTTTGGCCAGCACCTCCACGGCATCAGGAAACGCAGGCCAACTCGGGATGGACTGACGCAATGCCACACTGCGCCCCTGGGAGTTGGGCAGCCCCAGCTCGGTGGCGATGCGCCGATAGATTGGCGTCAGCATCTGCGTGAACGGAAGCTCCGGAGCCAGACGTTGCTGTTCGTCCTCCGCAGCGGCAAAGCAGGACAAAGCGCGCTCCTCGTCGAGGCGGACGCCGGCCTCAGATGCGATCTCGCGAAGACACGCAACGATCCCGGCCTCGAAGTCGATCAGAGTGCCCACGACGTCGAAACTAAGCCACCGGTACTGCGACAGCTGCTGGGTCGTACCGTCACGCGAAGTCGGCTGATCCATGCTCTTCCCTCTCGGTGCGGTGATCCGATACCCGCCAGCGTAACCAGCAGCCAGCACACGTCGCCGTCCCGGAAGCAGCAGATCAGTGTGGCGGCGATACCCAGCCAGTTTGTAGTCGTCGTCTCAGGGGGCGGTCTTACACCACTCGTGCGGGCCAGCTAGGTGAAATCGGGTCCACGGTCCAATCCGATCGTCGATCGGCGCCGAATACCTAGCAGAAGCCCCACCGACGTGGGGTCACCTGACCTTGATGGTGTGCACACAGCGTGCCCTGGGTCCGAGCAGAAGGATTGACCCGATGAATATCTCCCGCAAGATGTTGGCCCTTCCGGCCGCTGGTGCCGCTGTGATGCTCCTGTCCGGGGCGCCCGCGATGGCCGCGACGGGCTCGTCGATGGCTGACCTGCAGCCGGTCCCGCTGAACGAGGCCCCCGGTTCTGGGTCGGCCATGTTCGAGGTCGATGGCACCACGTTGCACTTCACCCTGAACTACCAGGGTCTGCTCGCTGACGCCCCGCACGCTGCGCACATCCACTTCGGTGCGGACGCGCGGCAGGCGTGCCCCACCGTCGAGGATGACGCCGATGGTGATGGTTTCATCAGCACCAGCGACGGGGCCCCGGCCTATGGCGGCATCGCCGTCTCGCTCACCACCGAGGGCGACACCAGCCCCGACTCCGGCCTGGCCATCGACCGGTTCGGCGTTGGCGATGACGTCAGCTACTCCCGCGAAGGCATCGAGGTCGACCAGGCCACCGCTGATGCGGTGATGGCCGGCGGCGCCGTCGTGGTCGTGCACGGTGTGGACCACAACGGCAACGGTGAGTACGACGAGGGCGACCGTGGCGCTTCTGACCTGGACCCCGCGCTGCCCGGTGAGGCCACCGACCCCGCCCTGTGTGGTGTGGTCATGGCCTCGCAGATGAACGACATGCCCGCCGGTGGCGTCGACACCGGTGCGGCTGCCCTCGGCAGCCAGAACCTGCTGCTGGCCGCGACCGGTGGTGTCGCCCTCGTCGGTGGCGCCCTGATCCTGGCCCGTCGCCGCACCGACTCCGTCAACTGATCCAGGTCATCTGATGACTCAGGACGTCAGGCCGCCGGTGGCGGGCCAGTCCCGTCCCGGCGGCCGGCGTCCCGGTCTGATGCTCCATACGCTCATCGCGTTCTCCCTGCTGATCAGCGGTGGGGCCGCGGTGGCCGTGGGGCTCTCCCACCAGGGCAGCACACCCGCACCACCGGCCCTGTCCGCACCGACGACGCAGCCACAGGCCACTACGGAACCGCCCGCCAACCCGGCAACCACTGCCGACCCGGCAGCGACTGCGGACCCGGCGCCGGCCACAGGCCCCGCGCCAACTGGCTCGGCCACCAGTATCCCGACCGCCTCCGCGTCCACCCCAGCCACGGCTGAACCAACCCAGGAGGCCGCCCCCGTGGCGCTCCCGGTCTCGGTGTCCATCCCCGCCATCGACGTCACCTCCGACCTGCTGCACCTCGGGCTGAACCCCGACGGCACCCTGCAGGTCCCCCAGGGCCCCGACTTCGACAGTGCCGCCTGGTATGACGGCTCCCCGCGTCCCGGTGAGGTCGGCCCGGCAGTGCTAGAGGGACACGTCAGCAGCATCGGGCGTGGTCCCTCGATCTTCTTCAACCTGACCCAGCTCCAGGTCGGGGACACGATCGACGTCACCCGCCAGGACGGCACCATCGCCACCTTCGAGGTGTACGACCTGGCGCAGTTCCCCAAGGACTCCTTCCCCACAGTGCAGGTGTACGGCCCCACCAAAGGCCCCGAACTGCGGCTCATCACCTGCGGCGGCACCATCGCCCAGAGCACAGGCCGCTTCGCCGACAACATCATCATCTTCGCCCGCGAGACCTAGATGGGGTCGCTGTCCGTCGAGCACCGCCCCACCTGGGACCAACCGTCCGCATACGGGGCACCGCGTCACGCCGGACGAATGCCTGTGCGGACGTTGAAGGTGCTGAGAGACACGCCCGCGACGACGAGGCCGTCGTCACCCCCGTCGCAGGTCAGGCTGCGGCAGATGCGCTGGTGTCACGACTCGTCAGAGTTTCGGTGGGCAGCCGCACTTGGGCGTCAGGCCTGAGGCGGTAGCGATGCCCTGCGGTCCAGTTCCCGCCACGTGGGTAGTAGGGCGGGCAGGGTGGTCGTGACGAGGTAGGCACCGCCGAGAAGCAGCAGGGTGGGGGAAAGTGCGATCCCGGCGACCAGTGCTCCGCCGATCAGGCCGCCGAACGGGATGCCGGCCCAGGCCAGCGATGAGCCGAGCACGCTGACCCGGCCGACGAGCCCGTCGGGGATCCGCTCGAAGATGACGGCGCCGATGATGGGGTTGAGGAAGCCGGCGCCCAGGCCTGCCACCGCGAAGACCGCGAGCGAGACGCTGAGCGGCACGTCCAGCGCGAGCACGACGAAGCGGGGTGCCCCGGCCACGAGGAAGCCGAGGAGGTAGGTCACCCGACGCGGCATCCGGTGGCCGATTCCCGCCGCCAGCATGGAGGCCACGACTGCTCCGGCGCTCATCGTCGCCGCAAGCAGGCCGACGGCGGCGGGCCCGGCACCGGTCTGGGCGGCCCACACGGGCAGTACGACGGAGAAGAGCGCGGCGTCCAGCAGGTTGGTCACCGCCGACATGGCGAAGATCGACACCAACAGTTTGTCCCTGCCGATGACACTGGCTCCTGCCAGAAGGGAGGCCAGGTAGGGCTCGGCCTCGCCGGGTGTCTGCCGCGGGCCGCTGAGGGCGATCACCACCGCCGCCACCGAGAAGGTGCCCACCGTCACGAAGAGAGAGGGGGCGGCGCCCAGCCAGGCGACCAGCGCCCCGGCCAGGCCGGTGCCGACTGTGGTCGCCAGTCGCTCGACGGTGCCCGAGAGCCCAGTGACCCGCTCCAGGGGGACGCGGGCACCGGCTGCGACTGAAGGGACCATGGCGTTCTTGCCCCCGTCGGCGGGTCCGCTCATCACCCCGACCAGCGCCACGAGCACGCAGAGAAGAGGGAAACTCAGGGCGCCGTGCAAGTGCAGGACCGGCACCGCGAGCACGGCAACCCCCGCCCCCACCTCCGCCACGATCACGACCCGCCGGGGGCCGAACCGGTCCAGGAGTGGCCCGCAGGCGGCCTTGGCCACGACGTAGGGACCCATCTGCGCAAAGGCGGCCACCCCGGTCAGCACGGCGCTGCCGGTCGTGGTGATGACCAACCAGGGCAGGGCGATCGCCGAGAGCCGTGTGCCGGTCAGTGACAGAGCTTGGGCAAGGAGCAGGCCCACCAGGATGAGGCGCCGGGGCCCCGGAGGCTGCCGCGTGTCCTGTTCGCTGGCCGCACCGTCAGTTGGAACCCCGCTCACGGCTCGTCCGGGAGGCGCTCGGGGTGGTGGGGGAAGAGCTGGAGGAGAGCGGCGAACGGCACCGATCCTTGCGGGGCAAGAGTGTCCTCGGGGTCGTGCCGGCGGTAGCGGTCGAACACCTCGGCCAGCTCGCGTCGGAGCTGCTGCGCCTCCCGCGGCGTGAGGCGCAGCACCCAGTCGCTGAAGGTGCTGACCGCCCGCCACGCCTCAGGCAGGGTCGCGTTGGCCTCCGCTGCGCGCTGAATGCGCTCGGTGGCGGTCTGCGCGACCGCGCGGACGAACGCTTCGCGCCCCTCGCTCTGCTCGAGGCTGCCGTAGGTGTGGGAGGAGTGCGCCGCGCGCCACCAGCGTTCGCGGGGAGTACCGCGCTCAGGGTCCTCGACCACGAAGCCGTAGGTCGCCAGCTGGCGCAGGTGGTAGCTGGTGGCGCCGGTGTTCAGACCGAGCGCGGCCCCGACCATGGTCGCGGTCGCGGGGCCATCGGTGCGTAGCCAACCCAGGATCTTCAACCGCAGGGGATGCGCCAGGCCACGGGCGGAACGCGCGTCGAGCGCGACGGTGTGCGGCGGTCCGGGCTTCTGGGCGGGGGGGTGTTCCTCGGGCATGGCCCACTGTTGCACAGAACCCTGTGCACAGCAGTGTGTGCCATCCGATCCAGTGGGAGGGTCACATCCTGGAGTCCCCCGGCACGACCGCACGATGTGCCCGCCCACCAAGGAACGGGGGCGTGATATCCGAGGCAAAAGTCGTCCTCGGCCTGTCGGCCAGTTCCTCGTCACAGGATGGCGGCAACAGGAGCCCGACAACGACTGTCGGAGGGGGTTAAAGCGTCAGACCTGCAAAGCACACGACGTGCCCCCGGCAGGATTCGAACCTGCGACACCCGCTTTAGGAGAGCGACCTGGGTAGGCGCGCGACGATCGCCAAGCCGAGTTTTGCCTGGTTAAGGGCCTAGAGCATGTGGTCGACACTGGGACGTAGTGGGCCTCTCCAGGCGGTGACGTCCCACTGACGACCCACACGATGGCTGCTGGTGCAGGGGTCTCATGGACCATATGCCGAGGCATGCACGCGGACGGCTCTTGTTGATCCGTACGGGATGGCGTACGGTTGCTGTGGAGGTGGGTGACATGACCGCTGTGAGCGCGACGACGGCCCGGGCGAATCTGTACCGGCTGATCGACCAGGTGAACCAGGAGTCTGAGCCGCTGACCATCACTGGTCAGCGGGGCAACGCAGTGCTGATCGGCGAGGACGACTGGCGAGCGATCCAGGAGACCCTGTTCCTGGAGTCGGTCCCTGGCCTGCCCGAGTCGATCCGTCGAGCCCGCGCTGAGGGTGTGGAGGCTGGGTCGACCGAGCTCGACTGGTGAGCCGTACATCCTGGACCCTGGTCTACTCACGCCAGGCCCAGAAGGACGCCAAGAAGCTGGCGTCGTCAGGCCTGAAGAAGAAGACGCAGGACCTCCTGGACGTCCTGGCGGAGGACCCGTTCGCCACGCCCCCGCGCTACGAGAAGCTCGTCGGTGACCTCGCCGGCTGCTACTCGCGGCGGATCAACATCCAGCACCGACTCGTCTACGAGGTGTTCCCGGAAGAGCGCATCGTCCACGTGCTGCGGATGTGGACTCACTACGAGTAGGGCTTGCCAGTGCCAGCGGCCCTCGTTGCGCCGCGCTTGAGAGATCGAGGCGGCCCATCAGCTCGGTCACGGCATCGGGACGCCCGTGCAGGCCATGACTCCTGAGCAGCAACCGGTCGGTCCGCGGGAGAGGCGGACGCTGATCCACTATGCGGCGGGCGCTTGCACCGGGCCCCTAGTCTTGGCTTCATGACGACCTTCCACACCGTGCTCGAGGCGACCGGCGGGAACAACGTCGGCATCGTCGTGCCTGAGTCGAAGTGCTCGCATTCAACCATGGGAAGCGAGTACCCGTCATCGTCACGATCGACGGCGGTTACACGTACAAGACGACCATTGGGGTGATGGGAGGCCGTTACCTCGTCTCGTTCAACGCGGAAACCCGCAAGCAGACGGGGCGCGGCGCGGGCGACGAGGTCAGGTGGACCTGGTGGTTGACCCCGAGCGCTGAAAGGCCAGCTGGGCGGCCTGGCTGCGCACCGGATGCGGCAGACCCGGTCGTGGCGGTCGGCCCGCTCGGCGGTGTACATGCATAGGATCTGGCTGTGAGGGGTGCCGGGCTACGAGCCACCGTGGTGATTGGCCTCGTGGTCGTCATGGGCTGTGCGGCCCTCTTCGTCGCCTCTGGCGTTAACTGGCGAGCTGCCGAGCAGAAGTGCGGGCTGCTCTTCGGATTCGATGAGCGCTTCGCTGACGCGCACGAGATCAGCTTTGAGAACCGCCTGTTCCCGTCGCCCGTTGAGTGTCGCTTCGACAACGGCGTGACGCTCGCCCACCGTTGGTGGCCCACGGCCTCCCCATAGGCAGACATACCCGTCGCGACTTGCGGCAGAGTCGGATGTTGTTGGCGCCGTCCTCGGCTACCGTTCGCCTCGTGATTGACATCGGTGAGGATCTGGTTGGTGCCTATCTGAGGGAGGTCGTGGGGTGTCCCGTGATCCAGTTCAACGTCCGGACGGGGGTCGCTCAGGGCGAGATCGATGTCGTCGCGCTTCAGTTAAGCGGTGGGCGTGTCACGGAGGTGTGGCTCTGCGAGGTCAGTACGCACACCAGTGGTTTAGGTGGGTATCAAGGGAATGTCGCGGGTAAGTTCCGGACGAAGATTGAGTCGGTGAAGGCCTATGCGGACGCGACCTACCCTGGCGCCACTCGGCACATTGAGGTGTGGTCACCGAAGGTGCGACCCGCGATGCTCCGCAAGTTGGAGGACGTGTGGTCCGAGCATGTTGATGTGGAACTGGTCGCGAACGAGGAGTACGCCGCACGCGTGGGGGCATTGGCGCAGATCGCGCGGAAGACCACTTCTTACAGCGACTCGCCCTCCTTCCGTCTCCTGCAGATCCTGACCCGCCTGCCTGCGAATCCTTTACAGGCCCAAGCGTCGGCCAGGCAGCCCAAAGCGGACCCGCTCGACGTCTGGAACCGGGCAACGAGCGGCACCCCCTACAGCGCCAAGGTCGGCGACGTCGCACTGGCGCGCGTCCTTCTGTTCCATGGCTACGCCGAGAACGGCGGCCTTCCCGAAGCCATCCAGGTTGCTACCGAGACCGAATTTGGCCTGAACGAAGCACTAGCGGCCTACCGCTACTTCGACCTCGGCGCAGCAGCCGACCTGATCGAGAGCACCTTTTCCGCTCAACTTGGGGTCTGGGAACGCGAGGACACCGCGGCAGAAACACGGCTCGCACAGTCCAGCAGTCAGGCATACGGCTCCCTCGACGTGGAGGCTCGTCTGACGACAGCGCTGGCGAAGAGGCTCAGCGCCGAGCCGCAAGACTTCGCCTGATCACCGATCCGCCCGGGTAGAAGAGGCCGACACCGGCAAAGTCGGACGTCATTCGCGACACTCGGAGGCGGGCAGGGCGTGTGCGAACGTGTCCACGATCCAGCGGCCTGGGCCATAGTGCGTCGCCGTCACGCTGGCCGGCCACCGAGCCCTGTGAGGGGAGCGAAAGGCGGCCATGCCTTCGTCCTCCTCCGTGATTACTGTCCCTAGCTCTAAGGAATCTAACAACACGCTGATGGCTTCGTATTGCGTCGCGGCCTGTAGCCTGACGCCATCCACCATCCCTACCGTGCTCTCTAGTCGACCCCCTGCCGCTGCTTGCTCCTCCAGCAGGTGCCTGCCCTGTTCTACCGCAGTGAGCAAGTCAGGATCTTCTTCAAATTCGCGGACCATCTCCCTCAGGTAACCCAGCGCGGCTTGCTCCGGATCGGGATAGCCAAGGGGCGCTCCCGGTGATCCAGCTTCTGGCAACTGGGGACTGCTGCACGGATAGATGACACCTGAGCTGCCTAGTCTTCGGGCTGGGCTGGAAGGATGTTCACCGTGACCAAGCCCTATCCCCAGGAGTTCCGCGACGACGTGGTCCGGGTCGCTCGAAACCGTGAGCCGGGTGTCGGACTGGACCAGATCGCCAAGGACTTCGGGATCCACTTCACCACGCTGTATTCGTGGATGAAGAAGGCCGAGGAGGAGGATGGTGAACGGCCCGGTGGTGCCGCGGTTGCCTCGGCCGAGCTACGCGAGGCCAAGAGGCGGATCCGGTTGTTGGAGCAGGAGAACGAGGTTCTGCGCCGTGCGGCGGCCTACCTGTCCCAGGCCAACCTGCCGGGAAAATGATGTACCCGCTCGTCCGTGAGCTCGCCGGTGACGGGATCCCCGTCACGGTGACGTGCCGGGTGCTCAACCTCGCTCGCCAGCCCTACTACCGGTGGCTGACCAACCCGGTCACCGACACCGAGCTGGCGGCCGCCTACCGCGCCAACGCCCTGTTCGACGCCCACGTCGACGATCCCGAGTTCGGGTACCGGTACCTGGCCGACGAGGCCCGCGACGCCGGCCAGGGCATGTGCGCGCGGACCGCGTGGCGGCTGTGCTCAGCCAACGGCTGGTGGAGCGCGTTCGGGAAGAAGCGCGGCAAGAACGGTAAGAAGCCCGGGCCACCGGTCCACGAGGACCTGGTGCAGCGCGACTTCACCGCCGAGGCCCCCAACCAGCTGTGGCTGGCCGACATCACCGAGCACCGCACAGGCGAGGGCAAGCTCTACCTGTGCGCCATCAAGGACGCCTACTCCAACCGGATCGTGGGCTACTCCATCGACTCCCGGATGAAATCCAGGATCGCTGTTGCCGCGCTCAACAGCGCCGTCGCACGGCGTGGTGAGGTGGTCGGCTGCGTGGTTCACACCGATCGAGGGTCGCAATTTCGTAGCCGGAAGTTCGTGCGTGCGCTGAACGGTCACGGCATGGTCGGATCCATGGGCAAGGTCGGTGCGGCCGGTGACAACGCGGCCATGGAGTCCTTCTTCGCCCTGCTGCAGAAGAACGTTCTGGATCGCCGCACCTGGACCACTCGCCAGGAGCTACGGATCGCGATCGTCACCTGGCTCGAGCGCACCTACCACCGCCGCCGACGCCAGGACGCTCTGGGCCGGTTGACCCCCATCGAGTACGAGACCATCATGACCACACCAGCCACCCTGGCTGCGTGACTAACCACTGTCACCTATCCGTGCAGCAGTCCCCTCCATTGTTTGGGTGACGCTGCACCCCAGTTCTGCGGGTGCGCCTCCAGTCGCGACGGCAGCTCGTTCAGGAGAGCTGTACCGCTCGGTATCACCACCCTGCGTACCGCAGGCAGCAGTGAGGGTCGCCATGAGAAGGACACCTAAGCAGCGCACTGCACCAGCCCTGAAGCAGACCATGCTCCCTCCCTTCGCTCGGCGTTCTGACGCACCCATTGGCTCACAGGTTCCGTCGAGGCCGGGCAGAACCGATCCACCACCAGACGGCTGAGATCCACCACCGGAGCAGGGGAGTTCTTGAAACTGCGCCTATAGCCACCAGCGGCAAGTCCGGATGCCGCTGTCGAGTTGGCCGGGCCCAGGTCTCAGACCGGCTTGACCATGAAGAGGCACGGATTCGCTTCACCCCAAAGGTTCGTCTCCTCGAGCGGGAGGAACCCAGCCTGCTCGTAGAAGTGACGGGTGCGCGCGTAACCGGGGTCCGGGTGTGAGCTGCCCAACGTCTTCACCTCGAGCAACTGAACACCGCGCTCCCTTGCGTCTTCCTCGACGGCCCGGACCATGGCGGTTCCGACACCCTGACCGTGACGGTCGCGGTCGACGACCATGAGGTGGAGTTCCGCCACGTGCGGGAAGTGCCTATCGACCAAGGTGAGCCCGATGACGTTGCCGTCGTCATCGCGGACCGTCCAGGTCTCCTTAGTACGAGCCGCTTCGATGTAGTCAGCGTTCGCTTCCGGGAGACCGAACCACTCAGGCACCTCCGCCAGAAGTCGCTTCGCCGCTTCCGGCACCTGCAGGTCCCGGCCACAGATCCATCCCATGGACTGAGCCTGCCAGAACGCACGGCCCAAGGACACGTGATTGCCGGCTCGAGCAGAAGTGCTCCGCGGAGCGCCCCAACCCTGCGCGACCGACCACCAGCGGCAGTACAGGATGTACGGCCTCAGTCGTCGTCTCCGGGCTTCCCTTCTTCTGTCTGCACGCCAATCGGCATTTCCCGAAGCACCAGTTCGCTGTTCCCAGACCCGTCCATCCAAGCCAGGACGTCAAATACGCGAAGGACGGAGACTTCGGGTCCAAGCCCTGCCTGATCGCGTAGGTGCACGAGCCTTTTCCAAAGCGCGTTGCCGTCGGCAACGAGTGCCTCGTGCAGGGGAGACCAGTGCCGGGTGGCGTTGTTGAATGCGCTTTGCCTGATCACGCTGTCCACGATGGGGACCAGCCGGGGACGTTTGCGCGCGAGCAGCTTCGTGGCGCGCGTCTCCCCGATGCCGGGGACGTTCCGCAGCGCCGCGTAAGTGTGGCGAACGGCACGGAAGTCTTCTCCGTCAGCGGACTTCACTGTGACGAAGTCGCGATCTGGACCGACTTCTTCGAGGAGCTTCTCAAACTTCGGCCGTTGCCGTTGAAGGAGTTCTAGCGTTGCCCGGCCGTGGATAGGAGTGGCCAAGAGTGCGCAGGCGGCGAGGTCGTCAGCGGTGAAGGTGTTGGTGCTCAGGGCCCGGGTGCCGCTGGGGTCGAAAGTGTCCCAAGCACCGCCTGTGAACCCGAAGCCGTCGCGCAACGGCGCGTAATAGGCGCGTAGGACGCGGACAGCCTCCTCAAATTTGTCTCTTTGCATGCTGGCCGTCAGGGTCACCGTGGCGGACAAGGTCAGCTCCTTTTCGTTTGGGCACTGGCTTCAACCACCGAGGATCCTCTAGTCGAGCGGGGAAGCCCGTAGTCCTGATCGAGCGGCGCAAGAAGTGGCATGTGGTGGAGGACCTCGGGAACAACATGTCGGCGCCGGCCGGGTGTCGTTGGCCGGAAAGATGCGGGTGGCGGCCCTCAGCGGCCTCGCAGCCTTCGTCCGCCCTGAGCTCAAGACCGGAGTGCGATTCAGTGGCTGTGAGCAACGAGCTTGTTGAGGATGGGGATGGCGGCTCCAGCAGCGATGAGCCCGGCCAGTATGGCGCCCCAGATGTTGGGAGCCTCGGCGGCCCAGGTGAGGATTCCGACCATCACGCCAACCAAGACTGCGCTGAGAACGATCACCAAGGTGCGGACGTCAACCAGGGTTGGGTCTGGGCCGGCATGAGTCTTTGCCTGCTCGACTGTTGTGCTCTTCTTCTGGGGCATGGCAACGAGAGCCCTCTCTGGGCGTATCCCGCGTTACCAGCGTGGGAAGATTCCGGCGACCCCGCTCAGGATGTTCCAAGTTGTAGCGTTTACATCATATCAGTGACGGCGTCATCCCTCGGCTATGCGCCTGTCGTAGTGGCCCGATCCGTCTGAGATCAGCACGTTGACGATGCCTGGGGTGAGCACGTTCTGCGGCCCTCCATCCGCGGGACTCGGGAGGTTCAGGAGGCCGGCGATGTTCGGGAAGTAACCAGGGAACAAGAAGTAGCTCACTCGGCATCGCGGACAGGTCACGACCAAGGGATTCAGCGTACGGGACCGGTGCGCGTCCTGGCCGTCATAGAGTGCCACCGCGGACGGCGGGACCTTTTTCTTGGGCGTGCTGTGTCCGGCTACCCAGAGCCATGTGAAGATTCCCTGGACGTCGTCAGCCCGTCCAGTCACAGTGCGCGCCAGGAGCCGCTGGTTGCCAGACTGGTCGCCGGCACAGGGGCAGACGCATCGGGAGCCTCTTGCGATGCGACGGGACGCGGGGAAACTCCAGTCGGTCTCGACCTCACGGAACCTGCCGCCCTTGGCTTTCAGGTCTCCGAGTATCTCCGCCGCGTTCTCTGTGGCTGCGTCGCGCTCGACGGTCTTGTTAGTCACTGAACTCCTCCGTATGCGGTCGAGGCTATCTTGCCGCACCATCCTGCTGACCCAAATCGCGACCTGCTGGCGCACCGGGCAGGCCTCGACGTAGCTGGGCGAGCTTCTTGACGTCGAAGGAAGGTCGTCGGCGGGCGTGTTCCTGCTTCTGGCCGTGCGGAAGGGTGCCCTTACGATGGCAGCAGGATCCTCGTGTTCCTCGTACCGCTCCTGTTGCTGCAGAGGGCCGTCAGGTCAGACCCGCCCTCCTTCGTGGTTTTGGGTCCATACACGCTATGGGTGGTGGGCTACGACGTGCCCTAGACATTCCAGCTCTGGCAACTCAACCGAGCCGCGCCCGCCGATGTGATGCGCGGCCCATGTCTGTGGGGCGGGCCAAGGACCCCGTGCTTGAGTAGCGCGCTGTCCCTGCGCACGCGCAAGGCGGCAAAGTCGGACGTGCTCCAGACCGGGGTACCTTGGAGCCATGGGTCACATCTACTCCGTTCGGGGCATCGAGGAGATGCCCGTTTACCTGATTGGCTCCAGTCCGCCGTGGTCGTTCTCAACGGACGAGTTCATCAGCGGTGTGCCGTTGACTACCCTGCTCGACCGCTTAAACTCCGATGAGAATCTCTACCTCGTCGACTACGCCTCGGTTCCGGGGACAGCGCGCGTTACCCGTTTGACATGAGCTCCATCAGCACCTGTTGACGCAGTACCCGCGGCAGTACAGGGCGTCGGACGTGCGCTCAGAGCGAATGATCGACGTACCGGGGGTGGCCTAGGTCAGCCGTTGAACAAAGACGATCAAACGGGGTTCGGTCTGGCAGTGCTCCGTGACGCGGCTCGTAATCTCGACCTCCTGGCCAGGCGGCAACCTGACGGCGAACAGCAGGCGTTCACCTGTAGCCCGATGGCTCGCCATGAGCCTTTCCAGGGCTGGACGGCTGGTCTACCCGGGTACCCCGATCCTGCGTTAAATGGACGCATACCCGCACGGGCTATGCTCATGTTCAGGGTGAGTTCAGTGACGTCTCAGGTCCCACCTCCATTCCAACGATAGGCATTTCCGATTCCTCTAGAAGTAGAACATCTTGAAACTCGTCGGGAAGGTCCGAGTAAAGCAGCTCGAGCAGGACCTCTTCTCCGCCTGCCTCTTCGATCTGCCCTCGCGAAGCAAGCACCCAGACCACATTCTCAAGACTGCCAAGCCCCAACCCATTAATTTGGCCGTCGAGCATCCGCGGCCGCAAGAGATCACGGATGTGGTCGAGGGTGCTGAAAGAATGGGTGACCGTAACGAACTCAACCCGCTCCCCTCCATGCGCCGCATCGGGTACTTGTCGACGTAGCCAGGCGACCTCGGGTGTGTCCTCCTGCCCCGCGGCCACTTGGATCGTGAATCCGCTGTAGTCCTCACCGGTCCAGCCGACGCTGGCGAAGGTATCGGGATGCTCGTCGGTGTAGGCCGCAACCATGTCAGCGAAGTCTCGGTCCACGGCCGGCGCCCGGCTGCCCTCAGGCTCTAAGGATGTTGCGACCGACTCATCTGGTGGTGCCGATGCGACCGACTCATCTGGTGGTGACAATGTGACCGAGGCATCTGCTGGTGCCGACGCGACCGATGCATCTTGTGACGCAGTGGTAGCCCCGCCCTTCTCAAGGTTGGCGCAGGAAGCGGTGACAAGCACGAAGACTGCCATCAGGACCACCACCCCGAGGCGACTTGAGAATCCTTGAAGACCGATCGACGTCATCCTGGAACCTTCCCCACTTGTCACTCCACCGTGCGCTTAACGTATGACCCTCTGGCCCCTACGGAGGCCATTGATAGGGCAACCTTCAGGCTCGCTGATGAGGTCAGGGTCCTCCCTCGGGCTCGATGTTGATGAGCTCCAGCCCCGTACGGTCCGCAGCGGCGGCCAAGTCCTCTGACACTTCGGCGTCCCGAGGCACGGCCCGCGCGCCCCCGCTGGAGTTGGCCCCGTCATACCGCTACGACGCGGGCGGCGCCGAATCGGTTCCTTCCCGCCCGCGGACCGTCATGACCGAGCAACGAGACTAGGGGGCGCGGGCGGGGTCTCTCCCCTCTGTGAGGCGGCGACAAGCTGACCTTGATTCCTGGTTGCGGCAGATGCGGATGCGCCCGCGCTGGGCACCGGACCCCCGCATGAGTGACCTTCGGTCCGTACCTCGTGCCATCATGGCGTGTGCCCAAATACAAGTTGACTGGCGCCAGCGCTGGCGTTGGAGGGTTCTCTCTCGGTGCGCAGTGGCAAGTCGACCTCAGTGATCGCGACGTTGCGGTGCAGTTGATCGATGAGCTGGAGGATCGCCGCCTCTTGTGGCCGGCACACCATAGGGAAGACCCGCTGCGCTGCGCAGCATCGGCGAGCTATATCCGCCAGTTCATCGGCACCCTGCTGCGCACTCCCGGTCTAGGTCGGGAGTTGAAAACAGAGCTAAAGACGATCCGTCGTCACTTCACCGAGTTCATGTCCAACCTCAGCACTTACGACCTGGATCGTCCACCGCCCGTGGACCTACAGGCGCTGGAACGGGTTCTGCGGTGGCTCCGAGAGCCAGTCGGTGAGCAGGTAGGACTGTTAGCCGCTCAGTATCAAATCGACGTCAGCGCTGAACTGGCGCAGATCGTGCCCGACCGATGTGAGTGGTTCTTCAGAGAGTTCAATTCCTAATAGGTGTGAACCATCCCCCCTGCGCGCGACCTCATCGACCCGGCCCTCGGGAGACGTCCCTGGCGTGACCAAACGTCATATCTGCCTTGTTGGCATTCCGGAGCTGGCGCCGACCGTCCTTCAGCGCCCGTGACGGGGAATGGCTGTCGGCAAGCGCATGGGCTCAGTAGTGCACGTTGGGCTCCAGCCCTCTAGCGAAGCGGCACACCGTGCCCAAGGCGGCAGATGCGCGCGTCTGGCGGCGCACCACCGGGGTCTACTTGCAGCCCTTCTCTTACCCGTGAGGGAAGACCCGTGTGGTGCCTTACCGGCTGCACGGCCGCGGGCGGAACACTACCGGGATGCGGCAAAGTCGTGTGCGTCGCCGGCCACGCCCTCGTCGGGAGACCAGCCGAAGCAGACTGCATCCCCGCTACCTCATTGGTTGCCATCTAGGGAATTCTCCCAAAAACGATGACTGCATCAGCATCGCTGCCGTCACGAGTCATCAACTCCACCCAATCGTTGGTCCGGGCCAGGAGGGGCAGGGCAATGGCTGGTAGTGAACGCGCCAGCGACCGCAAGTCTACGTTGGTCCGGTCTGGGCCGTAATGTACCCAGTCGCTCGCATCGACTAGGTCGGTGGTGATCTGTGGACCTAATCGGGCAGTTTCGTCGTCGTCAGTTGGCACCAGGGACCACGAGAGAGGGGGGAAGACGATATCAGCAAAGGTGAAGTGCGCGACCCTTTCTTTTAGCACTCTCATGGCCCACACCCCGCTGGATATAACCCCCGCTCTTGGATAGAGGGGATGCGTTCGCCCCAATCGCAAAGCAACTCGATCTGGCCATCTGATTGGGCCGTGCCCTGGCGAGGGCTCGTGCAATAGATCGTGAGCTAACTCCGGGAATATCACCCGGAGTCGCAAGTTAACTGCGAACATTCCGAACAAGACACACCGTGCGACTAGCCCGGGCGCGAAACGAGCTGCGGGAGCCTCTCCCGGGATAACGGCCAGAAGCCTCGCAGTTGGCGTCGAGAGACGTGTGACCTGGCTGGCGAAGTCGGCATAGGCGCGGTCGTGGGCGACGCCGGCGAGATTGTTGCAGTCTGCGCACAAACCCCGCACCCACATCCCACCCCTGACCCAGCGTCCGGGCCGACGAAGCCGCTCATCGTCAATAAGATCGGCTGCACGCTCGACACTGGTGCCGTTACCAGCGGCCTGGGGTGGAACGTGAGCCCGGGAGAGTTTGCGGACATCACCACACAATCCACATGCACGCGGCTGCTGGTCAGTGAGCGTTGTGCCCACGGTCCTCAAGCGTTCCAACTCCTCACCTCCGCTCTGCACGTCGCGCCAGTTGATCTTGCCTGGTAAGTCTATTTGTCCGCGCCGCAAGGCCAGGTCCGCGTAGAGTCGACGTGACATAGTGCTGTTCACCATCGCCCACTCACTTGCCTCCCCGAAAGAGAACCCGCGGTAGGCGTTCAGGATGGGCCAGGATATCGATTAGGTACAGGTAACCCAGTAGACTCACGTCGTGCGGAATTTCTCCGTCATGGTGTGCGAGCAAGGCCGCGGTCTGTGCCTTGGACGATTCCTTGTCGGAACCGTGGCCGTGAGTGGCGTCACGCAAGATCTTCAGGTACAACGCTGTCGCGGCCTCGACCGAGAGGTGGCGCGTATTTCCGGGCCCAAGTTGCAGGTCTACCGTGACCGTTCCCAGCTGACGACGAATAAAGAAGCCTTGCTGCATCTCTTCAAGAGCGGAGACAGCGCGCCGCGCGGTTGGCAAGAGGATCTCCGCCGCGGGAGATGGAATACATGTCTCTAAGCGCTGTAAGACCTTTGTAGCGTGACCGAGGGTGAACATTGTGATGAGGTTCGTGCCTCGCACGCCCTCCATGGAGTCCAAAATGGTGAAGAGCAGGGTGCGCCGAGCGTTGGTATCGCGATGGGCGACCAGCATGGATGTCGTCCGGCGGAAGATCTGTTCGAATGTAAGCAGTGCCTCAAGATGCTTAGCTGGCTGGTAGTCGCCCTCGCGATCAGCGAAAGGAGACAGATCGCTGAGCACGCCGAACAAGAGGTTGAGATGCTCGATCCACCAATGGAGCGCGGCATCAGCCGCCGAGACGGAAAGTGGGCGAAACTCGGTCGCCTCTTTCGCGCCCGGAGTCCGGACCAGTTGCAAGAGTTCGGAGGCCTCGCCTTCTGTGCCAGACACAAAGGAGCCCAAACTAAAGATCAGCGTGCCGAAGGATCGGAACACGCTGACCGCCCATATCCCCGGAGCTCCAGCGGCAAGTAGTGGATTCAAGTAGGCGTCGAAGGTCAGCACGCCATCGTACAAGCCAGCGGAGGAGGAGAAGATCGCATCTTGTTGCGTGTTGAGTCGTTTCAGGTGCGTAGGATCGCCCCCTCCTAGCCGTGGATCTTGTCCTATGCGCACCCAAACGGAGGCCAACTTGAGGCGATGATGAAGAGCGGGGTTAGTTTCGACTAGGTGGACCCAAGTACTTCTAAATGGCCCACTCGACGGATCATCTTTGAAAGTTATAGCGTTGAGGGTTTCGACCAGGTACTTGGACTGAGTGGGTAGTTGATCTAGAGGCAAGGTGTGCAACACTAAGAGTTGGTGGTTTAGTAGGTCAACAAGCTCTCCTCGCCCCTCAGCCTTGGTCAGTTGCCGCTGGAGAGTCGAAGCCACCCGCTCTGGGAGTTCTACCGTCACCCTTTCAGACAGGCGCCCGAACTCGTCCCATCGAGGCGTAGAATCGAAGGGCTTAGCGATCGTTCTCAGGCGGACGAGATCGGGACGCTGGTACCGGTACGCCTCCTCAGTTTGGACTAAGAACCGCCCCTGACGGTCCGGACGTGACAACATCTCACACCCATCCAAAAGTCCTTTAGGGTTACCGCCCCAAATCCAACCCGGAACTTGCACCCTTGCGCGTCTTGGAGGTTCGACAGCCACCCGAAGAACATACATCCTCACCAGCCCTCGAACCTGCAAGTAGCCTTCGGTGCGGTCACCGGCTCGGCTGCAGGGCTCCTCTCTTGGAGTCGTCGAAGTCGCCTTCTGTGTTGCATGGCAGGTCGAGTGACGCTGCCACTGCAGTTCTCGAGGTTCTAGCTCACGGCCATCCGGACATCGGCGGAGGCGGGATGTCACGCACCTCGGCGGTACAGCGATGTATCGACCGCGCGGTTCCGCGTTCTTGCGGTGCACTTTGGTCATCGCGACGGACCAGAGAGGTGGCGGGTAGCACCGTCATGGAGACGTTGACGGTCTGCCTGTCGTTGGCTGGCTCGAAGCCTGTCAGTCGCGCCGTCTGCCGTGGGCGCGGATGAGACCGGTGACTGCACCGCCAGTCGGCGAATGAGGCGGGACTGGTGTCTGGCTGCCTGGGGGTCCTTGATGGGCGGGCCCGTTGGGCTCGGGTCGGTGGGTGGGATCTCGTGGGCAGCGCGCCAGATGGCGAGGTCGCCGAGGAGCTGGTCGTCGGCCTCTGGGGGCAGCGTGCGTTGCCAGGGGGCTCGATCGGAGGCGCCCGCCCGCTGTGCTTCGTCTGCGACGCGCTGCTTGAGGTCGTCGATCCGGTGGGTGAGCTGGTCGAGGTAGTCGCTGTTCTCCGCGTCCTGCCGCAGGACGGGTGGGGCGTCGGGCAGCCAGGGCAAGGGTGCGTCCCGGTGCGACGGTGGGATGGTCCCGGCGATGCGCCAGGCGAGGGCGGCGGCGGGGTCTTCGGCCTCCGTGAGGGACTGGGTGCCGCGGAACCAGGTCGCCTCTTCGACCACCGTCTGTGGTGGTGCGCCGTCGACCCAGCGCAGCGCGAGCTGGCCGCGCAGGTGCGGGTAGGCCGGCGCTGCGGTAATGCCGGGCACCCGGTGCTCGAGCGCTTCGTCCAAGTGCGCCATGCGCTCATGTCCGAGGTGCTGCTGGGCCAAGACCGGGAGGGCGTCCTGGTAGGCCAGCACCGCCTGGCGCAGCAGCTGGGCGGCGTCACCGCGCTCGACCGCCGTGGCGGACAGCGCGCGGCCGTCCCGGGCCAGGATGTCGGCGAGCACCTGCCGCGGCTCCACGACCGTGTCCTGGACCACGGGGCCGGCACCATCCATCGAGGCTGTAGGCGTGGCGAGGTAGAGATGGTTGGTCTGCCTGCCCCGGGAGAGGGCGACGTACAACGCCTGGCGGGTCTCGGTGCCGTTCAGGACGGTGTGGGTGGTGTCGACGGTTGCGCCCTGGGCTCCGTGGATGGTGCTGGCGTACCCCAGCTGCACGTGCTCGGCCACGTACCCGGCCGACAGGCTGACGTGAGGCCGCTTCCTCTCGCCACCGTCGCGGTGGCGCTCGACGGAGAGGCTTCCGTCGGGGTGAATCTCCAGGACGTGCCATCGGTCGCCGTTCTTGACCCACGACCCATCCCCAGCACGCAGGGTTCGGTCGTTGCGGCGGGTGATCACGGAGTCACCGGCGCTGGCGCGGGTGCCGTCGGCCAAGGTCACCTCGCGTCCGGGCGGCTGCCCAGTGGTGTCGAGGCGGTCGGTCCGCGCGCGCTGGTTCAGTTCACAGACGGTGTCGCGGGTCGCGGCCAGCAGCAGGCTGGACAGCCCGGCCTCCTGGTCAGCAGCCCAGGCGGCGTACGCCGCCTCGACCACGTTCCCGGTGTCACCAATGTGGACCCGGTCGTGGTCGAGGTAGTGCTCCAGGGCGGCGGGGTCGCCGTCGCGGATGGCGAGGGTGGCCGCGCCGTCGGCCGGGTCGGTGAACCGGTGCAGCTCGGTCAGGGTGGCGGTGGTGCCGTGCGCGTGCCCCTGCTCGGCCAGGTCCCGGAAGATCCCGCCGGCGGTGACGGCAGCCAGCTGCTGGTCGTCCCCGACCAACCGGACGCTGCCGCCGGCGTCGACCACGTGCCGGACCACGGCTGCGAGGTCGCGGGTGCCGGCCATCCCCGCCTCGTCGATCAGCACCAACGTTCCCGGGCCGACCGCTCCGCCCACGGTGGTCTGGTGGAGGTACTTGGCGAGGGTGTCCGCGGGGATGCCGGTGGCCCGGCCGAGCTCCTCGGCCGCGACCGCGGTGGGCGCCAGACCGAGGACGGTGCCACCGGAGGCTTCCCAGGCCCGGGCCAGCACCCGCAGCGCGGCGGTCTTCCCGGCGCCCGCCGGGGCGAGGGCGACCTGGACCCGGCACCCGCTCGTGGCCAGGGTGCGGACCATCGCCGTCTGCGACCGGTCCAGGCGCGGCCCGTCCGCGCTCTGGGCGGCCAGGACGGTCTCGACCACTGACCGGGCGGCCTGGCGGCCGTCGCGACGTAACCCCAGTTTGAGTAGTTCGTCCTCGGCAGCGAGGATCGCGCGGGAGGTATAGGCCTGGCTGCCGTGCACCGTGTGGGCGGACTGCCCGTCCGGGCGACGCAGCACCTCCGGCTCACCCAGCTCCGGAAGCACACCGACCGGTATCGAGAAGCCCTGCAGCACCCAGCGCTCGACCTCACGCGCGTGCTCCTCCAGGTGGGCCAGCGGCACCTGGGCGGTGCGGAGCTGGCGCAGCGTCTCGGCCCGCACGTGCCAGACCTGCCACGTCGCCCGCGACCCCTCCAGCACCTTTACGACGCGGGCGGCGAGGAGCTGAGGGCGCACGCCCCCACCCCGCCGCTCCGGGAGGCGTCGCTGGAGCGTCTCCACCTCGTGACCTGCGAAGATACAACCGTCTCCGCCGCGCTTCCGGGGGCGTCTCCACCCCGCCCCCACCGCACTCGCGACCATCTCCTCCGGGCTGCGTCCGTCGCGGGCGAGCACTGACGTGGCCTGCGCCCGCCAGGCGTGGCGTTGCTCGGCCCCGGAGCGGGGTTCGTGCTTTCCGGGGCGGGTCTCCAGGTTCGCCTGCTGCGCCAGCGCCAGGGACTCGATGGCGGTGGGGGTGCGGCCGTGGACAGCCCGGAAGGTTAAAGCGAGCTCGGCCTGCCGGGCCTCGATCGCCTGCCGGCGCGACGACCACGCCGTGAGCAGGACTGGATCGACCCCGGCGATCTCTCGCACCGCTCGCTTGCCCTCCTGACCGGGGCGGTCGACGAAGCGGACACCGAGCCGCTCCACGAGCCCGGCTTCGAGGTGGGTGTTGTAGTGCTCAGACGCCATCACCTTGGCCTTGAACAGCATCCGCCCGTCCAACGTCAACCAGCGTCCGCCCTCCTCGGGCAGCGACTGCACCTTGTTGGAGACGACGACGTGGGTGTGCAGGTCCGGGTCCCCGGTGCGGGAGTCCCGATGGTCGAACGCCGCCGCCACCAACCCGGTCACCGGGACCTGGCGGATACCGCCCTTGCCCACCCGGGTGAACGCAACCTCTGCCTCCAGCATCGCCAGGGTGGAGCGGACCGCGTCCTCGTGCGCGGCCCCTACCTGCTGGGCGACCTCGGCCGGGGCGAGGGCCCACAGGGCCGAGACCGACTTCACCGGCGAGAACGTCAGGTCGAACCCAGCCACCGGCACCTGCGCCGGCCGCGACGCCTTCGCGACGAACGTCGTCAGCTCGGCCTCGTCGATCGGGGCGCGGCCGTGTCGCTTCTCGAAAGCGCCCCGGGCCACCTGAGTGCGGATCTGAGCCCGAACCTCCGCCGGAATCGGGGCGTTCCACGCCAACCCCCGGCTGGTGTTGTGCTCGCTGAACGCCTGCGCCGTCACCTGCCGCAGGGACGTGGCATTGAACGTCGGGAACGCGCGCCCCAACGCACCCCACCCCTTCGCGGCGGCCTCAGGTTCGTCGGAACGGGGGTGGTGGCCCTGCCCGAACAGCAGTTTCATCTGCTCCTCGGTGACGATGTCACCCTCGGCGAGGTCGAGGCCAGCGAGGCCGGTGCCGAGCCACCGCCCGGGCGCCTCGCCCTTCTCCTCGTAGTAGGTGGCGAGGCCGACCTGCCGCCTCTCGGTGGCGTCGTGGGCAGCGACCTGCTTCGTCAGGTACGTGTACCCGCTCCCTGCGGCGAGCTTGTGCAACGTCATCACACCTATACAAAGCGGACGAGCGAGGCCCAGGGTCTCACCACGGCGACCGAGTGCACCGGGTGTGTCCTTCTCCGTGGTTCTGCAGGTGCGGGGTCGCGGCGGTAGTCGGTCGTCGGACTGTGGGTCGAGGATGCGGTCGTCGCAGGGGGTGATGGTGTCGGGTCGCGGGTGAGCGGCTGGCTCGGAGGCTGACGGGCGGGGTCTGTCCACAATCTTGGTCCGGGGTCGATCGTCAGACGGTCGGAACTGGCTGAATGGGAGAAGACGGTGAGTCCCTGGGATCGATCTCGACGCTTTAGGGATCACAGCAGCAAGTGCTGACCACGAGTGGAAGGACGTCAACGTCATGTCTCAGACCATCAGCCCCATCGAGCTGCTCACCATCGAGGAGGCTGCCCGGTGGTGCCACATCTCGCCGAACACTCTCAACTACCTCCGGCTCCAGCGCCGGTTCGCACCGGCGATCCGGGTCGGCCGCCGGGTGTTCTTCAAGCCGTCGGACCTCAACGACTGGCTTGAGGCGCAACGAGAGGTCTTGGAGTGATCGAGAAGCGCGGGCGCCGCTACCGCGTCAGGGTGTGGCATCGAAGCCGGATCGTCGCCACCCGCTCGTTCGAGCGGCGCGGGGACGCCGTCGCGTGGGAACGGGAGCAGCAGCAGCTCATCCTCATGGGCGACTTCGTGTCCCCGTCAGCCGGCAGGGTCAGCGTCGCCGACGTGGCCAAGGGATATCTAGAGGTACGTCAGGGGCAGGTCTCGGTGCGAGCGTGGGAGTCGGACGAGAGTGCGCTCCGCGTCCACATCCTCCCGGTGTTCGGCCAACGGTCGACGGGTTCGGTGAACCGGCTGCAGGTCGAGCGGTTCCTGGCCGACCTTGCGTCTTCCCGCTCGGTCGGGACCGCAGCGAGGGTGCGGACAACCCTTCGCGGGCTCTTCGACTACGCGGTGCGTGCCCGGGTCATCCGGGACTCCCCGGCCGCCGCTGTGCGGATGCCCCGCCCGGACGCGCCGAGCGCGGGCGCCGAGGTGCGTCCCTTCACGCTGGACGAGCTGCTCGCGCTGGTGGACGAGCACCGAGAGCTCGCCGGCGACCTGGCCGACGTCACGCTGATCCTCGGTCTGACAGGGCTGCGCTTCGGGGAGCTGCGGGGGTTGCGCGTGCGGGACGTCACGCGCGTGCCCTACCCAGCCCTGGTGGTGTCCAGGTCGCTGCCGCAGTCAGGTCGGACGGGCAAGGTCATCGAGCGGTCCACCACTAAGAGCGGCCGGAGCCGTGTCGTCCCCTTGCTGTCGCTGGCTCTCCCGGCCGTCGAGGCGAGGGCTGCCTCCCTGGAGCCGGACGATCTGCTCTTCCCGGCGCCGCACGGCGGTTACCTGCATGCGCAGAACTGGCGCCGCGACGTGAACTGGAACGCGACGGCCGGCGGTCGACGTCCGCACGACCTACGGCACACCGCGGCGAGCCTGTGGATCGCAGCCGGCGTGGACATCAAGACCATCGCCTCGTGGCTGGGCCACAGCTCGACCAAGCTCACCCTCGACACCTACGGGCACCTGATGGGCACCGACGCCGACCGAGCAGCGATCGAAAGGGTCAACCGGGCATTCACGTCCCAAACACGTCCCAAGATGGGGCCGGGGATCGACCTGGGAGGAAGTCTGTGAGCGTCGGCAGCACGTTGACGTGCACAGATGCAACGTGCCCCCGGCAGGATTCGAACCTGCGACACCCGCTTTAGGAGAGCGGTGCTCTATCCCCTGAGCTACGAGGGCAGGCCAGCGGTACCGCCACCGGCGCACCCTCAATCCTCTCACGGGTATGCCGCTGGTCCAGCACCGCACGGCCCCTGGCTCAGCCGCCGGAGACCGCCGCGGCCAACCGGGCGAGGGTGCCCTCCAACTGCTCCTCAGTGACGAGCGGGAAGGAGACCTTCTGCAGCAGCTCCTGGTCGGTCACCTTGCCCCAGTCGTAGCTGTGCCGGACCTCGGTGTTGCCCGGGCCCTGGGGAACCAGCTCCCACACCCACTGCCACCCGGGCGGTTGCGTGCCAGCTGGGGCGGTCTCCCAGGCAAGCAGGTGGTCCTTGTCATAGCCAGTGACGTGGTTGTCGGTCTGGTAGTCACCGCCCATGTGGTCCCCGGTCATGTTCATCGTGAAGACCTGGCCCGTGCTGGTGATCCGGTCCCCATGGTCCACGGATCGGACGAAGCCGGAGCCGTCGAGCTCGACGTGCCGTTCAGGCAGGGAGAGGACGTCGAAGATCTCCGCGGCCGAGGCGTCGATCGTGCGGCTGACGGTGATGCTCGTGTCGTCGTTCATGTCCTCGACGCTAGTGGCCACCTGCCGACCCCGCGACCGGAGGAAGCGCCCGAGCCTGAGACCACTGCGCGCCACTGAGCCGCCAGCTCTGTCACAGTGACGTCATGGCCATGCACACCTACGCGCTCGACCTGACCTGGAGCGGCAACCGCGGCACCGGGACGTCCGGCTACCGCGACTACTCCCGGGACGTGCTTGCCCACGGCCCGGGCCGACCCGAGCTGGAGCTGTCCGCAGACAAGCCGTTCCGAGGCGATCCGAGCCGGTGGAACCCCGAGCTATTGCTCCTGGCCGCCCTCTCGGAGTGCCACCTGCTCTCCTTCCTCCACGTCGCGGTGACCCACGGGGTGACGGTGACCGCATACCGAGACGAACCTGTGGGCTGGCTCGAGCAGGAAGGCATCGGCGGCCGGTTCAGTCGGGTGCTACTGCGCCCGCACGTCACTGTTGCCAGCGCTGTGCACGTCGACCTGGCCCCCCGGCTGCACGAGGAGGCCGGGAGCGCCTGCTTCATCGCCTCGTCGATGAACTTCCCCGTGGAACACGAGCCGGTGACGGAGGTCGCCGCGCCCCCTGCCTGAAGGGGAGCACGCGTCCTGTTCGTACATCCGGCGCGTCCGGAAGGATGGGCGGTGTGGGACGCCTACTACCGTCCTGGTCTATGAGCGATGCCGTGAGCCCAGAGACCGTACGGGTGCTGCTGAGTAGCGACCCGCAGTGCCGAGAGCTTGAGGCCCGCGGCTGGCGGGTCCTCGCAGAGTCGTGGGGGGCCAGGCTGCGACCCAGCGAAGAGGATTTGCCGCGCCTGGGGCACCTGGTCACTCGCGCCCGCGCCCACGGGTATGCCGTGCTTGAGCTGGGCCCCGCCGACGCGGCCGAGGTGGCGGGCCTGGACGGGGCGACGCGCGAGGACTACCCGCGGGCGGGGCCGGCCACCGCGCACGCACCCGTCGACGAGGCCCAGGCCGCCGCGGCGCTGTCGACCGGCCGGGGCTTTGGTGCGCGCGACGCCGAAGGGGCGCTCGTCGCGATGAGCATGACCCGCTCTGGGGGAGACCGGGTCGAGACCGAGTTCACCGCAGTCCATCCCGACCACCGCGGTGCCGGGCTGGGCACCGCAGTCAAGGCGGCCTCCGTGCTGGCCTGGTGGGCGGACGGGGCACGGGTCTTCGGCACCGGTGGCGCGCAGACCAACCCGGCGAGCATGGCGATCAACCGGGCCGTGGGCTACACAGTGACCGAGCGGTGGCTGACCTACGCGCCAGGAAAGGCAGGATCGACGTCGTGACCCGGTCGGTCCAATCTCGGCGGTGAGCCGGCTCGGCTAGGCGGTAAGCCGGACCGTGTGCACGTCGGGGATGGTGGCGTATCGCTCGGGAGTGCAGGTGAGCAGGATGACCTGCATGTCGGCCGAGCCCTCGGTGGCTGAGCCCAGCACCGCTCCCATCTGCTGCAACCGCTGTGGGTCGGAGTAACCGAGGGCGTCGTCGATGACGACGGGCACCCCCTGCGTGGGGTCAACGAGCCGGGCCACGGCCAGCCGCGCCAGGATCCCCAGCTGCTCCTTGGCCCCGCCGGACAGCTCAGCGAATGGGACGGTCACCCCGCCCAGGGTCCGGGCCGACAGGGACAGGTCCTCGTCGACGGTGACCGCGAAGCCGGACCCGTAGACCTGACGGCCGAGCTCTTCCAGCGCGTGGGTGTAGGGGCGGACGTAGGCCCGGTGGGCATTGTCCCGGTGGCGGTTGAGGGTGGCGTGCAGGTGGCGGGCCGCGCGGGCCCGCCGGTCGATGGCGCGTAGGTCGCGCTCGGCGTCGTCAAGGTGGGCAACCGCGAGGTCGTAGAGCTCTTGGCGCCCCTCCCCCGCTGCCATCTCCACCTGACCCTTAATCTGGTTGAGTTCGGCGTGGGCGTCCTCACGCGCCCGTGATGCCAGCGTGTGCTGGTGGCGGGCGGAGCGCAGCTCGGCGCGCGCCCCCTCGACATTGGCCGCGGCCATCGCCTCGGCCGCCTCGTGCACAGCACGGGTCCAGTCACCGACTTCGGCCGCACACCTGCCCACTTGCTCCGCCAACACCTCGTCGGAGGCGTCCTCCCGCGCGGCCACCAGCTGGGTCTGAAGCGCTCGCACCCGGTCCTGCTGAGCGGCAATATGACCCTCGGCCCGGTCCAGCCGGGTGGTCAGGGTGGCCACGTCCGCGCGACGACGGGCCAAGGCGTCCCGGGCACGCTGGTGTCGCTCGCGGGCGTCACGTAGCGCTCCCTCCGCCACCCGGACCGCCACGCGCGCTCGCGCATCGTCGACGGGCAGCTCGCGGCCGGCACGGCGGGCGGCCAACCCGTGGGCCACCCGTGAGCGGGCCTGCTCGACCTCCTCCACGAGGCGGCGCGGCAGCACACCGGCGACGGCCTCGGCCGTCACGGTGGAGCCCCAGGGCCGCAGCAGCGCCTCCACGTCGCGGGTCGCCTCGCGCAGCCGGGTTCGGGCAGCCTCGGCGGTCTCGACGAGGGCGTCGACCTCGTCGACGTCGGCACAGTTCAGCTCCGTCAGAGTGTGACGCAGCTCGACCCTGAGCCGGTCGATCTCGGCGACCCGGTGCCGGGCCTCCTCGTGCAGACGCACCCGGATCCGGGCGTGCCCGGGGACCTCCACGGTGGTGTCGTGAGAGGCCTGGACCCGCACTCGCTCCCCGGGTCGCACCGAGTTGACCGCGGTCTGGTCCCCAGTGTCGACCTCGACGACAGAGTCCCACGCCTCGACCTCCACGCTCGGGGTGGCGCCGTCGTGCTGCAGCGTCATGGCGTCCAGCCGGTCCTGGAGGGCCCGTACCCTGCGGGCCAGCTCCCCCCCGACCGGTGGGCCGCCGGAGCCCTCCTGGGCGGCCACCACACCCCGGGCCGCGCAGACGGCCTTGATGAGCTCCTCCGCCCGGTCCAGCACGTCACGGCGAACCTCCAGCTCGCGGACCGCGGCGAGATGATCGGCGTCGGCGCGAGCCGCAGCGACATCGTCGGCCGCCTCCTCCACCTTCGTGGCGGCAGCCTCGGCCGCGGCCTCGGCCATCAAGAGAGCCTGCGCCTGCTCCTCAGCGGCCTCGAGGTCGGCCCGGTTGCCGTGCCGGGCCTGCTGCAGCTCGCGGGAGCACTCCTCGCGCTCGGCTACCAGCGCCTCGCGCTGCCGCAGCGCGCGGCGGGTGAGCCGTTGCCGGTCCTGCGCGTGCGCCAGCCGCTCGAGCGCGACCTCGTGCGCCGTCGCGACCGCCTCGGTCTGACCGGCCACACGCTCGGCCGCCGCGAGCCGCTCGGCCGCTTGGCCTACCTCGGAGTCGGTTGCGGCGGCCCGCTCGCGAGCCTGACCCAGCCGTTCCAGCAGGGCGGCACCCTCCTCGAGCCTGCGGTGCGCCTCGGCCACAGCATCCTGGGCCTCGGTGTGGCGGGTGAGCGCCTCGCGGTAGACCCCGGTGGCCCGGCCGGTCGCCGTGAAGTAGAGGGCCACCTCCGCGGCCACCTTGTCCAGCAGCGCGTCCGCACCGTCGGCGTGCTGCTGCGCTCCGGCCGCGGTGTCGAGCGCTGCGGTGAGCACCGCGCTCGACACCAGCGGGGCCACGCTGCCGTCCCCGGTCTGGGTCAGCCGCAGAGCGTCCCAAAGGGTGCGGTCCAGGTGCTGTTCCACCATCGCGTCCAGCCGCTGCTGGGCGGCGTCGCCGGTGAGGTGCTCGGGGCGGGCACCCAGGATGTCGAGGGTCGTGGAGGGCGTCCTGAGCCACCGCTTGGCGTAACGCACCCGTTGGCCGCCGATGGTCAGCTCGGCCTCGACGAAAGGGGCCACGTCGCGGTCGACCGGCGCCAGCGCCCGGACGGCGGCCGCCTTGGAGGTCGCCTTGAGCATCAGCAGGGCGTCGAACCCGTCGAGCAGAGTGGTCTTGCCGATCTCGTTGGGGCCCTCGATAACCAGCACGCCCCGGTCCGGGAAGTCCACGGTGCGCTCCCGCACCCCTTTGACGTCGCGCAGGGTCAGGCGGTGCAGCCTCATCGCGAACCTCCCCGCGTCAGCCGGTAGAGCAGGGAAAGAGCGTCCCGGGCGCTGGCCTCGTCGTCTGGTAGCCCTGGCCGGAAGGCTTCCTGCTCCGACGGCGGCCCGCTCGCCGCGGCAGCCTCTCCGCGGATCTCCTCCAGCGCGCTGGCCAGGAAACCGCCCAGCCCGAGCTCACCGAGGTCGTCGTCATCGACGAGCACGACGTCGTTGTGTTGCTCGGGCCGGTGCAGGGCCGCCAGCAGGTCGGCGTGCCGCTCGAGGATCTCCTCCAGCCGAGCGTGCTGGGCCAGGCCGAGGGTGCCGCGCAGACCGAGGCGCAGGACCGTGCGCTCCTTGCCCGGCAGCAACCCGAGCTCGCGGTCAAGAGCCTCAAGGTCGTCCTCGGAGTCGACCCGCCGCGCGAGCGCGAGGTAGGTCCATCGGGCGACCCGCTGCGGGCGCACCTCCACCGTCCCCCGGTGCCCGGGCGGGCCGGGCTCGACGTCCACGACCAGCACCTCGCCGGGGCGCTGCTCACGCCAGTCGGTCGGTTCGGGGGCGCCGGAGTACCAGATGGCCGGGTCCCCCACCTGGGTGCAGGAGTGTCGGTCGCCGAGCGCGACGTAGTGGACCCGGCCTCCCGAAAGGGCGCTCACCAGCGGCTCCACGGCGACCGGTACGGTGTTGTGCTGGTCGCGGTCGAGCAGGTCGACCCCGCCGTGACCCACGACGATGCGGACCGTGCCCTCGGGCGACGGCCCTTCGGGCAGCAGGTCAAGGGCGCCGGCCACCGGGTCGGACACCGGGTGCTTGCCCGTCCAGGGGGCCGCGACCAGCTCGACCCCCTCGGCCACCTGCACCACCCCGGCAGTGTCCAGAATGCGCACGTGCTCAGGCAGCTCCTCGCGCAGGAGCGGTGAGGACCAGACCGACATCGGCCCGAGGTGGTCGTGGTTGCCGGGAAGCAGGTAGACCGGGACCGGCACCTCCCGCAGCGCCTCAAGAGCCCGCCTGACGGTCTGCGGCGTCAGCTGGTTGTGCTCGAAGACGTCCCCCGCCACCACCACCAGGTCGCATCCCTGCTCGCTGGCCAGTGCACCGATCCGGCGCACCACCTCGGTGCGCGCCGTGGTGAGCCGCTGCTGGGCCTCCGGCGGCAGGTAGCTCCGGGTCATCCCGATCTGCCAGTCCGCCGTGTGCAGCAGCCGCACCATGACACTCACCTCCGCCTCGCGCCCGTCCCGGCCCGTATGCCGACCTGCCGATCAGGTCGTGGCCCCACCGTAAGAGAGCGCACCGACAGACCCGGGCAGCACGCGCCCAACCGTGTCGCCCACACCGACTGGTTCCTCGACATACCCGAGCCTGCGCATCCCGCAGCACGCCTGCGGCCGTTTACCATTGTGGGATGACTGCGAGTTCTGAATCTCCCTCTGACAGTCCCTGGCCGGGCAGTGCCCGGCTGCACAGGGGGACATCGCTTGGTGGTAGGGGCTGGCGGTGCTGATCGTGACCGGCATCACGGTCATCGTCCTCCTGACCCTGATGACCGGCTACTTCGTGGCCCAGGAGTTCGCCTACGTCAGTGTCGACCGGGGCAAGCTGCATCAGCTGGCCGCCCAGGGCGACGCCGCCGCCGAGCGCGCGCTCAAGGTCACCTCCCGCCTCTCCTTTACCCTCTCCGGGGCGCAGTTCGGCATCACCGTCACCGCCCTCCTTGTCGGCTTCCTCGGTGAGGAGCTGGTCGTCAACGGCCTGTCCGAGGGGTATGCGGACTCCGGCCCGCTGGCCCGGGCGGCGATGATCAGCCTGTTCTCCGCCGGCACCCTGGCCTTCTCGACGGTGCTGCAGATGGTCATCGGGGAGCTGGCGCCGAAGAACTGGGCGATCTCCCGTCCGGTCCCGCTGGCCCGGGCCCTGTCCCGCACGACCTTGCTCTACCTGACCATCCTCGGGCCGATCATCACCCTGTTCGACAAGGCCTCCAACGCACTGCTGCGCTCCGTCGGCATCGAACCGGTGCAGGAGCTGCCCCAGGGCGCCACCCCGGAGGACCTGACCCGCATCATCGCCGAGTCGCACAGCGGCGGGACCCTGGACGAGGAGCTGTCGCTGCTCCTGGGCCGCGGGTTGGCCTTCCGTGAGCGCGTCGCCGAAGAGGTGATGACGCCGCGGACCTCGGTGCAGACCATCCAGGCCGATGAGACCGCGGCCACGGTCCTGGCAGCCCTGAAGTCCGGGCACTCGCGGTTCCCGGTCGTGGGCCGGGACATCGACGACATCGTCGGGGTGGTCGGCCTGCACGACCTGCTCCAGGTGGACCCGGCGGACCGCGCGGACGCCCTGGTCCGTGACATCACGGACGAGGCGCTCATCCTGCCCGAGTCGCTCCCGCTGCCCAAGGTGCTGGAGGCGCTGCGGGAGAGCCACACCCAGATGGCGGTCGTGGTCGACGAGTACGGCGGCTTCGCCGGCGTCGTCACCTTCGAGGATGTCGCTGAGGAGGTCGTCGGCGAGATCTGGGACGAGGACGAGGACGATGAGGCCACCAGCGCTGCCCGCAGCGACGGCACCTGGGAGCTCTCGGCCCGCCTGCGCATCGACGAGGCCGCCGAGGTGACCGGGGTCGAGCTACCCGAGCACGAGAATTACGACACCCTCTCCGGGCTAGTCCTGGAGCACCTTGGCCGCGTCGTGGAGGAGGGGGACAGCGTGGTGGTCCGGTGGACCAGCCGTAACGGCGAGGGCGACGAGTACGCCCACCAGACCCGGATCGACGTGGTCAGCGCACAGCGGCACGTCCCGGACGTGGTCACCCTGCACCCCATGGTCACCCGCACCCTGGAGGAGTGGGCGGCCCTCTCCGAGGAGGAGCGGGACGCGCTCTCCCCGCCGGACGCCGGCCTGGTGATCCCCGCTCCGCGACCCGCCGCCCTCGCCGAGGGGAGTATCCGATGAGCACCGGTATGGCGATGCTGGTCAGCCTCGTGCTGCTCGTCCTCAACGGCTTCTTCGTCGCCGCCGAGTTCGCGATCGTGGCCGCCAAGCGGCACCGTCTGGAGGAGCGGGCTGCCGAGGGCAGCCGCCCCGCACGCGTCGCGGTCGACGCCTCCCGCCAGCTCTCCCTCATGCTGGCGGGTGCGCAGCTGGGGATCACCCTGTGCACCCTGGGGCTGGGCGCCATCGCCAAGCCGGCTGTCGCCCACCTTTTGGACCCGCTCTTCCAGCAGCTGGGTATGCCGGACCAGGCCGCCTACCCGGTCGCCGTGGCGGTCGCGGTGAGCCTCGTCGTTTTCCTGCACATGGTGGTGGGCGAGATGGCCCCCAAGTCGTGGGCGATCTCCCACCCGGAGTCCTCGGCCATGCTGCTGGCCATCCCCTTCCATGCCTTCACCGTCCTGGTCAAGCCGCTGCTGTGGGTGATGAACTCCTTGGCCAACGTGCTGCTGCGGATGGGCGGCGTCGACCCGGTCGACACCCTCGGCAACACCCACACGCCCGCGGACCTGCAGCTGCTCCTGGCCCAGTCTTACGAGCACGGGGTGCTGGAGGACGCGGACCACCAGATCCTCAGCGGCACGCTGCGCCTGGCGGAGGAGACCGTCGCCTCAGTGATGTTCCCCACCAGCGAGGCGGTCACGATCCCGCGGGCAAGCACCGCTGCGGACGTGGAGCGGATCAGCCAGGACAGCGGTCGGTCGCGGCTCTTCGTCGTCGAGCCGGTCGGGAGGTCCGGCCACCAGCGCATCCGTGGGATCGTGCACGTGCGCGAGGCCATCCTGGCCAGCGCCCAGGGGCGCAGCGGCGTTTCCCTAGGCGACCTGCTCCAGCCGGTCGGCTCGCTGCCTGAGTCGATGACCCTCATGGAGGCCGTATCCAGCCTGCGCCAGCAGCGCAGCCAGCTGGCCCTGGTCCGGGACGAGCAGGGCCGGGTCGTCGGGATGGTCTCGATGGAGGACATCCTGGAGCAGATCCTGGGCGAGTTCGACGACGAGTCGGACGAGGCCACCGCCGTGGCCACCGTCTCCTGAGTTCGTTGGCGTCCTGAATCCGTTGGCCTCCGCCATCAGTTGGCCTCCTCAATCAGGTGGTCACCTGGAGCCGTGTGCCCCCTGAGATTTCCACAACCACCCCGAAGACGACGAAGGCCCCCACCGCAACCGGTGGGGGCCTTCGCGCGTCTGGGTGCGCGGGTGTGGGTCAGAGCACCCGGCCGTAGCCGGACACGCCGGAGAACACGGCGCGGTAGACGACACCAGTGCCCGGGTTGCCCGAGTCGTACATCATGCCGCCGCCGGCGTAGATGCCGACGTGGTAGGCCGGGTAGCCGAAGAACACCAGGTCGCCAGGCTGGGGGCTGCTGACCGGGGCGGCCGAGGCCTGCTGAGCGGCCGCGGTGCGGGGCAGCGAGACGCCCACCTGGGCGAAGACGTACGAGGTGTAGCCGGAGCAGTCGAAACCGGTCGCCGGGCTGCTGCCCCCTCTGACGTAGGGGTAGCCGGTGTAGGCCGCTGCGACGCCAAGGACGCCGCCGCCGCCGGGAGCCGGGGCCGGCTCAGGCGCCGGGGCGGGCTCAGGCGCCGGGGCGGGCTCAGGCGCCGGAGTGGACGGAGCCGGGGCGGGCTGAGGAGCCGGAGTGGACGGAGCCGGGGTGGACGGAGCCGTGCGCACGTTGTCGCGGCTCGCGGAGGCCTCGGTCCGGGACTCCACCGCAGCAGCGGCCTGGGACTCAGCCGCGGACTCAGCCACAGCGGGCGCCTCCTCCACCGGGGCGGCCTCAGGCGCAGCCTCGGCGACGGGCTCGGGCGCCCGGGTCACGGCGGTGAAGCCGCTGGTGCCGAAGTCGACACCCTCGACGTCGTCCGGGGCGGCCACGGCGCGGGCCGGAGTGTCGACGGTGGTGGCCCGATCGGTGAGCAGGCCCGCGTCGATCAGGAGCTGCAGGCTCTCGGCCGGGGCCGTCGCCGGCTCCTGAACCCAGGAGACAGGCTCCTGGCCGACCTCAGGGGTCGCGCTCACACTCACGGCGGTGCCGGCGAGCAGGCCCGTCGACGTGGCAGCGATCGCAGCCGAGCGGGTCAGGTTGTTGGTGGCCGTGCTAAGACGACCGGGCCGCCGGTGACGGCCGGTGATGCGCATGGTCATGTGTTCCTCCAACGCCTACGGGGTGAGCTGTCGGGCTCGAGGTGGAGAACCTCTGGACCCGGTGGGCGCCGGATCACTTCGCCCCAAGGAGCCGGGACGGCTCCAAAGGTGGTTCCCCCGTTCCTGTCACGGGTCTGGTGAGTTGTTCTGCCCGGGCACGCCGACAGGATTCAGCAGTTGCGCACCTAGGTAGGTCTTCCAGGGGAGAAGGCCAAGGCTGACCATACACATGAGGCTCCGCCAATGTCACGTATCGATAACGAAACTGTGCACAACCACTAGGTGCCACACCTGTCACAAGGGGACTGACCTGCGACGATGCGGTCCGACTTGACCGAACTCCCAGCCTGCGGGTGACTCATCTCACATGGCGACACGCACCGCCGCAGGGCCGGGGACCGTTCAGTTGCAGAAGACGTGCGCGGCCACGTCGGGGGGCAGGGAGACTGCCGCGCCCCGGTCCGGCTCGATGATGGTCCGGCCCTCCTCACCCCATACCGTGACCGTGGCCCCGGGCCGCACACCAGACTCCATCAGCAGCCCAAGCACCTCCGGGTCGACCTGCACCGGCTCGCCGATGCGGGTCACCGTGGCCCGCAGGCGGCTGTCCTGCTCGGCCAGCTCGCTGCTGGGTCGCCCTCGTGCCGGGGGGGCCGCCGGGCGCCCGAGCTCCTCGAGACCGGGGACGGGGTTGCCGTAAGGCGAGGTGGTGCCGTCCCGCAGCAGGTTCAGGATCTTCTCCTCCACCTGGTCGCTCATGACGTGCTCCCAACGGCAGGCCTCCTCGTGCACGTAGGCCGGGTCGAGGCCGATGACGTCCGCCAGCAGCCGCTCGGCCAGCCGGTGCTTGCGCATGACCCGCACCGCGGCCAGCCGTCCCTCCTCGGTGAGCTCCAGACGGCGGTCCCGGGTCAGCTCCAGCAGCCCGTCCCGCTCCATCCGGGCCACCGTCTGGGAGACGGTGGGGCCGGACTGTCCCAGCCGCTCGGCGATCCGGGCCCGCATCGGCACCACGCCGTCCTCCTCCAGCTCCAGGACGGTCTTGAGGTACATCTCGGTGGTGTCGATCAGCTCGCTCACACCACTCATCCTAGGGGCGGGCCGGTCAGGGCCACCGGCGCGAGCGGCGCCAGGCCGCGGGCTCGTCCAGCCCGCCCGGCGCGACCCGCTCCCACACGATCCGGTCGTGCAGCCGGCTGCGTCGCCCGGCCCAGAGCTCGACCCGGTCCGCGACGACCCGCCAGCCACCCCACCGCGGCGGCAGCGGGACGTCGTCGGGTGACCCGGTGTCCGGCCACCGTCGTGCGCACTCCCCATAGGCCGCTTCGAGCGTCGCCCGATCGGCCAACGGCTCGCTCTGCGGCGAGGCGTGCGCACCGATCCGCGAGCCCCACGGCCTGGTCCGGAAGTAGGCCTCGACCTCCTGGCGGGACAGCTCCTCGGCCCCACCGCGCATCCGGACCGCCCGGAACATCGAGGGCCAGGTCAGCGCCACGGCAACCCGGGGCCGGGCGGCCAACTGTCGACCCTTGGCCGAGTCCAGCCCCCCGAAGAAGGAGGGACCACGTTCGTCAAGGTCGCGCATGAGGACCGTGCGCACGTCCGGGACGCCGTCGGCGTCGACCGTGGCCACCGACAGGGCGGTCGGCTCGGGCACGTCCCCGTGCGCGGCCGACCGCGCCACCGCGGCCTCGACCCAGGCGCGCACGATGGGCAACGGCGCACCCGGGCACCGGTCCTCGGACAGGCCCTCCCCGTCGTAGTCCACCCGGACCACCCCGAGCCGGTCGGCCATCACCGCTCAGCCCTTCTTGCGGCGGGGCACGTGGATCGTGCGCCGCAGGTCATCGGGCCGCATCCGGCGTGCGGGGTCGGCGTTGAGCAGCAGTGTCTCGAAGGGGATGTTGGTGTGCGGGTGCACGCCCACCGGCTCGCTGCGGGAGAACACCACCCAGTAGGGCCGTCCCGTGTGGAAGACCTGCTGCACCGCGCCCTCGATCACGCTGTCGGCGTGGGCCAGCGCGAGCTTGCGGGGGTTGGTGCGCACTCGGGCCTGTCGGTCCTGGATCAGCCGCTGCGCCGGGTCCCGCTGCCGCATGATCTGCTCGACGACGGTCGGACCGTACCTCTGCGCCAGGGCGTACACGACCGGGCCGTACTTGATCGCCAGCGTGGCGAGGTTGACCTTGCGGGGCACCGATCCTCCTGCGGGGTGTCTGCGGCGAACGTCGACGTGGGCATGTGCATGTCTCCGCTGCACCACGGTAGGCGATGTGGCGGGTCACCGTCCCACGGCATACCCCTGCATCCCCCGGGGGTTGGCCGCCGCGCTGAGCAGGCCGGTCCCCGGGTCGCGGGCCACCGCGCTGAGCCGGCCCAGGCTCCACGGGCCAGCATCGAGCACGTCATGGCCTCGGGCACGCAGAGCCTCCAGAACGTCCTGGCCCAGTCGCGACTCGGCCACCATGACGCCGGGCTCGCTGGCGCGCGGGTGGAAGCTGCTGGGGAAGCTGGTGGTGTGAAAAGAGGCCGCGTCGATCGCCTCCTGCAAGCTCAGGCCACCGACCAGGTGATGCAGCAGGAAGACACTCTGCCACTGGTCCTGCTGGTCGCCGCCCGGCGTGCCGCAGGCCAGGACGGGTATGCCGTCCCGCAGCACGAGCGTGGGGGCCAGGGTGGTGCGGGGCCGACGCCCGGGCACCAGGGAGCTGGCCAAGCCCTGCTCCAGCCACATCATCTGCAAGCGGCTGCCCAGCGCCAGGCCCAGCTCGGGCACGAACGGGCTGGACTGCAGCCAGCCCCCGCTGGGCGTGGCTGAGACGAGCATCCCCCACTGGTCGACGACGTCGACGTGGCAGGTGTCTCCCCGGGTGGCGCCGTCGCGGCGCACCGTCGGCTCCCCGGTAGTGGCGTCGGCTGCGCCGGCCCCGTCGGTCAGCAGGGCCTGCGCGGCGATCCTCGGCTCCCGCCCGCCCGGCGACCCGGGACGGAGCTCGCGAGAGGCCTGCTCGCCGATGAGCCCGGCCCGTTGGCGCAGGTAGCTCCGGTCGGTGAGCGCCGCGACCCCGACCGGATCCTCCAGGCTGTCGCCCAGCCAGGCCTCCCGGTCGGCCATCGCCAGCTTCCAAGCCTCGACCAGGGTGTGCACGCCTTCGACCGAGGAGGGGTCGGCCACGGCCGGCGCGGGGACCCGGACCCGTGTGCTGTCACCTGCGCCGTCAGCGGCCCCGGTGAGGTCGCCGGCAAGCTCCTCGACCATGCCCAACACCTGCAGCAGGCCCGGCCCCTGCCCCCAGACGTCGGTCTTGGCGATCGTGTGACCGGCGAAGTCCAACGTGGCGGCCGGCTCCCAGGTCGGCTCGAAGCCGGCAACGTCCTCGGCGGTCAGCACGCCTGGCAGCACGGGCCCGTCGCCGTGCCGGAAAGCCCGACGGGAGAAGACCTCCAGCGCCTCGGCTACGAAACCGTGGGACCAGGCGCGGCGGACGGCGTCGATCCCCTGCTCGCGGCTCCTGCCGTCCCGCACGGCCCCGTCCTCGGCGGCGAGCAGCCGCTCAAGAGTGTCGGCCCAGGCGGTGTTGCGCACGAGCGTGCCGGGGGGCGGGGCGGACCCGTCGACCAGCCATTGGTCGGCGGAGGTGGTCCAGTCCTCGGCGAAGAGGTCGCGCACCCGGTCGATCGTGGCGCTGGCCTGCGCCAGGAGCGGGTGACCCCGCCGGGCGTAGTGCAGGGCGGGCTCCAGCACGGTGCGCGCGCTCAGCGTGCCGCGGTCGCGCAACAACACCAGCCAGGCCTGCACGGCACCCGGGACCGCGGTCGCGAGCGGGCCGCTGCCGGGGACCCGGTCAAGCCCGACCGAGGCGAAGTGCTCGGGGGTGGCCCCGGCTGGGGCAGGGCCCTGACCGCAGAGCACCCGGGGCTCCGGGTCGTCGGCGGAGGCGACGATGATCGGCGCGTCACCGCCGGGGCCGTTGAGGTGCGGCTCGACGACCTGGAGCACGAAGCCAGCAGCCACAGCGCCGTCCGCGGCGTTGCCGCCGAGCTCGAGCATCCGCATCCCGGCCTGGGAGGCCAGCCAGTGCGTGCTGGAGACCATCCCCACGGTGCCGGTCAGGGTGGGTCGGGTAGTGAAGGTCATGGGCTCAACCCAGGGTGGCCAGCACGGGCACCAGGATCAGTGCGGCTAGGGCCAGCAGGACGACGACGCGGCGGGTATTGGCGCTCAACTAGTTCACCTTTTCGGGGACGGGCTCGTTGACGTCGCGCTCCAGGAAGAGCGGGCGTCGCCAGCTGCGGCGGATCCGCAACCGGATGTGGTCGTGGCGCATCAGGTAGATGATGACAAGGATGGCCGTGGCCCCGCACATCCCGGTCGCGATGAGCACGGTCCAGCGGGCCCCGAACTGGTCACCAATCCACCCGAGGAAGGGTGCACCCAGCGGCGTGCCGCCCATGAAGACCACCATGTAGAGCGCCATCACCCGGCCCCGCACGTGCTGATCGGTGGACAGCTGCACCATCGCGTTGGCGCTGACCATGACGGTGAGCGCGAACAGTCCCGTCGGGATGAGCAGCACCGTGTAGACCGTGAAGGTGGGCGCGAACGCCAGGGCCAGGGTGGTCAACGAGAAGAGCGCTAGCGAGCCGAGCAGCAGCCGCCACCGGGGGCGGTCCCGGCGAGCCGCCAGGAGGGCGCCAGCCAGCGAGCCGATAGCCATCACCGACCCGGTCACCCCGAAGTCCTGCACACCCTTGCCGAACACCTCGGTGGACATCAGGGCGTTGAACAGTTGGAAGTTCATGCCGAAAGTGCCGTGCATGAAGGCGATGACCATGACGAGCATGATGTCGGGACGACCCCGGACGTAGGCGATGCCCTCCCGGACCCGTCCTCGCGTCGCGGGCCGCGGTCGGGAGGTCAGCTCGGCCGGGTTCATCGCCAGCAGTGCCACGATCACGGCCACGAAGGTCAGGGCGTTGATGAGCAGCGTGGGGCCGGTGCCGAAGGCGGCGATGAGCAGACCCGCGACGCCGGGGCCGATCAGGCGTCCGGAGTGGAAGGACGCGGAGTTGAGGCCGACCGCGTTGGTCAGCTGGCCCCGGGGCACGATCTCGGAGACGAAGGCCTGGCGCGCCGGGGCGTCGAAAGCGGCGGCTGTGCCGGAGAGGAAGGCCAGCAGGAACATGTGCCACAGCTGCATGTGTCCGCTGAGCACAGCCACGCCCATGACGACGGCGAAGAAAGCCATGAACGACTGGGAGACCAGCATCACTTTCCGCTTGGGGAAGGTGTCGCTCATCGCGCCGGCAATGGGGGTGAAGAGCAGGATCGGCAGGAACTGCAGACCGGTGACGATCCCCAGCGCCTGGGCCGAGTTGTCGGTGAGCTCGGTGAGCACCACCCAGTCCTGGGCGACTCGCCCCATCCAGGTGCCGGTGTTGGAGACGATCGCACCGGTGGCGTAGATGCGGTAGTTGCGCACCGAGAGCGCGGAGAACATCGCGCTCACCGGCGCACCAGCTCCTCAAGCAGGTCGGTGGCGCGGCGCAGCAGGTCGCGGTCGGCCTCGGCGAGCCCCTCCAGCCGGGCGGTCATCCAGGCGTCCCGGTGGGCACGCTCGCGCTCCACGGTGGCCCGCCCCTCCTCGGTGAGGGAGAGCCGGACGAGCCGGCCGTCGTCGGGATCGGCGGAGCGCTCGACATACCCCTGCTCAACCAGTCGACCGACCGCCTTGCTCATGCTCGGCGGGCTGACCTGCTCGATGTCTGCCAGCTCCCCCAGGGTCCGCGGCTCGGGCAGGAGCCGGACCAGCACACTGAAGTGGTGCGGCGCGATGGTGTTGTCGGCGTCGAAGCGCACACGGCGCGCGACGCGCATGCAGGCGATGCGCAGGTCGTGCGCCAGCTCGGCCGTCTCCCGGTGGGGCATCAGCCCTCCCTTCCGCTCCCGTGTCCGCCGACCGGCGGGCACAACTCCTTAGCCTAACTCATTACCCAGGCTAACGATCCGCCACCAGATCGCTCGTTAAGGTGGACCCATGAGCACGCCGAGACCGTCGACGGGCAGCGGGGTCCGGCCCCCCGAGGTCACCCTGCGCACGATCACCCTCGTCGGCTGGGGGCTCCTCGCCTGGGCGGTGGTGCTGGCCGTGCTGCTGCTCGCGCCGTCCCTCCGGGCCGGGGAACGCTCGTGGTGGGTCTGGGTGCCCGTCGCCGGGATGGCGCTGGGCGCGCTCGGCTACGGCTACCTGCGCCGTGGGAAGGGCAACGCCTCGGAGGCGTGAGCAGCCGGCCGTCGGGCACGCCTCGCCCAGCACCCGGCGGGTGCGTGAGCCTCAGCGCTCGACGTAGATGACGTCGTTGTCGTCGTCCAGCACGGGCGGCTCCGTCCGCTCCGCCGGCGCCTTCTCGACGTCGACCTCGCTGTGCGCGCCACAACCAAAGGAGAGGGCCACCACGCTGCCGTCGGCCGGGGACCACTCGTTGGCGCACACGCCGAAGACCGATCGCAGAGCGCCGGACATCGGCACGAAGAAACCACAGGTAGAGCATGGCCTGGGCGCCTTGCGCGCTAGCTCGCTCTCCGGTCCGCGCTCGGCGATCCACCGGGTGGCCGCCGCGTCCCGACCTTCCGCGGAGAGGACGCGCTCGCGGCCCAGACCCAGCTCCCACAGCGCCATCTGGTCAACGTCTTCTTCGCCAGTGGCCTCGAAACCGGCCTCCAGGCGGGGGTCGTCCGCAACGAAGGGCGTCTGGTCGCCGGGACCGACGTCACCGGGGGCGAGCCGCTCGGCGTAGGGCACCCACTCCGGGGACAGCAGTGCCTCCTCCCCGGGCAGCAGGTGCGCCTCGCTGACGGTCGCCTTCCGGGCCCGCGGGGGCCGTGCGAGGGTGACCGCCCACCGCCAGCCGGGGTAGGCCGTCGCGGTGCAGGCGAAGGAGTGGGTCACCACGCGCTCGCCCTCCACCACGGCACCGAGGTGGTCGCCGACCGTGCCGGGTTCGGCAATCTCCTCCGCGGCCGCGCGGGCGACCTCGACCGCGGCGGTCAGCACGGCATCGGTCCTGGCTGCTGGCATGTGCCCTACTTTCCGGCCTCAAACTGGTCGGCGACGCCCCGCAGCGCCTTGGCGATCGCGCCCCCGTGCTGAGGATAGTGGCCCCGCCGCAGGCCAGTGGACGCCTGGTCGAGCAGCGTGATGAGGTCCTCGACCACGACCACCATCTCCTCGGCAGGCTTGCGGTCGCGCAGCGTCATCCCGCGGGAGACCGACGGCGCGGGCTCAAGGAGCCGAACGTGCAGGGCCTGGTCCCCGCGCTTGCCAGCGACGATGTCGAACTCCACTCGGGTGCCGCGCTGCAGGGTGGTCGTCCCGGCGGGCAGCGCGGAGCGCGGGACGAAGACGTCGTCCCCCTCGTCGCTGGACAGGAAGCCGAAGCCCTTGTCCTCGTCGTAGAACCTGACCTTGCCGGTGGGCACGGTGCACCTCGTGATCGTCGGGTGGTGGGAACAGCGGAGGCCACCCAGGATATAGCGCTGGGAGCAGCCGGGCGAATGCGTTCGCCCGGGACCGTGGGCCACGAGGGGCTGGTCGCGCTCTCCTTCTGCCCCGAGTGCCTGGTGGCGCAGACGCACGAGACCCAACACCTGCTCGCCGCAAGCGCCTGGCGCGCCGTGAGCAGGTGTCGGGTCGGGCGCGGGCAGCTGCTCAGACCGAGACGTTCGGCTGCCGGTCCGGATCGAAGTGGTAAGCCGACTCGCTGTGCTCGGAGCGGTCGACGCCCAGAGCTTCGTCCTCGGGGCTGACTCGGAAGCCGATCGTCCGGGCGATGGCCAGCCCGATCAGGGCGGTCAGCACACCGGTGAAGGCCAGGGTGAACACCGTCGCCGCCAGCTGCGCGACGAGCTGACCGACGCCGCCGCCGTAGAACAGGCCGCCCCCCTCGCCGTCGACCGGCAGGGCGAGGAAGCCCAGTGCGACGGTGCCGATGACGCCGGCGACCAGGTGGACACCCACCACGTCGAGGGCGTCGTCATACCCGAACCTGTACTTCCAGCCCACGGCCAGGCAGGAACCGATGCCGGCGAGCAGGCCGATGGCCAGCGCCCCGAGCGGGGAGACATCGGCGCACGCCGGGGTGATCGCGACCAGACCGGCAACGACGCCGGAGGCGGCGCCGACTGAAGTGGGGCGGCCGTCGCGGAGCCGCTCGACCAACAGCCAAGACAGCATCGCCGCGGCCGGGGCGGCCAGGGTGTTGACCCAGATCAGGCCGGCCTCCTCGGCCGAGCCAGCAGCGCCGCCGTTGAACCCGAACCAGCCGAACCAGAGCATCGCGGTGCCGACCATCACCAGGGGGACGTTGTGCGGACGGTGGTAGCCCTTGGCCAGCCCGAAGTCGGCCCGGCTGCCGATGATGTAGACGAGCACCAGCGCAGCCAGGCCGGCGTTGATGTGCACCACGGTGCCGCCGGCGAAGTCGATGGCCTCGCCGAAGATCCGGCCGACCGCCCCGTCCGCCGAAAGCAGACCACCACCCCAGACCATGAAGGCCAGCGGGCAGTAGACGAGGGTGGCCCAGACCGCGACGAAGAGGGTCCAGGGCCCGAACCGGGTCCGGTCCGCGACGGCCCCGGAGATCAACGCCACGGTGATGATTGCGAAGGTGGCGCCGTAACCGATCCCGATCAGGTCGGCGCTGCCGACATGGCCGCTCAGTCCGAGATCGTCGAGCGGGTTGCCGACCAACCCGCCGAGCAGGGACGGGCCGGACGTCATGCCGTAGCCCCACAGCACCCAGACGACGCCGACGACGCCGACGGAGACGAAGCTCATCATGATCATGTTCAGGGCGGCCTTGGCCCGCGCCAGGCCTCCGTAGAAGAACGCCAGGCCCGGCGTCATCAGCAGCACCAGTGCCGCTGCGACGATGACCCAGACGTCACCTGCAGTGAGTTCCATCCGACTACCTCCTGGGGTGCGAAACGTTGCGTGTCTGCAGTCAAGAGCGCTGGTGTTTCGGCAGACGACGCGTTGATGTTTCGGCTCGGTTGCGTCGGTTTCGGCGAGGTAAACTCTGCGCCGGGGCAGGTCTACAGCAGGGCGTAGGTCCGGGCCAGCCGCTGCCGCCACCAGGTGACCCGCTCGGCGGGTGCGGCGTGAGCGGCGAGCAGTGCCGGGTCGACCGCGCACCGCGCCGCGTCCGCCCGGACTGTGGTGAGGGATCCGGCGCGGGGCATGAGCGGCTCCCCGACGACATCGTCCGCCAGCAGGGCCGCGGTCCCCAGGCCGCAGTCGTGGTCCAGCTCCGGCAACGCAGCCGCGAGCCGGACCCCGCCCGCGATCCCCACCGAGGTGTCCAACGCTGAGGACACGACCGCCGGCAGCCCGGCCTCGGCCACGATCTCCAAGGCGCGGCGCACCCCCCCGAGAGGTGCCACCTTCACCACGACCAGATCGGCGGCGCCCTCCCGCGCGACCCGCAGCGGGTCCTCGGCCCGCCGGATCGACTCATCGGCGGCGATCGGCAGGTCTACGCTGGCGCGGGCCAGGGCCAGGCGCAGTACCACCAGCTCCTCGACGGTGGCGCAGGGCTGCTCGGCGTACTCCAGCCCGACCGACGCCAGGACGCTCAGCGCCTCGCGCGCCTCATCCACCGACCAGGCACCGTTGGCGTCGACACGGATGCGGCCGTCCGCGCCGAGCACCCGCCGCACCTCGATGACCCGCTCCAGGTCGTCGCCTAGCGTCTGGCCCCGCTCGGCGACCTTGACCTTGACGGTCCGGCAGCGGTCATAGCGGCCCAGGACACCTTCGACCTGCCCCGCGGGGACGGCGGGGACCGTCGCGTTCACACCCACCTGGCCCCGCACCGGCTCCGGCAGCTCGCCCCAGCCCAGCTCCACGGCGGCGGCGAGCCAGCGGGCGGCGTCGCGATCGGCATACTCCTGGAACGGCGCCCACTCCGCCCAGCCGTGCGGCCCCCGCAGCAGCACCGCCTCGCGCACGTCCACACCACGAAAGCGCACCCGCATCGGCAGCGCCACCACGTGGGCGTCCGCGAGCAGGTCTGGCAGGTCCGGCAGGTCGGTGGGCGCGGTCAGGTCGGGCACGGGGCCAGGGTATGCGGCGCGACGGCGGCGGGTCGCGGACATCACCCGTCCGCGACCGGGCCGGCATCAGGTGCACGCGTGGCCCGACCGGGGCACGCTGGGGCCATGGCACTGAAGTGGTACACGATCGTCGTCGACTGCCGGGACCCCCAGGCCCAGGCCAGTTGGTGGGCAGAGGCACTGGACTGGGAGATCGTCTACGACACCCCGGACGAGGCCGTGGCGGTCCCCCGACACGCCCTGGAGGGCGAGGAGAGGGCTCCCGATCTGGACACCTGGATACGCCGGGGTCAGGGGCTGGTCTTCGTGCCCGTCCCCGAGGGCAAGCAGGTGAAGAACCGGTTGCACATCGACCTGGCGCCGCACGTCTCGCAGGACCGCGACGCGGAGATCCAGCGGTTGTTGGACTTGGGTGCGACCAGGATCGACGTCGGGCAGGACGAGGCGGAGGTCACGTGGACGGTACTGGCCGACCCGGAGGGGAATGAGTTCTGCGTGCTGTCCAGCCGCGACCAGTGAAGGCTGCGCGGGCCAGCAACGCCGCCGCGGCGAGGGCTGCCAGCTGGCCAGCCTGCATGGTCAGGCCGGCGAGCAGCACTGCGAGCACCAGGCCCGCGGCGGCATAGGCCAGCCACCGGGACTGCGCGGTCACCCGGCTGACGATGATCAGCACGAGGGCGGCCACCAGGAAGACCCGGGCCACCGAGGACGCGCCGCTCTGTGCGGGCGCACCCGTGAAGAAACCGGGGGCGACGTAGGAAAAGCTGCAGGACATGGTGCCGTCGAAGCTCGGGTAGCAGAAGGACGGCGTCATCCAGCCCGGGACGTAGGTGAGCGACGACGTCGTCCACGGCAACCCGAGGGAGAGCATGACCAGCAGGCCCGCCGTGAGCACCACCGGCTGACCGCGCACCAGCCGCGAGACCACCTCAGACCCTGCGGTCGGGGCTGAGCAGCACCCCGGCGACCGCGCAGGCCGTGCCCAGGGTGACCAGGAAGGCCATGTTGGTGCTGATCATCGGCAGCATGAGCAGGGTCCAGAAGAGGAGCAGCCCGCCGGCGCCAACCGCACCGATCGTCCACCCCGCCCCCGAGGCGGCCGACCGGGGCAGGAGAGCCGCGATCTGGGCCAAGGCCATCAGGGTCGCGAACCCGGCCCAGGTCCAGGTGTCGCTCCACAGGCCGCCGCCCCGGTCGTCCAGGTCAAGAGAGATGCCCAGCACGACCAGGATCAGCGCCAGGACGTGCAGCACGATGCGCACCACGTCCCGGGTGCTGGTGGTGGTGGTCGCGGCAGGGCCGGCAGTCCCAGGCGGCCGGGGCGCCTGCTGCTGTGGCTGTGGCTGTGGCTGTGGGGCACCTTCGGTCGCCTGGCCCTGGTGGGCCTGCTTCTCATGGCGGCCCTGCTGCCCCGGATGTTCCTCCGGGCTGCGTCCAGTCGAAGTGCTCACCGTGTCCCCTTGATCGCGTGTGCTCGCCAGGCAGCCTAGCCCCGGGGGCCTTGGCAGGGCCACCCCTCGCCCTAACCGCGCGTCGCACCGCCCGTCGGCAGCACCTAGTCTGTCCGCGTGACCGAGACCCAGACCGGCGCTCACCCCTTCGACCCCAGCCAGTGGCAGGAGGTCGAGGGCTTCGAGCAGCTCACCGACATCACCTACCACCGGCACGTGGAGCTCGGCTGCGTGCGGATCGCCTTCGACCGCCCCGAGGTGCGCAACGCCTTCCGGCCGCACACGGTCGACGAGCTCCACCGCACGCTGGACCACGCCCGGATGAGCCCGGACGTGGGGGTCGTGCTGCTCACCGGCAACGGCCCCTCACCCAGGGACGGCGGCTGGGCCTTCTGCTCCGGCGGGGACCAGCGGATCCGGGGGCGCAGCGGCTACCAGTACGCCAGCGAGGGCACCGACGACGTCACCGCCTCCGGCATCGACGAGGCGCGGGTCAAGGCCGAGGGTGGCCGGCTGCACATCCTGGAGGTCCAGCGGCTGATCCGCACGATGCCCAAGGTCGTCATCGCCGTCGTGGGCGGCTGGGCCGCCGGCGGTGGACACTCGCTGCACGTGATCTGTGACCTGACGATCGCCTCCCGTCAGCACGCGCGGTTCAAGCAGACCGACGCCGACGTAGGCAGCTTCGACGGCGGCTACGGCTCGGCCTACCTGGCCAAGATGGTGGGCCAGAAGTTCGCCCGCGAGATCTTCTTCCTGGGCCGGGCCTACGACGCCGAGGCCATGCACCGGATGGGTGCGGTGAACATCGTCGTCGACCACGCCGAGCTGGAGGCCGAGGCGGTGCAGGTGGCCCAGGAGATTCTGGGCAAGTCGCCGACCGCGCAGCGGATGCTGAAGTTCGCCTTCAACCTCACCGACGACGGGATGGTGGGCCAGCAGGTCTTTGCCGGGGAGGCGACGCGGCTGGCCTACATGACCGACGAGGCGGTGGAGGGCAAGGAGGCCTTCCTGGAGAAGCGGGAGCCGGACTGGTCGCCGTTCCCGTGGTACTTCTGACCGGGCCACCCCAGGGTGTCTGTGACGGCGCAACACCTCATACCCCGTGTCACACTGAGGCCTACGCAGGCCGCCATCCGAACGGGGAGAGACCACCGATGCGACGCACTCTGACCGCCGTGGTCGCCAGCGCGGCGCTACTCCTGACCGCCTGCGACGGCGACACCGCAGCCGACGACGCGACCGCTGGGGGCACCGCCACCACCGATGGGGTGGCCCCGACCACCCACACACCCCCGCCCGAGGACCAGGAGGCCACCACGGCCCCCGTGGACGACGCCGCCGCCACCGCGCCCGTGGACAACGCCGCCGTCACCGACGAGGCTCCCGCCACGCAAGCACCCGGCGACGACGCGGTCATGGGCGGTGAGGAGGGCCAGGCGGCTGCTGAGCGCGCCAAGGAGTTCCTCATGGCGCTGGTCACCGCCGACCCCACAGCCTGCGACCTGCTCCTCTCCTTCAGCGACCCCGAGCGGCCGATGACCGCCGTCCCCTCAGACCTGGAGCTGTGCCAGACCCAGCTGCCCGCCACCATGGAGGCGACCGTGGAGGCGCAGGGCCTGGGCGAGGACGGCATCGCGGTGCTGGAGTCCATGCAGATCCGGGGCGCTGACGTCCAGGGCGACACCGCGGTCGTCGGACGCGAGAACTACTCTCCGCTGTTCGCCGAGGCCATGGGCGACTCGACGATCACCCTCAAGCGCATCACCGACGAGTGGTACGTCGACCTCGACGCCTACCTGACCACCGAGTAGCCCCGGCCGGACAAGCGTGACCGACCTGCACGTGCCCGAGGGGGCGACCTGGGCGGACCTGTCCCCGCGGCTGCGGCGCATCCTGCTGGAGCAGCCGGGGGAGGCTGTGGTGGTCGCGACCTCGGGGTCCTCTGGCGTCCCGAAGCGGGTCCGGCTCAGCGGGGCGGCGCTGCGGGCCAGCGGCGAGGCGACGGCTACCTTCCTCGGCGGCGACGGCCGGTGGCTGCTCGCCCTGCCCAGCCACCATGTGGCCGGCCTGCAGGTGCTCGCCCGCTCCGTCCTGGCCGGCACCCACCCGGTGGCCCTCTTCCCCGGTATGCCGTTCACCGCCGCCACCTTCGCCGCGGCGGTCGACGAACTCACCGGGGACGGCCAAGGCCCCCACTACGTCTCGCTGGTGCCGACCCAGCTGCACCGGCTCCTGATGGACGAGGCAGGCGTCCGGGCGGCGGCGAGCCTGGACGCGATCCTGCTGGGCGGCGCTGCGGCCGATCGCGGCCTGCTGGCCCGCGCCCGGGACGCGGGCGCGCGGGTGGTAACCACCTACGGGATGAGCGAGACCTGCGGAGGCTGCGTCTACGACGGCCGGCCGCTGGCAGGGCTGCAGGTCCGGCTCGAGGAGGGGCGGGTCCACCTGTCCGGGCCGATGCTGGCAGACGGCTATGTCGACCCCCAGGGTGACCTCGACGGGCAGCTGACGACAGAGCGATTCGTCGAGGTGGACGGCGCGCGCTGGTTCCGCACCGACGACCGCGGCGAGATGGATGTCGACGGACGGCTGCGCATCCTGGGCCGCGTGGACGACGTCATCATCACCGGCGGGCACAAGGTGGAACCGCGGGAGGTCGAGGTCGCCCTGCGCGCCCTCCCCCTGGTCGACGACGCGGTCGTGGTCGGCCTGCCCGACCCCGAGTGGGGGCAGGTCGTGGCGGCCTTCATCGTCTCCGGAGCGCCGTCGGGTGACCTCATCGAGCGGCCCGACGCCTGGCGCGAGGCGCTCCGCCGCTCGCTCCCGCCCCACGCCCTGCCCGACCACGCCCTGCCTCGACGAGTCGTGGTGCGCGACGCCATACCCCTCCTGCCGTCCGGAAAGCCTGACCTGCCCCGCGTCAGAGGCCTGCTGTCCGCACCCGACCGGTGAGCGGCTGGCCGGACGGGGACACGGGCCGCCGGCGGTCACCTGGGCCCGGCCCAGCGCGGCGGCCACGGGGGCGGGAGGCCGTCCCGATCGTGGATCCAGCCCCTCGCGGTGGCAGAATGGTCCTTCACCCGCCCGACCTGGAAGGGGGCACCTCGTGATCCGCGTGCTGGCCGCCGTGGCGCTGCTGGTCTTCACCGTCTACTGCGTCGTCGACGCGGTGCAGTCGGAGGACGAGAAGGTGCGCGGGCTGCCCAAGATCCTGTGGATCGTGCTCGTGCTGTTCTTCCCGCTCGTCGGGGGGATCGCCTGGCTCATCGCCGGGCGACCCACAAGCATCCTCGATGTCCTCTTCGGCGGTCGCGGCCAGGACGGTCCCAGGGGTCCCCTCGGACCGGACGACGATCCCGACTTCCTGAGAGGCCTCTGACTACGCCCCATGGCTACCCTCGCCCAGTGGATCGGGGGGGCGCGTCCACGCACGCTCCCCGCAGCCGTCGCCCCCGTGATGGTCGGCACCGCCGCCGCGCACGCCGCGGGCAACGCCAACCTCGGGCTGGCGGTCCTGGCCCTGCTTGTCGCCCTCGGTTTCCAGGTGGGGGTCAACTACGCCAACGACTACTCCGACGGCATCCGCGGCACCGACGAGGACCGGGTCGGACCGGTGCGGCTGGTCGGTCAGCGGCTGGCGGCCCCGGCCAACGTGAAGACCGCCGCCTTCGCCTGTTTCTTCGCCGCCTCGGTGGCCGGCCTGGCGCTGGTCGCGCTGGCCAACGCGTGGTGGCTGCTGTTGGCCGGGATCGCCGCGCTCTGGGCCGCCTGGCACTACACCGGCGGCAAGAACCCCTACGGCTACCGCGGCCTGGGCGAAGTCATGGTGTTCATCTTCTTCGGGCTTTTCGCCGTCCTGGGCACCACCTGGACCCAGGCTCAGACGATCACCCTCGGTGCCGTCGGCGGCGCCATCGGCTGCGGCGCCCTGGCCTGCGCCATTCTGGTCACCAACAACCTGCGCGACCTGCGGACCGACCGGGCCGCCGACAAGCGCACCCTCGCGGTGCGGCTCGGCTCCCGCCGCACCCGGCTGCTCTATGCCGCGCTGGTCGTCGCCGCCTTCCTCGCGGTCGGCCTGGCCACCATCACCCACCCCACCGCGCTCGTCGGCCTCCTCGCCGCGCCGCTGGCCATCCGCCCGGTGCGCGCCGTCCTCGGCAGGACCTACGGGCGCCGGCTCATCCCGGCTCTGGTCCAGACCGGCGTCCTCCAGCTCGGGTATGCCGTCGCCCTCACCGTAGGTCTGATCCTCGCCTGAGCCTGAGGTCGTGCACAGGTCTTGCGAGGCGAGGTGCGGGACAGGCCGGGCCGCGCGCCGTGAGGGTGGCGGCGGTTGCCGCAGCGCTCAGTCCTCTGCCGTGCGCTCGGAGTCGATCTGCTCGCGCCGCCTGGTGATCTGCTTCTCCACCCGCTGCTCCAGCCCGGCGGCCAGCCGTTCGCGGTCCGGGCGCAGGATGAAGAAGGAGGCCGCCATGGAGGCCACCAGCGCCGCGATCGCCGCCCACAACGGGTCGAGGAAGAGGACGAAGATCGCGAAGAAACCGACGAAGATCAGGAAGCGCATCGCGGTGTAGCGCGCCAGCAGCATCAGGTTGCCACCCCCGAGTAGGAGTGCAGGCCGGTCATCAGCAGGTTGACGACCGTGTAGTTGATGATGATGCAGGCGAAGCCGACGATCGACACCCAGGTGGCCTTACGGGTGGACCAGCTGGAGGTCGCGCGGGCGTGCAGGTAGGCGGCATACACCACCCAGATGACGAACGACCAGGTCTCCTTGGGGTCCCAGCCCCAGTAGCGACCCCAGGCCTGCTCGGCCCAGATCGCCCCGGAGATCACGGTGAACGTCCACAGCGGGAAGGCCAGGACGTGGATGCCGTAGGTCATCCGCTCCAGGGCGGGCGCGGCCGGGAGCGCGGCCAGCCAGCCGCGGACCCTGCCCTGGGTCTCGGCCCGGTCCTTGAGCAGGTAGGCGGAGGCCAAGGCCGCGCCGATGACGAACAGGGCGATGGACAGGCAGGCGATGGTGACGTGGATGACCAGCCACAGGCTCTCCAGGGCCGGCATCAACTGGGAGGCTTCGGTGTACCACCACAACTTCGCCGCGACCAGCATGAGGGTGACCGGCAGGACCACGAAGATCCCCAGCCACAGCCGCGCCCGGCGCAGGCTCCACCCGGAGTAGACCAGGAGCGCGAACGAGGCGGTCACCAGGACGAACTCGTACATATTGCCCAGCGGCGCCCGGGTCACCGAGAGCATCCGCAGGACGGTGCCGGCGACGACGAGCAAGGTGGCGAGCCAGGTCAGCTGGAGGCCGATGACGCCCCAGCGCCGGGCCGTGCCGGTAGACGCGATGTCGGTGGGGGGTGCCAGGGCGGCCCCCGTGGCGGTCGGCTCGGCCGGGGCCAGCTCCTCGACGCGGTCGCCGGGGAAGGTGCTCCCCAACGCACCACCGGGGATGCTGCCGCCGGCGACCGCGGCTCCCACCTTCGCTCGGGTCCGGACGTCGGCCTTACGCTCGGTGGCCGCTCCGGCCAGGGCCAGGTGCACCGAGAAGGCGATCAACGCGAGAGCCAGCACCGCGATCGCGACCCAGATCGCGACATCGCTGGTCATGGCCATGGTGGGATCGGTCATGCCTCGTCCTTGCTGCTCGTGTGTGCTGCCGTCGTATTGCTCTGCTGCGGGTCGACGGCCTGCGCGATCCGCGCCAGCACGTCCTCGACCACGCCGTCCAGACCCGGGTCGGTACCCTTGGGCAGACCGGCGACGCTGACCCCAGTATGCCGATGCCCGTCCGGTTCCGCCGAGCCCGGCTCGACGCGGACGTAGACCCGGCGGCGCCTGACCCCCAACATCAACGCCAGCCCGGCCAGGGTGATCATCGAGATGACCAGCGCCGGCATCCGGCCCGGGTCGTGCCGCACCAGCAACCCGCCCCAGCGGATGATGTCCTCGAACTGCACGACGGTCCCGTCGGGCAGCTCGTAGAACTCCCCCGGCCGCAGGGCGAAGGCGACCGGCTCGGGCTCCGCGTCCTCGGCGGGGAGCATCATCTGGTCCATGTCCTCGGTGTTGATCGAGAAGACGGACTGCGGGCGGCCACCCGGGAAGAGCTCCCCCTCGTAGGCGGTCAGGATGAGGCGTGGGTCGGCCAGCCCGGGGAAGGCGGACCCCATCGTCTCCTCGGTGGCGGTGAAGGTCGGAACGAAGAAGCCGACCAGACCCAGGCCCGGATCGCGACCGGGCACCTTGATCGCGCCTTCACTGAAGTAGTTGTTGTCCTGCGGCAAGAAGGTCACCGCGTCGGAGAAGAGGATCTCTCCCTGCGCGTCGCGAACGGTGACGACCGGGGCATAGCCGTTGCCGAGCAGGAACACCGAGTCGCCGCCGACCGACAGGGGGTGGTTGACAGCGAAGTCCTGCTGGCGCGGTTCCAGGCCCGGCACCTCCACGGTCGCGACCCCCTCGAACCGTCGGGGCTGGCCGAACTGGGCCCCTTCGGCCTGACTCTCGAACTCGACGTTGAGGGTGTCCAGCTGAATGGTGAAGGTGGGGATGTTGCGTTCGTCCACCAGCGGGCCCAGGTTGAGGGTGTCGAAGGTGCCCGCGTCGGCGGTCCAGCTCTCCCCCTCCTTGAGGATGATCTCCCCCGCCAGCCGAACAGGCTGCCGGCGGCCACCGCGACAATGATACCCAGCAGCGCCAGGTGGAAGACGAGGTTGCCGGTCTCCTTCAGGTAGCCCTTCTCCGCCGAGACGGCCAGCGTGTCCTCATCCTCGCTCCTCAACCGGAAGCGCTTGTCCCCCAGCGCCACCCGCGCCGCGGCCACTACCTCGGACGGACTGGCGTCGAGGGTGGCTTGCCGGAGCACCGGCATCCGATCCAACCGGCGTGGCGCCCTGGGGGGTTCGGCCCGTAGCGAGCCCAGGTGCTGGCGCATCCGCGGGATGATGCAGCCGACCAGGCTGACCATCAACAGCAGGTAGATGGCGGCGAACCACGGCGAGGAGTAGACGTCGAAGAGGTAGAGCCGGTCCAGCCACGGCGCCAGCGTCGGGTTGTTCTCGAAAAAGGTGCGCACCCGGACGGGGTCGACGCTGCGCTGGGGCCAGATCGACCCCGGGATCGCGGCCACCGCCAGCAGCAGGAGCAGGGCCAGGGCGGTCCGCATACTGGTCAACTGCCGCCAGCTCCACCGCACCCAGCCGACCACGCCCAGCCGTGGACCGCCCAGCTCCGTGCGGTCCTTGGGATAGTCCGGCTCGATCCGCTGCTGCTCCCCGGTGGGCGTCGCCACTACAGCACCGTCTCGAAGCCGGAGACGAACCGGGTCTGCACCCACGCGGTGGCCTCGGCCCAGAATCCGGTCAACATCAGCAGGCCGAGCAGGATCAGCAGACCACCACCGGTCCGCTGGATCACCAGGTAGTGGTCGCGCACCCAGCGCGAGGCCCGGCTGACCCAACCCAGGCCGGCCGCCATGAGCAGGAAGGGCAGACCCAGCCCGAGGGAGTATGCCGTGCCGAGCACCAGGGCCCGCCCCACCTGGTCCTGCCCGGGGATGATCGAGGTGCCCAACGTCTGGATGGCCACGAGCGCAGGCCCGGTGCAGGCGGTAAAGCCCAGCCCAAAGGCGACGCCCAGCAGGGGTGCCCCGGCCAGCCCCGCCGCCGGACGCCAGCGCACCTGCCAGCCCGCGCTCGGCTGGAGCATCATGACCAGGCCCAGCAGGACGACCACCGCGCCCGCGACCTGGAGGAGCAGCCCCTGGTGGCGGGTCAGGGCCAGCCCTACCCCCGAGATGACCACGCTCATCGCCAAGAAGACGGCGGTGAAGCCGAGCACGAAGAGCACGGCCCCGAGCATGAGGCGCCCACGGCCGGCGGGGACAGCGGTCCGAGCTCGGGTGGAGGTGGCGGTCGACGCGCCGGCCGAGGGGGATGCCGAGCCGGACGGGGCGGCGGCAGGGCCGGTGCCCCGCGTCGCGGCCGGGGTCATGCCACTGACGTAGCCCAGGAAGCCGGGCACCAGGGGCAGCACGCAGGGGGAGGCGAAGGACACCAGGCCAGCCAGCGCCGCGACGAGGCCGGCCAGGAGCAGCGGGCCGGAGAGGACCACCTCGTTCATCCGGTGGCCTCAGGGGCAGACTCGTCGGCGAGCACGTCCTCGACCAGCCCGCGCAGCGTGCTGGCGTCCACCTGCCCGTTGACGCGGGCGGCGACGCGGCCCTCGCCGTCGAGCAGCATCGTCGTGGGCCTCGAGGTGGCCAGGCCCTGCAGCTGGGACAGGGTGCGGCCGCCGTCGTCGAGGAGCGAGGGGTAGGGCACCCCGTGGCGACGCTCGAAGGCGACGGCGTTCTGGACGCTGTCGCGGTGGTTGACGCCGATGAAGGCCACCGGCTCACCGGCGTCGTCGTAGGCCTCGGAGACTGCCACCAGGTCGGGGGCCTCGGCGTCGCACGGACCGCACCAGGAGCCCCAGACGTTGATGACCACGACTTCACCGCGATGCTCCTGGGAGTCCCACGGCTCATCCTCCAGCGTGGTGCCGGACAGCTCGATGACGGTGCTGCGCTCCTCGGGGGCCAAGCGCTCGATCCGGCCGTCGCCGGCGACGTAACCCTTCTGGTCGCCCTGGCGCATCTGGTCGTTGATGCTCGTGCCGTCGTCGGAGCAGGCCGAGAGCAGCAGGAGCGCGGCCGGGGCTAACGCCAACGCTCTCTTGGCCCTGGCAGGCCCGTGCGTCTTCCGCGCGCTCATCCGGGGATCGCTTCCCGGGAGGCGCCGGTGACATCGACTGCACCGGCGAGCAGGTGGGCGGCGGGCTCGGCATACATCACCCGGACCGGGAAGGTGCCGTGGAAGAGCACGCTGGTCACCGAGGCCAAGCTGCACTCGCGGCGACGAGGGTGGTGGAACAGGCGGCGGCCCTCGAGTGAGCGTCGCAGCATCCAGACCGGCAGCTGGTGGCTGACCATGACCCCCTCGTGACCCTCGGCGTGCTCCCGGGCCTCCGACAGGGCGATCTGCATCCGTGCGGCGACCTGCCGGTAGGGCTCGCCCCACGAGGGACGCAACGGGTTGAGCAGGAGCCGCCACCGGGAACGCAGAGCGGCCGCGTTGACGACCAGCCCCTCCAGGACGTTGCGGCTCTCGATGAGGTTGTCGTCCAGGGCCACGTCCAGGCCGTGCGCAGCCGCGATCGGGGCAGCGGTTTCTTGCGCGCGCTCCAAGGGGGAGCTGGCGACGTAGACCACGTCCCGCTGCGCCAGGTGGTCGGCCGCGGCCTGGGCCATCTGGTGGCCCCGCTCGGAGAGGTGGTAGCCGGGCAGCCGGCCGTACAGGACCCTCTCGGGGTTGTGGACCTCGCCGTGGCGCACCACGTGCACTAGGGTCACCGTCGTCCCGTCGACCAGGGTCCGGCGGGTCGCGGCGCGGTCTCTTCGACTGATGTCGTCGCGCGGGTCGGCCTCACGGTCGGCAGAGGTCATGCCACGATTGTCCCACGACATCCTGGGCGCCCTCTGAGGGCACTGCGGCCCGGCAGCCGGACAGTCTGGGCGGTCAGGCGACCTCGGCCGCGCTGTCCTCGATCGCCGCGATGGCCACCTCGACCGCCTCGTCGCCGTGCGCGGCCGAGACGAACCACGCCTCGTAGCAGCTGGGCGGCAGGTGCACGCCACGGCGCAGCATCGCGTGGAAGAACCTGGCGAAGCGCTCCTGGTCCTGGGCCTGGGCGTCGGTGTAGGAGCGCACGGCGCCCTCGCGGAAGAAGACGGAGAACATCGATCCGGCCCACTGGATCCGGTGGGGTATGCCGTGGCGGGTGAAGGACTCGGTCACCGCACCCGCGAGCGCCTGGCTGACCTGGTCCAGGCGGCGGTAGGTCTGGTCCGTGCAGGCCTGCAGGGTGGCCAGGCCCGCGGCGGAGGCGACCGGGTTCCCGGACAGGGTGCCGGCCTGGTAGACCGGCCCCTCCGGCGCCAGCATCGCCATCACCTCCGCCCGCCCGCCGAAGGCCGCGGTCGGGAAGCCTCCACCCATCACCTTGCCGAAGGTGAACAAGTCAGGGGCGCCGCCCTGCGGCATACCCTCCAGGCCGAACCAGCCGGCGCGCGAGCACCGGAAGCCGGTCATCACCTCGTCGCTGATCAGCAGGGCGTCGTGCTCGAGGGTCACCCGGCGCAGGGCGTCGGTGAAGCCGGGCTCGGGCGGCACGACACCCATGTTGCCCGGTGCCGCCTCGGTGATCACCGCGGCGATCTGGTCGCCGCGCTCGGCGAAGAGCTGCTCCAGGGCCGGGACGTCGTTGTAGGGCAGCACGACCGTCTCCCCGGCCGCGCTCTGCGGCACCCCCGCGCTGTCCGGCAGCGCGAAGGTGGCCACCCCGGAGCCGGCCTGGGCCAGCAGCGCGTCGACGTGGCCGTGGTAGCACCCGGCGAACTTGACCACGACGGAGCGGCCGGTGAACCCGCGCGCCAGGCGCAGCGCGCTCATCGTCGCCTCGGTGCCGGAGTTGACCAGCCGCACCTGCTCGACCGGCTCGACGCGCGAGACGATCTCCTCGGCCAGCGCGACCTCCCGCGCCGTGGGCGTTCCGAAGGAGAAACCCTCCCCCGCGGCCTGGGTGACCGCCGCGAGCACGTCGGGGTGGGCGTGGCCCAGGATCATCGGGCCCCAGGAGCAGACGAGGTCGACGTAGCGACGCCCGTCGGCGTCCCACAGCCAGGGCCCGTGCGCGCGCTCCATGAACCGCGGCGTGCCACCGACCGACCGGAAGGCGCGGACCGGAGAGTTCACCCCGCCGGGGATAACCTGCCTGGCGCGGCCGAGCAGCTGCTCCGAGGCGGGTGCGTCCAGGGGGTATGGGGTGACCGGGCTCGTCATACCGTCCAGGGTAGGCGCGGTGCTACCCGCGCCAGGGGCCGGGGCACCTGCACCCGTGCTCGGCGGAGCGCTCAGACGGCGTCGCTGGCCTCGTCGTCGCTGCGCCGGGTGGCGACCAGGACGCGGCGCATGAGCTGTCCGTGGGCCAGCAGCTCTTCCCGGGTCAGGTGGTCCAGCAACGCGGCGCGCACGCTCTCAACGTGGATCGGGGCCAGCTCGCTGAGCCGGGCATGTCCGGCGTCTGTGAGGGCCAGCTCAACGCCCCGGCCGTCCTGCCGGCTGGGTGCCCGCTCGACCCAGCCCTGCCGCTCCAACCGGGTCGCGGTGTGGCTCACCCGACTGCGGGACTGCACGATGAGGTCGGCCAGGACCGACATCCGCATCCGGCACCCGGGTGCCTCGGAGAGCATGCTGAGCAGCTCGTACTCCCCCAGGGACACCCCGTGTTGGACGAGCGCCTCGTCCATCGCGGCGCGCAGCACGTGGCCCGAGCGCAGGATCGCCCGCCAGGCGTGCTGCTCCTGCTGGTCCAGCCAGCGGGTCATCGGCCCTGGTCCTGCAGCAGACGGGCCGCATGCACGGCGTAATAGGTCAGGACGTTCTGGGCCCCGGCCCGGCGGATCGAGGTCAGCGTCTCCAGGACCATCCGGTCCCGGTCCAACCAGCCCTGGGCGGCGGCGGCCTCGATCATCGCGTACTCCCCGCTGACCTGGTAGGCGGCGACGGGCACGTCAGCAGCCTTGGCTACGTCGGAGAGCACGTCGAGGTAGGGCAGGGCAGGCTTGACCATGACCATGTCGGCGCCCTCGGCGAGGTCGAGCCGCAGCTCACGCAGGCTCTCGGTGCGGTTGGCCGCGTCCTGCTGGTAGGTGGCCCGGTCGCCCTGCAGGGTGGACGCGACGGCCTCGCGGAACGGGCCGTAGGCGGCGGAGGCGTACTTGGCGGTGTAGGCCAGCACGGCGACGTCCTGGTGGCCGGCCCCGTCCAGGGCCTCGCGCACCACGCGGACCTGCCCGTCCATCATCCCGCTGGGCCCGACGACGTGGGTGCCGGCGTCCGCCTGGGCTACCGCCATCTGTGCATACACCTCGAGGGTGGCGTCGTTGTCGACACGTCCGTCATCGGTGAGCACCCCGCAGTGGCCGTGGTCGGTGAACTCGTCCAGGCACAGATCGCTCATCAGGACCGTGCGGTCGCCGAGTTCGTCCCGCAGTCGCCGCAGCGCGGCGTTGAGCACCCCGTCTGGGCGCAACCCGCAGGATCCGCCTGCGTCTTTGTCCTGAGGGCGAGGCACCCCGAAGACCATGATGCCGCCGACGCCGAGCGCGGCCGCCTCGCGGGCGGCCGCGACCAGGCTGTCCGGTGTGTGCTGGAGCACGCCCGGCATGGAGCCGATCGGCGCCGGCTCCTCAAGGCCGTCGCGAACGAAGACCGGAAGGATCAGCTCGGCGGGCTGGACCCGGGTCTGCGCAACCAGCCGGCGCAGGGCCGGCGTGGTGCGCAGCCGGCGGGGCCGCTCGTGCGGTCCCCGGATCACCGGCGGGACCGGGAGCGTCGCGCGGTGGCCTTCCGCTGGCTGGGCCGCACCACCGGTTCACCGGCCGCCTGGGCCGCCTCACCCAGCTGCCGGGCGTGCTCGGCCAGGGCGTCCACGAGCGCGACCGCACTGGCCTCGTCGGCCACCACGTCGACCCGCAGCCCGTGCTCCTGCGCGGTCTGCGCGGTCGCCGGGCCGATGCAGGCCACGACGGTGTTGGGGTGCGGCTTGCCGGCGATCCCGACCAGGTTGCGCACGGTCGAGGAAGAGGTGAAGCAGACGGCGTCGAAGGCACCCCCCTTGATCGCCTCCCGGACCGGGGCCGGGGGCGGCGAGGCACGCACGGTCCGGTAGGCCGTCACGTCGTCGACCTCCCAGCCCATGTCCTGCAGGCCGGCGACAAGGGTCTCGGTGGCGATGTCCGCGCGGGGGAGGAAAACCCGGTTGATCGGGTCCAGGACTTCGTCGTAGGGCGGCCAGACCTCCAGCAGGCCGCGAGCGGACTGCTCGCCGGTGGGCACCAGGTCGGGCTCCAGGCCCCACTCACGCAGGGCGTCAGCGGTGACGCCGCCAACCGCGGCCAGCTTGAGCCCGGCGAAGGCGCGGGCGTCCAGACCCAGCTGCTCGAACTTCTCCCGGATGGCCTTCACCGCGTTGACGGAGGTGAAGCCGATCCACTCGTAGCGGCCGGTGACCAGACCTTTGATGGCGCGGTCCATCTGCTGCGGGGTGCGGGGTGGTTCGACGCTGATGGTGGGCACGACGGAGGACGTGGCGCCGTAGGCCGCGACGCGGGCGGTCATCGAGCCGGACTGCTCCTTGGTGCGTGGCACCAGCACCGACCAGCCGAACAGTGGCCGGCTCTCCCACCAGGACAGCTCGGAGCGCAGCTCCACGGGGTGCCCCACAACCGCGATCGAGGCGTCGGGACAGGCTGCTGCGCCGGAGGCCAGGGCCTCGACGGTCTCACCGAGGGAGAGCACACTGGTCTGCTGGCGCACCGTGGTGCCGTGCTCAGTCAGCGCCACGGGGGTCTTCGGGTCCCGTCCGGCCTCCAGCAGGCCGACCAGGGCCTTCTGCAGCGGGTCGCCGCAGCCCATGACTACCACGGTGATCCCGTCGTCGACGGAGCGACTCCAGTCGGTGCCGGTGGCCTCGGCATCGATGAGGTGCAGGGCACCTCCCTTGCCGACGGTGCCGGCCAGCGGCATCCCGGCGTATGCCGGGACCGACCAGACGGTGGCCACCCCCGGGACGATCTCGAAGGGGATGCCGGCCTCGTGAGCGCCGCTGGCCTCCCGGGTCAGGGCCGGGTCGGCGACCGGGTCACCCTCCAGGAGCCGGACGACCAGATGGGTGGGGTCGGTGAAGCGGGTCGCGGTGCGCACGAGCAGCTTGACGCGCGCCGCATCGGTGCGCTCACGGCCGCTGTCGGTGGTGGTGAGGACGAAGTCGACGTCGTCGCGGGTCCAGGGACCCAGCTGCTCGACCATCTCGGCGTTGTCGAGCACGACGGCGTCAGCGGCCGCGAGATAGTCCCGGGCCCGGACGGTGAGCAGACCGAGGTCGCCGGGTCCGGCGCCGACGAAGGCGACGCGGGCGGCCGCCACGTGGGTAGGCAGGTGCGAGGGGTGGATGGACAGGGCTTCGGTGCTCACAGGTCTGGCTCCGGTTCGAAGGCCCCGCGGACAGCCGCCGGGCGGCTGCGGTCGGCCTCGAGGCCGGCGGGGTCGGGACGGGTCATCAACTGCTCGGTCAACAGCTGCTGGGCCACCTCGTGGCCCAGGGCGACCGGGTCGGTTCCGGTCGCCTCGTGTCGCTGCGTGAGGTCCTGCAGCGCCACGAAGACATGGAGGGACAGCGCGCCGTCGGCGGCGTCCGAGGGGTGGGGGGCCGCGCTGACCGGGGTGGCCAGGGCGGCGATCGGGGCGGTGCAGCCCGCTTCGAGGGCGGCCAGCACGGCCCGTTCGGCGGTCACGGCGGCCCGGGTGGGGGCGTGCTCGAGAGTCCGCTCCAGCAGCGCGACGAGCTCGTGGTCGGCCTCGCGGCACTCGACCGCGAGGGCAGCCTGGCCGGGCGCGGGCAGCATGACGTCCAGCTCAAGGGTGTCCGTGGCGTCCGCGAGCCGGTCCAGGCGGGCCAGACCGGCGCGGGCCAGGACCACCGCGTCGAGCTCGCCATGGCGGACCAGGTCGATCCGGGTGCCGACGTTGCCGCGGATGTCGCGGACCTGCACGTCGGGGCGAGCCAGCGCGAGCTGAGCCGCCCGGCGGGGGGACCCGGTGCCGATGACGGCGCCTGTCGGCAGCTCGGCCAGGGTGAGACCGTCGCGGGCGACGAGAACGTCCCGCGGGTCCTCCCGCTCGGGGACGGCGGCGATCGTCAGGCCAGCCTCGGGCGCGGTCGGAAGGTCCTTCAGGGAGTGCACTGCCAGGTCGACCTCCCCACGACGCAGGGCGTCGCGTAACGCCGAGGCGAAGACCCCTGTGCCACCGATCTCCTGCAGGCTGGCCCGGGAGACGTCACCCTCGGTGCGCACGTGCACCAGCTCCACCTGGTAGCCCGCGGCGCGCAGCCGCTCGGCCACCCAGTCGGACTGGCTCGTGGCCAAGGCGCTGGCGCGGGTGCCGAGGCGTAGCGGTCGCCCGGTCATCCAGCACCTCCCTGGCCGGTCGGCGGCGGCGAGGAGACCACCGCGATGTCGTGCGGGTCGAGGTCGAACAGCTCACGCAGGGCATGGGCGTAGTCGCCGACGCCGCTGGTCTCGGCCGACTGCAGCTGCCGGGCCCGCACGCTAGGTGTGTGCAGCAGCTTGTCCACGACCCGTTGGACCGTGCGTCGGACCTCGGCGCGCTCGTCATCGGGCAGGTGCGGCAGCCGCTGGTCCAGGCGGGTCATCTCGCTATCCACGACCTTGGCGGCGCTGGAGCGCAGCGCAGCCAGGGTGGGGGCGATCCGGGCGGCCCGTCGCTCGGTCAGGTAGTCGGCCACCTCGGCGGTGACCAGGTCGTTCACCGCGGCCAGCGCGTCCCGCTCCTGCGCATCCTGGGCGGTGGGCTGGATGTGCTCGGCCTCCACCTGCAACTCGGCCAGGCCCCACAGGTGCACGCCGGACAGCTGCCCCACCTCGGGGTCGATGTCACGGGGCAGGGCCAGGTCGAGGACGACCTGGGGCGCCCCGGTGCGCCCGGCGTCCAGCCGGGCCTGGGCCAGGGCCGCGGCGTCGAGCACCTGGCCCACCGCGCCGGTCGTGGTGATGAGCAGGTCCGCAGAGCCGGCCCTGGCTGCCATCTCCTCCCAGCCGGCCGCACGCACCCCGTGCCGCTCGGCGAGCCGCCGGGCGGTGGGGCCGGTCCGGTTGACCACGGTGACGTCAGTGATGCCGTCCCGGACCAGGGTGGCGACGGCAAGACCGGACATGGCCCCGGCGCCCAGCACGACAGCCCGCACCTGCGTCAGGTCGCCCAGGACTCGCCTGGCCCGCTCCAGTCCGAGCGTCACCAAGGAGCGGGACACCGCGTCGATCGAGGTCTCGGCGTGGGCCCGCTTGCCGACCCGCAGTGCCTTCTGCAGCAGCGGGTTGAGCGCCGGGCCCAGGCGGGAGTCCCGCTGTGCGGCGGCCAGCGCCGAGCGGAGCTGACCCAGGATCTGGCTCTCCCCGACCGCCATCGAGTCCAGGCCGCAGGCGAGGGTGAACAGGTGGGCCACCGCGCGCTCGTCATGGTGGACGTACAGGTGCGGCGCCAACTGGTCGTGGTCCAGCCCGCTCAGCCCGCACAGCAGCTCACCGATCTCGGTCACCGCGCCGTGGAAGGTGCTGGCCTCCACCACCACCTCGAGGCGGTTGCAGGTCGCCAGCACCATCGCCTCCTCGACGTGACCGGCGGAGTGCACCTGCCGGGCCAGCTGGTCGGCGCCCTGGGTGTCGAGCGCGACCCGCTCGAGCAGGTCGAAGGGTGCGCTGTGGTGGGAGATGCCGACGACCAGGACGCTCACGAGACCACCCCCGTCTCGGCCTCGGCGGCCGTCAGCGAACGCTGGTGCTGGTGGAAGGCCAGGATCTGCAGCTCGGTGCCGAGGTCGACGGCGCGCACGTCGACGTCCGCGGGCACGGTGAGTACCCCCGGCGCGAAGCTGAGGATGGAGCGCACCCCGAGCGCGACCAGTTGGTCGGCGACGGCCTGGGCCTGGTCCCCCGGGGTGGTGATGACGCCGACCGCGACCGGGGTGGTGAGCGGGTCGAAGTCCTCCAGGCGGCAGACCCGCATACCCTCCACCGTGGTGCCGACCACGGCTGGGTCACGGTCGGCCACGGCGACCACCCGGAAGCCGCGGGTCGCCAGACCGCCGTATGCGGCCAGCGCGCGGCCGAGGTTGCCCATCCCCACGATCACGACGGGCCAGTCCTGGGAGAGCCCCAGCTCGGCCGAGATCTGCTCCAAGAGCCGGGCGACGTCGTAGCCGACGCCGCGAACCCCGTAGGAGCCGAGGTGGGACAGGTCCTTGCGCACCTGGGCAGACCGGGCACCGGCCAGGGCAGCGAGCTCGTCGCTGGACACGGAGCGTCGGCCCTGGTCAGCGAGGGCAGAGAGCGCTTGGAGATAGCCCGGGAGTCGTCCGACGGTGGCTTCCGGCACCCCCCGTCGGGTGGACTCGGCCATCACGGCGGCACCGGCTCCTCTCATTGGACGGCGTCGACCGGGAGGGGCTTATATCAGACCCCTGCACGACGGCGACGCGGACCCCCTCACTCTATGGTCGGATCCCCTCAACCTCCAAAACGGCGGGATCGGCGGGATTCAGGGCCCCCGGCACTGCGGTCCCGGAGCGCTGCCACCTGCCCCGGCTGCACGCGGTAGTGGGCCACCTCGCGGCCGTCGACCAGCAGCACCGGCACTAGGGTCGTCCACCGCTTGTGCTGCTCAGCGGTGATCTGCCCGGCGGCCAGGGCGGCGTCCAGGTCGAGGGTGCCGGGACGGGCCTCGGGACCGAGCTCTGCCCCCACCATTGCCAGCATCTCCTCGCAGAGGTGGCAGCCGGTGCGGGTCACGACGACCACCTCGGGCGCGCGCCGCGCCTCAGGGCGCCGCCGCCGGAGCCGTTCCCACATCCACCCTCCTCCTGCTGGGCCCGGCCTACCGCCCGAGCCTGTTCCTGCCCATCCCGCCTCACCCGACCCCTCACCCGGCCTAGGCACCCGAGCACCCCGGGCACGACGATGGCGCCCGACCCGGGCGGGTGGGGCGCCATGCCTCTGCGACAGGCCGGCCGCCCAGCGGCGACCGGACCTGGGTCACTTCTTGTTGCGACGCTGGTGACGCGTCTTGCGCAGCAGTTTGCGGTGCTTCTTCTTCGCCATGCGCTTGCGGCGCTTCTTGATCACAGAGCCCATAGGCCGTCCTTCGTTCGTCGGTCGTGGTGCATGCGCTCTCGACGGGGGTCGGTGCGCACAACGGATTGGATCAGCCTAACGCGGCGGGACAGACCCGCCCAAACGCGCCCGCCCAACCGCCACGGTGCGGGGGCAGGGATCGGCTAGTGGTCACGGCCCTCAGGCGGTGCCGTGGTAGGAGTCCTGGAGGTAGTCGTGCACCGCCTGCTCCGGGACCCGGAACGAGCGGCCCACGCGCACGGCGGGAAGCTCTCCAGAGTGCACCAGTCGGTACACCGTCATCTTGGATACACGCATCACGGCGGCCACCTCGGCCACGGTCATAAACGTCATCTCGGCGAGCTGTCGCTCATCTGCCATAGGACGAATCCCGTCTCTTCATGAGCGCGGGCGTGCGAACTCGGCTTCCCCTCCGGTCGCTGCCCGACTCTCTGGTTGTCGGGCCTAACCATAGGGGCAGATGTGGTGCTTGCGAAAGTCGTTGCCCTAGAAATGTCCAGCCTGACACGCCGAACGTGACCAATGAGTTGGGTGAGACGGGGGTGTCGCGGCGTTCTAGTCGAGGTACGGATCCAGGCCCCAGCCGGGGAAGATGGCACGGCGCGTGGCCATGATCGCCGAGTCGACGGGGTCCTCGGGCTGGTAGCCGTCCTCCCAGCGGCCGTACCGGATGGGCCGGCCACCGCGGTCCCCCATCAGAGCAGGCGTCTCACGGCCGTAGACCTCCCGTACGTAGTCTCGCCAGGACTGGGGCACGGGTGCGGCCGGGTCGACCGGACGGCCGGTGACCACCCCGATGAGGTGCGCCCAGGCTCGGGGCACGACGTCGATCAGCTCATAGCCCCCGCCGCCCAGAGAGACCCAGCGCCCCTCGGCGGTGTCTTCGGCCAGGTCCGCCACCCAACCGCAGGCCACCGCCAGCGCTTCCATCGAGACGGTGAGGTGGGCCAGCGGGTCGGCGTAGTGGCAGTCGCAGCCATGCTGGCTGACGATGACCTGCGGGTTGAAGGCCCGGACCATGGTGGGGACCACCGCCTGGTAGGCGCGCAGCCAGCCCTCGTCCCCCGTGCCGGGCGGCAGCGCGATGTTGACGGCCGTGTCCTGCGCCTTGGGGCCGCCGGTGTCGCCGGGGAAGCCGGTGCCGGGGAACAACGCCCGGCCGCTCTCGTGGAGGGACACCGTCAGCACCCGGGGGTCGTTCCAGAAGACGCGCTCCACCCCGTCGCCGTGGTGGACGTCCAGGTCGAGGTAGACCACGCGCTCCGCGCCCCGGTCCAGCATCCGCTTGATCCCCACGGCGATGTCGTTGTAGACGCAGAAGCCCGCGGACGCCTCGGGCATCGCGTGGTGCATCCCGCCCGCGATATTCACCGCACGCCTGACCTGTCCCGACCACACGGCCTCGCAGGCCGCAAGGGTGCCGCCCACGCCGTAGGAGGAAGCCTCGTGCATGCCGGCGAAGGCGGGGGTGTCCTCGGTGCCCACTCCGTGCCGTCCGCGAGCCAGGCTCGGGTCGGCCGAGACTTTCTTGACCTCGGTCACGTGGTCGGGGCTGTGCACGGTGAGCAGGTCCGCGACACGGGCCGGCTCCACGGGCACCACCGTGACGTCGTCATGGTCGAGCAGACCCAGGGCGGCGGCCAACCGGTAGGTAAGGTCGAGCCGGCTGGGGTGCATGGGGTGGCCCGGCCCGAAGTCGTAGGCCGTGTAGCGCTCGTCCCACATGACCCATGAGCCGCTCATGGCCCCAACGTAGTCCACGGCCTATGCCGTGCCCACCTGCGGCCAGCACCTGCCCGCGGGAGATCCTGGCCGGGCTCAGGGGTGGGAGGTCACAGGGAGGTGGGCACCCCGGCCGCGTCGGCCAAGGGGTAGACCATCTTCATCTCCTCGGACTCGGCGTCCTCCGCGTCAACGCCGCGGATCCGCATCGGGCGGCGGTCGTCGGTGGGGCGGAAGCCGAAGCTGGAGGCGAAGGCGACCGCGCGCCCGTTGTCCGTGCCGACCCAATAGACCAGCTGCTTCAGGCCGGCCCCGCGGGCCACAACCGCGGCCTGCTCGAGCAGCCGCCGGGCCACGCCGGAGCCGCGGCGGTCCGCCTGGACCCACAGGCCGAAGAGCTCACCGATGTTGTCGGACTTGGTGCGGTGGACGCCACCCACGCTGGCCACACCGATGGCGTCACCGTTCTCCTCGGCGAGCAGCCGTTGGGAGCGCGCGAGCCGTTCCTGCCAGTCCGCATCCTCGAAGGACTCTTCCTCCTCGGCCGAGGCGACGAACGCCTCGGGAGACTCACGCAACGCCCGCAGGCGGACACTCTTGTAGGTCTCCCACTCGTCCTCGCCCAGGACGCGCACGTGAATCTCGCTCATGTTCCCTACTCTGTCATACGGGTTCCGGCGTCCCTCGCCCGGCAAGGTGAACTCTGAGGTGCTCTGCACCCTGACTCACTCGGGCCGAGGAGAAAGCTCCCGGGACCGGACCGCGGCCGCCTCCATCGCGGTGAGGAAAGCAGCCCTGACCTTGTGATCCTCGAGCGCCCGGAGCGCAGCCACGCTGGTGCCGCCGGGGCTGGAGACCTGCTCCCGGAGCACCGTGGGGTGGTGTCCCGTCTCGCGGATCATCGTGGCGGCACCATACAACGTCTGGACGACGAGCTCGGTGGCGGTGTCGCGGGGCAGCCCGAGCAGGACCCCCGCCTCGATCATCGCCTCGACCACGTAGAAGATGTAGGCCGGGCCGCTGCCGCTGATCGCGGTGACCGCGTCCTGGTGGCTCTCGTCGAGGACGATGACGCGGCCCACGTGCTCCAGCAGGGCCCTGGCCTGGGCCAGGTGCTCAGGGGTGCAGTGCCGGCCCGGGCTGAGCGCCGACATGCCCTGGTCCACCAGGGCGGGGGTGTTCGGCATCACCCGCACGACCGAGGTGCCCTCGGCCAGCCGCGCCTCCAGGAAGTCAGTGCTGATCCCCGCGGCGATCGACACGACGAGGGTCCCCGGCCGCATCCGGTCGCGGACCTGGTCGATGAGGCCACGCATGTCCTGCGGCTTGACCGCCAGCACGACGGTCTGTGCCCCGGCGACGGCCTCCTCGGCGCTGTCGTGCCGGGTGCCGTGCCCCAACGCCACCTGCGCGGCCCGCTCGGGGGACTTGTCGGCGACGATGATGTCGGAGGGTCGGTGACCGGAGCGGGCCAGTGCGGCCACCAGCGTCCCGCCCATCACCCCTGCGCCCAGGATGGCGATCGTCATACCGTGCTCACCCCCCTGCTCACCCCTGCTCACCCCCGGGTCGCCAGGCCGCGCAGGAAGAAGCTCAGGTTGGCTGGGCGCTCGGCCATCCGCCGGACCAGGTAGCCGTACCAGTCCTGGCCGTAGGGCAGGTAGACGCGCATCTGGGCCCCCGAGCCGGCCAGGCGCAGCTGCTCGTCCGGACGGATGCCCAGCAGCATCTGGAGCTCAAAACTGTCCGGGGAGCGCTGCGCCTTGGCGGCGAGCACGCTGGTGATCTCGATCAACCGCGGGTCGTGGGTGGCCACCATCGGGTAGCCCTGGCCCTGCAGCAAGACCTTCAGGCAGCGCACGTAGGCCCGGTCGACGTCGCCGGCGTCCTGGAAGGCCACGCTCTCCGGCTCCTTGTACGCGCCCTTGCACAGGCGCACCCGTGAGCCCTCATGGGCCAGGTCGCGGCAGTCCTCCTCGGTGCGGTAGAGGTAGCTCTGCAGCGCTACCCCCACCCACGGCCAGTCCTGGCGCAGCTCGCGCACCGTCGCCAGGGTCAGGTCGGTGGTGGTGTGGTCCTCCATGTCGACGGTCACGGTAGTGCCGACGTTGGCAGCGGTCTGACAGATCGAGCGGGCGTGGTACAGCGCGATGCGGTGACCGTCGCGGCCCAGGGCCTGGCCGAGCGCGGAGAGCTTAAGACTGACCTCGACGGTCCCGTCGACGGTCAGACCGGCCTCGGCCAGCGCGCCGAGCAGCTGCAGGTAGGCGTCTGTGGTGGCGGCCGCCTGCTCGGGGTCCAGGGTGTCCTCGCCCAGGTAGTCGATGGTGACCCGGCGCCGCGTCTCCACCAGCTCCCCCGCGACGCGCACGGCGTCTGGCGTCTGGTCACCGGCAACGAAGCGCTTGACCACGTCACGGCTGACCGGCGCCTGCTCGATGATCTGCCGGAGCTGGTCGTTGCGGCTCATGCCCAGCAGCGTCTGCCGGAGCACGGCCGAGGGGTTGAGATCGGCGAGGTCCATGAGGGCAAGGCTACGCCTGCGGGCGCGCGGACCCGCGCGCGAGGCTGCTCCCGGACGGCGCCTGGCCAGCGACTTTCTAGGAGGTATGCCGCCGCGCCCCGGGAAGGTCGTGCTGGCCAAGGTGCTCGCGGGCGAAGGCGAGCGACTCTGCAAGCGCCTCTTCCCGCACCGGGGAGGACATCCGCCGGGTGCCCACCTCGAGGCTGACCACGCCGGTGAACTCCTGCTCGACGAGGAACTCCAGCACCTCCTGGCAGCGCTGACGCCCCCGGCCGGGCACCAGATGCTCGTCCTTGAACGAGCCGAACGAGTCGCCGAGGTGCAGGTGACGGATCCTCGGGCCCAGGTCCCGGGCCAGCTCCAGGGCGTCAGTGCCGGCGGTCGCGGCATGGCTGATGTCCAGGGTGACGTTGGCGTAGGGGTAGGGCCGGGGGTCGGGCCCGGGTAGATAGGCCTGCATCGCCGAGGCCCCGGTGCGCCAGGGAAACATGTTCTCCACCCCGATCGGGACCCCCCAGCGCTCCTCCCGCTCGGCCACCCCCTCGACGAACCCCTCGGCATACCCGCGCTGCCACCGGAACGGGGGGTGGGCGACGACACACTGGGCGCCGACCTCGGCGGCCAGGTCCAGCGCCCGCTCGATCTTGCCCCAGGGCTCCCAGCCCCACAGCCGCTGGGCGAGCAGCAAGGTGGGTGCGTGGATTGCGCCGATCTGCAGCTCGTGCAGCTCGGCCAGCGCGTTGAGCGCGCCCGCCTCCTGGGTGACCGGGTCGGTCCAGACCATGATCTCCACACCGTCGTAGCCCAGCCGCTGGGCCAGGTCGAAGGCGTAGGCGGCGTTCTCGGGGTAGACCGAGGAGGTCGACAGGTGCACGGGGATGTGGTTCATGCCCGGTGTCCGTTCACGGAGTCGTCGCGGCCGGTGAGGGAGTCCAGGAAACGCAGGATCAGACCCTCCCGCAGGGCCCAGGGACAGACCGTGAGTGTGTCCAGCCCGAGCAGGTCCATGGACGCCTCGACGACTACCGCACCGGCGAGCAGCTGCGGGGCTCGGGCGGCCGAGACCCCGGGCAGGCTGGAGCGCTTGGCCGCCGGCATCGAGGCCAGCTTCTGGACCAGCTCGGTGAGGTCGGCCAGGGCCAGGGTCCGGGGCACATAGGGGCCTTCGGCCCGCGGTGCGGCGCCGCAGGCCCGGGCCAGGGAGCGGATCGTCTTGCTGGTGCCGACGGCCAGCTGCGGCTCGCCCACCCGGGCCAGCCGGGGCTGCACGCTGGCGATCTCGGAGCGGACCCGTTTGCGCAGCGTCTTGAGCTCACCGGCGCCGGGCGGATCCTTGATCAGCTCCCGGGTGAGCCGGCCTGCGCCCAGGGGCACCGACACGGCGACGTCGGGGTCCTCGTCCAGGCCGGCGGCCAGCTCCAGGGAGCCCCCGCCGATGTCGATGAGCAGCAGCCGGCCCGCCGACCAGCCGAACCAGCGCCGGGCCGCCAGGAAGGTCACCCGCGCCTCCGCGTCCCCCTCCAGCACGTCCAGGGCCACCCCTGAGGAGTCCTTGACCTGGGCCAGCACGTCCCCGGTGTTGCCCGCGTCACGGATCGCGCTGGTCGCGAAGCCCATCAGCTGCTTGACCCCACGCTCCTCGGCGACCTCGACGCACTCGCTGACGAACCCGGAGAGCAGCTGCGCCCCCTTGGCGGAGATGTCGCCGTCGGGGGTCATGTGCTCGGCGAGCCGCAGCACGGTGCTGTGCGAGTAGTCAGGCATCGGATGCGCACCCGGGTGGTAGGCATCCACGACCAGCAGGTGCACCGTGTTCGAACCCACGTCGATGACACCTAGGCGCATGACTGCATTATCCCCTCTACCCTTGACCCGGTGACCGAGACCCCGCTCGACACCCCCCGCGTCTGGGTCGAGCTGACGGATCCGGCCGAGCCCGCCCAGCGGTTTCGCCTGGACCTGACCTGGCTCACCTCGCGCTGGCACTGCCTGTTCGGCGAGGGTCGGTGCCCGGGCATCGACGCCGATCAGCCCGACGCCGGCTGCTGCACCCTCGGCGCCCACTTCACCGACGCCGACGACGTGGCCAGGGTGTCGGCCGTGGTCGATCAGCTGGGACCCGACGAGTGGCAGTTGCACGGGCCCGGCCAGGACGAGGGGTGGTGCGCGGAGGACGGGGAGGCCGTCACGACCCGCGTGGTGGACGGCGCCTGCGTCTTCCTCAACCGGCCCGGCTTCCCCGCCGGCGCGGGCTGCGCGCTGCACCAGCACGCAGTGGCGACGGGTGTCCCTCCGCACACGACCAAGCCGGACGTGTGCTGGCAGCTGCCGCTCAAGCGGGACTACCGCGACGTGGAGCTGCCGGACGGCACGTCCTACCTGGAGATCTCCATGGGCGAGTTCGACCGGCGCGGCTGGGGGCCCGGCGGGCACGACCTCGACTGGTATTGCACCGGCCACCCCGATGCCCACACCTCCCCTGAGCCGGTCTACCTCTCGCTGCGGGATGAGCTCGTGGAGCTCCTCGGGCCGCAGGGGTATGCGGAGCTGGTCTCCTTGTGCGAGGACCACCTCGCCGCGGTCGCCGCGCTACGGGCTGCTCCCGGCGGGCGCCGGCTGCTGGAGCTCTACGTCCACCCAGCCACCCGCGCCGCCGGCTACTGAGGACCCGGACGGAGTCCGGCAAAGACGGTCTGGCCTGGCGGCGGGTCCCCCCTACGTCCGTCCCGCTGGCGCGGTGTGCCTGCCCCGGACCGGTTGTCGGTGGCACCGCATACCCTCGGGGTCGTGGCGAGCAAGAGCGGGACCAGGCCCTCCTACCGGTGCACCGAGTGCGGGTGGACAGCCGTGAAGTGGGTGGGCCGATGCGGGGAGTGCCAGGCGTGGGGGACGCTCGCCGAGGTCGGCGCCCCCACCTCGGCGCGTACCAGCGCGGTCGCACCCGCGCGGCCGGCCGTGCCGATCGGCGAGGTCGACGCGGAGCAGGCGCAGGCCCGCTCGACCGGGGTGGATGAGTTCGACCGGGTGCTCGGCGGCGGGATCGTGCCGGGTGCGGTCGTGCTCATGGCCGGGGAGCCGGGTATCGGCAAGTCCACACTGGCCCTGGACGTCGCCGCACGGGCGGCCCGCACCGGCGAGCGGGTGCTCTACGTCTCCGGGGAGGAGTCCGCTGCCCAGGTCAAGCTGCGGGCCGAGCGGATCGGCGCGGTCGCCGACACCCTCTACCTCGCCTCCGAGACCGACCTGGCCACCGTCCTGGGTCAGATCGGGTCGGTGTCCCCCCGGCTGTTCATCATCGACTCTGTCCAGACCGTCGCCAGCGCCGACGTCGAGGGCTCCCCCGGCAACGTCAGCCAGGTCCGCGAGGTCGCCGCCGCGCTCATCCAGGCGGCCAAGTCCTCCGGCACCGCGGCGATCCTCGTCGGCCACGTCACCAAGGACGGCAACATCGCTGGCCCCAGGGTGCTTGAGCACCTGGTCGACGTCGTCGTGGGCTTCGAGGGCGAGCGGCACAGCCGGCTACGGATGGTCCGGGCGGTGAAGAACCGGTTCGGCCCCACCGACGAGGTCGGCTGCTTCGACCTGGGCGACGGCGGGATCCGGGGGCTGGCCGACGCCAGCGGCCTGTTCCTCACCAGCCGCGACCGGCCGGTGCCCGGCACCTGCGTCACCGTCACCCTGGAGGGCCGTCGCCCGCTGGTGGCCGAGGTGCAGGCCCTGGTGAGCTCCGAGGAGACCGGCTCCCCCCGGCGCACCACCAGCGGGCTGGACTCAGCCCGGCTGGCGATGGTGCTGGCCGTGCTCAGCCAGCGCGGCGGGGTGCCACTGGCCAAGCACGACTGCTACGCCTCGACCGTCGGCGGTGTCCGGCTGAGTGAGCCGGCCGTCGACCTCGCCCTCGCGCTCGCCCTGGCCAGCGCCCGGGCCGACCTGGCGCTGCCTCTCAGCACGATCGCCGTCGGCGAGGTGGGACTCTCCGGCGACCTGCGGCCGGTGACCGGCCTACCTCGACGGCTGAGTGAGGCGGCCCGGATCGGCTTCACCGAGGCCGTGGTGCCCGAAGGCTCGCTCACCGAGGGTCAGCCACCAACCGGGATGCGGATCCACGAGGTCGCCACCCTCGCCGACGCGGTCGGCGTCGTCCTGGCGGCGGCGCACGCCACCGCGACCATCGCAGGGCCGAGCACCGGGACGATGACGACAACACCCTGATCGCAGGGAGCGGGCCATAGACCGCGACGGTCCGGGCGTCGACCGGGCCGGACGCGGCCTGTGCCGAAGATCAAGAATCTGTAAAGAATCTGCCGGACGGGCCGTCCGGCCCGCCTCCCGGCCTATCATCGGGGCGCAGGGTGGGCCGCACGCCGGTCGGGCGCACCCACGGGAAGGCTGGTGACACGTGGCGCAGCGCCTCGACGACGAGATTCTGCAGACCCTGGCCGCCGTAGCGCCCGGCACCGAGCTGCGTGACGGTCTGGAACGGGTGTTGCGCGGGCGCACAGGTGCGCTTATCGTCCTCGAGGCCGACCGGTCGGTGGAGACGCTGTGCTCCGGCGGCTTCCAGCTGGACGTGGAGTTCTCCGCGCCCCGGCTGCGCGAGCTGGCCAAGATGGACGGCGCCATCCTCATCAGCAAGGACGGCCGGTTCGTCCGCGCCGGCACCCAGCTGACGCCGGACCGCAGCCTGGAGACCCAGGAGAGCGGCACCCGGCACCGCACCGCGGAGCGCACCGCGAAGCAGACGGGCGCCCCGGTGATCTGCGTCAGCCAGTCGATGTCGACGATCTCCCTCTACGTCGGGCACGCGCGGCACATCCTCGAGGACCGGATCCAGGTGATGGCCCAGGCCAACCAGGCGCTGCAAACGCTGGAGCGCTACCGCACCCGCCTCGACGAGGTCAACGCCAGCCTGTCCGCCCTGGAGATCGAGGACCTCGTCACCGTCCGCGACCTGGCCACCGCGCTGCAGCGGCTGGAGATGGTGCGGCGGATCAGCGCGGAGATCGAGCAGTACGTCATCCAGCTCGGAGTGGACGGCCGGCTCATCGGGCTGCAGCTCGACGAGCTCACCGGCGGGGTCACCCGGGAGCGGGAGCTACTGATCCGCGACTATGTCGCCGACGACGACGGCCCGCGCGCGCCCGACCAGGTGCTGGAAGGCCTGGCCAGCCTGGACGCGACCGAGCTCATCGACCTCGCCGCCGTGGCCCGCGCTCTGGGCATTCACGTCATCGGCGACGGCATGGACCACCAGCAGCTCAGCCCCCTGGGTTTCCGGCTGCTGCACCGCATCCCCCGCCTGCCCGGCGCCATCGTGGACCGCCTGGTCGCCCACTTCGGCAGCTTCCAGGCCCTGCTGTCGGCGAGCCTGGATGACCTGATGCAGGTGGAGGGCGTCGGCGAGACCCGGGCCCGGGCCGTGCGCGAGGGCCTGTCCCGGCTGGCGGAGAACTCCATCCTGGAGCGCTACTCCTGATGCCCGACCCCCGGGGGGAACTGCTCCATACCCCCCTGCTGCAGTGGTATGCCGAAGCCCGCCGCGACCTGCCCTGGCGCCACCCGGACTGCTCGCCGTGGGGGGTGCTGGTCTCCGAGGTGATGCTCCAGCAGACGCCCGTCGCCCGGGTCCTGCCCGTCTGGACGCGCTGGATGGCGCTCTGGCCCACCCCGTCCGCGCTGGGTGGCGCCTCCCCCGGGGAGGCCGTCCGGGAGTGGGCACGCCTCGGCTACCCCCGCCGGGCGCTGCGCCTGCACGCCGCGGCCACCGCTATCCGGGACGAGCACGACGGAGAGGTGCCTGCCGACGAGGGGACCCTGCGCACCCTGCCCGGCATCGGCGACTACACCGCAGCCGCTGTGGCGGCCTTCGCCTTCGGCCAGCGCGCCACGGTCGTGGACACCAACGTCCGCCGGGTGCAGGCCCGTGCGGTCACCGGCGTAGCCCTGCCCGCGCCGAGCCTGACCCGGGCCGAGGTCGAGCTGGCGTCGGCGCTGCTCCCCGGCTCCGACGGCGACGCCGCGACCTGGAACGTGGCCGTCATGGAGCTGGGCGCCCTGGTGTGCACCGCGCGCGCACCACGCTGCGGCGAGTGCCCGATCGCCTCGCGATGTGCCTGGCGGCTGGCCGGATACCCGCCCTATGCGGGCCCACCGCGTCGCGGCCAAGCCTGGGAGGGCACGGACCGGCAGTGCCGCGGCCGCATCGTGCAGGCGTTGCGCGAAAGCAGTGGCCCGGTGGCCGGTGCCGAACTTCGGGCCCGGTGGCCGGACGCCGCCCAGCAGGAGCGCTGCATCGACGCCTTGGTGCACGAGGGTCTGGTCGAGCCTCTGGACGGCGAGCGTTTCCAGCTGCCCTCCTGAGCGACGCGCTCAGGCGCGCCCGGCGGCGACCCGCTTGCGGGCCTGGGAGACCTTCCCGGCGAGATCGCGGCGAGCCTTCTGGACCCGGGGCACCAGGCGCTGGAGCACAGCATACAGGGCCTTGTTGTGCACGATGTCGACCTCGCCGATGAACTCGGTGGCGCCGCCGTCACCCTTGCAGAAGGCCCGCTTGAACAGGTAGAGCCCGTCGGAGCTGTCCAGGGTGAAGACGCCGCCCATGTCGTAGGACTCCGCGCCAGTGGACAGCCCCCACGCCATCAGCTCGTGGTTCATCACCTGGTTTGCGCTGAGGTTGCGCTTGACGTCGGTGGAGCCGGCGTAGAGGTAGTAGAGCTTGCCCCAGTAGTCGATGGTGACCGAGGCCGCCAGCACGTCGTCCTCGTGCCGTGCATGGGTGATCCGCATTCGCTCGCCGAAGGCTTCCCGCATGCGGTGGAAGTAGGGCAGGCCACGGGCGGTGATCTCGTTGCGGCGGGCCATAAAGGTGTAGATCTCGTGGAAGGTGTCCAGGCCCTCCGGGGTGTCCACCACCTCGGTGCGCACGCCCTTCTTGCGGCCGGTGCGGACGCGGTTGCGCGCCTTGCCGTCGTACTTGGCGAGCAGCTCGTCCTCGGTCAGCGGCTCGCCGGCCTCGTCCTGCAGTCGGACGATCATGCAGTAGCGCGGCTGGACCAGGTCGTCCTTGCCTGCGCCGACGTTCTTGACGACCCAGCCGGGCTGGGCGCGCAGCCAGCGGTCCAGCTCCTCGCTGAAGCCCACCTCGGGGTCGAACTTGGTCATGATCGCCCGGTGCCTACGGGCCAGCGGCTCGGCCTCGGCCAGGACCCGGCGCACCAGATCTTTGTCGTCCCAGTCCACGAGGGGCCCTCGCGGCGCGTAGAGCACCGAGAAGCCGCCGGGCAGCCGGCGCACCAGCAGGGTCATCGCCGCGACGATCCGCCCGTCGTCCTCGACGTAGACCGCCTCCTGCCCCCAGTCGTCCTTGACGATCCCCCACCGGGGGTCCTGGCTCACCGCCCGCAGCGGATGGGAGCGGACGAAGTCGGCATACCGCTCGACGGCGGCGGTGTCGGTGAGGTCGAGGACGGGCACCGGTCCAACCTATCCCCGCGACCGGCGGGTCACCGCGCGTGGTCGCCGACGACCGTCACTGCGCGGCGGGCCATCTCCTCGGTGACGAACGGCGCGGTGGGCAGGTTGAGGATCCGGCTGCTGACGTCCTCGGCGACCGGGCAGGTGGCCGGGTCGTAGGCGAACGGCGCGGGGTCGGTCGGCCCAGGGAAGAGCAGGGGGCGGTACCACAGGCCCGGCACCAGGCCCGCCTTCTGGAGGGCGGTGAAGCAGGCCTGCGCCTGCGCAACGGAGGGCAGGAGTATGGGGTAGCGCACGAGGGTGCGCTCCGGCGCGTCGAGCGCCGCGGGCCGGGTGACCTCTGCGACCTCGGCCAGTCCCTCCCGGTAGATGCCCGCGATCCGTCGCCGGTGCCGCTGGGAGGCCGCCAGCCCTGGGAGCTCGCGACCTACGGCGGTGAGGGCGGACCCGGTGAGCCGGCTCGGTGTCCCCGCGATGTGTCCGTCCCGCTCGGAGGCCATGATGACCTCTTCGACCAGACCGGTCCGGGCGGCGAGGGCGACTGCCTTGGCACCGGGCGCGCCCAGCTTGCGGGCCACGCGGCGGACCTGCGGGGAGATGACGTCGGCAACCCGCTGCCGTCGCCCGGCATCGTCCAGACCGCGCAGGACCGCCACGAGCGGAGCGTGCCAGGGGCGGTCGGCCGTGTCCGGGCTGACCCAGACCGCGGCGCCGGTGCGGGTGGGCAGCATTTTCTCCAGGCCGAAGCTGTGGATGGACACATCGGCTACCGGCGCCCCGTCGGAGCCCCGGGCGATCTCGCCCAGGCAGTGCGCGGAGTCCTCCATGAGCAGCACCCCGTCGGGCAGCAGCGCGCGCAGCGCCTCCATGGGGGCCGCGGCGCCGAAGGTGTGCTGGCCCACGACCACGCGCGTCTGCTTCGTGACCGCCTCGGCGGCCCGGGTCGGGTCGAGGGCCAGGGTGTCGGCGTCGATGTCGGCGTAGGTGGGCCGGTGCCCGGCCGAGATGGCCGGAGCCACCGCGGTCAGGCAGGTCAGCGGCTGGCCCAGCACCTCACCGGCCGGTTGCTGGGCCATCGCCAGCATCATCGCGTGCCGGCCCTTGGAGACCAGGTGCCAGTCGGCGGGGTCGGTGCCGGAAAGGCCCGCCAGCTGCACGCGGACGTCGGCGGAGAGTTGTTCGGTCTTGGCGGAGCTCACCGGGCCAGTCTAGAGAGGTGTCCCATGACCGCCCTGACCTCACCACGCGGGCCTACTCCTGCGCAGCGGCCCCGGACACGCTGCTGACCCGTCAGTCGTTCTGGTAACGCTTGGTGCGATAGGTCTCCAGCAGGTAGAGCGCAGAGCGGCGCAGCGGCCGGTAGACGAACTCCCGAGCCCGGATGTACTCCACCTTGTAGCCGCCGAAGCCGCGCTTGAACTCGGAGTAGCCGTGCCGCGGGTGCTCGGGGCGCCGGTTCTCCTCGGAGACGATGCCCCAGAAGTTGTAGCGGGTCACCTCGGGCCGGTGCTGCGCCAACCAGGCCATCGTCTCCAGGTGCAGCAGGTAGCTCGGCGCGAGCTTGCGGAAGTCCTCCTCAGCCGAGCTGGCACCGTGCAGGAAGCTGGCCTCCTGGCCGTAGATGGCCATCAGCGACGCCGCCCCGACCCGTCCGTCCTTCTCGGCCAGGAACACCTTCTGGTGCCCGGCCGGCGCCATGTGCGCGAACTGGGTCCGGTAGTGCTCGTCGTCGTGCTTGCCGATGCCGCCCTTGCGCGCGTCCAGCTCGCGCAGCATGGCGATCAGCGTCTCCAGGTCCTGGGGGTCGTCGCTGGCCCGGACAGTGACGCCGGCCTTGCGGGACTTGTTGAACAGCCGACGGGTGTTGCTCCTCAGCCCACGCTCCTTGAGCCACTCCAGCTGCGCCTCGGGGGTGGGCTGCACCTCGGCGACCCAGCACCGCTCGACCTGGGTGAAGATCGCGGCCCGCTTGCCGCCGGCGGCGTCGAGGGCCGCCTCGGCCGGCGCTCCCTGGAGCACGTTCGGGTCGACCCGCAGGAAGGCGGCACTCTCCCGGCCGCGGAAGTGGTCGCGCAGGACCCCGTAGGCCGCCGCCACCCGCTGTGGGTCGGAGTGGTCCATCGCCAGGCCGCGGGGGGCGTACCAGAACACCACCCCGTGGTCATCGTGCAGCCCGACCTGCGCGACGGCGACCAGCTCTGCGTCGTGCTCGAGCGCCACCCGCTCCAGACGAGCGGTCCGCTCGCCCATGACCTCGCCCCACTCCCAGGAGTGGTAGAAGGTCAGCTGCTCGCACGGCCCGAGCGAGGCCACAAAGTCCTCGTAGCGGCCGCGGTCGTCCGGTCCGATGTGGTGCACGTGCCAGGTCACGGTCCCCGAGTCTAGGCCTCCGGGACCGGGACCGTCTGCGCGCCGGGGGTTCGTCCGTGCCTAAGGGGGCCGTGACCGGATCGTGCCCTGCCCGGGATCGCCTGCGTCTTCGCGCCCAACTAGCATCCTGACCCATGACCTCCCCCGCCCGGGCCGGCTCGACCGGTGCCGCCGCCGCGCCCTTCCACCCCGTGCTGCTGGGCACCGACCAGGGCATCTACGCCCTGGCCCGCGCCTTTCACGAGTCCTACGGGGTCCGCTCGACGATCGTGGCCCGGGCGGTCACTGGTGGCATCGCCTGGTCCCGCATCGCTGACGTTGTCGAGCTCACCCCGGACGGCGGACGGGACGAGGTCATCTCGACTCTGCTCGCGCGCGGGCGGATGCTGCGCGAGCAGTCCCCGAGCGTGCCCTTGCTGCTGCTGTGCAACGCCGACTCGCACGCCCAGCTGTTCGCGGAGCACGCCGAGGAGCTGGGCGAGCTCTACGTCTTCCCCTATCTGTCCGAGCAGACCCTGGCGCAGGTGGCCGACAAGACCCACTTCGCCCAGATCTGTGAGCGACTGGGCCTGGCCACCCCGCGCACTAGCGTGATCAGCTTCGCCGGCGCCGACGAGCCCGGCTGGGCCCCCGACCCCGTGCAGGTCCCCTTCCCGGTCGTGGCCAAGCCGGACAACGGCGCCTCCTACGAAAACTTGCGCTTTCCCGGCTACCGCAAGATCTGGTTCCTCGACACCCCGGAGGAGTGGGCCCAGCTGGCGCGCACACTCGCGGAGGCCGGCTACCGCGACGACTTCCTGGTGCAGGAGCTGATCCCGGGCGACGACACCCACCAGCTCTCCGTGGTGGCCTACGTCGACCAGCACGGCACCGTCACCGCGATGGCCACCGCCCAGGTGCTCCTGGGCGAGCATCACCCGATGGCGCTGGGCAACCCGGCCGCGATGATCACCACCCCGATGAGCGAGCTGATGGATGCGGCCGAACGGATCCTGGGTGAGGTCGACTACTGGGGTTTTGCCAATATCGACGCCAAGATCGACCCGCGGACGGGCACCACCTGCTTTATGGAGATGAACCCGCGGATGGGTCGCAACAACTACTACGCCACCGCCGCCGGTGCCGACATCGTCGGCGCCGTGGTCGACGACGTGGTGCATGGCCTGCAGCGCGCGCCGCGCCGCGGGATGCGCGAGATCCTCTACTGCATCGTCTCCCCGCTGATGCTGCTGCACTACGTGCGCGACCCCCAGTTGCGCCGCCGGGTGCTGGCTGCCGCCCGCCGCCGCACGGTCCACCCGCTGCTCTACGAACGCCTCAACCTGCGCCGCCGCGCCTACGTCCTGGTCCAGCAGGCCAACCACGTGCGCAAGTTCGCCCGCTACTACCCCCGCCCCACCGCCTCCGGGTTCTAACCGAGGGCCGTCGCCTCCGGGTTCTAGCCCCGTGCCGACGGCGGCTGCCGGGCCCCGGGCGCGCACGCGAGCGGGCCGCATACCCAAGGGGTATGCGGCCCGCTGACGTTCGCCGGCCGGCAGGTCAGCCGGTCTGCTCCTCCACGGGCAGCGTGTCCGGGACCTCCGCGGGCTTCTCCTGGCCGCGGAAGGTGAAGACCTTCTCGGAGGTCTTGTCCCGGCCGCCGGTGTCCTCGACGTCCACCAGGACGATCTCGCCGGCGCGGATCTCGCCATAGAGGATCTTCTCGGACAGCTGGTCCTCGATCTCGCGCTGGATCGCGCGGCGCAACGGCCGGGCACCCAGCACGGGGTCATAGCCCTTCTTGGCCAGCAGCTCCTTGGCCGCCTGGGTGAGCTCCAGCGCCATGTCCTTGTCCTTGAGCCGCTCGTCGAGACGGGCGATCATCAGGTCCACGATCTGGACGATCTCAGCCTGGCTCAGCTGCGGGAAGACGATCGTGTCGTCCACGCGGTTGAGGAACTCAGGGCGGAAGTGCTGCTTGAGCTCATCGATGACCTTGTTCTTCATCCGCTCATAGCTGCTCTGGGTGTCGGGCCCGGCGGAGAAGCCGAGCGAGACCCCCTTGGCGATGTCGCGGGTGCCCAGGTTGGTGGTCATGATGATGACGGTGTTCTTGAAGTCGACGACCCGGCCCTGGCTGTCGGTCAGGCGACCGTCCTCCAGGATCTGCAGCAGGCTGTTGAAGATGTCCGGGTGGGCCTTCTCGACCTCGTCGAAGAGGACGACCGAGAACGGCTTGCGCCGCACCTTCTCGGTGAGCTGGCCACCCTCGTCGTAGCCGACGTAGCCGGGCGGGCTGCCGAACATCCGGGAGACGGTGTGCTTCTCGGAGTACTCGGACATGTCCAGGGTGATGAGCGAGTCCTCGTCACCGAAGAGGAACTCGGCCAGCGTCTTGGCCAGCTCGGTCTTGCCGACACCCGTGGGGCCGGCGAAGATGAACGAGCCGCCGGGGCGGCGCGGGTCCTTCAGGCCAGCGCGGGTGCGGCGGATCGCCTGGGACAGGCCGGTGATGGCGTCGTCCATGCCGATGATCCGCTTGTGCAGCTCGGCCTCCATGTTGAGCAGCCGGCTGGACTCCTCCTCGGTGAGCTTGAAGACCGGGATGCCGGTGGCTGCGGCGAGGACCTCGGCGATCAGCTCCTCGTCGACCTCGGCGACCACGTCCATGTCGCCGTTCTTCCACTCCTTCTCCCGCTCCGCCCGCGCCTGGGTGAGCTTCTGCTCCTCGTCCCGCAGCCGGGCCGCCTTCTCAAAGTCCTGGCCGTCGATCGCGGCCTCCTTCTCGCGGCGGGCATGGGCGATCTTCTCGTCGAACTCGCGCAGGTCCGGCGGCGCGGTCATCCGGCGGATGCGCAACCGTGCGCCCGCCTCGTCGATAAGGTCGATCGCCTTGTCCGGCAGGAAGCGGTCGTTGATGTAGCGGTCGGCCATCGTGGCGGCCGCGACGAGCGCCTGGTCGGTGATGGTCACCCGGTGGTGCGCCTCGTAGCGGTCGCGCAGGCCCTTGAGGATCTCGATGGCGTGCTTGAGCGTGGGCTCAGACACTTGGATCGGCTGGAACCGGCGCTCCAGCGCGGCGTCCTTCTCGATGTGCTTGCGGTACTCGTCCAGCGTTGTGGCACCGATGGTCTGCAACTCGCCGCGGGCCAGCATGGGCTTCAGGATGCTGGCGGCGTCGATCGCGCCCTCGGCCGCCCCGGCGCCGACCAGGGTGTGGATCTCGTCGATGAACAAGATGATGTCGCCGCGGGTGCGGATCTCCTTGAGCACCTTCTTCAGGCGCTCCTCGAAGTCACCGCGGTAGCGGCTGCCCGCGACGAGCGCGCCGAGGTCGAGGGTGTAGAGTTGCTTGTCCTTCAGCGTCTCGGGCACGTCGCCGCGGACGACGTCCTGGGCCAGACCCTCCACGACGGCGGTCTTGCCGACACCGGGCTCACCGATCAACACCGGGTTGTTCTTGGTGCGGCGGGACAGGATCTGCATGACCCGCTCGATCTCCTGCTGCCGCCCGATGACGGGGTCCAGCTTGCCCTCGCGGGCGGCCTGGGTCAGGTTGCGGCCGAACTGGTCCAGGACCAGCGAGCCCGCCTGCTGGCCCTCGGCGCCGCCAGAAGGGCCCACGCCGGCGCTGGCCGTCTCCTTGCCCTGGTAGCCGGACAACAGCTGGATGACCTGCTGCCGGACCCGGTTGAGGTCGGCGCCCAGCTTGACCAGCACCTGGGCGGCCACACCCTCGCCCTCCCGGATGAGGCCGAGCAGCAGGTGCTCGGTGCCGATGTAGTTGTGGCCCAGCTGGAGGCCCTCGCGCAGCGAGAGCTCCAGCACCTTCTTGGCCCGCGGGGTGAAGGGGATGTGGCCGGTCGGGCTCTGCTGGCCCTGGCCGATGATCTCCTGGACCTGCTGACGCACGGCGTCCAGAGAGATCTCCAGCGACTCCAGTGCCCGGGCGGCGACGCCCTCACCCTCGTGGATCAGGCCGAGCAGCAGGTGCTCGGTCCCGATGTAGTTGTGGTTGAGCATCCGCGCCTCTTCCTGCGCGAGCACCACCACCCGCCGTGCGCGGTCGGTGAACCTTTCGAACATTGTGGAGTCTCCTTCGGCCGAGTCGTCCTGCACGCCACTCTACGTTGCGTCTGGTGGGCACAACGTCGCCGTCGGTCGCTCGTGTTCCGCCCGGGCCGTCGTGTTCGCCTCCGGCGCAACGTGCAGGCAGACCCCGGCGTGGCGACCTTGGACGACCTAGCATGTGTCCCCACCCGCACCCGTTCAATGATCGTCGCGGCCCTGACCGCGCCGCGGTCAGCCGGCCTTCTTGGCCCGGCTTGACGTGCTCTTGCTCGCGGACGTCTTCTTGGCAGCGGCCTTCTTCGCAGTGCTCTTTGTGGCAGTGCTCTTCGTGGCCGCCGGTTTCCTCGCGGGGGTCTTGCTGGCCGTCTGCTCCTTCTCCGCGTCGTCGTCCTCCTCCTGCTCCTCGTCCGCATCCGACCCGGCCGCCGTGCCACGGCTCTTCTTGGCCCGGTCGACGGAGCGCTGCAGCGCGGCCAGAAGGTCCACCACCTCGCCGGACTCCGGCTCGTCCTCGGCGTCGGGGCTCTCGGTGACCTCGCCGCCCTCGATCTTGCTCGCGACCAGGGCCTCCACGGCCTCCTTGTAGTCGTCGACGTGCCCCTCAGGCTCGAAGTCGCCGGCCATCGACTCCACCAGCATCCGAGCCATCTCGACCTCGGCCTTCTTCGGCTCGCTGACCTCACCGAGGTGGTCGAGCTGGCCGGCGTCGCGGACCTCGTCGGGCCACAGCAGGGTCTGCAGCAGGATCGCATCGCCCATGACCCGCAGCACGGCCATCGTCATCCTGGTCCGCACCGAGACCGTGACCACAGCCACCCGGTCGGACTCGCGCAGCGCCTCACGCAGCAGTCCGTAGGCCTTGGCGCCCATCGCGTCCGGCTCCAGGTAGTAGGCCTTGTCGTACAGGATGGGGTCGATCTGGTCGGCAGGCACGAACCGGTCGACGCTGATCTCCTTGCTGCTGCGGTTGGGCAGGCTGGCCAGGTCCTCGTCGGTGAGGACCACGGTCTTGCCGTCGTCGGTCTCGTAGGCCTTGGCGATGTCCTTGTAGGCCACCTCCTCACCGTCGGCCTGGGCCACCCGCTTGTAGCGGACGCGGCTGCCGTCCGAAGCCCGCACCTGTCGGAAACTCAGGTCGTGATTCTCGGTCGCGGAGTAGAGCCGCACGGGCACGTTGACCAGCCCGAACGACACGGCACCCTTCCAGATCGCTCTCACGCCCACCAGGATGGACCCATGCGCCCCATGCTCGCCACCTCTGGTGACCCCCGGACCGGACCACCCACCGGCCCGGGCTGGGCGCACGAGATCAAGTGGGACGGCATCCGGCTGCTCGCGGAGGTGCGGGACGGGAGCCTGCGCCTGCTCACCCGTAGTGGCCGGGACATCGCCGCAGCCTTCCCGGAGCTGAGGGCTATCACGGGGGTGGGCCAGGACCTCCTCCTGGACGGCGAGGCAGTGGCAATGGTCGATGGTCGGCCGTCCTTCGGGCACGTGGTGGACCGCGTCCACACCGCCTCGCCCACCGTCGCGGCCCAGCTGGCCGCTGCCCGGCCGGCCACCTACATCGCCTTCGACCTGCTCCGCCTGGACGGTATGCAGCTCACCGGCCTGCCGTGGTCGGCCCGCCGGGCAGCGTTGGAGGACCTGCTCCTCGACGTCCCGGGGGTGCTCGTGTCCCCCGTGTACGACGACGGGGCCGAGCTGCTCGCCGCGACGGCAGACCAGGGCCTGGAGGGCGTGGTCAGCAAGCGCCGGACCGCCACCTACCTGGAGGGCGGGCGCTCCACCGACTGGCTGAAGTTCCCCCACCGCGACACCATGAGCGTCGTGATCGGCGGTTGGCGGGCGCAGACCGGCACCGCCACCCGGCTGGGGGCGGTGCACGTGGGGCTGCCCGCGCGAGACATCGAGGGTCGGCCGCTGCGGGACGGTGCCGGACGGCTGCAGCTGGTCTACGCGGGCCGGGTTGGCAGCGGGCTGGTCGGCCGGACCGGGCTCGCGCTGGCCGAGCGGCTGGCGCAGGTGCCGGACGCGCCATACCCGTTCACCGCGGCGATCCCGCGCGCGGAGGCGACCGCGTCCACCTGGCTGGAGCCGCAGGTGGTCATCGACGTCGCCTCGCTCGGGCTCACGCCCGGCGAGGGCCGACTGCGCCAGCCCAGCTTCCAGGGCGTGCGCGAGGACCTCACGCCGCTGGACCTGCTGGAGCTGCCGTGAGCAGCCAGAGCGTCAGCGTCGCCGGGCGGACCCTCAAGGTCTCCAACCTGGACAAGGTGCTCTACCCGAGCACCGGCACCACCAAAGGCGAGGTGCTCACCTACTACGTCACCCACGCCGAGCAGATCCTCCCCGAGCTGGAGGGGCGCCCGGTCACCCGCATCCGCTGGCCCGAAGGGGTGGAGAAGGCGCACTTCTTCGAGAAGAACCTGCCCTCGGGTGCCCCTGAGTGGCTGCCACGGGTGACGGTGCCGACCCCGGGATCCTCCCGCGGGCACTCCCACCTGACCTTCCCTCTGGTCACCGACCTGGCGGCTTTGGTCTACCTGGTCAACCTGGGCAGCCTGGAGCTACACGTGCCGCAGTGGCGGGTGGATGAGCAGGGTGAGCCCCTGCCGCCGGACCGGCTGGTGGTGGACCTGGACCCCGGACCGGGGACGGGCCTGGCGGAGTGCGCACGGGTCGCACTCATGGTGCGCGAGCGGCTGGAGGCGGTGGGGCTGAGCACCCGGCCGGTCACCAGCGGGTCCAAGGGAATGCAGCTCTACGCCGACCTCGAAGGCACCCGCACCTCCGAGGAGGTCAGCGCGGTCGCCAAGGCGCTGGCCGAGCAGCTGGCCGTCGAGCACCCCGACTTAGTGACGGCCAAGATGGCTAAGTCGCTGCGGCCCGGACGCATCTTCCTGGACTGGAGCCAGAACAACGGAGCGAAGACCACGATCTGCCCGTGGTCGCTGCGCGGCCGGCAGCGACCGCAGGTGGCCTTGCCCCGGACGTGGGACGAGGTCGAGGCGGCGACGACCGGCCAGGTCGAGCTGACCCAGGTCACGCTGGAGGAGGTGTAGCCGCCGGGCACCGCGGGGTCGGGCACTGCGGGGTCGGGCACGGGCAAGCCCGGGCGCCCCGCAGGGCGGCCCGGGCTCGACCATCCAGGGGTCAGTTCGCGGCGGCGTACGCGTCGCGCAGTTCCTGGGACACGCGGCCCCGGGAGCTCACCTTGTAGCCGTTCTCGCGACCCCACTCGCGAATCTTGCTCAGATCCTCGCTGGGACCGGAGGAGGTCGAGGACCCGCGACGGCGGGTCTGCCGACGGCCGCCGGAGCGACGAGCCTGTCCGATCCAGGGAGCAAGGTCTTCCCGCAGCCGCGTGGCGTTCTCGTCGTTCAGGTCGATCTCGTAGGTGACACCGTCGAGGGCGAACTCGACGGTTTCGGTGGCGTCACCGCCGCTGACATCATCGACGAGGATCACTTGTACGCGCTGAGCCATTCGGTATCTCCTTGGAAGGTGGGATTGGATTCTGCCGAGTCATCGGCAGTCGTGATCACAGTAGCGCATAGTGGTGCATTCGTAGTAACCCTCTGCGACACGTTTCTCTGCCGCCATTTCACTGTCGGCAGAACCCGTCGCCCAAGGCGGGCGGACGTTCAGCAAAAGTTCAGCGAGTTGACGTATCCTCTGACGCACTCTCCTGCCGGTCGAACTCGCGCTGGGCAGCCCGCTCGCGCCGGTCACCCTCGATCATGTGCTTAACGATCACGAAGAAGAGATAAAGAAGCCCTATCGACGGTAGTAGCGCTGCCAGGATCATCCAGCCTTCATACAGCAGATCCGACATCACGCCTCCGGCTTCAGGAACGGGAAAAGGATCGTCTCGCGGATCCCGGTCCCGGTGAGCAGCATCAGCACGCGGTCCAGGCCCAGCCCCAGACCGCCCATCGGCGGCGCCGCGTACTCCAGCGCCCGGAGGAAGTCCTCATCCAGCTGCATCGCCTCGGGGTCACCCCCGGCCGCCAGCAGGGACTGCTCGGTCAGCCGCTGCCGCTGGACCTCGGGGTCGACGAGCTCGGTGAAACCGGTTCCCCGTTCCACACCGCCGATGATCAGGTCCCACGCCTCGATCAGCCCCGGCCGCTCCGGGTGGGGCCGGGCCAGGGGCTGGGCAACCGCGGGGTAGTCGCAGACAAAGGTCGGCTGGATCAGCGTGGGCTCGACGACATCACCGAAGATCTCCAGCGCGATCCTGTCCGCACCCGATCCGGGCTGGACCGGAATGTCGTGCCGGTCGGCCAGGGCCAGGAGCTCCTCGACGGAACTGTCGACCGACACCTGCTGACCCATCGCCTGGGAAAGACCCTCGTAGAAGGGCAGCCAGCGCCATTCCTCACCCAGATCCACCACCCCGGCGGGAGTTTCGATCCGCGTGCCCATTCCCAGGGCCTGCGCGGCGGCGAGAATCATCCGCCGGGTGAGCTCGGCCACGGTGCGCTGGTCGCCGTAGGCCTGGTAGGCCTCGAGCATGGTGAATTCTGGGGAGTGGGTGGAGTCGATGCCTTCGTTACGGAAGATCCGCCCGATCTCGTAGACCCGCTCGATTCCGCCGACGACCGCGCGCTTGAGGTGCAGCTCCAGCGCGATACGCAACGTCATCGGCAGATCGAGGGCATTCAGGTGGGTCCGGAAAGGCCGGGCATTGGCACCGCCGTGGACCGGCTGCAGGGTCGGGGTCTCGATCTCGACATATCCCTCTTCCTCGAGGACCCGACGGACGGCCCGCGTCGCAGCGGCGCGGTCCAGGACCATCTGCCGCGCCTCGTCCCGCACGATGAGGTCGACGTAACGCTGGCGCACCCGCTGCTCCTCGGACATCTCCTTGTGCAGCACGGGCAGGGGCCGTAGCGCCTTGGCGGCCATCCGCCACTCGTCGGCCATCACCGACAGCTCCCCGCGCCGGGAGCTGATCACCCGTCCGTGCACGAAGACGTGGTCACCCAGGTCCACCCAGGCCTTCCACCGCTCCAGCGCCTGCTCGCCGACCTCGGCCAGCGAGAGCATCGCCTGCAGCCGGGTCCCGTCACCGGCCTGCAGGGTGGCGAAGGCGAGCTTGCCGGTGTTGCGGACGAAGACCACGCGGCCGGACACACCGACCAGCTCGTGGGTCTCTTCCCCCGCCTGCAGACCGTCCCAGGTCTGCCGCACGTGCGCCAGGGTGTGGGTGACCGGCACCCGCACCGGGTAGGGGTCGATCCCGGCCTCGAGCATGGCCGCCCGCTTGCCCTTGCGCACGCGGATCTGCTCGGGCAGCTCTGCGTCGGCGGCGGCGTCGGGGAGGGCGTCGGTCAGGGGATCGGTCACCCTTCCAGGGTAGTCGGGCCCGTGCTGGGCTCCCAAAGCGGAGCCCAGGGCCACGACGCGACCGACCGGTCGTCCCGGGTGCTCCTCTGGCGGGGTCGCCGGCCCCCCCGTGCTCACCAGAGCAGGTCGCCGGCCACCCGCCGTTCCAGGTCGAGCAGGACCTGCTTGCGCTCCACCCCTCCGCCGTACCCGGTGATGGCGCCGCTGGCGCCGACGACCCGGTGGCACGGGACCACGATCGAGATGGGGTTGCGCCCGTTGGCCATCCCAGCCGCGCGGGCGGCGCCGGGGCTGCCCACCGCGTCGGCGAGCTGCCGGTAGGAGCAGGTGGTCCCGTACGGGATCCGGGCCAGGGCGCCCCATACCCGCTGCTGAAAATCGGTGCCGGCGGCGGACAGGGGCAGGTCAAAGTCGGTGCGGGTGCCGGCGAAGTACTCCCGCAGCTGGCGGGCCGCCTCCTGCAGGACGGGCGGGGCGTCGACCTCGCCGACCTCTTCACCGAGGTCCTGCGGCGCGTGGCGGTGCTCGCTGAAGTAGACGGCGGTGAGGTGCTGCCCGTCGGTGGCCAGGCGCAGGGTGCCGACCGGTGAGTCGATGGACAGGTGCTGGGCATGGAAGGTCATCGCTTCTCCTGGTGCGGGCGGGTGGGGTGGGTCAGCGGCAGCCGGGCCGCGGCGTGGCTGGAGGAGGCCCAGAGCAGGGCGGTGGCATAGGAGCGCCAGGGCCGCCAACGGTCGGCGAACTGGCCCAGCGCGCGGGGATCCGCGGGCAGCCCGGCGGCAGCCGCGGCCGTGCGGACGCCGAGGTCGGAGGCGGGGAACGCGTCCGGGTCGCCGAGCCCGCGGAGCAGGACGATGTGGGCGGTCCACGGGCCGATGCCGGGCAGGGTCAGCAGCTGCTCCTCCGCCGCCCGCCGGTCGCTGCCAGGCCCGAGGTCGACGGTGCCGTCCGCCAGCGCGGCGGCCAGGGCGCGCAGGGTGCGTCGTCTGGTCGCGGGCATCCCCGGCAGCAGCCCGTCCGGCGCCTCCGCTACCAGCTGCGGCTCGGGGAAGACGTGGGTGACCCCCTTCTCGCCCCAGCCGGATGCGCCGAAGCCCTCCGGCAACGGGGTGCCCAGCGCGCGCACCAGCCGCCCGGCCTGGGTGGCGGCAGCCGCGGTGGACACCTGCTGGCCCAGGACCGCGCGCAGGGCCATCTCGGCGCCGTCGACCGCCCCCGGCAGCCGGACCCCCGGCGTCGACCGGACCAGGGGCGCCAGGACGGGGTCGTTGCCCAGGTGCTCGTCGACGGCCTGCGGGTCGGCATCCAGGTCGAGCAACCGCCGGCAGCGCCCGATCGCCGTGGACAGGTCCGCCACAGCCGAGAGCCGCACGGTGGCAGGCACGTGCCGGCCACTCTCGCCGGGTGGGCGTAGGGCCACCACGCCGGGGCCGCCGGGCAGGCGCAGGGTGCGGGACAGGGCACCGTCGCCCCAGCTCTCCACGCCCGGGACGGCGGTGGCGGCGAGGTGACCGAACAGGCTGGGCGCGTGCAGCGGTGCCCGCTGGGGCAGCCGCAGCGCGATGGTCACTGGGGCGCCGTCCCCCAGGCCGGGCGCGTGTCCTGGCCCGGCCGCCCGCTCGCCGTCGCGGCCCCGCCCGGCGGACGGCCCGCGCCGGCGGGCGGTCCTGCGCAGCTCGGTTGGGGTGGCCGCGTACACGCTGCGCACGGTGTCGTTGAAGGAGCGGATGCTGGAAAAGCCGGCGGCGAGCGCCACCTCGGCCATCGTCAGCGTCGACCCCTCCACGAGTAGACGCGCCGTCTGCGCCCGCTGGGCCCGTGCGAGGGCGAGCGGTCCGGCGCCCAGCTCGGCCCGCAGCAGGCGCTCCAGCTGCCGCATGGAGTAGCCGAGCCGGCGGGCCAGGCCCCCCACGCCCTCACGGTCGACGACGCCGTCGGACAGCAGGCGTATCGCGCGGGCGACGACGTCCCCGCGCACGTGCCAGTCCGGCGACCCCGGGGTGGCGTCAGGCAGACACCTGCGGCAGGCGCGCAAGCCGGCTGCCTGGGCGGCTGCCGCGCTCGGGTAGAAGCGCATATTGCGCACGCGTGGGGTGATCGCGGGGCAGCTGGGCCGGCAGTAGATCTTTGTGGACAGCACCCCGGTGACGAACCACCCGTCATAACGGGGGTCCTTGCTGCGCACGACCGCGCAGCAACGGTCGTGGTCGAGGTGCAGGGGGCCGGTCACCCCTCCATCCTGCGCGCCCAGGAGCACCACGTCTAGCAGGAAAACGACATCACCCTCAGGTGCGCCAGGCGCGATCGATCTCGTCGTCCTGACCGGCGTCGGCCGCCTTGCGTTCCTTGCGCCGGCCCAGGTCGAAGGCCACGGTCCCGACGAGGGTGAGCAGCACGAGCGGAAGGACCAGGACAACCATGACCGTGGTGAAGCCCTCGAGCGCATCGTGCCGGGTGGCGTCCAGGACGACGAAGCCGACGTAGGCGATGTAGAGCGCCATGAAGAGCCCACCCTCGCGCCGGCCGACCCGGTATCCGGTGAAGGCCACCGGCGCCAGGGCCACCGTGGCGGCGATCATCAGCGGGATGTCCAGCGCGATGGCCGGGCCCGGGATCTCCAGGCCGCCGCCCGGGGCGAGGAGTGCCGGCAGGCCCAGCACCAGGCCGAGGTTGAAGATGCAGCTGCCGACGATGTTGCCGACCGCGATGTCCCGCTCACCGCGCAGGGCCGCGATGAGCGAGGTGGCCAGCTCCGGGAGGGAGGTGCCGATCGCGACGACGGTCAGCCCGATGACCAGGCCGCTGACCCCCATAGCGGAGGCGATGTTCACCGCGCCGGTGACCAGGACGCGGGCTCCGAGCACGAGCAGCCCGACCCCGACGACCACCAACAGGATCGCAACCAGCACGCCGGGGTTGCGGTAGGCGGCCAGCACCACCTGCCAGGGGCCCTTGGCCAAGGATCGGGGTTTCGTGGCGGTCGCGCCCTGTCCAGGGCCCGGCGACCGCGGCGCCGTTGGCTCCCCCGGGGGTTCCCGGCCAGCTGCGTCCTTGCCCTCACCCGCCTGCCCGTCGCCGTCCCGACGGCTGAGCCAGAGGGCCAGCGCGGTGTGGACGCCGAGCAGGAGGAGCAGGATCCCGCCTTCCAACCGGCTGATCCGACCGTCGAGGGCGAAGAAGAGGGTGAGGATCGCCAGCCCGATCAGGTAGGGGATGTCCATGCGGACCAGCACCCGCCGCACCGCCAGGGGGGCGATGAGGGCCGAGGCGCCCAGGATGAGCAGGATGTTGGCGATGTTGGAGCCGACCACGTTGCCGATCGCCAGTCCGGTCTCCCCATCCAGCACGGCACCCAGGGTCACCGCCAGCTCGGGTGTCGACGTCGCGGCCGCGACGACTGTCAGCCCCACCACCAGCGAGGACATCCCCGCCCGCACCGCTAGGGATGCGGCTCCCCGCACCAGCAGCTCCGCACCGCCGACGAGCAGGACCACGCCGAGCACGATGCGTCCTACGTCGAGCAGCTCCACGTTGAGGCACCCTAGTGCCGTGCGCGACCCGACGCAGGACCAGTCCGCCGCGGACGCCGAAGACGGCGCCGACGCTGCAGGCACCCCGGGCGCGGCGGGCAACGCCGTTGCCGCAGGTGCGCTGCCGTGGGAGCTGGCCTGGCAGGCCGCGCTCTACGGCCCGGACGGTTTCTACCGCCACCACGCCCCGGCCGAGCACTTCGCAACCTCAGCGCAGGGCCTGCCCGGTGCGGGGGGAATCTTGGCGGAGGCGGTGCTCGCCCTGGCCCGGCGCTATCAGTGCCGACATGTCGTCGAGGTGGGAGCAGGGCGGGGCGAGCTGCTCAGCCAGCTGCGGTCCCTGCCCTCGCATCTGCACCTGACCGGGGTGGACGTGGTGCCCGCTCCTCCCGGGCTGCAGGTCGACCGGTGGCTAGTCTCGCCCGGCGGCGCCCACCTGCCCGACGGCCTCGACGACCTGCACGACACATTGGTGCTCGCCCACGAGTGGCTGGACGTCGTCCCCTGCCCCGTGGTGGACCGGGCGAAGGAGGACCCAGCCGGCTGGCGGTCGGTGCTCGTCACCGTCGACGGCCAGGAACAGCCCGGACCGCCGCCGGCCGGCCCGGACCTTGAATGGGCCCAGCGGTGGCTCAGGCCCGAGGTGGAGCGGGCGGAGATCGGGCTGCCGCGCGACCGGGCGCTCGCCGACCTGCTATCCCGGGTCCGCTCCGGCCTGGTCGTGGTCGTGGACTACGGCCACACCGCGGCCGACCGCCCCCGGCACGGCACCCTGACCGGTTACCGCCAAGGTCGTGAGGTCACCCCGGCCCCGGACGGCACCTGCGACCTCACCGCTCACGTGGCGTTCGACTCCCTCACCCAGGTGACGGGTCGATGGCACCTCACCACGCAAGGGGAGCTACTCCGCGAGCTGGTGGGCGACCCGAAGGACCCGGTGCCCCACCACCTGGCCTCCACCGACCCGCAGGCGTACCTGGCCGCGGTGGCCCGGCGCGCCGCGCTCACCACGCTCACGGCTCCCGGCGGCCTTGGCGACTTCCGCTGGCTCCTCGCTCCGCGCCGGCGCCCCCCGCATTAGGGTGGGCGAGGTGAGCACCCGCGACCTGGACGTCACCCTCGGCGCCGCCGGCGTCGGGGGCCTGCAGACCACCGAGATGGTGCTCAACATCGGTCCCCAGCACCCCGCCACGCACGGCGTGCTCCGGCTGCGCATCACTGCGGACGGCGAGCGGATCACGGCTGCCGAGCCGGTCATCGGCTACATGCACCGCGGGGCGGAGAAACTCTTCGAGGCCCGCGACTACCGGCAGATCCTGGTGCTGACCAACCGGCACGACTGGCTCTCGGCGTTCAGCAACGAGGTCGGCGCCGCGCTGACCGTCGAGCACCTGCTCGGAATGGAGGTCCCCGAGCGGGCCACCTGGACACGGACGCTGCTCTCCGAGCTGAACCGGGTGCTCAACCACCTGATGTTCCTGGGGTCCTACCTGCACGAGCTCGGCGCCATCACCCCGATGTTCTACGCCTTCCGGGAGCGCGAGGAGATCCAGGCCGTCATGGAGGAGTACTCCGGCGGTCGCCTGCACTTCATGGCGACCCGCATCGGGGGCCTGCTGCACGACCTGCCCGACGGCTGGCTGGACCGCGTCGACGCGGCCGTGGAGCTGGTGCGGGACCGCATACCCGAGCTCGTCTCGCTCATGGTGGGCAACGAGATCGTGCGCTCTCGGACCCGTGGGATCGGGGTGCTCCCCCTGGAGAAGGTGCTGGAGTATGGCGTGTCCGGCCCGATCGCGCGGGCGTCCGGTCTGGACGTCGACCTGCGCCGCGACGCGCCCTACCTCGCCTACCGGGAGCTGTTCGCCGAGGGCGGCCCGGGCCGGGTCGTCACCCGCGAGGCCGGCGACTGCCTGGCGCGGCTGGAGGTCCTCATCGAGCAGGTCGACGTGAGCCTGGACCTGGCCAGGGCCTGCACGGCCCGGCTGCGCGACCTCGGCGAGGGGCCGATCAGCACCAAGCTGCCCAAGGTGCTCAAGGTCCCCGAGGGCGAGCACTACCTGGCGACCGAGAACCCGCTGGGGTTCAACGGCTACTTCCTGGTCAGCCGGGGAGACAAGGCACCGCACCGGCTCAAGCTGCGCTCCGCGTCCTTCAACAACGTCCAGGTGCTGCGGGAGATGCTGACCGGCACGGTCGTGCCGGACATGGTGGCGATCCTGGGGTCGATGTTCTTCGTCGTCGGGGACATCGACCGCTGAGCCCGTCGAGCCACCTCGGTCGGCTGGGTCGCGGAGCAGGCTGGGGCGGCCCCTGCGCCACCAGCGGTCAGGTGATGACGGCGAACTGCTCGCCGTCAGGACCGGTGCAGATCGCCAGCCGGCCGAACTCGAAGTCGAACGGCTCGACCGTCACCGCGCCGCCGGCCTCCGTGACCCGCTGTGCCGCCGCGTCGGTGTTCTCGACCTCGAACACCACCGACCAGTAGGGCTGCTCCCCGGCCTCGACCTCGCCGATCCCGCCGGCCTGCGCCTCCTGCCCACCGGTCGTGGTGAAGATCGCGTACTTCATCTCCTCGGAGGACATGTCCTGGTAGGTCCAGCCGAAGACCGAGGTGTAGAACTCCTTGCCCCGCTCGAAGTCGCCGACCATGGCCTCGGTCCAGTTGACCGAGCCGGGCCCGTCGCTGACCTGGAAACCGGTGTGCGCGGCCGGCTCCCAGGTGCCGAAGACGGCCCCGGTCGGGTCGGCGTAGACGCCCATGGTCCCCCACGGGCCGAGCTGCATCGCGGGCAGCACCGTGGAGCCGCCAGCAGCGGCGATGCGGTCCTGCGTCGCGGTGCTGTCCTCCACCGCGAGGTAGACGGCCCAGGTGTGCGGGACCTCCTGCTGGCCCTCCATGGGTGGCGCCAGCCCGGCGACGACCCTGCCGTCGACGGTGGCGTTGACGTAGCCGCCGAACTCCGGCTCACTGCCTTCGTAGTCCCAGCCCAAGACCCGGGCGTAGAAGGCCTTGCTGCGCTCGATGTCGGAGACCGAGAGATCTGTCCAGGCCGGGGCTCCGACCGGCCAGGTGGGGACGGGCTGCTCCTCGCTCATGACGTGCTCCTTCGCCGGGGGCGTCTCCCGGGCGGGCTCAGCGTCCGCCGCTGCCGTCCCCTGCTCGCAGGATACTCACGCAGAAGGCGCTGTGGGGGTGGAACGGGCGCAGGTCCCAGGAGGCGAACCGCTGCTCCAGCACCAGCCCGGTGCCCGGCAACGCCGCGTCCAGGTCGCCGGGGGTGAAGCCGCGGCCGACCCGGCAGCCGACGACCAGGAACCCGGCCGGTCGCACGTGGGCGGCGAGGCGACTGACCGCCTCGGGCCGGTGCCCCTCCCCGATGAAGTCCATGACATTGCCGGCCACGAGCACCCCGTCGAAGAGCTCCCCCTCACCCTGCGCGGCCAGGTCCAGAATGGTCAGGTCACCCACCAGCCAGGTGGCGTCCGGGTGGTCCTCCCGGGCGGCCTCGATCAGAAGGGGGTCGATGTCGACCCCGACGACCCGGTGCCCCAGCCGGGCGAGGTGGCCGCCGTGCCGGCCCGGGCCGCACCCGGCGTCGAGCAGGCGGGCCCGTCGCGGCGCAAGCGTGTCGACCAGCCGGGACTCGCCCTCCAGGTCCTCGCCCTCCCGGGCCATCGCGCGGAACCGCTCGGTGTACCACCGCGAGTGCTCGTGGTCCTCCAGACCGGGCCAGTAGGACGTGGGCAGGCTGCCCGGCGTCGGCTCGACCGGGGCGTGGTACGGCTGGTCGCTCATCCTGGCCACTCTAGAGCCTCGCGCACCGGGGTCCCGACGACGCGGCTTCCTGCCCCACCGCGAACCCGCGAACCAGGCGGGCCGTCGCCGTCAGCCGTAGGCCAGGTCGCCCTCGGCGGCCGCGTCGCCGTCGTCGTCCTCGCCCGGGGGGATCCGGCACCAGGCCTGACCGACGTAGCCGGCGATCGAGAGGGCCAGGGCCGCGACGGCATGCACCAGGGCCCAGACGAGGAGCACCCGCTGGCTGGGGATGTCGGCGTTGGGTAGGTGGACCAGGGCGTTTGCGGCATACCAGCCGAGCAGGGCAGCACCGCCGAGCGCGGCGGCCTGTGCCCCCACCAGGGTCCCGCGCCCACGCTGGGGGCTGGGGCGCAGCGTGCCCATGCCGCGCACGTAGCGTCGGATCTGCCAGCTCATGACCAGCACCAGCGCGGTGAGGCCGAGGAGGGGCACGAGGCCCATCCAGGTGATGACCGGGTAGGCCCCGCCCACCGAGCGCATGACCTGCAGCAGCAGCCAGCAGGCCATGGCTGACAGCACGGCGACGATCACCCCGCTGGCGGGACGCACCCCTTGGGCCGGGTTCACCGCTGCCCCTCCAGCTCGCGGACGGTCTGGTCCGTCAGCCGAGGTATGAGCTCGGCCACCGGCGTCACGCCCTCACCGGTGCGCAGAGCCGCCTCGGGGTCGACGTCCAGCCACGGGACCAGGACGAAGGCCCGCTGGTGCGCACGCGGGTGGGGCAGCAGCACGTCAGGGTCGGTGGAAGCGACGTCGCTGCCGTCGCGGGGGTCGCCGTACTGGACGAGGTCCAGGTCCAGGGTGCGGGCGCCCCAGCGCACGTCGCGGGTCCGGCCGAGGTCAGCCTCGATCCGGTGCAGCCGGGCAAGCAGGGTGGCGGGTGCGAGGCTGGTGCGGGCGAGGGCCACGGCGTTGACGTAGTCGGGCTGCCCGGCCACGAGCTCACCGCCGACCGGGGCGGTGGCGTAGAGGCCGGAGACGCGGACGGCCCGCAGGCCGCGGGTGCGCTGCAGGTGCCGCACGGCCTGCCGCAGCGTGGCCTGCGGCGCCTCCCCGTCCCGCTCGAGGTTGGCGCCGAGGGCGATGACGACCGGCACGTCCTTGGTGCGGCGAACGACCACCTCGACGTCACTGAACGGCACCCCCACGGGCGCCTGCGGCTTGTGCACGGTCACCTCGACGGCCTCGACGAGGGGACGGGCTAGGACGGCCTTCGCGATCTGCTCGGCGAGGCTCTCAATGAGGTCATCGGGCTCACCTTCGACGATCGCGACGACGTCGGCCGCGACCTCACCGTAATGCACCGTGTGCCGCAGGTCGTCGCTGGCCCCGGCCCGGGAGAGATCGACCGACATCTCGACATCGACGATGAAGTCCTGCCCGTCCCGCCGCTCGTGCGCCAAGACGCCGTGGAAGCCGCGCGCCCGGACGCCGGTGAGCCGGATGAGGTCAGCGCGGTACGCCACGGTGCTCCTCCTGGGTCGGTGCCCGGTGCCGGCCGACCCTGGGGGCGGCGGTCCGGTGGCGCTGCGTCATCTCCCACACAGCCAGGGCGTCCCGGCTGGCGGAGACGTCGTGCACCCGGACCGCCCAGCACCCGGCCTGCGTGGCCAACAGACTGGTGGCCGCGGTCGCGACGTCGCGGTCGGTGGGCGGGCTCGGCTCGGCCTGCGCGTCGACCTCGGCGCCGGGTCGGGAAGGGAGGCGCCCCAGGAACCGCTTGCGAGAGGTGCCGAAGAGGACCGGCAGGCCGAGGTCCAGCACCCGGTCGAGCCCGGCGAGCAGCTCCCAGTTGTGGGCGGCGTCCTTGGAGAAGCCGAAGCCCGGGTCGAGGATGAGCTGCTCCCTCGCCACGCCGGATGTGGTCAGGGCGTCGACCCGCTCGGTGAGCTCACGGCATACCTCCCCCGTGACGTCCTCATAGTGCGGCTGCTCGTGCGGCTCAGTAAGCAGCCCGCGCCAGTGCATCACCACGTAGGGCACCCCGGTCCGGGCTACGAGAGCGGGCATGTGCTCGTCGGCCAGGCCCCCCGAGACGTCGTTGATCAGTGCGGCGCCAGCCTCCACCGAAGCACGGGCCACCTCCGCTCGCATCGTGTCCACCGAGACCACGATCCCGTCCGCGGCCAGGGCGCGGACCACGGGGACGACCCGGTCCAGCTCCTCCTGCAGGCTGGGTCGCACGCTGCCCGGCCGGGTCGACTCCCCGCCGACGTCGACGAGGTCGGCGCCCTCCTCGACGAGCTGACGCCCACGGGCGACTGCCGCGTCCGCGTCCAGCCAGCGGCCGCCGTCGCTGAAGCTGTCGGGGGTCACGTTGAGCACCCCCATGAGCCGGGTCGGGCCCGGAGCCAGCACCTCGGTGACAACGGTGCCGGGGCGGACCGTCACGACCGGCCACCCGTCACCAGGCTCATCGCCTCGGCGCGGGTGGCGGAGTTGCGCAGCTGTCCCCGCACGGTCGAGGTCACGGTGCGCGCCCCCGGCCGGCGGATCCCCCGCATGGACATGCACAGGTGCTCGGCCTCGACCACCACCAGCACCCCTCGGGGCGAGAGGTGAGCCTCCAGGGCGTCAGCGATCTCGGTGGTCAGCCGCTCCTGCACCTGCGGTCGGCGGGCAAAGAGGTCGACCAGCCGGGCCATCTTCGAAAGGCCCGCCACCCGCCCGTCCTTGGCCGGGATGTAGACCAGGTGGGCCACCCCGTGGAAGGGCAGCAGGTGGTGCTCACACACGCTGTAGAGCTCGATGTCCCGCACCAGGATCATCTCGTTGTGGTCGACGTCGAAGGTCGTGCCGAGCACGTCGCTGGGGTCCTGGTGCAGGCCGCCGAAGATCTCGGCGTAGGCGCGGGCCACGCGGGCGGGGGTGTCCAGCAGACCGTCCCGCTGGGGGTCCTCGCCGATCGCCTCGAGGATCTCCCGGACGGCGGCCTCGATCCGAGGCTGGTCGACCTGGTGGGCCATGGCGGTCGCCGGGTCGGGCGTCACCGGGTCCGGCTCAGCGCCCGGGCTCGACATGACCACCCTCCGGGACCTGGATCACCTCGACCGGCGGATGCTCCTTGCCGTCGGTGGCCATCGGGTCGTGCCCGTTGGCCATCGCCCGGCGCTCGGACTCGGTGAGCACCGGCCCGTCGTCGTGGACGCCGCGGGCGTCGGAGGACAGCCAGACCGGGCGCTGCGGGCGGCGGCGGACCTGCTTGAACAACTCGGCGAGGGCGGCCGCGTTGAGGGTCTCCTTCTCCAGCAGGTCCAGCACCAACCGGTCCAGGAGCTCACGGTTGTCGTTCAGGGCGTGCCAGGCCTCGTCGTGCGCGGCCTCGATGAGGCGGCGCACCTCCTGGTCGACGATCCCGGCAAGGTTCTCCGAGTAGTCCCGCTCGTGACCCATGTCGCGGCCCAGAAAGACCTCACCGCTGCCGGCGCCCAGCTTGACCGCACCGATCCGCTCGGACATGCCGAACTGGGTGACCATCTTGCGGGCCAGGCCGGTCGCCTTCTCGATGTCGTTGGCGGCGCCGGTGGTCGGGTCGTGGAAGACCATCTCCTCGGCCACCCGGCCGCCCAGGGCATAGGCGAGCTGGTCGAGCAGCTCGTTGCGGGTGGTGGAGTACTTGTCATCCGCCGGCAGCACCATGGTGTAGCCCAGGGCCCGCCCGCGCGGCAGGATCGTCACCTTGCTCACCGGGTCGGTGTGGTTCATCGCCGCCGCCACGAGGGCGTGTCCGCCCTCGTGGTAGGCGGTGATCTTGCGCTCCTTGGCGCTCATCACGCGGGTCCGCTTCTGCGGGCCGGCCATCACGCGGTCAATCGACTCGTCGAGGTCGTGGTCGTCGATGACCTTCTCGTTGTTGCGGGCGGCCAGCAGCGCCGCCTCGTTGAGCACATTGGCCAGGTCCGCGCCGGAAAAGCCGGGGGTGCGACGGGCGATCGCCATCAGGTCCACGTCGGGGGCCAGCGGCTTGCCCTTGCCGTGCACCTGCAGGATGTGTAGGCGGCCGAGCATGTCGGGGGCCTCGACGGCGATCTGCCGGTCGAAGCGGCCCGGGCGCAACAGGGCGGGGTCGAGGATGTCGGGGCGGTTGGTCGCCGCGATCAGGATGACGTTGGCCCGGACGTCGAACCCGTCCATCTCCACAAGCAGCTGGTTCAGCGTCTGCTCGCGCTCGTCGTGGCCGCCGCCGAGGCCCGCGCCACGGTGCCGACCGACGGCGTCGATCTCGTCGACGAAGATGATCGCGGGAGCGTTCTCCTTGGCCTGCTCGAACAGGTCCCTGACCCGGGAGGCGCCCACGCCGACGAACATCTCGACGAAGTCGGAGCCGGAGATGGAGTAGAACGGCACGCCCGCCTCACCAGCGACGGCACGCGCCAGCAGGGTCTTGCCGGTGCCGGGCGGACCGTAGAGCAGCACGCCTTTGGGGATCTTGGCCCCGACCTCGAGGAACTTGCGCGGCTCCTGGAGGAACTCCTTGATCTCGTGCAGCTCCTCGACCGCCTCGTCCGCGCCGGCGACGTCGGCGAAGGTGACCTTGGGCATGTCCTTGGTAGCCAGCTTGGCCTTGGACTTGCCGAACGCCATCACGCCCCGGTTGCCGCCCTGCATGCGCAGCATCAACCACAGGAACAGACCCAGGATGATCAGCAGGGGCAGGAAGTTGGCCATGATGGTGACGAAGAGGTTGGGCTGGGAGACGTTGTCGGTCCACTGCCCGTCCGGGACGTGCTCCTCGACCAGGGACACGATCTGCTCACCGCGGGCCTCGACGTAGTAGGCCTGGACCTGCTCGGTCGCCCCGATGCCCTCCTCCTCGTCGGCGAAGGTCTCCCCCTCGCGGAGAGTCATCTCGATGTGGTCGACGCCGATGGTGGCCGAGGCGACCTTCTCCTCCCGCAGCAGGTCCAGCGCATCGGCGGTGTCGATGCGGGTATAGGGGCTCTGCGAGAGCAGCGTGTACCAGAGGATGCCGAGCGCGAGGAAGAGGAAGATCCACATCCACGGGCTGGGCCTGGTGCGGGGCCGCGGTTTTGCTTGGCTCATGCTGGCGCGTTCGGGACGGGCGCTCAGGCGCCGCCCCGGTCCTCCTGGTCCGTCGTGCTGAAGGTTGACAACATCTCCTGCCGACAACGCGTGGCAGGACCTTGCTTGTTCCGCCCTCGGGCCCCGGCGGGGGTCGGTCGCGCGCTGAGGCGCGCGATCGCCCTCACGAGTACACGTGCGGGGCGAGGGTGCCGATCACCCGCAGGTTGCGGTACTTCTCGGCATAGTCCAACCCGTAGCCCACCACGAACTCATCGGCGATGTCGAACCCGACGTAGCGCACGTCGATCTCGACCTTGGCGGCCTCCGGCTTGCGCAGCAAGGTGACGATCTCCAACGAGGCCGGCCCGCGCGAGCGCAGGTTGGCACTGATCCAGGACAGCGTCAGGCCCGAGTCGATGATGTCCTCGACGATGAGCACGTGCCGGCCGGTGATGTCGGTGTCGAGGTCCTTGAGGATGCGCACCACGCCGCTGCTCTTGGTCCCCGATCCGTAGCTGGAGACCGCCATCCAGTCCATCTCGGCGCTGCCCGGCAGGGCCCGCATGAAGTCGGCCATGACCATCACCGCGCCCTTGAGCACACCGAGGAGCAGGACGTCCTTGTCGTGGTAGTCCGCCCACACCTGCTCAGCCAGCTCGCGCAGTCGGTCCTGGATCTGCTCCTCGGTGAACATCACCGTGGCAAGGTCGTCTCCCATGTGCTCGGCGTCCACGCGCGGCTCCTCAACAGGTCGGGGGCGGGTCAGGTGCGCGGGCGCGGGCCGCCCGTCTCCTGACCCATTCAACTACGTCGCCGCTCCAGCCGAACCCGGTCCCCCTGGCGCCAGGCCCGGACCCCGCCCGGCAGGGACAGCGGCCCCTGGCCCCGCCAGGCGGTGACCAGGCCATCGACCGCAAGCAGGTGCTCACTGGTCAGGTCGGTGCCGGGACTGCCGGCGGCGAGCGCGAGCCGACGCCACAGCCGGGTGCGCAGGGCGCGCGGCAGCGAGGCCAGCCGGCCCACCGTCCAGGGCGGGTCGCCCAGCTCCCGGTATGCCGCCTCACACGCCTCGTCCAGCGCATCGGCGTCGTCGCGCAGCAGCGCCGCGGTGCGGGCCAGGTTGCGCCCGAGGCCGGGCCCGAGGTCCTTCTCCAGGTCAGCCAGCGCCCGCCGGACCCGGACGCGGGCGAACCGCGGGTCCTCGTTGTGCGGGTCCTGCCATGGCACCAGCCCCAGCTCCGCGCACGCGTCCTGCGTCTGCGCCCTGCTCACCCCCAGCAGCGGCCGCCCCAGCACCACCCTGCCCCCGCCCTCACTCTCGCTACCACCTCCGACGGGACACGCCATACGTCCCGACAGAACACGTGCGAAGTCCTCACCGAACACGTCACACGTCCCCACCGAACACGCCGAATGGTCCGACAGGACACGCGACCGCGGCATGCCGGCCAGCGAGCGCGCTCCCGAACCGCGAGCCAGTCCCAGCAGCACCTGCTCGGCCTGGTCGTCGAGGGTGTGCCCCAGCAGCAGTGCCATGGCGCCGAGCCGGTCTGCGGTGCGGCCGAACGCTGCATACCTCGCCCGCCGCGCGTCCGCCTCGGGTCCGGCGCCGGTCTGCTCGACCTGCGCGCCCACCACCTCCACGGGTCCTTGCTCGGTGAGCAGGCTGTACGCGGTCACCGCCACCGAGTCGGCGACGCGCGACGACCCCGGCTGCAGCCCGTGGTCGACGATCACGGTGCCGACCCGCAGCCCTGCCCGAGGTGCTACGAAGGCGGTAGCGGCGAGCAGGGCCAAGGAGTCTGCCCCGCCGGAGCAGCCCACGAGCACCAGGGCACCCTCCGGGAACCTCTCCTCGGTCAGCCATCGCCGTACCGCCACGCGGCAGGCTGCGATGGCAGGTGGTGGCCCGGGCATGGCCCGAGCCTAGGACGTCGTCGACGTGTTCTGTCGAGCCTCGCGCGTGTTCTCTCGGGCCTTCTGGCGTGTTCTGTCGGGAGAAGGTCAGCCGTGGACTCGCGCCACCCAGGCCTGCGGGTCGGGGATCTCCGCCGCCCGGGGGAGAGCCTCGGCCGAGCTCCAGACCTGATTAAAACCCTCCATCCCTACGGCGTCGATCACGGCCCGGACGAAGATGGCGCCGTCGTGGTACTGCCGCATCTTGGCGTCCATCCCCAGCAGGCGGCGCAGCAACTTGTCCACGTTGCCGGCGCCCTTGCGCCGCTGGGTGAACTTGCGGCGGATCTCCTTCACGCTGGGGATCACGCTGGGCCCCACCTCGTCCATGATCACGTCGGCGTGGCCCTCCAGCAGCGACATCACCGCGGTGACCTCGGCCAGCCGGGCCCGCTGCTCCGGAGTGGCGACGATCTGGGTGATGTCCTCCTCCCCCCGCAGCACGCCGGGCAGCTTGCTGACGATCTCGACCATCCGCTGGCCCATGTTCTCCGGCTCGGGCAGCACCTGGCTGCCGATCGAGCGCGCCTCGGCGATCAGGTGCTCACGCAGCCACGGCACCGCGGTGAACTGCACCCGGTGGGTCTCCTCGTGCAGCGCCACCCAGAGCCGGAAGTCCGAGGGATCCACCTTGAGCTCGCGCTCCGCCGCCAGGATGTTGGGTGCGACGAACAGCAACCTCGGGGTCCCCTGCGGCGCGAGGTCGTACTGCCCTAGCACCTTGGTCGAGACCCAGGACAGGATCCCCGCTACCTCGGTGCCGGTGACCTTGCCCGAGATCGCCTGCGAGGCGGCGCCCAGGTCAGGCAGCGCGCGACCAGCTCGTTCGGCCCTCTCCCGGTCAGCCGCCCGCTTCCGGGCCACCACCTCGTCCAGGACCGGGGCGAGCATGGCCCCCATCGACGCCGCATTGGTCCGGATCCACCCGGCCCGGTCCACGATGAGCGCGGGTGGTGCCCCGGGCGGGGTCTCCAGGCGGGCGGTCCGGGCCACCAGGTCCACCGCGCGCTCTCCGGCCTGCCGCAGCTCGTCGACGAGCTGGGTGATCTCCCGACGGTCGGCCTTGGGCCCGGGCGGGGCCAGCCGGCTGGCGGCGGCTGCGGCGAAGTCCCAGTCGACCAGCGCGCTGCCGGACACGTCCGTGGGCTCGGGATGGGCGGAGGTCACCGTGGGCTCGGTCATGCCTCGACGGTATGCCGTGCCGCCGCAAGCTGGCGACTCGGGCGGCGGGGCCGCCGTCTTGCCCTCGAGGGTCAGCAGCCGCAGCGGGCCAGCTGGGCGACGATCTGATCGAGGACGGATGCAGCCTCCACCGCGGCCGAGCCGGTCTCGATGTCGTCGGCCGCGACGGCGAACGCCAGCAGCCTGCCCTCCGCGGTGACCACGGTGCCGGCGAGCGCGGTCACGCCCGGCAGGGTCCCGGTCTTGGCCCGGGCGTTGCCGACAGCCGGAGCGTGGGCGGGCAGGTGGAAGCGCATCCCGGTGCCCAGAGTGCCGGTGTAGCCGGCGATGGGCAGCCCGCCGGCGGCCAGCACCTCCTGCAGGTGCGGGTGGGAGCCGTCCGCAGCGGCCACCAGCACCTCGGCTACCACCTCCATCGACAGCAGGGTGCCGTCGGAGAGCCCGCTCGCGTCCGCGATCCGCATCCCGGTCAGGTCCAGGCCCAGGTCCTCGGTCATCGTGTCCCGGATCCAGGCGGTGACCGACTCCTGGTCGGGGCCGTGGCCGGCGGCGACGGCCGCCTGGCGGGCCAGCTGCTCGAACATCGCGTTGTCGCTCGTCGCGGACGCCAGTGCCAGCACGTCTCGCAGGGCCGCGGACTCGACGGCGGCCAGCTCCACGGCCCCCGCAGGCGCGGTCACCACCTCCGCGCGGGCGTCCTCCCCGCCGTCCTCACCGCCGTCCTCGTCACCCGCGTCGGCCCCGACCACCTCGACGCCCTGGTCGGCCAGCGCCTCGCGGAAAACTCGGGCCACCTCCTGCTCCGGCTGGCGCGGGGAAGGGTTGAACGGCAGGGCCCTGTCACTGGCGCGCCCCAGCTGCACGATCCGCCCGGTCCAGCCCTCGGCGACCCAGTGCTCGCTCCAGGTCTCCAGGGCGTGCGGTCCGGACACGTGCGAGAGGTCCAGACTCACGGTGACCGGGCCGACTGCGTCGGTCCCGGGGCCGGTGGTCGCCTCCCCGCCGTCCTCCTCGGCACCGTCCCCCTCGTCACCGTCCTCGTCGACGTCCCCGACACCACTCCCGCCGGCCCGCAGGGCCGCGGCGGTCTGTGCCGCGAGGTCGCCGATGCCGGCGTGCCCGGCTACTGCCTCCGGGTCACCCTCGCCGTCGGCGAGCAGCATGTCCCCGCCGGCCACGATGACCACGTCCCCCGGCCGCTCCCCCGCGACGACGCGCGTGGTGAAGGTCGTAGCCGGGTCCAGCGCGGTGACGATGGCCGCGGCCGAGAGCAGCTTGGTCGTGGAGGCCGGTGTCACCGGTCGCCCGGAGTGCCGGTCGGCGAGGCTCTCGCCGGTCAGCGCGTCGCGGATCGCGATGCTGCGGCGGTTGCTGGGGCCCAGCCAGCGGCTGTCCAGCTCTTCGGAGATCTGCTGGGCCAGGGGACCACGCTCAGGCACCGGGCCGCCACGCACATCCCCAAGCGGGTCAACGAAGGCGTTGGGTCGCGGACGCACGTCGGCCGCGGTGGTCGTCTCTGGCCCGGCTGGCGCCTGCGTGGACACGACCGGCTCGGCGGTCGTCCCGTCGGTCGACGCGACCGCCCCGCCCCCCTGGACCGCCCCGAACAGGAGGGTGCCGACGACGGCGGAGGTGACCACATACCTCATTCTTGACCTCCAGATGGCACCCGTGCCCCGCGATGGGGGACACTGGGGTCCGAGCCTAAGCCGTTCCACGTGCAACAGATAAGAGAGCACCGATGCAGTTCGACGTCACGATCGAGATCCCGCAGGGCAGCCGCAACAAGTATGAGGTGGACCACGCCACCGGTCGTATCCGGCTGGACCGCATGCTGTTCACCGCGACCCGCTACCCCGCGGACTACGGCTACATCGAGGACACCCTCGGCGAGGACGGTGACCCCCTGGACGCGCTGGTGCTGCTCGACGAGCCGACCTGGCCCGGGTGCCTCGTCGCTGCGCGCCCGATCGGCATGTTCCACATGCGTGACGAGGCCGGTGGTGACGACAAGATCATCTGCGTCCCGGCCGAGGACCCGCGCAAGCTGGCCATCCAGGACCTGGACGACATCGGCACCCACACCCGGCTGGAGATCCAGCACTTCTTCGAGGTCTACAAGGACCTGGAGCCGGGCAAGTCCGTCGAGGGCGCGCACTGGGCCGGCAAGGAGGACGCCGAGCGGGTCTACCACGAGGCCGTGCAGAGGGCGAAGGACGCAGGCCTGTCCACCGCGCGCTGGCCGATGCCTCAGCACGACTGACCGCGATCTCCCCGGCCGGGCCTGGCCCCTCCGCCATCCGGCAGCGTTCCATCCCAGAACCCGTCCCACCGCTCTGGGCTTCGCCGACGACGTCGGGAACCGGGGCGGCCCGGCCGCCGTCGTAGCACCGCTGCATCCCACGGGGCCCGCACCCACTACCATGGTGCAGGGGTAACCGCGAGGCGCGGCGCTCCGAGCGTGGGCATCCGGCCCGCACGAGAACAAGGGGAAACCATGACGACTGTGACCGAGAACCCCGGCGGGGACCTCGCCGAGAGCCGCGGCAAGAAGCCGTGGCTGCTGATCGGCGGTGGCGTGGCCGCCGCCGTCCTGATCACCGGCGGCGCCTACGCCGCCACCATGCTGGGCGGCGGCGGGGACCGCCCGGCTAGCGTCCTTCCGGGCGGCGCCGCCGTCTACGCCCAGGTGGACCTGGACCCCGACGCGGGCCAGAAGATCTCCGCCGTGCGCTTCTTCCAGGGGCTGGACCCTGAGCTGCGCGAGCAGTTCAGCGAGGGCCAGTGGCGCGAGTGGGCCTGGACGCAGCTGCGGGACGAGGTCGACGGGGCGGAGGACATTGACTTCGCCACCGACATCGAGCCCTGGCTCGGAGACCGCGCCGGCCTGGCCCTGCTGCCCCAGGGCGAGGGTGAAGAACCCGTGGTGACGATCGCTCTGCAGGTGCAGGACGGGGACGCCGCCCTGGCCTTCTTCGATGAGCGCACCCAGGCCAACGACGACATCGCCTACTGGCTGGAGAGCGACTACCTCGTCTTCACCGAGCAGGACGCGCAACAGACCGTCCAGGCGGCCGTCGCCGAGGGCACCCTGGCCGAGAACGAGACCTTCTCCTCCGACATGGACGACCTGGGCGAGGCAGGGATCATGGCGTTCTGGGCGGACACCGCCGAGTTGGACGACATGCTGGGCGCCGGCGCCAACCCGGCTATGGCGATGACCGGGGGCATGGTCAACTCCGAGATGCCCGAGGTGGCCGGCCGCACGGCCGCCACCGTGCGGTTGACTCCCGACGCGATCGAGCTGCACGGCGTCGTCCGGGGCGCGGAGGGCGTGGCGATCCCCGAGAACAGCGACGTCGACTCGTTGGTCACCCAGCTGCCGGCCGACACCGCCGTGGCCATCTCCATGGACAACGGCGCCGCGATGATCCAGTCTGCCTGGGACTACTACGCCGAGCAGAACCCGGAGGAGGTCGCGGACGCCACCCAGCAGGCCGCCGCAGAGGGCTTCTCCCTGCCGGACGACATCAAGATGATCCTGGGCGACTCGATGTCGCTGTCCGCCGGGCCGGGCATCATCGATGCGTTCATGGACGTCAGCCCCACCGACAGCGGTATGCCGGCCGTGCCGATCGGCTACCGGGTCGCAACCGACACCGACCGGTTGCAGACCATGCTCAACGAGAACGGTCTGGGTGCAGGCGTTCTGGCCCTGCGCGAGGACGACGGTGTGTTGACCCTGGGTGGAGACCAGGCCTACGTCGACGCCCTGGCGGACGGCTCCGGCGACACGCTGGGCGACCACGAGCTGTTCACCGCCGCGGTGGCCGACGCCGACGACGCCCAGATGGTCCTGTTCGTCAACGTCAACCCCTTCGAGGAGTACTACCTGCCGGAGATCACCGACACCAACGCTCGCTCTGCCCTTGAGCAGCTGGGCGCGATCGGCATCTCGGGCACCAACGAGAACGCCAGCGACGGACACTTCACGCTGCGCCTCGTCGCCGACCCGGAGTGACCGGAAGGCATCAGCGCTGAGAACGCCGAAAGCGCCCCAGGCCGATGGCCTGGGGCGCTTTCGTGTGGGAGCCGCCTAAGGGAATCGAACCCTTGACCTATTCATTACGAGTGAATCGCTCTGGCCGACTGAGCTAAGGCGGCGTGCTGCGCGGAGCAGCCACACGAGGATACCCGACCTCCGGGGAGTGCCCCAAACGGCTCAGCAGCTCAGGCCGTCCTCCGGAACGCTGCCCTCGATGAGGTAGCTGTCGACCGCGTCCTGGACGCAGTCGTTGGAGCGTCCGTAGGCGGTGTGGCCGTCCCCGTCGTAGGAGATCAGCACCCCGGGGTCGAGGATGTCGGCCAGGCTCACCGCCCACTCGTAGGGGGTCGCCGGGTCACGGGTGGTGCCGATGACGAGGATCGGGTCGGCACCCGCGGCGGAGTAGTCCTCGATCGTCTCCTGGGCCTGCGCCGGCCAGTACTGGCAGGCCCCCTCGCCCGCCAGATAACGGCCCCAGCTCGGGGAGACCTGCTCGAACTGCTCCAGCACACTCTCGCGGTCCAGGTCCTCCTCCTCCCCGGCCGGCCGGTCGAGGCAGTTGACGGCGTAGATGGCCTGCATGCCGTTTCCGTCGTAGCTGCCGTCGCTGCTGCGCGAGGCGTAGAGGTTGGCCAGGAACATCATCATCGTCCCGTCGCCCTGCTGAGCCTGCGCGAACGCCTGGGACAGGATGGGCCAGCCGGCCTGGTCGTACATCGCCACGATGATGCCGTACATCCCCCACCCCTCGGTGAGCTCCTCGACCACGTCGCCGCGCACCGGCAGGGGGTTGGCGTCGAGCTCGTCGAGGAAGTCCGGGATGGCCGCCATCGCGGCCTCCACGTCGTCGCCGAGCGGGCAGTCGCCGCCCGCGACGCAGTCCTCGACGTAGGCCCGGGTGGCGCGCTCGAACCCCTCGGCCTGGCCCAGGCCCATCTCCAACCCGCTGATCGTGGGGTCGATGGCGCCGTCGAGCACCAGACGGCCCACCCGCTCGGGGAAGAGGGTGGAGTAGGTCGTGCCCAGGAAGGTGCCGTAGGAGGCACCGAGGTAGGCCAGCTGGTCATCGCCGAGGGCCGAGCGCAGGATGTCCATGTCCCGGGCGGCCTCAACGGTGGAGACATGGCCCACCAGGTCCGGTGCGTTCTCCGCGCAGGCCGCGGCGAACTCCTGCATCAGCTCCTGGGAAGCCTCTTGCTCCTCGGGGGTCTCTGGCGTGGGGTCGGCGCCCAGCAGCGTGTCCATCTGCTCATCGGTGAAGCACTGGATCGGCGCGGACCGGCCGACGCCGCGTGGGTCGAAACCGACCGCGTCGTAGACCTCGCGCACCTGCGCAGAGACCACCATCGGCGCCAGCATCGCGTAGTCGACCCCCGAGGCGCCGGGCCCACCGGGGTTGAGCACCAGCGAGCCCTGGGCCTGGCCGACGGCCGGCGAGCGCAGCAGCGCCAGCTCGATGGTGGCCCCGCCCGGGTCCTGGTAGTCGAGCGGCACCGCGAGCTCCGCGCACTCGAAGCTGCCCTCGCAGCTGCTCCACTCCAGGTCCTGGCCGTAGAAGTCCTCCAGGCCTTCCGGGGCGTCCTCGACGACCGGCGGCGCTGCGCCGTCCGGCCCCGCCGAGGTGGACGCGTCGTCGGCCTGTCCGGACTCCTGGGCCTCATCGGTGCTTGTGCTGTCCGGGTTGGCGTCCCCGGGGTCGTCCCCCTGCTGGCAGCCCGCCAGCAGGGCCAGGCTCGCCGCGGCCGCGATCAGCCGGGTGCGGGGGGTATGCAGTCTCGACACGTGTCGTCCTTCCAAGTGGTCGGCCACGGGTCGGCTCACGAGCCGCGCGGCAGGGTCAGGCCTATCATCATCGCCTCCAGGACCAGCAGGGGCGAGCCGTTGGCGATGAGGCGCTGGCGGGCCAGGCCGATCGTCTCCAGCGCACCCAGCAGCTCCTCCTGCGTCATGGCGCGGGCCAGCTTCTCGATCTGGTCCGGGTCGCTCGTGTTCACCTGGGCCACCTGCGCACCGCTAGCCACGACCAGGGCGTCCCGGTAGGCCGAGGCCAGGTCGGTCAGCGCGGCGTCGATGCTGTCGTGCTGCTGACGGCGGGCCTCCGCCTTGAGCCGGTCCTCCAGTCGGCGCAGGTGCGCCCGCACCGACGGCGGCTGGGTGCGCGCCAGCGGGTCGGCCCCGACCTGCTCGAGCAGCGAGCGCCGCTGTTGCTCGGCGTAGTCCTCAGAGGTTGCCCGGGCTCCTTCGCCGGCTTCCTGGACGAGGTCGGCCGCCGCCCGCAGCGCATCCCCGAGGGAACGCAGGGTCAGCGGGATCGCGACGATCTCGCGTCGGCGGGCGCGGGCGTGCTCGTCGGTGGCCAGTCGCCGGGCGATGCCGATGTGGCTCTGCGCAGCGCGGGCGGCATAGTGGGCCATGGACGGGTCGACGCCATCCCGGCGGACCAGCAGGTCGGCGACGGCAGCCGCCGGGGGCGTCCCCAGCCGCACGTGCCGGCACCGGGACCGGATCGTGACGAGCACGTCCTCCAGCGTCGGCGCGCACAGCATCCACACCGTCCGGGCGGTCGGCTCCTCCAGGGACTTCAGCAGGGTGTTGGCCGAGTAGTCGTTGAGCCGGTCGGCGTCCTCGACGATGATCACCCGCCAGCGGCCGAGACTGGGCCGGGCCTGGGCCTCCAGGACCAGCTCCCGTGCCTCGTCGACCTTGATGAAGGTCTGCTCGGTGTCGACCACGCGCACGTCGGGGTGGCTGCCGGCGAGGACCATCCGGCACGGCTGGCACTCGCCGCATCCGGCCCCACCGGCCTGGCCCTCGGACCGCGCCTGACCAGTAGCCTCACCCGTCCCACCGGGAGCTGCCCCCTGCGCCTCGCACTGCAGGGCGGCCGCAAAGGTCCGGGCCGCGACTGAGCGGCCAGACCCCGGTGGACCGGTGAAGAGCCAGGCGTGCGTCATCGCGCCGGGCACCGTGACCGCCTGCTGCAGCGTGCCGACGACCCGCTCTTGACCGACCAGCTGGTGAAAGACGCTCACCCGGCACCCTCCTGCGCCACGGCCCCGCCCAGCTGCAATAGCTCTGCGACCCGCTGCTGGATCTGCCCGGCCAGCTCCGCCGCGGGCCGGGAGGCGTCCAGCACCAGGTATCGCTCCGGCTCCCGGGCGGCGAGGTCGAGGAAGCCCTGCCGGACCCGGTCGTGGAAGTCGTCGGCCTCCCGCTCCAGCCGGTCGTGCACCTCTCCGCGGCGGGCCCGACCCTCGCGGGCGCTCACGTCGAGCAGCACGGTGAGGTCGGGCACCAACCCCTCGACCGCCCACATCGACAGCTTGCGGACCTCGTCGTGACCCAGCGCCCGCGCCGCTCCCTGGTAGGCGACGGAGGAGTCCAGGTAGCGGTCGGTGAGCACCACCCCCCCGCCCTGGAGCGCAGGGCGCACCACCGAGGCGACGTGGTGGGCCCGGTCGGCGGCGAAGAGCAGCGCCTCGGCCCGCGGGCTGACCGAGCCGTCCTCACCGTGCAGGAGCAGCTCGCGGACCTGGCGCCCCAGGCCCGTGCCACCGGGCTCGCGGGTATGCCGCACGGCATACCCCTGGTCGGTCAGCCACTGCCCCAGCAGCCGGGACTGGGTGGACTTGCCCGCCCCGTCGCCCCCCTCGAAGGCGACGAAGAAGCCCGGTCCACGGCCGCGCGGGGCGGGCTCGGGCGGGGTCTGCTCGGTCACCCGGGCAGCCTACGGGACCGCGCCGACCAGCCCGACCCCGTCCACAACCGGCACCCCTACGGGGCACACCGACGGGGCACACCGACGGGGGCACCGGCGGCTCAATCCCGCTGCGCGTTGGCCACGACCGCGTCGCGGACGTAGCGCGCAAGACCCTCGTGGATGTCTTCGTAGGCCCTGGTGAACCGGGGGTCGGTGACGTACATCTCGGCGATGTTGGCGTGCAGCTCGCGCGGGCAGTCGTAGAACCAGGTGCAGATCTGCTGGCGCGCGGCCTCGGCGACGTCCATCGCCGCCTCGGACTCGGCCGGCGCTCCGCTGGTGAGCAGCTGGACGAACCGGGCGTTCACCTCCTCGCCCTGCGCCTTGATCTGCTCCCACTGCTCCTTGGAGTAGCCCTTGGCCCGACGCTGGGACTGCTCCCAGGCCTCGGTGCCGCCCCATCGCTCCTCGGCCTCCTGGGCGTAGCCGTCGTCGAACCCGTCGCCGAACAGCTCGCGCCGTTCCACTTCAGTGATCTGGTAGTCGTTCATCTGTGCCTCCAGGGCCTTGTCGATCGCGCTGACCAGCCCGGTGAGCTCGGTCAGCCTGTCCGTGATCGCTGCCCGCTGCCGCCGCAGGTGAACGGTGACATCGGCGCCCGCCGCGAGGATCCCGCCGATCTGCTCCAGGGGGAAACCCAGCCGGCGATAGACGACGACGTGCTGCAGCCGTTGCAGGTCCGCCTCGGTGTAGAGGCGGTAGCCGGCCCGGCTGCGCTCCGACGGCCTGACCAGGCCGATCTGGTCGTAGTGGTGCAGGGTGCGCACCGTGACGCCGACCGTCTCGGCGACCTGGCCGACCGTCCAGAGCTGCTCCGTCATCTCGATCACCCGTTCAGCGTGGCGCCTCACGGTGCGTGAGGGTCAAGCCGAGGGCCCGAGCAGGTCCTCGGGACGGGTCATCGTGCCCCGACCACGCTGGCTTTCGAAGATCAGCGAGGTCTCGGCGTGCAGCACCCCCGGCCGGTTGGTGAGGTGGTCGAGCACGAAGTCACGCAGGGCGTCGGCGCTGGGGCAGGCTACGTGGACGTAGTAGTCGATGGCGCCGGAGACGTGAAAGGCCCCGAGCACCCCGGGCAGCGCGGGCACCTCCTCGGTGAACTGCTCGAAGTGGCTGCGCCGGTGGCCGCCGAAGCGAACGGCGATCATCGCCTCCACCGGCCGGCCGACGGCCACCGGGTCGATGTCGGCGTGGATGCCGCGCACGACCCCCCGCTCCCGCAGGCTGCGCACCCGCACCAGGCAGGTCGACTCGGCGATTCCGACCTCTCGGGCGAGCATGGCGTTGGACATCCGCCCGTCTTGTTCCAGCAGGCGCACGAGGGCCAGGTCGATCGGGTCCAGCGGCTTGTCGTCACGAGGATTCTTCGGCACGGCCCCAGGGTATGCCCGCGCACGCCGCATACCCTGCACCGCACCGCCGAGGAAGGCCGCGGTGGACGCGGTCGGCCCGGCAGTCCGTCTGCACGGGCTGCCGGGCCGACCCCGGTCGTGCTACCTCACTCCAGGGTGCGCAGCTGGTCCAGGATCACCTCTTGCACCGCCACCGGGCCGCCCAGGACGGGGATCCGCCCCGGCTGGAGCCGCTCCAGGGAGCTCCACGTCGCACCGGGCACCGAGTTGTTGCGGACCAGGAGCATCGGCACCTCCTCGTGCCCGGCCAGCGCGGCGCCGGCCAGGGCGTCGGGCCAGTTCTGCCCCGAGGCGACGTAGGTGGTGTCGGCGGACGGGTAGGCCTGCGCCACGGCGGCTGCCGTGCGGTAGCGGTCGGTGCCCGCGATCCTGGTCACGGTGCCGTACTGCCCCAGTGCCTCCTGGACGCCGGACGTGACCGCAGTGGTGCCACCCAGCAGCACGATCTGGTCCGGCGCCAGCCGGGCCAGCTCCCGGTGCGTAGCCGCCGGGACCGAGCCCGTGCGCACCAGCAGGACCGGTGCATCGAGCGCGCCGGCCCGGGAGGCGCCTGCGAGGGCGTCGGGGTAGTCGCGCCCGGTGGCCACGAAGACTACCTCCGAGGACTCGAACTCCGCCGCCAGGTTCGCCGCGGTGACGTAGCGGTCGCTGCCGGTGACCCTGCGGATCGGCGCGTCGGTGACGACGTCGATAGCCCGGATCACCCGGTCGTCGACCGCCTGGGTGCCGCCGACGACGACGACCTCCTGCGGTGCCAGCCTGCGCAGCTCAACGCTGGTAGCGCTGGGCAGGCTGCCCTGCCGGGTGAGCAGCACCGGGGACCCTAGGCTGCCGGCCCTTGCCGCCGCGGCGAGCGCGTCGGGGTAGCTGCGGCCGGTGACGACGAAGACCGTCTCCACCCCGGGCTCGAAGCGCTGGGAGACCGCTGCCGCGGTGCCGTACCGGTCCGTGCCCTGGATCCGGAAGACGTCCGGGTGGATCGGGCCGGGGGGCGCCTCGCAGGAGGCGTGGAGCAGGTCGAAGTCCTGCACCGTCACCACCCCGCGCCGCGGGGTCACCCGGGCGGAATCGGGCAGGTGCTGGTTCGCCGAGGCGATCATCTCCAGCTCACCAACCCGGGTGTCGATCCACTGGGCGTACTGCCCCTCGGTGTCGGTGACCAGGCGCCACCTCGGCTGCGGCACCCGGGTCGGGGTCGCGTCGACCGTCGCGCCGCCGAGCGGGCTCAGGTCACCGGTGCAGCTCTCACCCTGAACCGTCCCTGCCAGCTTGCCCCACGTGGCGGGGGGCAGGACCGTCATGGTGACCTCGGTCACCGGGTCGCTGCCCGGCACCCCGCCGACCGCGCGGATGCCCGCGGTGTAGTCGCCGGGCTGAGGCACCGTCCCGTCGGTGGTGACCTGGACCGTCACCGACTCGCCCGGGGCCAGCGTCGCCTCGTACTGGCTCAGCGAGAGCCAGGGGACGTCGGTGACCGAGCCGCAGTCGTCGAAACCCGGGAGGTACTCGACGACATCGGTCGGCTCGAACCCTTCGGCCCCGCCCACGCGGACCAGACCACAGCTGGCCGCGCCGCGGTAGTTGGCCGTGTTGGGGTTCGGCAGGTCCACCCAGGTGTCCTGGGCGGGGTCGTAGCCCCAGGTCTCGTTCGACAGGTCGCCCATGACGACACCGCCGCTGACCACCAGCATGCCGTTGGCGACCGCGTGGGAGCTGGCCCACCAGGGGGCCGGCGCCTCCGCGACCTCCGACCAGCTGTCGCTGGCCGGGTCGTAGGCATAGGTGCTCGACAGCTCGGCCATCTCGTTGGTGCCACCGGTGCAGTAGAGCTGCCCGGCCACCCCGCCGCAGGAGGCGAAGGCCACCGAGACGGGGTAGTCCGCCACGGTCGACCAACTGTCGGCGCCGGGGTCGTAGGCCGTGACCGTGCGCGACATCGGCTCGCACTCGCCGGTGCTGCACCCGCCGACGGAGTAGAGCTGGCCGTCCAGGACGGCCTGACCTGCGGCCGAAACCGTCGAGGGGTTGTCGGCAACCTGCGACCACTCGTCGGCAGCCGCGTCGTAGACGTAGGTGTCCCCGGTGGTCGTGCCGTCCGTCGTCCAGCCACCGCTGACCACGATCTGACCGTCGACCACACCAGCGGTCATCGCCTGCAGCGGGACGGGCAGCGGGGCCACCTCGACCCACTCCATACCGGCCGGATCGTAGCGGCGCACGGCATCGGTGAGCTCGAAGCCGTCACCACCACCGATGACATACCACTGGCCGTCCAGCGTCACCATGCGGTGGTCCATGACCGCGGTGGGGTAGGAGGCGAGCATCTCCCAGGGCTCCTCGGCCGGGCCCTGGGCCGCAGGCTGCTGGCCCGTGGCACGGCCGGGGGAGGCTGCGTAGGAGGTCGGGGCGTCGACCCGGCGGTCGGGGGCTCCCGTCATCTCCCGGGCCTGGCTCGCGGTCATCCGGGTGCCGTCGGCCCGCAGCATGTCGAAGTCGCCGCGCACCTCCTGCAGCTCGATGTCCACGACGTCGTCGCCCTCGTTGGTGACCGTCAGCTCCTCGGTGGCCGGCTCACCCAGGGTCACCTCGGTGTTGATCGAGGGGGGGTCCAGGGTGAGCAGCCCTCCGCCGAGCACGAAGTCGGCCCGGACCGCACCGCCGTCGGGCACCGTGACGTCCTGCACCAGCGAGGTGTAGCTACGCGCGGAGGCCTCGAACGGGTGCTCGCCGGCCAGGTTGCTGAACAGCCAGTAGAAGCCGTCGTCCTGACCCTGGTCGGCCGGGGTGTCCACCGTGACGCCGGTGTCGGACGGGTTGTCCAGGCTGGTCACCCGTGCGCCGCGGATCGGCGCGTCCTGCAGCGAGGAGGAGACGTTGCCGAAGACGTAGCCGCCCTCACCGACCGGGTCGCAGGTGCGGTTGCCGAGGAAGACGTCGTCGACCTGCCAGAACCAGGCCCACTCTGCCCCGTAGTAGTGGAAGCGGACGCGGACGTCGGACTGGTCCTGCGCCATCGGCAGCGGCAGGATGGTCAGGCCCTCCTGGGGGGTGGTGTAGCTGGCGACGGTGGTCCACTCGACGCCACCGTCGACGGAGACGTCGACGTCGGCCACGTCGTTGATCGGCTCGTACATCTGCCGGAAACCCAGCGTCGGGGAGCCCACCTCACTCATGTCCACCGGAGGCGACACCAAGGCGGTGTTCTGCACGCCCTCCGGCCCGTACCAGTCGCTGTCGACGATGGCGAAACCGCCCTCACCGCCGGTGAGGTTGCCCCGGCCGGCGGGGTCGTCGAAGACCCACACCTGGCCGTTGTCCAGGATGTCCTCCACGGTCCAGCCGGGGGGCTGGGTCCCGTCGTCGAAGGTCTCGGTGAGCCCGTCGACGTTGACCTCGTAGCCGTTGGCGGTGCAGGACACCGCGTCGACAGGCACGGCGACGTCGTGGGTGAGGTCGCCGGTGAGCACCACGTCGTCGGAGACGACGGTGTAACCGGGGTACTGCACCTCGACGTTGATCCGGACGGGTGTGTCCAGCGGCACGTCGAGGGTGTAGCTGCCGTCAGCGGGATCGGTGTAGGTGAAGAGGTCGGTGCCGGTCACCAGGACCCGCGCGTAGAGCGGGTAGCCCTGGCCCGAGCCGTCGGTGACCGTGCCGGAGACCGTCCCCGAGAGTGACCGTTCCAGTGCGAAGTCCTGGACGACGGTCTCCTCGGCCGGCACGGTGACCGGCTCGGTCTGGCTGATCCAGCCGAACTTCTCGGCGCTCACCTGGTATTCCCCGGCGGTGACCAGGGCGCGGTAGGCACCCTGGGAGTTGGTGCGCACGGTGCGCTCCAGCTCACCCTCGATGGTGACCTGGGCCGCGGGCAGCGGCTCCCCGGTGGTGGCGTCCGTGACGACGCCCTCGAGGTAGCCGACGTCCCCGCGGGGCGCGGCGCTGACCAGGGCGTGGGCGTCCAGGCGCCCCTCGCCGAAGACGTTGTTGTTCTCGGCGGTTCCGCCGCACTGCAGGTCCTCGGTGTCGATCGCGGTGCCGTTCAGCAGGTCCCAGGTGGTCTCGATGTCGCCGATGAGCGCCGGCGAGCTGGCCCACATCAGCGCGATGGCGCCGGCCACGTGCGGCGAGGCCATCGAGGTGCCGGAGTACCAGTCGTAACCGTTGCCGGGCACGGCTGAGCGCACCGAGGTCCCCGGCGCAGCGATATTCGGCTTGATGCTGCCGTCCTGGCCGGGGCCGCGGCCGGAACTGGGGTTGATGACGTGGTTGGCGTCGTAGTTGCCCACCGAGTAGTTGATGATGCGACTGCCGGGGGAGCCTGAGGTCTCGCACTGTGGGCCGCTGTTGCCGTTGGCCCAGACGCCGAACTGACCGGCGGCCGCCCAGGCCTCGGAGATGTCCTCCATGAACGGGTCGTTGGAGGGGAAGGTGCTGCCCCAGCTGTTGTTGATGACGTGTGGCCGCATGGACGGATCGGGGTCGCTGCCGTCGATGCGGGTCGGCGCCAGCATCCATTCACCCGAGGCGATGAGCGCCTCGTCGCTGGGGCAGCAGCCGTTGGCCGAGATCCACGTCGCGCCTGGCGCGACGCCAATCTGGTTGTCCCCGCCGTCGCTGCCGACCATGGTGCCGGTGACGTGCGAGCCGTGGCCCTCGAAGTCCACCGGCTCCTCCGGGGACGATCCCGAGGCGTCGAACCAGCTGTAGTCGTGGTCGAAGGTGCCGTCGCCAAGGTTGCCGCGGTACTGGTTCACCAGTGCGGGGTGGTCGTACTGGACGCCCGTGTCGATGGACGCGACGACGATCTCCTCACCGGTGATCCCGAAGTCGGCCCAGACGTCGTCGGCGTTGATGTCGGCGATGCCCCACTCGACCGCTGCCGGGCCGACGTCGGCCGGCTCCACCGGCTCCAGGTCGGGCAGCTCGTAGGTGTTGACTGCGTAGAGCCCGTCCACCCGGCTGTCGCCGGCCAGGCTGAGCGCCAGCTCCTCCGTGCCGCCGGTGACGCGGATCGCGTTCGTGATCCAGTACGAGCGGTAGGCCGCCCCCTGCTGCTCCAGTGTGGAGACGGCGCCGGCCTGGCTGGCGCGGGCGGTGTCGGTCAGAGCCTCGTAGACCGCATGGCCCCGCGCATCCCAGCCGGAGATGCCGGCAAACCTCGTCATGTCGGGCCGGTCACCGAAGCGAACCCAGAAGTCGACCCTGGGGTCGCTGTCCAGCGCCTCCTGAAGGTCGGCATCGATCTTGTCGGCCACGCTCCCAGTGGCCGGCAGACCACTCCCTGCCGGACCGGCGGCCGGGGTTACGGCGCTCGCGGCCCCCCCTCCTGCCAGCATCGCTGTTCCCGCGACCGTGGCGACGAGCCGCCGCCATCTGTTCTGCATGGCCACCAGGGCCCCCTTTGTCGTCGATGACTGCCTGGTCGACCCAGGTGAGTCGAACCTAGGACCGGGCCACCGGCGGGACAACGATTCATCCGGGGCACTTGTGGGACAAATTGGGGCAATATTCCTGCATCGGGGCCGGAAGAGCGCAGGTCAGGCAGGAGCCACGGTCTTCCGGGCTGGGTGCGGGCGCGGCGCGGGCGCGGGTCAGGCGCCGTTCGGAGGCTGGGGCTGGGCCACGAGGCGGAAGCCGGCACCCCGGACCGTCTCCACCAGCACCGGCGCCTGGGCCTCGGCGAGCTTGCGGCGCAGCCGCTTCACGACCGCCCGCACCTGGGCGCCGTCCCCCACGAGGCCGGTGGCCCAGACCCGACGGGATAGCTCGGCGAAGGACCACACCCGAGCCTGGTCCAGGCTCAAGGTCTGCAGCAGGGCGAACTCCAGGGGCGTGAGCCGGACGCTGCGCTCACCACCCCAGCACACCGTGCGCTCGGCCGTCCTGACCGTCAGCCCTGGCTCCGGACAGGGGGAGGCGGGCAGAGTCTGCAGCAGCTCCTCCGCCTGCTCGGCGGTGGTCGTGACCAGGACAGCCACGTCCTCGGGCAGCGCCGCCAACAGCCGCTGCTGCTCGGCCCTGCTGGTGGCGATGATGACCACCAGGCTGGGTGCGGGAGAGCGGGATCCGGTGGGCAGCCCCGAAGAGTGCGGCAGCGAGGGCTCGGTTGCGGTGCGGGTGAGCTCGAGCAGGGTGTCGCGGGGCCGCTGTGCTTCGTAGGTCCTAGCCCCCATGGGCAGCAGGATAGCCGTCGCCGGGCAGGACGCGCTCCCCCTTCGGCAATATTGACTCCCGACCGCAGACTCTGCATCATAAGCCCATGAATGCCGAACATCTCAGCGTTGAGACCCGGTCTGTTCACGCAGGACGTGCTGACCTGACCGCCTTGGGCGTGCACGTCCCGCCGATCGACCTGTCCAGCACCTATCCGTTACCCGGGATCGAGGACGGGGGCGCGGCCTACGACCAGATGGCGGGCGGTGGCATACCCGGCGACGGGCAGACGCCCGTCTACCAGCGGTTGTGGAGCCCCGGCGTGGCCCGCTTCGAGGAGGCCCTTGCCGATCTTGAGGGTGGGGAGGCCGGGATCGGTTTCGGCTCCGGTATGGCGGCGCTCAGCGCGGTACTGCTTGCCTGCGTGGCGGCCGGCACCCCGCACGTGGTCGCCGTGCGCCCCCTTTACGGGGGTTCTGACCACATCCTGGCCACCGGCCTGCTGGCCACCCGGGTGACCTGGACCACCGTGGCCGGCATCGGCGACGCCCTGGAGCCGGACACCGGACTGGTGCTCGTGGAGACCCCTGCCAACCCGACTCTGGACCTGGCCGACCTGCGGGCGGTCACCGCCGCTGCGGGGCAGGTGCCGGTGATGGTGGACAACACCTTCGCCACTCCGGTCCTGCAGCGGCCGCTGGAACACGGAGCCACTCTGGTCCTGCACTCGGTGACCAAGTTCCTCGCCGGCCACGGCGACGTCCTGGCCGGCGCCGTCGTGACCTCCTCGGAGTGGGCACAGCGGATCCGCCCGATCCGCGCCATCACCGGGGCCGTGCTGCACCCGTTGTCTGCCTACCTGGCCCACCGTGGCCTGCAGACGCTGGTTGTCCGCGTCCGCGCCCAGCAGGACACTGCGCAGATCGTGGCCCGCTGGCTAGCCGAGCACGCCGCGGTCCAGCACGTGCACTACCCCGGGCTCGACGGTGCCGACCCGGCCGGCCTGGTCGGCACGCAGATGTCCGGCCCCGGCGCAGTCCTGGCCTTCGACGTCGGCAGCTACGGCAAGGCCGCCTCGGTTGCGGAGGGCACCCGGTTGATCACCCACGCCGTCTCTCTGGGCGGCGTCGACACCCTGATCCAGCATCCCGCCGCCCTGACCCACCGGCCGGTCGCTGACGGCTTCAAGCCGGGTCAGGGGGTGCTGCGCCTCTCGGTCGGTCTGGAGTCACCGCAGGACCTCATCACCGACCTGGACCGAGCGCTGTCCCAACTCTGACCCGGATCTGACCGGCAACGCGTGTCGCCGGTCGGGGGCAAAGCGTGTCGCCGGTCGGGGGCAAAGCGTGTCGCCGGTCGGGTCAGGTCGTCTTCTTGGCCGTCGTCTTCTTCGCGCTCGTCTTCTTGGCCGTCGTCTTCTTGGCCGTCGTCCTCTTCGCGGTCGTCTTCTTCGCCGCCCGCTTGCGCGTGGTGGGGCCCTTGGCCCGCTTCTCGGCAATCAGCTCAAAGGCCCGCTCCTGGGTCAGGGTCTCCGGGTCGTCGTCCTTGCGCAAGGTGGCGTTGGTCTCGCCGTCGGTGACGTAGGGCCCGAACCGGCCGTCCTTGACCACGACCTTCTTGCCGGAGACCGGGTCCTCAGCGAACTCGCGCAGCGGCGGCTTGGCCGCACCGCGGCCCCGTGTCTTGGGCTGGGCATAGATCGCCAGCGCCTCCTCCAGGGTGATCGAGAAGATCTGCGCCTCGGACTCCAGCGAGCGACTGTCGGTGCCCTTCTTCAGGTAGGGCCCGTAGCGGCCGTTCTGCGCGCTGATCTCCACCCCCTCGGCGTCAACCCCCACCACGCGTGGCAGCGACAGCAGCTTCAGCGCGGTCTCCAGGTCGATCGTGGCCAGGTCCATGTCCGAGAACAGGGAGCCCGTGCGCGGCTTGACCTTGGTCACCTTCTTCTTCGTGCCCGCCGTCGGCGCTTCCTCGGGGACCACCTCGGTGACATAGGGGCCGTAGCGGCCGGCACGGGCGACGATCTCGCGCCCGGTCTCCGGGTCGGTGCCTAGCACCCGTCCGTCATCGGCGGCGGCCGCGAGCAGCTCGGTCGCCTTCTCCGCGGTCATCTCGTCCGGCGCGATGTCGTCCGGCACGGTGGCCCGCTTGACCTCACCGTCCTCCTCGATCTCGACGTAGGGCCCGTAGCGTCCGACACGCACGACCGACCCGTCCCCGATCCGCACCGCGGACACCGCGCGGGCGTCGATGTCGCCGAGGTCCTGCACCAGGTCGCGCAGACCCTCGGCCCCACGGGCCTTGTCGCCGAAGTAGAACCGCTGCAGCCAGGCCGCCCGCTGCTCGTCACCGCCGGCGATTCGGTCCAGGTCCTGCTCCATCGAGGCGGTGAAGTCGTAGTCGACCAGGCGCGGGAAGTGCTGTTCGAGCAGCTGGGTGACGGCGAAGGCCAGCCAGGTCGGGATCAGCGCCGAGCCCCGCGTCCGGACGTAGCCCCGGTCCTGGATCGTGCTGACCGTCGCGGCGTAGGTCGAGGGGCGGCCGATGCCCTTCTCCTCCAGCGCCTTGACCAGCGTGGCCTCGGTGTAACGCGCCGGCGGGCTGGTCTGGTGACCCTGCGCCTCCGCGCGTAGCGTCTCCAGGCCGACGCCCTCGGACAGCTTGGGCAGCCGGCGGCCCATCTCCGCGTCCTCGCCGTAGCGGGACTCGTCCCGACCCTCCTCGTAGGCGGCGAGGAACCCGCGGAAGGTGATCACCGTGCCGGACGCTGCATACTCCGCGCTGCGAACATCGACGGCGCCCTGCGCCGTGTTCCTCCTGGTGCCCTCCGGCAGCGTGGCGGTGAGCCGCACGCTGGCCGTCGAGCCCTTGGCGTCGGCCATCTGGGAAGCGACCGTGCGCTTCCAGATGAGCTCGTAGAGGGCGTACTCCTGGCCGCGCAGCTCGCCGGCGACCTGGGCGGGAGTGCGGAAGCGGTCACCCGCGGGTCGGATCGCCTCGTGAGCCTCCTGCGCGTTCTTGGACTTCTTGCCGTAGACGCGGGGGGTGTCGGGCACGTAGTCCGCGCCGTACATGTCCCGGGCCTGGGACCGCGCCGCGCTGACCGCCGAGCTGGACAGCGTGGTGGAGTCGGTGCGCATGTAGGTGATGTAGCCGTTCTCGTAGAGCCGCTGCGCCGTGCGCATCGTGCTCTGGCTGTTCAGCCGCAGCTTGCGGCTGGCCTCCTGCTGCAGGGTGGAGGTGGTGAACGGCGCCGACGGGCGGCGGGTGTAGGGCTTCTCGGACACCACCCGGACGACGACGTCGGCCTCGAGGGTCCCGGCGGCGACGGCCTGGGCGGCGGCGGCGTCCAGCTGCACGGCCCCCTGGGTGCGCAGCGTCCCGTCGTCGCGGAAGTCCCGTCCGGTGGCGACCTTGGCCCCGTCGACGGTGCTGAGCTTGGCCTCGAAGGCCTGACCGGTATTGCCGCCGGGGGCGAACTCGCCCTCGACGTCCCAGTAGGAGGCGGACCGGAAGGCCATCCGCTCGCGCTCACGCTCCACCAGGATGCGGGTGGCGACCGACTGCACCCGCCCTGCCGAGAGCCCCTGCCGCACCTTGCGCCACAGCACCGGCGAGACCTCATACCCGTAGAGGCGGTCCAGGATCCGGCGGCTCTCCTGGGCGTCGACCAGGTCCATGTCCAGGTCGCGCGTCTCGTGGACCGCCCGCTGGATGGCCTCCTTGGTGATCTCGTGGAAGACCATCCGCTTGACCGGGACCTTGGGCTTGAGCACCTCGAGCAGGTGCCAGGCAATAGCCTCCCCCTCGCGGTCCTCGTCGGTGGCGAGGTAGAGCTCGTCAGCGTCCTTGAGCGCGCGCTTGAGCTCGGTGACCTTTTTCTTCTTGTCGGCGTCGACGACGTAGTAGGGGTCGAAGCCGCCCTCGACGTCGATCGCGAACTTGCCGTAGGGGCCTTTCTTCATCTCCGGCGGCAGCTCGGAGGGGTTGGGCAGGTCCCGGATGTGGCCGATGCTGGCGTCGACGTGGTACTCCGGCCCCAGGTACTCCCCGATGCTCTTGACCTTGCCGGGCGACTCGACAATCACCAGTTTGCTGCCTGCGGCCATGTTCGATCTCCTTATTGCCTCGTGTGCCGCGGATTCGTCGCAGCTCTGTGGCACGGGCTCCGGGCGTCACCGTAGCCCATGAGGATGAACCGGCTACGCTGCATCCCCATGAAGGCGCGTGCAGGAGCAGGACGGTCAGGAGCAGGTATGCGGCGTGGGTCGCGTGCGGTCGTCCTGGCGGCCGCCTTAGGTGCCCTGGTGCTGACCGGGTGCGACTCCGACGACGGGGACGAGGCCGAGCAGGCCGCCGTGACTGGTGACCTCGATGGAGACGGTGTCGCCGACGGCGACGACGGGCAGGCCGCCCCGGAGCCGGTGCCGCCGCCCACCGAGCCGGCCGAGATCACGCCCGTGCCGCCGTCGCGCAGCGTCAGCGAAGACGGCAGCACAGTCCAGATCGAGGGCGGCCGGGCGGCGTTCGTGCTGCCCAGCGGCAACGTCAGCTGCGTGCTCTCCGAGGAGAACGCCCTGTGCCAGATCGTCGAGAAGACCTACGACGTGCGAGCGGATTTCATGATGCCGGACGTGCTGGGCGACTGCACCGTGGAGAACGCGGACGCGATGACGATGACCAACGAACCCGCGGCCTGGACCTGCGCCCCCGAGGACCTCGCGCCCTCCGCGCGGGTGGACCGGCTGGGCTGGTGGGCCCAGGAGCTGGACGGCGAGACCCTGGACGCCGACGGTGGCACGCTGGCGGTCCTGCCCTACGGCAGCACCATGGTGCACGGTCCCGTCTCGTGCACCGCCAGCGAGAGCGGCGTCACCTGCCGACACAGCGAGCTGGGCAACCGGGAGATCGTGCTGGCCAGGGACACCTACTGGATCCAACGGTTCTGACCGACGCCCCCTTCACCGCAGCAGGCCGTCGGCCACCAGTTCGCGCAGCAGCGGCAGCACTGCCCGCACGACGTCCTCGACGGGCGCCTCGGTCAGCACGGCCAGGCCCGAGCAGAGCTGACGGGCGGTCAGCTCCCCGTCGCAGGCCCCGACCAGGCCTGCGGTCAGGGTGTCCAGGCGCACCAGGCGGCGCAGACCCCCGCCCTGGCGCAGCTGGATCACGGCGGGGTCGACGGCTCCGGGCCGACCCACCCGCTCCTCGGTGACGTCGTCCGCGACGCGCCAGGCGATGTCCAACAGGTCGTCCTCGTCGTGCTCGGCCAGCCAGGTGCGGGCCTGCAGCCCAGCCAGGACGGTGGGGCCCATCGGCGCGGTGACCGGGTGCGGGACCTCGACGAGGTCGTGCCAGGGCTCCCGCGGGGAGGCCGGACGCTGGAGCGTGAGCACACCGAAACCCACCCGCTCCACGCCGCGTGCGGCGAAGTCGTCCAGCCAGGCGACATACAGGGCGTCGAACCCGGGCGTACCCGGACGGTGACCGCCGTCGCGGGCCCACGTCTCGGCATACTCGGCGACGTCCTGCACCTCCCGCTGGACCACCCAGGCGTCCAGCCCCGTGCCGCCCAGCCACCCGCCGAGCCTCTCTCGCCAGTCCTCTCCCGCCCGCAGCTCCCAGTTCGCCAGCAGCTGGGCCACACCGCCGGGTTCGAGGTGAGCGGGCAGATCGCGGACCAGCCCGGCGACCAGGGCGTCGCCGGCGGCGCCGCCGTCGCGGTACTCATACAGCGGCACGTCTGCGCGGCGGGGGGTGATGACGAAGGGCGGATTGCTGACGATGAGGTCGAAGCGCTCCCCCCGCACCGGCTCGAGCAGGCTGCCGCGGCGCACGGCCGCGTCGATGTTGTTGAGCGCCAGGGTGAACCGAGCGAACGCCAGTGCCCGGCCGGACAGGTCGGTCACCGTCCGCTCGGTGGCGTGCCCGGCCAGGTGCAGCGCCTGCACCCCGCACCCGGTCCCGAGGTCGAGCGCGCGGCGGACCCGCGGCCGCGGAGCCCAGGAGGCCAGCGTCGTGGAGGCACCACCGATCCCGAGCACGTGGTCGGTCGACAGCGGCCCGCCGATCGCCAGCTCGGAGAGGTCCGAGGCCACCCACCAGGCCTCCTCCTCCGTCCCGTAGGGCCGCAGGTCGCAGGTGGCCCGCAGGGCGCCGTTTTCGGCCCGGCGCACGAGCCCGAGCTCGAGCAGGCCGCCGGTGCCCGTGCGGGGCAGGGCGGCAGCCAGGTCGGGAGCGTCGACGGGCAGCCCGAGGACGAAGCAGCGCAGGAGGCAGGCGGCGGGCTGGCCCCCGACCGCCGCCGTGGCCCGGGTCGCGGGCAGCGGCTGCTCCCGATACAGGGCGCCGGACGCCACCGGACCGAGCAGGTGGTCCAGCCCGTCGACGGTGTATGCGGCCTCCCGCAGGTCCTCGCGCAGCCCGGCCAGGAGCCGTGGAGAGGCGACGGACGGCGGAGGCTGGGACTCGCTCGGGCGGCTGCTCACCAGCACCACTGTGCCGGGGTACCCGCTCCCCCGCCAACCCGGTGGCGGCCGGCCCCTGGGGCCCCCAGCCGGAAATCCCGTGGCGCCGCCCACCGGTGGGGCGCTTCACTGACGACGTGAACATCGAGGAGTGTCTCCCGAACGGCCTGGGTGCCAGGCCGTTGAGGATGGCCGACGCCCGCGCCGTGTACCAGGTGATGGCCGCCCTGGAGCGGGCCGAGATCGGCTCGGCAGACATCGAGGAGGCTGACATCGTCGCCGACTGGCAGCGGCCGAGCGTCGACGTGCCCAGCGTCACCCTGGGGGTCTTCGCCGGTGACCGGCTGGTCGGGTATGCCGAGGCGGCCCGGGACGGGCGGTGCGACGCAGCGGTCCACCCCGACTGGCACGGACGCGGCATCGGCACGGCGCTGGCCCGGTGGATGCAGCACCGTTCCCGGGAGCTGGGGGCGAGCAGGGTGGGTATGCCGGTGCCGCAGGGGGGCACCGGCGACCGCCTCCTGCAGGCCCTCGGCTACCACGTGGCCTGGACCTCCTGGGTGCTGCGCCTGCCCGAGGGCGCGGACATCGAGCCCCGGGCGCTGCCCGACGGGCACGTGGTCCGCGTGGCCCGGCCGGAGGAGTACCGGGCGGTCCACCAGGTTGTCGACGAGGCGTTCCTGGAGTGGGCTGACCGGGAGCCCCAGCCCTACGAGGACTTCGAGGCCGGCGTCCTGCGGCGACCCGGGTTCGAGCCGTGGCAGGTCCGGGTGGTGGCCAGGTCGGACGGCATCGTGGGGGCGGCGGTGCTGGTCATGGCCCGTGACGAGGAGGGCGCCCCGGTGGAGGGGTATGTCGACAAGCTCGCCGTGCGCCGTGGCCGGCGAGGGCTGGGGCTGGCCCAGGCTCTCCTGGTCGATGCGTTCACGCTCGCCCGGGAGCACGGCGCACCGGCCGTGGGGCTGGCGACCGACTCCCGCACCGGGGCGCTGAGCCTGTACGCCAAGGTCGGCATGGTGGTGACCCAGACCTGGGTGCACCGGGCCATCGACCTGGGCTGAGGGGCCCACGTCGCCTCTGGCCCGGTTGTCCCAGACGGCCCGGCCTCGGACTGCGGGCGGACGCGGGACCGCCGGCGTCCGAGCTCGGACGCCGGCGGTCGGCCACTTCCCCGGAGCGGTCCGGGGTTACTTGCTCTCGCTGAGGACGTTCGCCTCCTCGGGGGCCTCGCCGATGGCGATGTCCCGGCGCTTTGAGACCACGACTGCACCGACGATCACCAGGGCCGACACGAGGGCGATGCCCCACCGGATGAGGTCGTTGCTGCCCTCGCCGTAGGTCAGACCCACGATGGCCGGGGCGATGAGCAGCGCGACCAGGTTCATCACCTTGATCAGCGGGTTGATGGACGGGCCGGCGGTGTCCTTGAAGGGGTCCCCGACGGTGTCGCCGATCACGGTGGCCGCGTGGGCCTCGGTGCCCTTGCCGCCGTAGCGGCCGTCCTCGACGATCTTCTTGGCGTTGTCCCAGGCGCCACCGGAGTTGGCCAGGAAGACGGCCATCAGCACGCCGGTGCCGATGGCGCCGGCCAGGTAACCGGCGAGCGCGCCCACGCCCAGGCCGAAGCCGACGGCGATCGGGGCGAAGACCGCGAGCAGACCGGGGGTGGTGAGCTCACGCAGCGAGTCGCGGGTGCAGATGTCGACGACGCGGGCATAGTCCGGCTTCTCGGTGTAGTCCATGATCCCGGGCTTCTCGCGGAACTGGCGGCGCACCTCGAAGACGATGGCGCCGGCTGCCCGGGTCACCGCGTTGATGGCCAGGCCGGAGAACAGGAAGACAGCCGCGCCCCCGATCAGCACACCGGCCAGCGCCCGCGGGTCGATGATCAGGAAGGACTGGAAGACGTCCGTGGCGGCCTCGTCGGTGGCCACATCGCCCATGGTGTTGCTGATGGACTGCCAGTAGGCGCCGAAGAGTGCGGTCGCCGCCAGCACCGCGGTGGTGATCGCGATGCCCTTGGTGATCGCCTTGGTGGTGTTGCCGACGGCGTCCAGCTCGGTCAGGATCTGGGCGCCCTCCTCGTCGACGTCGCCGGACATCTCGGCAATGCCCTGGGCGTTGTCGGAGACGGGGCCGAAGGTGTCCATCGCGACGATGACACCGACCGTGGTCAGCAGTCCGCAGCCGGCCAGCGCGACGTAGAACAGGGCCACGATCAGCGAGCCGTCCGCGAGCAGGAACAGACCGAAGATGGCCGCGGCGATGGTGACCGCGGTGTAGACCGCCGACTCCAGCCCGATCCCGATGCCGGACAGGATCACTGTGGCAGGGCCGGTGAGGGAGGTCCGGGCCACGTCGTTGGTCGGCTTGGACTCGGTCCCGGTGAAGTAGCCGGTCAGCCACAGGATGAAGGCTGCGAGCACGATGCCGATGACGACGGCGGCCGCGGAGCCCAGGGCCGGGTTGAAGTCCAGGTCGGCCGTGTCCCCGAGCAGCGCGAGAGCGCCGCCGGTGACGGTCCCCGACATCTCACCACCGGCGAGCTCGGCAGAGTCGCTCGGCAGGAAGACGAAGGCGGCGGCGACGGAGGCCGCGGCGGCGACGCCCGCGGAGATGTAGAAGCTGCGGTTGATGGCCTGCAGCGCGTTCTGACCCGGGCGGGCCTTGGTGATGTAGACACCCATGATCGCGGTGAGCACACCGATGGCGGGGATGATCAGAGGGAAGGTCAGGCCTCCGTTGGCGCCCAGGGCTGCGGTGCCCAGGATCAGGGCGGCGACCAGGGTGACGGCGTAGGACTCGAACAGGTCCGCGGCCATCCCGGCGCAGTCACCGACGTTGTCACCGACGTTGTCGGCGATAGTGGCGGCGTTGCGCGGGTCGTCCTCGGGGATGCCGGCCTCGATCTTGCCGACGAGGTCCGCGCCGACGTCCGCAGCCTTGGTGAAGATGCCTCCGCCGACCCGCATGAACATGGCCAGCAGCGCAGCACCGAAGCCGAAGCCCTCCAGCACCGTCGGGGCGTCGCCCTGGAAGACGAGCACGACCAGCGCGGCACCCAGCAGGCCAAGCCCGACGGTCGCCATACCCACGGTGCCACCGGTCCGGAAGGCGATGCGCATCCCCTGGTCCCGGTCGCCGTGGCGGGCCGCCTCGGCGACCCGCATGTTGGCGGCGGTCGCGAGGTTCATGCCCAGCCAGCCGATGAAGGCCGAGAAGCCGGCGCCGAAGAAGAAGGCGACCGACCGTCCGATACGGATGAACATGTCGTCCGCCGGCAGAACCAGCAGCAGCAAGAAGGCGACGACGGCGAAGATGCTCAGGGTCTTGAACATCCGCGCCAGGTAGGCCGAGGCCCCCTCCTGCACCGCCGCCCCGATCTCGCGCATGCTGTCGGTCCCTGTCGGGGTTGCCAGCACCTGCTTGCGGAACATGAAGCCGAAGACCAGCGCGACGAGGGCGATGGCGAGCACCACGACCACGATCGAGGTATCGGCTCCCGAGAGCGACAGATCGCTCGCGGCGGCTCGAAGTGGGACCATGTACAGCCTCCTGGGGCGGCCCGCGACAGTGCGGGCGACGGAAGCGCGACGGACTCGCGCAACTATGCGTGGACGACGTCACTGTAGTGAGGACACCCCCTGGGTCAAACATCCCCCGCGGGATGGCCCGAATATGACCCCTGTCAGGGCCGGTGTTTCAGGGTCTGTCCGTCCGGGCGCGTAGCGTGGTCATCGATGTCTGCAGCCCCGATCCCGGACCGGTCGCCGACCGCTTCGCACACCGCGCCTCAGGACGGGTTCGACCCGCACCGGGCGCTAGCCCACCTTGCCCGCGGCCCGCGAGGCGAGCGGCTGGTGCACGTGCGGACACTGCCCGCGCGCCAGGGCCGGACGCGCCCCTGGCCCGACTGGGTTGCGCCCGAGGTGGTCGCCGCGTTCGAGGGTGGTGGAGTCAGCGCGCTGTGGGAGCACCAGGAGACGGTCGCCCGGCTGGCCCGGGACGGCGAGCACGTCCTGGTGGCGACCGGCACTGCTTCGGGCAAGTCGGTCGGCTACCTGCTGCCGGTGCTGACCGCGATCAGCGAGGGCGCGTCCGCGCTGGGCGGACGCGGCGCGACGGCGCTCTACCTGGCCCCAACCAAGGCGCTGGGCGCCGACCAGGCCGCACGGCTGCATACCCTTGCGGTCCCCGGGGTCCGGGTCGCCACCCTGGACGGTGACACCCCCACCGAGGAACGGCGCTGGATCCGCGACCACGCCCACTATGTGCTGACCAACCCCGACCTGGTGCACCACACGCTGCTGCCCGGCCACGAGCGGTGGCGGGCCTTCCTGCGCTCGCTGCGCTATGTCGTCGTGGACGAGTGCCACGTCTACCGGGGGGTGTTCGGGGCCCACGTGTCCGCAGTGCTGCGCCGCTTGCTGCGGGTCGCAGCCCGCTACGGCGCGCACCCCACCGTAGTCCTGGCCTCCGCGACCGTCGCCGAGCCCGCCGAGCTGGGCCGCTCGTTGCTCGGGCAGCCGGTGACGGCGGTGACCCAGGACGCCTCTCCCCGCGCCGAGACCGTGGTCGCGCTGTGGTCCCCACCAACGGATGAGCAGGGCCAGCGCCGCAGCACCCTGGCCGAGGCGGCTTCGCTGCTGACCGACCTGGTTCGCGCCGAGATCCAGACGGTGACCTTCGCCCGCTCCCGGCTGGGGGTGGAGTCCGTCGCCTCCCGCACCCGGGAGGCGCTGGAGGGCCCCGCGGAAGTCAGCGGGCCCGGCGGCCCACGGGTGGCCGCCTACCGCGGCGGTTACCTGCCGGAGGAGCGCCGGGAGCTGGAGGGTGCGCTGCGGGATCGCTCCGTGATGGGGCTGGCGGCCACCAGCGCGCTGGAGCTCGGGATCGACATCGCCGGGCTGGACGCCGTGGTGATGGCCGGCTGGCCCGGCACCCGCGCCTCCTTCTGGCAGCAGGTGGGCCGCGCGGGACGCCGTGGCGCAGCCTCGCTGGCCGTGCTGGTGGCTGCCGACGACCCGCTCGACGCCTACCTGCTCAGCCATCCCGAGCTGGTCTTCGACTCCCCCGTGGAGACCTGCGTCCTGGACCCGGAGAACCCCTACGTCCTGGGTCCGCACCTCGCGGCGGCGGCCGCGGAGCTGCCGCTGACTGAGGAGGACGTGCGCTGGTTCGGCCAGGGCGTGCCCGCGCTGGCCGAGCAGCTGGTCGTCGGCGGGCTGCTGCGCCGCCGACCCACCGGCTGGTACTGGTGCCGGCCGGACCGGCCCACGGACCACCTGCAGCTACGAGACACCGGCCACACCGTGCAGATCGTCGACTCCCGCAGCGGCCGGGTGCTGGGCACCGTCGACGACGCCCGGGCGCTGACCACGGTGCACGAGGGTGCGGTCTACGTCCACCAGGGACAGCCGCACGTGGTCACCGAGCTGGACCTGGATTCGGGGGTGGCCCTGGTCGTGGCCGGTGACCCCGGCTGGAGCACCCGCGCCTGCAGCCAGAGCACCTTCGCGATCCGGGCGGTGGACGAAGATCAGGCTTGGGGTGCGGCGACCGTCTGCCGCGGGCGGGTGGAGGTGACCACCCGGGTGACGGCGTTCCAGCGCCTGCTGCCCGACGGCACCGTGATCGGCTCCCATCCCCTCGACCTGCCGGAACGCTCGCTGACCACTCAGGCGGTCTGGTGGACTCTGCCGGTGGAGGAGCTGGCGCTCGCCGGGGTCGGCGAGGCCGCCGTGCCGGGCGCGCTGCACGCCGCGGAGCACGCGGCCATCGGCATGCTGCCGCTGCTCGCCACCTGCGACCGGTGGGACCTGGGCGGGGTCTCGACACCGGCCCACCCGGACACGGGCCTGCCGACGGTGATGGTCTACGACGGGCACCCCGGCGGGGCCGGTTTCTCCCGCAGGGGCTTCGAGGTGGCCCAGACCTGGCTGGCCGCCACCCGTGACCTGGTCCGCGGGTGCCGCTGCCGCTCGGGCTGCCCCGCGTGCGTGCAGTCCCCGAAGTGCGGTAGCGGCAACGACCCGCTGGACCGTGCGGGCGCGGAGGCGGTGCTGGACCACCTGCTCAGCGAGCGGGTCCTGCGGGTCCCCACGGGCTGACCTGATCGGTGCTTCTGGCTGCCCTTCGCTACCCTCGGGGTCAGCACCGCCCACCTGGCGCTGCCGCTCATGCACGGAAGTGCCCGCCCCGGCCGGGTGCCGGGCACCGACGGAAAGGTCAGCCATGATCGTCTTCGGCGCGGTCCTGCTCATCCTGGCGCTCGTCGTCATCGCCTACGTGTGGTTGGCGACGTCCGGGATGTCCGATATCTCCATCGACTACGGCGTCCTCAACGTCGAGCTCACGCCGCTCTGGTTCTTCCTCGCCGGCGGGATCACCCTGGCGGTGGGGACCTCGGGCCTGTGGCTGATGGGCGTCGGGGCCAAGTCCTCCACGCGCCGCGCCAAGGAGGTCCGTGAGCTCCGGCGCCAGGCCAAGGAGTCCGGCCGCCGTGCTGAACGTGACGGCGACCGCGCGGCCCTGGGCACCGACCCGGACCGTCGCAGCAGCGTCACGAGCACCGACCGGGCCACGGGCGGGCACCGCGGGGGGACCTCATCCCGGACGCAGTCAGCCCCGGGCGCTGGCACCGGGGAGTCCGGATCGGCCCCGACCGGCACCGGCAGTGGACAGCAGCCGATCCTGCCCCGTCCGGGCCGGGACGAGACCCGCGGCACCGGTGGGCCGGCGGCCGGAAGGCGTGACTCGGACCGCTGAGCCGGGGCAGGTGCTCTGGAGTCGTCAGGGCTGCGGCCTGCGGGCACCGGCTCGAGCGCGGGGGTGGCGGCGCCCGCCGCCGCCCGCGCCGTGAGTGACCACGGCGTGCCGACCACGTCACGCCGCACGCTCACCAGCACCCTGGGCCACGGCTGCCCCGGGTGCATCCCCAACTCGCACGACTCCAGCCTCGCGCCGTTGCTGGCCGCCACCCCGTCTGCCTCCGCGCAAACTCGGTCCCGCCCGGCCCCGATGACCACCTGGCCCGCGCCGGCGAGTGCCGACAGGTCGGCGGCGGTGCGCGCCTGCTGACCTGCGATGAGGACCGCGGCCAGCGTGAGCGCCGCCATCAGCAGCGCCGCGAGACCGCCGATGACGCCGACGGCCAGGATCGACGCGGATCCGCTGTCGCTGCTTCCGCTGCCTTCGCGGTGCGGCCTGGGAGAAGACTCGCAGACCATGGACCCGCGCACCCTCATGGGCCAGCCCCGGGCTCCCATACGGCCGAGGCCCGCGCCTGGGCCTGTGGCAGCGGGAGCAGGCGGGACCTGGACGGTGCCTCCACCCGGACCACCACGATGTGGTCCTCCTGACCGACCTGCAGGTGTGAGCCCTCGGGGGCCAGGTCCAGCACGAGCCGCTGCACCTCGGCCGGGTCCTCCCCGCGGGATGCGGCACGCGCGCCCACGCGTGCCGCATCCGTGACCCGGACCTGGTCGATCGCCAGGGCCAGGGCGGTGAGGCAGATCGCGAGCACCAGCAGGATCGAGGGCACGGTGAGCGCCAGCTCTGCGCTCACCATGCCCCGGTCCCGTCCCCGGTGCCCGCCTGCGGTCACAACGACACCGAGATCGCTGTGGTGATGACCGAAGTCACCAGACCCTGGATCGTCCCGGACTTCAGGATGGCCAGGAGCACCGCCGCGAAGGCGCAGGCAGCGATCGTGCCCACGGCATACTCGGCCGTGCTCATGCCGGACTCGCGGTGCCGTCGCAGCTGCTGCCACGCCGACCGCCGGCCGATGGTGCTCTTACTCATGTTCCCCTCCTCGTGGCGGGCGCGCCCCCGGATGGGACACGTCCTTCGATCTGCCCACCCTCCGACCGCTTCGCGCCCTGCGCCAGCCTCCGACGGGTTTGTGTGGACAACGACAGCCGGACCGTGCGGGTGTGGACAACGCCCAGCGACGGACCCAGCGCGACAGGGCCCGGCCCCGCGGTTGTGGCCCCCCTGGGGCGCCGGGCCGAGTCACCACGACAGGTCGCGGGTGAGCGCCAGCACCAGAGGCAGCACGGTGGTGAGCACAAAGGCGGGCAGGAAAGCCAGCCCGAGCGGCAACACCATCCGCACCCCCAGCCGAGCGGTGCCCACCTCGACGGTGGTGACCATTCCGGCGCGCAGGTCTGCGGCCGTCTGGCGCAGGGCCGGCCCAGGGGCGACCCCGGCGACGCGGGCCAGCTCCAGGCTCCGCCGGGCAGGCTCCCACTGCGGCCCAGCGGCGGCCCACGCCTGGCCGGTGTCCTGGCCGCGGTGCAGAGCCGAAGCCACCTGCGCCAGACCCTCACCGTTGTCTTCCGGGAGCACCAGGGAGACGGTCCGGGCCGCCTCCCCCAGCGCGCCCCCGCCCTGAAGCGCCAGCGCCAGCAGCTCCAGCGCCTCCGGGATCAGTGCCTGCGTCGACCCCACCTGCTGACGCCGTCCACGGCGACGGGCTCGGCCGGGATGCCGGCCAGGCCACATCAGCCGGCTCTCCCGCTCCGCCGCGGGCGTCCAGGCGGTCGGAGGCGGTGGCAGCCACAGCAGGACGACGGCCGCGGTGGCGAGGGCGACGAGCAACGGGGTCATGTCAACGCGTGGAGGACGCGGCCGACCATGCGTCGTGACCAGGCCTGGCCGACGACGACGAGCACAGCACCGGCACCGGCACCGGCCAGGGCCACCGGGTGGGAGTAGAGACTCGTGGGTGGGACACCGAGGACCGCAGCCAGGCCGACCCCGGCCAGGGGCAGCAGGGTGAGCACCGTCACCGTCGCCCGGGCTCCGGCCGTGGCCACCTGCACCGCCCGTTCAAGCCGGCGACGCTCGCGCGAGGCATGGGCGCTGACCCGGATCGCTCCCGCCAGCGGAGCCCCGGTGAGTGCGGCGACCCGCCAGGCCCGGGCCACCGAGTGCAGGGTCGGGCTGGCCGTACGACGCGCCAGCCGGTGCCACACGGGGGCCAGGGCCTGCCCCTGTCCGGCGGCGCGCGCCAGCTCGTTCCAACCCCCGGCTAGCCCTGTGTCGTCCTGCCGGTCCGGCCGTTGATCGACCTGCGACACCGCCAGGACGACCGCCTGCGGGACGGGGAGCCCAGCCTCCAGGGCGGCGGCCAGCCCGTCGAGCACCTGCAGCTCCGCATCGCGCCGCCGCTCAGCGCGGCCGACGCCGAGCCGGCTCAGGAGTCTGCGCGCGTCCTCGCGCAGCGAGCTCCGTGGTGCGGGCTCACCCTCCCCATCGCCTGGCTCCCGCGACGCACCGGGGACCGACGGTGCGGCGGAGGCGCCACCTCCCGGGCGGTCACCGGTCGCCTGACCCGGGGCGGCCTGCGTCCAGAGCAGCACCACCGCAGCCGCGACGAGCCCGCACAGCACGGGGAGGCCGAGCGTCATCCCGACGACCCCTCCCGCACCGAGGGCACCAGCGGCACCGGCGCCAGCGGCCGCAGTGAGGCAGGCGACAACGCCACGCCCAGCCAGGTCACTGCTTGCACCGGGCCGGCTGCGCTAAGACGGAGGGATCCAGCCGTGCCCGGCTGCACAGCTGCTGCCAGCCCGCACCAGGCCGCCACCGTCCGGGACCGCCCTCCAGCGCGGTGACGCACTCGACCTGTCGACCCTCGACGGAGCGCAGCACCGCCACCTCCCGCAGACACCGGCTGCCGGACCGGTCGACGTGCAGGACCACCTGGATGGCGCTGGCGAGCTGGGCGTGCACCGCGGCCGGGGACATCTCGCCCAGCGCCCCCAGCGCCTCGAACCGGGTGATCACGTCACGGGCCGTGTTCGCGTGCACCGTGCCCGCTCCGCCCTCATGACCGGTGTTGAGGGCGGTCAGCAGCTCGCGCACCTCGGCCCCCGAACCTCCCCGACGACCACGCGGTCCGGCCGCATCCGCAGCGACTGCCGGACCAGGGTGGTCAACGTCACCTCGCCCCGACCCTCGACGTTGTTGGCGCGGCCTTGCAGGTGCACCACGTGCGGATGGTCCACCCGCAGCTCCCGCACGTCCTCCACCACCACGATCCGTTCGTGGGCACTGACGAGCCCCAGCATCGCTGCCAGCAGCGTGGTCTTGCCGGATCCCGTGCCGCCGGTCACCACGAAGGAGGAACGTGAGGCGACCACCGCGCGCAGCACCTGCGCCCCCGTCTCATCGACCATCCCCCACCGCTGCAGGTCCTGCAGACCGGGCACCCGTCGGCGCGGGACACGCAGGCTCACGTGCGGACCACCCTCCACCAGCGGAGGCAGGAGTGCGTGCAGGCGGACCCCTCCCGGCAGCAGGCCGTCGACGAACGGACAACTCTCGTCCAGCCGCTGCCCGGCCAACGCAGCGAGCCGCACCGCCAATCGGCGGGCGCTGCCCTCATCGGCCAGCCCCACCCCGGCCGGCTGCACCCCCTGTCCCCGGTCCACCCAGACCGCGCCCGTGCCGTTGACGAGCACATCAGTGGTGCGCGGGTCCTCCAGCAGCGCGGCCAGTGGCCCCAGGGCCGGCCCCAGCGCACCCTCGGGGTCGCCTCGCTCGGACATGACCCCACGCTGCCGGACCGCAGGAGCCTTTGCCAGCGGCGATCCAGCACCTGTGGACAACCGGCGAGGGACTTACCGGGTGTGGACGACCGGCGTTGCGGCTGCTCCAGCGGCTGCTCGCGGAGCACGCGTGGGGTAATCGGGCACCGGCAGCAAAAAGGTCCGGGAAAGGGGACGGCCCCGGCGGGGGGGTGCCGGGGCCGTCGGTGCTCAAGGCCAGGGGGGATGACCCTGAGCACCCGCGCTACGACTCTTGCGAGGAGCGCTGTGCTGAAAAGTATGCACCAGCAGGGGCGGCAATAGCAAGTACGTGCGGTACCTGGAACAGCTGTCGTCGAGCGGTGTTTGCGAGCCTCGGAGTCAGGGGAGCTTGCCGGCTCGCACCGCGTCGGCGACGCGGGTGCCTTCCGCCGCCGACCTGACCAGGGCCTCGGCGCAGTGCAGCAGCCACAGTCGCACGCCGGCGGGGTCCCCGGTCGCGTAGGCCGCGAGCGCCCCCCGGTAGTCGGTGCCTGCCCTGTCGGCGTGCCCCACCTCCGGCACTGCCACCCCGGTCGGGTCCAGCCCGCCGACCCGGACCAGCACCCGTTCCAGCGCCCGCGCCACGACGGCGTTGCCTGCGGCGAAAGGTCTGGCCACCGCCACCTCGGCGTGCACCACTGCAGCCACGATCAGGATGGGTGCGCCACCGTCCGGCACGGCCCCGACGAGCTCGTGGACCAGGCGCAGCCGCTCGCGGGCCTCATCTGGGTCCGGGGCAGGCCCGAGCACATCCTGGCCCGTGGCACGCTCGCCGGCCGAGCGGGGGCGCCCCAGCTGGTCCTCGGGCAGCAGGCCGGCGGAGGAGGCGGTATGGAGCGTGGCGAGCAGTTGTCCGGGTGCGCGCAGGTGCGCCGCGGCCACGTGCTCGGTCGCGGCCGTCGCCCGCACCGCACCGGCGAGCACACGCCAGACCGGGTCGGCGCCACGCTCGGACCACGGCGTCGCCCCGCGGACCAGGTCACGGACGAGCCCGAGGCTCGACTGCGACCCTGCGGGCTCAGCCCCCTCGAGCATTGCCGACGCGGTCGCGCCGCGGATCCTCGACTCCGCGGCCGCCTCGGGGATGCGACGCCGAAGGCCCTCGTGCCAGCGCAGCGTGGTGCAGGCCTCCCGCGCCTCCTCGACCGCCTCGGCCACCCCGGGCAGGTCTCCCAGGGACCGCAGCGCTGCTACCGTCCGTCCGCTCACTGGACCCACCTTACGGCGGCCACGCCACCCGCGGCCGCGCCCGCCGACCCCCCTCACTCTGGTCACAGGAGCCACAGATGTTACCCGGGGGTCTTTACCCAAACTTGACCCGGGAGAGTTGGTGTATCGCTGACCCCCGTGGGACACTTGAGGCATCGACCACAGGAGGCCCCCCGCAAGGGGTGTGGCCCCACCGGCTGTCACGGGACCGGTTCGTCGACACGGTGTCCGCCCGGCACTAACAGGGGGTGCTGGGCGGGCATCGTGGTTCTGGGGCCTGCGCACGGTGCCCGCCAAGGGCCGCCGTCCCACCGCGTCAGCCCCTGGCCCCCGGCACGGCCTGCTGCCGATCTGGCAGGACGTCCTTTGGCAAGCACCGACGCCTCAGCCGCGTTAGCATCCCAGGCATGGCTACCCCCGTAGATCCCGCACCGCAGTCCCGGACCGATGGCACGAGTTCCCGGACCCTGGGACAGCTCGTCTCCGATGTCTCCGCCGACATCTCGCAGATCGTGCGCGGCGAGCTGGAGCTGGCGAAGCTCGAGATCAAGCAGGACGTGTCGCACGCCGGCAAGGGCGCAGGCATGCTCGCCGGCGCGGCGGTCTTCGGCCTGTATGGCTTGGGCCTGCTGTTCCTGGGCCTGGCCGGGGTGATCGCCATCTGGCTCAACTGGTGGGCCGGTCTGCTCATCGTCGCCGGCGTCCTCTTCGTCGTCGCCGCCATTCTGGCTGTCGTCGGCAAGAACGCTATGCAGCGGGTCAAGGGCAAGCCGGAGAGGACCATCGACCAGGCGCAGCAGACCGTCGACACCCTCAAGGGCGCCGCCCAGTCCCCGCACCGCGCGGAGATCGCGGAGCCCGTCCCGCCGACGCGCGACGGCGCCACGGCCCCGCTTCGCTGACCCCAGGGCCGCCGACCAGCGAGGCCGCGAGGGGCTCACTCAACCGATCATCCGCGTTGGGGCGCCCTCCTGCCAGGGCCGGGTCAGGCCCGCGAGGTCCAGCAGGGTGTCCAGCAGCCCGGCGGTGAACCCCCAGACCAGCAGCCCGTCGACGTCCCACGCAGGTCCCACGAACCCGCTGGGGTGGCCTACCCGGAACCGGGCCGCGGGATCCAGCAGCGAGCTCAGCGTCGGCTGGACCACCCGGGCCACCTCGGTCTCGTCCTTGGCCCACAAGGAACCGGGCCGGGGCTCGCGCCACCAGCCCAGCACCGGAGTCACGTCATACCCGCTCACCGGGATGTGCAGGGTGGGCAGGTGCGCGAGGACGTCAACCGAGGCAGGATCCAGGTCCACCTCTTCCCACGCCTCGCGCAGCGCGGTGTCGGCCGGCCCGGCGTCACCCTCCTCGCTTCCGCCGCCGGGGAAGGCTGGCTGCCCTGCGTGGGAGCGCATGGTGTGCGCCCGCTCGGTGATGACCACCGTCGTCTCGTCGGCGCCGCCGGGGCCCTGGACGTCCGGGGCGAAGAGCACCAGCACCGCCGAGTGCCGGCGCCCGCCCTCCGGAGGTGGCAGGAACCGGCTGAACCGCTCCCCCGGCAGTGTCGGCAGGTGCTGCGCCAGGTCGGTCAGCCACCGGGGCGGTGGGTATGCCGTCATCCCCGCCTCACCCGCGTCCTGCCGTGCGCACCAACGCCGCCGCCGCTTCCGGCTGGGTCTCGCCCACGCCGTAGGAGGGGCAGAGCCGGGCGACCGGGCACGCCCCGCAGGCGGGTCGGCGGGCGTGGCAGGTGCGCCGGCCGTGGAAGATCAGCACGTGGGACATCTGGGTCCAGTCCCTGCGCGGCAGCAGGGCCCCGATGGCGTGCTCGACCTTGACCGGGTCCTCCTCGTCGGTCCAGCCGAACCTGCGGACCAGTCGGCCCACGTGCGTGTCGACGGTGATGCCCGGCACCCCGAAGGCGTTGCCCAGCACGACGTTCGCGGTCTTGCGCCCGACCCCGGGCAGGCTGACCAGGTCCGGCAGTCGCCGCGGGACCTGCCCGTCGAAGCGCTCCACCAGCGCCGCGCCCAGGCCGAGCAGCGAGGTGGTCTTGGCGCGGTAGAAGCCGGTCGGCTTGATGATCGACTCCAGCTCCTCCCGGTCGGCACCGGCCAGGGCCGCGGCGTCGGGGTAGCGGGCGAACAGCAGGGGGGTCACACCGTTGACCCGGACGTCGGTGGTCTGCGCGGACAACACGGTCGCGACGAGCAGCTGGTAGGCGTCCTGGAAGTCCAGCTCGCAGTCGGCATCCGGGTAGCGCTCGGCAAGGACCCGGGCCATTCTGCGCGCCCGCCGCTTCAAGGCCAGCGGGCTCTCCCCCGGCGGCGTCGAAGGCATGGCGCTGAGGGCCGCGCCCTCCACGGGGCGGTCGCTGTCTGGTGAGCTCACCCGGCCAGCCTAGACGTGACCTCCGACACACTGGTTCCGACCACCTGCGCCCTGACGTGGCACGATGAGTGGGTGGACCGGCATGTAGTGATGAGAGCACCGCTGTTCGCCGCCCTCGACGAAGAGACCGCCGAGCGGCTCATGGCGTCGATGACACCTCGACGCCTGGCCCGCGGCGAGGTGGTCTTCCAGGAGGGTGACGCCGGCGACTCGCTCTACGTCATCATGAGCGGCAAGGTGAAGCTGGCCCGGACCTCCGGCGACGGCCGGGAGAACCTGCTGGCGGTCCTGGGCCCTGGCGAGATGTTCGGCGAGTTGAGTCTGTTCGACCCCGGTCCCCGGTTGTCCACCGCCTACGTCGTCTCCGACACCGAGTTCATCTCCCTGGGCAACGAGGCCCTGCGCGCCTTCCTCGTCGAGCATCCCGAGGTCGCCATGCAGATGCTGGCCGGTCTGGCCCACCGGCTGCGCCGGACCAACGAGGGCCTGTCGGACCTGGTCTTCACCGACGTGCCGGGACGGGTGGCCAAGGCCCTGCTGGACCTGTCGGACAAGTTCGGCCAGCGGGTCGACGGGGGCGTCCTCGTCGCCCACGAGCTGACCCAGGAAGAGCTCGCCCAGCTGGTCGGCGCGAGCCGGGAGACGGTGAACAAGGCGCTGGCCGACTTCGCGCACCGGGGCTGGCTGGTCCTGGGCGCCAAGGCCGTCACGCTGGTCGACCTGGACCGGCTGCGTCGACGCGCCCGCTGACGGCCTGACCCACCCCATACCGGCCAGCTCTTCGGCCGGCCGCCGGGCGGCCCCAAGCTCATGGTTGCCGAATCCTGACCTGAGCACGGAACCGGCCGGTGCCCCGAGCCGTCTGCCCATCATGGGAACGACACGAGTGATGGCAGCGGTGCTGGCAGCGGGCCTGGGGGTCACGGCCTGCTCGGTGGGGGCAGACCCGGCACCGAGCGGTCCGGACCTGGACCCGCGCAGCTACTACGAGGACTACGACGCGCAGATCGACCGGGACTCCGCAGCCGGCGGCGCACACGCGCCCGTCGCGGTGGACGCGAGCAGCGGGGACTCGGCCGAGGCGGGACCGGACGTCCTGCCGCCCGAGCCGGGCTTCCTGGACGACAACGTCTTCGTCGACGTCGGTGACCCCGGGTGGGTGCAGACCGCCTCGGACCGCGAGTCCACCTTCGCGCTGGACGTCGACACGGGCTCGTTCTCGGTCGCCCGGACCTTCGTCGACAACGGCCACCGTCCGGAGCCGGACTCGATCCGGATCGAGGAGTGGGTCAACTCCTTCGACTACGGTGACCCGGCGCCGACCGACGGCGCGCTCGGCCTGACCGTGGAGTCCGCGGCCTCCCCGCGCGGCGGCGAGGGCACGACGACGGTGCGGGTCGGGGTGAGCACCGAGCAGCTGTCCGCCGAGGACCGGCCCGCGGCGAACGTCACCTTCGTCATCGACACCTCCGGCTCGATGAACATCCGCGAGCGCCTCGGCCTGGTGCAGTCCTCGCTCGCGCTGCTCGCGACCAACCTGCGCCCGGACGACACCATCGCGATCGTCGTCTACGGCTCCGACGCGGAGCCGCTGCTGGTCCCCACGCCGGTCTCCGAGCTCGCGTCGATCGTCGAGGCGATCGAGGCCCTGGAGCCGGGTGGCAGCACCAACATGGAGGCCGGACTGCTGCTCGGCTACGAGCAGGCGCGGGAGAGCTATGACCCGGAGGCGGTCAACGTCGTGGTGCTCGCCTCGGACGGGGTGGCCAACGTCGGCGTCACCGACCCGGCGGTGCTGACCGACCAGATCACCCGGGCCAGCGACGAGGGCATCCACCTGGTCACCGTCGGCTACGGCATGGGCAACTACAACGACCGGCTGATGGAGCAGCTGGCCAACCAGGGCAACGGCTTCTACTCCTACGTCGACACCTTCGAGGAGGCCGAGCGCCTCTTCGTCGACGAGCTCACCCCGACGCTGCACGTGGTCGCCTACGACACCAAGGCGCAGGTCGTCTTCGACGAGGAGCAGGTGGAGCGCTATCGGCTGATCGGCTACGAGAACCGCCGGCTGGACGACTCCGACTTCACCGACGACGCGGTGGATGCCGGCGAGCTGGGGGCCGGCCACCAGGTCAGCGCCCTGTATGAGGTGCAGCCGGTCAACGACGCCGCGCCCGGGCAGCAGCTGGGGACGGTGAGCCTGCGCTGGGCCGACCGGGCTGGCGGCGAGGCCACCCAGCTGGACGCGGCGATCAGCTGGCCCGGCGCCGAGGCGAGCAGCTCCCTGCGTCTGGCGGCCCTGGTCTCCGACACCGCCGAGCTGCTCAAGGGCACCAGCACGGCCGCCGATCGCGGCTTCACCCTCGCCGACCTGCAGGCCGAGGCGGAGCACCTGGCGCAGCTCGAGGTCAACGGGGCGGCCGAGGCGCTGGCGTTCCTCGAGTCGGCCCAGGCCGCGGGGCCGACGGGCCCGCCCGGCGACGAGGACTGATGCCGAGCCGGCCGTGCCGTCAGGCGGGCTGGAAGGTGAGACAGTCCGCGGTGTCGGGGCCTGACCCGATCATCACCGAGGGGGCCGCGCACATCAGGTGCTCGTTGTGGGTGCAGTCGATGCGCTGGCAGGCGCCGACGTGGGCCGACGCGGTCGGCAGCCCGCCACGCTCGTCGAGGGAGATGAGCGTGGTGCAGGGCGCCTCGGAGCCGTTGGCGCCGACGGTAATCGCGTCGGCGGAGCCGTCGTGGTTGAAGGAACACTGGGTGACCGTGCAGTCGGCCACCGTCGCCAGAGCAGTCATGTCTGACTCCTTGCGTGGTTGATCCTCCCCACTGTGCTCCGGTGACCTTGGTCACTGCACGCAAGTCAGAGTTGGCCGATCGGCCTGCAGCTGATCCCCGGGCCGCGCGCGAGAATGTGGCACTAGCCGTGGGCCGAACAGCTCTTCCGATCACCCCAGGCTCCGCAGTCCTTCCGGTCGCGGACAGGAAGTCTCGCCTGTGGCGCGGGCCTGGCTGGCGGTCACGTCCAGGCGCCCACTGGCAGCGGCCGCTGTCGTCGAGCCATACCCACCTGTCGAAGTCGAGGGTGGTCTGGGCCGGCCCCGGCCAATCCCGGCGGCCTCGATTCCCCACAGGCCCCACGTCTCGGCGGAGGTCCACCGGGGGCTCCCGCTCCTCACCATCTCGCGATGAGATCATCGAGGCGCACCCGAGAGGCCGGTCTCCGTGTGCTCCTCACCGACCGCTTGGTCCTGAACGAGTCGTGGCGCGCCACCGCCTGATCATGCGCCTCGGGTGACCAGGACGTGGCGCATCGTGCCGAGTCTGGCCGGCATCGCCGGCCTGTTCCGCGCTCACCGAACGGCAATGCGGTTCTCGGGCGTTGGGTGCGGGGCTGTCGACGTCCGGCGCGGGGCTTGCCGACGTCCCGCGCGGGATCAACCGGCGTCCGGTGCGGGATGGTCGAGGTGGCCCAGGTAGTCCAGCTGGGCCAGCACCGAGAGGCGGGCCGCCGGCCAGACGGCGCGGGGGACGTCGGCGTACACCCGCTCGACGACCAGGTCCGCCAGGTCGCGGGAGGCGTGGGGGAAGGCATCGGCGCCGCCGGGCGCGTGCAGCGCCCGCACCGCGTCGCGGACCTGGTCCAGCCGCTGATGACGGTGCTCCCAGTAGTGCTCGACCGTCCCGGCGGCGTCCGGCACGACCGGCCCGTGGCCGGGGGCGATGCTGGCCGCCGCGCCGGAGCCGGTCAGGTCGCGCAGCCGCTGCAGGGACTCCAGGTATGAGGTGAGGTCGCCATCCGGGTAGGCCACCACCGTGGTCCCCCGCCCCAGCACGGTGTCCCCGGTGAGCAGCACCTGCTCGGCCGGCAGCAGGAAGGAGACTGAGTCGGCGGTGTGGCCGGGTGTGGGGACCACCAGGAGCTCCAGCCCGCCCACCCGCAGCAGCTCGCCCTCAGTGAGATCGTCGTGGCCGCGGCCGACGGCGCGGACCGGGGCAGCGGTCAACTCGGCCCAACGGTCCGCCGACTCCGCGTGGTCGGCATGCCCGTGGGTGAGCAAGGTGAGGGTGACCCGGGCGCCGCGGTCACGCACGTGCCGCAGCACCGACTGCAGGTGCTCCTCGTGCAGCGGACCGGGGTCGACGACGACGACCGCCTCGCTGCCGGGCTCGGCGAGCACCCAGGTGTTGGTGCCCTCGAGGGTCATCGGGGAGGGGTTGGGGCACAACACGGCGTGCGTGCGATCCCCCCACGGCCCGCCCCGCCAGGACGGGTCCGCCGGACCGACCGGCCGCATCAGCCCAGCCCTTCCGGTGCTCTCGACCCCGGCAGCCCGTGCCCGTCGGGCCCGACCGGCGAGCGCATCCACAGCCGGCCGTCCCGCCAGGCGGGCCAGGGCTGGACGCGGTGGACCGGGACGTCCTGGGCCAGCCAGGCCTCGACGTCCCGCACCTGCGCGAGCTGTTCGATCATCACCTGGGTCGGGGGCAGCAGGATCTCCGCTCCCTCGGCCTGCGCGGCCAGCAGGGACGCCGGGTCGTCCCAGCGGGCGCTCTCCGCCTCACTGGTCGCATCGTCGGCCCGCTGTCCCCGCGGCAGCCGCGCGGCGAAGAAACGAGTGTCGTAGCGTCGCGGCTCGCACACCGGGGTGGTCCAGTGGGCGCGCAGCGACAGCAGGTCGGTGCGCAGCACCAGACCCCGCCGGGTCAGCAGCTCGGCGAAGCCCTGGGAGCGGTCCAGCAACGCATCCCGCTCCCGCCGCCACTCCGGGCCGGTGAGGTCCTCGACCAGCTCGCCGGCGCCGGGTCCGGCGATGAGCACCCCGCACTCCTCGAACAGCTCGCGGGCCGCCGCGCAGACCAGCTCGCGCGCCGTCGCCTCATCCGTCGCCAGCCGCTCCGCCCAGCGCTGCGGCCCGGGACCGGCCCACGGCAGGTCGGGGTCGGCGTCGCGGGGGTCGACGCCGCCGCCGGGGAAGGCGATCATCCCGGGTGCGAACGGCATGCCGAGCACCCGGCGCAGCACGAACACCTCCGGCGGCCCCTGGCCCGCCCGCCCGTGCGGCTCGCGCAGCAGCATCACCGTCGCCGAGGCGCGCGGCACGGCCACCGTGCGCTGCTCCTGCGGGATGTCCAGCCACTCCTGGGAGTGCCGGTCGACGGGCGGCGGCAGGACGAAGTCGCGGTATGCGGCCGGCTGGCCAGGAAAGCTCAGGTCCGCGGTCGGCTCGGGCACGCAGATCAGTCGCCGACGGCGACGACGATCTCCACCTCGACGGGGGTGTCCATGGGCAGCACCGCGACACCGACGGCCGAACGGGCGTGCACGCCCGCGTCGCCGAAGGCCTGGCCCAGCAGCTCGGAGGCGCCGTTGATGACTGCCGGCTGCCCGGTGAAGGCGGGGTCGCTGGCCACGAACCCGACGACCTTGACCACCCGCGTCACCCGGTCCAGGTCACCCACCTGGGCGCGCACCGCGGCAATGGCGTTGAGGGCGCAGATGCCGGCCAGCCGGGCGGCCTCCTCCGGGCTGACCAGATCCTCCCCCTCGCCGACCTTGCCCGTCGCCGGCAGCTTGCCGTCGACGAAGGGCAGCTGGCCGGAGGTGAACACCAGGTCGCCGTGGCGCACGGCCGGCACGTAGGCCGCCACCGGTGCGACGACCTCGGGAACCCTCAGGCCCAGGTCGGCCAGGCGCTGCTCGACCCCGCTCGGCGCACTCTCGGTGCTCACGCGATCAACCCTTCGGGCGCTTGAGGTAGGCAACCAGGTTGCTGCCCTCGCCGGGGCCAGGCACGACCTGGACGAGTTCCCAGCCGTCCTCGCCCCACTGGTCGAGGATCTGCTTGGTGGCGTGGATGAGAAGAGGGACGGTGGCGTATTCCCACTGCTGGTTCGTCATGTCTCGACCCTACAAGGCCCGCCCGCGCGGACGCCCCGTCCGTCCGGGACCACCGAAGGTGATCCACACTCGGGCCGTGGTAGGACGGACCCATGAGCGAGGGATCCACGCCCCCGGCCGACGACCGTTCCGTCCTGGACCGCACCGGCCCCGAACCGGCACGCACCGTCTCCTACGGCCCGGCTGCACACCAGGTCTACGAGGTGCACGAGCCGTCCGGCCTTCCCCGTGCCTGGGTAGCGCTGATCCACGGTGGGTTCTGGCGGGCCGAATGGGACCGCACCCACCTGCGCCCGCTGGCGGGTGCCCTGGCCCGAGATGGGTATGCGGCGGCGCTGGTCGAGTACGTCCGGCCGGGCATGCCCGGTGGCGGCTGGCCAGCCACCGGGGAGGACGTTGCCGCGGCCGTGGCCGCGCTCGCGCGAGACGAGGCCGCCGGGGCTCCAGTCGTGTTGGTGGGCCACTCCGCCGGCGGCCACCTGGCGGTCTGGCTGCTGCACCGGCCCGAGGCGCAGGGGGTCCGCGGGGCGGTCTCCCTGGCCGGTTGCCTCGATCTGCACCTCGTGCACGAGCTCGGCTTGGGCGACGGCGCGGCGCGGGGCCTCATGGGGCTCCCGCCGGAGGAGGTGCCGGACGCCTGGGCCGGGGCCGACCCGGCCCGGCTGGGGCCCACCCCATACCCCGTGCTCGTCCTGCACGGTGACGCGGACGAGCGGGTGCCGGAGGCGGTCTCACGGAGCTGGTGGGAGCAGGCCGCGACTCCCGGCCGGGACGGGCTGACCTTGCTGCCCGGCGTCGGCCACTTCCCGCTGATCGACCCCGAGGCGGCCCCCTACGCCGCCCTGCTGGACGGCCTTGAGGACCTGCTGCGGCGCATGTGACACGCGCGGGCGCCGAGAACTGCCAGGAAACTCCCGTACCGTGGTGTTATGCGCTCTGCTCTCACCGTCGCCCGGGTGACGTCCCTGCTGGGGGTGTTCCTCGCCGTCTCCGTGCTCATGGGGTTCATCGGGGCCGGTCTCGCCGCCCCTGTCGTGGGGGTCGCCGGGATCGCCGCCCGCGAGGGCGTGGGCATGTTCGAACGACTCCCGGGCGACCTGGAGCAGAACCCCCTCGCCGAGCAGTCCCGGATCCTCACTGCGGACGGCACCGTGCTGGCCACGCCCGCCGAGCAGAACCGGATCATCGTGGGCAGCGAGGACATCTCGGAGTGGATGAAGCATGCGCAGGTCGCGATCGAGGACGAGCGCTTCTACGACCACGGGGGCATGGACGTCGAGGGCCTGGGGCGCGCGGTCTTCCAGAACGTCACGACCGACAGCACTCAGGGTGGCTCGACGCTGACCCAGCAGTACATCAAGCTGGCGCTGCAGGACCAGGCGCTGCGGGAGGGCAACGCCGAGGCGTGGGACGCCGCCCAGGCCCGCACCGGCATGCCCGGCTACGTCCGCAAGCTGCGTGAGCTGAAGTACGCCATCACCCTCGAGGAGCGGCTGACCAAGGACGAAATCCTCACCGGCTACCTCAACCTCGCCTTCTTCGGCCAGCGCACCTACGGGGTGGAGGCGGCTGCGCGCTTCTACTTCGACACCAGCGCCGCTGACCTCACCATCGCCCAGTCGGCGCTGCTCGCCGGGGTGGTGCAGACGCCGAGCACCACCAACCCGGTGTCCAACCCGGAAGCCGCCCAGGCCCGTCGTGACCTCGTCCTGGCGAAGATGCACGAGCTGGAGATGATCACCGACGGGCAGTACCAAGCGGCGCTGGACCTGCCCGTCGCGAACATGCTCGAGGTCACCGAGAGCCAGCGCTCCTGCTTCAACTCGCGCAACCCCTACTTCTGCGACTACGTCGAGGCCTGGCTCATGGAGCAGCCGGCGCTGGGCGACACCCAGGACGAGCGGTGGTCCACCCTGACCACCGCCGGCCTGACCGTCGAGACCACCCTGGACCTGGAGCTGTCCGACCAGCTGCACGAGATGCTGCAGGACGCGACCCCGCTCGACAACGAGTACTACCTGGCCTCGGCCGCCAGCGTGGTCGAGCCCGGCACCGGGCACATTCTGGCCTTCAACCAGTCCAGCAAGTACTCCCTCAACGAGACCCAGGACCGGATCCGGGAGACCTCGGTGAACTGGAACGTCGACTCCCGCTACGGCGGTCCCGGCGGGATGGAGCTGGGCTCGGTGGCCAAGGCGTACACCCTGGTGGACGCTCTGGAGAAGGGCGTGCCGATCGAGGGTGACCTGGCGATCCCCGAGCCGGAGAAAGCGACGTGGGGCAACGTCTGGCTGGAGGACCCGGACGACCCGGTGGCGCAGGCCGACTGGCCCAACGACCCGGACGACGTCTTCGACGCCGTGGTCTTCTTCCCGGAGGACTTCCAGGAGGGCTGCACGATCGGCGAGGATCACTGGACCGTCCGCAACGCCGGCGACAACGAGATGCCGAAGACGATCCCCCTGCGCCGCGCGACGGCACTGTCGATCAACACCGCGTTCGCCGCACTGGCCTCCCAGGTCGGCACCTGCGACATCGGCGACACGATGACGACGATGGGCCTGACCAACGCCTCCGGTCAGACCTACGGCGTGGACCCGGGAAACCCGGACAGCAAACTGGCGACCTCGCTGGTCCTGGGTTCGGACTGGTCCAGCCCGCTGACCGTCGCCGCCTCCTACGCCACCTTCGCCTCGGGCGGCATCTACTGCCCACCGGTGCCGGTCACCCGGGTCTTGGACGCTGACGGCAACGAGCTGCCGCTGCAGGTCGAGGAGTGCCGTCGCGCGATCGATGAGGACATCGCGCTCGGGGCGGTCGAGTTGCTCAAGGACGTCGTCGATCCGCTGGGTTCGGGCTACAAGGCCGTCCTTGAGGGTGAGCGTCCGGCCGCGGGCAAGACCGGCACCAACAACAACGCCAGCCACACCTGGTTCGCCGGCTTCACCCCCCAGCTGTCCACCGCGGTCTTCGTCGGCAACATCCCCGGCGCGGCCCGCTACGAGGGGACCCTGGTGGACCTGAGGATCGGGGACATCGTCGTGGACGGGCCGCTCTACGGGTCCTCTGTGGCGGCGCCGACGTGGAAGCGGATTATGGACTGGACCTCCCGCGACCTGCCGGTGGAGGACTGGGACCCGCCCTCGTCCGAGCTGCTCACCGGCAAGCGGGTGAGCATCCCCGACGTCGTCGGCATGGACGTGCGCGAGGCGCGGGAGCGGCTGCAGGAGGCCGGCCTGACGGCCAGCGTCACCCGGATCGCCTCCCGGGCGCCCGAGGGTCAGGTGGTCTACACCACCCCGGGCGTGGGCAGTTCGGTCGTGACCGCCGACCCGGTCGTGCTCCACGTCGCCTCCGGCTCAGCGTCGGCGGCCGCCTCGCGGTCCGCCCCGCAGCCGGGCCCTGCCCCGCAGCCGGCTCCGAGCCCTGCCCCGCAGCCGGCTCCTGCTCCGCCGGCTCCGAGCCCTTCGCCCTCGCCGTCGCCGTCTCCCTCCCCGTCGCCCTCCCCGTCGCCCTCACCTTCGCCCTCACCTTCGCCGGCGCCGGCGCCCGCGCCGCCGCCGACCAACCCTGGTGAACCCGTCGACCCGCCTGGCGACCCCGGTATCCCCGAGCCGCCGGACGACGACGAGTGAGAGCAGACCCTCCTCAGCTGGCGAGCACCCGCTTGACGATCACGGCGACCCGGCCGCCCTCGGCCCGCCCAGCGATGCGTGGCTGCAGCGCCTTCATGACCTGGCCCATCCCCCGCAGGTCGCTGACCCCGGCCTCGGCGACAGCCTCGCGCACGAGGCTGTCGAGCTCTGCGTCGGACAGCTGGGCAGGCAGGTACCCCTCCAGTACCACCAGCTCGGCTTCCTCCGCCTCCGCCAGCTCGGGACGGCGGGCATCCCGGTAGGCCTCCGCAGCCTCCCGCCGCTTCTTGCCCTCCTTGTTCACCACCCGCAGCACCTCATCCTCGGACAGCTCGCGGTGCTCCTTGCCGGCGACCTCCTCGGTGGTAATCGCAGTGAGCGCCATCCGTAGGGTCCCCGCCCGCACCCGGTCCTTGCTACGGATCGCCTCGGTGAGGTGCGCCTGGAGGGTGGCCTTCAGTCCGGTCTGCTCGCTCATCCCCCCAGTCTCCCACCGCACCCCTCCGACAGAACACGCAGAAGAGCCCCACAGAACACGCCGGAGACCGACAGGACACGGCAGAAGGCCCGAGAGAACGCGTGACCTGACCGCCTGGAAAGATCAGGCGCATGATCTCTGGGGTATGGCGCACGCTTGGCCTGGGGGGCGGTGCGGCGGTGGGTGCAGCCGCCTACGCGACGTGGGTCGAGCCGCGCTGGTTCGCACTGCGCCACCGTGAGGTGCCCTGCCTGCCGGCCGGCTCACCCAGGCTGCGCGTGCTCCACCTGTCCGACCTGCACCTGGTGCCCACCCAGGAGCGCAAGCGCACCTGGGTCCGTGAGCTGGCAGAGCTGGAGCCGGACCTGGTGCTGCACACCGGCGACCACCTGGCTGCGATGGACGCCGTCCCCGCGGCCCTGGAGGCCTATAGCGGACTCCTCGACAGGCCAGGGGCCTTCGTGCTCGGGTCCAACGACTACTACCCGCCCACCCGGAAGAACCCGCTGCGCTACTTCACCGACTCGCACAAGAAGGGCGCCGAGCTGACGCCGCTGGTGCTGCCGACCCAGGACCTGGTGGACGGGCTCACCGAGCGGGGCTGGATCGACCTGACGCACCGGCGCACCCTGCTCGACGTCCACGGCGTACCCCTGGAGCTGGTCGGCACCGACGACGCCCACCTGGGACGGGACAACTACGCCTCGGTCTCGGCGCCCGCCTCCCCCGACGCCGCCCTGACCGTCGGCGTCACGCACGCCCCCTACCAGCGGGTGCTGGACGCGATGGCTTCCGACGGCGCGGGCCTGCTCATCGCCGGCCACACCCACGGTGGGCAGCTGCGGGTGCCCGGTTACGGAGCGTTGGTGACCAACTGCGACCTGGACACCTCCCGCGCCCGGGGGGTGTCGCGCTGGTGGCCCGGGGCCGGGTCGACCCCCTCCTCACCGGCTCCCCCGGGAGCCGCGTGGCTGCACGTCTCGGCGGGTCTGGGCGGCAACCCCTACACGCCGTTCCGGTTCTGCTGCCGCCCCGAGGCCACGCTGCTGACGCTGACGCCAGGCGCCTCACCGACCGCCCGCTAGGTTCGCTCGGCGGCCGGCCGACGCCGGATTTAGGCCAGCCCGGCGGCGTGGGTTATCCTTGCGGACGCTGCCCGGTCCACTGGACCGGGCCGGACACGGGGTGTGGCGCAGCTTGGTAGCGCGCTTCGTTCGGGACGAAGAGGCCGCAGGTTCAAATCCTGTCACCCCGACCACCAGGAAACCGACCCTGACCCGCGGAAACGCGGTCAGGGTCGGTTTCTTGTCCCGCGTGGGCATCACCGGCCAGTGGGCGTGCGCGTCGAAACGTCGTTAGTTGGCCAAAGGCAGAAGTCTCTCAACGCCGGGGAGGGTGAGCCAGGCGCCGATGCCGGCGAGGAGGCATCCGGTGGTTCGGTCCCAGAGTTTGCGTCGCCGGGGTTGGGCCAGCAGGAGTCCGAGCCGTGAGCCGAGCACGATAACCGCGACCCAGGGCAGCAACCCGTAGAGGACGTCGACCATGCCCAGGACGAGGACCTGAACGGGGATCGAGTGTTCCGGGGAGATGAACTGCGGAAGGATGCTGACGAAGAACAAGAGCGCTTTGGGGTTGAGCAGGTTGGTCAGAAGTCCGGCCAGGAACGGGTGCCCGGCGCGGTGCTGGTCGGAGTGCTCGCGGCCGTCCGAGCAGAGCAGGCGGGTGCCGAGGTAGACCAGATAGAGCCCGCCGACCACCCGGATCAGGTCCAGGACCTCTGGTTGGCGGGACAGGATGGCGGACAGTCCGCCGGCGGCAAGCAGCATATGCACGGCCAATCCGGTCTGGGCACCCACGGCGGCCAGCACACCGTGACGCCAGTGGCGGGTGGCTGACTTCAGGATGATCACGAAGTCAGGCCCAGGTATCACGTAGGCCAGCGTCATCACGACGAAGAACGGCACCCAGTCGATGGCCAGCAACGCTTGGCTCACGGCTCCTGCCCGGCGGGTCTGGCTTGGCGGTGGCGGTGACGGTCAACCCGGGCCCGGTTGCCGCACCCAGGGCTGCACCACCGCTGGTTGGGACGAGCCCGGTGGAAGAACTGGCCGCACCCGGGGGCCCGGCACAGAGCGAGGTTGGCCAGATCCTCGCGGGCAAGCAGATCGATGGCCGCAGCGGCCAGCATCCCGCGCAGGGCCATCACCGGGTCTGAACAGGCCGGGACGGCCTGGGTCTGGCCAACTCCGATCAGGGTCCGGGTGGTCGCAGCCTTAAATACTGCGTCGTTGACCAACGTTACCGCCGGGGCTGGAAGCTCACCGCCCGCGGTGGCCGCGTGCAGCAGGGACAGGATGCTGTCTCTGAGCTGGCGCAGATCCCGTAGACCGTCCTCGCTCAGCTCCTCCAGCTGGGGCAGCCGCTGGGCCTCTTCGCCCAACCATCCGGTGAAGTCATCGACGGTGGGGATGAGGTCGACCATCGCCCCGCCGACCTCACGGACAGTGTTCGCGAAGTCGACAGCGAGGTGGTCCCCAAGCCAGGTCCAGGACGTCATCACCCCACCCTGACAGCCGAACGGGAAGACGCGCAAAAACCATTACCGCAACGCAGCTCTAGCTGCGGTGCAAGGATGACATCGATGAGCAGAGGCGCCAGGCACGCACCAAGGGGGTATGCAGGTCCGTTCTGCCGTGCGCAGAGGGCCGCCTACGAGCCGTCATGACCCGGGAGGTGTTCATCGAGACGGGGGCCGGTATGGCGTTCGACGATGCCGCGGCGGCCTGGTCCTTCGACCTGGAGTTGTGGGGCCGCTGCATCCAAGCCATGACGGCGGAGGACGCACACGCGAGGTTTACCGCGCACTTCGGCCCCTCGAGGATCATCGAGACCATCCGTGGCGATGAGCAGGCTTTCAACCGCGATCAAGAGACGCTGCGCGATGATGAGCTGGACGCGACGCTGGCCATCCTGCGGGTGCAGCGGGACCGCGCCATCACCCTGTTCACGTCCCTGCCGCAGGACGTGCTCGATCATGACGATCACGCCAGAGAGCTGCCGTCCTATGCGCGGTGGCGCACGATTCGGCAGATGCTCTGGCACATCACGGACACCGAATCGCGGTACTACCTGCCCTCCCTCGGGCTCCCCGCACGGCCACGCGCTGGTGAGCTCCTGACCGAGCTTCGGGACTCTTCCACCCATCTACGGGCCACACTCGCCACGATGCCACGAGACGCCCTCGCCCAGCACCGCGGTGAGCTGTGGACCTCGACGAAACTTGCCCGCCGCCTCGCCTGGCACGAACGCGGCGAGCTCGACGCGATCGAGGAGCTCCTTACTCGCTGGGGGCACTCATAGGCCAGTCCTCCAGGGACCGAGGCACGACATCGACATCGACACCGACACCGACACCGGAAAGGAGACCCCATACAGGGGCGCTACTCGCTTTTTGGGGATCAGGACTCCGATCAGCAGAAGCCCTCACGAGGCCCGTCGCGACAAGCCGATCGGGACCGCCATGCGGGGCTGCTGGCCAGGCTGCGACGTGTGCCACCCTGGGTGGCGTGACGCTCAGCGTGTTCGACCTCTACTCCATCGGCATCGGTCCCTCCTCCTCGCACACGGTCGGCCCCATGCGGGCCGCCGCGCTCTTCGTCGCCGCGCTGCAGGAGGCGGGCGAGCTGGACCGGGTATGCCGCGTCAGGACCGAGCTGTTCGGCTCGCTGGGTGCCACGGGGCGAGGGCACGGCTCCGACCGTGCGGTCCTGCTGGGGCTGATGGGCGAGGACCCGGAGACGGTCGACATCGCTCTTGCCCTGACCGTCCTGGACCGCTCCCGGGAGAGCGGCACACTGCACCTGGGCGGACGACATACCGTGTCGCTGGACGTGGACCAGGACGTGGTGCTGCGCCGGGGGGTCTACCTGCCCGGCCACAGCAACGGCATGCGGTTCACCGCCTATGGCAACGGCGGCGAGGACGACGTGCTGACCGAGGGCACCTACTACTCCGTCGGGGGCGGGTTCGTCGTCGACGAGGCCGCTCTGGAGGCCGACCGGCTCGTCGAGGACACCACCCAGGTGCCCTACCCGTTCACCACTGGTGAGGAGTTGCTGGACATCTGCCTGCGCCACGACCTGCGGGTCAGCGACGTGGTGCTGGCCAATGAGCTGACCTGGCGCCCGGAGCAGGAGGTGCGTGACTACCTGCTGCGGGTGTGGGCGGTGATGCAGGAATGCGTCGATGCCGGCTGCCGCACCGAGGGTGTGCTTCCCGGCGGTCTGCAGGTGGGCCGGCGTGCCCCCGGGATGGCGCGCAGGCTCAGGGCGATGGCCGACGACCCGTCGATCGGCCCCTCCGACTGGGCCAACCTCTACGCCCTGGCGGTCAACGAGGAGAACGCCGGGGGTGGCCGAGTCGTGACTGCGCCGACCAATGGCGCGGCCGGGATCATCCCCTCGGTCCTGCATTACTACACCCGCTGGTGGCACGACGACAGCCACGGCAGCGAGGACGACGCCGTCGTCCGGGTCCTGCTCACGGCGGCTGCCATCGGGATGCTGTGCAAGATGAACGCCTCCATCTCCGGCGCCGAGGTCGGCTGCCAGGGCGAGGTGGGCTCCGCCAGCGCGATGGCTGCCGCCGGTCTGTGCGAGGTGATGGGCGGCACCCCGCAGCAGGTCGAGAACGCCGCGGAGATCGGCATCGAGCACAATCTTGGCCTGACCTGCGACCCCATCGGGGGCCTAGTGCAGATTCCCTGCATCGAGCGCAACGCGATGGGTTCGATCAAGGCGATCAACGCGGTCCGGCTGGCGCTCCACGGCGACGGGGAGCACTTCGTCAGCCTCGACCAGGTGCTGCGCACGATGGCGGACACCGGCCGGGACATGCACGAGAAGTACAAGGAGACCTCGTTGGGCGGGCTGGCCGTCAACGTCACCGAGTGCTGAGTCCGGACAACGGCACCTGCTTGCCGCGTGCCGCGACCGACAAGCGGTGCGTAGTTGGACCTTGGGCACTTGGTAGGTTTGCCCTGCCCCTACCCGGAAGGTTGACCGGTGTCGCTCCTGCACGTGCTCGTGGCGGTAACCCTCGTGGTCGCCCTCGCCCCGGTGCTAGCCCGAGTCATGGGGCGGTCAGCCGGGTGGGTGCTGGCGGCGGCCTTGCTGGGGTGCGCAGGGCTGCTCGCGTCCCTGCATACGCCCGGGGAACGCCTGGAGCAGGTGGTCCCGTGGATCCCCTCCGCGGACATCATGCTGAGCCTGCGCCTGGACGGGTTGTCGTTCCTCTTCTCTTTGGTCGTCCTGATCATCGGCGCCGTGGTCATGGCCTACTCGGCTGGCTACCTCAAGGAGCAGACACCCAGCGCCTTCTACACCCTGATGACGTTCTTCGCCGCCAGCATGATGCTGCTGGTGCTGGCCGACGACATCGTCCTGCTCTACGTGGCGTGGGAGCTGACCACGCTGTGCTCCTACCTGCTCATCCTGCGCTCCTCACCGGAGGCTGCTGCTCCGGCCACCAGGACGCTCCTGATCACCGTCGGGGGCGGGTTGTGCCTGCTCGGTGCCGTGGCGACCCTGTGGAGCACGACGGGCACAACCAACCTCACGGAGGCCCTGAGCCACCCCGCCTGGTCGCAGGACCCGGTCTTCGCTGGAACGGTCGCCGTGCTGGTCGCGGTCGCCGCCATGACCAAGTCCGCGCAGTTCCCCTTCCACTCCTGGCTCCCGGACGCGATGGTCGCTCCCGCCCCGGTGAGCGCCTACCTGCACGCAGCTGCCATGGTGAAGGCCGGAATCTACCTGCTGATGCTCTTCGCCGCGGCCGCCGCGAACTCCCCCGTCTGGTCGGCGCTGCTGATCACCGTCGGCCTCATCACCACCGTGATGGGCGGGGCCTTCGCACTGCAGAAGCACGACCTCAAGCAGTTGCTGGCCTACTCGACCGTCAGCCAGCTGGGTCTTCTCGTCGTCATCATCGGCGTGGGCACCCCCCTGGCCATGCTGGCGGCGAGCACCCACGTCGTGGCCCACGCCCTCTTCAAGGCAGCGGCCTTCATGCACATCGGCCTGTTGGAGAAGCGCTTCGGCAGCCGCCACATCAACGACCTGTGGGGGCTGGCCCGCAGCACCCCGTGGGACTCGGCGATGATCATCCTGGCCGCGGCCAGCATGGCAGGGGTGCTGCCGCTGCTTGGCTTCGTCAGCAAGGAGCTGATCCTGGAGGCCGCGCTGGAGGGACCGAGCGGGTGGCTGGTGGCCGGGATCCTCACCCTGGGTGCGGTCCTCACCGTCGGCTACAGCGCCAGCATGATCTTCAACACCCTGCCCGGCTCGGTCGTCAGCGAGCCCGTCCGGGAGGGCACCCGGCCCATGGTGGTGGCGATCGCGACCACCGCCCTGGGTGGGCTGATCCTGGGCCTGGCGGTCCCCGTCCTGGAGCCGATCATCCTCCCCTCGGCGGCCGTCGCAGCGGGCGTGGGCGCCGACCAGGTGGGTTACCTGGCGCTGTGGCATGGCGTGAACACACCTCTGCTCCTCTCCCTGGTCGCAGTGGCCGGCGGCGTGGGTTTGGCCATGTGGGTCCGCCGGCATCTGGAGCTGGTGGAGCGGCCGCTGCTGCCGTTCACCGGTGTGCAGATCACCCAGCGCCTGCTCGCCGGCACCATCGCCGCGGGTCGCCGCGTGGGTGATCTGACCCGCAGCGACGCGATCTCGGTCCACCTCGGGATCCCGGCTGTCGCCCTCGGCATTGGCGCGGTCCTGCTGCCGCTGACCTGGCACGGGATGCCCGGAGCTCAGCGCACCGAGCCCTTCGACGTGGTGCTGTTGTGCGTGGTGGCCATCGGCCTCCTGGCCGTCGTCACCGCCCGGCACCGACTGACCGCGGTCCTGTCCACCGGCATCGTCGGGTTCGCCGTCGCGCTGTGGTTCTACTCCCTCGGCGCCGCCGACGTTGCTCTGACCCAGATGCTGGTGGAGATCCTCACCGTGGTCATCATGGTGCTGGTCATCAACCGGCTCGGCCGACGCATGCTGGCCACTCCTGGACGCCGGCGCCGGGCGCTCACCGCGCTCATTGCCCTCGGGGGCGGGACCGCTGCCACCCTGGCCACCCTGACCCTGACCGGCCACCGCGACCTGTCCCCGGCCGGGGAGTACTTCCTGCGCAACGCCGAGGCCGACACGGGCGGCACCAACGTGGTCAACACCATCCTGGTCGACTACCGGGCCCTGGACACCTTTGGTGAGCTCGTCGTGCTGGCTATCGCCGCACTGTCGATCTACGCCCTCATCCAGGCCCGGGCCCTGGTCCACGAGCCGACCCCGACGCTGCGCCTGTCGACCCTTGCCGATCCCTACGCCAACGCGATCTTCCTCACCACTTTCGGCCGGGTCCTACAGCCGGTGATGATCGTCGGCTCGTTCTACGTCCTGCTGCGGGGCCACAACGCCCCCGGTGGCGGCTTCATCGGCGCCCTCGTCGGCGCCTCCGCGCTCGCCCTGGCCTACCTGTCCAGCGCCAGCGACGACAGCCGCTGGATGCGGCTGCCCTATCTTGCCATCGCCGGGTCCGGCATCCTGGTGGCGGTCGGCAGCGGCCTGCTCGGTTTCGCTGACGGTTCGTTCCTGCGCCCGCTGCACGCCTACCTCGGGGGACAACACCTGACCACCGCCCTGATCTTCGACGTTGGTGTCTACCTCGGCGTCCTCGGCGTCATCCTGGCGGCCGTGCGGCTGCTCGGACGGGACCAGCCGGCGGTGTCGGCCACCGCCGACTCGGTGCTCAGCCCGAGCACGGTCCATCCGGCCGACACAGCACCACCTGCCGACGTCGACGGAGGTGACCGCTGATGATCCTGGCCCTGACCGTCGGCGCCCTGACCGCGGGTGCGCTGTACCTGCTGCTCCAGCGTGACTACCTGCGCACCATCCTCGGCTTCGTCCTGCTCAGCCACGCCGCCAACCTCCTGCTCTTCAGCGCCGGTGGGATCCAGCGCCGGGGCGAGCCCCTGGGCTCAGCCCCCGACCCCGCCACCACCGCCGACGCCCTGCCCCAGGCGTTCGTGCTGACCGCGATCGTCATCGCCTTCGCGATCACGATCTACATGCTGTCGCTGTCGGTGACCGGTCGTCGGCAGGACGCCGAGGGTGAAGGCCAGTCCGCGCAGGAGGAGACCTCATGACCCTGGCCTCCCTGCTCCCCCTCTACGTCGCCGCGCCCCTGACCCTCGCGGGCCTGACCGCGGCCGCGCCAGCGCGGTGGCTGTGGCCCCGGCTGCTGCTCATGGTCGCTCTGCTCACCCAGCTCGTGCTCTCGGCCCTGCTGGTCGGCACCCTGCGCGACGGCCGGGTCATCGCCCACGGGGTGGGTGGCTGGCAGGGCGGGATCGCCATCCCGTTCGTGGCGGACATGCTCTCCGCGCTCATGCTTGTGGTCACCAGCCTGCTCGCCCTGACCTGCGCCGGCTTCGCGTTGGCCTCCCACCCCGGGCGGGTACGCCTCTTCGTCCCGTTGACGCTGGGGTTGGTCGCGGGGGTCAACGGGGCGCTCCTCACTGGTGACCTGTTCAACCTCTTCGTCTTCATCGAGGTCATGCTGCTGCCCACCTACGGGCTGTTCATCCTGGCCCGGCGGCAGCAGGGCACCTTCCGCTCCCACGTCGGCTCGCGCCTCTACGTCGCCTTCAACCTCTTCGTCTCCACCGTCTTCCTCATCGGCGTAGCTCTGATCTACGGCGTGACCGGCACGGTCAACCTGGCTGAGCTGGCCGGGGCGGCCGCCGAGGACCACCTGGTGGCAATCGCCGGCGGCGTGGTTCTCGCGGCCCTGTGCATGAAGGCCGCCGTGGTGCCGACCCACGGTTGGCTCGCCCGCACCTACCCATCCACCTCGCCGGCCATGACTGCCCTGTTCTCCGGGCTGCACACCAAGGTGGCCATCTACGCCATCTACCGGATCTACGCGGTCCTCTTCGACGGAGACACGCGCTACCTGTGGATCGGTCTGGTGCTGTTCACGCTGACGATGGTTGTCGGGGTGATGGGCGCCGTCGGCGAGAGGACGACCCGGTCTATCCTCGCCTTCCACATGGTCAGCCAGATCGGCTACATCCTGCTGGGCGTCGCACTCTTCACGCCAGCCGGCCTGGCCGCAGGCATCTTCTACCTGCTGCACCACATGATCGTCAAGGCCTCGCTCTTCCTGTCCACCGGCGCCATCGAGGAGCACTACGGCACCAACGAGCTCAGCCAGCTCAAGGCTCGGATCAGACGTGAGCCGGTCGTCGCGGCCAGCTTCCTCTTCGCTGCCCTGTCCCTGGCCGGCCTTCCTCCCTTCTCTGGCTTCGTGGCCAAGCTGACGCTCATCGTGGCCACCGTGGACGCCGGACACCTGTGGGTGGCGGTGGCCGCCCTGATGGTCAGCCTCATCACCCTGATGTCGATGCTGAAGATCTGGGACGCCGTCTTCGCCAGCCACACCAGCGACGAGGCCAGCCAGCCCTCGGCCCGCATCCGCGCCGCACGCCGGCTGCGCATCCCTCCCGGCATGGTCGTGCCTGGGGCGGCGCTGGCAGTGGTGACGCTCAGCCTGGGTCTGGGTGGTGAGGTCCTCTACGGTTTGTCCATGACGGCCGCTGAGGGTCTGCTCGACACCACCGGGTATGTCGAGGCGGTCCTGGCACCGTGACCCTTACCTCCCTCGCCAGGTTCCCCGGCTTTCTGGTCTGGTACGTCTACCAGGTCCTGCACTCCTCCGGCTCGGTTCTCAGCAATATCCTGACCAGAGAATTGCGCCACCCTCTGCGGGTCGTCCAGATTCCTCTGGCCTCGACCCGGGACTGGCAGGTCGCGATCTTCGGCGGGCTGATCACCCTGACCCCGGGCACCCTGACCCTCGGTGTGGTGCAGGAGGCGGGCGAGCGCTACCTGCTGGTGCACTCGATGCAGCACGCCAGCAACGAGCAGGCGCGGGACGAGCTGGCCGACATGGAAGCGCGGATGCTGCGCGCCTTCCCGGGACGAGGGGACAGGACGTGACCTACGTCATCGTGATCGCCGTGGCCGGCCTCTCGCTGGCCGCACTCGCCGGGGTCTATCGCATCGCGGCCGGGCCCACGGATGCCGACCGGGTCGCGGCGGCGGACCTGCTGACCTACTCGGTGGTGGGGCTCATCGCGGTCACCGGCATGCGGCTGGGCAGCATGGGGACCCTGGATCTGGTCCTCGTGGCCACCCTCGTCGCCTTCCTGTCCGCGGTCTCCCTCGCCCGGGCCCTGACGCGAGGAGCCCGCTGATGCTCACCGTGGTCTCCAGCGTCCTCATCGCCGTCGGCACGGTGGTCTTCTGCATCGCCGGTCTGGGGCTGCTGCGGCTGCCGGACGTCTTTACCCGGATCTCCGCGATCGGCACCGCGGCCGGGATCGGCGTCGCCTTCATCGTCCTGGGGGTAGCCCTGCAGGACCCGACCCTGGCGAACGCGATCAAGGCGATGGTGGCGATCCTGCTGCAGGTCACCACCTCGGTCATCGGGGCAACCGCGATCGCCCGGGCCGCCGTCCTGCGCCGCCAGCACTTCGCCTCGGGCACGGACCTGGACTCGGTGGCCCACCTCGGTGCCGTCGCCAGCCGGCCGGAGGGGCAGACCCCCGGCCGGGACCGCTAGGCCCGCCTGTCCCAGGATGTATCCCGTGCCGCCGACTTCTCCACCCGGCGTGCGACTGTAGGGCCGTGAACAGACAACGACCCGGCCTGCGTCGCGTGCTGGTCAGCGCGACTCTCCTCGTGCTGGCCGTGTTCGCCGTCATCGTGATCCCGGAGGCGCGGCCTCTTGCCACCGTCGTGTCCTTCCTGGCCCTCGCGGCCCTCGCGACAGGACTCACGCAGGTGCTCGACCTCGGTGAGGTCGCCCGGGTGCGGGTCGCGGGCGCAGGCCTCCTGCTGCTGGGTCTGGGGTTCGCCGCAGGTGCGGTCGTCATCGCGTTCGACCCATCGGCGCTTCCCGAGTCCGGCTTCCCGCAGATCTCCGCGACTGCGCAGATCACCGTCGGTATCGCTGGCGCACTACTCTTCGGGGGCCTTGGCCTGGCAGTCCTGCTCCGCCGCGCCGGGTCCTCTGGAGGGGTCTCTTGAGTTCCCGGCCCTCTGCCGGCTGGCCCGTCGCGGGTCAAGGACTCAGTCAGGGTTCACCCTGCCCGAGGTGAGGCCTCTCCGCAGGCCGTCGCCACCGGTCAGCCGGGCGAGTGCAGGGCGGCCAGCTCGGCCTCCATCACCTGCTCGTCGTCGGCGTCCAACCGCACGTGCGCGAGCAGGGTCAACAGCACCCGCAAGGCCGCGGAGGCGCGCTCCCCCCACGACGACAGGTAGCTGAACTGCCACCACCACATCGCCTCGGTGACCCGACCCTCCAGATAGTGCGTGCGTCCGTGGGACAGGTCCGCGGCGACCGAGACCAGGTCGGCAGACAACGAGCCCGGGACGACCCCGGTGGAGATGACCGGGTCCTCGACGTCGCAGTAGTCGTCCAGCCCGCCCAGCAGCATGTGCAGGCCCTCTCGGACTGCCTCCAGATCGGTGTCAGGGCCGGCGTCAGGCTCGAAGCGCTCGACCGGCACGACGTCGACGAGAGCACCCACCCGGGCACCGGCGGCGCACAGCTGCCCTACGGAGAGCAGGAGCAGCGGCAGCGCGGTCTCGGCGGCGGCCCCGGACGCCACCTGCTCCAGCGCGGCGAAGTAGGCCTCCACCTCGGCGTGCATCAGGGCGGCCTGCTGCTCCCAGCCCTCATCCTCCTCAACGGGCTCGCTCATGGCCCCCACCCTAGACCTCAGGGACAGGGAAGGGACGGCATCGGGCTCCCGTCAGCGGGTGGCCGGCGAGGGGGTCTGCCCAGAGACCTGTCGGCGGCCCTCGAAGGCCCGGCCGAGGGTGACCTCGTCGGCATACTCCAGGTCCCCGCCCACCGGCAGGCCGGAGGCGAGCCGGCTCACCATGACCTCCTCGTAGGGCGCCAGCAACCGGGTCAGATAGGTGGCCGTGGCCTCACCCTCCAGGTCGGGGTCGGTGGCGATGATGACCTCGCCGACCGCACCGTCCGCGAGGCGGGCCACCAGCTCGCGCAGGCGCAGGTCCTCCGGGCCCACGCCCCCGATCGGGTTGATGGCGCCGCCGAGCACGTGGTAGCGCCCACGGAACTCGCGGGTGCGCTCGATCGCGGCCACGTCCTGGCTCTGCTCGACCACGCAGATCACCCCGGGGTCACGGCGCTCGTCCAGGCAGATCCGGCAGCGCTGGGCCTCCGCGACGTTGCCGCACACCTCGCAGAAGCTGATCTTCTCGCGGATCTGCAGCAGGGCCTCCGCCAGCCGGGTGATGTCCTCCGGGTCCGCGGTGAGCAGGTGGAAGGCGATGCGCTGGGCACCCTTGGGACCGACACCGGGGAGTCGACCGAGCTCGTCGATCAGGTCCTGCACCACGCCTTCATACACAGCAGACCACTCTAGGCGCTCCGGGGGACAGACCCCGACAGACCACCCCGACGGGGACCTGCCGGTCCAGCAGTCCGGTGAGCAGGTTGGCAGCCCCCGGGCAGTGGCGATCAGGGTGTCATGGTGGACCAGGTTGCGCCTGGGGCACCAGGCGATCCGGCGCGGTGAGGGCATGGCGGCAGGAGGCGAGGATGAACGGCACCGTGTCGGCAGGCGTCCCGTCGAAGTCGAAGAGGCCCGGGCCCCTGCTCACGCCGGCGTCTCGGGGGCGCGCTGGTTGTACTCACCGGCCCACTCCTGGCCGCTCATCGCCAGGATAGCGGCCATCACCTCGTCGGTGAGCTCGCGCCGGGCCCGGCCCTGCGGCCCATCCTCGAAGCGTCCCGCGACCTCGATCGGGGCACCGAACTCGACCCGGACCTTGGCCCGACGGGGCAGCTTGGACCCGACCGGCATGATGTCCCGCGTGCCGGATAGGGCGACGGGCACGATGGGGCACTGTGCCTGCAAGGCAAGCCAGGCCATCCCCGTCCGCCCGCGGTAGAGCCGTCCGTCGCGGGACCGGGTGCCCTCGGGGTAGATGCCGAAGGCGCCGCCCTCGAGCAGGTGCGCCAGGGCCAGGTCCAACGACTTTTGAGCGGCGCGGGTGTCGTCCCGGTCCACCGGGATCGAGCCCACTCCCTGGAACCACTCGCGGCTGATCCAGCCCTTGAGGCCGGTGCCGGTGAAGTACTCGGCCTTGGCGAGGAAGGCGACCTGCCGGGGAGCCGTGAGCGGGATGACCACGCTGTCGACGAACGACAGGTGGTTGCTGGCCAGGATCACCGGGCCTTCCGCAGGCACGTGCTCCGTGCCCACGACCTCGGGTCGCCAGATGACGGTGGCCAGCGGGGTAGCGATGGGGTGAAGCAGCTCGTAGATCATGCAGCCCTCTCAGGCGACCGGCTCGTCGTTGATCTCGATGACGGTACCGCCCAGGACGGTCTCGATGACCGGCTGTCCCACGCCCCCCGACGTGCCCAGGTCCTCGTCGTCGTCGCTGGGCGCGTCCGAGAACTCTTCCACGGCCGTCGGACCGCGCCGCGCCCGGACCGCCTCCCGCTCCTGGGGGTCCGGACCGCCCGCCCTCGGGGGCCCGCGGTGCACCTCCGGACGGAGCTGCCCATCCGTGGGCCGCTCGGCCCGCCGGGCTACCTGCTCCTGCTGGCCTGGGCCGGGTGGGCCCTGGGGAGCCTGCGGTATGGCGTCGTCCTCGCCGGCGCCGGCCCCCGCGAAGGACGGGGAGCCCTCGGTCGCCCAGGCCGGCGCGGCGGTGCTGCGTGCCGACTGCGCCCAGTCCGGACCGACCTCGGCCGGGGGACGGGCACCCACCGCGCCAAGCTGTTCGGCCATCGAGGGCTCGGCGGGTCCGCTCGGCGTCTCGCCACCGGCGCCGCCCCCTCCACGGCCGCGCACCCGCACCGGCTGGTTGCTGCCGGGAGCCTGGGCGGGCTGAGGCGGCGTCTGCCCGCCGCGGGTCCGCAGCCGACCGCGCGGAGGCGCGTCGCCGACCGGAGGCTGAGCACCCGCCGGCGCACCGGACGCTGCCGGGGCCGCCCCCGGCTCGACCGGTGGCTCACCGTGCCCCTCCGGCTCACCAGGCCCCTCCGGCGGGTCACCGGGCCCGGCCGGTGGGTCGTCAGGTCCGGCCGTCGGCCGGGGTGACGACGGTGGCCGTGCGGGCTCGCCAGGCTGCTGCTGCGACGGCGGCGCGGTGGCCACCGGGCGGGCCTCGTGGGTCTGCTCGCCGACCCCCGGGGGATGCGGGCCGTCTGCCCCGGCGACCGTCGCCTCGATCCGCACGTCCAGGGCCAGGGCGTCGAGCACGCCCTGACGCAGCGCCTCCTCGTTGGAGGTGCCCATGAAGTGCCGGATCCAGCGCTCGTCGGGCATCCCGACCAGCAGCCGGCGGCCGTCGTAGTCAACGACCTGGATCGACTCGAGTGCCCCGGCGGTGCGGCGGCTGATCTCGCGCACCGCGGCGATGATGTCCGGCCAGTGGCGGCGCAGAGCAGCGGTGTCCAGGTCACCCGGTCGGGGTGGTCCGTCGGAGCCGGGCGCGGTGCCAGGTCCAGGGCCGGGTGGCGGCCCGGCGGGACCCTGCGCAGGCCCGGACGGCGCAGCCGGGGGCGGTCCAACCGGAGCCGGCTGCCCGGTGGGCTGGGACCCCGGCCAGGCCGGGGTGGGCTGCGGCTCTGGGCCAGGGGCGCCCGGCTGCCGCGGCGACCCGACCGGCTGCTCGTCCGCGGCCGGACCCGCCGCGAGGCGGCGCTCGATCCGGTCCAGGCGGGCGCCATACCCGTCCTCCCCCGCGGCTGCCGGGAGCAGCAGCCGAGCTGCGAGCAGCTCGAGCATGAGCCGGTAGGACACGGCGCCGGCCATCTCGGACAGGCCGCGGGCGACGAGGTCGGCGGCGCGGGACAGCCCTGCGGGGCCGTAGCCCTGGGCCTGCCGGCGCATCCGTTCGACCTGGTCCTCGGGTAGGCCGGGCAGCAGGCCCCCTGCCTGCTCACCCACTGCGGCCAGCACGATGAGGTCGCGATAGCGCTCCAGCAGGTCCTCCACGAACCGCCGGGGGTCGTGGCCGGACTCCATCACCCGGTCCACCTGTTGGAAGACGGTGGCCGAGTCCCCCGCCGCCACGGCATCGACGACCGCGTCGAGCAGCTCCACATCGGTGAAACCCAGCAGCGCGGCCGTGCGCTCGTAGGTCAGCCCCTCCTGGCCCGCCCCCGAGATCAGCTGGTCGAGCGCCGAGAGCGAGTCGCGCACGGACCCGCCACCGGCACGGGTGACGAAGGATAGCACCCCCGGCTCCAGCCGGACCCCCTCCTGGGTGCACAGCTGCTCCAGGTAGCCGGTGAGCCTTTGCGGCGGGACCAGGTGGAAGGGGTAGTGGTGGGTCCGCGAACGGATCGTCGCCAGCACCTTCTCCGGCTCGGTCGTCGCGAAGATGAACTTCACGTGCGGCGGCGGCTCCTCGACGATCTTCAGCAGCGAGTTGAAGCCCTCGCGGCTGACCATGTGCGCCTCGTCGATGATGTAGATCTTGAACCGGGACTGGGCAGGCCCGAAGGCGGCCCGCTCCCGCAGCTCGCGAGTGTCGTCGACCCGCCCGTGGCTGGCCGCGTCGATCTCGATGACATCGACCGACCCCGCCCCCTGCCGGGCCAGGGCCACGCACGACTCGCAGGTGCCGCACGGCTCTGGTGTCGGGCCCTTCTCGCAGTTCAGGCAGCGGGCCAGGATCCGGGCGCTGGTGGTCTTGCCGCAGCCGCGCGGCCCGGAGAACAGGTAGGCGTGGTTGACCCTCCCGGAGCGCAGCGCCTGCATGAGCGGCTCGGTGACGTGCTCCTGGCCGATGACGTCGGCGAAGGACTCGGGCCGGTAGCGGCGGTACAGGGCGGTGCTCACCTGTCCGACCCTAACGCCCTGTGCCGACAGGGGTGCCCGATCCTCCCGGGCCCTGTGGGTCGTCGGTCGCACGCCGGACCCGGCGCCATCCCTGCACGGCTAGGGTCAGCGTGACCGCCACCATCATCAGTCCGTAGCCCGAGATGCCGGACGGGGTGGGTTCCTCCAGCAGCCCACCGAAGGCCACCAGCGCCGCCAGCGGCACGAGGGCGGTCTGCAGCCAGGCGGCCCGGCGAGCCCGAGTCGCCCGGTCCCGGGCGAAACGCGAGGCGTAGGTGGCTGGCGTCCCGAACTCCTGGGCCAGATCCTGGCCGGACTGTGCCGCATGTGACCGAGCCTCGCGGACGATCTCCCGGACCTTGGTCTCGGGAAGGTTCATGCGCAACCGCAGCGTCCCTGCGAGCTCCCGCGCCCAGGCCTCGTCGTCCAGCGGTGGCCGACGCCGATGGCCGCGCTCGGGCAGCAGCCGTTCCAGGGCACCGGCGAGCAGGGCATACCCGATCGCCAGCAGGCCGAGGGAGAACGTGCTGCCGGTTGCAAGCACGTCGTCCCGGGTGCCCAGCAGCAGCCAGGCCAGCAGCGCCACGGTCAGCGCCGCGACGCCGAGCCCGGCGGCGGCAGCCATCCAGGCGGGGCGGCGGGTGAGGACTCTCTCCCAGGTCGTCAGTGCGCCCATCACCCCCGTTCCGGCGACCAGCGGCAGCAGGAGCAGGCCCCAGGTGTAGTCGGTGCTGAACCCGTCGCGCACCAACCAGACCACCAGGATCATGAGGCTGATCAAGGAGGCCACCACCGAGCCCACCACCAGGACGTCCCGCCAGGTGGAGTCGGGCGTGGAGTCCACCGTGGGCAGACCCTGCTCGGCCCGGTCGACCACCCGCTCGCGCGCCCACTCCCGGGCCGGGCCGTAGAGCACCTCCGGCCCCTCCCCACTCTCGCGGACCAGGTTCAAGGCGTCCTGCAGCTCGCGCCGGATGAGCCCGGGTGAGACCTCGTCCAGCACCAACGTGCCCACCACCTGCTCGGCCCAGGCCTGGTCCTGCGCCACCCCACGAGCGTCTCGGTATGCCTGCAGCACCCCGGTCAACGGCCCCTCATGTCGTTCGCGGCTCATCGGCTCTCCTCCGTGCGTAACGTGTCGGTCAGGTCGTCCCAGGCAGCGAGACCGTCGCTGAGATGACGTCGCCCCTCGGCCGTCAGGCGGTAGTCCTTGCGCCCGGGCCCACTCTCGACCTGGGCCCAGGCGGCCTCGACGTGCCCCGCCTCCTGCAGTCGCGCCAGCGCCGGGTAGAGCGATCCGCCGCGCAGTCGCCCGAACCCCCGGGCCTGGAGCTCCTGCGCGAGCGCGTACCCGTGCAGCGGTGCCGACGCCAGCGTGCCCAGGATCGCCAGGTCCAGACTGGCCCGCACCCAGGACATGGGCCATCGGGAAGCTTCATCCATGTACCTAAGTATGCACTATACCTAGGTATGCATGTCGAAGCACCCTCTCTGCAGGCGAGCGGGCAACCCGGGGGGGCCTAGCCGCCGATGCGCAGCACCGTCATCCGGTGAGCGGCCCGGGTGAGCACGACGTACAGCGCACGGACGCCGCCGGGGGACTCCGCGACGATCGCGTCGGGGTCCACGACGACGGTGGCGTCATACTCCAGGCCCTTGGTGGACAGCGGGTCGATGAGCAGGGAACGTGAGTCCCCGGCCCTGCGGTCGACGACCTGGCCCAGCTGCTCGTGCCAGGACCAGGGCGCAATGACGGCCACCTGGCCGTCAACCTCCTCCAGCAGGCGCTGCACCTCTTCGATGACGGCGCCCACCATCTGGTTCGCCGGGACGGTGAGCTCGCCCGGCTCGACCCCGGTCTCGCGGACGGCCGCGGGGATGTCGGCGTCCGGCACATGCTCCTGGATCATCCGGGCCGCCAGCTCGAAGATCTCCCGGGCGTTGCGATAGTTGGTGTCCATGTGAAAGGCCTGCCGAGGCAGGGTCCCGAACGCTTCCTCCCGCGCCCGGGCCGCCTCCTCCAGGTTGTCCCACGACGCCTGGGCCAGGTCGCCCACCACGGTCCACGAGGCCCACCGGCCGCGGCGACCGAGCATCCGCCACTGCATGGGCGAGAGGTCCTGGGCCTCGTCCACCAGGACGTGCGCGTACTCCTCGGGTTCGCCGAGCCGTCCGGCGAGCAGCCGCTCTCGCGGGTCCTGGGACAGCCGCTGCGCCGCCGAGGCGTCGCCGAGCGCGCCGTGGTCTCCGGCGACGTGCTCGTCGCCGGAGCCGGCCCGCAGAGCCGCGACCCCGTACTGCGAGGCGTCATCCAGCTCCTCGATCTCGTAAAAGCCCCGTTCCTCGCTGGGCAGGTCCACCATCGGCCCCAGCCGGGCCTGCAGGTCATCGATGAGCGCCATGTCGGCCACGCTCCATGAGCCGATGCGCAGCGCCTCCTGGTAGGACCCGGCGATCACCTCAGCCTCCCGCGGGGGGACCCCGAGCCGACGGATGGTGTGCTCGTCGGCGAGCCACAGGAGCAACTCGCGCGGGTCCAGCGGACGCCACCACTGGCGCATGAATGTCTCGACGTCGCCGGAGTCGGTGAACCGGCCGATGAACTCCTCGCGCTCCCCCTGTAAGACCTGCTCCCAGGCGATGGCGGCCAGCGCATCGACCGCCGCGTCGTAGGCCGAGTTGCGGTGGTGGTGGCGCAGCACCTGGCGCCGCGCGCGGTCGAGGTCGGACTGCTCCAGCCGGATGGCGTAGCCGGCGACGAAGGTGCGCAACAAGGTCGGGGCGCCCGGGATGGGCGCCCGGGACAGCCGGGAGAGCAGCTGGCGGATGCGCAGGCTGCCCTTGAGGGCGGCGACGGCTGGCTGGTCTAGGCGGGTGGCGCCGACCCCGGCGACCACGTCGCCGATCGAGCGCAGCACGACGGAGTCCTCACCGAGCGAGGGCAGGACCCGTTCGATGTAGGCGGTGTAGGCGGACGAGGGTCCGACGACGAGCACCCCGCCCCCCTCGAAGCGCCGTCGGTCGGAGTAGAGCAGGTAGGCCGCACGGTGCAGGGCGACGACCGTCTTGCCGGTGCCCGGCCCGCCGGTGATCTCGGTGACACCGCGGGCAGGAGCCCGGATGGCCTCATCCTGGTGCTGCTGGATGGTGGCCACGATGTCGCGCATCTGGGCACCGCGGGACCGGGTGAGGGCCGCCATGAGGGCACCGTCGCCGACCACGACGACGTCGTCGGGGGCCTCGGCGACCATGAGGTCGTCCTCCACCCCGACCACCTGCTCACCACGGCAGCGCAGCACCCGACGACGGATCACGCCCTGGGGGTCGACAGGGGTGGCACGGTAGAAGGGTGCGGCGGCGGGGGCACGCCAGTCCACCACGAGCGGCTCGTAGTCGTCGTCGCGCACCCCGAGCCGGCCGACGTAGCGCACCTCACGGGTCCGACCGTCCTCGTCCGGGGTGGTGTGCTCCAGGTCGAGCCGCCCGAAGACCAGCCCTTCGTGCTGCTGCTCCAGGCTGGCCCGGCGTTTCCCAGCCGTGTAGACCAGCGCGTCTCGCTCAAAGAGCCCGGCGAGTTCCTCCTCCCGCGGATCCCCCGTCCCCCGACGGTCGGTCTGACCCCGGGCCATCCCCTCCGCGTGGATCAGCTCCACGCGCTGCGCCGCCTTGGCCAGCTCGGCATACACCTTGTCCACGTGCGCCTGCTCGGCCGCGATCTCGGCGGCGACGACGTCACCCTGGGTCGCGGTCATCAACCACCTTTCGTCGCGGGGTCCCGGCACGGTCCGGCACCCCGGCAAAGACCTCACTCTACCGCGCGTGGTGAGCTCAGACCCAGCCTCGGCGCACCGCCTGGACGCCGGCCTGGAATCGGGTGGCCGCACCCAGGTGGTCCGTGAGGTAGCGGATCCGGCGCTCGACGGTGCGCACGGAGGACCCGATCTGGCGGGCGATGACCTTGTCGGAGGCGCCGATGGACAACAGGGCCAGCACCTTGGTGTCGCGGTCGTCCAGCGGGGCAACCGGCTCCTCCCCCGTAGCCTCGAGCACCTGGCTGGTGGGCCCGAACGGGGTGGACAGCGACCAGATCGCCTCGAACAACCGGATGACCGCCTGCCGGGCGGGCCGTCGGCGCAGGGCCAGCGAGCCGTAGCCGTCGGGGTCGTAGGCGCTGATGTCCACCAGCACCGACTCGTCGTCGCAGACCAGGACGCCGAACGGCACGCCGTTGCCGACCCGGGCGGAATACCCCTGGGCGTCCGCTCGCTCCAGGCGGTCCAGCGCCCACGGCTCGTTCAGCACCGAGGTGTCGAGCACGAGGCGCACGTCCACGCCGTCGGCCAGCGCCAGCAACCTCTCGTCGGCGGCTACCCGGACCAGCAGCTCGCGGGTCACCACCGAGGCGTCCAGGGCCCACCACAGCCGTTGCCGGGCCGAACGGTGCATCGCCTCGATCCGCTCGATCACCTCCGGGACGCTGCTCAGCAGGTCGAGGTCGGGCAGCGTGGCCCGGGTCCCCCGGCCGACCGCCCGCCGCCATTGGTTGTCGAGCTCGGGGATCGAGGCCCGCGCCAGCGCAGTCCGGTGCTCCATGATCTCCAGATACTGAGGGAAAGACTCCCGAGGCGGGACCACCGCCCAGGTGTCCTCCTCGTCGCTGTGCGCGAGGAAACCCCGCGCCAGCAACTCGGCCGTGCCCAGGTCGATCTCGGCGTCCGAGTAGCCCCGCTCGCGCAGGCGGCCGCGATCCGCCGTCCCGAGCCGGATGCAGGCCACGCACATCCGAGAGACAAACTCTTCGAACGCGACGCCGTGAAGGTCGGCGTCCCCCCGGGGGTCATGATTCATGCGATCATCCTGGCGGATCTCCGCCATTGTCGCCATTCCGACTGTCTTGGAGGTGACAAGGCCGCCGCCGGTGTGCGAAGGTAAACAAGCCGGTTCGCCGGAGCAGGGAATGTGCGAGTTATCCGGGATATGCCCCCATCTTGTCCCGTGACGACCCTGCCCTGCTGTGCAAGGTCCTCCTGGGAGATCACCCCCCTGCCTCCCAGGAGGACCTTCACCATGTCTTCACCATGTACGGCGCCTTTCGCGTCTTGGCGCGTCATCCCCATGCCATCCCCTGGCCCCACTCACGCGCGCCTCTCGACCGGCCGCGCACCGTCCGCCCGCCGCGGCTGGGTAGGCTCAGGTGCTGTGAAGGTCCTTCTCCTCGGCTCCGGGGCGCGGGAGCATGCCCTGGCCCGGTCCCTCGCCCGCGATCCTGCGGTGAGCGCGCTGATCGCCCTGCCCGGCAACCCCGGAATCGCATCCCTGGCCCGGTGCCGGCCCGGGGATCCCGCCGACCCCGAGGTGGTGATCGAGGTCGCCACCTCGATGCAGGTCGACCTAGTCGTGGTCGGGCCCGAGGCGCCGCTGGTGGCCGGGGTCGCCGACGAGGTGCGCGCGGCCGGGATCCCCTGCTTCGGCCCGTCCGCCGAGGCGGCCCGGCTGGAGGGGAGCAAGGCCTTCGCCAAGGAGGTGATGACCGCGGCCGGCGTTCCGACCGCCGCGGCGCACGTCTGCACCACCCTGGACGCCGTCGAGATGGCCCTGTCCGCCACCGGCTCACCGTTCGTGGTCAAGGAGGACGGCCTGGCTGCGGGCAAGGGGGTCGTCGTGTGCGCCAGTCGGGACGAGGCCCTGGCCCACGCCGCCGCCTGCCTGGGCCGCGAGGACGGGCGGGTCGTCGTGGAGGACTTCCTGGACGGGCCGGAGGTCTCCCTCTTCTGTCTCGCCGACGGGCGCACGGTGGTCCCGCTGGAGCCCGCGCAGGACTTCAAGCGGGTCGGTGACGGGGACGCAGGGCCGAACACCGGCGGGATGGGTGCCTACACGCCCCTGCCCTGGGCACCCGAGGGCTTGGTCGAGCAGGTGGTGCGCACGGTCGCCGAGCCCACGGTGCGCGAGATGGCCGACAGGGGTATGCCGTTCGTCGGCCTGCTCTACATCGGGCTGGCCCTGACGCCGGCCGGGCCTCGGGTGATCGAGTACAACGCCCGGTTCGGCGACCCCGAGACCCAATCGGTGCTGGCCCGGTTGCGCACCCCCCTGGCCGGCGTGCTGCTGGCCGCCGCTCAGGGCCGGTTGGCCGAGCTACCTCCCCTGGAGTGGTCCCCCCAGAGCAGCGTGACTGTCGTGGTGGCCGCCGACGGGTACCCGGCCGGACCCCACACCGGCGACCCCGTCCAAGGCATCGACGAGGCGGAGTCAGTGGACGGGGTGCACGTGCTGCAGGCCGGCACCCGGGTCCACGAGTCGCACGGACAACTAGTCTCCGCCGGCGGGCGGGTGCTGTCCGTCGTGGCGCTGGGCGACGACCTGACCCAGGCCCGGGAGCGCGCCTACGCCGGCGTCTCTCACATCTCGCTGCGCGCCTCCCATCACCGCCGCGACATCGCCGAGCGCGCCGCCGCAGGGGAGATCGAGATGCCGAGCCTGGCCGGAGTCCTTGACGCCGTCTCGGCCGGCGCGGGTCCAGGCACGGCCGTCGCCGCGTCGGGCGACACCCACGCGGAGGAGCCGACAAGATCCCCCAGCCAGGAGCCGTGATGAGCGCTTCCCCGAAGGCACCCGAGATCCCCGGCCACGCGCTGCTCTACTCCGGCAAGGTGCGGGGGCTGTACGCGCCGCTGGACCCCCGGACCGGCGAGCAGGACCGGAGCCGCCTGCTCCTGGTGGCCTCGGACCGGATCAGCGCCTACGACCATGTCCTCGACACCCCGATCCCGGACAAGGGCGCCGTGCTGACGCAGCTGTCGCTGTGGTGGTTCGACCAGCTGGCCGGTGTCGTGGACGCCCCCCACCACGTCCTCTCCGCCGACGTGCCGGCCGAGGTCGGTGGTCGTGGGATCTACGTCCGACGCCTGCGGATGCTGCCTGTCGAGTGCGTCGCCCGTGCCTTCCTCACCGGAGGGGGGCTAGCGGAGTACCGCGCGGATGGGACCGTCTCCGGGGTGCCCCTGCCGGGAAACCTCGTGGATGGCTCGCGCCTGCCGGAACCGGTGTTCACCCCGAGCACCAAGGCACCGGCAGGCGAGCACGACGAGCCGATCAGCTATGACCGGGTGGAAACGCTGGTCGGGCCTCGCCTGGCCGGCCGGATCCGCGACCTGGCCGTGCGGATCTTGGTGCACGGCAACGAGATCGCTGCCGAGCGCGGGATCCTCATCGCAGACACCAAGGTGGAGTTCGGCCTTGACCCGACCCAGTTGGGCGCCGCTCTGGGGATCACCCCTGAGCAAGCCATGGAGGATGACCTCGACTGGGCCGCGGTCGATCCCGATGCGGTGCCGGTGGTCTTGGCCGACGAGGTCCTGACCCCCGACTCATCCCGGTTCTGGCGGGCAGAGGCGTGGGAGCCGGGCAGGTCACAGATCTCCTACGACAAGCAGGTGCTGCGCGACTGGCTCACCTCGCCCGCCAGCGGATGGGACCGGTCCTCCGACAGCCCACCCCCGGCGCTGCCCGACAACGTGGTCGCCCTGACCCGGGCCCGCTACGTCGAGGCCTACGAGACCCTCACCGGACGTGCCTTCCAGGCCCCCGCCCACTCCGGCAACCCCTCCCACCCCGCCCATCCCGACCGGCCGCCCACCGACCGTTGAGGAGCTCTCCCGTGGCTGTGCACACCTACCACCTCACGGCCGTCCCGGGGGGCAGCGCGCTGTCCGACTTCCGTGCCGCCGCCCTGCTGCGCCGCCTGCAGGCCGTCACCCCCCGTGTCACCGGAGTCCGGGCGCAGTTCGTGCACTGGGTGGCCACCCAGGGGCAGCCCGCTCCGCGGACGGCGCAGGAGATCGCCGACCTTCTGACCTACGGCGAGCCCGTCGCCGACACAGCAGCCGCCAGGGGCGAACAAGCTGCGGACCCGGCACGGCACACGGAGCTGACGGTCGTCGTCGGACCGCGGCTGGGCACCATCTCGCCCTGGGCCAGCAAAGCCACCGACATCGTGCACAACTGCGGCATCGACATCCACCGGGTCGAGCGGGTCGTCGAGTACACGCTCGCGCTCGACCTTGCGGGCGCAGAGCTGCAGGACGACGAACTGGCCGCCCTGGTGGCCCCTCTGCACGACCGGATGACCGAGTCGGTGCTGCACGCGCACGAGGCCCCGCACACGCTCTTTGACGAGCGCGAGGCGGCGGCGATGGAGCACGTGGACGTGCTCGGCCGCGGTCGGGACGCGCTCACCGAGGCGGACGCGGCCTGGGGGCTGGCCCTGTCCGCCGACGAGATCGACTACCTCGTCGACGCCTTCACCCGGCTCGACCGCAACCCCACCGACGTCGAGCTGACCATGTTCGCCCAGGCCAACTCCGAGCACTGCAGACACAAGATCTTCAACGCCGACTTCGTCATCGACGGCCAGGCCCAGCCGCACAGCCTGTTCGGGATGATCCGGCACACCGAGCAGGTCTCCCCTCAGGGCACGGTGGTGGCCTACAGCGACAACGCCTCCGTGATGGAGGGTGGGCGGGTCGTGCGCTGGCTGCCGGAGAGCGGCACCGGCACGACATACCCCCGCAGCGGCCCCACCCGCTACGCACCGCGCGAGGACGACGTGCACGTGCTGATGAAGGTGGAGACGCACAACCACCCGACCGCGATCTCCCCCTTCCCCGGCGCCGCGACCGGCGCGGGGGGCGAGATCCGGGACGAGGGCGCAACCGGGCGCGGGAGCGCGCCCAAGGCCGGGCTGACCGGTTTCGCCGTCTCCCACCTGCGCCTCCCCGGCACCGACGAGCCCTGGGAGTCCGGGACCACAGACGCGCCGGGCCACCTGGCCAGCCCGCTGGAGATCATGACCGACGGCCCGCTCGGTGCCGCCGCCTTTAACAACGAGTTCGGCCGGCCCGGCCTCGGCGGGTTCTTCAGGGTCTACGAGCAGACCGTGGGCGGGGTGCACCGCGGATACCACAAGCCGATCATGAGCGCCGGGGGCCTGGGCTCCATCAGCGCCTCGATGACCGAGAAGGTCCGCTTCCCGGCCGGCACCCTGCTCGTCCAGATCGGCGGGCCGGGAATGCGGATCGGGATGGGAGGCGGTGCGGCCAGCTCGATGGCGGCCGGGGCCAACACCGCCGAGCTCGACTTCGACTCCGTGCAGCGCGGCAACCCCGAGATGCAGCGCCGCGCCCAGGAGGTCATCAACCACTGCTGGTCGTTGGGGCCGGACAACCCCGTCCTGGCGATCCACGACGTGGGCGCCGGGGGGCTGTCGAACGCCTTCCCTGAGCTGGTCGACGACGCCGGGCTGGGTGCGCGGTTCGAGCTGGGCAGCGTGCCGTTGGAAGAGTCCGGCCTGTCCCCCAAGGAGATCTGGAGCAACGAGAGTCAGGAGCGCTACGTCCTGGCGATCGCGCCGAAGTCGCTGGACGGCTTTGCCCGGATCTGCACGCGGGAGCGCTGCGGGTATGCCGTCGTGGGGGTCGCGCAGGACGACGGGCAGCTCGTCCTCACCGGGCCGGAGGACGTCGACGGCGGGACGGGTCAGCCGGCCGTCGACATGCCGATGGAGGTGTTGCTCGGCAAGCCGCCGCGGATGACCCGCGACGTGCACCGGATCCAGCGCTCCACCGCAGAGTTGGACCTGTCCGCGGTGACCGGGGACAAGGTGCGGGACACCGCCTATGCGGTCCTGCGCCACCCCAGCGTGGCGTCCAAGCGCTTTCTCATCACGATCGGTGACCGCACCGTGGGCGGGCTCTCGCACCGCGACCAGATGGTCGGCCCCTGGCAGGTGCCGGTCGCCGACGTGGCGGTGACCCTGGCCGACCTGGTCGGCTTGGCCGGTGAGGCGATGGCCAGCGGCGAGCGGATGCCGCTGGCCGCGGTCAACGCACCGGCCTCCGGCCGGATGGCGGTGGGCGAGGCGCTGACCAACCTGCTCGCCGCGCCGGTGCCGGAGCTCTCACGGGTCAAGCTGTCCTGCAACTGGATGGCCGCCTGCGGCCAGCCCGGCGAGGACGCCGCCCTCTACGACACCGTGCACGCGGTCGCGATGGAGCTGTGCCCCGCCCTGGGTATCTCGGTGCCGGTCGGCAAGGACTCACTGTCGATGCAGACCACCTGGACCGGCGAAGACGGCGAGCGGCAGCAGGTCGTCTCCCCCGTCTCGCTGGTGGTCTCCGCCTTCGCCGCGCTGCCCGACGTGCGCGGCACGTGGACCCCTCAGCTGCACGCCGGTTCCGAGCTGTTACTCGTGGACCTCGGGGCCGGGCGCAACCGGCTCGGCGGCTCGATGCTGTCCCAGGTGCTCGGCGACTTCGGCGGGCCGGTCCCTGACCTGGACGACCCGCAGCGGCTGACCCGGCTCGCATCCGCGCTCACCGAGCTGCGGGAGAAGACGCTGGTCACCGCCTACCACGACCGCTCCGACGGTGGCCTGTGGGCCACGTTGTGCGAGATGGCCTTCGCCGGCGCTGTCGGCCTCGACGTGACGGTCCCCACCTCCGGCGAGCCGGACCCGGCGAGCGTCGACCTGCACGACGAAGGTCTGGCGGCGCTCTTCACCGAGGAGCTCGGCGTCATCCTGGAGGTGCCGACGGACCGGTTGCGGGAGGCCGGCGAGGTCCTCGAGGCGCACGGGCTGACCCCGTTCATGCACCACCTCGGCCGATCGACCTCCGAGCGTCGGGTCCGGCTGCGGGCCGGCACCGTCACCCTCGATGAGCCGCTCCGGAGGTTGGCCCAGGCGTGGGACGAGGTGTCCTGGCGGATCGCCGCCCTGCGCGACAACCCTGAGTGTGCCGACGAGGAGCATGCGGCCTTCGGCTCCGACGACGACCCAGGGCTGCGGGTGCAGACCACCTTCGACCCCGCCGAGGACGTCGCCGCGCCCTACCTCAACCTCGGGGTCAGGCCCAAGGTCGCGATCCTGCGCGAGCAGGGGGTCAACTCGCACGTGGAGACCGCCTATGCCTTCGACCGGGCCGGTTTTGAGACCTATGACGTGCACATGACCGACCTGCAGGCCGGCCGGTTCGACCTAGCTGACCCGTCCCTGAAGGGCCTGGTGGCCTGCGGCGGCTTCTCCTACGGCGACACCCTGGGCGCCGGGGAGGGTTGGGCCCGCTCGGTTCTCTTCAACTCGCGGCTCACCGAGTCCGTCGCCGGCTTCTTCGCCCGGCCCGACACCTTCGCCCTGGGCATCTGCAACGGCTGCCAGATGTTCGCCGCGCTGGCCGGCCTGATCCCCGGTGCGCAGGCCTGGCCCCGCTTCGTCCGCAACCGCAGCGAGCAGTATGAGGCGCGCCTGTCCCAGGTGGAGGTGCTGGACTCCCCCTCGATCTTCTTCTCCGGCATGGCTGGCTCGCAGATCCCGATCGCGGTCGCGCACGGTGAGGGACGGGCCGACTTCTCGGCCCAGGGTGACCCCTCTGCGGTGCTGGCGGCGATGCGCTACGTGGACCACGGGGGACGCCCCACCACGGCCTACCCGGCCAACCCGAACGGCTCGCCCGGTGGGCTGACCGCCGTGACCACCGCAGACGGGCGGTTCACCGCCGTGATGCCGCACGCGGAGCGGGTCACCCGCAACGCCCAGATGTCCTGGACCAGCGGGTCTGTCGCGGCCGAGAGCCCCTGGCTGCGGATGTTCCGCAACGCCCGGGTCTGGGTCGACTGACGGCTCCGCACGCACCGTCTCGTGCCAGGCCCGCCTGCGCCCCCCGAGGCTGGGCGGGCAAGATGGAGCCATGGCCCAACGGATGAACCTGCGTGAGTACATCGACAAGCTGCGGGTGGAGGGGTACACCGTACGTGGTGCCACCGAGGAGGACCCCACCCTGATCGCCCCGGACGGCAGCGCCGTGGAGACCTGGCGTCAGGGCTATCCCTACGACGAACTGATGGACGAGGTGGTCTACGAGCAGCAGAAGTACGACCTGCAGGTCGAGCTGCTGAAGCTGCAGTACTGGAGCCAGGACGTGGGCGCCAAGCACGTCATCGTCTTCGAGGGCCGGGACGCCGCCGGTAAGGGTGGCACGATCAAGCGTTTCACCGAGCACCTCAACCCACGGGCTGCGCGCGTAGTGGCCCTGAACAAGCCGTCCTCGACCGAGCAGGGGCAGTGGTACTTCCAGCGCTACGTGAACCACCTGCCCACCGCCGGGGAGATGGTGATGTTCGACCGCAGCTGGTACAACCGCTCCGGTGTCGAGCGGGTCATGGGCTTCTCCACCGACGAGGAGTACCAGTGCTTCATGAAGCAGGCGCCCCGGTTCGAGCAGATGCTGGTCGAGAGCGGGATCACGGTGACCAAGTTCTGGTTCTCAGTGACCCAGGACGAGCAGCGGACCCGGTTCGCCCTGCGGCAGATCGATCCGGTGCGGCAGTGGAAGTTGTCCCCGATGGACCTGGAGAGCTTGGACCGCTGGGAGGACTACGGCGCGGCCAAGCAGGCGACCTTTGACCAGACGGACAAGAAGTTCGCCCCCTGGACCGTGGTGAAGTCCAACGACAAGAAGCGCGCCCGGGTCAACGCGATGCGTGCCTTCCTGCACCAGTTCGACTACGAGGGCCGCGACGACACCGTGGTTTACGCGCCGGACCCCAAGATCGTCTCGCGGGCCAAGCACACTGAGGGCGACTGAGCACCCGGCCGCTCGACTCCCTATTCGGTCCAGCGGTCCATGACCGCCTGCACCTCCTCGGGATCCAGGGTCAGCGGGGAGCCCACGATCCACTGGTGGCCGAACGGATCCAGGAAGCGGCCCTGCCGGGCGCCGTACGGTTGGTCGGTCACCTCGAAGACCATCCGTGCGCCCCGTGACACCGCTGCTTCCGCCACGGCGTCCGGGTCCTCGCACTCGATGTCCAGGAGCACCCCGCCACCGCCCCTCGGCGGGGCCGGATCGTGCTGGTCCGCGTCCTTGACCTGGAGTACGTCACCGCTGGGAGCTCCAGCTGGGCGAAGACCACCGACTGGCCCACGGTGTACCGGGCGGCCAGTCGGGCTTGGAGCACGCCCCGGTAGAAGGCGAGGGCGGCGTCGGCGTTCTCGACGCAGAGCTTGGGGCGAAGGCGTGGTTGACCCATACCGGTCCACGGTAGCCCCGACCGGTGGCTCGCGTCAGGGCGTGGTCACTCTTCCCCGGTGGCCCTGCGGACCAGCCCTGCGACCCTCTTGGCGTCCGCGGCCGTCAGCTTCGTCAACGCCCAGGACGTGGGCCACATCGATCCCTCGTCGAGCTGGGCGGCCTCGTCGAAGCCGATGGTGGAGTACCGGGCCTCGAACTTCGAGGCCCCCTGGAAGTAGACGACGACCTTGCCGTTCTCGTTGGCGTAGGCCGGCATGCCGTACCAGGTCTTGGCCGTCAGCTGGGGCGCCACCCTGGTGACGATCTCGTGCACCTTCCGGGCGATCTTCTGCTCCGTCTCCGGCATCTCCTCGATCGCGGCGAACAGGGCCTGCTCGAGCTTCTCCTTCTTCTGGCTGGCCTTCAACTCGCGCGCGCGTTCCCGGACCGCCTTCTTCTCGGCTGCGGACAGCGTCTCCTCCTGCGCCATCGTGGTCCCTCCTCCTCGTGCCGTAGTCAGGCCTGCTGGATCCGGACCGAGTTGCCGGCGGGGTCGCGCACGGCGAAGTCCCTGGCCCCCCAGTCCTGGTCCATCGGCTCCTGCATGATGTCGGCGCCGCTGGCCTGGACCCGCTCGAAGGCCGCGTCCAGGTCGGCCGTGGCCAGGTTGATGCCGGCGTAGGTGCCCTTGGCCATCATCCGGGCGATGACGCCCTGCTCCTCCTCGGTGATGCCGGGGTCGGCGTTCGGGGGGTGCAGCACGATGGCGGTGCCCGGTTGGGAGGGTGGGCCGAGCGTGATCCAGCGCATCTGGCCGGACCCGACGTCGGCCCGCACCTCGAAACCGAGGGCGTCACGGTAGAAGGCGAGCGAGGCCTCGGGGTCGTCGGCGGGCAGGAAGCTGGAGGCGATAGTGATGTCCATACCGCTCAACCTAGGGACGTGGTCGGCAGCCTCGCTTCTCGATTTCTGATCGGTCTGGTGACCCGCTTGACCACGCAGGGCGGTATGGAGAGCCGCTCCGCCTCGCGTCGGTAGACACTGGGCGGCACACCGACCAGCTCGGAGAAATGGGTGCTGAAGGTCCCGAGCGAGGAGAAGCCGACCGCGAAGCAGACCTCGGTGACGCTCAGCTCGCCCCGACGCAGCAGGGTCATCGCCCGTTCGATCCTGCGGGTCATCAGGTAGGAGTAGGGCGACTCGCCGTAGGCCTCCTTGAACTGCCGGGACAGGTGCCCTGCGGACATCCCCACCTCGCGGGCGAGGCCCGGAACGTCCAGCGGCTGGGCATGGTCACGGTCGATCCGGTCGCGGACCTGGCGCAGCAGCGCCAGGTCGCGCAACCGCTGGTCGGCCGCACTGCGAGGACTCACCCTGCTGATGATGCCACCGACCCGGCCGCGGCGGTCAGGGCGCCGGTGAGCTGGCGGCCCTCCGGTCACCCCCGCCGGCGCGCCGACGTCGTCGTCCTTCGGCACGATCGGGCCCTCGCCGGCGGGGACGCGACCCTAGGCACGACTGCCCCACACGGGTGCGGGAACGGGTCTACCGTCGCTTCATGGAGAGCACACCGATCCCCGACCGACCCACCTTTCCCAACGGCTACGGCGTCCCGGCGACCAGCGACGGGCTGCTGCGCTGGGACCAGGTCGAGCCGCGGCTGCGCCAGGCGCAGCACTACTGGCTCAGCAGCGTACGGCCCGACGGCCGGCCGCACGCGGTGCCCCGCTGGGGCGTCTGGTTGGACGGGCGGTTCTGGTACGACGGGGCCCCGACCACCCGGCATACCCGCAACGTCGAGGCCAACCCGTCCGTGACGCTGACCCTGGAGAGCGGGACCGAGGTAGTCATCGTGGAGGGGGAGTCGCACGCGGCCCGCGCCGAGCCCGACGACCTGGGCGCGCGGCTGGCGGAGGCGTTCGACAAGTATGCGGCGTCGGGCTACTCCCCGACAGCGGACTCCTGGTCCGGCCCGGACGGCGGGGGGCTGCGGGTCATCGCCCCCCGCCGCGTGCTCGCCTGGTTCGACTTCCCGACCGACTGCACCCGGTTCGTCTTCGGCGCTGGCAGCGCGTCGTAGGCGGGACGTCCGCAGGGCGCCGACCCGGACCACCCGGCTCAGGCCGTGGCACCCTCCAACATGTCGTGCCGGACGATGACCTCGTCGCGACCTGGGCCGACGCCCACTACCGAGATGCGCGCGCCCATCAACTCCTCCAGCCGCTCGACATAGCGCTGGGCGGCGGCAGGGAGGTCCTCAAAGGTGCGGGCCCTGGTGATGTCCTCGCTCCAGCCCTCCAGGTCCTCGTAGATGGGCGTGGCGTGGTGGAAGTCGGACTGGTTGATCGGCATCTCGTCGAACCGCCGGCCCTGCACGTCGTAGCCCACGCAGACCGGGATCTTCTCCAGGCCGGTCAGCACGTCCAGCTTGGTGAGCACGAAGTCGGTGATCCCGTTGACCCGCTGGGCGTAGCGGCCGATGACGACGTCCGCCCAGCCGCACCTGCGGGGGCGTCCGGTGGTGGTGCCGTACTCCGCCCCCACGTCGCGCAGGCGCTCGCCATACTCATCCTCCAGCTCGGTGGGGAAGGGCCCCTCGCCGACCCGTGTGGTGTAGGCCTTGAAGACACCAATGACCCGGTCGATCCGGGTGGGCGCCACCCCGGCACCCGTGCAGGCGCCGCCCGACGTGGCGTTGGATGAGGTCACGAACGGGTAGGTGCCGTGGTCGACGTCCAGCAGGGTGGCTTGACCGCCCTCGAAGAGCACAGTGGCGCCGTCGTCGAGGGCCTGGTTGAGCTCCAGCACCGTGTCGCCGACCATGGGGGCGATCCGCTCGGCGTGCTCCAGCAGGTCGTCCATGACCTCCTCGACCGCGATGGCGCGCCGGTTGTAGATCTTCAGCAGCAGCTGGTTCTTGGTGCCCAACGCCGCCTCCACCTTCTGCCGCAGGATGGACTCGTCATAAAGATCCTGGACACGGATGCCGACCCGGTTCATCTTGTCGGCGTAGGTGGGGCCGATGCCGCGGCCGGTCGTCCCGATCCGCCGGTTGCCGAGGAACCGCTCGGTCACCCTGTCCAGCACCCGGTTGTAGGGCGGGATGACGTGCGCGTTCGCGCTGATCCGCAACCGGGACGTGTCCACCCCACGCGCCTCCAGACCATCCAGCTCCTCGATGAGCACCGCCAGGTCGACTACCACGCCGTTGGCGATGACGGGGACGACGTTCGGCGACAGGATGCCGGAGGGCAGCAGGTGCAGGGCGTAGGTCTGGTCGCCGATGACGACCGTGTGGCCGGCGTTGTTGCCGCCGTTGAACTTCACTACGTAGTCGAGCGCGGAGCCGAGCAGATCGGTCGCCTTGCCCTTGCCCTCGTCACCCCACTGGGCGCCGACCAGGACGATCGCTGGCATGTCCGTGCCTTTCACTTTGAGTCCGGACTGACTCCTCACTCTATCCGCCAGGCTCAACCGACCAGGCCACGCCTGGCAACGGCCAGGCCCAGCTGGAAGCGGGTCTCCACGCCATGCTCGTCCATGAGGTGCGCGACGCGGCGGCGGACGGTCCGCAGCCCCAGGCCCATCTGCCGGGCGATCGCCTCGTCCTTGAACCCCATCGAGAGCAGCTCCAGGACCTTCACGTCCTCCTGCGAAGCATCCTTGGTCAGCAAGGGCTCGGCCCGGCGCCACAGTTCCTCGAAGAGGTCTAGGAAGGCGGACACCACGACGGGGGGCCGGAGCACGAGGAAGTCCGCCTCGGGCGCCTGCCCCTCGGCGATGAGCACCCCGGCCCGGCCGAAAACGCCGAACTCGACCCGCAGCGCATCGTCAGCCAGGTAACGCTGCTGCTCGCCCGCCGCCGCCCGCCGTGCCGCGAAGGCCTGCCACTCAGGCTGCACCAGCACCGACATCGGGAAGATGGTGCGCAGCGCGCGTCCGGACGCCGCCACGTCGTCCCAATGCCGCTGGATCCGTTCGGCCTGCCCCGGCCCGGAACCCACCTGGACGACGACCTGCACGACCGGCCCCTCGGAGGTACGGTAGAGCTGCTCGACCACCGGCGGCGCCTCGGAGGCACCCACCTGCTCCCACGGCGGGAGCCGGGGCCCGGACAGCTGCAGACCGCGGCGGTAGTCAAACTCGAAACTCTCCAGGGACTCCCGCAGCGCCAGCAGCTCCTGGCGTCGTTCATCCAGCAGCGCCTCCTCCGCCGCCAGCAGCCGACCGACGCTGGCGCGGGGGTCCTCGGCCCGGACCAGCCCATCTGGCGTGCGCCGCACCAGCGCCTTCTTCTCCAAGCTTTTCACTGCGCGTTCGCAGGCGCGCAGCGTCCAGCCCAGCTGGTCAGCGTGGACCGCCAGCTCACTGGGCTCGGAGCGCAGGACGTGGCGGTAAAGCTGCTCGGCCTGATCGGTCAGGCCGGATGGGCGTGCTTGAGCATTCACCTATGGCAGGTTAGGGCCACTGGCACGACGGTGACAACTTCGCGAGGAAAGACATGGTTACATAGACATCCGCACCGAAGGCGAGACGTCAGGGGACGCGCACGTCCTTCGGGCACGGGGCGCCGACGGCGGCCAGAGTGCATCTGGCCGCCGGCCAGCGCGCGGGATCCCCGGGGACCTCAGCGTCGAGGATCTCGGGGCCCAGCGGTTGCGCCGGGGTCGCCCCGAGACCTACAGCCCCAGCTCGCGGGCCCCCGCCGCGGATGAGGCCCGGAGAAACTCCGTGCACCGCACTGCTTCCTCGGCCTCACCGATCTGTCCGGCCGCCTTGGCCAAGGCGGCCAGGGCACGCAGGAAGCCCTGGTTGGGCTCGTGCTCCCACGGCACCGGTCCCTGCCCGCGCCACCCGGAACGACGCAGCAGGTCCAGCCCCCGGTGGTATCCGGTGCGGGCGTAGGCATAGGCGGCCACGTCGTCACCCTCGTGCAGGGCGTCCTCGGCGAGCATCGCCCAGGCCAGGCAGGAGCTGGGGTATGCCGCGGCGACCGTGCGCGGGTCGCCCTCCTCCAGTGCCCGCGCGGCGGGGTCCGGCGGGAGCTCGGTGGGCGGGATGCCCAGCAGGTCAGAACCCGGTGTGGCGGTCACCGGCTGGTCCCGGCGGAGCGCAGCGCCTCGCAGGCCTCCACGACCCGCGCCGACATGGCGTTCTCAGCGGCCTTGCCCCACGAGCGGGGGTCGTACATCTTCTTGTTGCCGACCTCCCCGTCGACCTTCAGCACACCGTCGTAGTTCTCGAACATGTACCCGGCGACCGGCCGGGTGAAGGCGTACTGGGTGTCGGTGTCGATGTTCATCTTCACCACGCCGTAGTCCACCGCGTCCGAGATCTCCTGGGCCGAGGAGCCCGAGCCGCCGTGGAAGACCAGATCGAAGGGGCGGGAGTCGTCGGGCAGCCCGAGCTCCTTGCTGGCCGCCTCCTGAGCGGTCTGCAGGATCTCCGGGCGCAACTTGACGTTGCCCGGCTTGTAGACGCCGTGGACGTTGCCGAAGGTCAGCGCGGTCAGGTAACGGCCCTTCTCGCCGTGGCCGAGCGCCTTCACCGTGGCGATGGCGTCCTCGGGGGTGGTGTAGAGCTTGTCGTTGATCTCGTGAGCGACGCCGTCCTCCTCACCGCCGACGACACCGATCTCGACCTCGAGGATGATATTGGCCTGCTGGCACAGCTCCAGCAGCTCCTCCGCGATCTGCAGGTTCTCCTCCAGCGGCACCGCCGAACCGTCCCACATGTGGGACTGGAAGTAGGGCAGCCCGCCCTGCTTCACCCGTTCGATCGAGGCGTCCAGCAACGGGCGGACGAAGCCGTCCAGCTTGTCCTGGGGGCAGTGGTCGGTGTGCAGGGCGATGTTGACGTCGTAGGCCTTGGCGACCTCCTCGGCGAACGCCGCGAACGCCAGGGAACCGGTCACCATGCTCTTCACCCCCTGGCCGGAGAAGTACTCCGCACCGCCGGTGCTCACCTGGATGATGCCGTCGGAGCCGGCGTCGGCGAAGCCCTTCAGGACCGCGTTGAGCGTCTGGCTGCTGGTGACGTTGATGGCCGGGTAGGCAAAGTTGCCCTTCTGCGCCCGGTCGAGCATGTCGGCGTAGACCTCAGGGGTGGCGATAGGCATGGGATCCTCCTCGAGCGGCGGGGGTCGATACGCCTCCCACTCTTCCACAACGGGCCCTGGTGCCCTACCCCTGGCCGGGTCCCGGGTCGGCATGCTGCAGGGCCCAGTGGTACATCACGACGGCGGCCGCCGCGCCAGCGTTGATCGACCGCGTCGAGCCGTACTGCGTGATGGCGAGCACCACCTCGCTCGCGGCCAGCGCCTCCCTGCTCACCCCAGGCCCCTCCTGGCCGAAGAGCAGGATGCACCGGCGGGGCACCGCATAGCCCTCCAGCGGGACCGAGCCGGCGACGTTGTCGACGGCGAGGATTGGCAGCCCGCGCTCGCCCGCCCACGCCCCCAGGTGGGCGATGTCGGGGTGGTGGTGCTCGTGCTGGTAGCGGTCGGTGACCATCGCGCCGCGACGGTTCCAGCGACGGCGACCCACGATGTGAAAGGCGGCGGCATTGAAGGCGTTGGCCGTGCGGATGACCGAGCCGATGTTGAAGTCATGCTCCCAGTTCTCCACCGCCAGATGGAAGCCGTGGCGGCGCTGGTCCAGGTCGGCGACGATCGCCTCGTGGCGCCAGTAGCGGTAGCGGTCGAGAACGTTGCGGGTGTCACCGTCCCGCAGCAGCTCAGGGTCGAGGTATGCCGGGAGCTCACCGTGCGCGTCGGCCGGCCAGGCCCCCTCCCAGGGGCCCACCCCGACCGGCGGACCCGCCGTCATCGCCTCGCCTCGGGTGCGTCCCAGGGCTCGCGGGAGTGTCCCACCATGCGGACGACGAAGACGATCGCACCGCAGACCACCAGCCACTGCAGCAACACGGCGCAGGCAGCGACTCCGGTCAACTCTGGGGCATCACTCACCCCCCAATTCTGTCACTGCTGCGCAGGTCGGCAGCCCGTAGCCGTGGCCGCCAGCACCGAATCGCACTACGGTAATGATCACGGCGCAAGTGATGCTTGTCCCGACATCGCGGCCGGTGACGGTCGCCAAACGGAGGTAGGACGATGGACAACTCGACGACAACGTGGATCATTGTTGCGCTCTTGGTGCTGCTCATCGGCGCCGCAATCTTCATGCTTTTGCGTCGGCCGGGCGGCGAGGACTCCCTGGATGGGAAGGATGCGCCGGCCGTGGACCGGGACACCGACCGCCGTGGCGACCTCGACGGGCGCACCGCTCCGGAGGAGGCCCAGGCGGTCGCCACGGGCGCCGGCCCCGCGCGCGACGACGCCCCGTTCGACCAGACCAGCTATGATTCGCCGGCCGCCACCGGAGGCGCCACCCCGGTACACCGCGCCGACGTCGCGGACCGGACTGGCGTCGACGCAGGGGATGACCCGAGCCCCACCCGGCACGTCGCCGACGACACCACGGAGGCCCGCCGGCCGGCCGACGACTTCCTCGGCGTCGACCGCGAGTCTCGGGATGAGGTCGAGCCGGACCCGATGTTCCAGGATCCCCGCACCGACGGCCACCGGATCGCCGAGGACGAAGCGTCGCACGACGAGGCGCGGCACGACGAGGCGCGGCACGACGAGGCGCGGCACGACGGGGCGACGGCCGCTGACCGGCCGGGGGACGAGGGTCGACTCGGCGCCCCGGCACACGACGGCTACCACGCCGAGCCCGCGAGCCAGGGTTATGTCGCCGCACCGGCCGACGAGCAGGCCTACCAGGCACCGCCCGCAGCCTCCGAGCCGCCCCAGCAGCAGAGTCAGCATGAGCACACGCACCTCGCGGAGCAGGCCGAGCATCCAGCGGGCGGGGTGCAGGACGAGCCGTTGACCGCCGACGAGGTGCTCGACTCCCGCGATGCGGCCGATCGCGACCACAGGGACGGTCACGCCGAGCCGCCGGTCGCCGCTGAGCCGGCCGCCACCGAGTCGGTCACCACCCAGTCAGTCACCACCCAGTCGGTCACCGACGAGCCGACGACCGACGAGCCGACGACCGGCGGGCAGCGGGATGCTGCCGTCGGCGGCCACGTCTTCGCCGAGTCCGTCTATGGCGTCGGGTCGGTCGAGCCGGCCGAGGACGGCTCCGGGCCCGAGGGCTGGGAGATCAAGGGCAACACCGGCTCGATGCTGTTCCACACCGCAGACTCACCGAGCTACGACGCGATGCGGGCCGAGGTGTGGTTCGACAGTGAGGAGTCGGCGCGCAGCGCCGGTTTCGCGCACTGGGACCGCCGCCGCCGCTGACACCACCCTGAACCCACGAGCAGGGCCCGACCACCTCGGGCCCCGTTCGCTGCGTCTGGCTTGCGGACAGGGACTGGCCAGCCGATGTCGGTCGGTTCAGGTGAGCCCGATGTCGGTCAGCCCGTAGGCCGCCCGGTAGTCCAGGCCCTGTGCCCGGAGCGCTTCCTCCGCGCCGCTGGCCCGGTCGACGATGACCGCCACCGCGACGACCTCGGCACCGTTCTCACGCATCGCCTCGACGGCGGCGAGCGGCGACCCGCCTGTGGTGGAGGTGTCCTCGACCACGAGCACACGGCGTCCGGCCACGGACGGCCCTTCCACCCGCTGCTGCAGGCCGTGGGTCTTCTCCGCCTTGCGCACGACGAAGGCGTCCACCGCCCTGCCCTGGCGCGCCGCCGCGTGCAGCATGGCGGTGGCGACCGGATCGGCCCCCATCGTCAGTCCGCCGACCGCGTCGATGTCCAGGTCGTCCACCAGGTCGAGCATCACCTCACCGACCAGGGGTGCGGCCTCACCGTGCAGCGTGATCCGCCGCAGGTCGACGTAGTAGTCGGCTTCCCGGCCGGAGGACAGGGTCACCTTGCCGTGCACCACGGCGAGGTCCCGGATGAGCTGCTGCAGGCGGTCACGGGCGGACGTCATGGCTGGCACCCTACTTCGCCGCTGCGACACAGCCTCACGAGCGTTTGCCGCGGCGCCGCCGCTCAGCCAGCTCGCCGGCGACGCGGCGGATGATCGCCCTCGGCATCACCCGCAGCAGGCCGACGACGCCCTTGTAGGTCGCCGACGGGACCGAGACGACCTTGCCCCTGGCCACGTCGTCCAGGGCCTGCCGGACCACGTCCGGGGCCTTGAGCCACAGCGCCTCCGGCAGCCGTGACATGTCCATCTCGGCCCGGTCGTGGAACTCCGTGTGCGTGAAGCCGGGACAGACCGCCGTCACGGTGACTCCGTCGGGCCCCAGCTCGGTCGCCAACGCCTCGGAGAACACCGTGACGTAGGACTTGATCGCCGAGTAGTGACCCATGACGACGAACCCGGCCACCGACGAGACGTTGAGGATGGCGCCCCGTCCCCGGCCGCGCATCGCGCCCCCGGCCGCATGGGCCAGCACCATGACCGCCTTGATCATCAGGTCGACGGCCCGTTCTTCCTCGTCCAGGCTGTTGCGGACGAAGCCCTGGCGCGAGCCGAACCCGGCGTTGTTGACCAGCAGGTCGACCGGGCGGTCCGGGTCCGCCAGCCGGTCCGCGACCTCCTGCAGCTGTGACCGGTTGGTCAGGTCGGCGGGCAGCACCTCCACCCGCACACCACGGCGGGCGTTCAGGTCCGCAGCCAGCGCCTCCAGCACCTGCCGGCCGCGGGCGACCAGCACCAGGTCATGGCCGCGGGCGGCGAGCTGGTCGGCGAACTCCTTGCCGAGTCCGGAGGAGGCTCCCGTCACTAACGCTATGCCCATGTCAGCCACCATAGGTGGGCTCAGAGGCGCTCGCTCAGCCACCTGAGGTCAGCGGCGTGCAGATCCTGGCCCGGGGTCTCGAGCATGACCGGGGCGGCGGCGCTGCGAATCACGTCGGCGAGCTCGTCCTCCGGGATCTGGCCCGAACCGAGCCCGGTATGCCGGTCCGCCCCGGAGCCCGCGGCGTCGCGAGAGTCGTTGGCGTGGACGAGGTCGATCCGGCCGGTGATGGCCCGGATCTGCTCGACCGCGTCGCCCAGCTCGATGCCGCCGGCCCAGGCGTGGCACGTGTCCAGGCAGAAGCCGACCATCTCGGCGCCCTCGGCGGCCTGAATCGCCTCCCAGGTGCGCGCGATCCGGTCCAGGTGGCGGGCCATGGCGTTCTCGCCGCCGGCAGTGTTCTCCAGCAGGAGGGGGACCTTCAGGTCGGTCGCCTCGATCGCCTTGCGCCAGTTGTCGAAGCCCTTCTCGGGGTCATCGTCCTCCCCCACGTGCCCGCCGTGCACGATGAGGCCCCTGGCGCCGATCTCGGCCGCCGCATTCAGGTGCTGCTGCAGCAGCTTGCGGGAGGGGATCCGGATCCGGTTGTTCAACGTCGCGACGTTGATCAGGTAGGGGGCGTGCACGTAGAGGTCGACCCCGGCCTCCTCGGCAGCCCCCCGAAGAGCCTGAGCGCCCCCTGCATAGCGCACCTGTGGCCCCTTGTAGCTCTGCGGGTCGCCGAGGAAGAACTGGACCATCGAGATGCCGCGCTGCTGGGCCTCCGCGACGGGGTCGGTCTGGTCGACGTGCGCTCCGAGGGGCTGGCTGCTCATGCCCGTCATCGTAGGCGCGCTGCCCGACACCCTCTAGCCTCATGGGTATGCCGCGCCCCGCCTTCCAGATCGAGCTGCTGGTCGCCGGTCCGCCCGCCCAGGTGTGGGACCGGTTGTGGGACCTAGACCGGCATACCGCGGCCGTCCCGCTCACCACCGTCGGGGCCGGATCATCGCCCGGCTTGCGGCAGGGCGCCCGGTTCACCGCCCGCACCGCGCTCGGTCCGTTCCGGATCGACGACCACATGCTGGTCCGCAGCTGGGACCCACCCCGGCACGCAGTCCTCGACAAGGTGGGGCGCGTGCTGTCCGGGCGCATCGAGGTGGACCTGCGCGCCGAGGGCGCCGACACCCACCTGTGCTGGATCCAGACCTTCGGGGCCGTAGGGGTGCCCGACACGCTGGCCGGCTGGGCTGCGAGACCGGTGCGGGCCGCATACCGCCGGACGTTGGCGCAGATCACCCGCCCGTAGGCTGGTCGGGTGCGCATCGCCACCTTTAACTGCAACTCCATCCGCACCCGCGTCGACCGCGTCGTCGCCCTGCTGGAGCGCCACGAGATCGACGTGCTGGCGCTGCAGGAGACCAAGTGCAAGGACGACCAGTTCCCACTGCTGCCCTTCGAGGCAGCCGGCTACGAGGTGGCGCACGTCGGTCACTCGCAGTGGAACGGGGTCGCGCTGGTGAGCCGGGTGGGGATCGAGGATGTCGAGGTCGGCTTCCCCGGGCAGCCGGGCTGGGGCGACCCGGCCCAGGCCGAGGCGCGCGCGATCGGCGCGTCCTGCGGAGGCGTGCGCCTGTGGAGCCTGTACGTGCCCAACGGTCGCTCCCTGGGCGACCCGCACCTGGCCTACAAGCTGGACTGGCTCGCCGCGCTGCGGGAGGCCGGCACGGCCTGGCTGACCGAGGACCCTCAGGCGCAGATCGCGCTCATGGGTGACTGGAACATCGCGCCGCGGGACGAGGACGTCTGGTCGGTGGCGTTCTATGAGGGGCGCACGCACACCAGCCCGGGCGAGCGGGCCGCCTTCCAGGGGGTGGTGGACGCGGGGTATGCCGATCTGGCCCGGCCGTACACCGAAGGGCCGGGGGTCTACACCTACTGGGACTACACCCAGCTCGCCTTCCCCAAGCGGCGTGGGATGCGGATCGACTTCGTCCTGGGCAGCCCGACGCTGCGGACCCGGGCGGAGGGGGCGTTCGTCGACCGGGATGAGCGCAAGGGCAAGGGCGCCTCGGACCACGCACCGGTGGTCGTCGAGGTGGCGGACGCGGGCTGAGCCCCCCGCTGCCCGGGAGACGGGGCCGGGTGGGTGGCCTCAGCGCGCTCTGAGCGCCGAGCGGATCGCCCACGGCAGCGTGAGCAGGCAGAGCGCGGCGGTGAGCGCCATCGCCGGGCCGAAGCCGGCCCCGAGGGCAACTGCCCCGACGAGCAGCGCGCCGGTGCCGGTCCCGGCATCGAAACCGGCGTTCCAGACCGCGCTCGCAGCACCGACGCGGCGGGGACCGGCGGCGGCGAAGGCCTGCAGCATGGTGAGGCTCTGCAGTGCGCCGTAGCTGATGCCCACGACCGCGCAGGTGGCGACCCAGGCCGCCACCTGCGCGGTGCCGACAGGGGTGCGGACCACCCAGGCGAGCGCGGACAGACCGAGAACGATGAGGATGACGAAGGGCCAGAGCAGCCGGTCCACGCCGACCCGGTCGGAGAAGGCCCCGATCCGCCACCGGGTCAGGGTGGCGGCCAGTCCGAAGGCGAACAGCCCGACCGCCGAGAGCCAGGGCACCGCCACCAACTGCGGTGCGAAGGTGATGATGCCGCCCCCGGCGAGGGTGACCGTCAGCAGGATGAGGCTGGGCGGGATCAGCCGGAGGTATGTGGTTCGCCCGGCGGGCGTGCCCGACGGGAGGTCAGGGGCTTGGGTGGAGCGCTCGGGCAGGTGGCGGGACAGGGCGAAGCAGGCGGGGATGCCCAGCAGGGGGACGGCCCCGAGGAGGAAGACCGGCCAGAAGCCCCAGGTGTCCCCGATCCATCCTCCGCTGGGCATGAGCAGGACGTTGGGCACCGACAGGGCCAGAGAGTAGGCACCGACCGCGGCACCCCGCCGACGCGGCTCGACAAGGAGGACGGCGGCGGCGCTGGCCGCGACGGTGAGGATCCCGAAGCCCACACCTCGGACGGCCGAGAGCGCGAGCGTCGGGGCCAGGTCCGCCGTGAGTCCGTGCAGGAGGGAGGGCAGGCCCAGGAGCACCATCCCGGCCGCAAGCACGGGGCCCCAGCCGAGTCGCCGGATCAGCCAGGGCACGGCGAACTGGGTCGCGACGGTGGCGCCGAGGAGCACGAAGTTGACCGCGCCCGCGCCGGCGGAGTCCGACGTCCCCTCGCGGACGACCCACAACGGGGCAGCGGGCAGGAGCGCGGCATACCCGGAGAAGCCGGTGAAGGCCACGACCGCCAGGGCGATCATGCCGGGGGTGGCCCAGACGGAGGTGCCGGGCAGGTCTGGGGACCCGGCCCGGCCGGACGCGGGCAGCCCAGGGTCGGGGCGGCTCACCCCCGAGCTGCCTTGGCGGCGGCCTTCTTCTCCTTCTTGTAGGCCCGCACCTGCTGGAGGGACTCCGCGCTGGTGACGTCCGCGATGGACATGTGCACGCCGTCTCGCCCATAGTCGCCCGCCGCCTCCCGCCAGCCCGCCGCCGTCAGACCGCGCTGCTTGCCCAGCAGCGCCAGGAAGATCCTGGCCTTCTGCTCACCGAACCCGGGCAGACCCTTGAGCCGCTTGAGGACCTCCTTGCCGTCCGGGTCGCCCTCGGTCCAGATGGCCGCAGCGTCACCGTCGTAGTCCTGCACCACCGCGGTGGCCAGGTCGTGGACGCGCTGGCCCATGGACTTGGGGAAGCGGTGCACGGAAGGGGGCGTGGAGCAGATCTCGATGAACTTCTCCGGGTCGGTCGCGGCGATCGTCGCAGGGTCGATCGTGCCCAGCCGCTCGTAGATCTTGCGCGGCCCGTCGAAGGCCACCTCCATGGGGATCTGCTGGTCCAGCAGCATGCCGGTGAGCAGGGCGAACGGGTGCTCAGTGAGGATCCGGTCGGCCTCCGCCTCACCGACCAGGTGCAGGGTCTCGGTCATGCTCCCAGGGTAGGCCGTCCACCGCCCGACCGGTCTTGCTGCTGGGCCTGCCGGCTCTGCTGCCCTGCCGGCTGTTGCTCGGGCTGCTGCGCCGTCGACCCGACGGGGCGCAGGCCCAGCGCCAGCGCGACGACCGCTGCCACCGCGGCTGCGATCCCGGCTCCCGTCAGCACGGTCTGGACCTGGATCACGGCGGCGTCGAGGAGGGCGTCGCTGTCGCTCGGGTCGACGAGCTGCCCGACCTCGAGGTGGAAGCGGCGCAGGCCGAGCGAGGTCAGCAGGGCCAGGCCCACCACCATGCCGACCATCCTGGCTACCACCACGAGCGAACTCACCGCCCCGTGCCCCTCCTCGACGGCGTCAGCGAGGGCGGCGTCGTTGACCGGGGCGATGGCCAGGCCGACGCCCAGGCCTGCCCCGACCAGCGGCAGGGTGGTCGCCACGACGGCGTCCAGCGAGCTGCGCTCCCACTGGGCCATCGCCAGGATCGAGACGGCCGCGAGCGCCAGGCCGGGGGTGGCGACCAGGGCCGGTCCGAGCCGCCGCAGCAGCCAGCCCCCGAGGACCGCACCGATGGGGACGGCGACGAGGAAGCGGACCAGGACCAGCGCCGCGTCAGTCTCGTCAGTGCCCTGCGTCAGCCGGGACAGCAGCGGCACGTCGACGACGACCGCCACCAACGCGGACCCGACGAGCAGGCTGACGACGAGGGCCGGCCAGACGCGGCCGCGCACTACCCCGCTCGGGATGAGCGGGCGGCGGGCCGTGCGCTGGCGGACGAGGAAGGCGATCCCCGCCACCGCACAGAGTGGCAACAGCCACCACCCCATCGGGCCCAGCACCTCGGTCTCCGGGTTCGCCGTGGAGAAGGTCAGGACAAGCGAGCCCAGCGCGAGCGCCAGGAACGTGGCCCCCAGCAGGTCGGCCGCGAGCAGCAGCGGCAGCCAGCGGCGGGCGGTGAGCACCGCGAGCAGCACGGTCAGGGCGATCGCGGCGAGCCCGATCGGCGTGCCGACACGGGTGCCCCACCCCTCGATCGGCACGAACGGGCCGCCCAGCGCGATCGAGCTGGTCAGCGCGGCGGGCGCGGTCAGGGTGAGGGTCCACAGGGCCGCGCCCAGCACCGCCACGAGGTATGCCGCGCCGGTCACCCCCCGGGAGCGGCCGGCGGTCCTACGCAGCTCGGGTCCGGCGCCCTCGCGTGTCCTGTCGGACTCTTGCGCGTGCCCTGTCGAGCCCTTCTGCGTGTCCTGTCTGCGTGTCCTGTCGGGTCCTGTCGCGTGTTCTGTGGGGAGGGGGCGCAGGAGCCAGACGCCGAGCAGGCAGGCGGCGCCGAGCGCGACGTTGATCCAGAAGATGTCCCGCCAGTCGCCGACCATGAGGACGAGGGCGCCCAGGAGGGGGCCGAGGACCGAGCCGAGCTCCTGGACGCCGCCGACGACGCCGAGCGGCAGGCCGCGCTGCCCGCGCGGCCACAGGTCAGCGACGAGCGCCAGGGTCGCCGGGACCAGCCCACCCCCGCCCAGGCCCTGCAGGAAACGCCCGGCCACCATCACCGATAGGTCCACCGAGACCGCAGTCACCGCCGAGCCGATGATGAAGACCACCAGGCAGCACAGCAGGATCCGGCGCCGGTCGACCAGATCCGACAGCCGTCCGATGAGCGGCAGCACGGCGATGTAGCCCAGCAGGAAGCCGGAGATGATCGGCGTCCCCCGCTGCAGGGACTCGATGCCCACCCCGACCCCGGCCATCATGTCGGTCAGGGCCAGCACCACCACGTAGGTGTCCGCGGCGGCGAGTGCCACGGCCAGCGCGGCGATGGTCAGCAGCCCCCGGGAGCGCGGCGGCGGGCCCGACGGGCTGCCGACAGTCGCTCCGTCGGCCCCCGGGGGGCGTGAGAGTTCTCCCCCCGTCACGTCAGGGAGCGGTGACGGTGACGGGTGCCCCGTAGGAGCTGAGCATCAACGAGTAGGTCGAGGTGGCGGGCGGGTAGAACGGCCCGGTGATCACCACCGTGCGGACCTGCCAGTCCTCCTCGACCAGGCCGTAGCTGACGTCGAAGTCCGCGTCCGCGTCTCCGGCGCTCAACAGGTCGCGCACCACCTGGCCCGGCAGCGTCCCGACCACCTCCTGCACGACCTCTGCCCCCTCCCTGCGGCGCTCGCCGAACTCCGGCTCCTGCGTCTGCCCCAGCAGACCCACCAGCCCTTCCTCCGGGTCGAACAGCGTCGCGGGGTCCGGCACCCCCAGGTCCTCAGGGTCGGTGCGCACGTGCCGGGGCACGTAGGGCAGCTTGACGTAGAGCTCCCCGTCGACGGCGACCGTCGGCACGTCCGCCTGGATGCCGGCCATCTGAGCGGTGATCGTGCCGTCGAAGGCCGGCGGGTCCATCGTGCCCTCACCGGTGGCGCTGATGATGTAGGTGCTCTGGTCCTCCGGCAGGTCGCTGCCGGACATCGCCAGGTGCAGCGACCCGGCCTCGACCAGCACGCCGTGCGCCTGGGTCAGCCGGTCGGCCGCGCTGGGCGGGGGCGGCGCAGCGGTCGTCTCGGTCTCGTCCTCACCGTCGCTGCAGGCCGTGAGCATGGCCGCCGCCAACAAGGCGAGGGCGACCAAGTGGCGGGTCTGCGGTGCGCTGCGCCTCGTCATACCCGCCACTATGGCAGCCGGTCAGCCGAAACGACCGGAGATGTAGTCCTCGGTCGCCTTCTTGCTCGGGTTGTTGAAGATCGTCTGGGTGCTGTCGAACTCGACCAGCTCCCCCGGCTTGCCGGTCGCCTCGAGGTTGAAGAAGCCGGTCCGGTCCGAGACGCGAGCCGCCTGCTGCATGTTGTGCGTGACGATGACGACCGTGTAGTCCTGCTTGAGCTCGTTGATGAGGTCCTCGATGGCCAGCGTCGAGATCGGGTCCAGGGCCGAGCACGGCTCGTCCATGAGGAGCACCTCGGGCTGGATCGCGATCGCGCGGGCGATGCACAGCCGCTGTTGCTGACCACCGGAAAGGCCGGAGCCGGGCTTGTCGAGCCGGTCCTTGACCTCGTTCCACAGGTTGGCGCCGCGAAGCGACCTCTCGGCCAGCTCGTCGGCGGCCTTCCCGGACAGACGCTTGGAGTTCAGCCGCACCCCAGCCAGAACGTTCTCCTTGATGGACATCGTGGGGAAGGGGTTGGGCCGCTGGAAGACCATCCCCACCCGACGGCGCACGTCAACCGGGTCCACTTCCCTGCCGTAGAGGTTCTTTCCGTCCATCTCCACGACACCGTCGACACGGGCCCCGGGGATCACCTCGTGCATCCGGTTCAGGGTGCGGATGAAGGTTGACTTGCCGCAGCCGGACGGGCCGATGAAGGCGGTGACGGCCTTGGGCTCGATGGTCATGCTGACGTCCCTGACGGCGTGGAACTCGCCGTAGTAGATGTCAAGGTTCTTGACGTCGATGCGCTTGGACATAGGTGTTTCTCCCAGGGGGTGTCAGCGGCCGGTCTTCGGCGCGAAGATCTTGGCGATGAGGCGGGCCGCCAGGTTGAGCAGGATGACGATGACCAGGAGCAGCAGGGCCGCTGCCCACGCGCGCTGCAGGCTGGGCTCGGCGTAGGAGCCGGGCGAGAGCGGGTTCTTGAACAGGTCGTAAGCGTAGACGGCCAGGGTGTTCATCCGACCGTCGACCGGGTTCAAGTTAAGGAAGGGCACGGCCCCGATGGTGACCAGCAGGGGCGCCGTCTCACCGATGACGCGGGCGATGGACAGGGTGACGCCCGAGGCCAGGCCGGAGGCCGCGGTGGGCAGGACCACCTTGAGGATGACCCGCCACTTGGGCACACCCAGGGCCAGGGCCGCCTCGCGCAGCTCGTTGGGCACGATGCGCAGCATCTCCTCGCTGTTGCGCACGACCGTGGGGATCATCAGCACGCACAGTGCCACCGATCCGGCGATGCCGATCTTGGCGTCGGCCGGACCGAGGAAGAGGGAGAACAGCGCGAAGGCGAACAGACCGGCGACGATGGAAGGGATGCCGGTCATCACGTCGACCATGAAGCGGATGGCCTGGGCCAGCTTGGAGCCCGCGCCGTACTCGACCAGGTAGATCGAGGTGAGCAGGCCGATGGGGACCGAGATGAGGGTGGCGATCCCGGTGATGATCAGGGTCCCCATGATGGCGTGGTGGACACCACCGAGCAGGGGGGCGCCCTCCTCGAAGAAGGCCCGGTCGTGCCGACCGTCAACCCCACGCATAGTGGACTGCAGGAAGTCCGGGCTGGTGGCCAGACCGATACCGTTGCTGGTCACGGTCCACAGCAGGGAGATCAGCGGCAGGACCGCCAGCAGGAAGGCACCGGTGATCATGCCGGTCATCACCCGGTTGACCGCCTGGCGGTGGCCGGAGACCCTCCGGTAGACGACGTAGAGGGCCACCAGGTAGATCAGGAAGGCGAGGGCGACGGACACCGCGACGTGGAAGCCGACGACCTGCCAGAGCAGCACGGCCACGACGGCGGCCACGACCAGGACAATGCGGCCGGGGGCGTTGGTCGCAGGGTGCACGGGGGCCACCTCGACGCCGGACACCTGGTCCAGCCCGGTGGGCGGCAGCTCCTCGTGGGTCTGCGGCCGCAGATCAGTGCTCATCAGTTGGCTCCAGAGAACTCGGCGGAGCGCTGGACGATCCACCGGGCGACGAGGTTGACGGCGAGGGTGATGACGAACAGGACCAGACCGGCGGCGATGAGTTCGTGCATCCGCAGCCCGCCCTGGGCCTCGGGGAAGTTCAGCGCGATCTCGCCGGGGATGGTGCGGTTGCCGGAGCTGATCAAGGACCAGGTGAACGGCCCGACGGACAGGATCATGGCCACGGCCATCGTCTCACCGAGGGCGCGGCCCAGCCCCAGCATGGTGCCGCCGATGATGCCGGGCTTGCCGAACGGCAGCACGGCGGTGCGGATCATCTCCCACTTGGTCGCGCCGAGGGCCAGGGCGGCTTCCTCGTGCAGCCGCGGCGTCTGCAGGAAGACCTCGCGGGAGACGCTGGTGATGATCGGCAGGATCATCACCGCCAGCACGATGCCCGCGGTCAGCAGGGTGCGCCCGGTGGTCGAGGGATTGCCGCCGAAGAGGGGCAGCCACCCCATGTTCTCGGACAGCCACTCGTAGAAGGGACGCATCTGGGGGGCGAACACCATGTAGCCCCACAGGCCGTAGACGACGCTGGGCACCGCGGCGAGCAGGTCGATGACGAAGCCGATGGTGACTCCCAGCCGCTTCGGGGCATAGTGCGAGACGTAGAGGGCGATGCCGACGGCGACGGGCGTGGCCAGGACCATCGCGATGAGCGAGACCACCACGGTGCCGGCGGCCAGCGGCCAGACGTAGCTGAAGAAGCCGTTGCCACCCGAGATGTCCTCGGGGTCGGCCTCGAAGACCGGAAGGGCGTTGATGATCAAGAAGATCGCGACCCCGGCCAGGATCGTCAGGATCAGGGCGGCCGAGCCGATCGACAGACCGGAGAAGACGAGGTCGCCAGGACGGCGGACGGCCTTGCTCGACGGTGCGGGTGCGGGGCGGGTCTCAGGCGCGTCCTGCGTCGTGTTGCTCATCGGCAACCCTTTCGTTCACCAGGAGGACTGTGGCGAGGATATCCCTCGCCGACGGCCACGACGGTCGTCGTCCAGCCTGGGGCTGGACCACGACCGTCGTGGCGTCAGTGGGGGGTGGGATCAACCGCCGTTGACGGTGTCCAGGGCGCCCAGCACTTGCTCGCGCAGACCGTCGGAGATGGGGGCGGAGCCGGCACCGTCGGCCGCGACGTCCTGGCCCTCCGGGGAGGCCACGTAGGAGATGAAGTCCTTGACCAGGTTGGCCTTGTCGGCGTCCTGGTAGTTCTTGCAGACCACGTGGTAGGAGATCAGCACGATCGGGTAGGCGTCAGCCTCGGTGGTGGCGTAGTCCAGGTCGACCGCGAGGTCGCCCTCGACACCGGTGTCGGCCAGCGGCGAGGCCTCGACAACCCGTGAGGCGGCCTCGGGGGAGAGCTCGACATAGTCATCGCCCACCCCCACGTTGACCAGGGTCATGCCCTCGACGGCCGAGGCGTCGGAGTAGCCGATGGTGCCCGGGGTGCTGGACAGGATGGAGACCACACCGGCGGTCTGGGCGCCGGCCTCACCACCGGCCACCGGCCAGGTCTGGCCCGGCTCGTGCGGCCAGGCGTCACCGGCCGCAGCGGCCAGGTACTTGGTGAAGTTGTCGGTGGTGCCGGAGTCGTCCGAGCGGTTGACCGGAACGATGCGCTCCTCGGGCAGGTCCGCGTCGGGGTTCTGCTCGGCGATCTCCGGGTCGTTCCACTCAGTGATCTCCTGGTTGAAGATCTTGGCGATCGTCTCGGCGTTCAGGTTGAGGGAGTCCACACCCTCCAGGTTGAAGGCCACCGCGATCGGGGAGACGTAGACGGGCAGGTTGATCGCGCCCTCATCCCCGCAGTAGTCCTGGACGGCCTCGCGGCGCTCCTCGTCGAGGTAGGAGTCGGAGCCGGCGAAGTCGACCGCGCCCTGGGCCAGGGAGGTCACACCGGCGCCGGAGCCCACCGAGTCGTAGGTCACCTGGACGTCGGGCTGGACCTCGCCGTAGGCGGAGATCCACGAGGTCATCGCCGCGTTCTGGGCAGAGGCCCCGGCCGCGGCCAGGCTGCCGGACAGCTCGGCACCGGCTGCGTCCGTCCCGCCGGCGTCCTGCGTCTCAGCGCCGCTGTCCTGGGTCTCGGTGTCGGTGTCGGTGTCGGCGCCAGCATCGGTGTCGGCGCCAGCATCGGTGTCGGCGTCAGCGTCGGCGTCGTCCGCCGTGTCGGCGGCGGGGGTCTCCTCCGCAGTGGGGTTGTCGTCGCCACAGGCGGCGAGCGTCAACGACGCGGCCATGGCGATGGCCAGCGTCGGAGCAAAGCGGCGAAGCTTCACGGTGAACCTCTTTCGATGATCTTGGTCAGGGGTCGCACGCCCACCAGGGCCAACCGGCAGGGCTGGGCGTGCTGGCGGCGGTGCCGACGAGAGTGACCGTAGGCAGGTGATGTGTCCCGTAGACGCGGCTCAGGTGAATGAACGGTGAACGAGCAACGAATCTCGGTCTTCCGGCCCACCCTTGTGCATCGCTCACCTCGCGCAGCACGAGCCGCGGCGCATAAAGATGTCCCGTGGAAGCGGCCCACTGTGGCCACTTTCACGGGACACCTTCCCCGCGAGGCGCGCCTCGCGATGACGTGCTCAGCGCAAGACGAGCCCGTCGCCTTCTCCGTCGCGGTCGACCACCACGTGCTGACCGTCGCGGACCTCGCCGGCGAGCAAGGCCCGGGCGAGCCGGTCACCGATCTCGGTCTGTACCAGCCGGCGCAGCGGTCGGGCACCGTAGGCGGGGTCATAACCACGCTCGGCCAGCCACGCTCGGGCCGCGTCGGTGACCTCCAGGCCGATCCTGCGGTCGCTGAGCCTGCGCGCCAACAGCTCGACCTGCAGGCCGACGATAGTGGCCAGCTGCTCCGGGCTCAGCGGGTCGAAGATCACGACCTCGTCCAACCGGTTGAGAAACTCCGGCTTGAACGCCCCGCGCACCGTCGCCATGACCTGTTCCCGCTTGGTCTCCTCGGTGACCATCGGGTCGACGAGGACCTGGCTGCCCAGGTTGGAGGTCATCACCAGCAGCACATTGCGGAAGTCGACCGTGCGGCCCTGCCCGTCGGTGAGTCGACCGTCGTCGAGCACCTGCAGCAGGATGTCGAAGGTCTCGGGGTGAGCCTTCTCCACCTCGTCCAGCAGCACCACCGAGTAGGGCCGGCGGCGCACCGCCTCGGTCAGCTGACCGCCCTCCTCGTAGCCGACATACCCGGGCGGTGAGCCGATGAGGCGAGCGACGGCGTGCCGCTCGGAGTACTCGGACATGTCGATCCGCACGATGGCGCGGTCGTCGTCGAAGAGGAAGTCGGCCAATGCCTTGGCCAGCTCGGTCTTGCCGACGCCGGTCGGGCCCAGGAAGAGGAAGGAACCGGTGGGTCGGTCGGGGTCGGAGATGCCTGCCCGGGCCCGGCGGACGGCGTCGCTGACCGCGCGGACCGCCGGCCCCTGGCCGATCAGGCGCTCCCCGATGACCTCCTCCATCCGCAGCAGCTTGTCGGTCTCTCCCTCCAGCAACCGGCCAGCAGGGATGCCGGTCCACGCGGAGATGACCTCGGCGATGTCGTCGGGGCCAACCTCGTCCTTGACCATCGGGCTGCTGGTGGCCTCGGCGCTCGCGGCCCGCTCCTGCTCGTGGGCGGCGGCCAGCTGCTTCTCGGCGTCGGGGATCTCGCCGTAGAGCAGCCGGGAGGCGGTCTCGTAGTCGCCCTCGCGCTGAGCCTTGTCGGCCTGGGTGCGCAGGTCGTCCAGCCGAGCCTTCAGCTCACCGACCTGGTTCAGGCCAGACTTCTCCGCCTCCCAGCGGCCGGTGAGACCAGCCAGCTCCTCCTGCCGGTCGGCCAGCTCGGCGCGCAGGCGGGCCAGCCGCACCTTCGCGGACTCGTCGCCAGAGTCGCCGCTGGCGGCCTTGGCCAGGTGCAGCTCCTCCATCAACAGGCGGTCGACCTGACGCTGCAGCTGGTCGATCTCCACCGGGCTGGAGTCGATCTCCATCCGCAGCCGGGAGGCCGACTCGTCGACGAGGTCGATCGCCTTGTCGGGCAGGCGCCGGCCGCTGATGTAGCGGTCGGACAGGGCGGCGGCGGCGACCAGCGCAGAGTCGGCGATAGCCACCTTGTGGTGCGCCTCATACCTCTCCTTGAGACCGCGCAGGATCGCGATCGAGTCCTCCACCGAGGGCTCCCCCACAAAGACCTGCTGGAAGCGGCGCTCCAGGGCGGGGTCCTTCTCGATGTTCTCGCGGTACTCATCCAAGGTGGTGGCGCCGACCATCCGCAGCTCGCCGCGGGCCAGCAGCGGCTTGAGCATGTTGCCGGCATCCATCGAGGAGTCGCCGGAGGCACCGGCCCCGACGACGGTGTGCAGCTCATCGATGAAGGTGATGACCCGGCCCTCGCTCGCCTTGATCTCACCGAGCACGGCCTTGAGCCGCTCCTCGAACTCGCCGCGGTACTTCGCGCCCGCCACCATCGCGGACAGGTCCAGGGCGATGAGGGTCTTGTCCTGGAGCGAGGCCGGGACATCCCCGGCGACGATCCGCTGGGCCAGGCCCTCGACGACTGCGGTCTTGCCGACCCCCGGCTCGCCGATGAGCACGGGGTTGTTCTTGGTGCGCCGGGAGAGCACCTGCACCACCCGCCGGATCTCGGAGTCTCGGCCGATCACCGGGTCCAGCCGACCCTCGCGGGCGGCTGCGGTGAGGTCGTGGCCGTACTTGCCGAGGGCGTCAAAGGTCGCCTCGGGGTCGGCCGTGTCGACCTTCTGGCCCCCGCGCAGGGTGGGGATGCGCTGCTCGATCGCGGCGGCGTCAAGCAGCGGGAAGCCGCCGGAGCGAGCCAGCCCCAGCAGCAGGTGGTCGGTGGAGATGAAGCTGTCACCCAGCGCAGACATCGCGTCCTGCGCCTCCTTGATCACGCTGTGCATCGCGCGGGAGAACTGGGGGTTGCCCATCGTCTGGCCTGACGCCCGGGGGATGGCGGCCAGCGCGTTCGCCGCAGCCTGCGCGGCGGAGCGGGCCGAGGCCCCGGTCGCGTCCAGCAGAGGGCCGGTGGTGGTGTCGGGCTGGCCGGCCAGCGCCAGGAGCAGGTGCGCCGGCTCGACCTGCGCGTGGCCGGAGGCTGCGGCGTCGCGGATCGCGGCCTGCAGCGCCTCTTGCGCTTTGGTGGTCAAGTCCATGGGTGTGTCGTTCTCCTTCCGGCGCCGGTCGGCGCCAGCTCACGCAGGTGGTGGTCCCACCTGGTGCAACGCCATCGAAGTTGAGTGCATTCCACTCAACTTTAGCGCGCGGGTCAGAGCGTGAGGAGCAGCAGGGAGAGGACCATGACGACGGCGCCGAGGAACAGGCCGGCCAGGGTCTGGGTGTAGTGGGTCTCGTAGCGGCGGGCCGCTGGCAGCAGCTCCATGAAGCTCACCGCGATCATCATCCCGGCCACCAGGGCCAGGGTGAGACTGAGCCACTCCTCCGGGAGCACGGCCGCCAGGATGAGGTAGCCCAACACCCCGCCGACCGGCTCGGCCAGCCCGGAGACGGTCGCCCAGAGCAGCGCCTGCGCCTTGGAACGGGTGGCGGCGTAGATCGGCGCGGCGACGGCCAGACCCTCAGGAACGTTGTGGATCGCGATCGCGATGGCCAGGGTGATGCCCCCGGCGGGCTCTTTGAGGGTGGAGATGAAGGTGGCCAACCCCTCCGGCAGGTTGTGCAGGGCGACGACCGCGGTCAGGAAGATGCCACTGCGCAGCAGCCGGGCGTCGACCTGTCCGGCCTGGATGCGGTCCAGCTGATCTCCGCCGCCGATCTCGGCGGGGTTGACGTGGTGTGGGATGGCCTTGTCGATGAGCACCACCAGCGCCGCGCCGAGGAGCAGTGCACCCCCGACCCACAGCATCGCCGCGGTCCTGCCGACGATCTCGTCCAGCGAGCTCAGCGCGCTCGGGGCGATCTCCACCACCGAGATCGTGATCATGATCCCGGCGGCGAAGGCCAGGGCGGCGGCGAGGATGTCGCGGCGCAGCACCCGGGGTTGGGTGCCCAGCCAGCCCCCGATCACCGTGGACAGCCCCGCGAGCAGCGTGACCACGAAGGCGAGCAGCACGCCCATACCTCCCTCACGCCCGTGGTCGACTGTGCGACCGATTGTGCACCACGTCGATCCGGGTTCCGTCCCGACGCCCGGGCGATCGACCCGCGCAGCGGCCAGCGGGCCCGCCGGGCCTCTGCCACCCTGGGGGTATGCAGCTCACCTGCCACCTGGGCGACCTCACCGTGCAGGCCGTGGACGCGATCGTCAACGCGGCCAACTCCTCGCTTCTGGGCGGGGGCGGCGTCGACGGCGCGATCCACGCCGCGGCCGGACCGCAGCTGTTGCAGGAGTGCCGCGCGGTCCGGGCCGACCGCTTCCCCGACGGGCTCCCGGTCGGGGAGGCCGTGGCCACCGGCGCGGGGCATCTGCCCGCCCGTTGGGTCATCCACACGGTGGGCCCGAACCGGCACCGCGGCCAGACTGAACCGGGCCTGCTGGCCTCCTGCTTCCGCCGCAGCCTCGAGGTCGCCGAGGAGGTGGGCGCCGAGACGGTGGCCTTCCCGGCGGTGAGCGCCGGGATCTACGGCTGGGACCCCGCGACGGTTGCCGACGTGGCGGTGGCGACCGTGCGGGAGTGGGCCAAGGACAGGCCGGAGGCGGCAGTGAAAGAGGTGCGGTTCGTGCTCTTCAGCCCGCCGATCCTGCGCGACTTCGAGCGCGCCCTGGCGACCGAGGGCTGACGCCCCGCGCGACGCCGTCGGTGCCGACCAGGGCGAGCAGGGTGGGCAGTCAGATCACTCTCCGGCGAGATCCTGCTCGCGCTGCAGCGCCGCCTTGACCGCACCCTCCCCCGCCTTCAGCATCGGCCCGCGCACCCCGAGCTGGCGGCCGACGAGGACGCCATAGGTGAAGTCCGGGTCGCCCGCCTCGCGCGCCGCGAGAGTCAGCCGCCGCAGCCGCTCCTCACCGACCACACTGTCCTGGACCACGCCCAGGGCCTCGGTGGCCTTCTCCCACGCCGCCGCAAGGGCTGCGGCGTCCTGGCCGAAGGACGGCGCCACCGCCTCGTGGGCGTAGCGGGCCGCCTTGGCCCGCTTGCGGATCTCGTGCAGCCGGTGCATCCGGTCGTCCAGATCAAGGCCCGCCGTGTCGCCCGAGGCGGCGGCCTCCTCAGCCTCACGCAGGTCCTGCCACTCTGCTTCGACGCGACCGACGGCCTGGGCGACCAGCGGCAGCAGGATTTTCGCCGCGGGTCGCTCGGCGCGGCCGCGCCACGGCGGGTCTGCCAGGAGGTCGACGAGCTGGTCGACCAGCGCGGCATACCGGGGTCCGTCCAGCACCTCGACCAGGGCGGCGTGCGCCCGGGCGTGCTCCCCGTCCAGCTCCTCTCGCACCCGGTCCGCGACCGGGCCCAGCACCAGGCCGGAGGGTAGCTCGGCGAGGTCGGCCAGGACCGCCGCCCGCATCACCTCGGCGTCCCGCGGGGCGCCCAGCACCTCGGCGTACCACTTGACCTCCTGCCGCAGCGGGTCAGTGACCTCCCGGTCCAGGAGCCGACGAAAGGTGCGCAGGGCGCTGCGGAGCCGGCGGGTGGCGACCCTCGTCTTGTGCACCGAGGCCGGCCCGTCCTCCCGCAGGGTCGCCTCCCGCCCTAGGATCACGGCCACCTGCTCGGCAAGGTGGGCCAGGACCACGTCGGCCGCAGGACCTTCCGCGTCCGGCGGCAGACCCTGCTGGGCCCGTTGCGGCCTGTCGCCCAGCGCGCGGCTCAGTTTGGACGGGAAGTTTGCAGGACGTACGCCCTGGACGGCGAGGTGCTCGGCGATCCTGCCCAGCAGGTCGTCCTGGCTGCCGTGGTCGCCCACCAGCTCCACCTCGAGCTCGCGCCATCGGTGCCCCGCCGGCTCGGCCTGCACCACGTCATCGCAGAGCACCGCGGCGACCCGACCCTCGTCGTCGAGCAGGTCGACCTCGGTGCGATGGGTGCGCAGGATGGCGACCGGGACCAGCCCACGTTCCGCATCGGGCCGGTCGGTCCAGACCTCCCCCAGACGTTCGGCGACGGCCTCGACGTGGCCCGGCGGCACCCGCCAGCGTCCGGGCCCGTCGGTTAGCGGGGCGTGCAGCTCCCAACGGACCGACCCTTCCTCGCCCGACCCTTCCTGGCTCGATCCCTCCTGGGCCGGCAGCTTGAGGTGCCAGCCCTCGTCGCCCCCGCCCTCCCTGCGCCGCAGGGTGATCCGCTGCCTGATCAACAGCAGGTCGGGGGTGTCCAGGTAGACGGCGCGCAGCCGGCGGACGCGGCTGGCCCCAGACCTGAGCAGCCCGTCGAGGTCTGGCAGCGGTGCGTCCGGCTCGAGGTCGAACTTCTGCTCCCGCTCCAGTTGGAGGACGGGGTGGTTATGTGGGTCGGCCATGGACCCATCATGTCCACCTCGAGCAGAACCCACCCGCCGGGACGGACGGGGCAAGGTCGGTGAGCCTGGTCGGTGCGTGGGCCAGGCGGCGGTGTCAGGGGCGGCGGTGTCAGAGGCGGCGGCGGCTGAGCGTCAGCCCTGAGGTGGCCGGGGGTCGCCCGGCTCGTCATACCACCCGCCGTGCTCCTGGGCCAGCTCCACGAACCGCTCGCGCAGGCCCTCGTATGCACCCCCGCCCGCAATGTCCGGTAGCCGGGGGTCGAGCACGTAGACCGCCCACTCAACCTCCAGGTCGTCCTCCCCGTGCTCTTGGTTGCGCGCCGCCTCCCGAACGACCCGCACGTGCTCAAAACCCTCCTCGCGCAGCTCCTCCGCGATCGCCTCGGCGATGTCCCGTTCGGGCAGGATGATGAGGTGCTCGCTGCCCGGGTGCATGGTGCTCACGGTCCGAGGGTATGCCGCGCTACTCCCCGGCCGAAGGTGGGCCGCCCCACGTCCTCTGGCGTGCCGATCAGCCCGTCAGAGCGGCCACCTTGTCACGGGCGAGCGCGCCGACCTCGTGACCGGCCGGCCGGAACCAGCAGCAGGGCCGCGGGCGAGAGTCTCGCCCGCGGCCCATGCGTGGTGGGTAGGTGGTGATGGCCGCGTCAGCTCAGTGCGACAACGCCCAGAGATGCGCCAGGCGCGCGCGCAGCGAGTGCTGCCAGGCGACCGCGACGTGTCGGCCGCGCCGACTGCCGACGGTGTCGCCCCGGCGCTGCCTGAGCGCCGACTGCAGCTCACGCTCGCGGTCGTGAGCGATGCTCTGCGCGATGAGCTGGTCCAGGTGACCGTTCATCAGGATGTCCTCCTCTCCCGCGGTCGGGTGGGAAGTGCGAGCCGACGCCCTGACGGACGTCGCAAGCAGTGAATGGCTGGGTCATGCCGGTGCGCGGACATTCCCCGTCGTGGTGGCAGGCGGCCGCCACGTCCGAGACGGACGTGGCAGAGCCAAACCGTGGTAGAGACCGCCGCTCAGGGGGCTACGCGACGGATGCGTCACACAGCTGAGCTACGCGACGGATGTGGCGTCTCCAGGACGCTTAACGCAGAGCCGGTGCCGCCGGCGGCACGGCCGCTCGCGGTGGACGAGCGGGCTACTGCACTCCGCCGACAGGCACGGACCCCATCACCGTGTTCCTTGTCATGCCGACTACCCTCCCGCAAGGGCGTGCCGGAGCGCAACGGGTTTTACTCCTGGCCGGTCGAGCCCCTCGCCAGCCTTGACGAGCCCGGTCAGCCCTCGTCTGGCTGCACCAGCGGCTCCGGCGCCCGCAGCCACGGCAGCATGGCCAGCAGGCAGACCACCCCGGTCGTCGCGAACGCCGCGCCGAAGCCGAGCGTGTCAGCGACCAGGCCCACCAGGATCGGGCCCACGATGGCCCCCACATCCTGGGCCATCTGGAAGGTCGAGAGCACCCGGCCGCCGCTGCGTTCGTGGCCGATGATGTCGGCGACGGTGGCCTGCTGGGAGGGGTTGACCAGGCCAGCACCCACGCCCGAGACCAGCGACAGAGCCAGCAGCAGAGCCAGACCCGCGGAGGCCGGGACCCCGTCGGAGGTGACGACCCCCATCGAGCCCATCGAGACACCGAGCACCAGGAGGCCGACCAGGATCGGGGGGCGCCGGCCCACCCGGTCGGACAGCCGTCCGGAGAACTGCAGGGTGACCGCGGTCCCCACCGCGCCGACTGCGAGCACCACGCCGGCGACCCAAGGCTCGTCGAGGACCGCCGCCGCCAGCAGCGGCAACAGGGCCATCCGCACCCCGAAGTTGCTCCACCCGTTGGCCACGGCAGAGACGAGCACCGCCCGGTAGGCCTGGTGCTCCCAGGCCTCGCCCAACGTCATCGCCGGCCGGTCCGCGGCATTGGGGGCCGGACGCAGCCGGGCCCCGCCCAGCCCGATGGCCACGACGGCAGCGGCGACCAGCAGAAGGACGGCATACAGGACGAAGGGGGCGCGCATCCCCCACTGGGCGACGAGTCCACCGAGCAACGGGCCGGCCATGCCGCCGATGAGGAAGGCCGAGCCGTACGCCGAGGAGACCCGGCCACGGGCGCTCGGCGGCGCCAGCCGGACCAGCAGGGCCATGGCCGAGATGGTGAACATCGTGGACCCGATGCCGCCGAGCCCGCGGAAGGCAAGCAGCTGCCAGTAGGACTGCGCGAACGCTGCGGCCAGCGAGGACAGGGCGACGACGATCAGCCCGGTGAGGTAGACCGGCCGCTCGCCCAGACGCTCGACCAGGGCGCCTCCGACGGGGGCGAAGACCAGGCGGAAGAAGGCAAAGGCCGAGACGATGACGGAGGCCGCGGTGACCCCGACATCGAAGGACCGGGCGAAGGCCGGGAGCACCGGCGAGACGATGCCAAAGCCGATCGCGATGACGAAGGCGGCCCCGACGAGGATCCAGATCTCGCGCGGGATCGGGATGCGCGTGGCGGCGGTGGTCGCGGTCACGTGGACGTTGCCCGCAGGTGCTCACGCAGGTAGGGCAGGGCGAAGTCGACCAGCCCGTGACCAGCGGGGACGATGAGCTCGCGGTCGATCAGCCGGGTGCGCTGCATGTTCTGGTTGCCCTTGGTCACCCCGAGCCGCTCGGCGATCTGGCCGGTCGAGGACGGTCCGTCGTCCTGCGCCATTGCCTGCAGGTAGGCGCGCTGGCCGGGCGGCACCCCGCGCAGCGCCGGTGCGTGCACCAGCCGGCCCATCCGCTCCACCACCACGGGCAGGGTCCCCCGCACGTCGGCGAGGGTGATCACCTCGTCCCTGCCCGCAGCCCGCCAGGCGTGGTAGCCGACCAGCTGCAGCAGATAGGGGTAGCCGTGGGCGATCCGGACCAGCTCCTGGACCGCCTCCGGGCTGATCACCCGGCCCGCGTCACGCACCGTCGCCACTGCGGCCTCGGCGACCTGGTCATCGGAGAGCGGCTCCAGGTGGATCCGCTCCGCGCGCCGCAAGAAGGTGGTGCCCGGCTGCTCGAGCAGGGCGTCGATGCCGATCGGGAGCCCGGCCGCGGCGAGCGCCACCTCCTCGTCGTCGCGGACCAGGTGCTGGTATGCCGAGGCCAGGCGGGCCAGGTCGTCCGGAGGCGCGGCCTGCACCTCGTCCAGGGTAAGCAGCAAGCCAGCCCCCCGGCGGCCGACGATCCCGGCCAGCCGTGCCAGCATCCGGGTCAGCGACTCGGTGATCGGGAACCGCTCGGTGACCTCGGTGGAGACACTGCCCAGTGGGCTGAGCCCTCCGCCTGTCACCCGGCGCTGCACCGCCTCCGGGTCGTGCTCGGTCAGCAGCGAGGGCAGGACGGTCTCCTCCAGCTCGGTGACCAACCGTGGGCCCTCCGGCAGCCGCAGGACCAGCCACCCGTGGCTACGGGCCCGGTCTTCCAGCTCCCCCAGCACCACCGTCTTGCCGATGCCCCTTGCTCCGCTGACCAGCACCGACCGCATCGGCGAGCCCGGGCCCTCGTCGAGGGCCAGGTCGAAGTCGTCGATCAGCCCGCCGCGGCCGGCCAGGACACGCGGGCTCACCCCGAAGCTGGGGCGAAACGGGTTGCGGGTCGGCACAACCCTCCTCTCGTACTGTTATACCTGTTATACCTTAGGAAGTCGTTATACCTGTTATACCGGCGCAGCTCCCGTGCTGGGTCCCCTCCGAGGTCCCTGGAGGGACACCGCCGACCGCCGAAGGCCGGTGGCCGTCCCGGTTGCACACCAGCACCAGGCGAGCATGGCACCGGCCACCGACACACGCACGAGGCAGTGCCGGCTGGGTCGATCCTGTCTGTTCTGACCCGTGCCCCCGCGGTTGGGGATCCGGCGGCGCACGAGCGCCCTCAGGCGAAGGAGGCGAAGACCGCGGCCACCCAGAGCAGGCCCGGCACGAGGACGGCCCGCTGGGCGGTGCCCGTGGTAGGGGAGTCCTGCTCCCACGCCCGCTGGAAAGCGATCAGCGCCACCATGAGCACGATTAGGACCAGGACAGCACCGACGGTCCACGCAGTCCCGGGCAGCGTGAAGGCAGAGACAACCGCGATGACCGGCAGGGCGAAGAACACCGCCGCCCCGGCCACGTCGTGCACCGCGTGGGCGACGGAGAACTCTGTCGGGTCCCGATCCGGAGTGCCCGGCGGATAGCTACGCATCGGGTCCATGGGGACGACAGAGACGACCAGGCCCAGCCCGAAGATGGTCAGCACCAGGCCCAACATCTGGTGGTCGCCGGAGGTGAGCAGCCGCACGGCGCTGCCAGTGATCGCTGCGCCGCACAGCACGAAGTTGGCGCGCTGCAGCCAACCGCGGGGCCCCAGTGCCAGCGCGCTGACCGTGTGCCGGGTTGGCGAGTAGCCCGGCCGGGTCGCCCCGTCGATGAGGAAGACGAGGACAAAGAGCGCGGCGCCGAGCGCGCCGATCCCGTAGGGCATGGGGTCCTCTTCTCCGGTTGCCGATGTGGTCCACCCCACCAGACCACCGTCCCGGTGCTCGCGGCAGTGCCGGAAGTCAGGCGATGGCCGACCTATGAGGCACGAGTCTGTTGACACGCCGATCCACAGGTCGTGACGGTTCCTCGACGAACGCGGGAGCCGCGGTCGGACCGGCAGACGGGTGTGGCGCCCGGCACCGCGGTCAGACGGGTGCTCCGCCCTCCAGTTGGGCGACCAGGGCCGGCAGGGCGGTCGCCGCGGTGGCCCGCCAGGTCACGTCGGCGGCCTCGCTGACCTCGGTCTCGGCGGGATTGATCTCGACGACCGGCACGCCGCGGGCACCGGCGAGGTGCGGGATCGTGGCGGCCGGGTGCACCAGGCCGGAGGTGCCGACCACCAGCACCAGGTCGGCGGTCTGCGCGGCCTCGACGCCGGCGAAGAACTCCTCCTGCGGCAGCGCCTCGCCGAACCAGACGACGCCCGGCCGCACCAGGCCCTCGCACCGCTCGCACACCGGCGGCTCCAGGTGCCCCACGGGCTCGGGCACCGACGGGTAGTCCGCCTCGCTCGGCCGTCCGCAGCTGCTGCAGCGCAGCGCGAACAGGCTGCCGTGCACGTGGGCGAGCATTTCGCTCCCGGCCCGCTCGTGCAGGTCGTCGACGTTCTGCGTCACGACAGAAAGGGAGACATCGGGACGCTGCTGCCAGTCGGTGAGGGCCCGGTGCCCGGCGTTGGGCTCGGAACGGCGGACCAGGTCGGCCCGCCAGGCGTACCACGCCCACACGTGCCCGGGGTCTTCCGCCCATGCCTCAGCGGTGGCCAGCTCCATCGGGTCGTGGGCCTCCCAGAGACCGACCTGGACGTCTCGGAACGTGGGCAGCCCCGACTCGGCTGACATCCCGGCGCCGGTCAGCACACACACCCGGCGGGCATCCCGGGCCAGGTCGAGGACGCGGGGCGGCACCGCGAGGTCGTCAGTCATCCGGGCTCCTTGTCGGTCTGTCGTGCAGCGCGGCAGGTCGTGCAGCGCGGGCGGGCGAGGGGGCTGATACGAGCACGATCGTCGGACCGCGCTAGCAGCCCTCCGACCCTAACGCGCACGGGCCGATGTCCTGCCCCACCCCAGGGCTGGCTACGGTGCGGGCTGTCCCGACGCCGCGCCGCCACGTGCCGCGCTCGCCCGGGGCTCCGACACGTCGCCGACCGGTCCCACAACCCCCTCGGTCACCGCGGCCCCCGCTCCCGCGGAACCCACTCCCGAGACCTCCTCCCCCGAGCCGGTCCAGCCCACGGACGAACCCTCAGACACGGACCCGGGGCCCGGGAGTCCGGCCGAACCAGACCCGGGCGAGAACCCCGGCGAGGACCCTGGTGAGGACCCCGGTGCGAGCGGCTCTCCGGGCGGCGACCCGACTACTGACCCGCCGGCCGACGGCCTGGCCGTCCCCGAGGGTTCTGGGTGCACCCCCGGGGAAGGGCCGCTGCCGGGCGGGCAGTGGTACGGCGAGGTGAAGGGCGCCGACGCGGCCGGCGTGCAGTTCGACCTCATGTGCTTCTTCCTGGGCGAGGAGGCGGACAAGGCCGCACTGGAGGACGGCGAGGCGATGGTCCCCGTACCTAACGGCTACTACGTGCGCAACGACGACCCGGCGATGCGGACCTTCGATGTCGCCGGTGGCACCCAGGTGCTGCACTACCCCACGGGCGACCCCGGGACGGCGCGGGTGCTCGACTACGCCGAGTGGGCCGGGCTGGTCGCGGACGGCCAGGTCCTCCTGCTCGGGGTCTGGCTGACCGTCGACGACGGCGCGGTCGTGGCGGTCGAGGAGCAGTGGACGCCCTGACTTCGCCGGCGACGCCCCCACCGCCGGACGATGCCACGTCATACCCTGAGTCGATGACCGACCTGAAGCCCACCGTGAGCGGCACGGCGCTGCTCTTCGAGGGCGGGGGGATGCGGGCGTCCTACACCTCGGGGATGGCGGTGGCGCTGCTGGAGGCCGGGTTGCACCTGCCCTGGGTGGGCGGGATCTCGGCGGGCTCGAGCAACACCGCCAACTACGTCTCCCGCGACCCTTGGCGGGCCCGGCACAGCTTCACCGACTTCGCTGCCGACCCGCGCTTCGGCGACTGGCGGACGTTCGTCCGGGGAGAAGGGCTCTTCAACGCGCGCTACATCTACGAGGAGACCTCGCTGCCTGGTCAGGCACTGCCCTTCGACTGGGAGACCTTTACTGGCTCCGGCGCGGCCGTGCGGATCGGCGCCTTCAACGCCACCCGGGGGGAGCAGGTGCACTGGGGCCGGGAGGACCTGCGCACCCTGCGCGACCTCATGGTCCGGGTCCGGGCCTCCTCGACGATGCCGATGGTCATGCCGCCGGTGACGATCGACGGTGAGGTCTTCGTGGACGGGGCCCTCGGCCCGGCAGGCGGCATCCCCCTGGACGCGGCCCGGGCGGACGGCTACGAGAGGTTCTTCGTGGTGCTCACCCAGGAGCGCGGTTACGTCAAACCCGCCCGGCAACGGGGTGACGCCCTCGTCCGGCGCTGGTTCCGCACGATGCCAGCGGTCGCAGAGGCACTGCGGGCACGCCCGGCCCGCTACAACTCCACCCGCGAGGAGCTGTGGGAGCTCGAGCGGGACGGGAAGGCCTACCTCTTCGTGCCCCAACGCATGCCCGTCGGCAACGGCGAGCGCTCCGTGGCCGCGCTTCGGACCAGCCACGAGGCCGGCCTGGCCCAGGCCCGGCAGGAGATCCCGGCGATCCGGGAGTTCCTGCAGGGCTGACCCGGCCGGGACCGCCCCACCCCCGCCGGTCCAGACCTGAGCTACTCCAGCTCCTCCGCGTCGTGCACCAGCAGCGCCACCTGCACCCGGTTGGCCAGCCCCAGCTTGGCCAGGATGCTGGAGACGTGTGCCTTGACCGTCGGCACCCCCATGTAGAGGTCGCGGGCGATCTGGGCGTTGGCCCCGCCGCGGGCCACGGCCCGGGCGACCTCGAGCTCGCGCTCGGTGAGCCGGGCCAGCCTGTCCCGGGCCAGCTGGGCCCGGCGGTCGCGGGCCGACCCGGCGAGCTGGCCCGCCCGTTGCTCGGAGGCCACATGCCGCACCAGCAGGGCCGCCACGGACGGGGATAGGGCGTGGTCCCCGCCGGCCACCTCGTGCACCGCCGCGACGAGCCGGTCCGGCGGGGTGTCCTTGAGGACGAACCCACGGGCGCCGGCGCGCAGAGCCTCCATGACGTAGTCGTCGACGTCGAACGTCGTCAGGATGAGCACCTTGGCCTCTGGGTGGGCCGCGAGCAGGTCCCGTGTCGCGGTGAGCCCGTCCGTGCGCGCCATCCGGATGTCCATGAGGACCACGTCGGGCCGGTGGACCTCGACCAGCCCGAGGACCTGCTCACCGTCCTCGCCCTCGCCGACCACGTCGACCCCGTCGGGGCCCCCGAGCATCATCCGCAGCCCGGCCCGGACCAGCGGATCGTCGTCGACCAGCACCACGCGTGGCCGTGCGCCGCCCGTCATCCTGCCGTCATCCTGTCCTCTTTCCGCTGCCCGACCAGGGCAGCCAGGCCCGCACCACGAAGTCGCTGATCTCGACACCGGCCGAGAAGCGTCCGCCCGCGAGCTCCACCCGCTCGGCCATCCCGGTCAGGCCGCGGCCGCCGGACGGCAGCGTACCCTCCGCCGTGGGCGGCGTCGGGTTGCTCACCTCGATCGTCAGGCCGTCACCGACACGCCCGTCGATACGCACGGTCACCGTCCTACCCGGAGCGTGCCTTCGGGCGTTGGTCAGCGCCTCCTGCACGACGCGGTAGGCGTGCCGGCCGGTGCTGGCCGGGAGCGAGACCGACCGGGGCCACAGGTCCTCGTCCGCGCGGAGCCGCACCTCCTGACCGCTGCTGGTCACCTCCGCCACCAGCGCGGGTATGCCGCTCAGCCCCGGTTGCGGTGCCTCGACCGGGCGCGCCTGCTCGGGCTCCCTCGCGTCGTCCCGCAGCACACCCAGCACCTCGCGCAGCTCCTCCAGCGCCTGGTGCGCTCCGGCCCGGACGACCTCGGCGGCCTCGGTGCGCTCCTGCTGGGACAGGTCGGGACGGTGGGCCAGGACGCCGGCGTGCACGGCCACCAGCGAGAGCCGGTGGGCGAGCACGTCGTGCATCTCGCGGGCGATCCGCGCCCGCTCGGCCAGCTGGGCCTGGGCCACCCGCGCCGCCTGCTCACTCCCCGCCGTCTCGGCCTGCCTGCGCCAGCTGTCGAGCAGCTCGCGGCGGGAGCCGGCGTTCCACCCGATGAGCACCGCCACGCCGTAGATCAGGACGATGAAGGCGACGTAGACGAGACTGTCGAGCAGCCAGCCCTGGCCGGTGAGGCTCGTCCGCAACTGTGGCGGGACGGTCCACGGGGCGATGGTCTCCTCGTGGGCGATCCCGGCCAGGACGTGCACCACCCCGATCCAGATGGTCGGCAGCGGGCGTCGCTGGGTGGCTAGCGAAGCGGCGGCCAGGAAGGCGGCCGGGGCCCCAAAGGCCGAGAAGCCCGAGAGTGCCCCGGTGATCAGGGCGATCGCCACGGGTGCCCTGCGCCGGTAGGCCGCCACCCCCAAGATGACATGGCCGAGCACGAGGTCAAGCAGCAGCAGGGCGAGAGCCGGGCCTACGGCGACGTCGAGCTCATCGGTCTCGGCGGGAAGCACCAGCGGGGCGATGTAGACGAGGTAGACCCCCATCCCCAGCAGCCAGGCCACGAACAGCCGCCAGGCGTTCTTCCACAGCGGGAGCCGTTCGAAGGAGGCAGGGGCCGGCGTCGCGTCAGGAGCCCCCGGCAGGGGGGAGCTGGCGGACGCGGGCGGCATACCCCGATGCTAGGTCGCGCCCGCACCCCCACCCACCGCCCTTCGGCGGCGCCGCCCCCTACTTCGGTATGCACTCGCGGCCTCAATTGCCGACCAAGGTGACCGTGGCGCCGACCCCTGACCGATGTGGAGGACCCCCGGCAGCGGGCAGGCTGGGTCCATGATCCAGATCGAGAACCTCACCAAGCGCTACGGCTCGTTTACCGCCGTGAACGACATCAGCTTCACCGCCCGCTCCGGCCGGGTCACGGGCTTCCTCGGGCCCAACGGCGCGGGCAAGTCCACCGCGATGCGGATGATGGTCGGCCTGACCACCCCCACCTCCGGCACCGCCCGGGTCTTGGGCCGCGACTACCGCTCGCTACCCACCCCCACCCGCCACGTCGGTGTCATGCTCGACGCGACCGCCCAGCACCCTGGCCGCTCCGGCCGCGAGACGCTCGCGCTGGCATCCGCGATGGCGGGGATGCCGCGCGGCAGCGTGGAAGCCGCGCTGGAGCGGGTCGGTCTCACGCCCCGCGAGGCGGACCGCCGGGTGGGCAACTACTCCCTGGGTATGCGGCAGCGCCTCGGCCTGGCCGGCGCCCTCGTCGGTGACCCGCAGGTGCTCATCCTCGACGAGCCGGCCAATGGCCTGGACCCGGCCGGCATCCGCTGGATGCGTGGGCTGCTGCGCGACTACGCCGCCGACGGCGGCACGGTCCTGCTCAGCTCACACCTGCTGCACGAGGTCGAGCAGATCGCCCAGGACCTGGTGATGATCGGCCGGGGCCGGATCGTCGCCCAGGGCACGAAGGAGGAGCTGTTGCGCGGGGGCGGCACCATCGTCGGCTCGCCCGACCGCGTCCGCCTCACGGAGGCGCTGCAGCGCGCCGAGCACCAGGTCACCGCCCGTCCGCAGGGCGACCTGGTCACCTCGGCGACCGCGGAGGAGGTCGCCCGGCTTGCGCTGGCCGAGCAGGTGCTGGTCACCGAGCTGCGCAGCGCCTCCGATGGCGGGCTGGAGGACATCTTCCTGCAGCTGACCGCCGACGACGCGCGCGAGGGCGTCACCGAGGGGGCGGCGGCGTGAGTCTTCCCCGCCCGAGCCCGACGAATACCCACACCGCCACGACCGACCAGGAGAAGCCGATGGCCACCACCGACACCCACCCCGGATCCTCTGCTCCCACGACGACCGCGACAGCGACCACGCGGGGGAGGACGGGGCATACCCGCAGCTCACGGCGGTCAAGAGAGTGGGGTTCACCACTCTGCTGACGGTCGAGCTGCGCAAGCTGGTCGACACCCGCGCAGGGCGCTGGCTGCTGCTCTCCATTCTGATCATCACCGCCCTGGTGATGGGCATCACGCTGTGGAGCAACCGCAATAGCGGCACCGGGCTGGTCCCGCTGCTCGCCGCCGCCAACATTCCCCAGGCCATCCTGATCCCGATCCTGGGCATCATGACCGCGGCTAACGAGTGGGGCCAGCGGACGGCGCTCATCACCTTCACCCAGGAGCCCAGGCGGATGCGGGTCATGCTGGCCAAGACGGTCGCGGCTGTCGTGCTCGGACTGCTCGTGCTGGCGTTGTCGATCGGGCTGGCCATGGCCGCGCACGCCGTCTCGATGCTGGCCGTCGACGGCGGCGAGATCGACCTCGCGATGGGCTGGACCCTGCTCGGCCACCTGGTCGTCATGCAGGTCCTCGGCGTGCTCATGGGCGTCGCCTTCGGCGCGCTGCTGCTCAACGTGCCGCTGGGCATCGTCGCCTACGTGCTGGTGCCGGCCCTGTCGCCCCTCGTCTTCATGGCCACCGCGTGGCTGCGGGAGAACGCCGCCTGGTTCGACCTGAGCATGGCCCAGGGCGGCCTGCTGGGCGACGAGGCGCTGACCGGTGAGCAGTGGGCGCAGATCGGCACCTCGTCCGCCCTGTGGATCTTGCTCCCGCTGGCTGTCGGCTGCTGGCGGGTGGCTCGCAAGGAGGCCAAGTAACCCCCGGTCGAACGTGAGCTCGGCCCACGGTCGGACCCGGTCACACACGGACGCGCGTTGTGCACCTGCAGGGTGGTGCACAACGCGCGTCCGGTGGGTCGTGCTCGTTCAGAGTCAGTCGTCGAAAGGCCAGCCCTGGGGGCGCCACAGGGTCAGTGCGGTGCCGGCAGAGGTGCCCCTCGGGCGGGTGCCGGCGCGCAGCGCCACCACCTCGCCGGTGCGACCGGCAGCGAAGACCCGCTGGGAGCGGCCCACGGCCTCGCGCAGCGCGTGGTTCTCGGCGGTGAGCTCGGCTAGCCGGGTGCGCATCGCCTCGACCTGGGTCTCCAGGTCGAGGATGCGCTGGATGCCGGTCAGGCTCACACCCTCGCTGGACAGGCGCTGCACCTCGCGAAGGCGGTCGACGTCGCGGGCGGAGTAGCGCCGGCCGCCGCCCCGCGTGCGCGAGGGGGTGACCAGGCCGAGCCGGTCATACTGGCGCAGCGTCTGCGCGTGCATCCCGGCCAGCTCCGCCGCCACCGAAATCACGTAGACGGGGGTGTCGCGGTCGATCATCGCCCTCACGTCCCCGCCCGCCGCAGCAGCTCGGCCCGGGGGTCCGCGCCGCCGTCCTCGGCCTGGAGTGCCTCCACGGCTTCCCGTGCCTTGTCGGACAACCGCTGCGGGACCACGACCTGCACCTTGGCGAGCAGGTCGCCGGTGGTGCTCTTGGCGGCGATGCCGCGGCCCTTGACCCGCAGCACGCGCCCAGAGGGGGTGCCCGGCGCGACTCTGACCTTGACGGGCGGGCCGTCGAGCGTGGGCACCTGGACGGTCGCGCCCAGGGCGGCCTCGGCGAAGGTGACCGGCACGTCGACGGTGAGGTTGAGCCCGTCCCGCCCGAAGACCGGGTGGGGAGCCACCGTGACATGCAGGTACATGTCGCCCGGCTCGCCGCCCTGCACGGGCGAGGGCAGGCCCTTGCCGCGCAACCGGATCTTCTGGCCGTCCTTGACGCCGGCGGGGATCCGCGTGCTGACCGTGCCGCCGTCGGGCTTGCTCAGCGTGACGGTGTCGCCGTTGACGGCAGCCTTGAAGTCGATGGTCGTGCGGGCCTCGACGTCCTGGCCCCGCGGCGTACCGCGTCTCCCGTAGCCGCCCTGGCTCCCGCCGGGAAAGCCCCCGGGGAAGCCCTGCTGACCGCCGAACCCGCCGCCGCCGAAGGCGCCGAGCAGGTCCTCGAGGTCTATGCCGCCGCCGCCGGTCTCGAAGCGGACGTTCTGGGCACCGCCACCGCCGCCGAACATTTGGGCGAAGACGTCCTCGAAACCCCCGGCACCGCCGGCGCTGCCGGCGCCGGCGGTGAAGCGGGCACCGCCGCCCATGGCGCGGACGGCGTCGTACTGCTTGCGCTTCTCGGGGTCGGAGAGGACCGCATAGGCCTCACCGATGTCCTTGAAACGTTGCTCCGCCGCCTTGTCACCCGGACGGGAGTCCGGGTGCCACTCCCGCGCAAGCTTGCGGTAGGTCTTCTTCAACGTCTTGTCGTCGACATCCTTCTCGACGCCGAGGATGGCGTAGAAGTCCTTGTCCATCCAGTCCTGGCTCACCATGCGGTCCTCACCTCCCTGTCATCCTCTCCCACTTCGTCAGCGGGTATGTCGTGCCTGCCCCGCATCGGGGTCAGCTGGGGTCGGCGACCGCCACCCGGGCGGCCCGCACGACCTGGTCGCCGATCTTGAAACCGGGCTGCATGACCTGGACGACCGTCATCTCCGTCGCACCCTCGGGGAGCTCGACGCCGGGGCCGTCGGCCGGCAGGTGCATGAGGGCCTCGTGCACCGTCGGGTCGAAGGGCTCACCGACGAATCCGGTGCGCTCGACGCCGAAGCGGCCAAGCGTCGCCTCCAGCTTGTCGGCTATGGCTGCGAACGGCGTGCCCTCCTCCAGGTCGCCGTGCTCCCGGGCGGAGTGGATGTCGTCCAGCAGGGGCAACATCGCCTCCACCACGGCGCCGGTGGCGCGAGTCCGGTCCGTCTCCCGCTCCCGCTGGGTGCGGTTGCGGAAGTTGACGAACTCGGCCTGCATCCGCCGCATCTCCTCCAGCCGCTCAGCGGCCAGTTGGGCGTCGGGGTGCGGGTCGTCCTGGCCGCCGGCCTCACCGGCGTCGCCGGGGCCGGACTGCTCGCCAGGGACCGCGCCGGCGTCCTCCGGCACGGTCGGCTGCGGGTCCGCAGCCTGCCGGGGCTGACCGGTCTCAGGGTCGATGCGGCGCTTGTCGCGGATCACCGGACCCTTCCCGGCAGTCTCCTCCTCGGAGGGACCGCCGGTCGGGGTCCTGTCCGTGTCGCTCACTTGGTGTCCTCGTCGTCGACGACCTCAGCGTCGACCACGTCACCGTCGTCGCCGGAGCCGCCGGCAGCGTTGGGGTCGACGTCGGCCGCGCCGGTCGCGTCCTGGAATCCGGCGCCACCGCCGGCCGCACCGTCCTGCTGCTGCGCGGCGTACATGGCCGAACCCATCTTCTGGGACTCGGTGGACAAGGTCTCCATCTTGGTCTTGATGTCGTCCAGGGAGGCGCCGCTGTCGGCCTTCAGGGCGTCCTTGAGGTCGGTCAGCGCAGTGTCGACCGGACCCCGGGTGTCGGCGGGGACCTGGTCGCCGGAGTCGGCCAGGAACTTCTCGGTCGAGTAGACCAACTGCTCGGCGGTGTTGCGCAGCTCGGTCTCCTCCTTGCGCGCCTTGTCCTCCTCGGCGTGCGCCTCGGCGTCCTTGATCATCCGCTCGATCTCGTCCTTGGGCAGGGCCGAGCCGCCGGAGATGGTCATCGACTGCTCCTTGCCCGTGCCGCGGTCCTTGGCGGAGACGTGCACGATGCCGTTGGCGTCGATGTCAAAGGTGACCTCGATCTGCGGCACGCCACGAGGGGCCGGGGCGATGCCGGTGAGCTCGAAGTTGCCGAGCAGCTTGTTGTGCGCGGCGATCTGGCGCTCACCCTGGTAGACCTGGATGCCCACCGACGGCTGGTTGTCGCTGGCGGTGGTGAACACTTCCGAGCGCTTGGTCGGGATGGCTGTGTTGCGCTCAATGAGCGTGGTCATGATGCCGCCCTGGGTCTCGATGCCCAGGCTCAGCGGGGTCACGTCGATGAGCAGCACGTCCTTGCGGTCGCCCTTGAGGACGCCGGCCTGCAGGGCGGCGCCCACGGCGACGACCTCGTCCGGGTTGACCCCCTTGTTGGGCTCCTTCCCGCCGGTCAGCTTCTTGATCAGCTCGACGACGGCCGGCATCCGGGTGGAGCCACCGACCAGGACGACGTGGTCGATCTCGTTGACCGAGATGCCGGCGTCCTTGATGACCTGCTCGAACGGAGCCTTGGTGCGCTCCAGCAGGTCGGAGGTCATCTGCTCGAACTGGGCGCGGGACAGCGTCTCGTCCAGGTGGATGGGGCCGTTCTCGCCCATCGACAGGTACTGCAGGTTGAGGTTGCTGCTGGTCGAGGAGGACAGCTCCTTCTTGGCCTGCTCAGCAGCGTCCTTGAGGCGCTGAAGGGCGATCTTGTCCTTGGACAGGTCGACGCCGGACTGGTTCTTCACCGTGGTGACCAGGTGGTCGATCACGCGCTGGTCCCAGTCGTCACCGCCGAGCTTGTTGTCACCGTGGGTGGCGCGGACCTGGATGGTCGCGAAGCCGTCCTCGGCGTCCTTGCCCACCTCAAGCAGGGACACGTCGAAGGTGCCACCACCGAGGTCGAAGACGAGGATCAGCTCGTCTTCCTTGCCCTTGTCCAGGCCGTACGCCAGGGCCGCGGCGGTGGGCTCGTTGACAATGCGCAACACGTTGAGCCCGGCGATCTCACCGGCGTCCTTGGTGGCCTGGCGCTCGGCGTCGTCGAAGTAGGCGGGGACGGTGACGACCGCGTCGGTCACCGGCTCACCCAGGTAGGCCTCGGCGTCGCGCTTGAGCTTCATCAGGATGCGGGCGCTGATCTCCTGGGCCGTGTACTTCTTCCCGTCGATGTCCTGGCCCCAGTCGGTGCCCATGTGGCGCTTGACCGACCGGATAGTGCGGTCGACGTTGGTGACGGCCTGCCGCTTGGCGACCTCGCCAACGAGGACCTCGCCGTTCTTGGCGAAGCTGACGACGGACGGGGTGGTGCGGCCGCCCTCTGCGTTCGCGATAATCTCCGGCTCACCGCCGGTGAGCACGGCGACGGCCGAGTTGGTGGTGCCCAGGTCGATGCCGACTGCACGTCCCATGTGATGTTCTCCTTGGTCTGCGGGGCGCCGCACCCGGGCGGGCGCAACGCGGGGTTGACACGTCTGCACTCAACCTACGAGGTGGTGCCCCTGGGTTGTCAAACCCAGGCTCATCGAAGTTGAGTTCACTAGGCTCAACTCTTCGGTTGACTGGATCATTCCCGCAGCGCGCCACGTCACCTGGCCCCGGACAGCGGGCAGAGAGTCCCAATGAGCGTGTGTCCGATCGACCGCGGTTCACGCGTCACCAGGGCTGAACCGACCACCCACCCCAGACCGGCGAGCAGGCTGACGAGCCAGGCTTTCGGAGCCCCCATGGCACCACGGGGCGAACCAGTCGCAGTGCTGCGCGGTCAGACGCACGGATCTGCCGCGGGTCGTTCTGCGTCCGCGGCAGATCGGACAGTCGGTCGGCTTCGGGCTCATCGGTTAGCAGCAGTAGCCGGGCAGCCATTGAACGTCGCCACTGACGGCGAAGGCACCAGGTAGCCGACTGAGAAAGGTCGGATTCTGGCCGCGCAGTGCCGATCCGACACGGTCGGTCCGCCAATCAGTCATATCCCGCACCCTTGCATACCCACAAGACCGTTAACGCGCGCGGCTGACCGCGTCGACGTGGAACGGCATTCCCACAGGCCTTGGACTGTCTCCCCGGGTTTCAGTTGTCTCGCCGCATCCGCCGGCAGCCCCCCGTCACTCGTCCCTTTTCTTCGTCATCTGGGAGTGGACGCGGGCCTTAACCGGCTCGGGCAGCAAGTTGCTGGCCAAGGCCTGGAGCCGGTTCTTGAACGAGCCGCCGACGACCGAGTCCTCGCCCTTGAGCATGGCCTCGACACCGTCTCTGGCCACCTGTGCCGGGTCGTCCTTCTTCGCTTCGTAGACCTCAGTGTCCTGCATGCCGCCCCGGTCGAAGAACTCAGTCTCGGTGGGTCCGGGCAGGAGCGAGGTCACGGTGACGCCCGTCTCCCGCAGTTCAAAGCGCAGCCCCTCTGCGAAGGAATGCAGGAACGCCTTAGACGCAGCGTAGGTGGCATACCACGGCCCCGGCATGGTGCCCGCGATCGAGGAAGTGATCAGCACGCGGCCGCTGCCGCGCTGCACCATGTCGGGCAGCAGGTCCTTGGCGACGGCCAGGACGTGGTTGATATTGAGCGCTACCAGCCGGGCGTCGTCGCGCCACGGCACCTCCAGGAAAGGTCCACCCGTGGCCACGCCGGCGTTGAGGGCGAGCACGTCGACCGGCCGACCGAGGCCGCGCACCCGGTCGATGAGCTGCTGGACGCCCTCCTCGGTCGCCAGGTCGGCCTGGACCGCCATGGTGGTGGTCCCGTCGGCGACCTCGGCGGCTGCATAGTCGATCTGCGGCTCATCGGCACAGATGACGAGGTCGTAGCCGCGTGAGGCGAGCTCGCGCGCCAACTCCAGACCGATGCCCGTCGAGGCGCCGGTGATCACGGCGAGTGGGGTGGTGCTCATGTTGTTCCTCCTTGGGGTGCGGGCTGTATCTCTTCCATCCTCACCTAGGCACCCTGGCACGACGGTTGCCTGTGCGGCGCCTCCAGCTGTCTGGCAGCCGTGGCCAGCGGCCGGTCAGTCGCCGCAGCCGCGCGCGGGCTAGGTCGGCTCAGCACGATCACCATCTCCCGGCGAACGTCGCTGGCAGTTATCGCCCCACGAGGAGCCGCGGAGGCCGGTGATGCCCAGCATCGTGCTGGTCCTGCTGTTCAGGCTGGACCATCGCGCCGAAACGATCGCATATCCACCGGTGCCGCGACTGGTGATAACCATCGCGCTGCGGTCGTCGGAAACCCAGGTACTCGAGCGTGCGGTCCCAGTACTTACCCATGGTCGAACCTACCGTTGGCCAAGTCGACCAACGTCCGTCTCTACCGCGTAGATACCCTTTCGCGTGCACCACGGACCTGACAGCCCGTCCGCGCCGGAGAGGACAGGTGCCAGGATGGGTTAGTGATCCTTGCGAAGGTGCGAGACCCCCGTCTGATCACGGTCAGACGCGGTGGGCTCCTGACCGAGGAGGATCACGCGCTCCTGGCCCTATGGGCCGCTGACTGTGCCAGCCATGTGCTGCACCTCTTCGAGCAGGAGGTCCCTGGCGATACCCGCCCTCGCGACGCGATCCTTGCCGCGCGTTCGTGGGCGACAGGAGACATAGGCACGATGCAGGCCAGGGCGGCCGGGGGGCATGCCATGGGTGCCGCCCGGACGTTGCAGGGAGCATCCCGGTTCGCCGCCTACGCCGCTGGACAGGCAGCCTGCGTGGGACACGTCCCCGAGCACGACCTCGGCGCCGCCGCCTACGCGATCAAAGCCGTCCAGGCTGCAGAGCCCAACGACCCCCATGCTCGCCGCGCCGAACGCGACTGGCAACGCGCGCAGGTCCCTGAGCACCTTTCCGCCCTGATGGTCGAGGATCAAGCCCGGCGAAACGACATCTGCTGGTCAGTGTTCGGCGACTGAGCCAGACGCACGCTTCCTGCCGCGTGTTCGGTGGGCAATCACGAGTGGCCGACGGGATCAGGCTCGCTTGGTGGGTTGGGTATCAGACTGTGCCCATGAGCGACGGCGATTGGGGATCTCTGAATGCGGTTTCCCGCCGCGGCCCCCCGGCAGAATTTGGCTCTTGCGGCCTCCGCCTGGGTTCGCGTCCTTGGCCCGGCCTTGCAGCATCTCGCGCAGTCGGCTGAGAAGGACGGACTTTTCATCGGCTTGCTTGCGGGTAGCGCAGCAGCAAGCGCGATTGGGCTCGTCTGCCGTGGACGGCTAATCGCATGTCTGCTTCACGACGACGTCAGTAGGTGCCAAGGCGACGCGCACGCGCATGCCGCGGGCCATTCGGTCGCCTGCGGAACCGCGCCCATGTGCGGTTATCGACTGTCGACCAGTGGGAGGCCCTGACGCTCGACGTCGGCCATCCATCGCCGAGTCTGTTCAGGTGATGACAGGCGGATCACCCTGGGACCGTCAGGATCGGCATACATCTCCGCTATTCGCCTCCTCTTGCGTTCGAAGCTGCGGAAATGCCAAAGGAGGATGGAGTCCCGGGACAGCGCTTGGCGGAACGATTCGACGTTGCCGTTACAGACAGCCTCACGAGTCAGGATCCGTGACACGGTCCGCTGGAGGAGCCGCCGCAACGACACACGTCGCGGATAGTCGAGAGCCACGACAAGCTGCGCACGCGGAACCACGACGTCCTTCCACTTCCCGTAGGCCGTGTCCAGGATCCACGCGGGCTGGTCCGAGATCGCCTTGGCCAGGGCTCGCTGTTCATCGGTGGGCCGCTCGCACCAAGAGGGCAACCACCCGATCTCGTCGTCCGCCGAGTACCACGGCAACCCCGTCGCCACCCCCAGCGTCCGGGCTAGCGTGGTCTTGCCGGACCCCGTTACCCCGTAAAGCAGCACGCGCTGCGCCCTGAACATCCAGCAAGGATATCTTAACGGGAGGTGAAGTGCTCCGGGTCTAAGAACTGCAAATTGGTCGCTAATCACCGGTACGTCTGCGACTGCTCCCCCAACTTCCGAGTCCTACGAGAGACAGAATCGAGAACGCGACCAGGGCTTGGATCGTTGGCCAATCGGTCTGGTTAGCGCTAGGAACATAATCAGAGTAGGCAGCTGGCCAGTCAGGAAGGATCGTCCCAACGCAGGCCGTCGCGGTGCCAGCCAAGATGATCCACAGGTCCCTACGCATAAGACCGACCAGGAGAACACCGCATCCGAGCGCTGCCCACAGTCCCATAAGCTGCGTGATCGGTAAGAGCACCAAGACAGCGACAAGTGCTGCAGCACCGAACCAGTGCAGCCAAGCCCCCACCAAGACCCGGCTGACTGCTGCGCACCCCAAACAAGCGATGACCACGCCCCACGGGATCGCGAAGTAAGTGAGCGCATTGGCCCCGGTGAATAGCGAGGGAAGCAGCGGCAAAAAGGCGCCCAGGCCTGCCGCAACCAGCGTCAACATCCGTTCCCGCTCAGCCGTCTTCCGACTGCCTGACGCGACCCGCGCGCGGTGTGTGCTAGTGACCATAGCCATGCTGTGACCATAGCGCTCAACCTAACGACGCAGCATGGCCCCCATCTACCACTACTGCCACCTAGTGTCAGGCGGGCTCAGACACCTCTCGCAGCGACCGAACGAGATAGTTCACCTGGACAATGCTCTCCGGTAGATCCTCCAGCTTGGCCAAGATTTCTGCGGTGGGGTACAGGAGCTCGACGACCAAACGCACATCAGACCGATCCTCATTCAAACCCATTCCCAAAGAGGCCTTCTGGTGGTCGGGCAGGTCGACAAGTGCTGCTTGGGCGTCCTCCAGCTCCTGCCAGGTATGACGGCTCTCGTGCACCGTGACCGGAACGCCGAGACGCTCTTGGGCGTAGACCTGAACGAGTTCGTCGACACGCTCCCGGTCGCTGCCGCGCTGCCTGATCACCGCACCGCCATCCTGGGGGCCGGCGCCGAGAAAGCGCCAGAGAACATCACCAGAGTGGAACAGCGGATCCTCGGCAGCGGCCATGCGCTCGCTGCGCTTCCGGGCATGCCGGGTCCCAATCCCTGCTCGGGGAGCGACAGGGCCGCTAGGGCGCGAACCTCGAACGGGTGCCACCCGGTCCACATGGATCCGCCCCTCCGCCCCCCACCGGCCCCGCACCTCGACGTTACTGCCTCGAAGTGGGCTGAGATTCAGCGCAGGGCTGGCCACGACAAGCTGCACCGCCGGGTACTCACGTGGGGCCACGACTCCATCGGGCCACGGCTCACTCCCGCCACCCCAGAACCCCAGAGAAGCACCGTAATCCTCCCGCTCCACCAGGCGCCCACAGGCCACCACGTTCTCGCCGATGGTGATCATCGCTCAGCCTCCACATCGCCCGGGGGCCGCAGTTCACCCCCCGGAGTAAGCACAAGGGTGGCCCGGCGCCGCCCTTCACCCCCGTCCAGATCGTGGAACCAGACGAGGACCTGACACGAGCGCGCATGCTGTTGCTGCCTGCCATCCTATGGTCGAGATGCGAGGGCAACACGAGTTCTTGAAACCCAGGACCGGGTTCTGACCACGCGCGCGCTCGTGCCGCATTCCCGACGGTGGGGACACCGTGCCAGGCTGTCGTGATGGGAGCCGAACCAGATGTCACTGCACCCTGGTCGCGCCTGTCCCCGGCAGAGGTCAAGGTCGTGCTGGGAGGCGCGGATCGCCCATGGCTCGTGGCAGGCGGTTGGGCCATCGACCTGTTCGTGGGTCGACAGACCCGCACACACGCCGACATCGACGTTCTCGTCCTGCGTGCAGACCAGCACATGATCCAGGAACGCCTGCACGACTGGGAGATTTACGCAGCCCACCCACCTGGAGCGTTGCGCCGCTGGCTGCCCGGCCAAACTCTGCCGACCAGCGTGCACGACATCTGGTGCCGCAAAGACGCCGACGGCCCGTGGCAGGTCCAGTTCATGATCGACGAGTCCGACGGCAGCCACTGGGTGTCTCGGCGAGACCCGCGGATTCGCATGAGCCTTGCGGACACGCGTCGGGTGTCGTCCTCGGGCATCCCCTACCTGGCGCCCGAGGTGCAACTCTTCCACAAGTCCCGATCACCTCACCCCAAGGACGAGCACGACCTCCACGCCACCATCCCGCACCTCGCTCCCGCCCAGCGCACGTGGCTCCACGACGCCATCGCACGAACCTCTCCGACCCACCCCTGGCTGGAACGGTTGACGTCCGGATCTGCCCGTGCCGCAAAGGCTTGAGCTCCCACCGCCTGATAGATGATCCGTTGTCATGAGAACGATCGACGACGACCTGCGCTGCGTACTCGAACTTGAACGCGAGCTCCAATCCCCGTCAACACGTGGCGACGCGGACCGACTCCGAAAACTGCTGTCACCAACCTTCATCGAGATCGGCGCCTCGGGCCGGCGTTGGGACCGGCGGTCCATCCTCGACCTCCTGGTCCAGGAGACCGCTGACCCCAGCACGGCAGGCATACGCATTGACAACTTGACGGGCCGCCAGCTCACCGAGGACATGATTCAAGTGTTCTGGGACTCGACTCGCAAGGATCGTCGCGCTCGTCGAACCTCACTGTGGCAGCGACGTGACGGCCGCTGGCAGCTCATCTACCACCAGGCGACCGTTCTTCCCTGACATGCACCGGAGGGTGCTCACTTCTGCCGCTGTCGGTACGCCTATCACGCCCCTCCTCTTGAGCTCCTGGCGCCAGCGCCAGGCTGAAGTGCGCCTCGGCCCGGCGTTCAACGAATCCCCAGTGACCATCCCTGAGTTCGAGCACGTCATGGTAGGTGCCCGCCGACTGAAGCCAGTCCCCGGAGGTCAGTTGAGTCAGGGTGTCCGTATCGACTAGCGCGTGGGCTCGCGTGCTCCCAAGTGCAAGGTCGACCGAGATGTTCGCCGCCCAATGCGTCATCACAGGTTGCGCGGCCCACTGCCGCTGGATCGCCATCGCGATCTCCTCTATCCCCGTGAATCTGGCCACGCCAACGTCCCAGACGGCGTCCTCATGCCAGACGGCGAGAAACCGCTGCAGCTCTCGCTTGTCAGCGCCGTGGCTGTACTCGGCGATGAGCCGGTGTACCTCTTGCAGGCCCTCGAGCCTGAGCAGCCGGTCCTCGAGCATCTGTGCGTCGTCCATCGACACATCGTGTAGGAGGGCGCCGACACAGCCGCGCGCGACGTCCCGATCTGCCGCTGGTCGCGCCTTGCCGCTACGCCCGCGGTCCTACTTCATGGCCGAGGAGGCGCCTACACAGCTGGCCTCGATCCTCACCGGTGTCCTCTCGACCTGGCTGGCAGGGGTGCCGTAGCGCACGGCTGAGCGGGTCGCGATGGTGCAGTAAGGTCGCCACATGCGAGGGGATGACGCATCAGGGGCCACCGCACAGAGCTGGTTTGTCAGGGCCGACCGTCGCTCGGTCAGTGGGGGGTTCGACGACCGGGAGACCGCCGGCTCGCGGCGCCTCACGGGCGCGCTGGGCCTGGCGCTCCGGCCGTCTCCGGCGGCGGTGCTGGACCTCGGCTGCGGTGGGGGCGAGCTGATCAGCGACCTACGGGCGCTGGACCGCGACGCGGTCCTGGTCGGCCTCGACCCGGCCCCGGAGGCGGTGTCGGCCGCCAGCACCCGGCACGCGGCCGACCCCGCGGTCCATATCCTGGCGGGCACGGCCGAGGAGCTCCCGGAGGCGCTAGCCGCGCCCGGATATGACGGGCCGCGACGCTTCGACCTCGTGCTGTGCCACCTCAACCTTGGGCTGTGGAGCGACCCTCAGGAGGGGTTGCGCCAGGCCGTTGCTCACCTCGGCGAGGGCGGGACGCTCTACCTGGTGGACGTGGCTGCCCCGGAGGACGCCGCCGAGCGAGACCGTTTCCTGGCCCTGGCGCGCACCCCGCAGGAGCGTGCCTACCTCAGTGACCAGCTCGCGGCGTCCTACGACGTGACAGCTCTCGACCGGCTGCTGCGACGGGCCGCGGCCGAAGCGGGGGCGCCGACCACGGTGCACGTCGCCCGGGGCGGACTGGCCGGTCATCCCTACGACTCCGCGGCGGCGGCCGAGCTGTGGTCGGCGCCAGGGGTGGCCCAGGCCGTGGCCGCCTTCGACCACGACGAGGCGGCGGCCGCCAAGGCCGACACCGTTCTCTACGCCCAGCTGCGCCGGCCATGACGGTGGACGACCCGGACTGGGAGGGGACGGGACCCGGCTGGCATGCCTACTTCGGGCTGACGCTCGGCGTAGCCGTCCTGCTCGCGGTCGCCGCGGCGGGATGGCCGGGCGCGGTCCTCGTGGTCCTCGGCACCGTGGTGATCGTCGTGGGCCATTTCACGAACGCCCGGGGGAAGGGGCGCTCCGCACACCACGACCTGCTGCTCATCGGCTCCTCCCTGCTGGGGTCCACCGTCGTCGCCGCGGCGACCCCGGCCGCGGCATTGTTCCTGCCGGCGCTTGTCCCGCAGCTGTTCTGGTTCCTGCCGCTGCCCCGGGCCCTTCCGAGCGTGGCGGCGCTGTTCGCGCTGTGCGCCGGGGCGCTGCTTGCCCACCAGGAAGGTTCGGGCCAGCCTGCCCTGGTGGCCCTCGGGATCGGCTTCGTCTTCAGCGTGGTCGCCGGCACCTGGATCTCCCAGATCGTCGCCCTCAGCGAGTCGCGCGCGCGGGCGCTGCGCCACCTCGCCGCGACGCAGGCCGACCTGGCGGAGGCCAGCCGGCAGCAGGGCGCGGCCGCTGAGCGGGCCCGGATGGCTCAGGACGTCCACGACGGCGTGATGCAGCGACTCACGGTGACCCGAATGCTGCTGGAGGCAGCCCGCCAGCGACAGATCGACACCGGCGCGGTTGCCGTGGCCGACGACAGCCACACCACGATGGCGTACGAGCAGGTGGTCAGCGCGCTGGGCGACCTGCGAGACCTCCTGGCGCGCACGGCCGAGGACAACCTGGAGGAGGCCGACTTCGAGCGCTCGGTCAGGACCGCCGTGCAGGCGGTGACGACGGCCACCGGTCTGCGCTCCCAGGTCGCGGTCGAGCTCGACGGCTTCTGCCCGTCACCGGTGGCGCGCGGCGTCATCCTGCGGGTGCTGCGGGAGGCGCTCTCCAACACCGCTGCCCACGCCCGGGCCGGCCGCGTCGAGGTGGGTGTGCGTGCCGATGGCGAGATGCTCCTGCTGGAGGTGACCGACGACGGCGCGGGGTTCGACCCCGACGCCGTCGCTCCCAGCCGCGGCGCCGGCCATGGTTTCGGCCTCGGTGGCATGCGCGCCCGGGTCCGGGGGGCCGGCGGGGTGCTGCTTCTAGACACCGAGCCGGGGCGAGGCACCACCGTGTCGGCCATGGTGCCGCTCGAGGCGATCGGCCCGGCGGCACCGGCGGAGGCGGGCCGATGACCGCGCTGCGGGTGCTCGTCGTCGACGACCACGAGATCGTCACCACCGGCCTGTCGCTGCTGTTGGGTCAGACCGGTGAGATCGAGGTGGTCGCCACCATCACCGACCCCCGGGCGACCCTCGACGCCGTCGCCCGCACCAGCCCGGACGTGGTGCTCACCGACCTGTCCATGCCGGGGGTGTCCGGCACGGACCTCATCGCCGAGCTCCGGAGCGCCCACCCGGACCTGCCGGTCCTCATCCTGTCTGCCACGTCCAACCCGGTCGAGATCGCCAACGGGATCCGGGCCGGTGCCGTCGGCTTCGTGCCCAAGCACGCCGCGCTAGCCGACATCAGGGGCGCCCTGGCCCAAGCCGCCCGCGGCGAGATGGTCGTCTCCCCCGAGGTCGGCGCCGCGCTGGCCCGGCACCTGCGGGAGCCGCAGGAGAAGGCGCCCTTGAGCGAGCGGGAGCGCGAGATCCTCACGCTGGTGTCGCTGGGCATGACCAACGGGCAGATCTGTCGGCGGCTCTACCTCTCCGAGGCCACCGTGAAGACTTACCTGGCCAGGTGCTACACCAAGCTGGGGGTCAACGACCGGGCGGCTGCGGTGCGTGCCGCGATCGCCCAGGGCCTCATCGACCCGGCGGGCTAACGCGCAGCGGGGTCGGGACTCAGGGGACCGCCACGGCGGGTATGCCGGAGGCCGGCCGAGATCGGGACGTCCGACCCGGCTACCAGGCGACGGCCGAGTCGAGGGCGGGTGCGGCGCCGGAGTCGACGGTCCGCCCGCCGACAGCCCGGGTCGCCGGCGCGGCCCGGCGCTCCAGGGCCAGGTTGTGGGCGGCATGCAGCAGGGCGGACGCGGTCACCCCCAGAGAGCTGGCGACGCCGTGCAGCACCGCCCCGGTGAGCAGGTGGTAGGGCCAGCGGCGGGGATGCGCGGGGGCGTGCAGCAGCGCGAACAGCGCCACCGACCACGCCGGCGCCTGCGCCCCACGCCAGATCACCTCCTCGGCGGCCGCGACCGAGCAGGTCAGGGCCGGCGCGGCGGAGGCCGGAGGGGCAGCCAGCCAGGCGCCCGCGGCGAGGGCAGCCAGGACCGCTCCCCGGTGACCGCGCGCTGCCGCGAGCCCCGCGAGCACAAGGGTCGCCATGTCATACGTCTGCTGCGGGCGGCTGGTGCAGGTGGCGACCCAGGCCGCGGGCCCGCGACCCCGGGCCCCCGCCGTGATCGCCCACGGGAGCAACCCGTGGACGAGCGCGACCGGCGGCGCGGGACCGCCCGGCCAAGTGGGGCGAGCAGCGCTCAGCACGGCCGTCCGACCGGCACCAGGTACAGCGGCACCTGGTCCACGCCACAGAAGCCCAGCAGCTCGTTGACCTCGTCGTCGCAAAAACCGCCCAGCGGCCGGGTCGCCAGCCCCATGGCCGCACAGGTGAGCAGCAGCGTCTGGCAGGTGTGGCCGGCCTCCATCAGGGCGAACCGAACCGCCCGCGGGCCGTACTTGAACCGCGACCGCCACGGCATCATCGTGACGACCAGGGTCACCGGTGCAGCCAGGACCATGTCCTCCTGCAGGGCGGCGCGGGCGAGCGCCGGCACGTCCACGTCACGCACCCGGGTCAGCAGCGCCGTGCCGGAGCTGGGCATCTCGACGTGGTACAGCCCAGGCGCCAACGCCCTCACGTTCCGGACCACCACCCACAGCTCCAGCGGATTCAGCGCCCCGGCCGACGGTGAGGGACGGCGTGGGGGCCCGCCGTGGGCCGGGCCGGTACCGGGCTGCGGCTCCCAGGCGTGGCGCAGCAGCGTCGACAGCTCCTCCGCCGTCAGCGGGTCGGCGGTGAGCCTCTCCGCGCTCACCCGCCGGCGCAGCACGTCGTCGAAGGCTGTGGGCAACGGCTCTGGCTCAGGCAGCTCGATCGTGGCGTGAGACAGGTGGCGCTGGCCGGCGCGGGCGACGACCGGGTGCATCTCCGGCGTGGTCTCCAGGATGCGCACTCCGGGCGCGTCCCAGCCCATGGCGTCCCTGTGGATCTTGGTCGCCTCGATGAAGTCCTCGGCAACGTCACCGGGCGCCGGCACCTCGCCGTACACGATGTCGACCAGGTTGGCGCCGTGGATGGAGTCGGTGATCATCTTTGTCTTGTCTCCCAAGGGTGCGGAACGGTGGGGGCGGGTTCACGGGAAGGGGTGCGGCCACGGGTTGAGGTCGGTGACGTCGAGCGGGCGGTCCAGGATCCCGACCTCGTGGGCTCGCTCCCGCAGGCGCCGGCTGCCCAGCAGCCGGGTGCGGTAGCCGCTGTCGAGTGGGCTGAGCTGCGGGGAGAAGACCTTCGCGACGACCAGGCCGCCCTCGGCGACGTCCGGGCTGGTGACGTCACAGGCCACGGCCCGCACGCCCTGGGGTGTGAGTCGGGCTATGACGTTGCGCACCAACTCACCGGGGGTGCCGCCGTCCACGGCCGGCAGGGCCGACAACGGCACCGTGACCGTCGAGGCGTCGATGAACGAGGCGGCGTCGATGGTCGCAGGGTGCAGCGAGAGCCGCACGTGGTCGTCGAAGTCGTGGACCTGGTCCAGACCCCTCGACGGGTCGATGACCGCACCCTCGCGTTGCTCGGCCTTGGCCCAGGTACGCGTCTGGAAGGCCTCGATGACCGCCTTGCGGACCGCGGTGGCCGGGTCGGCGGAGGCTGCGGCGCCGAGCGCGAGCGGGGCGATGCCACTGCCGGCGTTGCGGACCACCGCCAGCACGGCGGGCACATCCACCAGCACCGACATGTCGACCAGGGCCACGTCGAGCCCTGCAGGGTCGACGTGGTCGGCGAAGAACCGGCGCAGCTCGGGGGAGGACGAGACGTCGATGCGGGGCAGCGACAGCCGGCCGTACCAGGTGGCCATGAAGGCGTCGCGCTCGACGACCTCCAGCAGGCCCGACAGGACGGCCTCCTCCCAGGTGCACGCGCACGCCATACCGTTGCTGGTGGCGTAACCGATCGGGGGGTCACCCAGGGCGCTGCCGATGAGGTGGACGAGCTGGGCGGGCACCGCGACCCGGTGGCCGCCCACCAGGTCGACACCGGTCACCCACTGCAGCCGGGTGTGGTCGGTGAACGGGACGAACGGGCACCCCGGGTCGGCGAGCTGTTCGGGCGCCAGGAGCGTCAGCTCGTCGGGCCGGACGTGGTCAAGGCCTTGCACCGCGAGCTCGGCCGGCGTGGCGAGGGTCAGGGCCAGCGGGTCGACGTAGGCGCCGCTGTAGCGCTCGACCGTCTCGCCGATGGCCGCGGCCCGCGCCTGGCGGGGGTCACCCGCGCCGCCGCCGTTGAGCTCGTTGCAGGGGGCACCCAGCAGCCAGGTCGACTCGCACGCCTGCGCACCGACACCGGTCATCCGGATGTCGTCGACGTCGTGGAGCTGCTCGAAGAGCCGGTGCACGACCCCGACCATGGGAGAGGCAAAGGTGGCCAGCCGGCCCCAGCCGACCTGGGGTTCGGTCCAGGGGGTCTCGGTGGACAGGGCGGGTATGGCGCGGGTCGGCGCCCCGGCCCCCACCCTCTCGGTCGTCGCCGTCACGGCCGTTCACCACCGTGGAACCACACCTGGGGCAGGCCGTGCCCGGCGGCCGGCGAGCAGGTCGGGCAGCGCGGCACCCGCAGCACCCGGTGCTCGGAGACCTCGACGCCGGGCCGGGCGGGCTCAATGCTGGCCAGGGAGCCGGGCGCGCTCATCGAGGAGTGGTCACCGAGCGCCACCCGTTCCAGCACCTTCTCGGCGGCCAAAGCGGCGGTGAACCACCCCATGCCCAGCAGCTGGACCCGGGGGGTGTTCGTGGGCACGGGCTCGGCGGTGCTCAGCTCGCCGATGATGCGCCGGTCCGGGAAGTTGGCGGTCCGGCGGAGCAGGTAGCAGCGGAAGCAGGCTGAGGAGCCGGGGACGACATACGGTCCGACGACCGAGCGCCCGGCGTCATCAGGGACGACCGCCAGCCACGGCGCCCGGTGCTCCAACGCCCACGCGTTGTGATCCAGCAGCGCCGGGTCGGTGAGCGACTCCCCCACCACCACGGTGACCGCGACGGCGCCGGGGACATCGGCCCCGCACGCGCCGGCGGCCCGGTCTGCGACGACCCGCGGCCCGGCCTCCTGGACGATCTGGCGGATGCGGTCGGCCACCGTGCCGCTGCCCACCACGGGGACCGTCGACCGGCGCAGCGCGCTGTCGATGTCCTGGATGGGCAGCGCCTGCCCGCAGCGGTCCCACAGCAGGCGGGCCTGACCGCTGGCCCGCGCGACGGCCGGGTCGGTCGTGACCAGCCCCGCCTCGGTGAGCAGGGCGAGGAAGGCGTGCCACTCCGGGCCGGCGTCGCTAGGGACCGGCAGCCGCGGCCCGTTGGCGGAGCGGACCAGGGTGTCGACGAGGTCCACCGCGGCCGCGCCGGAGATCGTGCGGACCTCGGAGTCCTTGGCGACCAAGAGCTTGTCGCCAGAGCGGAGCAACCGGGTGCGGGGGGCGAGAGTGGGGGAGGTCATGGTCATTGCCTTTCGTTCTTGCGGGCGTTGCCCACGGAGAGCAGATAGATGGCTGCGCCGATGAGCAGGCCGATGGCCGCGGAGGTCAGCGCGTGGCCGGCCGACTGGGTGATCAGCCAGACCACCAGGCCGCCGAAGGCGCTCAGGCCCAGGGCCAGCAGGATCGGCATGAGGACGAGATCGTCGCGGGCGGGTGACATGGGTCTTGTTGTCCATTTCCTTCTGTCGTGTCGGTCAGGGCGTGCCGGGGGCGGGAGGGAGGGGTGCGGTCAGGCCGGCTACCGCGGTGGCCCAGCCGGTGGGCTCCCGACCCAGGGCCCGCCGCACCGTCTCGGCCCCACGGCCGGTACGCCCGGCGACGGAGCCCACCCACTGCTGGTGGCCGACGACGGCGGCGGCGCTATCCGCCCCGAAGACCTGCTCGAGCTGGGCCAGCAGCTGCTCGGCCGGGACGGGGATGAGCCCGGGGGAGGCCGCGCCGAGCCGGCGGGCGTAGTCCTCCAGGAGCCTGGTCACCGTGACCTCCTGACCGCCGGCCACCTCGAGCACCGAGGCTGTGCGGCCGTTCCGCAGGGCAGCCGCAGCCACGCCGACCGCGTCACGCGCCGCGAGCCAGGCGACCGGCTCCGCCGGGTACGCGTGGTGGATGGGCACCCCGGCACGCAGCGCCCCCTCGTAGACGGCCAAGTCCTCGACGACCGGCGCGAGCCGAAGCACCAGCGCGCCTGGGACCGCCTGGCGAGCGTGCCGCTCACGGTCCGCGAGGACCTGGGTGTAGGGGTCGCGGTGCCTGGGACCGTCGATGCCCAGACTGGACAGAAGCACCACCGGCCCTCCGGTCGCGAGGGCCCGATGCAGGTGCTCCCGCCAGGACTCGTCGGTGCTCCACAGGTCGGCGACCACGGCGCCGTGGGGGAGGTCGCCGGTGGCGGTCCCGGCGGCCTGTCGAGCGGCGCGGGTCATGCTCTCGCGCTGGGACAGGAGGGTCAGCCCGTTCGCGGCCAGCGTGGGGGTCGACAGCGGCACCGCCCTCACCGCCTCTTGCGTGGCGCCCAGCTGAAGAACCGGACGGCCAGCACAATCGCCCCGAGGGTCCACAGGCCACCGGTGAGCAGCGCCTGCTGCACGAGCTCGCCGGTGACGGTCCCCTCGTATGAGGCCACCGCCAGCTCCACGGACCGGGTGAACGGGAGCAGCTCGGCGACCCGGGTGAACCAGTCGGGGGCGTTGGACAGCGGGAAGAAGACGCCGGAGGCCAGCATGACCGGCAGGCCGATGGCGTTGGCGACCGGCGCCGCGGCGGTCTCGCTGCGGATGATCGTCGTGGTGAGCACACCGACCGCGCTGCCGGCCGTGACGATGACGACCAGGGCCAGCAGCAGCGCCCAGAGCTGCTCGGGCATCACGTCATACGCTGCCGCGCCGACGACGCCGAGCACCGCGCAGGTCAGCAGCGAGACGATCCCGGCGGCCGCGATCCGTCCGGCGAGGAAGGAACTGCGCGGCAGCGGCGTCACCAGAATGCGCTTGAGCTGGCCGTACTCGCGCAGGTAGGTCAGCGTGACGGCGAGGTTGGTCAGCGTGCCCGAGGCGGCGGCCAGCCCCATCATGGTGGGGACGTAGTAGCCGGCCGCGGCCTCGGTGTCGGGGCTGGTGATCGCGAACGCGAGCAGGAAGAGCACCGGCAGCGCCAGGGTGAAGAAGATTGCCGAGGGATTGCGCATCTGCTGCAGCCAGTCCCAGCGCAGCTGGCGCACGGCGCTCCCGAGCGCACCCGGTGGGTCGGGGCGGTGGGGCCGGGCCTGGCCGTCGGCGGGGGTCGTGGGTGGGGTCATGAGCGGTGCGGTGTCGTCGTGGACGGAGCCGACGGTCATCATGAGTGGGCCTCCTTTCGGCCGAGCAGTGTGAGGTAGACGTCCTCGAAGGTGGGCGTCCGCAGCTGGACGTCCATCACGTCCTCGCCCAGTGCGGCGGTGACCCGTCGCAGCGTGTCGGTGGTGTCGTCAGTGCGGAGCTGCCAACGCCCCGTGCGCTCGTCACGCTCGGCCCCCAGCGGGGTGATGCGTGCGGGGTCGGCGCTGCTGACGAAGGACACCGTCGCGGGCAGCCCGGACTGCTCCCGCATCTGTGCGACCGTGCCCTCCGCCCGGATCCGTCCGCCGATGAGCACGGCGACCTGGTCCGCGAGCGCTTCGACCTCGTGCATGTCGTGGCTGGTCAGCAGGATGGTGTGGCCCTGGCTGCGCAGCCCCGACAACAGCTCCCACAGCTCGCGCCGCGCGTTGGGGTCCAGCCCCGTGGTCGGCTCGTCGAGGAAGAGCAGGTCCGGGCGTCCGGCCAGCGCCAGCCCCAGGTCGAGGCGGCGCCGTTCACCGCCGGACAGCTTGTGCACCCGCCGGTCCGCCAAACCGGTGAGGCCCACGGCGGAGAGGATCTCGTCCGCCCTGAGCGGGTCGGCATACCAACCTCGGGTCATGGCGACGAACTCGGCGACCGTGAGGTCGGCATCCATCCGGGTGTCCTGCAGGACGACTCCGATGCGGTCACGCCAACGGGTGCCGGCGCGCCACGGGTCGATGCCCAGGACGCGGACCGTGCCCGAGGTCGGTCGCCGGAAGCCCTCCAGGCAGTCGACCAGGGTGGTCTTGCCGGCCCCGTTGGGACCGAGCAGGGCCGTCACCTGGCCCGGCTCGACCTGCAGGTCGACGCCGTCCAGAGCCGTCACGTCGCCGTAGCGGACGACGGCGTCCTGCACATCGATCGCGTGGCTGAGGTATGTGGTGTCCATGGCGTCACTGTGGCCGGCGAGGGCCGCCGCCCGCGACGCCCACTCGGCTGCTTGCGATGTCATCCGTTCGGAGGACACGGCAACCGTCCGGGGCCAAGGGTGGGCGGACAGCAGAGGACCCGGGGCCCGCGCAGCAGGTGCGGGGCTCCGGGTCCTCAGGGGCGGCCTGGCGTCAGGACACCTTGACGCAGAGGACGCAGCAGGTTGAGGAGGACGACGAACAGCGGGCGGCGGTCGGCTCGAACAGCACGGCCGTCTCGCCGAAGGTCTGGACCTGCGCGCTGTCGACGGCGCCTCGCAGTGCATCCGGCGTGAGGGTGAGAGTCATGGCGGTCGTTTCCTTTCTGATGAGTGATGGTGATCGAGGTGCATGTCCCGCGAGAAGCGGTGGCGCACACCAGTGTTCGGTCTGCCGCGGCGGCTCGGCAACATCTGGGTGAGGACTCTCGCCGATCGGATGGCGACGTGTCCGCCGATCGGGTGACAAACTGACGTGCAAGGTGCTGCCCATCGTCATCATCCTGACGGGGCTGACCCACCACCACCCGGAGAAGGCTTGACCCGGCAACAATGGTGGTCAGGTCCTCGGTCGCCGTCCTTGCCCTCATGACCTGGGCCTTGTCAGCGGTCCTGCTGGGGGTCCCTTCGGAGCCCATGCGAGATGCGGGTATCGCGCCAGGGTCCCGAGGCTGGGTCATGAGCGATAGCACGGAGTCTGACTCCGGTGTTAGGCAAAGGGGTTGCAGGTCTGTCCGCCGCTCTGTTCCCACGGGGACGGGCCGCGCTGCGTCGCTTCGGGACCGGTCCCGCCGAGGAGCACCCGGGTGAGCTCTTCGTGTCCGGACAGCAACCCGTCGAGGGCCCGGGCCAGGTGCTCATCCCCCGGTTCCTGCCCAGCGACAGCGGCTTCGAGGACGGAACGACGCATCAACTCCTTCGTGAACGAGGCGGTCATGCCGCCGGTCCGGGCGGCAGCCTCCTCCAGCGCACCGGCTGAGTAGCTGACGTGACCCCGGTAGAGGTCAAGGAGGCGTCGCCGCCCGTCCTGGTCCGGCAGCGGCACCTCCACGGCCAGGTCGACCCGCCCGGGTCGCTGGACCAGGGCCCGCTCCAGCGCCTCGACACGGTTGGTAGTCAGCAGGAAGGTCACGTCGGCGTCGGCGTCGAGCCCGTCCATGGCGTCCAGCACCTCGAACAGCAGCGGCCGGCCGGAGGGTCCCTGGCCGCGGTCCTCGGCCACCAGGTCGCAGTCCTCTAGGACCACGATGGCCGGTTGCAGGGCGCGGGCGAGGTTGGCCGCCAACGAGATGAACCTGAGCGTCTCGCCGGCCAGGACCACCACGGTATGCCCGGGGTTGCGGCTGATGAGGTGGCGCACAGTGTGGGTCTTGCCGGTGCCGGGAGGGCCGTACAGCAGCAGCCCGCGCTTGAGGTGCTGACCGTGCCGGCGCAGCACGTCGGCGTGCTCGGCCACCCCCGTCACGTGGGCCACGATCCGCTCCAACGATGACATCGGCAGGATGACGTGGTCCGCAGGGATCTCCGGACGCTCCAGGAACGCGATGCCCTCGGACTCCGGGCCGTAGCCGGACATCTCCAGCGTGATGACCTGGCCACGCAGCACGCTGTGCTGCACCGCGAGCTCTCGAGCCTCTCCCAGCAATGCGGCGGCGACGTCGGGGTCGGGGCACATGAGCTCGAAGCTGCCCTTCGGCTGGCCGTAGCGAGGGTGTGCCCGCCGCTGCATCACCCCCACCGGCACGTCCTGATAACGGAACAACCGCATGCCGAAACCGATCGCGCGCCGGTACTCCTTCGGACCCACCGGGATCGAGACGTAGTCCACCTGACCCAGCGGGGTGCGCCCGTGCGCCTCCGCAGCGAAGTCGGTCAATGTCTGGTGGTAGCGCATGTCCCCTCCCCCGACGCCGACCTCGTGCGCCGCAGGGTCGCGCCCGGACAGCACCTCCAGTGCGGTGTCCCAGTCGGCGTAGCGGTGGTTCAGCACTTCCTCGGTCAGCACAGCGATGACCGAGGGGGTTTGCCCGAAATGTCGCTCCAGCACCTCCCCGAAACGCTCCCCGGCCCCGCCTGCAAGCCGGTGCGACATCTCGACCAGCTCCCGGAACCCGCGCAGGAACCCCTGTACCTCTTCGTCCGCCATAGACATGACCGTAGCCGCACCCGGGGACGGGGTCAGGGCGCGTCGTCCGCCGGGACCCACTCCAGCAGGTCCCCCGGCTGACAGCCCAGAACCTCGCACATGCGCTCGAGCGTGGCCAAGCGCACCGCCTTGGCGCGCCCGTTCTTCAGGACCGCGACATTGGCGGGGGTGATACCCACCCGCTCGGCGAACTCCCCCACCGACATCTTGCGTGTGGCCAGCTGCACGTCGAGGCGCACGACAATGGGCATCAGATCACCATCTCCAGCTCGGTGCGCAGCGTGGTCGCCTGCACGAGCAGGGAGCGCATGACCCAGACCAGCGAGGCCAGACCCACGCCGGTAGCCACCCCTGCCCACAGGACCATCATCCACAGCGGAGGGCCAGCGATGGTCGCCGACTGGTAGCCGATGGTGGCCAGGCAGACGAGCCCACCACCGACGAAGGCCCCGATGATGCCGTCCACCCAGCGCAGCGCGTCGTGGGTGAAGACGCCACCGCTGGCGATGAAGCCGAGCAGCCGGAAGGTGCATGCCAGCGCCACCTGGACGCACAGCAGACCGAGGACGGCCAGGGTCAGGATGGGCCAGCGCATGTGCGCCTCGGCGGGCAGGTCGCGGGCCATGTCGCCGGACAGCCAGGGCAGGAAGACCGCCTGCAGCACGAGAATGGCCAGGACCGCGACGACGATCAGGATACGGAGGAGAGGGACGGCGACTCGAGTGCTCATAACCCGAGTATCGATGTATTTCTATCGAAAGTCAATAGATAGATGCAGGCGAGCTGGGTAGGCGCGCTGCGCCGAACCGCTTACTCCCGGGGTCCTTCCCACGGGTACCCGTGCTTGATACCTCGCCACGCCTCCGCACCTTGACGCGGTCCCTGTCGATCTCCAGCACGGGCGAGTCGTGGATCACCCAGACCGCGAAGGCCAGGCCGAGCAGGAGGCCGAGGGCCGGGCGACCCCAGACCAGCCACTGCTGGTCGAAGGAACCAAGCAGCCGCAACGGGCCCTGGAAGGGCACCCACGGCAGCTCTGCCGCCCACCGCACGAGGAGCGGGAGGACAGCGCCGAGGCCGGCACCGCCGAGACCGAACAGGGCAAGCACCCACGTGCGTCCGGCCTGGTCGAAACCCCCGACGGTCCGAGCAGGCGAGCCTGCGTCAGGGTCGTGGTCCGTCATGGGCGTCCACGATAGACCGCGAGCGCTGGGGAAGACCATCTCCACTGACGCGGCAAACTCCCTGCGCTGGGTCCTTGCTGCCGGGATCGCACTCTGCCTGTCCGCCAGCATCCTCGTGCTGGCCCGCGGCCGCTGGTCGAGACGCACCGCGGTGGCCAACCTCCTCGGTGGCCTGGTCTTCCTGCTCCCGGTCCTCCTGACGGCTACCCCCCACGCCCCTTCCCTTCGTGCCACAGTACGGGCATGACACACATCCTCGTCCTCGGCGGCACCGCCTTCCTCGGTCGGGAGGTCGCCCGGCAGGCGGTGGGCGCCGGGTATGACGTCACCTGCCTCGCCCGTGGATCGGCCCCTCCACCCGAGGGCGTGGACTTCGTCGTCGCCGACCGTGACGAGGACGACGGTCTTGCGACCGTCGCTGGTCGGCGCTGGGACGCCGTCGTCGACGTCACCCTGCACCCGGTCCACGTGCACCGGGCGGTGCGAGACCTGCGGACCGAGCACTGGGTGTTCGTCTCCACCGCCAACGTCTACGAGGCGGGGGCTGGCCTGGACGAGGGCGCGCCCTTGGTGGAGCCGTTCGCCGGGGAGCGGATGAGCGGCATGGAGGAGTACGGCCCAGCCAAGGTCGCCTGCGAGGAGGCGTACCGCCACAGTAGGACGACATCGACGCTCGCGCGGGCTGGGCTCATCGGCGGCCCCGGTGACGAGTCGGGACGCAGCGGCTACTGGCCCTGGCGGTTCGCCCACCCCGTCGATGCGCCAGAAGGTGCGGACCGCGGCCTCCCCGAGGTGGTGACCCCCGACGACCCCGACTACCCCACGGCGCTCATCGACGTGCGGGACCTGGCCCATTGGCTGCTGCGGGCGGCGACACAGAGGCTGGACGGCGCCTACAACGTCACCGGGCCAAGCACCCCGCTGGCCCAGGTGCTGGCCGCGGCCGCTGAGGCCGCCGGCGGTCGCGCCCGACCTCGCCCGGTCCCACCGGCGCGACTGGCCGAGCTGGGCGTCTCGGGCTGGATGGGACCAGCCTCCCTGCCCCTGTGGATCGACGACCCCGCGCTCCGCGGCTTCGGCACGTTAGACACCAGCCGCGCAGTGGCGGCAGGCCTGGTGACCCGGCCGCTCGTCGAGACCTTCCGCGACGTCCTGCCCCACGAGGAGGCCCGGATCGGGGGCCGCCGGTGCGGCCTCGACGACGCTGACGAGGCGCGAGTGCTGCAAGCGACGTGAGCCCGCTCGACCTGCGGCGCGGACCGGGCTTTGTGAGGATGGACGCGTCCGACAACCAAGGAGGAACCATGTCCCGTCCTGTCGACAACCGCCTGAACCGTAGCGGCCTGGGCGACCTCAGCGAGACCGACCAGAAGCCGCTGGATGGCCAGGATGACCCGACGGAGTCCGGCGGACTCGGTCAGGAGCCCGCCGAGCAGGCTCCTGGGCACGACCACGACGACCCGGACACCCCCGACCACGTGCACCCAGCCCTCAAGGTCGACGACCCCGGCTGAATCAGCCGGGCCGCTGGCTGCCCATCAGTGGCCGCTGACCGTCAAGGGGCGTCCAGGAAGTCCCGCAGGATCTGCACGAGCTCACCAGGGGCGTCCTCGTTGAGTGCGTGACCTGCGCCCTGCACGACGCGCAGCCGGGCGTGCGGGATTCCCTCGGCCAGCGTGCGGGCGGCGGGCTGGTTGGGCTTGTCCCTGGCCCCTACCAGCACCAGGGTGCTGGCCTGGATCCGCGGCAGAGCGTCGGAGAGGTCGGTCGACCGAGCAGCCTCCAGCGCCTGCAGGAGCCGCTCCTTGGACACACCCGAGTCGGCCAGCCTCGAGGCGGGCACCAGCTTCAGGGCGGTCGCCTGGGCACGCATCAGCAGCCGGGGCGGACGCACTTGGCCGGCGATGAGGACCAGCCGTCGCACCCGCTCGGGGAAGTCGGCTGCCAACCGGGTGGCCACCATGGCGCCGTAGGACAACCCGCACAGGTCTACCTGCTGCATACCCTCCAGCATCAGTTGCTGGTCCAGCGCGGCAGCGCCCTCGGACAGGGGCAGCACCTGCCTCTCCGTTGGCCGCAGCCCCGGCACCCAGGGGGTGAGGAGACGACGGCTGCCGTAGAGCTGGACCACTACGTCTTCCCACGCCATCGGGGCCTGCCCCACGCCGTGCAGGAGGACGAGCGGGGCGGGGGATGCGGGGTCAGTCACCGGCTCAGCCTAGCCCTCGCGGAGGGGCGGTCAGAGGAGTAGCGTCGGTCCGTGACCACCTTGCCCACTGGGCTGCAGGCGCTGGCGATCGTCCAGGCCGGCGGACAGGGCAGCCGGCTGGACGTGCTCACCCGCGAGCGGGCCAAGCCGGCCCTGCCCTTCGCCGCGACGCATGCCCTGATCGACTTCCCGCTCTCCTCGCTGGCCACCTCCGGCATCGCCGACGTGTGGGTCAGCGTGCAGTACCAGTCCAGTTCGCTGGACGCCTATCTCGCCGGCGGCCGCCCCTGGGACCTGGACCGGACCCGGGGCGGCTTCCGCCGGATCACGCCCGAGCAAGGTTCAGGACCGGCGCACGTCGAGGGGTTCAGCCACGGCAACGCCGACAACCTCTACCGTCTGCGCGAGGACGTGCGCGTCTCCGCCCCCGACGTGCTCCTCGTGCTCTCCTCCGACCACGTCTTCAACCTCGACCTGCAGCCGGTCCTCGCCCGGCACCTTGAGCGTGGCGCGGAGTGCACGCTGGTCACCGCCGAGGTCGGGGTGCAGGAGGCCGCGCACAACATGGTCGTGCACGCAGACGCCGACGGGCGGGTGCGGCAGGTCCAGGACAAGCCGGGCCGGACCTCGGTCGGCACCGTCGCGACCGAGATCTTCCTCTACGACCCGGACGTGCTGCTGGGTGAGCTCGAGCAGCTTCACCGTGGGCTAGCGTCCAGCGGCGGCACCGACCAGGGCCGTGAGGGCGGGGCCGACGCCGACGACACCGGTCTCGGCGACTTCGGCAGCCTGCTGGTGCCCGCCCTCGTCGAGCGGGGCAAGGTGTGGGCCGAGCCGATCACCGGTTACTGGAAGGACGTCGGCCGCCCGCAGGCCTACCTGCAGGCGCACCGGGACTTGCTGGCCGGGCGGGTCGATGTCTTTGACCAGCCGGCCCGCCCTGTCTTGGGACCGACGCCGGTCGCACCTCCGGCCCGGGTCCGTGCCGGCGCCGAGGTCGAGGACTCGATGATCGGGCCGGGTGCCGACGTGCGCGGACGGGTCGTCCGCTCCGTGCTGGGTCCCCACGTGCAGGTCGAGGCGGGGGCTGTTGTGGAGGACAGCGTCCTGCTTTCCGACGTCAGGGTCGAGGCCGGGGCCCGGGTGCACACCTCGGTCCTTGACCGGGGGACGGTCGTGGGGCGGGACGCAACCGTCGGGCGGAGACCAGCCGGAACCCGGCTGTCCGACGAGTTGATCGTGCTGGTCGGGCAGGACTGCCGGATCGGGAGGGGCATAGCGGTCGAGGCCGGTGCCCGGCTGGAGCCGGGCACCACGGCCTGAGGTGCGGCGCGCGGGGGTCCGGGAGGAAGCGGGCCTGGTGGGCTGGGTGGCAAGGTGGCGGTATGCCGCCCAGCACGCACCCCTCAGGTCCACCCCGTAGGCCGGCGGACTGGCCCCCTCCGCATCCCGAGGGCACCCTGATGATCGACCGCGTCGGGGAGGTCGTGCACGTGCATCTCGACCGCCCGGACAAGCTCAACGCCCTCACGATGGGGATGCTCGACTCCCTGATCGGCACCGCCCGGATGGTCCGCCGCGACCCGACCGTCCGGGCCGTGATCCTCTCCGGGCAGGGCGAGGCGTTCTGCGCCGGGCTGGACCTGGGGCGTGCGCTTAAGGACCCGGTGGGGATCGCGCGCCGGTTCGTGCCCCGACCCTGGCGCGGGACCAACGTCTTCCAGGAGGCCTGCTGGGCGTGGCGCAGACTGCCCGTCCCTGTCGTCGCGGCCGTGCACGGGCACTGTCTTGGCGCCGGCCTGCAGCTGGCCCTGGGCGCCGACCTGCGGGTGAGCACGCCGGACGCCCGCTGGTCGGTGCGGGAGACCCACTGGGGCCTGACGTCCGACATGAGCGGCACCCGCTCGCTCAGCGAGCTGGTCGGTCTCGACGTCGCGCAGGAGCTGACGCTCAGCGCTCGGGTGCTGCGCGGTGACGAGGCCGCCAGGCTGGGGCTGGTCACCCGCGTCGCCGACGACCCGGTCGCGGGCGCCATGGACCTGCTGGCGCCGATCCTCGCCAACGACCCCAGAGCCGTGGCCGCCGGGAAGCGGCTGCTCACCGCGGCCCGGACCTCCTCCCCGCGACGCGCCTTCGCCCGGGAACGCCGGGCCCAGCTGGCCCTGCTCGCCCGGATGGACCGCCGGGGGCTGCCCGGCCGCTGAGCCGGGCTGGAGGCAGCCGGCTCAGACGAGGGCGGGGGCCTGCGCCCGGACGGCTTCGAAGAGGGCGCGCATCTCGTCGGCGGGTGCGGCCTGCAGGAACTCGCCCTCTGGAGACAGGTGCTGGCCGATGAGCAGCCCCGGGCCCGGCACCCGCACGGCCTTGACCGTGGCCAGCACCGGCTCGAGGGCGGCGACCGCGCGGGCCGCCCCGCCGTAGCCGTAGCCGACCACGCCGATCGGCAGGTCGTTCCACTCGGCGAAGAGGGTGTCGACGGCGTTCTTGAGCTGGGCGGTGTAGCCGCCGTTGTACTCGGCGACCACGAAGATCATCGCGTCGAAGCCGGAGACCATCTCACCCCAGGCCTTGGTGGTCTCGTGGACGTAGTCCCCCATCGCGGGCTTGGCCGGCTCGTCCATGAACGGCAGGTCGACCTCGCGTAGGTCGACCAGCTGCGCCTCCACGCCCTCAGGCGCCTGCTGAGCGACCCAGGCGGCGACCTTGTCACCGATGCGGGTGGAACGGGTGGAGCTGATGACGACACCGATACGCATACTCATCCCGCCATGATAGGTGATGCGTCACTAATCGCCCAATCCGGCGCGCCCTGCGCCCGCCTCTTCTACGGTGGGCACATGCGCCACATCCGCCCGGTTCTGGCTACCTCGTTCGCGGCCCTGCTGGTGGCGTGTGCCCCGGACGCGCCTGGGGCCGGCACCCCCGCGCCGGACCCAGCGGCCGGTGTCTCGGACCAGGCCGCCACCGCGCCGGAGCTCGACGTGGAGGTCGTCGCCGACCGCCTCACCCTGCCCTGGGATGTCGGGCTGCTGCCGGACGGCACAGCGCTGGTGGGCGAGCGCGGGGGCCGGCTGGTCGCCATACCGCAGGACGGTCCGCCCCGGGAGGTGGCGCTGGATCTGCCCGGCTTCTTCACCGGCAGCGAGGCCGGGCTCATGGGCCTGGCGGTCGAGGACGAAGGCTCGCTGCTGGCCTGCTACGCCACCGAGTCGGCCGGCAGGCCGCGGGACGTGCGGGTTGCCCGGGTCGCCCTCGTGGAGGACCTGACCTCGGCGGCGGTGGAGGAGGTGCTGGTGGAGGGCATGCCGATCACCTCCGGCCGGCACAGCGGCTGCCGGCTGCTGCTCGTGGACGGGACCCTCTACGTGGGCACCGGGGACGCTGCCGACGAGAGCACCCCGCAAGCGCTGGACTCCCTCGGCGGCAAGGTCCTCGCCGTGAACCTCGCGGGCGAGCCGCTGCCCGACGCTCCTTTCGTCGAGGGGGCGGACCCTAGGGTCTTCACCTACGGACATCGCAACGTCCAGGGCCTCGCGGCCCGGCCGGGGACCGAACAGGTGTGGTCGGCCGAGCACGGCCCGGACGTCGATGACGAGGTGAACCTGGTGGTGCCAGGCGGGAACTACGGGTGGGACCCGGGGCCGGGTTACGACGAGCGTGTCCCCATGACCGACCTTGACACCTTCCCGGACGCGGTGGAGGCGGTCTGGAGCACGGGCCGGCCCACGCGCGCGCTGGCCGGCGCGGTCTTCCTGCAGGGCTCCGCCTGGGGCGGGTGGGAGGGGGCGCTGGCGGTGGCCGAGCTCAAGGGGTCCGGGATCACCGTGCTGATGCTGGAGGGGGACGCGGTCGTCGGCGAGACCAGGATCGCCGAGCTGGACGGCGACCACGGCCGCCTGCGATCGCTCACGCTGGCCGACGACGGGGCCCTGTGGGTGACCACGAGCAACGGTGAGGACGACCAGCTGCTCCGGGTCACCCCGCGTCCTTGACCTCGGCCAGCCGCTCCACCTGGCGTCGGACCTGCTTGTCGTAGGCCCCCGCTCTTGGGTGGCCCACGAGCTGGGCGCTGCGTCGCGGGTAGTGGCTGATCAGCTGCGCGTGGGCCAGGGCCAGCTCCTCCACCGGGGAGTAGGCGCCGGCCTCGCCGGGCCCTCGCTCGCCGGTGTCGTCGAAGACATCGAGCACCGCACCCAGCAGCTGCGCCGGGTCCGCGACGAACAGGTGCAGCTTGGCCGCGTCGTTCATGATCGGGGCCTGCTGGGAGTGCTCCCAGTCGATGAGCACCAGCCGCTCCCCGGTCCGGATGACGTTGGAGGCGACCAGGTCGCCGTGCACCCAGGAGTGGCGCATGGTCGCGTCCCGGGCGATGAGCCGTTCCACCCATCCGCCGAGGCCGTCGGGGATCAGGCCAATGGTCCGGGTCTGCGCCCACCGGTCCGCCAGCGGCGCCCAGTGCTCGGAGAGCCGCACCCGGGTGAAGCCGTGCCCCCGGTGGACGGCCGAGAGCCCGGCCAAGATCTCCGGGGCGGCGGCGGTCAACTCGGTCGAGGTGCCGAGCGGCTGGCCCTCCAGCCAGCGCTCCACGACGAAGGGCAGGCCGCTGGGCAGCCGGCCGTAGCCCAGGACGTCGGTCATCAGGTGCGGCGCGTGCTGGGAGACCACCTCGTGGGCCCGGACGATCCGGGCGATGCCGTCCACCCCGGTGGGGCTTTTCGGCTGGACGGCGAGGGTCAGGCCCTCCTCGCCATAGGCCGCGCGCAGCTTGGTCCGCTCGTGCACGTCGAACTTCGCCATGACCACCAGGTCCGCCGCGGTCGTGGACCACAGCTCGCGGACCTCCGGGTTGTCTGCCTCCCAGCCCTGACGCTCGGGGCGGGGGATGAGCCCGGCCACCGCCGGGTGCACCTGGGGGCGGCGTGCCACCCGACCCCGCCCCCACAGCCGCACCGGGCCGGACGCCTCCGGCAGCACCTCCGCGCTGGCCTCGATCTGGGCGACGATGTCCAACGCCGCGGCCAGGCGGTCCTCGACCACGGGCGGCCCGGAGCCTGACGAGGCCTGCCCCGGGTCCATCCAGGTCGCGAACCTGGCCGCCACCCCCGAAATGACCCTGCGCGCCGGGGCCAACCGGCGACGTACGGATGGCGGCAGCGCAGGGCCGCGGCGGGCGCGCGGCGCCTGTGAGCTCACGGCCGCAGCTCCGTGGCCAGCAACGGCAACTGCCACCCTTCGCCTGCCCAAGCTCGCTGGTCGGCCGCGTCCCGGGCGACCCAGACCGGAGCCACCCCCCAACGCTCCCGCACGGTGGCGGCGGCGGCCTCGAGGTCGCGCACCGGCTCGGTCGGCCCCGGCGGGACGGCGGCCAGCAGCACCCGGTCGACGCTCAGCGCCGGCAGGGGCAGGGCAGGCAGGGCCAGCAGGGACGGCTCCAGCGCCACCAGAGTGTCCGCGTGCACGACGTCGCCGTCCACCAGGACCTCCACCCGACCCTCCCGCACCGCCGCCAGCAGCAACGGGTCCCACGACGGCCCCTCGACGCCTGCGCGGCTCAGGTCTTCCCGCCCGAGCACCCCCAGCCGGTCCTCGGAGCCCGCGGTGAGCTGCTCCAGGGCCATCCCCACCGGCACTGGGTCGGCCAGGTCGGCCAGCAGCACGACGGGCAGGTGCTCGGACGCGGGCGCCGCGTGCGGCAGGTCCCGGACGAAGGAGCGGGGCACCGGGTAGGGCTCCTGCCCGTCTCGGTGGCCGGCGAGCGCATGCGCGTCACCGTCCTGGGCGAGTCGCCGGTGCCAGTCGCGGAAGGCGCTGCGAAAGAGCACGCGGTCCGGGCTGTGCCGGCCGAAGCTGAAGTCGGCCCGGGACAGGGACCCCGCCGCCAGCCGGGTGACCGCCAGGGGCTCGGCGACGTCGACGACCTCGCCGAGCAGCTTCAGCCGCTCGTACATCTCGGAGTCGGCCCCCTTGCGGATCTGGTCGTAGCCGCCGACCTGGTCCAGCGCCTCCCGCCGGACCATCAGCGCGCTGGCGTTCATCCGCTCGGGGCTGTAGCCGAACCACTGGCGGGTCAGGTCGGGGCGGCACCGGATGGCCGCGCTGCGGCTCGCGGGGGCCTCGGGGTAGTGCGCCATCAGCGCCACCTGCGCCGCGATCCGCTCCGGGTGGCTCCAGTCGTCGGCGTCCTGGGTCGTCACCAGCTCGCCCCGCGCCTGGGTCAGGGCGGCGTTGCGGGCCAGGTAGGAGCCACCGTTTCGCTCCTGCCGGACGAGCCGGACCCGCTCGTCGAGCGACTCCGCGCGGGCGAACAGCTCGTCGTAGGCCGGCCCGGAGCAGTCGTCGACGAGAAGCACCTCGAGGTGCCCGTAGCTCTGGGCCAGGATCGAGCGGACCGAGGTGATCAGTCCCTCGTCGGGTCGGTAGGCCGGGACGACGACGCTGACCAGGGGGCCGTCGACGGACCGGGACGGTGACAGGTGCAGGCCGTCGAAAAGGCAGGCCTGGCCCGGGTCGACCTGCGGGGGCGCCAGCTCGCGCGCCACGAAGCGGGCTCCGAAGAGCTGCTCCCACTCCGGGTGCGCCCGCACGCCGGGCCCGGCGACGACTGGGTTGGCCAAGTCGGCCCGCAGCCCCGAGGCGACAGCGTCGGTGAGTCGGGGGAGCACCCCGAGGGCGTGCTCGACCAGGTCGTGCCGGCCGGCGAGGAAGGCGCCCTGGGCGAGGTGGCGCTGGTCGTGGCTGCTCAACGCCCGTGGCCCGTGCCCGGTCAGCACGGCCTCGAACAGGTCCACCCCGGCCTGCAGCTCGGCCTCGCTGCGCTGCATACCGACCAGGGCTGTCGCGAGCGCCAGGGTCGCCGGCAGGGCGTCCGGAGTGATCAGGGTGGCCGGGACCGGCACGCCGGTGGCGAGCCGAGCCACGAGCGCGGAAGAGGGGACGGGGCTGCCCGCCCGCCGCGCCAACGCGTCGACGACCGTGTCGTGGCGGCTGCGCAGCGCCAGGGCCCGCAGCCGCAGCGCCTCCTCGGCCAGTGGGGCCTCACCTGCGGCGAGCAGTGCGCCGCCGACAGTGCGGACCACGCTGGTCGTGCTCATCTGCTCGCTCCTCCTCGAACGCTGCGGCGGTGACGCCCAGCACAACATCTCACGGAGCAGAGACCATGTCACGAAGGTGAGGATGATGGGAAGCACCGGCATCGGCACGGCATACGCTGTGCTGCGTGAGCACCCACATCGCCGCCCAGCCCGGCCAGATCGCCCCCCGCATCCTCCTGCCCGGCGACCCGCTGCGGGCCCGCTGGATCGCCGAGAACTTCCTCGAGGGCGGCGAGTGCTACTCGCAGGTGCGCGGCATGCTGGGCTACACCGGCACCTACCGCGGCGAGCGGGTCTCGGTCCAGGGCACCGGGATGGGGCAGCCGTCGGCGTCGATCTACGTCAACGAACTGATCCGCGAGTATGACGTGCAGCAGCTGGTCCGCGTCGGCTCCTGCGGGGCGCTCACCGAGCGCCTCAAGGTCCGTGACGTGGTCCTGGCGCAGGCCGCCGCGACCGACAGCTCGATGAACGCGCTGCGCTTCCAGAGCTACCAGTACCCGGCCGTGGCCGACTTCGGGCTGCTGCGCGCCGCCGCCCGGGCCGCCGAGGAGGCTCAGGCCCCGCACCTGGTCGGCACGGTCTTCAGCTCCGACAGTTTCTACCACCCCCGGCCCGAGCTGACCCAGCAGGTGGTTGAGTACGGCGTCGTCGCGGTGGAGATGGAGGCCGCTGAGATCTACACCCTCGCCGCGCGCTACGGCCGGCAGGCGCTGGCGGTGTGCACCGTCTCCGACCACATCGTCACCGGGGAGGAGACCTCGGCGCAGGAACGCGAGCAGACCTTCGCGGACATGGTCACCATCGCCCTGGACGCCGCCCTGGCCACCCCCCTGCCCGAGTAGTCTGGCGACGCCCTCAGCTGCGAAGCAGCCCGTCCTCCAGGAACAGGCAGTGGCCGGGGGGCCGGTCGGCCAGGGCGTCGAGCAGGCGGGCCACGTAGGGGGCGACGTGGTCGGCGGCCTGCTCCGGGCGGGTCCAGTGCACGGCGCGCAGCTCGCTGGGCTGCAACACGGCCCGCTCGACCAGGTCGGGGACACTGCCCAGGTCGAAGACCAGCAGCACCGCGTCCTCCCACTGCCGGTAGGGCGGCAGCCAGTCCACCGCGACCAGCTCGCCGACGGGCAGGTCCAGCCCCAGCTCCTCGCGCAGCTCGCGCTCCAGGCTGGTCACCGGGGACTCTGCCGGCTCCGCGACCCCGCCGGGCAGGTCCCAGTGCGCCTTGTAGGTCAGCTCGCAGAGCAGGAACCGCCCTGCCCCGTCGTCGGCGACGCCCTGCACGATGACCCGCTTGCGGGGCAGGGTGGCGTTGAGCATCCCGAGGAATGCACCCGGCTCCCCCGGCTGGGGATCGTCGCGCAGCCGGCCCATCCGGACCACGTCCACGGGTATGCCGTCCGCGCCCGCCGCTCGTCCGCGTGCCGTCCCCTCCGGACGCAGCCCCACGCGGCGCAGCACCCGCTGCAGCGCCGGGTCGGTCGTGAGGACCTCGGCCTCCACCCGGTGACTACCGGCGGCGAAGGCTCGCTCGACCAGGCCGTCCAGGATCGTGACCGCTGCCCGCTCGTCCGCCGGCAGCAGGTCGAGCCCCACCAGCTGCGCCACGCCGTCGCCCGCCGCAGCCTGGATGCTGGTCACACGTGCCGGCGGCTAGTGATGACCCGGAACCGGTTGGCGACGAAGGCCGCGTCGGAGTATGCGGCGTTGGCTGCCGGGTTGGCACCGGTGCCGTGCAGGTCGGAGAAGGCCGCGGTCTGGTTGACGAAGACCTGCCCCGTGAGGTTCTCGGACAGGGCGACCCCGGCGTCCGCGGCCGCCTCGCGGGCCTGGTCGAGGGTCTCCTCGTCGGTGGAGTAGACCGCCGCGGTCATCCCGCCGTGCTCGCGGACCGTCCCGGCGAAGCGCTGCAGAGAGTCCGCGGTGCCCTCCGTGGTGATCACGAAGGCGACCGGGCCGAAGCACTCCTGGGTGTAGGCCCCGAGATTGTCGGCGTCGACGCTGATGAGCGCGGGGGTACGGATCACGGCGTCGGGGTAGGACGGGTGGATCACCGGACGGGAGTCCAGCGCCACCGCGCCGCCAAGGCTCTGCGCGAGCGCCGGCACGTCGCTGGCCCGGGCGCGAACCTCGTCGTTGACCGTGGCCCCCAGGATCTCCACGGCCCGGGCGTCGTCGGCGTTGAACCGGGAGATCGCCTCACCCAGCCGGGCGGTGAACTCCTCCGCGGACAGGTGGCCCTGGTCGGTGTCCACGCCGTTCGCCGGCACGTAGACGTTCTGCGGGGCGGTGCACATCTGACCCGAGTAGAGGGAGAAGGAGAACGCCAGGTTGCCCAGCATCCCTTGAAGGTCGTCGGTGGAGTCGACCACGACAGTGTTCAGGCCGGCCTTCTCGGTGTAGACCAGCTTGCCCTGGGCGCCCGCCTCGGTCTCCAGCCAGTTGCCGAAACCGGGGCCACCGGTGTAGTCGATGATCCTCACCGCCGGGTGCAGCGCGAGGTCCTTGGCCAGGGTGCCACCGTCACCCTCGGGGGCCAGCTGCACCAGGGCCTGGCCGAAGCCCGCCTCGGCCAGGGTCTCGCGGGCGATCTGGACGGTGAGAGCTAGCGGCAAGATCGCTCGCGGGTGCGGCTTGACGACGACCGGGTTGCCGGTGGCCAGGCTGGCGAAGATGCCCGGGTAGGCGTTCCAGGTGGGGAAAGTGTTGCTGCAGATCACCAGCGCGACACCGCGGGGGACGAGGCGGTAGTCCTTCTGCATCCGGATCGGCTCGCCCTTGGCCGGCTTCTCCCAGGTGACGGAGGAGGGGATGCGGCGCTGCTCCTCCAGGGCGGCCACGACCGCCTCGAGCGCGCGGTCCTGCGCATGCGGTCCGCCGGCCTGGAAGGACATCACGAACGGCTGCCCGCTGGTGTGCATCACCGCGTGCGCCATCTCGTGCGAGCGCTGGTTGATCCGGTCGATGATCTCCACGCAGACCGCCGCGCGCACCTCGGCGCCAGCATCGCGCCAGGCGGGCATCGCGGCGAGGGCAGCCTCCATGGCCGCGTCCACGGCGAGCTGCGGGTAGCGGACGCCCAGGGTCGGGCCGTACGGCGACTTCTCGTCGCCGACACTCTCACCGGTCCCGGGCTGGTCCTGCAGCGCGGTGTAGTCCTTGTTGAGGGTGGTCTCGTGCGCGGCCTGCCCGTCCTGGGGTGCGTTCTCCCCGTAGACCCGAGGGCTGGGCGACTCCGGGTAGCGGCTGTAGTAGCTCCGCTTCCGCAGCGCCTGCGCCGCCTCCTCCAGAGTCGCGCGGTGGGTCTCCAGCAGGGGGTGCGTCGTCGGCTGCGCCGTTGCGGTGTCGAGCATGCACCCAGCGTAATCCGGTGCCCGGACCCTCGCGAGACGCCGGGGGCGCACCTGCGTGTGGAAGGGGCTACGCGTCTGCAGCTGTGCACACAGATGCTGCCTCCTCGGGGCGCTCGTCGGCCCTGGCAGGATGACGGTCATGACAGCGCAGTCCGGCACGCCGCTCGACCATGTACTCCTGCAGCACCCCGGCGACGTCCCGGTCGCCGTGATCGGGGCCGGGGCGATGGGCAGCGGCATCGCCCAGGTTGCGGCACAGGCCGGGCACCCGGTGGTCCTCGTCGACGCTCAGCCCGACGCGGCCGACCGGGCCGTCGAGCGGCTGGGTGCGACCCTCGACCGGTTGGTCGCCAAGGGTCGGCTCGAAGCCGCCCAGGCGAGGGACGTGCTGGGCCGGGTGAGGCCGCATACCGCCAGCGACATGTCGACCGTGCCTGCAGTGGCACTGGTCGTGGAGGCGGTCGTGGAGCACCTGGACGTCAAGCGGGCGATCTTCCGGCAGCTGGAGAGCGCCCAGCCGGCCACGACGGTGCTGGCCACCAACACCTCCAGTCTGTCCATCGACGCGATGGTGCAGGAGGCGCACACCGGTCACGACGCCGCGTCCTACGGCGGGACCTCCCCCGCGCTGGCCCGGCCAGGGCAGGTGCTGGGGCTGCACTTCTTCAACCCGCCGCCGTTGATGCGCCTGGTCGAGGTGATCTCCGGCTCGGCCACGGACGGGCAGGTGCTGGACGCGGCCGGCGAGTTGATGCGGCGTTGGGGCAAGACCCCTGTGCGGTGCACCTCGACGCCCGGCTTCATCGTCAACCGGGTGGCCCGACCTTTCTACGGCGAGGCGCAGCGCATGGTCGAGGAGGGGATCGCCGACCCGGCCACGCTCGACCTGGCCCTGCGGAGGGCGGGCTTCCGGATGGGCCCCTTCGAGCTGACCGACCTCATCGGGCAGGACGTCAACCTCGCGGTCGGAGAGTCGGTATGGCGCCAGACAGGTGAGGATCCCCGCTATGCCCCCACCGACTGGCAACGCGCCCTGGTGCGGGAGGGTCGCCTGGGCCGCAAGACCGGACGCGGCGTCTTCACCTACGCCGAGGACGGCTCCGCTACCGACGCCGCGCCCGACGAGCAGCTCGCGCAGCGTCTCGTGGGCGGCCCGGTGCACCAGGACCCGGTGGCGCGCACCCTGGCGATGCTCGTGAACGAGGGCGTCGACCTCGTCCACCGCGCGGAGGCTACTGCGGAGGACGTCGACACCGCGATGCGCCTGGGCACCAACTACCCCAAGGGCCCGTTCGAGTGGCTCGAGGAGCTGGGCGCGGGCACCGTGCGTTCGGTGTTGACCGAGCTCGACGCCCACTACCCCGGCGGTCGCTACCGGCGCAGCGAGGCGCTGTGAGCGAGACCGATCCCGGTCAGCTGCCCCAGGCGCACCAACGACCCTGGCCTGACCTCCCCCACGTGCGGGACATGTGGTCCGCAGACGAGGCGTCCCGCGCGCTCGGCATCGAGGTGCTCGAGCTCGGCATCGAGGCTGGCGGCCCTACCCCTCTCGGCCACGCCCGGACCCGGATGGAGGTCGGCCAAGCCATGGTCAACGGGCACGACATCGCCCACGGCGGCTACCTCTTCACCCTGGCTGACTCCACCTTCGCCCTGGCCTGCAACGCGACCGGGCAGCTCACCGTCGCGGCCGGCGCCGACATCACCTTCGTCGCCCCTAGCCGGCTCGGGGACGTCCTCGTCGCGGAGGCCCGAGAGCGGGTGAGGTACGGCCGCAGCGGGGTCACCGACGTGACCATCACGCGTGAGAGCGACGGGGCTGTCATCGCTGAGTTCCGCGGGCGCAGCCGGTCGCTGCCCCCGCGATAGGCGCGGGCGGTCCCCATCACGATGGCATCACGGCCTGCCTGGGGTGTTGTCCCGAGACCGGTGCCTACCTAAGATCCCCCGCATGACGTGGCTCGGCTTCGCCCTCGCGCGCGCCCGGGCCGCCTCGGGGCTGCTGCTGACCCTCCTGGCCCTGGTGACCGTCACCACGGCGATCATCGCCGGGACGGTCGGCTACTCGCAGGCCGCGGCAACCACCGCCGCGCGGGGCGCCCTGAGCTCCGGAGAGCCCACCGAGACCGGGGTCCAGGTGCAGACGCGGCTCGCCGAGACCCCGAGGAGCAGGACACCCTGGCCTTGCAGGCCATCGTCGGCGCCTTCGCCCCCGCCCCCGTCGACGTCGGCCGGACGGTGGTCACCGAGCCGCGGCCGGCGGAGCTCGACGGGGAGCCGCTGGCCGGCCGGGTGGTGCTCCTCGGCGGGCCTGACCTCGCTCTGGACGGAGAAGGCTCACGGGTCAGGGACCTGGTCGCGGTCGTGGACGGCGCCTGGCCCAGCCCGGCGGGCAGGGACGTCCCCGAGCAGGGCTCGGGTGCGCTGCACGTGGGCGCCGCGCAGGCCTGGGGGCTCACCGTCGGCGATGTCGTGGTCGTGGAGGGGCAGGAAGTCGAGCTGAGCGCGACGTGGGAGCCCGTCGACCCGCAGGACCCGTACTGGTTCGGAGACGACCTGGCCCGCACCGGCCAGGTGGACGACGACCACGGCCCGCTCATCGTCGACGAGGCCCTGGCCAGGGACATCGGTGCCCCCTTCGTGCGCTGGTCGGTGCGCCCCGACGCCGCGGAGATCTCCCCCGAGGATCTGTCCGTGCTCGCGTCTGGCGCCGAGAGCCTGCGCAACGCGCTGCGTGACGTCGACGGCGTCGGCGTGCGCGGGCTGACCGTCGAGGGCGACCTCGCACCGACCGCGGCCACCGCGGCCAGCAACCTGGCCACCGCGCGCGCCCTGGGCGTGGTCCCGCTCTCGGTGCTCGTCCTCGTCACCGGCCTGGCCGTGGTCCAGCTGGCCCGGCTGCTCACCACCACCCGCGAGGGTCAGGTCCAGCTGCTGGTGGCCCGCGGCGCAGCCCGTCACCAGGTCCTGCTGACCGGCCTCCTGGAGTCCTCGGCCGTCGCTGTGCTCGGTGCCGGACTGGGCGCCGCAGCCGCGTCGGGCGTGATGCAGCTCGTCCCGGGCGGTGACCTCGTCGCAGGGACCGTGCTCACCGTCGCCCTGGTGACCCTGGCCGGGGTGCTGCTCGTCCTGGCCGCGGTCGCCTCGCTGCAGGCCGGGCGCCTAGCCGGCGGTCAGGCGGTCGGCGACCGGTCCGGCCGGGCTCGGGCCGCGACTGCGCTGGCCACGCTCGTGCTCGTGCTCGCCGCGGCCGGCGTGGCCTGGTGGCAGTTGGACCGGGCTGGTTCCCCCCTGGTCCGCCGTCCCGACGGGACGTTGACCACTGACCTCGTCGCTGGGGCCGCCCCCGCGCTGCTGCTGGCGGCGGCCGCCGTGGTCGCCGCCGCGCTGCTCGGCCCGCTCTCCCGCGCCGTCGAGCTGGCGACCCGGCGCTCGCGCTCGGCGGGCAGCCACCTCGCCTCCGCGCAGGTGTCCCGCCACCTGACCGTGTATGCCGTGCCCGTCGTCCTCACCGTGCTCGCCATCGGCGCCACCACGATGGCCGCCCTCTACGCCGGGACCTCCGCCCAGCTGCGCGATGACCTCGCCAACGTCACCGAGGGCGCTCCCCTGCGGGCAGACATGACCCGGCCCCCGGCCACCATCGAGCCGGGCATCATGCCGCCCCCGCCGATGGACCTGACCTCCCTGACCGAGATCGACGAGGCCACGCTGGTCTGGCTGGACGAGAACGCCCGCGTAGGCGACCTCGTCGTCCCGCTCACCGCGGCAGATACCCGTGGCCTGGACGCCGTGGCCAACCGGCTGGCCGGCCACCGCTCGCTGGTCCCGACCGGGCTCGACCAGCTGCGGTCCGAGGACGGCGGCGAGATGCCAGTCGCCGGTGCCATCGAGGTGCCGGAGGGCGTCGAGACGCTCACCGTCGAGCTGGCGGTTGACCGTGAGCTGGACCCGTGGGGGGTCGCCTACCTGGAGAGCCTCCAGGCCTCCAACGAGCAGTTCGTCGAGGCGCTGACCTCGGCGGACCTGTCGCGCGAGGACGAGCTCGACCCCCGGGAGATGACGGTGCAGGAGCTGGAGCAGACGGCCGCGAGTCTGTCTGAGCCCACCGGGGTCGAGATCCGGCTGCTCGTCCGGGATACCGCCACGGGCGTCGCCAGCATGGTGCCGGGAACGCCGGTCGTCGTCCCGGGCCTGGAAATGACCCTGGACGAGGACGAGCTGACCGACATCACCGTGGACAGCACCTCAGCGAGCGACACGGTCCACTTCGCCCTCCGGCCGGGCCGCGGCGTCACGATCGAGGCGATCGAGGTCGTGCTGTTGGGATCGCAGCAATCCCACTTCGGAATGGGCGCGGTCGACTGGTACCTCCAGAACGAGGTCCGGCTACGCCTGGAGGGCGGCAGCCAAGACCTCCTGGCCGACACCGCCGCGGCCTGGGGCTCCCGGGACGCGATGACGCCCGACCAGGCCGCCGATGACCTCGCCGAGCGCGCCGCCAACCTTGAGGAGGGACCCTTCCTCCGGCAGCTGGTCGAGGTCCAGGACGACGGCAGCTGGTGGACCACCTTCGAGTCCAACCATGTGTCGGTCGAGCCTGTGCTCGACACGGACGGCGCCACCTGGACCCTCCAAAGCCACCATTCCATGACGGAGGACCCGACGGAGGGCACGCGACTGACCATCGCACCCGGCGCGGAGTACGTCCGGCCTCCGAACCTGGGTGGCGTCGTTCCGGGTGGGGGGGTCTCGGACACCGAGGAGGATGCAGCCACCAGCGGCCCCCGCGTGCCCGTCGCCCTGACCCCCGACGCGGCCGCGGCGGCCGGTCTGACCGTCGGCGACACCCTCGAGCTGACCATGTCCGGTCAGCGCCGCCCGGCTGTGCTCACCGACCTGGTGCCCGCCGTCCCCGGCCGGGCCCAGCCGCAGGCCGCCCTGGTCGACAGCACCGCCCTGGGCACCCTGCTCGCCACCACCCAGGCCAGCCTGCCCTGGCCGAGCCAGGTGTGGGCCACCCCGGCGGTCCCGGCGGAGGACGCCGTAGCCGTGCTGCGTGAGCAGCCCGAGCTGCGCGCGGTCACCGGCCCGGATAGCGTCACCGTCACCGACGCGACCAGCGCCGCCCGCCTGGTCTTCTGGGTCGCCTCCGCCGGTGCAGTGCTGCTGGCCCTCACCGGCATCGCAGCGGTCGTGGCCACCCTGGTGTCCGGCCGCCGACCCGAGGTCGCTGTGCTGCGCGCCCTGGGTATGGAGCCCGGCGCCCAGGCGCGCTCCCGCGCCGCCGAGCTGGCCGGGGTGGTCCTGGTCGCCGTGCTGCTCGGCCTGGCTGCCGGCTGGTTGGTCAGTGCCCTGGTGGTGCCCGAGCTGGCCTCCTCCACGACCCAGCCCGGGCGGGTGCAGCTGCCGGCCGTCCTGCGGCTCGAGGCCGGGCCGTGGGCGGTCCTCCTCGCCTCCGGCGCGGTGGTGCTGGGCCTGCTCAGCGTGGTCCTCACCCGCCGGGTCCGCGACCAGGCCCTGGACCACGAGTACCGTGAGGAGGTGCGTTGATGGGCCGGCATTCCGCCCCCTCCCGCCGCACCGGACGGCGCGGTTCAGGCGGCCTGACCGCAGGTCGACTCGGCGGCCGGCAGTTCACCGCCGACCCCTGGGTCTCCCTCGGGTTGGCGCTGCTGATCGGTCTGGTCGCCCTGCTCCTGACGGCGGTCCCGCGTGCGCTGAGCGACGTCCAGTCCCGGCAGCTGGTCCAGGACGTCACCAGTCTCTCGGCGGCGCAGCGCGACGTCGTCGGGACGTGGAACCGGACGGTGGAGGTCCCCAGTTTCCAGGTGTGGGCACCCGACCTGGTCGGGCTCGGCGAGGAGGAGCACGAGGAGCTGGTCCAGGACCCGTGGGGACCGTTCCGCGCCGGCGCCGACCGGATCCGGGTCGAGCAGCCACCGCCACTGCGGGACGTGCTGGACCCGGCGCAGATGGTGGCCGAGCTGAACCGCCCTTTCAGCTGGGTCCCACAGGTGGAGAGCGACTTCGTCTCCGCGACCTTCACCCTCACCGTCGACCCGGACCTGACCTCGCACGTGGAACTGGTCGACGGCGACTGGCCGGCGCTGACCTACCGGGACCGCGAGAGCTTCAGTGGCGTCTCCCCGGGGCCGGGTCGCGAGGAGGGCGAGCGGGAGACCGGCGACGACGTGCCGGAGGTCATGCTCTCCCAGGACGCGGCCGACCGGCTGCTCCTCGAGGTCGGTGACGTCATCGAGGACGTCAACGGCGAGACCGTGCTGCTCTCCGGCACCTACCGGGTCAGCAACCCGGACGACCCGCGCTGGCAGCACGTCACGGCGGCCGACCGGCTGGGGATCATCCCGGACCCGGACGCCGGCACCTCAGGGTTCGCGGCGGCGTTCCTGTCCCCGCAGAACCGCGGCGCCCTCGGGCAGCCGGCGACGGTCGACATGCGCCTGTGGTACCCCATCGACCCGACCGGGATCACCGGTCGCAGCGACGAGGTGGCGACCCTCCGCACCCAGCTCACCACCCTGATGGCCCAGCAGCAGGTCCTGGTGCCCGCCGCCGAGGTGTGGGACGGCCCCGACCAGATCCCGGTCTTCTCCGCCGACCTGGCCCCCACCCTGGACCGGATCGCGGCGCAGCAGCGCGCGACCAGCTCCTTGATCGCGGTCGTCGCCGCCGGCCCCCTGGGGGTCGCGCTGGCCGTGGCGGCGCTGGGGGCGAGGCTGGTCGTCCACCGCCGGCGGCCCGCCCTGGCGATGGCGCTCGCCCGCGGTGCCGCACCCACCCAGCTGCGCACGCTGGTGGCCCTGGAGGGGCTGGTGCTCGGCATACCCGCGGCTGTCCTGGGCCACCTGGGCGCGACGCTGCTCCTGCCCGGCTCCACCCCGTGGTGGCGGTGGGCGGTGACCGCGGTGGTCGCGCTGGTCCCGTCGGTGACCCTGGCCGCCTCGCTCGACGACGCCTCCCTGCTCCAGCGACGCACCGACCTCAGCGGGCGCAGCAGCAGCCGGTGGCGGTGGGTGGTCGAGCTCGCCCTGGTCGGCCTCGCCGCGCTGTCGACCTGGCGGCTCCTGGACCGCGGCGCCCGGGGTGACGACGCCGCCGCGAGCGGCGTCGACCTGCTCGCGGCGGCCACGCCGGTGCTGCTGGCCCTGGCGGCCTGCGTGATCACGCTGCGCCTCTACCCACTTCCCCTTGCCGCGCTGACCCGTGCCCTGCGCGGGCGACGGTCGCTGACCCCGTTCCTGGGGGCCGCGCGGGCTCTGCGCGACCCCGCCGGCGGGCTGGTCCCCGCGCTGGCCGTGGTGCTCGGGACCGCCATCGCCCTGGTCAGCGCAGTCCTGCTCTCCACCGTGACGCGGGGGGCCGAGGTGGCGGCGTGGGAGAACAACGGCGCCGCGATCCGGGTGACCGGGCCGCCGTTGACCGACGACCTGCGCGAGCGACTGGAGCAGGTGGACGGGGTCGCCGCGGTCGGTGGCATCGCGGACAGCGGGCAGACCGCCAGACTCGACGCAGATGGCAACCGTCGAGCGGCGCGCGTCTGGCTGGTCGACGAGGCGGTGCAGCGGGTGCAGGCCGACGCCCCGGTCGACCTGCTACCGGCGGAGCTCTTCGCCGCTGGTGCCGACGGCCGGGCCCCCATCGCGACCCTGCGCAGCCTGAGTGCGGACGACGACGTGAGCGAGGGGCTCACCCTGTCCCGGGTCGGTGACGTCGAGGTGGTGGCGCACCTGCCTGAGCTGCCGGGAGCCGCACACGCCGGTGGCGTCGTCGTGGACCGCGCCGTCTGGGAGGCCACCGGGAGCAGCGGCCCGCTGGCCAACATCATCCTCATCGGTCTGGCCGACGGCGCCGACGCCGACCAGGTCGCGGCCGGGGTCGAGCACACCATGGGTGAGCGCTCCGGGGTGCGGACCACGGTGGCCGAGCAGCTGAGGTCGTTCACGCAGGCCCCGGTGACCGAAGGGCTGACCCGGCTCTTCGTCGGCGCCACCATCATCTCCGGCCTGCTCACCGTGCTGGCCGTCGTCGTGGTGCAGCTGATGGGCTCCGCCGCTCGAGCCCGACTGCTCGCGGTCCTGCGCACCCTGGGGCTGGCGCCCGCGCAGACCCGTGCCCTCACCGCCTGGGAGCTGGCGCCGCTGCTCGTCGTCTCCACCGTCGTCGGGGGGTTGCTCGGTCTCACCATCCCCTGGGTGCTGCTGCGCGGGCTGGACCTCACCGGCCTCACCGGAGGCCCGGCCCAGCCGGCGCTCCTCCTGGACCCGGTGCTGCTGGCCCTCGTGCTGGGTGCCGTCGTCCTCACAGTCCTGATCGCCATCGCCGTCAGCGCCTGGCTCGCCGGCCGCACCAACCTCGCGCAGGCACTGCGCGTCGGGGAAGAGAGATAACCATGGCCACCGTCCCAGACGACACGACCACCGATGCCGCAAGGACCCGGCAGGAGGAGCGTGCGGCTCAGGCATCCAAGGCTCCCCCAAGGCAGGCACCGGCGGCCGAGGCACTCGCGGCCCGTGGCGACCAGTTTTCCAGCCAGCCTGTCATCTGGTGCGAGGACCTGGTCCGCATCTACTCCACCGAGGGGGTCGAGGTGCAGGCCCTGCAGGGGCTGAACCTGGTGGTGGACGCCGGCGACGTCGTCGCGCTCGTCGGCGCCTCCGGCTCGGGCAAGTCGACCCTGCTGGGCATCCTGTCGGGCCTGGACAAGCCCACCGGCGGCCGGGCCCGGGTCGCCGGGGTGGACCTGCTGACGATGAGCCGGGCGCAGCGGGTGGACTACCAGCGGCACACCGTCGGCTTCGTCTGGCAGCAGACCTCCCGCAACCTGCTGCCCTTCCTCACCGCCGCCGAGAACATCGCGCTGCCCATGGTCATCAGCGGCCGTGCCGAGCGGGCGGCCCGCGTCGGGGAGCTGCTGGGCCTGCTCGGTATCGGCGACCTCGGGGCACGCCGGCCGGCCGAGCTGTCCGGTGGTCAGCAGCAGCGGGTGGCGATCGCCACGGCGCTGGCCAACACCCCCGCGGTGCTGCTCGCCGACGAACCCACCGGCGAGCTGGACGACGCCTCCTCCGCGCAGGTGCTGGACACGATGCGCCAGGCCGCGGGCGAGCTGGGCACTACCGTCCTCGTGGTCACCCACGACCCGACGGTCTCCGACCACGTGCGGCGCACGGTCGCCATCCGTGACGGCCGCACCTCCACCGAGGTGCTGCGGTATGTCGTGACCGACGCCGACGGCACGGTGCGGCAGATCGCCAAGGAGTACACCGTCATCGACCGCGCCGGCCGCATCCAGCTGCCCAAGGCCCACGTCGAGGCGCTCGGGTTGCGCGACCGGGTCCGGATCGAGAAGGAGACCGAGCACGTGCAGGTCTGGCCCGACGACGAGCACGAGCGGCGGAGCGGGGACGAGCCTGTCCCGGCACAGGGCGAGGCGGACGAGACGATGCAGCGCGAGATATCTGCGGCGACACAGGACGAGGAGCGGTGATGGGCAAGCGGACGGCATACCCGGACGAGGCGTCGCTCACGCGGAGCAGCGCGGTGCTGGTCGGCCAAGGGCTGCGTCGCACCTTCGGCAGCGGCGCGACCGAGGTGCACGCGCTGGACGGGGTCGACATCGAGGTGCCCGCGGGGGCGATCACGGTCGTGCGGGGCCCGTCGGGATCGGGCAAGACCACGCTGCTCAACCTGCTCGGCGGGCTGGACCGGCCGAGTGCGGGGCGGGTGCTGCTCGACGACGGGCGGGTGCTTTCCGAGCTGGCCGAGAAGGAGGTGCTTGCCGTGCGGCGGCAGCGGATCGGTTACGTCTTCCAGAGCTTCGGGCTGGTGCCGGTCCTGTCCGCCGCCGAGAACGTGGAGGTGCCGCTGCGGCTGCAGAAGGTCGCGGTCGGCGAGCGGACCGAGCGGGTCGAGCAGGCGCTGGCCATGGTGGGGCTGGAGCGGCACGCGAAGCAGCGGCCGTACGAGCTCTCTGGCGGTCAGCAGCAGCGGGTCGGCATCGCCCGGGCCTTGGTCTCGCGGCCGGACATCCTCATCGCCGACGAGCCGACTGGGCAACTGGACTCCGAGACCGGCGCGCTCGTCATGGACCTGCTGGCGCGGGTGACGCACGAGCAGCAGATCGCCTCGGTCGTCTCCACCCACGATCCGGTCCTGATGGGTCGGGCCGACCAGGTGGTGCAGCTGCAGGACGGCAGGCGAGTCGCCCCCGACGCCGACCGCTGAGCCCTCAGACCCACCACAGCAGCAGCACCAGCGTCACCGGGAGGCCCAGCACCGCGACCGTCCCCCCGGTGAGGGTGGCGCGCAACCGGCGGGTGGGGGGTGGTGCGGCGAGCAGCTGCAGGCGGGTCCCGACCTGCGTGGTCGCGGCACTCAGGGCGTGCTCGCGGGAGGCTTGGCGGGGGCCGAGTGGGTGAGGGGCCGCCATCGCCACCAGAGCCCGTGCCAGTGCCGGGGCTGAGGCGCGGGCGGCGGCGCGGTGGTCGGCCAACACCTCGACGAGCAGGCGCACCTCAAGCATGGCGGCCTGCGCCCGGACCGGGGCGGGGACCGCCTCGTGCAGCACGGTGAACAGCTCCAGGAGCAGGTCGTGGCGGTGGTCCAGGTGGGCCTGCTCATGGGCCAGCACCGCGCGCAGCTCCACCGGGCCCATCCGCTCGATCGTGGTGCGGCTGAGGACGATCCGGTCACCCTTGCCCGGCAGGCAGAAGGCAGTGGGTGCGGGGTGTGCCAGGATCCGGACGGGGTCGGGCACGGCGCCACCCTCGAGGCCCTCCATACGCTCCCCCAGCAGGTCCACCAGGGCCCGGTGCTCGGCGCGCAGCCGACGCAGGTCGGTGCCGACGCGGTGGCCGGACCACAGGACCCGGGCAAGCATGACCGCGGAGACCGAGATCGCCAGGCCGAGCAGGAGCGGATGCCCCAGACCCCGGCTGAGTGCGGCGACCGGCGCAGCCAGCAGCGCGCACACCACCCCGGAGATCGAGACGGACTGCCACAGCAGCAGGGCCCGGGCGGGGTCGTAGCGCTGCGGCCGCCAGTGGGCCAGGGTCCGCGGCACCACCAGGGTGAGCAGCAGCGCGCTCACGATGAGCGCTACCGTGACGAGGGCTCCCGCCACGGGTCAGCCGTGACGCTGCTCGACCTCGGCGAGAGCGGCTCGCAGGTCATCGAGCTCGGCCGGGGAGGCGTCGTCCAGGAAGTGCAGCATCGCGACACGGCGGTCCGCCTGCACGGTGTCGAAGGCGGAGCGCAGTGCGGTGGCAGCCAGCTCCTCACGGCTTGCCGCGGCGGTGTAGCGCCACGCCCGACCATCACGCGTCCGGTCGGTCAAGCCCTTCTTGGCCAGCCGGTCCAGCACGGTCATCACGGTGGTGTAGGCCAGTTCCTTGTTGCCGGCCGCCAGCAGCTGGTCCATGACGTCCCGCACGGACAGATCCGGTCCGTGGGACCAGAGGGCATCCATGACGGCGCGCTCAAGGTCGCCAAGGGAGGTTGAGCGAAGGGGCATCTTCTTATTCTACTGCACCGTGTCGTAGTCAGGACAGACGTCCGGGCGGTGTTCTGGCAGGATCGTGTCCATGCACGTCCTCGTCACCGGCGGAGCCGGTTACATCGGCTCCCACACCGTCCTTCAGCTGGTCGCCGCGGGGCATCAGGTGCTCATCGTCGACGACTTCTCCAACAGCCGCCGTAGCGTGCTGGACCGGCTCGCCGAGCTGGCGGGGGGGCCCATCCCGAACCGCGCCTTCGATGTTGCCGACGCCGAGCAGCTGGACGCCCTGCTGACCGAACAGGAGCGGGAAGGTGTGCCGGTCGACGCGGTCATCCATTTCGCGGCGTTCAAGGCGGTGGGCGACTCGGTCGCCCACCCGCTGGCCTACTACCGCAACAACCTCGGCGCCACGCTGGCGGTCGCTGAGGCGATGGTGCGGCACGGCATACCGGACCTGGTCTTCTCCTCCTCAGCGACCGTCTACGGCGCGGACGCCCCCGTCCCGATGACCGAGGACCTGCCGGTGTCGGCCACGAACCCGTATGGGTGGACCAAGGTGATGAACGAGCAGATCCTGCGGGACGCCGTCATCGCCCACCCCGGCCTGCGCGTGGCACTCCTGCGCTACTTCAACCCGGTCGGCGCCCACCCCAGCGGCCGGATCGGTGAGGACCCGGCGGATGTCCCCAACAACCTGATGCCCTACCTCGCCCAGGTCGCGGTCGGCCGGCGGGAGAAGCTGTCGGTCTTCGGCGACGACTACAACACCGTGGACGGCACCGGGGTGCGCGACTACATCCACGTCGAAGACCTGGCCGCCGGCCACCTGTCCGCCCTGGACCACCTGCGCGCGCAGGACGAGCCGCTGTCGGTGTGGAACCTGGGCACTGGGCGAGGCACCTCGGTGCTGGAGCTGGTCGCCGCCTTCGAGCAGGCCAGCGGCCGACCGATCCCCTACGAGATCGTGGGCCGGCGCCCAGGCGACATCGCCAGCTCCTACGCCGACCCCTCCCGCGCGGAGGCGGAGTTGGGCTGGAGAGCGACGCGGACGGTCGAGGATATGTGCGCCGACACCTGGCGCTGGCAGCAGTCCAACCCCGAGGGCTATCCCGCCTGAGGTCCGCTCGCAGGGCGCAGGGCCCGGGGATCGGCTAGGTTCGCCTGCATGGCCGACATCGACCCGATCTGGTGGATCATCCTCGCGGTCGTCGTGCTCGCCGCCCTGATCGTGTGGGCCCTCATCGCCCGCAGGAAGCGTCTGGAGGCCGCCCGCAACGAGGCAGCCACCCTGCGCACCCGGGCCCAGCAGGGCGAGGGCATCGCGGCAAGCGCTGAGGAGCGGGCCGCCCACCTGCAGACGCAGGCCCGCGACGCGCAGAAGAAGGCGGACGAGCTCTACGCTCAGGCGGAGGACGCCACCCGGGAGGCCCGCGAGCGGCGCGACCGGGTGACCGACACCTTCGTGGACGCCGACGAGGTCGACCCCGACGCGAAGAAGAAGCGGCACTAGGGCCTGCGAGAATACGGGCATGCTGCCTGCTGCCCGCACCCCTCTCGCCGAGCTTTCCCCACCCATCGCGCTGGGTGCCCTGGACGGTCGCTACCGGGGCGCCGTGGTCCCCCTGGTGGACCACCTCTCCGAGGCCGCGCTCAACCGGGCCCGGCTGCACGTCGAGGTCGAGTGGCTGATTCACCTGGTCACCCAGGACGTCATCCCCGGGGCCGACCACCTCGCGGAGGAGGAGCAGGCCCGCCTGCGTGAGCTGGTGACCCGCTTCGACGCCGCCGCGATCGAGGAGCTCGGGCAGATCGAGGCCGAGACGGTGCACGACGTCAAGGCGGTCGAGTACTACGTGCGCCGACGCCTCCTCGGGATTGTCGGGGAGCAGCGCGCGGCCACGCTGGGCGAGCTCGTCCACTTCGCCTGCACCAGCGAAGACATCAACAACACCTCCTACGCCCTGATGGTGCGCGGCGCGGTCGAGCAGGTCTGGTTGCCGCGTGCGCGGGCTCTGGTCGACCAGCTCACGGGGATGGCGCGCGACCTCGCCGAGGTGCCGCTGCTGGCGCACACCCACGGACAACCGGCGACGCCGACGACCATGGGCAAGGAGCTGGCCGTGCTGGCCTGGCGACTGACCCGGCAGCTGGACCGGGTGGGCAGCACGGCCTACCTGGGCAAGTTCAACGGCGCCACCGGCACCTTCGGCGCGCACGCGGTAGCAGTGCCGGGAGCGGACTGGCAGCAGGTCAGCCGATCGTTCGTGGAAGGGCTCGGGCTGACCTGGAACCCGCTCACCACCCAGATCGAGAGCCACGACTGGCAGGCCGAGCTCTACGGCGACATCGCCCGGTTCAACCGGATTCTGCACAACCTGTGCACCGACGTGTGGACCTACATCTCGATGGGCTACTTCGCCCAGGTCCGGGGTCAGGGCACCGTCGGCTCCTCGACGATGCCGCACAAGGTCAACCCGATCCGCTTCGAGAACGCCGAGGCCAACCTGGAGGTGTCCAACGCCCTGCTGGACGTGCTCGCCTCGACCCTGGTCACCAGCCGGCTGCAGCGCGACCTCACCGACTCCTCCATGCAGCGCAACATCGGCACCGCGCTAGGGCACAGCCTGCTGGCCGTCGACAACGCCTCCCGTGGTCTGGCCGGGCTGGACGCGGTGCCCGCGGCGATGGCGGCCGACCTCGACACGAACTGGGAAGTGCTGGCCGAGCCGATCCAGTCGGTGATGCGGGCGCTGGCCGCACGGGGCGTGGAGGGCATGGCCAACCCCTACGAGCGGCTCAAGGAGCTGACGCGGGGACGGCGGATCGGCCAGGCGGAGCTGGTCGAGTTCGTCCAAGGGCTGGGTCTGCCCGCGGAGGAGGAGGCGCGCCTGGCCGCCCTCACACCCGCCTCCTACGTTGGGATCGCCCCTGTGCTGGTGGAACACCTCCCTGCCGGCCCCCGGACGCAAGACTCGGCACCCGTCCAGGGTTCGTGAGGGACGGCCCTCGTCTGGGAGGACGCAGGGCTGCTGCGCGAGGCCGATGACTGCGCCAGGCAGCTCCTGGCGGGGATCCTCGACGAGGCCCAGGTGCCGACCATTGCGGTGGCCGGGTCGGCCAGCACGGGTGCTGCCGCCACAGATCCGACGGCGGACACAGGTCCGTCCGGTCAGCTGCGCCGGGCGATCACCACATACGCGACCACACCCACCGCCAGCTGGGCGATGAGCAGGAAGAACATGACCATCGCCACCTCGGCCCCCAGCCCGATCGCGACCGCTGCGGCGCCCGTGAGCGGGAAGGCGGCCAGGCCCAGGACCGCCAGGGCGCGGGTCAGCAAATCGTCGTCGCGCTCGTCGCCGGAAGAGGTGAAGGCACGCTCGAAGGAGGACGCCTTGTCCGGTGCGCGAGAGACCCGCCAGAGCACCACGGCGAAAGCCACCAGGCCCACCGCGGCGCCCTGCAGGAAGCCCGTGCCCATGTTGCCTGGGCCGTGCTCGCGTAGTAGCAGGCCGACCCCGACGACGACGACAAGCAGGATCAAGACGCTCAACAGGGTGCCGGTCTTCTGCCGGGCGGTGAGCTCACGGGTCCACATGGAAGATCTCCTCGACGGTGGTGTTGAAGTGGCGGGCGATGACGATGGCCAGCGGAAGGGACGGGTCGTACTTCTCGGTCTCGATCGAGTTGATCGTCTGCCGCGAGACGGACAGCTGCTCGCCGAGCTCCCGCTGCGACAGGCCCGCGGCCAGCCGGAGCCTCCTGACCTCGTTGCGCATCGACCCTCCTGTGGTCGTCGGGACGGTTGCTTGGGCGACAAGCGACCTTGACATGTCAAACCTACTTGACTTCACGCGGCCATGTCAAGGGACCTTGACTCAATCCGCTTTTCTGGCCGGCCTGCGCAGCCCGCCCGACTTGTCGCTTATACCCCAAGGGGGTATCCTGGTCCTATGTCTGTGCGCGGGTACACCGGGACCAAGGACGACTACCTCAAGCGGCTGCGCCGTGTCGAGGGACAGGTCCGCGGCATCGCCCGCATGGTCGAGGAGGACACGTACTGCATCGAGGTCCTCACCCAGGTGAGCGCGGTGACCAAGGCGTTGCAGGCAGTGAGCCTGGGACTGCTGGAGGACCACATCGGCCACTGCGTGGTCGATGCCGCGGCCGAGTCTCAGGAGGCCAAGGATGTCAAGGTCCGCGAGGCCGCCGACGCCATCGCCCGGCTCGTCCGCAGCTGAGCCCCCCGGCCTGACCCGTCCCACGGGCCGGCGCACGGCATACCCACCACCATCCAAGGAGAGAGCATGACCGAGCAGCAGCACAGCGACCCCCCCGCCGTCGAGCAGGCCGAGGAGACCGGCCAGGTCCAGACCACGAAGGTCGTCGTCAGTGGCATGACCTGCGGCCACTGCACCTCCGCGGTGACCGAGGAGCTCAAGGAGGTCCCCAGCGTCCTCGAGGTCCGGATCGACAATCTGGTCGCCGGCGGCGACACCGACGTCTTCGTCGACTCCGATGGTCCGCTCGACCTCGAGGCGGCCCGGGCCGCCGTCGAGGAAGCGGGCTACACCGCCACCATCTGACCGAGCCCCGCACCTGGCCCACCCCGTCGAGACGTTCGCGTGTCACCGTTGGGGCCTCACGCGTGTTCTGTGGAAGAGAGAAGCATGAGCAGCAGCACCAGCACCGCCCGGCACGACCGCTCCGCCGCGGGCGGGCCGGTGGCATCTGCCGGCCTTCAGCACATCGACCTCGACATCACCGGCATGACCTGCGCGTCCTGCTCGGCCCGGATCGAGCGCAAGCTGAACAAGCTGGACGGGGTGCAGGCCAGCGTCAACCTGGCCACGGAGAAGGCGAGCGTCGACTTCCCGGCCGACCTGTCGGTGGCCGACATCGTCACCACGGTCGAGAAGACCGGGTATGGCGCCTCGCCCGTGCAGGAGGAGCGCGGCGGTCTGGCCCCGGCCATGACGCACGACGTGGTGGACCGGGACTCGCTGCGGCTGCGGATGATCGTGGCCAGCGTGCTGGCCTTCGTGGTCTTCCTGCTGCACATGGTCCCTCCGGTCCGGGACGCGCTGGGCACGGCCGGACACTGGCTGCAGTTCCTGCTCACGCTGCCGGTCTACTTCTGGGCCGGTTGGCCCTTCCACCGGGCCGCGGCGATCAACGCGCGCCACCTCGCCTCAACCATGGACACCCTGGTCTCGGTCGGCACCACGGCCGCGATGGGGTGGTCGGTCGTGGCCCTGTTCACCGGGTTCAGCCACGATATGTACTTCGAGGTGGCCGCGGTCGTGATCGCCTTCCTCCTGATCGGTCGCTACATCGAGGCCCGGGCCAAGGCTCAGGGCCGCTCGGCGCTGACCTCGCTAATGCAGCTGGGAGCCAAGGAGGTCGCCGTGCTGCGGCACGAGACCGGCAGCGGCGCCTGGAGCGAGCACCGGATCCCGGTGGAGGAGCTGGCCGTGGGGGACCGGTTCGTGGTCCGGCCCGGGGAGAAGGTCGCGACCGACGGCCGCATCGTCGACGGCACCAGCACGATCGACGCCTCGATGGTGACCGGTGAGTCGATGCCGGTCGAGGTAGCCCCCGGGGAGGACGTGGTCGGGGCGACGGTCAACGGCCACGGCCGGCTGATCGTCGAAGCCGTGCGGGTGGGCAACGAGACGACCCTGGCCCGGATCACCGCCCTGGTGGAGCAGGCCCAGACCGGCAAGGCCCCGATCCAACGGCTCGCCGACCGGATTTCGGCGGTCTTCGTACCCGTCGTGCTCGTGGTGGCGCTGCTGACCTTCGCGGTCTGGCTCGTGGTCTCCGGCGGCGACGTGGCCCGCTCACTGATGCCGGCGGTGGCCGTGCTGATCATCGCCTGCCCCTGCGCTCTGGGGCTGGCCACGCCGACCGCCCTGCTCACCGGCACCGGACGGGGAGCTGAGCTGGGCATCCTCATCAAGGGCCCGCAGATCCTGGAGTCCACCCGCCTCGTCGACACGGTCGTCCTGGACAAGACCGGCACGCTCACCACCGGCGAGCCCGTGCTCACCGAGGTCGTCCCGGTCGGCACCCTGCCGGCCGACGCAGCGTTGAAAGCCGCGGCCAGCGTCGAGACCGGCAGCGAGCACCCGGTGGCCCGCGCGATCGTCGAGGGGGCTCGCGAGCGCGGCGTCCACCCCTCCCCGATCACCGACTTCGTCAACCTCCCCGGGCAGGGCGCCCGTGCCCGCATCAAGGACACCGCGGTCACCGTCGGCAAGCCGGACCTCTTCGAGCAGGTGCCCGAGGCACTGGCCCAGGTCCTGGCCGCCGGGACCGGCACCACGGTGCTCGTCGGCTGGGACGGGGTGGCCCGCGCCGCGATCACCGTCGCGGACACCCCGCGCCCCAGCAGCGCCTCGGCCGTCAGCCGGCTCAAGGAACTGGGTCTGACGCCCTACCTGCTGACCGGCGACAACGAGCACACCGCCCGTCGCGTCGCCCAGGTGGTCGGGATCGACGCCGCCAACGTCGACGCCGGCGTGCTGCCCCAGGACAAGTTCGAGCACGTTGTGGCCCTGCAGGAGCAGGGCCGGGTGGTGGCGATGGTCGGCGACGGTGTCAACGACGCGGCTGCCCTCGCCCAGGCCGACCTGGGTATGGCGATGGGATCAGGCACGGACGTGGCCGCCGAGTCCGCGGACATCGTGCTCATGCGCTCGGACGTGGACACGGTCGCCGACGCGATCGGACTGTCCCGCAAGACCCTGCGGATCATCAAGGAGAACTTGGTGTGGGCCTTCGGCTACAACACCCTGGCGATCCCGCTCGCCGCGCTCGGCCTGCTCACCCCGCTCATCGCGGGGGCCGCCATGGCGCTGTCCAGCGTCTTGGTCGTGCTCAACAGCCTGCGGCTGAAGGGGTACGCACGTCGCTGAGCATGCGTTCGCGAGCAGAGCTGTGAGCGATAAGGGTTGAGCGCGAGGCTCAGATCTCCACGTCACCCCGGTCGGTGGTGAAGGTCACGTGGAATAGGCAGGGGTGCTCGTCGTCCTCGACGAAGCCGAACTCGATTTGGCTCTCGAAGGCACCCGCGGGCGCGTCGCTGATCCCCAGCCAGTCCCGGACCTGGTCGACGTCGCCGCCGATCGTCAGGCCCTTCAGCCGGACCGTGGAGGTCCCCAGCTGCGAGGGGTGGTCCTCCGGAGGGCAGTCCCAGCGCACGAAGAAGGGCTGGTTGCCATTGTCGATGACGTTCTTGACGCCGATCTGGTGCCAACGCAGGTCCACGCCCTGGGGGGTGTGGCGGTTGCCCTCGACCGCGGCGCGGCCGAGACGCTGCTCCACTGGGGCGAGGTCGTCGACCGCGACAACCCAGGCCATCCAGCCGCCACCGCGTGCGGACCGCGCCCGCACCGCCTGACCGAAGGGCATCTTGTCGGAGGAGGGGTGGTCGAGCACCTCCACCACCTCCAGGTAACGCCGCTCAGCGAGGGGCAGGATGATGTTGCGGGTGCCGAACCGGGGGTGCACCCCGCCGTCGCACGGGGTGACGTCGAGCAGCTCCCCCAGGCGCTCCGCCGTCGCCTGCAGACCCTCGGGGCCTGCGGCATAACTGACGTGGTCGATACGCATGCCGTCATCGTGACACACCGCTGCGGGCGCGCAGACATGGCCCCTCACCCGCGCTGGCGGACCGCCTCATACACGATGATCGCGGCGCTGGTGGCGACGTTGAGCGAGTTCGCCCGGCCCACCATCGGGATCCGCACCCGGTGCTGGGCCACGGCGACCATCGCCTCGGTCAGCCCCGTCTTCTCCGCCCCGACCGCGATCGCGACAGGGCCGCGGTAGTCCACCTGGGTGTGCGTCGTGCCCGTGTCCGGGGTCGCCGCCACGAGGGGTATGCCGTGTGCTCGCAGCCAGTCCACGGTCACCGCGGAGGTGTCGCTGGCTACCGGGACGGAGAACACGGTGCCCTTGGAGGCCCGGACGGTGTTGGGGTTGCCCCAGTCGGTGACCGGGTCCGCGGCGACCACGGCGTCCACCCCCGCGGCGTCCGCGGTGCGCAGCATCGCTCCCAGGTTGCCCGGCTTCTCCACCCCCTCGCAGACCAGGATGAGCGGGTCCTGCGGCAGGTCCAGGTCGGCGCACCGTCGGTCGACCGTGCCGACGACCGCGAGGAAACCGTCCGGCCCTTCCCGGTAGGCCACCTTTTCGAAGGCTGCGCGCGAGAGCTGCACCAGGTCGACGCCAAGCTCCCCGGCCTTCTGCACCAGGCCTCCGGTGCGCGCCTGCTCCCCCATCAGCTCGGGACAGATGTACAGCTCGGCCGGGACCACGCCCGCGTCCATGGCCAGCCCCAGCTCCTCATACCCCTCCACGAGCGTCCGGCGCTCCTGCTCCCGCGTCCTACGCCGGCGCAGGGCCAGCAGGGTCTTGAGCCGCGGGTTAGCCGGGGAGGTGATGGTCAAGGGTGCGGGCACGACGCGCTTTCTCCGTCAGACCCACTCGGCGAGCACGCGGTCAAGGACAACCGCCAGGCCGTCCTCCTCCACGGTCGCGGTCTGCTCGTCCGCAGCTGCGACCACCTCCGGCGGCGCCTGCCCCATTGCCACCCCCAGCGCCGCCCACTGCAGCATCTCCACGTCGTTGCGCTGGTCCCCGACGGCGACGGTCCGGTGCGGCTGGATGCCGAGCGAACGACGGACCAGCTCCAGGCCGGAGGCCTTGCTCACCCCTTCGGGCGCCAGGTCCAGCCAGGCGCTGTAACCGACCGCGTAGGAGACGCCGTGCAGACCGATGCGCTCCACCAGCCGGCTGAACTCCTCCGAAGTGGCGTAGGGGTCGCGGAAGGTCACCCGGGTCACCGGCTTGGCGGCGAGCTCCTCCAGAGGCACCACCGTCTCCTGGCCCCACAGCTCCCCATGGGGGAAGTTCATGCTCACCTTGAAGCCGACGCCCACATCCTCCACCGCGATGAGCGCCTGCGGCATCTCGCGCCGGACCAGCTCGATCGCCGGGCCCGGGTCGAAGGTGACCACGTCGACGAGCCGGTAACCCTCCTGCGTGTCTTCGTCGATCTCGAGGGTCACCGCCCCGTTGGAGCACACGGCCGCTCGTCCCTGGGTACACAGCCCCAGCGCGTCCATCACCGGCAGGGTCGCTTCGAGCGAGCGGCCGGTGGCGATCACCACGGTCACCTGGGGCACGGACTCCAGAGCCCGGATTGCGTCGGCCACCCGCGGGGCCAGGTGCCCGTCGTGGTGCAGGATCGTCCCGTCGATGTCGAGGGCGATGAGAAGCGGCTGGGCCGCGTGGGTGCTGGTCACCCTGGCAACACTAACGACCCGCGATCGACGACGACGCCCCGCCGGTGACCGGCGGGGCGTCGTGCGGACGGGGTAAGTCGCTCTACCGCTGTCGTGACGCGCGCGGCATACCGACGGGTCGGGTCAGTCCTTGCGGCCTAGCGCGCCACGCCAGGTCAGAGCGCCCTGCGTGTGGAGCAGCGCCCGCTCGTAGAGCTTCGCCCCGAGCCAGATCGACCCCGCGCAGAAGAGCGCGACGAGGGCCAGCGCCAGCAGCGGCTCCCAGAGGGCAGTGTCGCCCTCGACGATCCGCATGGGCATCACGAAGGTGGAGGCGACGGGGACGAAGGACAGGACCTCTCGCAGCGTGCCCGAGGAGTTCAGAGCAAGGATGAAGATCACGACCAGGAACATGGTCAGCGGCATCGAGGTGGACTGCACGTCCTCGGTGCGTGAGGCCAGCGCCCCCGCGGCCGCCCAGATGCAGGCCAAGGCGAGGAAGCCCAGGACGAAGAACGGCAGGTACCACAGCAACGCCTCGGCGATGCCTGGCAGCGCCACGTCGAACCCGGTGAGCGGCATGGCCACCAGGGCGACGACCACGATGAGGGCGATCTGCCCGAAGGCCAGGATGGTGTTGCCCAGGACCTTGCCGAGCAGCAGCTGGCGGACCGGGATCATCGCGGCCAGGATCTCCACAATCCGCGACTGCTTCTCCTCCACAACGCTGTTGGCGATCTGCAGCCCGAAGGTGAGGGCGGCCATGTAGAAGAGGATGGCGAAGACGAAGCCGAGGATGAACTGCATGAACCCTGGCATCCCGTCCTCGGACTCCGACAGGTCCACCGGGATCAGGACCGAACCGGCAGTGAGGTCTTCGACGCTCAGGCCGGCCGCCTCGGCCCGCTCGGTGAGTGCCTGGGTCCGGACCGCGTCGGACAGGACGCTATCGAGGCCCAGTGAGGGCGCCCCGTCGGACAGCAGCTCCCACGCGCCGGGCTCACCCACCAGGGCGGCGTCGACGTCGCCGTCACGGACCGCCTGCTCGGCAGCCGCACGGTCCGCGACCGTCTCGGCGGTCAGGCTGGCCTCCTCGTCCTCGGCCTGCAGGGTGGTCTCCGCCTGCTCGACGACGGCCGCGGCGGGCTGGCCGGTGACCGCGACCTGGTAGCTGGCCGCGCCGCCGCCGAAGAAGGACGGCAGCACGAGTGCGGCGATGAGGAAGACCAGGGTCAGGACGGTGCCCCAGATGAAACTGCGGTCCTTGAGCTTGACGGCGATCTCGCGCTGCAGCACCAGGGTCCACGGGGACCGTGTGGCGCTCGCGGTGGTGCCCTCCTGCCCGGAGGCCTGGCTGGCGGGGGGCGTGTTGCGGGGGTCGGTCACGGTGCTCATGCGATAGCCACCTCTCGGTAGATCTCGGACAGGGTCGGGATGACTCGGCTGAACTCGCGGACGCCGCCGCGGGCGACGGCCTCGCTGAGCAGCTGCTCGGCGGCCTGCTCGTCCACCGGCGCCAGCAGGACGCTGGGGCCGTCCAGGTCGACGATCTCGATGCCCGGCCGGCCCCGGACCCAGCCGGTGTCGCCAGTCATGGTGAGCCGGTAGCGCAGCGGGGCGCCGCTGCGCAGGTCGGCCGAGGTGCCCTGGGCGACAACGCGGCCGGCGTTGAGCACGACGATCGAGTCGCAGAGCCGGTCGACGAGTTCCAGCTGATGGGAGCTGAAGAGGACGGGGACCCCGGCCGCGGTGTGCTCGCGCAGCAACTCGCTCATCTGGTCCACCGCGGCCGGGTCCAGGCCGCTGAAGGGCTCGTCCAGGACCAGCAGCAGCGGGTCGCCGAGCACGGAGGCGATGATTTGCGCGCGCTGCTGGTTGCCCAGGGACAGCTCCTCGACCTTGCTGGTCAGCCGCTCTCCCAGACCGAAACGGGTGAGCAGTTCCTGGGAGCGGTCCTGGGCGGCGGCACGCGTCATACCGTGCAGCTGGCCAAGGTAGGTGAGCTGGGCCAGGACCGGCTGCTTGGGGTAGAGCCCCCGCTCCTCGGGCATGTAACCGAACCGGCTGCGCTCGGCGCGACCGGCCGGGCGCCCGCCCCACAGGACCTGGCCGGAGGTCGGGGCGAGCACGCCCATGGTCATCCGCATGGTGGTGGTCTTGCCGGCACCGTTGCCGCCAACGAAGCCCACCATGGCCCCAGCGGGGACGGTGAAGCTGACGTCGTCGACTGCGGTGACGTCGCCGTAGCGCCTGGTCAGGCCCTGCAGTTCGAGCACGGTTCTCCCCTTCGTCGTAGCGGCCGGATCTCGACCGTGCCACCACGCTAGTGAGTGGGGGTATGCCGCACATCGGCTACAGGCGGGAGATTCCGTCTCCCCCCTGGGGCGGAGAAGGAGGTGCTCAGGCGGGCCGGACCAGCCCGGAGTCGTAGGCGCTGACCACGGCCTGGACCCGGTCCCGCACGCCCAACTTGGCCAGGATGTTGGAGACGTGGGTCTTGATCGTGGCCTCGCTGACGAAAACCTGCTGGGCGATCTCGGCGTTGGACAGCCCTTTGGCGACCAGGACGAGCACCTCTCGCTCGCGGCTGGTGAGCTGGGGCAGCGGTTCGGCGGTGCGGTCGGCGGCGGGCGGGGCAGGTGCTCCGCGTCCGTCGCTGAGGGCTGCTGAAGGGCTCACCGGGCCAGGTGCCGTGGTGCTGCTCCGGCCAGAGACAGTGGCGCTGCCGGAGCCTCCCGCCGTCATCGCACCGATCACCCGTCGGGTCACCTCGGGAGCCAGCAGCGCGTGCCCCTGTGCCACCGTGCGGATGGCGTCGACAATGTCGTCGGCGTCGGCGTTCTTCAGCAGGAAGCCGCTGGCGCCGGCGGTGAGCGCGTCGAAGAGGTAGTCGTCACGGTCAAAGGTGGTCAGGATGATGATCTTGACGTCCGTGGAGGCGCTGGCGATCTGGCGGGTAGCTTCGATGCCGTCGAGGACTGGCATCTGCACGTCCATGAGCACCACGTCGGGGGTCAGCTTGGGGACCGCCTCGACCGCCTGTGCACCGTCGGTGACCTGACCCACGACCTGGATGTCGTCCTCGGTGGACAGGATCATCGCAAAGCCCTGCAGCAGCAGCGGCTGGTCGTCCACCAGCAGCACGCGGATCGTCACGGATGTCCCCTCGGTGGCTCGGCTGGCTCAGTGGTGGGCGGCCTCGGCAGCGTTCTCCGGCTCCTCCCGGCCCAGACGATCAGGCCCGGGTCGGCACGAGCGTCTGCCCGCTCTCCACCGCACGACCGTCCAGCGGGAACCATACTCGCACCCGCCACCCATGGCGCCCGGTGCGAGGCCCGCTCTCGACGCCGCCGCCGAGGTACTGGGCGCGCTCCCGCATCCCGAGCAGGCCCAGCCCGGACCCCGATGTCCCGACACGGGGGGTCCCGTCGTCGACGACCTCCACCTCCACCTGCTGAGCCTGCAGGTCGACGCGGACCACCGCCGAGGCGTTGCGGGCGGTCGAGTGCCGGCGCACATTGGCCAGGGCCTCCTGGACGACGCGGTATGCCGAGAGCTGCACCGGCGCGGGCACGTGCGCCCCTGCTCCGGGCTCGGACTCGACGAGCTCCACGGTGACGGTGCAGGTCGGGGTACTCGCCTCGGCGGCCAGGGTGGCCAGGTCGAACAGCGTGGGCTGGGGGCTGCGCAGGCCTTCGTCAGCGTCCGCCGAGCCGGCCTCGCGCTCCCCGCTGCGCAGCGTGCCCAGCAGGTCCCGCATCTGTCCGACCGCGCTGCGGGAGGACTGCTCGATCGCCGCCAGGGACTCCCGTGCGGCGTCCGGGTCGCGGTCGAGCACCCGCCGGGCAGCCGCAGCCTGCACACCCATCACCGATACGTGGTGGGCGACGACGTCGTGCAGCTCCCGGGCGATCCGCAGGCGCTCGGCGACCACCGCCTGGTCGCGTAGCCGGAAGTTCTGCGCCTGGATGGTCCGATGCCGTTCCGCGGAGCGGTGCCGTTCGAGGGCTCCCCGCCAGCTGACGAGGCCCAGAGCGATGGCGAAGCCGAAGTAGATGATGTTGACCAGGATCGTGTAGAGGATCAGAGCCATTACCGGGCTGAGGAAGCCGTACCGCTCTATCCCCTCCTCGGCCAGGTTCTCGGCAATCTGCGTGTAACCGGACCCCAGGGCGAGCCACCAGGCCAGCCATAGCGCCATCACCAGGAGGACTGCGAGCGTGGCGAGCACTGCACCGCGCCGGTCCCGCGCCCAGGCGATGCCGGAGAAGAAGAGGAAGAACGCTAGCAACTGCATCGGCAAGGAGGCCATGACGACGGGCATCAGCTCGCCGGCGACGATGAAGTGGGCGGCGGCCAGCAGCATGACGGTCAGCGGAGCGATCCGTCGGAAGGCCACCAGCACCGCGCCGGAGACGACCGCGACATACTGCGCCCCCATGCCGAACGTCTCGTCGGCCAGGCCGCCCCCCATCCTGATGAACTCCAGCCCGATGGCGGCCACCACGAAGGCGAACACGGCCCAGTGCACGTCTTGGCGTCGATCCGCCGAGGTCGCCACCCTCTCCCAGCGCTCCTCGGCGCCGAACCAGCGCTCCAACCGTTCCATGGTCTGCCTCGCTCTCGCCGATCTTCGTCGGCTGCCCGCTTCCGTGCTGTCCGGCCTGACCGCTGCCTGCCGGATCAGCCTAGGTGCGTCTGGAGAACCGGGCCTCCCCCTGAGGAGGGAGTTCCATGGTCGCTGTTGGGTTGACGTCCGACCTTAGACGGAGCCGCCCGCTCAGAAGGGCGGGTCGTCGTCGTGCCGCGCGCTCCAGGGTGCCGGCCGGGCCTGCTGGTCCGAGGCGGCGCGGTCGGTGAGGTGCCAGCGGTGGCCGCCGGGATAGCGCGGCCGGTCACCGTCGCCAGGCTCCGCGGGGCTCGCGTTGCTGTCCGTGGCAGGCGGTGCGGTGCGGGTGGTGGCGGCGGTGGCGGCGGCGCCGGTCTGGGCGGCAGGGGAGGGACCGGGGGTCCGTCGCCCGGTGGCCGGGTCGGTGTGGGACAAGGAGATGGTGATGTCGCCGCCGAAGCGGGCCAGGTGGGTTTCGTCGTAGGTGTCGTCATCGCCTTCGTTGAGCCGTTCGCCACGATCGCGGTAGCACAGGGCGTGGTAGACCTCGGTGTTGATCTGGTCAGCCACGTCCTCTTCGGGGACGGCCGCGACGCGGTCCAGGGCATCGACGATCAGGGTGACGAGCTCGCGGTAGTCGTGCACGCGGGTGCGGTAGACCCTGGACAGGGCCGTGGTCCAGGTGACGTCGCGGTTGGCGTGCAGGACCGCGTCCCAGGCTTTGGCGGTCTTGGGGTCGTGGTGCCAGGTGTCGAGCAGTTGCCCGTTGCTCTCCCGCGTGTGACCACCGGGGGTGCCGTGCTCGGTGACGTGGTCGACCTGACAGCCCCCGGCATGGTGCTCACAACCCGGCGCCCGACAGGTCACGTCCGCCGCCGCCAGCTGGGCCCGCATCGACGCATCGAAGCTGTAGGCGGTGGTGGAGCGTTCCAGGCAGCGTCCGTCGGACGGGTCCACCAAAAGTCGCACGAGGGTGCTGCCCGGTGAGAGTGCCAGGCGGCGGACCAGGTCTGGGCCCACGAACCCCGGGTACTTCCCCAGCACCCGACCCGTCCACGCCACCCGGGGCACGTTCCGCTGCCCGTGGGCAGAGTTCTCCTGTGGACCCGGCTTGTCGTCGCCTGCGTCCTGGCGGGCTTGCTGGCTGGTCTTGTCGATGTCGTGGTTGCGGGCGGCGCGGACCGAGGGCAGGCAGGCCGGACACCCAGCAGCGCCCGTGTGACCACCCTCCCCGTCCGTCTCGCCAGCTGCCTCACCGGCCTCCCGGCTCACTGCGACTGCCTCGCCGGCCTCCCGGCTCTCGCCGGCTCCTTCGCCGGTCGGGTCGCTGATCTCATTGGCGGGACTGGTGGTGGTGCGGTGGACGCCGGGTAACTGGTGGGCGGTGGTGGGGTCGTGCAGCGCCAGCAGTGGCACCACGACCTGCAGCACCGCCGCAGGCAGGGCGGACAGGGCAGCGATGACCTGCGGGGTCCACCCCGCCGCAGCCAGATCCTCCGGGGTAGGTGTGGTGGTGGCGGCGAAGATGTCCAGGTCCGGCAACTCGTGCGCCCCGACCGTGGCATGCCCCAACAACGCGATACCAATGTCGTTAGCCAACTGCGTCACCGTCCGCGCATCCCCCGCACCCCGCGCCGCACGGGCGGCCCTGTCCAACCGATCCCCCAGGGCCAAAACCTTCAGGGTGGTCCCGGTGAAACACACCTGCGCCGTACCGTCCTCATTCACCCGGATCGACATCGACCGGGCCCGGTAGGCCGCCTCCCTGGCCGCCCGCGCCTCCTCCACCGCTTTCACCGACGCCTCATCACCAGGGTCGGGGCAGGCCGCGACCTTGGCCACCTCCCGCTCCAACGCCACCCAGAACGCCCCTAGCCCCCACGGCCCCGCAGCCACGGACCCGTCTGCCTCGAGCCGTTCCGGCACGCACGTGCCCGGGTCATCACCCAACAACACCGTCGCGACGTGCGCGGCATCCGCCGCGGACAAGCGTGCCTTGTCGCACGCCCGCCACAACCCGCGAACCAACACCCACGTCACCGTCCCCCGGGCCAGAGCCGAGGTCACCGGGGCCCGGAACGCCGCCGGCGCCGTCGCGACCGCCACCATCGACGCGGTCTCCGCCCGCGACCACCCCGTAGCCGGAGCCAGGTCCTGCCGCACCCGCGCCTTCGCCCGCCACCGCCACCGCTCCCGACCCGTGGCCGACAACTCACCAGGGTCGGCCAGGCCACGGCGGGCCAACTCCACCCGACCCATCGCCACCACCCCCTCACCCACCGCCACCAACCGCACCCGCTCCAGGCGCGAGATCACCTGGTTCACCGCCTCCACCGCCCCCTGCGCCCGATCCGCCGTCGCGCACAACGCGTCCACCGACCCCTCCTCCTCCTCCACCTGGGCGGTGCTGCCTCCTTCCACCGCCGACACCGAGGACGGCACGAACCCCGTCCCTACCCCCGCCACCGACCCACCCGACGACACGGCCCCCGCCAACAACGCCGCATCCGCGAACACCGTCACCGCCCCCGCATCCAACCCCACCCGTGACAGGACAGACTCCAACTCACCCCGCAGCCGCCCATCACCCGTGGCCGGACCCCCGACCGCCTCCGCCGCCACGTCACCACGGTCATCACCAACTCCCGACGCGCCCCCGCGTTCACCATCCCGCCTCACCCCGACCACCCCCTCCAGCGGCCTCACCCCGGCCCGACACCCCCGCCCGGAACCCCTCCCCGACAGTTCGTGACCGGTACCCACATAATAGAACACCTGTACGACATACCCAGGGCTCGTCCACAGCGTGTCGGTGATCTTTCAGGACACCGGCGGTCCTACATCAAGAGTCAGCCACAGTGATGGTGCAAGGGGCGGACGCACGTCATCCCCTCAGCGTGGCCTGCACCACCCAGTTGTTCACGCTGTGGCCGGTCAGGTCCAGGCCCTGGGCCGGGTCGCAGGAGAAGATCGAGACTGTGCGCCCTGGCTCCGCAAGCCGCCAGACCCAGGCGTACTCGGCGTCCGCCTTCTCCGTGACGTCGTTCTTGGGCACTGACAGCGCGTCCATGTCGGCCTCGAAGACCGCTTCGGAGCCATCGGCGTAGCCGATGGTCACCACGTCACCTGCCCGCACCTCTCCCAGCCTGTAGAAGACGTCCCGACTGCCACCGTGGGTGGTGTGCCCGGCCAGGACGCCGGGGTATGCCGAGAGCTCCCCCGGCACGGTGGCCCAGTCGGGCGGACCGTACCAACCCACGACGCCTGACGGGGGGTTCAGCTCCTCACGCTCGTTCAACTGCGTGAGGGCGACCGGCGCGTCGACGAGGACGTCCGCCGCACGGGTGATCCGGACGTGCACGGGCCCCTCGCTCACCTCGGCCGGCGCCGGGTCAGTGACGGTTGGCGCCGGCTCCGTCGTCGCACTGAAAGTCGGGGCGGCCGACGGTGAGGGCGCGGGCCCGGAGGTCCGCCCCGGGGAGACGGCCGTCGGCCGCTCCTGCTCCGCCGGGACCGAGGTGGCCACCGGCGCAGAGGTCGTGGCCGGATGGGTCGGGGGCTGCACCTGGTCCGCGACAGTGGGGACCCCGCCCCGCCAGCCCCAGAAGGCGATGAGCGCCCCCACAAGCACCACGGCAACCAGCAGCGCCAGGCCCGCCGTACCCCTGGCCCGCCGTGCTCTGGCGTTTTGGCTAGTGGCCACGGTGTGCTCCTCACCTCAGGTGGTGGACGCACCCCCACGCAGCCATCGGGCTGCGCGGGGTCGTCCGGGCAACGACGTGCTCAGCTGCTCCGACGCACCAGCGCCGCCCCGGCCAGGACCATCAGACCCAGGCCGAGGGCCATCGTGGAGGCGCTGGCGCCACCGTCGGTCTGCACGCGACCAGGGACCCGGTGACCCTCCCCAGGCTGGGCGGGAGCACCGGGCTCGCCCGGCTCACCGGGAACGCCCGGGCCGTGAGCGCAGTCCTGCTGGACCTCCACCTCACCGTCACCGGCGAAGAAGAGCTCGTCCTCAACGGGCTCAGCGGCCTCGTCCACGCCCACGAAGCTGACCCAATAGACCAAGCCGTGGGTGATCTCCGCGGTGTGCGACTGACCTGGGGCGAGGAAGATGTAGTTCTCCTCGCCGCCCCAGTCATCCTCGTCCTCGATCCCGAACCAGAGGACGGTCACGTCCTCCTCCGCACGGCTGGTGAAGGTGATCGTCTCGCACCCCGCCTCCGCGACCGTCCACTGCTCCTCCGGCAATGTGGGGAAGCCCCAGTCATCGCAGTCCTCGGCGAAGGGGGCGCCGGTCACCGTCATCGGCCCGTGGAGCACGGTCAGCTCCGCCGGGGCGCCGCGGCGGTAGACGACAACCCTGAAGGTCGCGGACTCACCCTCGTCCAGGTGGTCGCTGTAGATGAACGCCTGGCCGTCGTAGAAGCGCTCGGTGCGCAGCGTCTCCCACATGCCGTCAACCTCCTCGTGGAGCGCCAGCCGCAGATCGTCGGAGTCGGCGAGGGTCGTGACTGCCACGTTGTACGAGCTGTCCCAGCATTCCGGACCGACGTACTCGACCTCGAAGTCTTCCGGCGCGGGGCCTACTCCCGGCTGCTCCGCAGGGGGCGGCTCCTGGGTGTTGGCGGCGTCATCAGTGGCGTCATCAGTGGCGTCATCAGTGGCGTCATCAATGTCGGCTGCGTCGTCGGAGGCGTTCTCGTCGTCGTTGACGGCCGTCTGCGTGGCGGAGTCCGGTGCCCCGGCGGCCCACGCCGGCGCGGACGTCAGACTCAACGCGAGGGCCAGTGTGGCGAGGACCGCGAGGAGGAAGGTGAGGGGACGAGACACGACCAGAGGTCGGGACATGAGCTGCTCCAGGAATGGCTCAAAGGGGTGCGTCCCGCAGAACGCGAGCCGGGCGGAGCAACGCCCCGTCGCGGGGAAGACTAAGGCATTTTTCAGCGGCCGAGAAGAGTCGGGAATACCCAACTCGATGTGATTCAGGTCACATGCGTGCGGGCCAGCCGCCGCAGCCCGCTACGTTAACCGTATGCCGGTCGCTCCACATATCGCCCAGCTCCGAGAGCAGGTGGGCCACGACCTGCTCTTGTTGCCGTCCGTCGCCGTGCTGCCGATCGACGAAAGTGGGCGCGTCCTCCTGGCGCGTCAGACCGACTTCGGCACCTACGCCACGGTCGGGGGCGCCATCGACGTCGACGAGTCACCCCTGGACGCCGCGCATCGGGAAGCACGCGAGGAGATCGGTTCAGACGTCGTGATCACCGGACTCATGGGGGCCGTCGGGGGCCCGGAGTTCCGCATCACCTACCCCAACGGCGACCAGACGGCCTACGTCTGCGTCGTCTACGAGGCCAAGCTCAGCGACGCGGGCGCCCTCCACCCGGACGGGGTCGAGGTGGACCAGGTCAGGTGGTTTCAGCGCATCGAGCTCAACAACCCCGAGGTGGGACCGTTCGCGCAGGCGACCTTCCGGGCGATCGGCTGGATCTGACCAGATCGGGTCTGTCCGCGCCTCACCGGGCCGCGAGCGTCTCCATACCTCCCAGGAAAGGTCGCAAGGCCTCCGGGACGCGCACGGTGCCGTCGGCCTGCTGGTGGTTCTCCAGCAGCGCCACGATAGGCCGGGTGCTGGTCGCCGCGGTGCCATTCAAAGTGGCCACGACCCGTGTGCCGGACCCGTTCGGGTCCCGCTCCCGCGTGTTCAGCCGGCGCGCCTGGAAGGTGGTGCAGTTGGAGGTGGAGGTGAGCTCGCGGTACCTCTCCTGCGTCGGGATCCACGCCTCGCAGTCGAACTTGCGCGCAGCCGGCCCGCCGAGGTCACCCGCGGCGACGTCGATGACCCGGTAGGGCAGTTCGAGCGCGTCGAGGATCCGGCGCTCGACCCGCAGCAGGTTGGCATGCTCGGCCTCCGCGTCCTCGACCCGGCAGTAGACGAACATCTCGGTCTTCTGGAACTGGTGGACGCGGAAGATGCCCTTGGTGTCTTTGCCGTAGGACCCCGCCTCGCGGCGGTAGCAGGTGGAGGTCGCGGCATACCGGAGCGGACCGGCTGAGAGGTCGATGATCTCGTCGGCGTGCAGGCCGGCGAGTGCGACCTCCGAGGTGCCGGTGAGGTAGAGGTCGTCGGCGGGCAGGTGGTAGACCTCGTCCGCGTGCTCATCGAGGAAGCCTGCGCCGAACATCGTCCCCGGCCGCACCAGGTTGGGCACGACGAGCGGGCTGAAACCCTCCTCCTGCGCGATCTGCTGCGCCAGCCCCATGAGCGCGTGCTCCAGGCGAGCCCCGTCCCCCTTGAGGTAGTAGAAACGGGCACCGGACACCTTGGCGCCCCGCGCCATGTCGATGATGCCCAGGGCCTCACCGATCTCCAGGTGATCCTTGGGCACAAACCCGTCGTCGGCGAAGTCGCGCGGGGTTCCGACGTGCTCCAGCACCACGTAGTCGTCCTCCCCGCCCACGGGGATGCCGTCCATGATGAGGTTGCCGATCTGCGCCATGGCCGCGTCCCGCTGGGCCGCCGCGAGGCTGGCCACGGAGTCCAGCTCCTTGACCCGGCCGGCGAGCTTCTTCACCTGCGCGAGCAGTTGGTGCTTCTCCTCCCCTTGCGCCTGGGCGACCTTCTTGCCGAAGGCCTTCTGCTCCGCGCGCGCGGTTTCGAATGCGGACAGGGCCTCCCGATGCCGCGTGTCCGCGGCCAGCGCCGAGTCCACCGCCAACGGGTCGGCTCCGCGAGCCTGCTGGCTCAGGCGGGCACGGTCAGGGTCGGCGCGGAGGTCACGGAGGTCGAGCATGCCGCCAGCCTATCCGGGCCGTCCAGGGGTTTCGCCGGTATGCCGTGCGCCCGCGACGCTAGCCACCGCCCGCCGGATAGCGTGAGGCCCATGCAAACTCAGGCGACGGCCGCAGTCGTAGTGAACCCGACGAAGTTCACCGATCTTGGCCTCGTCCGTCGGCGTGTGCAGGCGGCGTGCACCCGCAACGGCTGGTCCGCGCCGATGTGGCTGGAGACCACCCCGGAGGACACCGGGCAGGGGCAGGCCCAGCAGGCGATCGCAGCCGGCGTCGACCTGGTCTGCCCGCTTGGTGGCGACGGCACGGTGCGCGCGGTCGCCTCGACGATGGCCAACACCGGCATCCCGGTGGGCCTGCTGCCAGGGGGCACTGGCAATCTGCTGGCCCGCAACCTCGACCTGCCCATCGACTCCCTCGGCCGGGCGCTGGAGATCGCGCTCACCGGAAAGACCGCCGCGATCGACACCTGCGTGCTGGAGCTGGTCCGCCCCACCTCGGGCGAGCTCGCCAGGCGGCTGCGGGACGAGGATGACCCGGCGCGGACCATCGACTTCCGGGACGCGGTGGACGACCGGACCTCCGAGGAGGTCCGCGAGCAGCACCGGTTCCTGGTGATGGCCGGTTTGGGCTTCGACGCCGAGGTCATGGCCGCGGCGCCCGAAGGGCTCAAGGCGCGGATGGGCTGGTTCGCCTACCTGGTGACAGGGCTGCGTCACCTCAAGGGGCCGCAGTTCACGGTGGCGCTCAAGGTGGACGATGCCGAGCCGATCCGGCGCCGGGTGCGCAGCCTGATGGTCGGCAACGTCGGCCGGCTGCAGGGTGGGATGGAGCTCCTGCCCGACGCGGTGGTGGACGACGGCATGATCGACGCGGTGCTGCTGTCGCCGGAGGGCATCGTCGGCTGGGCGGCGATGACCGGCCAGCTCATCACCCGACAGCGCATCGGCCACTCCCGCGTCGATCAGCTCCAGGCCCGCGAGGTGCGGGTGGTCTGCGACAAGCCGGTCGAGATCGAGCTGGACGGCGACACCCTCGGGGCGGTCTCGGCGATGCGGGTCGTCGTGGACCCCGGCAGCCTGCTCGTGCGCCTGCCGCCCTGACCCTGGGGGCCGGCCGGAGGCGGTCGGGCGTCAGTCCTCGCTCCCCGTGCGGGCGGCGTCCAGCGCCTGGCGTTCCTCGGGGGTGAGGACGATCTCGGAGTCTCCCCCGACGATGCCCTTGGCGTAGGTTCGGCTCTCCCCCCGCGCATGGATCGAGCTGATCACCATGCCGTCGCCGGTGTCGTCGACAATCGCGGCCGAGAAGCTCATCCGCCCGCCCATGTCGCCGAACGCGTCATACCGGACGACGGCCACGTGCCGCAGCGCCTGCGCGAGGTCACCGCGGAGGGCGGCCACCTCACCCTCCAGCGCGTCCAGCCGCTCCCGCTCCGGTGTGGTCGGCGCCCCCGCGTCGATCAGCGCCCGCAGCCCCCGGTCGACCACCCGCAGGCGCACCCAGGCCACCACGGCGAGCAGCAGCGCGAGCACCGCCACCCCCACCGCGACCCAGGTCAGCAGCTCATGGTCCACGGGCCAAGGGTATGCCGTCCAGGCTCCTGTCGGTCACGCGTGGGACCATGCCGTCACCGACCGGCAGGAGGTGAAGGTATGCGGTCACGTCGCACCGTGGGCGCCTGGGCGCTCGTCGTGTCCGTGCTGGCCGCATGGCTCCTGGCGACGGTCGCGGTGTGGGCAGGGCTGGCCCCGTCGGTCGCGGAGCCCGAGGAAACGGTGGCGCTGGGCACCTCGGCTGACCTGCCGACCGAGGACCGTCAGGTCGTGCTCGTCGGGATCCCCGGCCTGACCTGGGACCTCGTCTCATCGGACACGGCACCGGAGCTGGTGCGCCTGGCCCGGGAGGGCGGGTCGGCGGCGCTGGTCCTACGCGGGACCCACGAGGTGACGTGCGAGGCCGACGCCTGGCTCACGGTGGGGGCAGGGCAGCGGGCCGCGACCGACGTGGAGAGGTGCGGAGACGCCGAGGGCGTCGGCGTGGAGGGCGTCGGCGTCGAGGGCGTCGGCGTGGAGGGGGGTGACGTGGAGGTGGGTGACGCGCAAGGGACCCCCGAGACGGGCGCCCAGACCGCGATCGCCGAGACGCAGATCGAGGAGCAGCGCTGGCGCTCCTGGCAGGAGGCCGCGGCCGGACGGGCACTTGGCCCGCAGCTGGGCACCCTGGCCGGGCTGGCGGAGCAGGGCGGGACGTGCGTCACCGCCTACGGCCCCCCAGCGGTCATCGGTGCCGCCGACGCGGACGGGAGAGCCGAGGTGGTGCTGGACGCCGGGAAGGACCCGCTGTCCGCTCTGGAGGTCGCAGCAACCGGGCTGAGCGACTGCCGCATCCACCTGGTGTCCGGGCCGTTGGTACATCCGGGTGACCGCAGCGACGTGATGCCCGAGGTCAACGCCGCCGTCGCACGGCTCGCCGAGTCGCTGCCGGACGGGACCACACTCCTGGTTGCAGGACTGGGCCATGACTCCGCCTCCGGGCCGGACGCCCAGGTGCTGGTGGCTGCGCCCGTCGGCGAGCACCCGGGAGCAGCGGCGTTGACATCGGGGTCCACCCGCCAGGCGAGCCTCGTGCAGCTCACCGACCTGACGCCGACCCTGTTGTCCCTGGCCGGCGTCGAGGTGCCCTCCTCGGCCCGGCTGGCAGGTGAGCCCGTGGTCGCCGGGCCGGCCGTCCGAGGGCCGTTTGGCGGGCTGTTCATGGGTGAGCAGGGGGCGGGTGAGCAGAAGGCGAGCGACGGGGCAGGTGGCGAAGTGATCGCCCCAGCGAGGGACCTCGCCGACGGGATCTCCTGGGTCAAGAGGGTGGCTCCGTTCGTGCTCGGCGTCCTGGTCGCCGCGGCGCTGGCGCTGCTCGCTGTTGGCGCGGCGTTGTTCCGGTGGGGAGGGCCGCGCAGCCGTGCTCGACGCACCGGCCGCGTCCTCATCCTCGGCGCTGCGAGCTTCGCGCTGGCCGGGCCGGTGGCGACCTGGCTGGCGGGGCTGCTCCCCTGGTGGCGCGCCGGCCAGCCGGCAGTGGCGCTGCTGGCTGGTATCGCGCTCTGGACGCTGGTGGTCGCGGCCGTCGCCTGGGCAGGCCCGTGGCGCGCTCATCCCCTCGCGCCGCCAGCGGTGATCGGTGCGATCACGCTGGTGGTGGTCTACGTCGACGTGCTCTGGTCCGCGCGGCTTGGAATGGTGTCCGTGCTGGGACTGCAGCCGATCACCGCGGGTCGCTTCTACGGGCAGGGCAACGTGGGCCTGGGGATCGCCCTTGGCGCGACCCTCGTGCTGATGGCTGCACTGCTGACCTGGCTGCGCGAGCGCCCCCGTCAGGCCGCGGGCGCCGTGGCTGCCATCGGAGTGGGCGCCGCGGTGCTCAACGGCGCGCCGACCGCAGGTGCCGACTTCGGTGGAGTGCCGGCCCTCGTGGTCGCGACCGGACTGCTGATCCTGCATGCCCTAGGGATCCGGTGGGCCTGGCGCCCGTTGCTCGCGGTGGCGGTCGTCGGTGGCTTGGCGGCCGCGGCACTCATGGTCCTGGACTGGCTGCGCGGGCCGGAGCGGCGCACCCACCTGGGCGGCTTCGTCCAGTCGGTCCTGGACGGGGATGCCGGGGGCATCATCGCCCGCAAGCTGTCGCAGAACGTCGGGATCCTGCTCGGCTACCCGATCGCCTGGCTCGTGATCCTCCTCCTGGTCCTGGTGATCCTCGTCGTCGTCGGGCGACCCTCATGGTCGGCCGGGCTCTGGCAGCATTCCGGCACCCGCCCGGTGGCACTGGCAGGGGTGGCTGCGATGGTCCTGGCCTGGCTGCTCAACGACTCCGGCCTGCCCGCGATGGGCGCCTGTCTGGCGGTGCTGATCGCCGCGGGGCTCATCGTCCTGGCCCGCCCTGAAGCCTCGCCCTTCAGGGCCGTTGGTCCTCGCCCTCCCGGGACAGTCGTCGGGAGGCGGAGCTGACGGCCGTGGTGACCCTGCGTGCGGCGCCGCGCGCGCCCCGGCCGGCCAGTCCCCGCGCTCCTCGCATGGCCATCCCGGCCCGAGCGAAGACCTTCTCCTTGGCTCCCGAGCGGTCAACCAGCGCCCGGGTGACGTCAGCGAGCTGACGCGCCCGGTGCGCCTGCGAGCGCAGGTCGCGGCCGGTCACCCGGTGGTGCAGCTCGCACGGCACCTCCAGCACCCGGCCACCCGCCCGGAGCACGTCGACGGTCAGCCCCACCTCCACCCCCCAGCCGGACGCCAGCGGCAGCGCCGCATCCAGGGCCTCGCGGCTCAGGCAACGCTGACCCGAAAGCGGCTGCGTCGGGGTCCAACCGGTCAACCGGCGGATGCCGTCACGTGCGGTGCGGACCACGATCCCGAAGCCGCCTCCAGGCCCCCTCTGGGGCGGCAGCACGGCGATCGTCATGTCCGCCTCACCGATCAGCACGGGTTCGACCACCGGCCCCAGGTTCCCGGCCGAGCTCTCGAGGTCCGCGTCGACGAAGAGCACGGGCACCCCGGGCGCCAGCTCGGCGGCCCGGGCAGCGCCGGTCGTCATCGCCGCGGCCTTGCCCCGGTTGCGGTTGTGCCGCACCACCTCGACCCCGCCGGTCCACTCCGCGACCGCTGCGGTCTGGTCGGTCGAGCCGTCATCGACCACGATCACCGGACCGACCGAGCCGATCTGCTCCAGGGCGGCGATGGTGATCCCGATGCGGGCCTCTTCGTCCTTGGCCGGGATGACCGCGACCACCTCGAGGGGCCGGGGGGAGGAGGGCAGGGCGCTCACGGCATACCCACGTCGGGTGTCAGCGCAGGGTGACCTGGCGGGAGACCAGGCCGTTGCGCGCACGGCGCTCCTCGGCGGTCAGCTCGCCGCCCTGCTCCAGCGCCTTCATGTAGCGCGCCTGCAGCTGCGACAGGGCATCGGCGTGGGCGTCGGCCTTGCTCTGGGGGTCCACCTCGATGACCGGGACGAGCAGCCCGCAGGCACGGAAGGCACCGAGCAGGTCGGTGTCCTCACCCAGGGTGTGCTCGCCGGCGGCGGACAGGCGGGAAAGAGCCTCGAGAGCGGTGTCCTCGTCCTGGCTAAGGATCCAGCGGATATAGCTGCGCCCGCTCATGTGGCACCAGAATGCTGAGGGCGCGCCCTCGACCCGGGCCATCGGCACGGCAGTGTCGTTCATCTCTTGCAGGGCCGCCTTCTGCTCCTCGGTGGCGTTCTCGCCGAGCCAGAAGCCGAAGTCCTCGTGCACCTCGACCTTGAGGCGCTGACCCTCAGGCAGCAGGTCCTGCAGCCGGGGGGTGTCGGCGGTCGCCGGGCGCACCGAGTTGATCGACGTGCCCGGCTCGCTCACCACCGCGGTGAGGATCGCCTGGGCCACGTCGCGGGAGGCGTCGCCGCTGGAGGTGCGCGACTGCAGGGCCACCAGCACCTCGCCGGTGTCGCGATGCACGGCCGGCATCGCGGCGGGCAGGACGGACACGAGGGTCACCTCGCGTTCCCCCGCGGGGACGTCACGTCCGCTGATCTGCAGACCCTCGGGGACGACGACCTGCACGGTTGCGGTCGCTGCGGGCAGGATCTCGCGCATCGCCACCCAGTCGCTCTCGTCGGCCAGCCCCTCGAAGGGCCGCGCGACGAACGGCGCGCGCCGCGCCTTCTGCTCGGACGAACCCGTGGCCTGCCGCTTCTTGCGTGATGCCTTACCCATGCGGGGGAGTCTACGTGCGTCGTTAGAGTGGCTGGACATGAGCGAGGAACAGCTGAGGTGGGAGCCCGCGGCCGGGCACGGCGACCAGGTCTTGTCTGCGGTGGATGGCCCTCTCGGGCGGGTCCGCCTGAACCGGCCTCGGGCGATCAACGCGCTGGACAGGGCCTCGGTCGACTCGCTGCGGCAGGTGCTCACCGACTGGGCCGAGGAGGATGGTGTGCACGCCGTGCTGATCGACGGCGCCGGCGAGCGCGGACTGTGCGCCGGCGGCGACGTCCGGGCGCTGCGGGAGGCGATCCTGGCGGGGGACGTGCAGTTGCCGGTCGACTACTGGGCGGCCGAGTATGCCCTCAACCAGCAGGTCGCCGACTTCCCCAAGCCCTATATCGCCTGGATGGACGGCATCGTCATGGGTGGCGGGCTCGGGGTGTCCACGCACGGGTCGGTCCGCCTGGTCACCGAGCGCACCCAGCTGGCGATGCCCGAGGTGATCATCGGCTTCTTCCCCGACGTGGGGGTGCTGCACCTGCTCGCGCAGGCTCCCGGCGAGACCGGCACCCACCTGGCTATGACCGGGTCGCCAGTGAGCGGCGCTGACGCGGTGCTGCTGGGGCTGGCCGACGCGCAGGTGCCCAGCGACGCATACGGCCAGGTGGTGGACACACTGCGGGAGGACCCGACGCTGGGTGCCGAGGCGCTGGTGCAGCGGGTAGGGGCGCTCGGCGGGGACGAGGCCGAGTCGTGGCTGCAGACCCAGCGGGCCTGGGTCGACGAGTGCTACGCCGGTGACGACGCCGCGCTGATCCTCGAACGGCTGCGCTCCCGGCCCGAACCCGAGGCCCGAGAGGCGGCGCAGACCATCGCTTCACGGTCGCCGCACTCGGTCGCGGTGACCCTGGAGGCATTGCGTCGAGCGGCATCCCTGGACCTGGGCGGGGTCCTCGCCCAGGACTTGGCGCTGGGCCCCGCGTTCGCCCAGCATCCCGATTTCGCCGAGGGGGTCCGCGCCCAGCTGGTGGACAAGGACCGCTCGCCACGCTGGACCCACGCCTCTGTCGCCGACGTCCCCCGCTCGGAGGTCCTGGCCGCCTTCGGCCCTGGGTGAGACCGCCGGCTGGATCAACCGTGGGCGGGACCCGTTCTCGGGATGCGAGGTGTCCTGCCGCATACAGAGGCACCGGCTAAGGTCGGTTGCGTGCTGCTGCTGACCGACCTGGCCCACCTCGTCTCCGATCCCGGGGCGCTGGTCGCCTCCTCGGAGCCGCTGCGGTGGGATGAGCTCGGGCTGCGGCAGGGGATCGAGATCGGGCCGCTCATGCTGCGGTTCTACTCGCTGGCCTACCTGGCCGGCATCCTCGGTGGCTACTGGCTGCTGGCCCGGATGATCCGCCGCCCCGGCTCACCGATGGACCGGGACCAGCTCGACACGCTGATTCTCGGCCTCATCATCGGCATCATCGGGGGGGCCGGCTCGGCTACGCCCTGTTCTACAACCCCAGCCTGTTCACCTCCCTGGACCTGTTCAAGCTCTGGGAGGGCGGGATGAGCTTCCACGGCGGGCTCATCGGCGTGCTGCTCGCCGTGGGCTGGGTGGCCTGGCGACACCGGCTCAACGTGCTTCGGGTGACCGACTATGTCGCCACCGTAGTGCCGCTGGGCATGCTGCTGGGACGGCTCGCCAACTTCATCAACGGGGAGCTGTGGGGTCGGCCGGGTGATGTGCCCTGGGCCATGATCTTCCCGGCCGCCGACGACCAGGCCCGGCACCCGAGCCAGCTCTACCAAGCCCTCGGGGAGGGCCTGATCCCACTGCTGGTCCTGAGCTGGCTGTTCTGGCGGACCGGGGCCCGGCTGCGGCCGGGGCTGCTGGCCGGTGTCTTCGCCGTCGTCCTGGGGCTGGCCCGGTTCGTCGTCGAGTTCTTCCGCCAGCCGGATTCGCAGTTGACCTGGCTGGTCGAGGCGACCGGGCTGTCGATGGGCCAGTGGCTGACCGTGCCGCTCGTCCTGTTCGGCGTCGGTCTGCTGTGGTGGGCACTGCGCCACCCGCCCGTTCAGGCACTGGACGAGGACCCGGGCGGCAACGGGAAGCCCACCGCGGGGCAGGAGAGGCCGGGCATCACCTTGCTCTGACCGCACCGGACACGCAGACCGTGTCGCCGGTCGGGGACAGACCGTGTCGCCGGTCGGGGACAGACCGTGTCGCCGGCCAGGGGCAGACCGTGTCGCCGGCCAGGGGCAGACCGTGTCGCCGGTCAGACGTCCGCACGGCGACGGGCGGCCAGCGCGCGACGGGCCTCCTCGATCTCCACCCAGGGGATGAGCTCGGTGCCGCGCTCCAGGGTCTGCTCCGGGCCCTTGCCGGCCAGGACCACCGTGTCATCGGGGCTGGCCTCGTGCACGGCATACCGGATCGCCTCGGTGCGGTCGCCGATCGAGACGAAGTTGTCGTTGCCCGCTTCGCGGGCGCCCCGCTCCATCTCCGCCAAGATGTCCTGCAGCGGCGTGGTCCGGTGGTCCTCCTCGGTGAAGACCGCGTGGTCCCCGTAGGTCGTCGCCACCCGGCCTAGCGGCGCCCGCTTGGACGGGTCGCGCTGACCGCCCGCGGAGCCGATGACCACCCACAGCTCGCCGTCGGTGGTCACCCGCACCGTCTCCAGCGCCTTCTGCAGGCTGGGCGCGGTGTGTGCGAAGTCCACGATCACGCGCGGCTCACCCGCGCCCCGCTCCACCATCTCCATCCGGCCCGCTACCCCCGGGAAGGTCGCCAGGGCCTCCACGAGATCCTTCAGCCCGACGCCGGCCCCGGAGACGCCAGCCATGGCGGCGAGGGCGTTGGCCACGTTGAACCGGCCGATCATCGGCAGGGTCGCCTCGGCGACGCCCTCGGGACTGTGCACGGTGAAGGTGAGGGCTTCCGAGCTCTCCCGCACATCGGCGGCCCGCCAGTCGGCCTCCCTGCCCTCGGCGGAGTATGAGGTGAACGTCCCGCCGTCTTCCTTGGCCAGTGGGATGAGCCGCTCGAACCAGGGCTCGTCGTCGGCGTTCAGCACGCTGTGGCGGGAGCGCTGGACCAGCTTGGCCTTGTCGGCGAAGTACTGCTCCATCGTCCCGTGGAAGTCGAGGTGCTCGCCGGTGAGGTTGGTCCACACGCCGACGTCGTAGGACACCCCGCGGACGCGGTCCATCGCCAGCGCGTGGCTGGAGGACTCCACGACGGCGTGCGTGGCCTCGTGGGTGACCATGTCGCGCAGGATCTGCTGCACCTGCGGCGCCTCGGGGGTGGTGAAGTGCGCGGGCGGCTGGCGCAGCACCCCGTCGGGCAGCTCGTAGCCGATAGTGGCCAGCAACCCGGTCCGGTGACCGGCCCGGCGCAACAGGTGCAGGGCGATCGCGGAGGTGGTGGTCTTGCCGTCGGTGCCGGTCACACCCAGCACGGTCAGCCGGTCGCTGGGCCGCCCCGCCACCTCGGTGGCCGCGTCGGCGAGCGCTTCCCGGGCGTTGGCCACGACCAGGTAGGGGACGTTGCAGACGGTGCTGGTCGGCAGCCCTTCGCCGATGACCGCCACGGCCCCGCGCTCGATGGCGTCGCTGATGAAGCCATGGCCATCGAAGTGGGCCCCCCGAATGGCCACGAAAGCCTGGCCGGGGCGGATCCAGTTGGCCTGGTGGCTGACCCCGGTGACCACCACCCCGCTGGGGTGACTGGGGGTGTCGACCAGCTCGGCATCGAGGGCTGCGACGAGGTCCAGGAGCTCCATGGCCCCACCCTAGTCAGCGGCTGCCAGGGATGCCCCCCTGCCTCGGCGTGCCCGTCGGCCATAGCCTGGGGCCATGGCCGCGCCCACCACCTTGCCGCTGTCCCGCAGCCGGGTGGCCGGTCTACTCGCCGCGCTGTTGGCCTTCCTGGCCCCGCTGGCCCTCGACGTGCCCGGGCTGGACGAGCCGGGCGAGCGGATGCTGGCGATCTTCCTGATGGCGATCGTGCTCTTCGTCAGCGAGGCGATCCCTCTGGTCGCGACCGCGGTGCTGGTCATCTTCCTCGAGGTGCTGATGCTCACCGAGCAGGCGCTCCTGCCGCTCGCAGAGCCGGCCGCCAGCTCCCGGGAGATCTGGGCCACCCTGGCCGACCCGGTGATCATCCTCTTCCTGGGCGGCTTCCTCATCGCCGACGGTGCCGCGAAGTACGCCCTCGACCGCAACCTGGCCGCGCTCATCCTCACACCCTTCCGGAGTGATGCCCGCCGGGCGATGCTGGCGCTGATCCTGATGACCGCCGTGCTGTCGATGTTCATGTCCAACACCGCGACGACAGCCACCATGTTCGCCGTCCTGCTGCCGGTGCTGGCCGGGCTGCCGAGCGCGGCGGCGCGGACGGGTTTCGCGCTGGCGGTGCCCGTCGCGGCCAACGTCGGCGGCATCGGCACCCCGGTCGGCTCCCCGCCCAACGCCATCGCCCTGGGTGCCCTGGCGGCGCAGGGGGAGACGATCTCGTTCATCTCCTGGATGGTCGCGACCGTCCCGCTGATGCTCCTGCTGCTGCTCCTGGCCTGGGCCTACCTCGGCTGGCGCTACGTCCCGGCCCGGACCCCGCTGGCGCTGAATCTGAGCACCAACTTCGACCGGTCCCCCGCCGCGATCGTCTTCTACCTCACGGCTGGGGCGACGGTGCTGCTGTGGCTGACCGAGGCGGTGCACGGCATCCCCTCCACCACGGTCGGCTTCCTGCCCGTCGTGGTGCTCCTGGCCACCACGGTGATGACCGGCGACGACGTGCGGGCGCTGCAGTGGCCGGTGCTGTGGCTGGTCGCCGGCGGGATCGCCCTGGGGCACGGCGTCGCGAGCAGCGGGCTGGACGACTGGCTCATCGGGCTGGTCGACTGGTCAATGCTGCCGCCCGCGATGCTGTTGCTGGTGCTCGCAGGGATGGCGCTCCTCCTGAGCGCCGTCATCTCCAACTCGGCCATGGCCAACCTGCTGATCCCGATCGCGCTGGCCCTCGCCGGCACGCTGGGGCTAGACATGGTGCTCGTCGCGCTCGTGGTGGCGGTCGCGTGCGGCCTGGGCATGTTCCTCCCGGTCTCGACCCCGCCCAATGCGATCGCCTACGCCACCGGCACCGTGACCACCGCGCAGATGGCGGTTGCCGGCGCGGCGGTGGGGGTGCCCGGGACCCTCGTCCTGGCGCTGGTGCTGCCGCACTACTGGTCCTGGATCGGGATATGACTGTCGCCACGGGCCGGTCCTCCGGCCCTCCAGAACAGGGGGACGCCCTCCCCTGCGCGGTGGTGGTCGGCGCCGGAGAGCTGGCCGCGGGGGCAGCCCAGGAGCTGGCTGGCGTCTGCGGGTGCGTGCGACGGACCGAGAGTGTGGCGCAGCTGGAGAGCTGGGAGCCGGAGGCGGGCCGCTGGGTGGCGCTGGTGCTGCTGGTCGACGACCACGACCTGCCGGCGCTCGACCACGTCGTGCACGCCCTGGTCGGACGGCCCGCCTTCACCCAGGCCCGGCTGCTGGTGGTCACCGCCCGATCCTCGCTGACCGATATCTCGGGCAGCGTGGACTCCGGTCGCATCGACGGCGTGGTCGCCGCGCCCTGGACGCCCGGCAACCTGGCCCGGTATGCGCAGGCGCAGATCGCCCGCGCGACCGTCCTGGCCGGACGTTCCGAGCTCGGCGACGGGCCCACGCCCGCGCTCCTGCGGCACTTCTCCAGCGGGGCCGAAGATGCGGCGGCAGAGTTGCTGCAGCTGCTGGAATCGGTGCTGGGGCCGCGGCCCCGGGTGCACCTGCGCGAGGGCGTGCGGATCACTGTGCCCGAGGGTTGGCTCAACCAGATCTTCCTGGTCGTGCGCGGGCGGGTGGCGTTGACCGTGACGTCCGACGCCGGGGAGGTGGTCCTGCACCACGCCTCGACCGGGCCCCTGGTCGGCCTGCTCGCCCTGACCGAGATGACGCAGAGCACGGTCACGGCCCGCACCACGACCGAGTGCGAGATGGTCTCGCTGACCCTGGACCAGCTGGACTACGCGCTGGCCCGCGAACCCCGGATCGGCGCGACGCTGACGGCGCTGGCCATGCGCGCCCTTGCCACCCGGCTGCGCAGCTCCGAGCGGCTGCACGTCAAGAACGCAGCCCTCACCGCCGAGCTGCGCGCCACGGTGGCCGAACTGCGGGCCACTCGCGCCGAGCTGGTCGACCAGGCACGGCTGGCGACGCTCGGCGAGCTGGCTGCCGGGATCGCCCACGAGCTGAACAACCCGGCCGCCACGGTCACCCGGGGCGTCGAGCACCTGTCGACCGATCTGCGCAGGCTGCTCGCCCCGGAGCCATCGTCGGCGCGCCGGGGCCGGGGGGCGATGCGTCGACTGCGGGGAGGACGCAGAAGGTCCGGCGCACCCGGCGCGGGTGCCTCCGCCGTGCTCGATGCCCTGGTCGCGGCCGAGGACCGCGATCACGTCCCCGCCCGAGATGAGCGCGCCCTCCGGCGGTCGCTGAGTGGGACCGTGTCCGACCCGACGCTGGTCCGTCGGCTGGTCGCCGCCGGTGTCACCGACCCCGGCCGTGCCCGGGCCCTGCTCGAGGGCCCGCCGGAGCTGCTGGCCCGGGTCGAGGACGCGGCCGGGATCGGGGCCGCTCTGCGCGCCGTGCGCGTGGCGGGGCACCACATCGCCACCCTGGTCTCGACGCTGCACACCCATGCCCGACCGCAGTCCCCCGAGCAGGACCTGATGGAGCCGACCGACGTCGGCGCGACCGTCCAGGACGCCCTGCTGCTGCTCGATCACCGTCTGCGACAGGTGCCGGTCGAGGTCGAGGTCGAGGCCGACGAAGGGCTGCCACCGGTCCTCAGCGGTCCCGGGCTGCTCACCCAGGTGTGGACCAACCTGGTGACCAACGCCGCCGACGCGCTTGCCCGGGAGGGCGAGGGGCGGATTACGGTCCGGGTCACCGGATGTCGACCCGCCGACCCGGCCGGCCCGCATGTCGCACCTGCGGCGATCCTGGTCGAGGTCGAGGACGACGGGCCGGGCGTCCCGGAGGGTCTGCGCGAGCAGATCTTCACGTCGCGGTTCACCACCCGACGCGGGGTGGTGCGCTCCGGTCTGGGCCTTGGTCTGAGCATCGTGCGGAGCATCGTGGCCCGGCACGGGGGGCGGGTCACGCTGACCTCCCAGCCGGGCCGGACCGTCTTCAGCGTCGTGCTGCCGGCGGCGGGCTCCCCGCCGTTGACCCCCGAGGAGGAACGATGAGACTGGCCGTGCTGGTGCTCGAGGACGAGCCTGACGTCCGTGAGGCTCTGGAGCGGGACCTGGAGCCCCTGGCGAAGCACGTGCGGGTGGAGCCCGCCGAGGACGCCGCCGACGCCCGTGCGGTGATCCGGGAGATCGCCGCCGACCACGACCTGCTTGCCGTGGTGCTCGCCGACCACCGGCTACCAGGCACGACGGGTGTCGACTTCCTGGTCGAGCTCGCCAACCAGCCGGAGACCGCGCACGTGGCTACCGTGCTGGTGACCGGCCAGGCCGACCACCAGGACACGATCCGGGCGGTCAACCAAGGGGGCCTGGACTACTACCTGGCCAAGCCCTGGGCCCCGGAGGAGCTGCGGTCCGTGGTGCGCACGACCCTGACGGACGTGGTGGAACAGCGCCGGCTGGACCCGTTGCCACACCTGGCCGCCCTGGACGCGGTCCGGGCTATGGAGCTGGTGCGGCGCCGCTCGGAGTAGCAGCACTCCGCCCTCCGCCCCCTGGTCAGTGCACGAGCCACACCGGCTGGTAGGTCGACAGATGGACCGACCCGTCGGGGCTCAGATTGGGCGGGTAGCCGTTCAGCGCGTCCTGGGCGTGCTCCAGCTGCAGGCCGTGCTCGCGGACCCACCAGGCGGGGACGGTGCGAGGCTGCTCGGTGATGTTGTAGAGCCCGATCATCGGACCGACAGGGTGGCGTCGGACCACGGCGAAGACACCGGGGTCGGGCGTCGCGACCAGCTCGGGGGCGACGCCAGCGTGCAGGTGGGGCAGGGTGGTCCGCACCCTGGCCAGGTGTCGCAGGCCGGTCAGGACCCGGCCGATGGGTGACTCGGGCTCAGCGCGCGCCTGCTGGACCCGGCCCCAGTCCAGCGCTGGTCGGTGCGCCCACCGGTTGTCGTCGGCGTGCTCGGGCACGGACGCCCAGTCGGGATCGTTGAGCGCCGCGACCTCGTCCCCCGACCAGATCACCGGGATCCCCCGAAACCGAAGACGATCGCGTAGCCGACCAGCAGCCGCGCCACTGCCTCGTCCACCGCCGCGGTCGCGGCCTCTAGCTCCTCCATCGCCGGGGCCGCGCCCAGCTCTTCCAGGGCCACCTCCAGCCCGGCAAGGCTGGCGGCCGACCCAGAGATGCGCATGTCCCCGGTCGCCGGGTTGTGCTGGAAGACCAGGCCCCGCGCCGTCGACCCGGCGAACTGTCCGGAGTAGAACTCGGACAGGAACGTGCGATGGCCCCAGCCGTGTACCCCCACCGCGCGGGCGTCCGCGTCGTCGATGGCCCAGCCGATGTCGTCGTGACAGCGCAGATAGGTGATCCAGGCCGTCGTGGCCGGGACCGGCGGGAAGCGGCCCAACGCGTGGGTGGCCAGCCGGCTGTCCCGGCTGGCCAGCATCGACCAGATCTGCACCATGAGACTGTTGTGATAGGCGAGATCGGAGACCTTGCCGTGGTGCGCCCCCTGGCCCAGGTAGTGCACGAGCTCGTTGGGGCCCACGATCGCCTCGGCCTTGAAGGCGAGCGCGGGTGTCGCGATCCGGGTCAGCGCGCGCAACGCCTGGGTGAGCTGGTGCACCTCGGGCTCGTTCTGGCACTGGGTGCCCATCCGCTTCCACAGGAAGGCGATGGCGTCCAGGCGCAGCACCTCGACCCCTTGGTTGGCCAGCAGGAGGATGACGTCGGCCAGCTCGCAGAAGACGTCAGGGTTGTCCCAGGCGAGGTCCCACTGGTAGGCGTTGAACGTCGTCCATACCCACCCCTCCAGCTCGTCGTCCCAGGTGAAGCTGCCGGGCGCGAGGCCCGGGAAGACCTCCGGCAAGGTGGCCTCGTAGGCGTCGGGCAGGGTGCGATCGGGGTAGACATGGAAGTAGCGGCGGTAGCGCTCGTCACCGGCACGGGCCGCCTGCGCCCACGCATGTTCGCGGGCGACGTGGTTGAGCACGAGGTCCAGGCACAGGCTGATGCCCTCCCCGCGCAGGCTGCGGGCCAGCTCGCGCAGGTCCTGCATCGTGCCGAGGTCCGCCCGCACCTGCCGGTAGTCGGCCACCGCATAGCCACCGTCGTTGGGTGCCGGACGCGGTTGCAGCAAAGGCATCAGGTGCAGGTAGCTCACCCCGAGGTCGCGCAGGTGACCAACCCGGTCGGCCACCCCCGCCAGACCCGTGTCCGGCGCGGCGAGCTGCTCGGCGTACGCGGCGTAGCCCACCACCGCGGGTCGCTGGAACCAGTCCGGCTCAAGCAGGCGACGCTCGTCCAGCAGGTGCAGCTCGTCCTCGCGGTCCCGGTATGCCGCTGCCGCCAGCACCAGCGCGCGGCCGGCCACCGCCTCGCGGTCGGGGTAGGGCGACAGCCCGTCGAGGAGGTCCGGCCACCAGCGGGCCACCCGGAGTGTGAAGGTCGTACGGCGGTGCCCCGGGAGGGCAGCCAGGATCGTGTCGAGCCGGGCTCGGGCGCTCTCGGGCAGTGCGGTGGGCCAGGGGCTGCTCACCTAGCCATCCCACCACACCGCACCGACCCGGGCCTGCCGTGCTGGCGGGCCCGGGTCGGTGCGGTCACGGGACGGGTGGGTCTGAGCAGGACTAGCCCTTGACGGCACCGCTCGTCATGCCGCGGACCAGGAAGTTCTGCAGCGCGAAGAAGACGATCATCGGCACCACCATGGAGATGAAGGCACCTGCGGTGAGCAGCTCGGCGCCCTGACCCTGAGTGCCCAGCAGCTGCTGCAGCTGGACGATCACCGTGGTGTTGTCGGGCGACAGGAACAGCTTGGCGATGAGCAGGTCGTTCCACACCCACAAGAACTGCAGGGTGGCAAAGGCCGCCATCGCGGGCATCGCCATCGGGGCCACCAGCCGCCAGAAGATCTGGAAGTTGGAGCACCCGTCGATCCTGGCTGACTCAACCACGCTGAACGGCAGCGAGGCCATGTAGTTGCGCAGCACGTAGATGCACAGCGGCATACCAAAGCCCGTGTGCAGCAGCCAGACCGCGAGGTACTCCCCGGAGATCCCGAGGCCTCGCGGACCGAAGAGGTCCAGCAGCGGCTGGAAGGCCACGTGGATCGGCACCACCATCACCGCGACGATGGTGATGAACAGCGTCTCCTTGAACCGGAACTGCAAGAAGGTGAAGGCGTAGGCCGCGAAGGCGGCGAACATGATCGGGATGATCGTGGCCGGGATGGACACGGCCAGCCCGTTGATCAGCGCCGTCCCCATGTTCGCCTGGTCGAAGACCGCTGTGTAGTTGGAGAGGGTCCACGAGGTCCCAAACGGGTTGATGATCGCCTCCCACCAGCCGCCGGACAGGGCGTCGTCGCGGCTGCGGAAGCTGGTCACCAGCAGACCCACGGTGGGCAGCGTCCAGAGCAGCGCCAGCAGGAACATGGTCACCATCGAGAACGGGCTGCGGCGGCGTCCGTCCTTCATCCGTTTCTGGGTCTTGGTCCGGGTAGCCGGCCTGGACGTGGGGTCCGACGTCGACGGTGTCGTGGTGTGAGCGCTCATCGCATGGCCTCCTGCTTCCGGAAGTCCCTGACCTGGTAGATCAGGATCGGGATGACCGCCACCAGAAGGACCACGATGAGCGCAGTCGCCCGGCCGGCGTTCTGGTTGGTGAACAGCTCGCGGAAGAACATGTTCGCGATCACGTCGGTGTTGTTCCGGCCGTTGGTCAGCACATAGACGATGTCGAAGACCTTCATCACCAGGATCAGGACGGTGATGAAGACGGTGACGATCGTGCCCCAGATCTGCGGGATGACGACCTGCCAGAAGATCTGCAGTTCGCTGGCCCCGTCGATCCGGGCCGCCTCGATGGTGTCCTCGGGCACGTTCTTGATCGCCGAGGACAGCAGCACCATCGCGAACCCGGTCTGCAGCCAGATGAGGATCACCATCAGCAGCAACGAGTTCAGCCGCCCGGTGGAGATGTCCAGCCAGGGCTGGGGGTCCATGCCCAGCACGTTCACCGCGAAGGCGTTCAGCACCGCGATCTGCGGCTCACCCGGGGGGCGGTAGCCGTAGATCGTGGTCAGCCAGATCGTTGAGGCAGCCACGAAGCTGATCGCCATCGGCAGGAAGATGAAGCTCTTGCTCCACTTCTCGCCGCTGGCTGAGAGCTTGTCCGCCAGGACCGCCACCGCGACGCCCAGCGCCACCGTGACCGCCGGCACGATCGCGATCCACAGCAGGTTGTTGAAGATCGCCGACCAGAAGGCGGAGCTCGCGAACAGCGCCTGGTAGTTGGCCCAGATCGGCTCGGCATACCGGGTGCTGTCGCGGTTGGCGAAGCTGTAGTGGATCGTCTGGATGGTCGGGTAGAGCAGCATCAGCCCGATGAGGCTGAAGCCGGGCAGCAGGAAGGCATAAGGCATCACGCCGTGCTCGAGCCGACGTGGCAGCGCCTCGATGGCCAGGTTGAGGAACCAGAACAGCACCGCGGCGCCACCGACGCCGGCAACCAGGCCGAGGGTGGCCATCAGGATCCTGCTGTTGAAGAACCAGCCGGGGTACCAGGCGAAGGCCAGGAAGAGGTTGCCGAGGAACCAGACGGTCAGGGCGATGCCGAGCACGCCGATGAGCAGTTTGACCGGCTGCAGCCCTGCGTCCTTGGGGCCGGTCGAAGGGGTCTGCTGCTGGACCGCGCTGACGTCCGGGCTCTGCGGCACGTCCTCCCCGACCGGGGGGGTGGACTGGGACGTGGTCATTGGTCATCCCCCACGTCGGACTGGTCCTCGGCAGCCTCCTCGGGCCACTGCTGCTCGATCTGGTCGACGACCTGCTGGGCGTCCTTGTCCCCGGCCTGGAACTCCACCATGCCGGTCCAGAAGGTGCCCGAGCCGACCTCGCGGGGCATCACGTCGGAGCCGTCGTAGCGGAAGACGTCGGCGTCCACGGCCATCTGTGCGATCCCGCGCGTGGTCTCGTCCGGGTAGAGCGAGAGGTCGAAGGTGGTGTGCGGGCTCAGCCAGCCACCCGCCTGCGCCCACGGACCGCCGAAGTCGGCGCTGGTGAGGAACTCCATCACCTCGATGGTGTCGGTGTCGTAGCTGAACGCCGCAGCGAGGTCACCTGCCCCCAGGATGGGCTGGCCGTCGTAGCCGTCCTCGGCCCGGGGGAAGATGAAGGTGCCGACCTCCTCGTCGAGGTTCTCCTGGACATCGTCGGGGAGGAAGCCGGTCGCGAAGTTGCCCTGGCGCATGAGGTAGCACCCCGGGTCTTCCCTGAACGCGGGGTTCATGGCGTCCCCGAACGGAGTGTTGAGGATGCCCTGCGAGCCGCCCAGGACGTTGCCCTCCTTGTTGGCGAGCTCGCCGTAGGCCTCGAACGCCTGCACCACCAACTCGTCGTTGAACGGCATCCGGTGGTAAATCCAGTCGTCGTACACATCCGGGCCGTGCAGCCGCAGCATGTACTCCTCGATCCAGTCCGTGCCCACCCAGCCGGTCGCCTGGTCCGCCTGCCAACCGATGCACCAAGGGGTGGCCCCGGTGTCGGCACGGATCTGGTCGGCCAGCTCCTGGAGCTCGGCCAGGGTCTCCGGCTCCATGTCCCAACCCGCCTCCTCGGCGGCTTGCTTCGGGTACCAGACGATCGACTTGACCGCCATCCGCATCGGGGCCGCGTAGACCCGGCCCTGGTAGCGGGCGGAGTCGAGGAAGCCCGGGACCAGCGAGGCGTGCAGGGCGTCGTAGTCGAGGAAGGCGTCGATCGGCACAACATGACCGGCGTCGGCCATGTTCATCACCCCGCCCGGCTGGGGGAACAGGCCGATGTCGGGGGGGTCACCGGCGTTGACCCGCACCTGGACCGTGTTGGTGAAGTCCTGGTCGCTGACGTAGGTGATGCTGATCCCGCTCTCCTGCTGGAACTCCTCCAGCGAGGCCAGGAACTGCGCCTCCTCGTCACCTCCGAACGCCCCCATGATCGAGACGCTGCCGTCTCCCTCCTCGGGCTCGCCGACACCGGCGGCCGCGGCATTGCCGCGACCGGCATCGGGGTTCTGCAGACATCCAGTGAGGGTCAATGCCGCCACTGCCGCGATCGCGGGGGGCGCAAGCCTTCTCCACCGTGAGTTCGCCACCATTGGCTCCTTCCGCCGCGGGGTCGGTGGCCTGTGGCCGGGAGCGGCACACGCATGCTGACACCGACACTCCTGGGCTGACGGTAATACAGGAGAGTGCTCCAGATCACACTGGAGCACATCACGCTTTGGTCACGGTTGTTCATCCCCGCCCGGTAACCTGCCCGGTCGCGCCGTCCTGGGCGCGCAGCTGGGCCAGCACGCGCGCCATCTGTGGACCCAGCTCCTGGTCCGTCACCGGCACCCCGTCGTGGGTCCACCGCAGCACTCTGTCCAGGGTCGACCGGCCACGGCACCGTGTGCACACCAGGACCCGGGTGGGCCGCCGATGTCGGTGCACCACGTGCCCCGCCACGCACCGGCCCTGCCAGCGTCCCGGCACCGCCGGATCCTCGCCCGCCGCGTAGCACCGCCGCCCGGTCGACCCGATCGCCAGGGCGCGGGCCCGCCATACCTCGTCGTGGCCGTGCCCAGGGCCGACCAGGGCGTGCGCGATCTCGTGCAGGAGGGTCTCACGCACCTGGGCCTGGTCGTGCGCCCGCGTCAGATGAGGGCTGAGGGTGATCAGCCGGTCGTCATAGTGGCAGGCCCCGGCGCGGACCCGGGCGCGGTCAAAGGCGAACGTCCAACCGGTCAGCGCGTGCTCAGCCAGCAGGCTCTGCGCCAGCGCGGCGGCCCGGTGCATTTCCATACCTTCCAGGGTAGGAACCGCCTCCGACGCACCTGCGGGGTTATGGTCGGCGTGTGAACCTAGAGAAGGTCGTCTTCGGCTTCTTCGTGCTGATGGCCGCGACGTTGAACTTTGGCTACGTCCTCGGGGACATCAGTGACCCTGATCTGCACAACGTCTACGAGCTCTACGCCGCAGTGGTCGTCAACATCATCGCCACCATCCTGAAGTTCGGAGACCGCACCCAGATCGGTGCCGTGCACCTGGCCACCAGCCTCGTCGCCAGCATCCAGCTCATCATCGCCGCGCTGGTCTGGGTGTGGGCCAACCACGTCGACCCGGTGGAGGTCACCGGCGCCCACATGGCCAGCGTCGTCTCGATCGCCGCTGGGGCCCTGCTCGCCAACATCGTCTCGATCATCCTGCTCGTCGTCGAGACCGTGTCCTACCGGCGGCGCTGACCGCTCCAGGCGGAGCAGCACGGCATCACGATGGCAAACCTGCTGAAGCGGCTGCGGGGTGGCAGGCCGGCGCAACCCCGCCCCGACTCGCTGAGACGGGTCGAGGTGGATATCCCCGCCGAGCCCCCCTCCACCGACGCCCTCTTTATGGTGCTGCGGCGCATGCGCACCCCGCTGGTCGTCGTGATCAGTGTCTTCGCGGTCATGACCTTCGGACTCTCGGTCATACCCGGCACCCCTGAGAACCCCCGGGCGCTGACCGTCTTCGAGAGCTTCTACGTCATCAGCTACACCGGCCTGACGATCGGTTTCGGCGAGGTCCCGCACGAGTTCAGCACCCAGCAGCGGATGTGGGTCGTCCTCACGATCTACGCCGCAGTGGGCGCGTGGAGCTACTCCATCGCCTCACTGCTTGCCCTGGTGCAGGACCAGACCTTCCGTCAGGCGATCGCGCTGCAGCGCTTCACCCGCCAGATGCGGCGGGTCAAGGACCCTTTCGTGCTCGTCGTCGGTTACGGGCACGCCGGGGAGGCGGTGTGTCGAGCGCTCGATGACCAGGGCCGGGCCTTCGTCGTGCTGGACCAGGACAACAACCGGATCCAGCAGCTGGCCCTGGACGGGTTCACCACCGACCACCCTGCCTACGCAGCGAGCGGGCGGGACCCCCGGATGCTCGGGCTGGCCGGCCTGGCGAGCGAGCACTGCGAGGCCGTGGTGGCCCTGACGGACAACGATGAGACCAACCTGTCGGTGGTGATGACCGTCAACCTGCTGCGGCCCGAGCTCATGGTCATCGCCCGGTCCGGCGACCGGGAGCATGCCCAGCAGATGCACGACTTCGCCGCAAACGTGATCATCAACCCCTTCGACCGGTACGGTGCGTACCTGGTCATGGCGCTGCGCCGGCCGCACGCCTTTCGGCTGGCCTCCTGGCTGATGAGCAAGCGCACGACCGAGCTGCCGGACCACCTGGAGCACCTGACCGAGGGCCGATGGGTCGTGTGCGCCGACGACACCTTCGGCTTCGAGGTGACGCGCGACCTGGAGAGCGCGGGACTGGACGTGGTCGTGGTCGACCCGGCCGACGGACGGCCTGACGTCAAGGACGCGGTGGGTTTCGTCGCCGGTGCCCGGTCCGACATCATCAACCTGGCCCTCGCCGCGCACGCCCGGATCGAGAACAGCGAGCTCTTCATCGCGGTGCGGCAGAACTCCACGGTCAATGAGGTCCCCCTCACCGCCTTCGACCCCGACTCCGTCTTCATCCCCACCCAGCTGCTCGCCCGGGAGGCGGTGGCGCGGATCACCTCACCCAACTACTGGAGCTTCGTCGACCATGCACTGCACGAGGACGACGAGTGGTGCGAGCAGGTGATGGAGGACATCGTCTCCGCAGTCGGAGTCGAGACCCCGGTTTCCCAGCGCCTGGACCTGAACCTCGCGCACGCGCCGGCGGCGGTGCGGTGGATGCGTAGCGAGAAGTTGCGGATCAAGGACCTGCTGCGCGACCCCGAGGACCGCGACGTGCAGCTGGCCGCCTACCCGGCTGTGCTGGTCCGCGACGGTCGCCGCACCTACAGCCCGGACCTGGGACTGACGGTGCAGGAGGATGACACCCTGTTGCTCCTGGGCCGGGGAGGCGACCTCGACCTCATCGTCTCCACCCTCTTCGACGACTCCGCGGTGGAGTACATCGCCACCGGCCGCGAGGTCGCCAGCGCCTGGGCCTTCCGCCGGCTGCAGGTGTGGCGCTGGTCCCGCCGCGGCCACCACAGCCGTCTGCCCAGCGCCCCCGAGCGCCGGCCGCCCTACCCACCGCGGCCCCCGGTCTAGCATCCTGCGCACTAGGCTGTCCGGATGAGCTTCCTCGACCGGCTCAAGAGGGTCGCCTCGACGCGGGAGGGCGAGCCCGAGCCACGGGTGTCGACCCTGCCGGACCCCGGCGACGAGCCGCTGGCGGACCTCCCCCTGACCCCCGAGACGCGCCGGATCGGCGAGGAGGAGAAGGCCCACATCGCCCAGGCCCTCGAGGCGCTGGCCACCGAAGGCGTCGATGTGGACGACCTGGCCTCCATCAGCGCCGGCCTGGACCGTGCGCTCGCGTCCTGGCTGACCGACCGAAGCGGCGACCACGACGCAATCGTGCAGCGGTATGCCGTGGCGATCGGTGAGCACCTGCATCGCCACACCGACCTGGCCTGGGAGGTCGTCACCGACGCCTTCGGCACCGACCTGGCGGTCGCCGCGGGCGACTTCGTCGTAGTGCCGGCCAACCTGGTCGCGGTGCGGTGGATGCGGCGCGAGCAGGGCTGGGTGCCCTCGGTCGTGGGTCACCTCGTCACGGTGCGCAGCTGGTAGCACTGGCCGACCGTGGACGAGAGGGCCTCCCGCTGACCGGGCTGACCGGGTCAGCTGGAGGACGCGGCGGCCGAGCCGTCGTCCTTGGCCTTCATCAGATCGATCGCGATGACCGTGCCCAGGATGACCTGGCGCAGCCGGGGGCTGGCGCCGGGTAGGAAGGTCACCGCATACCGCTGCCCGCCGAACAGACTGGTGGCCAGCCCGGCCCACCGCCGCGAGATCTGGGCCACCGGCTCGTTGCGGACCAGGATCGAGTAGTCGTAGCCGAAGAAGGAGCCGCGCACCTCGAGCGGGTCGCCACCGTCGGCGGGCAGGAAAGAGACTTTCTTGGCGAAGAGGGTGAACTCCCGGCGCAGGGTCCCCAGCGGGTGGTCCGCCCCGTCCAGCACCTCGTAGGTGTCCCGGCTCATGAAGTTCATCACGTCCCTGAGCCGCAGCACCTGCGTGCCGTCCGGCTCGGTGACCAGGAACTCCCGGTTGCCGCCGAACATTCTCGCCATGGCGCTGCCTTGCGTGGTGATGCGGCCGACGACGTCGTCGCCCTCGTGGATCTCGAAGTCGCTGCGGAAGAGCCGGGTGAGCTGGTCGATGACTAGCGCGTCGGCGTCGATGAGCCCCATGGGGACTGTTCTACCAGTCCCCGTGGGGACTGTTCTGCCAGCCCCGGGACTACCCGGTGGCGCGGACTTGACCTACGTCAAGGACCTGCGGCCGCGATCTTCGTAAGTTGCCAGTGACGGCCCCGCGGAGGGGACTCGCATCACACCGGGAGGAACATCATGACCACCACCACCAGCACGAAGACCATCCTGCGCGCCGAGGGCTTCTCCTGCCCCAGCTGTGTGGCCAAGATCGAGAAGCAGGTCGGGCGGCTCGAGGGCGTGGAGTCGGTGAGGGTGCACTTCGCCTCCTCCCGCGTCGAGGTCCAGCACGACCCCCTCGCGGTCAGTGCCGACGACCTCGTCGCCGCGGTCGGCAAGGCGGGCTACCCGTCCAAGCCCGCCGCCTTCTGAGGCATCGACTCCACCGCAAGCACGCAGAGAGAAGGGAACGCATGAACAAGGTCCAGACCTGGCTGCACGGCCGGTGGGCCGTGCCTGCGGCCGCCGGGCTCCTGATCCTGGCCTCGGTCGCGACCAGCCGGCTCTGGCAGCCCCAGCCCTGGGGTGACCTGCTGATGGTCGCCGCCGCGGTCGTCGCCGGAGCCCCCGTGGTGCGCAAGGCCTGGTCGGCGCTGGCCGTCAAGGTGATCGGCATCGACCTGCTGGTCTCCATCGCCGCGATCGGCGCGATCATGATTGGCGAGTACTGGGAGGCCGCCGCGGTGACCTTCCTGTTCGCCATCGGGCACGCACTGGAGGACGGCACGCTGGCCAGGACCCGCTCGGCCCTGGCCGAACTGGTCGCGGTGGCGCCGGACGTGGCCATCGTCCTGCGCGATGGCGAGCAGGTCGAGGTGGCTGCCCACGAGGTGGGCCTGGGCGAGGCCGTCCTGGTCAAGAACGGCGCCAAGGTCCCGGTCGACGGGTTGGTCATCGGTGGCACCGGAGCGCTGGACGAGGCCTCCATCACCGGCGAGTCCATCCCGGTCGAGAAGACGACCGGCGATCAGGTCTTCGCCGGCACCATCGCCACCAGCGGCTTCCTGCAGGTCAGGACCACCGGCGTCGGCGCCGACACCACCCTGGCCCGGATCATCCACCGGGTCGAGGAGGCCCAGGACGCCAAGGCCCGGACGCAGACGTTCATGGACCGCTTCTCGTCCTGGTACACCCCGGCGATCATCGTGCTGGCGATCGTGCTCGGCCTGTCCACCGGTGACATCGTCCTGGCCCTGACCCTGCTGGTCATCGCCTGCCCGGGCGCCCTGGTCATCTCCATCCCGGTCTCGATCGTGGCCGGCATCGGCCGCGGCGCCAAGGACGGCATCCTGGTCAAGGGCGGGGAGTTCCTGGAGACCTCCGCCAGGATCGACGCCGTCGCGCTGGACAAGACCGGCACCCTCACCGAGGGCCGCCCGCAGCTGACCGACGTGGTCGTGCTCGACACCGATCTGGGTCCGGACCACCCGCCGGTCGACGAGGAGGAGGTGCTGCGATATGCCGCCCGCGCCGAGGCCGGCTCCGAGCACCCGCTGGCGCGTCCCATCCTGGAGGCCGCCGCCGAGAAGGGCCTCGCAGTGCTGGGCCTGCCCCAGCACACCGAGCCGGTCCCCGGCAAGGGCATCGTGGCCACCCTCGACGGTCACCGCGTCGCGGTCGGCAACCTGGCCCTGCTCCAGGCCGAGCAGGTCGAGGGCAGCGAGGACACCGGCCAGGCCGCGCAGGTGGTGGCCGACCTGGCCGCCCGGGGCCGCACCCCGATGGTCGTCGCCTGCGACGGCCGTGCCATCGGCGTGGTCGCCGTGGCGGACACAGTCCGCCAGGACGCCCCGGAGATGGTGCGTCGGCTGCACCGCGCCGGGGTCAAGAAGGTCGTCATGCTCACTGGCGACATCGAGCCGGTCGCCAGAGCCGTGGCCCAGCAGGTTGGGATCGATGAGGTCCGGGCCGGGCTGCTGCCCGAGGGCAAGCTGGAGGCCGTGGACGAGCTGCGCCAGCAGGGTTACACCGTGGCCATGGTGGGCGACGGCGTCAACGACGCCCCCGCCCTGGCGACCGCCGACATCGGCGTGGCGATGGGCGCGGCTGGCAGCGGCGTCGCCATCGAGACGGCCGACATCGCCCTGATGATGGACAACCTGCTCAAGCTGCCCGAGGCGGTCTCGCTCGCCAAGCGCACGGTCGCCAACATGCGGCAGAACATCGTGATCGCGCTGGCTACCGTGGTCGTGCTGATGGCCGGCGTCCTCTTCGGTGGCGTGACGATGGCCGTCGGGATGCTGGCCCACGAGACCTCGGTGCTGGTCGTCATCGTCAACGCCATGCGCCTGCTGCGCCGCAAGGAGGACCCGGCCGCCCGGGCCACCGGCGCCCGTCCGAGCGCCTCATCCTCCGCGCCGAGCCGGGAGCGGGTCCCGCAGCGGGCTTAACGTGCTCCGGGCGGACGGCCAGCAGAGCGTCCGCCCATGGCCGGACGTGGACAACGTTCTGCACCGCAGACAACGTCGGCGACGTTGTCTGCGGTGCAGGACGTTGCCTGTCTCCCATGACCTCCCTGAGGATGGTCGCGTATTCCCCTTTCTAGGATTGAGGACAGATCGTCGAAGAGAGCCTCATCGAAGCTACGACCGCTGCCCCGCGACCACCGACTGGCGTCCGGTGGACGAACCGTGTCTGATCGGATGATGCGTCTGTGGAGCCTGCACCCTGCACACCTGGACCGGCGGGGCCTGGTCGCCCTGTGGCGCGAGGCCCTGCTCGCACAGGCCGTCCTCGCCGGCCGGACCCGCGGTTACCGCCACCACCCCCAGCTCGAGCGCTTCCGCGCCTGCCCTTCCCCCGGAGGCGCGGTGGCGGCATACCTGGACGTGGTGCAGCAGGAGGCTGCGGTGCGGGGCTACCGCTTCGACCCGGCCCGCGTGGATGAGGTGCAGCGGTGGGAGGGGCAGCTCACGCTGACCACCGGCCAGCTGGACCTCGAGCGCGCGCTCCTGCTCGACAAGCTCGCGGTGCGCAGCCCGACGGACCACGTGGTGCAGCAGAAGCTTGAAATGGGGGCGCATCCCCTGTTCGCTGTGATCGCCGGTCCTGTCGCCCCGTGGGAGCGGGCCGGCGGCGCACCGGTCCGACCTGCCGACCCAGTGGTGCGCGACTAGCGTCGCGAGAGCACAGGAACCTACGGAGGAGAACCCATGACCCAGCACCAGGACCGCGGCACCGACGACAGCGTTCGGGTGAGCGATGACCCCGCCGACGTGGAGAAGGTCCGCAACCTCATCTCCGACATGGACGTGGCCATGCTGACCACCGCCGACTCCAGCTCCCCGGACCGTCGCCTGATCAGTCGGCCGCTGTCCACCCAGGTCGCCGAGGACGACGGCGACGTGCTCTTCCTGGTGCGCGGCGGCAGCTCCGTCGCCGCGGACGTCCGCGCAGACCCCCGCGTCAACGTCGCCTACTCCTCGATGAAGGCGTGGGTGTCGCTGACCGGCACCGCCACCCTGATCGAGGACCGGGACCTGGTCGAGCAGCTGTGGTCCAAGGGCGCAGCGGCCTTCATGGAGGGCGGCCCGGGCAACCCCGACAACGTCGTCCTCAAGGTCTCCGGCGACACTGCGCACTACTGGGGCGGCGAGTCGCTGGTCGGCACCGCGGTGAGCACCGTCAAGGCGCTCACCGGCAGGAACAAGGACGACGAGGGCTCCTCCACTGTCGTCGAGCTGCCCTGACGCTCGACCACCGTCGCGGGTCCCGCCCCCAGGGGTGAGGGGTCCGTTCCAGGGTGCGACCACCGTGCGTGGTTCGCAGACTGGACAGGACGGCACACGCCATACCGAAGCGAAGGAGACACCCATGGCTTCCGAGGACACCGACACCACCCAGACCGACCAGCTCGTCTTCCAGGACCCGGTCAAGCGCTACCCCGTGATCAGCCCGCCGGAGCAGACCCAGGAGGAGCCGGGGTTGCAGTCCGAGATGACGCCGAAGCCGGACATCGGCGAGTTCTCCTACCGCGGCACCGGCCGTCTGGAGGGCCGCAAGGCGCTGGTCACCGGGGGCGACTCCGGCATCGGCGCAGCGGTGGCCGTGGCCTTCGCCCGGGAGGGCGCCGACGTGGCCATCCACTACCTGCCGGAGGAGGAAGTAGACGCCGATGAGGTCGTCCGGATCATCACCGAGACGGGCCGTCAGGCGGTCAAGGTGCCCGGCGACCTGATCGACCCCGAGCAGTGCCGGGATATCGTGCGCCGCGCCGCCGAGGAGCTGGGCGGGCTGGACATCCTGGTGAACAACGCGGGCAAGCAGGTAGCCAACGAGAGCCTGGAAGAGACACCGGACGAGCAGATTCAGCAGACCTTCCAGATCAACATCATCGCGATGTTCACCCTCACCCGGGAGGCCCTCAAGCACCTTCCGGCAGGGTCGGCGATCATCAACACCACCTCGATCCAGGCCTACGAGCCGTCCCCGCCGCTGCTGGACTACGCAGCGACCAAGGCGGCGATCAACAACTTCAGCAAGGGCCTGGCCCAGGAGCTGGCGCCGAAGGGGATTCGCGTCAACGCCGTGGCACCCGGGCCGATCTGGACGCCGATCCAGCCCTCGCACGGCCAGCCCACGGAGGACCTGCCGGAGTTCGGGCAGAGCGTCCCCCTGGGGCGTGCCGGACAGCCCACCGAGCTCGCGCCGGCCTACGTCTTCCTGGCCTCGCCCGAGTCGAGCTACGTCCTGGGCGAGACGCTGAACGTCAACGGGGGTTCGCCCACCCCCTGAGCCGCAGCTCAGACCCGCCCTGCGCGAGGCCGCCCGGTGTGCTCACCGGGCGGCCTCGTAGCGCTCCAGCGCCTCCCGCCGCTCCTCGGCGTGGTCGACGATCCGGCGCGGGTAGTCGTGGGAGTAACCATCCTCCTGGTCCCACGGCCGGTGGGCGGACGCCCCCGGCAGGTGCCGCAGCTCGGGCACCCACCGGCGCACGTAGTCACCGTCGGGGTCGAACTTCTCCCCTTGGGTGACCGGGTTGAAGACGCGGAAGTAGGGCGCAGCGTCGGTCCCCGTGCCCGCCACCCACTGCCAGCCGTGGTTGTTGGAGGCTAGGTCGCCGTCGACGAGTCGGTCCAGGAACCAGCGCGCACCGACCGGCCACCACACGTGCAGGTCCTTGGTGAGAAAGCTGGCGGTGATCATCCGCACCCGGTTGTGCATCCAGCCGACCGCGAGCAGCTGGCGCATCCCCGCGTCGACCATCGGATAGCCGGTCCGGCCCTGCTGCCAGGCGAGGACCGCGTCCTCCGGGTCGTCGTAGCGCAGCTGCGCCAACGCCGGCCGCAGATCGCTCCAGGCGCTGGCGGGCTGCTGGTGCAGGACGTCGGCGTAGAACTCGCGCCATGCCAGCTCGGTGACGAAGGTCTGGGCACCCTCCCCTGTCTCCTCGGCCAGGTCGGCGAGCAGCGTGCGCGGGTGGAGGGCCCCGATCTTCAGGTAGGCCGAGAGTCGGCTGGTCCCGTCGATCGCCGGGCGGTCCCGGTCCTGACGGTATGCGGGGAGGTCCTGCTCGCGGAACTCGCGCCAGCGCCGCAGGGCTGCCGTCTCGCCGGCGGGCGGCAGCTGCGGCAGGCCGTCGAGCCTGAGCGCCTCGTCGAGCAGGCGCCGCGCTTGGTCGTCGGAGGGCAGGTCGAGCACGTCGAGCCGGTCGGATCGGGGGGCCGGCGTAGGCCAGCCGTGCTCGCGCCAGGCTCGGGCGAACGGGGTGAACACCTTGTAGGGCTCGCCCTGTTTGGTCCGCACCAGGCCTGGGCCGACCGCATAGGGCGTGCCGGTCTCCACCCACCCGGTGCCGTCACGGTCCCTGAGGTCCTGGAGCGCCGCGCGGACGCGCCGGTCCCGGCGCACGCCATACCCGTTGGTCTCACGGGACAGGTGCACGCTGGCCGCCTCGACCTCGCGGACGACCTGCGGCACGACCTGGGCAGGGTCGCCCAGGCGCAGCACGAGCCGGCCGTCGAGGTCCTCGTCGAGAGCCCGCAGGGAGGCGGCCAACCAGGCCCGGCGGACCGGGCCGCCGGCTTCCCACAGGGCCGGGTCGAAGACGAAGAGCGGCACGACAGCAGCGCCGGGGCCGGCTGCATCCTGAGCGGCGAGGAGCGCCGGGTGGTCGCCGCGCCGCAGGTCACGGCGGAACCACAGCACCGAGGGTGAGGAACGGGTCATGGCTCACCCTGACACGGTCCGGCTCCGCGAAGCCGGTCCCGGCCAGGATGGCCTATTTTGAACATGTTCAAAACACGGTGTAGGTTGCGAATATGACCACCAAGGCGGAGCGCACCCGGGAGCTCCTGGTCGAGACGGCGCTGCGCCTGTTCCGGGAGCGCGGTTACGAGGCGACGACCATGCGCCTGATCGCACACGAGGCGCGGATGTCACCAGGCAGCGCGTACTACTACTTCGAGGGCAAGGACGCCCTGGTCCATGAGCTGTATGTGCGGATCCAGCAGGAGCACCGGCAGCGGGCACTGCCGCTCCTGCAGGACGGGGCGGGGCTGGCGGACAACCTGCGCACGGTGCTGCATACCGGCCTGGACACCATGGCGCCTTACCACGCGTTCGGCTCCACGATGCTGCACGTGGCACTCTCGCGGTCATCGTCGGTCAGCCCCTTCTCGGAGGAGTCCGCGGCCGCCCGCGCGGCGGCGACCTCCCTCATGCGCGAGGTGCTGACCGTTTCGCGGGGCCCCCGCGGGACCTCGACCCACCCCCGGCTCGCGGAGCTGTTGTGGCTGGGCTACCTGGGGGTCACTCTGCATTGGGTCACCGACACCTCACCGGACCAGCGGCGCACCCGTGTGCTCGTCGACGGCGTGGCCCCGATCATCGCCCGCACGGTGACGCTGAGCCGGCTGCCGGTGGGGCGGCGGCTGGCCGGGGACGTCTTCCGCTTGATGGACCGACTTGCCTCACCCACCGCTGACAGGAGCGACCCATGAGCACCATCGTCATCGCCGGAGCGACCGGTTTCATCGGGCAGCACCTGTGCCGGGCCCTCCGGGCAGATGGGGTGGACGTGCGGACGATCGGGCGAAGCGCCGGTGACGTCCGGTGGGGCGAGGATCTGCGTCCTGTCCTGGACGGCAGCGACGCGGTGGTCAACCTGGCCGGTCGCTCGGTGAGCTGCCGCTACACCAAGCGGACCGCCGACGAGATCCTCACCTCCCGCACCGAGACCACCAAGGCCCTTGGCGCCGCCCTCGCCGGTTGCACCTCCCCGCCCCCCGTCTGGATCAACTCCAGCACCGGGACCATCTACCGCGACGCCCGGGACCGGCCCCAGGACGAGGCAACGGGCGAGCTGGGCGCTGGCTTCTCCGTCGCGGTCGCACGGGCCTGGGAGCACGAGCTGTATGCCGCACCCACGGGTGTGCGCAAGGTCGCGCTGCGGGCCGCCATCGTGCTCGGGCCAGGTGGGGGTGCCCTCAACCCGCTGATCAACCTGGCCAGGATCGGCTTCGGCGGCACCCAGGGCGACGGTGGGCAGATCTTCAGCTGGCTGCACGTCGACGACATCCACGGCGCCGTGCGGCACGTCATCGACCACGAGCAGATCAGCGGACCGGTCAACCTGGCCACGCCGCACCCGGTCACCAACGCCGAGCTCATGGCGGCAGTGCGCCGGCACCTGGGCCGCCCGGTGGGCGTCCCGCTGCCGTCGTGGTCGCTCGAGGCGGGCGCCCGCATCATCCGGACCGAGGCCGAGCTGGTGCTCAAGAGCCGCTGGGTCCACCCCGCCGTCCTCCTGCGCACCGGCTACGCCTTTCGCCACGCCACGCTGGACAACGCCCTCGCGGCGATCGCCGCCCAGACACGGCGAGGCTTGCTGCCGGTGCAGCTGGGCAACGCATGAGTTGACTCATCTGGGTCGGTCAGCCTCCCGGCCCATCGGTGACGGCGCCCGCTGCACCGCCTTGGCCTGGGCTGCGCCGGTGTCGGCCGGCAGCGGCTAGTCCACCTTGTCGGGCTTGCACAAACTCGCCCCTGGGGAGCCACCGACGGACAGGTCATCGACCCTCATGCCTGCACTGGTTCATCGGATCCGAGCACGACGACACCCCCTGAGCGCACTGTCTTGCCGTGCCCCGGGCGTCGGTTCAGGCGTTCGTCCAGGTGTGGAGGAGGTTGCCGTAGGAGAGCCCGGTGCGGTCCGGGTGCTCGTGTAGCCAGTCGTCGGCGACGTCCTGTGGAAACTCCAGGTGCAGGACCGCTTCAAGGTCCGCGCGGGTGTCGAACTCCCAGCTGCTCATGACGGGGGTGGTGCGGGCGCCCTTGTCAGCCCACCAGTGGAGCGCGTAGGTGTCCTGGCCTTGGCTGGCTGCCCAAGGGCTGGCCTTCAAGAGTGAGGCGAACTCTCCCTCTTCGGTGTCGTTGTCGATCACGACGAGCCTGCCGCCTGGCTTAAGGACCCGCCCGACTTCAACCAGTCCGGGGGTGGGGTCGAAGCCGTGGTGGGGGAAGAAGTAAGCAAAGCGGGCGTGGACGACGTCGACCGAGTCGTCCGCTAGCGGGATGTGCTCGGCGGAGCCGTGTAGCACCCGCGCCCGGCCTGGGCGGGCGCGCGCCAGATCGAGAAGGTTGGCATCGGGCTCGACACCGATGACCTCGGCCGCGCCTTCGTAGCGTGGTAACCAGAACCCCGAACCGCAACCCAAGTCGAGCAGCACGCGACCTTCCCAGGGCCCCTGACGCTGCAACGCCGCCCAGAGAAGGCCGCGCCGATCGATGGCTGCGTTCTCGATCTCATAGAGCGCCGGGTCAACGCCTTGGTTGCCAGCCCGGATGAAGTCCTCAAAGTCCACGACCCGAATCCTGCCCCACACCCTCTCCGTCTCCAACGGATTTAGGCAGCGAGGATGACCACGAGACGCACGACTTCGCCGCCTCAAGGACGGCTGCTCCCGTTGGCCTTCGCCGGGGGTGCAGTGGGTCACCGAAGGCACTTCTTGGAGAGCGATTGGTGGGAGCGAGCCGAGCAATCTCTGGGCCCGAGCGGCTCCTGCGACGCATCTGCTCAGGTGGGTTGCCAGTGTGGGTCGCGGCCAAGCCGAGCGAGGAGACGGTCGGTCGCGGAGGCGCTTGGGGCGACCTCGACGGGTGCGGCGCAGATGCCCTCTGAGTAGAGGGCTTCGCCCCAGCCGTCGGCCGCGGCGTGCAGTACCTGCGCCTCCTCATCGCTGATCGACCACTGCTGGCCGGTGGCGCGAGCCACATCAGAACCGTGCACGACGAGATCCCAGCCGTAGAAGTCGGTCATCGTGGCGCCGATCGTGGTCGGGCCGAAGTAGCCTTCGTACTCCCGCTCCGCGACGCCGTCGTGTCCCAGCACGGCCACCACGTGCTCGCGGTGGACCTCCCACGCGGCGGCGGGGAGGGTGAGGTCAGCCACAGCTCCGGCGTCCAGGCCCCGATCGGCGAGGGAGTCGCGCTGCGTGTCGATCACGTGGGCGACGACGTCCCGGACGCTCCACCCCGCGCACGGTGTCGGGGCATCCCAAGCGTCGCCGGCGGCAATGAGGATGCTGGTGAAGCCGGCGGCCCGGCCAGCGAAGGTCGGGGCGTGCTGATCCTGAGTGGTGGTCGATGTTCTCTGAGTCATGGGACAACCGTGGCAGGACACATAGCCCCGCCGCTTGTGATAATCCGACACATGCCTGCGCCCGGGATCCCGCGTCCGGTCGACCCGGTCGACAGGGCGCACCTGACAGGACTCAGCCGGCCATCGCCGCCGATCCATCGCTACGCCCCGAGCGGCCATCTCGCCGACCTGGTGTCTCGATACTGGATCCCGGTGTGGTCGCTACGCGAGCCCTCCACGCAGAGCACCCTCCAGTACCCAGTGTGCCTGGTCGTGATCAGCGACAGCTACGCCCGGCTGTATGGCGTGGCGCGGGGCCGTTCCAGCGTCACCCTCGAGGGTGAAGGCTGGGCCGTCGGCACCATGCTCAGCCCCGCCGCCGGACGTTTGGTGCTCGGGCGGTCCGTGGCCGAGCTCACCGACACGTGGACGGACCTGACCGGGGTCGACGGCGTTCCCGGCGCCTTGGTGCCCGACGTGCGGGACACCATGGCGGCCGACCCGCACGATCCGAGCGCCCACACGGCGTCGATCGCAGTGGTGGAGCGGTGGCTGGCGGAGTACCTCCCGGTGGACGAACAGGGATTGCTCATCAACCGGGTTGTGGCCTGGCTCCGTGACAACCCCGATGTGACGCGGGTGGAGCAGGTGGCCCGCGAGTTCGGTCTCACCGAGCGCAGCCTGCAGCGCCTGGTGGAGCAGCGGGTGGGGCTGACCCCCAAGTGGCTGGTCAAGCGCCGGCGCCTGCACGACGCGGTGCAGGCGCTCAAGACCGGCACGACCAGGCTGGCTGACTTGGCGGCCGCGCTCGGCTACACCGACCAGGCACACTTCACCCACGACTTCCGCACGATCACCGGCATGACGCCGGGGCAATACCTGCGCGACCAGCCCACCCAGTGATCAACCCCGCAGAGAGTGGGCGTCGTGACCCGCTCATGTGGGCGGGCAGGCCGCAACAGCAGGCGTTCAGGCAGCGTAACTCCGTTGCCCCAGGCCAGTCGGACTGGCACGGTGCTCGGGTGGACTCACGAAGAATGCGCCCGCGGGGACGTGGGCGGGAAGACCTCTTGGACAAGACACATGGTTGAGACAGCAGTGACCATCTCGCGGAGCCAAGACCCCGACGCGGTCCGCCGCATCCTGGGGGCACTCCCGTCCTGGTTCGGGATCCCTGAGGCCAATGAGCACTATGCGCGGGCAGCCAGCGCAAAGGCGAGCTACCTCGCCCGCATCGGTGATGAGGTCGTCGGTGTGGCACTGGTTGACCGCCACTTCCCGGCGACTGGTGAGATCCACCTCATCGCGGTGACGCCGCACCACCACGGCTCGGGTGTTGGCACAGCCCTTGTGACGGCGGTCGAAACCGACCTGATAGCCGACGGTGTCCGCCTGCTCGAGGTCAAGACTGTGGGCCCCTCCTACGAGGACCAGGGATATGCGGCCACACGGGCCTTCTACGCAGCCCGAGGGTTCCTCCCCCTTGAGGAGGTCACGGGTCTGGACTGGGACGGACCCACGGTGATCATGGTCAAGCCACTCATCCCCTAGCGCCGCGGGGCGCACCCGAGGACCCCTGGTGAGGACGAGCCGACGAGGCGAGGTCAACGACAGCGCTCACGCCGCGGGTGGTTCGTCCTGAGGTCATGATCGGCGTAGGTGCCACGGGAGCCAGAGGGCGGAGGTGAGCAGTCCGATCCCGGCGGCGGCTATGGCCGCGCGGGTTGAGCTCAGCGTGGCCAGTGCGCCGAGGGCGGTGATGGAGATCGGCCAGATCATCCGGTTGGTGATGGTCCAGGCCGCCGAGACCCGGGCCATGAGCTCGTCGGGAATCACCGCGAAGCGATGGGCGACGAACAGCGGGTTGAACGCCCCAGCGCACACCAGGAGCAGGGTGTCGCACACGATGATGACGGCTGCGCCCGCCAGGCCGGGTGGGGCGAACGCGATCGGGATGAGCCACACCGCCCGGGCCGCCCCCAGGACCACCATCAGGCCATCACGGTTGCTCACCAGGCGTTCCAGCCGGGGAGCCAGCAGGGCACCGACCAGGCCCCCGAGGGCGGGCACGCCCAGGGCGAGCCCGAACAGCCAGGCAGGTAGACCTAGGTCGTCGAGCATCAGGTACATGATCAACGGGCTGGAGGCCGCGATCATCGCGCCGAAGACCATGGCGTTGATGAACAGTGGCCGCAGCGTGGGGTGGCCAAGGATGAACCTCCACCCGGTGCTGACCTCCCGCCGCCAATGGTGGTCAGGCGCGCGGGGTGGGGGTGCCGGCTCGGGCCTGCGGATCCGGCTGATCCCCAGTGCTGAGGCCAGGAAGGCGATCGCGTTCAGCGTCACCGTCACTGTTGGTCCGACCGCAGCCAGCAGCGAGCTGCCGATCGGTGGGCCGGCGGTCGCGGTGATCCACTGCGTCGTGTCGATCCAGCTGGCCGCTGCGGTCCGCTGATCAACCCCGACCAGCGCCTTCAGGTGCGCGGAACTGGCCGTGTTGTTCAGCACGTGACCCAGCGCGGTGAGCGTGGCCGCGGTGAGCAGGTGGGCGTAGGTCAGGACGTCGGCAAGGTAGGCGATGGGGATGCTGAACAAGGCCGCAGCACGCGTCAGGTCCGCCGCGATCATGACCGGCCGCTTGCGATGGTGCTCGACCCAAGGACCCACCGGCAGCGCCAGTACTCCGGCCACCAGCGCCGAGAAGGCCACGATCACCGACAGGTGCAGCTGGGAGACCCGCAGGACCTCGACCGCGATGAATGGGATCGCCCCGGTCGCCAGCCCGGTACCGGTCTGACTCGTCGCCACCGCTGCCCACAGACGCCCGAAGTCCTCACTCAGCCCCGTGGACGCCACCACAAAACCCTAGACGTGCCCGGTGACGAACCCAGTCAGCCGAACCGCCGGCGCGCACCCCCACTGCCGTCTGCGGCGTGCATGCCTGGGGCGCACCGCCGGCCCAGGGCTGGTCGTGCTAGGTCTGGGCCCGCAGGTAGCGTCCGAAGTGCGGGACGGTGAACGCGATCCGGCCGCGCTCGCCGGAGTAGATCAGGCCCTTCTTCAGGAGGGCGTCTCGGGCGGGTGAGAGCGACTGCGGCTTGCGCCCCAGGTGGGCGGCGATGTCGGCGGTCGCGACCGACTCGACCTCATCCAGCTCCTCCCCCGCGGCCTGCTGCGCCGCGGCCAGGTCGGCCATCGCCCGCAGGTACTCCCGCTCACCCGGGGTCGCCCGCTCGTAGCGGGAGCCGAAGAAGCCGACGGCCAGCTCGGCCTCCGCGGCCGGGGAGGCGACGCGGACGTCCTCGACCTGGATCGGCGACTGCGGCGCCTGGTCCCAGACCTCCTTGCCGTAGGCCTGGATGAAGTAGGGGTAGCCGCCGGTCGCGGCATACATCGCGTCCAACGCCTGCGGGGCCCAGGAGGCGTCCTCGTCCTCGGCGGGCAGCTGCAGCGCCCGAGCGGCCTCCTCCCGGGAGAGGCGGTCGATCCGGTTGTATCGGAAGAGCCGCTCGGAGTAGGACTTGCTTGCCGAGAGCACGGCCGGCAGGTGGGGCAGCCCGGCCCCCACGACGATCACTGGCAGCGCCGTCTGCGACAACTCGTGACAGGCGGCGCACAGGGCCGAGACGTCGTCCGGCTGCAGGTCCTGCATCTCGTCGATGAAGATCGCCACACCCTTGCCGATGTCGGCAGCCAGCCCACCGACATCGGTGAACAGCTCGACGAGGTCGATCTCGATGTCTCCGGAGTCGGCCCGGCCGGTGATGGCGGGGGCGTCGATCCCCGGGTTCCACCGGTCACGCAGCTTGGCCCCCGGCTGGTCCTTCTGCGCGAACGCCTTGATCACCCCTAGGACGTGATCCACCTCCTGCCCCTGCGGGTGCCCCAGCTCGCGCACCGCGACGTGCAGAGCAGCCGCAACCGGCCGGCGCATGCCCTGCTCGGGGCGGGCTTCATACTTGCCGGTCCCCCACCGCGAGCGGACGGCCGTGGAGCGCAGCGCGTTGAGCAGCACCGTCTTGCCGACCCCCCGCAGCCCGGTCAAGACCATGGAGCGCTCGGGCCGCCCCCGGCGGATCCGCTCCAGCACCACCTGGAAGCGGTCCAGCTGCTCGTCCCGCCCGGCGAGCTCGGGCGGGCGCTGGCCGGCGCCGGGGGCATACGGGTTCCTGATCGGGTCCACGATGGGACTGTATGTCGTTCTCTAGCGTGCGCGGTACAAACACGCAGAGAAGTCGAGCATCGCCCCCCAGATGCCGCGATCGTTCCGGTGGGCCGGCCCCCGATCCAAGACAGCCAGAAGGCCAGGCCGCGCCCAGTGCGCGACCCGGCCTTCGGCTCGAAGAGGTCCGCTCAGATGCGGGCGCCCTCGCCGGTGGCCTCGGCCAGGTTGTTGTGCTGGATGCGCACATCCTCCTTGGCCTCGTTCAAGGCGTCGACCAGACGCGGGGTCAGGGTCGGCTTGAACTCCTCCCACGCGCCACGGAACTTCTCCGAGTTGGCACCGGTCCACACGGCGTCGCGCAGGGCGCCGTCAATGTCACCGGACACCCGCTGGATGTCCTCCGCGGAGTTCTGCAGGGTCCGGAAGAGGCGCTCGAGTGTCCCGAGCTCGCCACCAACTGCACCAGCCATGATTGTCTCCATTTCCGAGGGTTTGATCGGTCTAGACCGCACCCCCCAACGTTCCCCTCGGCGGGGCGATCCAGGCATCACGCTATGCAAGGCCCGTGGGTCCTGTCCACCGCTGCGTGGGCATCATCAGGTCAAGCGGAGTGTTTGGCACGAACCTGCCGCGCGGGCCCGTGACCTACCCCGGCCAGATGAGTTGCACGCGCTCGGCTTGACCCCCCGTGATCAGGTAACCCCCGCCCGGCGGGAGGGCCTGGCCGTAGGCCGACCGGTTGAGCCGGGCGCCGAACATATCGGCGTCCGAGCTGCTCTGCGGGCTGAGCATGATGCCACTGCCGGACTTCTTCAGCGTGGCGGCCGGGCCCCGGTAGTGCGACTGCAGGTCACCTGGCGAGCCGGCCCCGACGAGGATCTTGGGCGCGTCCCGCATCGCCTCGAGGGTCTTGACCAGGGCGTCAGCCAGCCAGCCGTCGGCGCCGACCAGCTCCAGGTCATCGACCGCCACCAGCAGCGGTCCATCGGCGGCCGCCAGCTCGGCCAGCTGGGCAGTGACCTCGCTCTGGTCGCTGGTCAGGTCCCACGGCCCGTGCACCCCGGGCCGTCCCGCCAGCGAGCGCAGTGGGCTGGTCCGGGGGGTGACCACGACCACCGGCCAATCCCGGGCCAGGGCGGCGCGCACCATCTGCAGCAGGGCCGAGGAGCGGCCGGTGCGGCGGGAGCCGGTGACGAGCAGGCCCGGGCCGTGGTCGATGGCGTCCAGGTAGCGGATGCCGAGGGTGTCGCCACCGACCGCGACCGGCAGCGAGGTCTCCGGCACGGACAGCCCCTGCTCGACCTCCTCCACCGCCATCCGGTCCGCCTGGTCGGCGTCAAAACGGACCGGCAGCACGTCGACGTGGAAGGGACGGCGGGAGCGGGGCAGCTCGGCATACCGGGCGGTGGACTCCCGCCCCAGCTCCTGCAGGGCTCGCACCTGCGCGGTGCCTGCAGGGTCGGCGTCGAGCAGCGCCACCTGGGTCTCGCGCAGTCCCTCAGCCCGGAAACCCCGGCCCTCGGGCATCGAGTCCGGCACCTGCTTGCTGTTCATCCCGATCGAGGCAAAATCGGACTTGTCCGTCATCCGCAGCATGATCTTGTCGTCCAGCAGCGTCGACATCCGGCCCAGGGACAAGGATCGGTCGCCGGTCATCACCACCCGCACGCCGACCGCGCCGCCCTCCTGCAGGATCTGCTGGAAGGCGGTCACCAGGCGTCCTCCGTCCAGGGCGTCGTAAGCCTGGTAGAAGCCCTCCCACCGGTCGAAGAGGATGAGGACGTAGGGCAGGCGACGGTCCGGCTCGACCGCGGCGCGCTGCTCGGTGATGTCGGCAAAACCGGCCTCGGCGAGGTGCTGCTGACGCTGGCTGATCAGCCCCCGCAGGCGGGTCACGAGTCGGTCCATCCGGTCCGTCTGGTCACGGCTGACGACCGCGCCGACGTGCGGCAGGGTCACCAGGGGCAGGAGCGCGTTGTTGCCGCAGTCCACTCCGTAGACGTGCACGTCGGCCGGGGAGACGTCGCGTGCGACGGCCCCGGCGATCGCCCGCAGCAGGGTGGAACGGCCGCTGCGGGCCGCCCCGACGACCGCCAGGTGACCGCCGGCGCGCAGGTCGTAGGTCGCCACGTCGCGGCGCTGCTCCGCCGGCAGGTCCACGGCACCCAGCGGCAGCACCAGCCGGTCAGCGGTGGGGGCGCCGTGGGGAAACTGCTCCAGCACCTCCTCGAGGGTGACAGCCTCCTCCAGCGCGGGCAGCCACGGGCTGGGCGGGGCTTGGATGCCGGAGGATGCACTGGCCTCCTGGCAGGCAGCCACCAGCGTGGCCAGGTCGCTGGGGATGCTGGCGTCCTCCTCCCCGGCGGCGACCCGGGGTGGGGCCACCCCGAGCTCGCGGAACGGCATACCCCGCAGCTCCACGTCGGCGGCCCTGCCCTGACCGCGGGGCCGACCACCCACTCGGGAGGACTGGAAGGGGATGAGGCTGCTGTGGCCCAGCCGGGCGTAGGCGCGACCGGGCGTCGTCTTGGCGATGTGCGCGGCGTCGGGGGCCTCGATGACGTCCTGGGAGTCGTTGGTGTCGGTGACCCGCAGCGCGATCCGCAGGTTGGTGTTGGACTTGATCTCGGCGCTGACCACGCCGGCCGGGCGCTGGGTGGCCAGAATGAGGTGGACCCCGAGCGAGCGGCCCCGCCGGGCGATGTCCACCAGACCGGTGACAAAGTCGGGCAGCTCGGCAACCAGGGCGGCGAACTCGTCGATGACGATGAGCAGCCGCGGCATCGGCGGATCGTCCGGCCGCCGCGTCGCCAGGTAGTCCTCGATGTCCTTGGCGTCGGCGTCGGCCAGCTGGTGCTCGCGGCGGCGCAGCTCGGCCCCGAGGGACTCCAGCGCCCGCCCGGTCAGGTGGCCGTCGAGGTCGGTGACCATGCCGACGGTATGCGGCAGCCGGTTGCAGTCCTTGAACGCCGCCCCGCCCTTGTAGTCGACGAGCACGAAGGTCATCTCGTCGGGCCGGTTGTGCGCCGCCAGCGAGGCGATGACGGTCTGCAGCAGCTCGGACTTGCCCGATCCGGTGGTGCCGGCCACCAGCCCGTGCGGTCCGTCCTTGACCAGGTCGATGCTGAAGCTGCCGTCGACGCCCTCGCCGACGACCGCCTCCGTGGTCCGCCCGACCTGCTGCCAGCGCTGCTCGATCGCCGCCCCGGTGGGCGGGTCGAGGCGCAGCACGTCCAGCAGCCGGCTCGAGGAGGGGATGCTGGCGGCCGCCTCCTGGGCCGAGACGTCGCGCACCGGGGCGATGGCCCGCCCCACCCGCTCGGCCCAGGCCGGGCTGACCAGGTCGGGCCGGACGGCCTCGACGACCGTGCGTTGGGTGAACCGGAGGCTCATCAGCGGCTCGTCGGCCTGCACGACCGCCCGGCACTCCTCGGGTAGCAGCCGCACGTCGTCGTCGAGGCACAGGAAGGTCATGCCCACCGAGGGGCCCTGCTGCAGCAGCGCCACCATGCCGGGCAGCAACCGCAGCCGCCGCGAGCCGTCGAGGACGACCAGCATCGGGGCGTAGGCAGGGCGGTTGGCCGAGCTCAGCCCCGAGTTGCCCCCGGCCTCGGCCAGTCGTGCCTCCAGGATGCCGACCAGCTCGCCGATCCGTCGGCCAGTCGTCTGGTCATCTACCCCCACCTGCGCCAGCTCGGGGTCGCCGTCGTCGGAGCGCAGGTGCGGGAGCCAGCGGGCCCAGTGCCAGTCCTCCTCACCGTCCTCGGTGGTCAGCAGGGTCATGTCCAGGTCGACGGGCGAGTGCAGGACGGCGAGCTGGGCGAGCACCCAGCGGGCGACCGCGCGGCGCGCGGGGCCCGCGATGCCGGTGACCCCCGACTCGTGCAGCCGCACGGTGACCGGCACGTCGGGGGCGGTCCACACCAGGTCGCCCTCGTGCTCCTCGCGGCTGCTCACCTTGATCTGCACGCTGGAAAGCTGGTCCGCGGTCCCGAACCTGGCGACCAGCCAATCGGGGTCGGTCCTCCTGCGCTCCCACAACCGGGCGCGGGGACCGATGGCCGTCATGAGGATCTCGCCGGGGTCGGCGAAGTCCCGGCGGCGCGCCGTGCGCTCGTCGGTGAGCCCCTCCAGCGCCGCCTGCTGCACCTTGCGGGTGCGCCGGGTGAACTCGGCGAAGTCGGCGCGGTAGCGCTTGCGGTCGCCGGTCCGGCCCATGATCCAGTTGCTCAGCGCCATCAGCGGGGTCAGCACGATGAAGATCAGGGCGGCAGGGCGCTGGTAGATCATGTACAGGGCGACGCCGGCCACCGCGGGGAGCAGGATCATCGGCCAGGGGATCATCTGCGAGACCGAACGCTTGGGCTCGGTCGGCAGGGTGAACTCGGTCTCGCGCGGCGCCGGCAGCAGCCGCGGCGGCCGGTTGTAGTCCAGCGTCGCGCCCTGCGGGCTTGGCGACAGCGAGGCGTCCGGTGCGGTAGGGATGGTCAGCTCCAGCAGGCAGGGGCCCACCGCCAGCGACTGGCCCGGCTCCCACGTCTGCCCCTGGGCGACCTCTTCCCGCTCCAGGTGCAGCATCGGCACCGGGTCCTCCGGGCTGAGCACCCGGGTGCCCGGCGGCAGCTCGGCATAGGTGCTCTCGCCGGCCTTGCGCTGCTTGATCTCCCCGTCGACGTCGAGCACGATCGGCCCGGCCAGCGCGCGGCTGCGCTGCACCGGCTGCTGCAGGGTGCCCAGCAGGTCCGGCTCGGGCAGGAGCTCGACGGACCCGTCCCACTGCACCCGGAGGGTGAGGCACAGGTCGGGTATGTCGAAGCCCTCCGGCAGGGTCACCACCGCCTGGGGGTCGGCACCGACCGGGTGGTCCCCGACCTCAAGTCGGGTAACCAGGCCGGCGCCCGGGCCCGAGGCGATCCGCACCTCGATTAGTCCGGCCGGCTCGGCGAGCACGTCGGACACCGGTGCGTCCAGACCCACGATGGCCCCGTGCCGGACCGGGCTCTGCGACAGCGGCTGGCTCGGGTCGAGCCGCAGCCGGCCCAGGTAGAGCTCGGGGGGTGTCGTGGCGGCGGCAGGATCCTGGGTTGACACCGTGAGGCCCGCTCCGCCGCCGTGGCGCTGGCCCATGGCGCCGGGGAAGCCGGGGGCCTGGTGGGCGCTCGACCCGCCGGAGTTGGGGGCCCCCGCGTGGGCGGCGTCCGGCCCGGCCGCAACCAGCCGAAGGTGCCCTCCCTCACCGTGGCGGCTCTCGGCCAGCGGCGTCTGGAGGCGGCGTCCCAGCGCGAGCGCAAGGTCACCGACGGTGGCGTCGTCCTCGGTCTCCACGACCATGTCGTGCGGGAACGCCGGTGCTCCAGGGACGGTGCTGGCGACCGCCGTGATCAGCAGTCGCACCCGGTCATCCCGACTCGCGTGCGGCAGGTGCCAGGTGGCCTACCAGGGCGGCTGTCTCCGGCTCGAACCCATCGTCGGCCAGCACCGTGGTCATGTCCTGCGCCACCCTGGAGGCGGTGTCCGGGTCGTGGCCGCCCAGCAGACGCAGCAGGTCGCGCCACAGCGCCTGCGAGCGGGGGACCAGGGTCAGTCCCGAGCGCAGGGTCTGCTCGGCAGCAGTGCTGTCGCCGGCGCCAGCCTGCGCCGCCGCGGCCCGCCGTGCCGCCGCGGTGGCCACCACGCGCCCGTCCCGGGCCGCGGCGTGGAAGGCCAGCCAACGGTAGCGGTCGGCCGGGGTGGCCGAGAACATCTCGCCGCGCGCCTGCGCGAGGACCGCGCCGAGCCGTTGCGGGTCGTCGGCGTGCTGCTGGGCGGCCGCGGCCAGCTCCAGCCAGTCCACGTGCACCGCCGGGGACAGGCGCCAGCGGCCCTCGTCATCCCGCGCGAGCAGAGGGACGCCCTGGGGGTCGGTCCCCAGCCACCGGATCGCCGCGGCCAGCGTGGCCTCGACCACGTCGTCCTCGACCCCGCGGGGCCACAGCGAGACCCGCAGCACCGACTCGTGCACGCCGCCAGGGTGCAGAGCAACCAGGCAGACCAGCTCGGTGAGCAGCGCCTCACGGGCCGGGTCGACCTGGTGCGGCGCCTGCACCTGGACCGGACCGAGCAGGCGGACGTGGGCCAGGGCGCGGGACCGGTCGTGCATCGCGCCGGCGGTCCGGACATGCCCAGCACCCGCCTGGGGCAGGGTCGAGACGGCCTCCTGCGGACCCATCGCGGCCACGGTGCCGGTGGCCTGGGTGGCGGCTTCGCTCGCGTCGCGCAGCCAGTGCGCCACCGAGGACAGGTCCTCGTGCCGCAACCGGCGGGCGCTCCCGCTGAGGCCGAGCGCACCCAGGTCGAGCAGCCCTCCCCCGTCGACGGTGAAGCGCCAGCGGGCGGCCAGGGTCTGGCCGACGCACACCGCGGCGAGGCTGTTGCGGCCCTGGGTGAGCAGCTGGGTCAGGCGCTGCGCCTCCTCGGCACCGGGCTGACCGGACAGCACCACCACGTGGGGACGCAGGTCTGCACCGGCACCGGCGAGCCGCCCGGCGAGCACACCGTCGACGCCGAGCCGACGGGTGAGCTCCTCACGCTCCGCGACCCCGGCCTGGAGCCGGCCCAGGACGTCCTCGAGCGAGGTTGCGGCGTGGACCCGGCCGGGCGCCAGGTCGGCGAGGGCATCGGCCCCGGCGAAGCCGACCAGGGTGACCTGCACCCCGTCGGACCAGGGGTGGGTGAGCAGGTCGACGACCGAGGCGAAGGCGACCTCGCGGGCCACACTGACCTCGCCGCCGATGCTGACCAGTCCGGGCGCCGCCTCCAGGTCGACGAGCAGGTCGAATCCATGCGAGACGGCGATGTTGACCAGGGCCGGCCAGGGCGCGGACGCCGCGGGCTGCAGCCCGGCCAGGTCCTCGCGCCGCACGGACCAGACGCGACCGTCCTCGACCTCACGCCAAGGGGCAGGCGGGGCGGCGTGGCCGGAACCGGCGAGGTGCACCAGGACCTGCTCGTCGTTCACGTAGACCGCGGTCGGGTCGGGCAGCGGCAGCTGCTGCTGGGCGCGCCCCTCGGCCAGGACCCGCAGGGCCAGGTCTAGCAGGGCGGCGCGGCCGGGGGTGCCGGCCAGGAGCAGCGCCTCCTCCTGCGTCGAGGGGTCTCCGTAGGGACCCCGGCGCGTCGACAAGGCCAGGGCAAGGCCGGCGAGGATCATGCCGCCACCCAGGGTGAGGTCGCCAAGGTCGACGCCGTTGCGGGCGGGCTGACCGGCCAGCGCGCTCGGCATACCGGCTCCGTCCTGTCCCGCGCCGGCGCGTGTCTCATCGGCATGTACGGCGCCGCTCGCACCCAGGGTGGAACCAGTGGCTGCCCCCGCCTGCAGGTCGCCAGCCCCGTCGGCGCTGCCCAAGTCGATCCCTGTCTCGCCGGCGGCGGTGCCGGCCTCCACCACGGCGGCGGTGTCGGTCTCCAGCGGTGTGCTGGTGAAGGGCAGATGGGCACGCACTGCGGTGATGGCCGGGCCGGAGGCGTCGGCCGGCATGACCAGTTGCCACCCAGGCTGGATGAGGTCGGCGTCGACCAACCGGCGCCCGTCGGGCTGGACGCGCTCCTTGTTGAGCTCGTAGATCTCCTTGTAGCGGAACGGGTCGCCGAGCGTCCGCTCCGAGATGTCCCACAGGGTGTCGTAGTTGCGGCCCTCAGGCGGCTTGACCTCGTAGAACTTGGTCACCTGGGCCTCCGCGCGCGGACCCGCGGCCAGGCCCGCCGCGTCCTGCGCCACCTGCCCGGTGGCCTCGCCCGCCCGCTGCACGGCCGAGTGCACCGAGGCCCCGGGCCCCTCCAAGTTCGCCAGTGCGCTCGACGCGCTTGCCCCGGCGTCGGTGGTGACGACGGCCGTCGGCTCCTGCTGGCCGGGCATGGTGCCGGTGGCCGTGGCAGTGCCTGCGAGCAGCAGCACCCCGGCCACCAGACGCCGGGCCAGCAGCTGCGAGCCACCGCCGGCGGGCACCAGGTGGGGCAGCCGACCGGCCCGGGCAGCCCGCCACTCCGCGACCAGGCAGACCACGAAGTGCGCCCACACCACCCAGATCAGGGCGGCGACGATGTTGATGAGCGCGTCGGAGGTGATCGGCGCGGTGAGCCAGCTGGTGCTGGGGGCCGAGGTCGGCAGCGGGTTGCCGACGAAGTACACGAGCGCCGCAGGCACGCCGACGACGAGCAGCAGGATACCCAGCAGGGAGAGGGCCCCTGCTCCGGCAGCGCGCTCCTGGCGGGGCGGGCGGGGCAGGTGGTCCTCGGCCGTCCGGGGACGGTATGCGCTGCTGGCGCCGCCGCCCTTGTCGGTCTTCGCGCCTCGATCCGGACGTCGAGGTGTGGTGGTGCTCATAGGCTCTCCCCGCTGTTGCCTCGGCCGGCTCAGGGCCGGACCAGCGCCTGGACCTCGTTGACCGGGATCTGCGCCGTGCCTGACTTGGTAAACTCGTGGAACTGCTCCCAGCGGCCGTTGATCCGGGCGTCGACCTGCCACTTGACGTGGATCTCGGCCTCGAAGAAGTCGCCGGGCTGGTTGAGACTGGACTGTTCGTAGGCGTACCAGCACGCGTCGGGCAGAGTCTGCGGGGTGTCGTTGGCATCAGCCTGCGTCCCGGGGCCGGGGCAGGTGATGGACGGACCCTCCCGACCCTCCGGGTAGACCAGCATCTCGGTGATCTTGGCCCGCATCTCCACGCCCGGGGCGGCCAGGCTGACCCGCATCTCGTCGTCGCCGAAGTTGTAGAAGGCGATGTCGTCGTTGACGAACGGTAGGGGGTTGGGCGAAGCCATCAGGACCGGGACGGGCACATTGCCCCGGTTGACGAAGCGGTCCATGAACCGCTGCTGGTTCTCGGTGAGGAAGACCAGGTCTGGGTCGCCGTGCTCGAAGGGCCAGATGCCGACTGCGAGGTGGATGCCGTCAGGCTCGATCTCGAAGGTCTCCGGGTCGATCCCCCGCAGGCAGCGGTGCCAGTACCAGGCGGCGTCATCGCTGTTGATGAGGTTGGCTGCCTGCAGTTCCTCCTCGTTCAGCGGCTCGTCCCAGCACTCCGGGAGCGGGTCATCGCCCAGGATCTCCTCGATGGTGACCCCGCTGAAGGCGTTCGCCCGCACGCAGACACCGCCGATCGAGCTGGGCGAGGCGATGAGCGAGCATGCGCCGTCACCGGTCTGGTAGGTCTTGATCCGGACCTTCTTGCCGTTGTTCCAACTCCCACCGCCGTCACCGGGCTTGACCGGGGGATCGCCGAGCGCGGCCGCCTGCGGGGCGAGGAGGGCGAGGCTGACGCCGGCGGCAGCCAGGGCCGCCAGGCCCCGGCGCAGGGCTCGGGTTCTGCGCTGCGTGGTCATGTCGGTCCTCCCCAGGTCACCAAAGGCGGGCTGGCACGTCAGTGGTCAGGCAATCGTATGCCCCGGCCCACATCGCCTCAACCAGCCAGGCGTCCGGCTCCGCCGGGTCCTCGACCAGAGCGTACTCGACAGAGGTGATGGTGGTATCGGTGAAGCCCTCGGCGCCCAGGGCGAAACCGGTGGAGATGATGCAGCCCTGGACGCTCGCTGTGCCGTCCTCGTCGCCGGGACCGATGTCCAGCGGGGTGAAGGGCAACGGCCCTGGGTAGGTCTTGCCGAACTCGTCCCCGAGGTAGTCCATCAGGGCCTCGTGCTCGTCCGGGTCGAGGGTAGCCAGCCAGTCCGCGCGCTGGGGGTCGTCGGCGTTCACGGCGCGGGCGAACTCTGCGTTGAAGCGCAGCACGGCCTGCAGCCGTGGATCGTCGGCGAACGCCTCGGAGACGTCCCCCGGAACCCGGCCTGGCTCGGCCGTGAAGGTGGCCCACACCTCGGGCTCGTCGTCCTCGACCGGGGGTTGCGTGGTGCGCGCGTCCACATCCACGGCGTCCGGGGCCGTCGCGGGCTCGGTTGTCCCGTCCGCGCCGTCCGCGCCGTCCGCGTCGTCCGCGGGGGGCCGGCTCGCGGTGGGCGTCGGGGTCGGGTCCGTCGTGCTGCTGGCGAGGGCACCCGGGGCGACGGTCGCGGCGCCGTCGGGGCCACCGCTGCCGCCGGCGCAGGCCCCCAGGGCCAGCACCACAGGGAGCAGGAGCAGGCCGGCCGGTCGCGCCGTCGCTCGGCGCCGGCTACGGCTACGGCTCTGGGACGGGCTCAGGGACGGGCTCAGGGACATCGAGCACTCCTTCGACAGGCTGGGCCCGGCCCTCGCCGGACGCGGACAGGGACTGGACGCCCACCATCCCAAGCAGGGTGGTGGGGATCTGGGTCTGCACTCGGACGACCACGACCAACGGCCGGGGCGGGCCCTCGGGGGCCGGGTCGAGGCGGATCAGCTCGCAGCCGGTCACGTGCTGCTGTCCGAGGACCGTGGAGCAGTACTCGGCGACCAGGTCGCCCGCCTCGGCGGGATCCAGCGCCAGCGGCAGTTGGGGCTGGATCGCCTGGGCCCCGGCACGAGCCGCCTCCTCGGCGTAGGCGACGGCCTGGCCGCGGGCGTTGAGCTGCCGGGAGGCGTCGATGACCAGCCCGGCCAGCATGAGCATGACCAGCGCCATGATCGGCACGATGGGCAGGATCGAGCCCCGATCGCTCACCCCCACCCCCCTCACGGTGAGATCCCGCGCCTCTGGTCGATGACGGAGGAGAAGGTCGCTGTCGGGGTCATCGTGCCCGGAGCCCCCGGCAGCCCGATGTCGGAGAGGCTGTAGCTGCAGCTGGCCCGAATGGTCAGCGTGCTCCCCGGCTCGAAGGTGCCGGTCAGCATGACGGCCGCGGTCTCCCCGCAGCCGGTGACAGCCTCGGTGTTCTCCTGGACCACCGCGAGCGCGTTGGCCCTGGCCTCCTCGACCGAGCGGGACTGGGTCGCCACCCGCGCGGCGTCGCGGGCACCGGCCTCGAGGTGGCCGTTGGCCCAGGCCACGCGGCCGTAGGTCCACGCCAGGGCCAGGAGCAGAAGCACGATGGGAGCGGCGAAGGCCATCTCCAGCGCGATCGAGCCGCGCTCGCGCCGTCGGCCGCGCCGCGGTGGCCGCCGGTGCGAGCCGGTAGGGCCAGCGAGGTCGGTGGCCATGCGGCTCCTCTCCGTGTGGGCGGTGCGGTCGTGGGGGTATGCAGCGGGGTATACGGGCGAAGTATGTCGGCTGGCGGAGTCTGCGGGGGTGGGACGGGGCTAGGAGCCGGCCGGCTCCAAAAAGCGTTCGACGGTGCCCGAGGCCTCGGCGCTGGCGGTGAGGTCGAGGCCGGGGACCAGGGTGATGACCCGCCCCGTGACGGTCACGCTGACCCGGGCGCTCCCGTCCCCCTGCTCCAAGTAGCTGCTCTCGGCCGAGGGGTCGACCAGCCCGGCGCCCCCGACACTGGCCGCGAACCGTTCGGTGCGCTCCAAGGCCGGGTCACGCAGCAGCGCATACGTCTCCTGGTCCTCGGCGAGCCGCAGCTGGGAGACGCCCTCGCGGGCCGCCTGGGTCGCGGCGGCCCGGCCGTAGAAGAAGAAGGCCGCCTGCAGGCTGAAGAAGATCAGGGCCAGCAGGGTCGGCGCGACGATCGCCAACTCGAGGGCGGCGCTGCCACGCTCCCGGGCGTGCCGCCGCCACGGGAGAGCGACGCGCCGGCGGCCCGCCACCGGGCCGGCCACGTCAGCAGGTGCCGCCGGGGCCGAGATTCCCACACTCCTGCACCGTCGCGGCCCGGGACTCGATGACGTTGTAGACGGCGGCGCCGATGAGGGCGGCCGCGACCACCACGACGGCTGCGATCAGCGCCCATTCCAGGGCCGAGGCCCCGCGGTCCTTCCGGGCCAGCAGGTCGCGGCGCACCCGGTGCAGGTAGGTGACAGGCTTCATCCTCGTGCTCTCCTCGTCATGACGAGCGTGTGCTCATGGGGCCAAGTGTGGAGGTGGTGGTCCGGTCTCTGCCCCTGACCCCCGCCTGATCTTCCCACGCCGCACACGCTACGCCAACCCGGTCATGTGGGCTGGGCCATCAGAGCCGTCAGGGCGGGGTAGGCCAGGTAGATCAGGAAGGCGATGACGAGGAGCATCTGCGCGACCAGCATCGACTGCGACCGCTCCCCCTCATCACCCTCGGACTCCGAGAGCGCCTTGCGGCGCATCGTGGCCGCGCGGGCCGACAGCGACTGCCGGATCTTGGCCCCATCGTCCGCCGCGAGGAGCAGAGCTCCCGACAGGCTCTCCAGCTCCTCCAGGCCGATGTCGCGGCCGAGCTCGCCGAGGGCCTCCCACGGGGTGGTGCCGAACAGGCGGGCGTTGGCCAGGGTCTGGCGGATGCGGACCATGGACCAGTGGTCGCTGACCGAGGAGGCGGCCAGCAGAGCCTCGGGCAGGCCGCGCCCGCCGGCCAGGTTCATCGAGACCAGGTCCAGGAAGATCCCGACCGTGCGGCGGAACTCACGGCGACGCTTGTCCGCCTCGGCGCGCAGGGTCAGGTCCGGCAGGAAGAAACCGAGCAGGCCCAGCAGCAGCGCTACCCCCAGGGGCAGGGTGCTGCCCAGGTCCAGCCCGCCCAGCCGGGCCGCGCCCCAAGCCAGGGGTGCGACCAGGATCATGATCAGACCGCTCACCACCTTGGTGGCCAGCATGGCGCCCACGCTGCGGTTGAGGATGGTCAGGTCTGTCCGGTGCCGGGACAGCTGCCAACCGCGGCGGGCCGCCACGACCTCCAGCCGGTCGGCCAGGGTGGTCATGACGGTCCGCCCCCGCCGGCTCATCTCTGCGAAGGAGGTGTCGAAGTCGCTGAGGGTGTGGGTCTGCATGGACCGGGACCCGGCGTCGATCCGGGCCACCAGGGTGGCCACCCCGGGGCGGGGCCGCAGCAGGGCCCGGACGAACAGGTACACCCCTAGCCCGGCCAGGCCTCCGGCCAGCATGGGCCACAACAACGGGGTCACCGGCGGTCACCGTCCCGGGCGCCGCCGCGGACGGCTTCACCCTCACGCACGCCGTCCTCGACCTGCCCCATGAGCCGCTCCATGTCACGGGCCCGGGCGGTGCGGTCCACGACGAGGAAGCGGCTGATCTGCTCCGGCTGGGAGAGCCTGCGCATCCACAGCAGCCCCGCCCCGAACACGGCGGCCACCAGGACCAGGACGATCTGGCCCTCCAGGGTGCCGTAAGGCTCGACGTAACGCTGGTTGAAAATTGCCAGCCCGCCCATGACGCCGAGCACGAGCCCCACGATGATCTTGACCGACCGGCGGATCGAGCGGCGCCCTGCCGCGATCCGGCGGCGCATGTCCAGCTCCTCGCGGGTGGACTGCGCGAGCGCCCCGAGCACGTCCCGCAGGCCTGGTCCCCGCAGCCGCGCATTGAGCACCAGCGCCGAGCAGATGACGTCGGCCGAGGGGTCGTCCAGGTCCTCGGCGAAATGGATCAGCGCCTCGGGCAGCGGCTCCCGGATCCGCAGCCGGTCCACCATCAGGTTGAGCGAGGGACGGATGGTCGCCCCGGCGTTCGTGGCCGTCGCCGGGATCGCCTGCTCCAGGCCCACGGCCCCGGCGATGGTGTCCCGCAGGGACTCGGTCCAGGTGGCCAAGGCCTCCAGGGTGTTGATCCCGCGTGTCTCGGCGCGGGCGTCGCCGGTGAGCTGGTCCCAGAAGGCGACCAGCATCCCGATGCCGACCCCGGCCACAACCCAGCCGGTGAGCAGCAGCACCAGCAGCCCGGAGACGACACCCAGGGAGAGCCTGGTGGTGACCCCCTTGAGGGTCACCCCGCGGAACCGGCTGGGCGTGCCCGGGTCCCGCTCGGGCAGCCCGACGACGGCGAGGACGGCGACATACAGGCCGAGCCCGATCAGGGCGCCGGTCGCCATCGGCAGCAGCAGCTGGTAGAGCCCCCCGCCCACGCTCACTCCCAGCGGTGGAGCATGGCCGGGGAGTAGCCGTACGCCACCAGGTCGTCGATGCACTCGATCGGGGCGCGGGCACGGGCGACACCGTCGGGGCCGGCGGCGAAGACCTCTGAGGAGAGCACCCGCCCGTCGATCCCGGTGACCTCCCGGATCGACTGCACCCCGCGGGCCATCCCCCCGCCCGTGGCGTGGTCGTTGCGCTTGCGCATGAAGACCACGAAGTTGATCGACCCCGCGATGAGCATGTGCGTGGCCTCGACCGGCAGGTTCTCCTCCGCCTGCAGGGCGTAGGTCGCGATGCGGTTGAAGACCTCCATCGAGGAGTTGGCATGGATGGTGGACAACGAGCCGTCGTTGCCCTGGCTCATGGCGTTGAGCATGGTGACGATCTCATCGCCGAGCACCTCGCCGACGATGACCCGGGAGGGGTTCATCCGCAGCGAGCGCCGGACTAGCTCGGCCATGGTCACCGCGCCCAGGCCCTCGGAGTTGGGCAGGCGCTCCTCGAAAGCCACGACGTTGGGGTGCTGGTCCTCGAACTTGTCCAGGCCCAGCTCGAGCGCCCGCTCGACGGTGACGAGCCGCTCGTGGGCCGGGATCTCGGCCGCGAGAGCCCGGAGCATGGTGGTCTTGCCGGAGTTGGTGGCGCCGGCGATCATGATGTTCTTGCGGGCGTGCACCGCGGCCCGCAGGAAGTGCATCACATCCTCGGAGAAGGTGCCGGTGGCGCGCAGGTCCTCCAGGGTGACCTGCCCCAGGCGCGCGCGGCGGATCGACAGGCTGGGCCGCTGGCACACGCCCATGACGGCCGAGAGGCGGGAGCCGTCGGGCAGCCGCAGGTCCAGTTGCGGGTTGGCCGAGTCGAACGGCCGGGAGGTCAGGCCGACGTTGGCGGCCAGGATCTGGATCAGCTCGATGAGCTCCTCGTCGCTGTCGGCGACGGGCGGGGCCATCTCCTCGCGGCCGTCGGCGTAGCCGACGAAGACCTTGTCGCAGCCGTTGATGTCGATGTTCTCGACGTCACGGTCCTCCAGGAGCGGCTGCAGGCGGCCGACGCCGAACAGGGCGGCGTGGATGGCCCCGGCGATCCGCTCCTCCTCTGCCGCGCTCGGTGGGACCCGGCCCTCGGTGATCTGGAGGGTGGCGTGGTCCTCGAGGACCTGGACGATCAGGGAGCGCGCGTAGTGCCGCTCGTCCTCGGCGCTCATGGGTCGCCGTCCAGCGACCTCGTCCCGGCGGCGCTGCTGGTTGAGCCGGTCGGCGACCTGGGCGCGCAGGGTGCGGACGAGGTTGTTCGTGGCGGTCAGCTCCTCGCGGCTGCCGGGGATGATGTCCGAGCTGGTCAGGCTCATCGCTGGACCCTCCACTTCTTCTTCTTCAGGTCACGGCGCGACATCGGCCGGTCTGCGTCGGGCTGCTCCTTCTGCGCCGCGCCAGCGTCCGCGCCGCCGTCGGGAAGACCAGACGCATCCCCGGCCTCGATCGCGTCGGTCGAGCCGGCCTGGGCGCCCGAGCCAGCTGGGCCGGCCTGGTCGACCTGGTCTGCTCCCCGCCCGGCCGGCGCGGGGTCCGGATCGGGCGCAGCGCCGTCGAGCAGGCTGCGCACCCGCTCGACGAGGGATCGTCCCGAGCGCACCAACATGGTCCGCTCCGGACGCACGAGCAGGTCGCCGTGGAACATCCGCTCGGCACGTGGCTCGTGCGCCACCATCCCCAGGTGGTGCACCTCGGGGACGTCGGTCAGCACGGTCGCTAGTGCGGAGGACGCCTCGGCCTGCTGCTGGACGTCGGCGATCGCGACCAGCCCGACCAGGGGTGCGTCGGGCCCCAGCGTGGCCAAGGTCCGGGTGAGGGCCGTCAGGCGCTGACGCATGTGCAGCACGCTGGCGGGGGTGGGGCGGATGACCCCGATGAGCATGTCGCTGCGCTCTGCCAACGACATCTGGCTGGACCGGACGCTGAGTTGCCCGAGGTCGAGGACCACGTCGGTTCCCGGCAGGTCGTGGAAGTTGCGGCCCAGGATCGGCCAGAAGGCGGCGGAGGCCTCGGCCTGCTCCGGGGAGTCCAGGCCCACGAGCACCCGCTGCCCGCCCTGGACGACCTGGCTGTGGTCGAGGACCACGCCTGGGGCCAGCCCATGCCGGGCTAGCGGCAGCAGGGTCAGCAGACCAGGGCGCTGGGTCAGCGCCATCCCGGCGTCGGTGGGCAGCCGCATGAGCAGGTCCCCGCCCGCGGGGTCCGCGTCGACCAGCAGCGTCGGCCGGGGCCACAGTGCGGCGGTCAGCATCGCGGTGCTGGTGGTGCCGGGGGCGCCCTTGGCCGAGAAGAAGGAGATCAGTGCCATGCCGGCCTCACTCGGTGCGCCAGTCCACGCTGGGCGCGGTGTCGGAGGCCAGGATCGAGACGGCCGCCGTGCCGGCAGCACTGGCGGAGATCACCGACGGCGCCGCGTCCTGGGGCAGGAGCAGGGTCACGTGCACGGTGTCCCGGGTCTCCAGGACCGGCCCGACCGCGACCACCTTCGCGGCAGCCACCAGCTCCTCGGCGTCGGTCGCGGCGGCGGTGCCGGAGGGGTCGGTGCGGTAGACGCGGACGATGTCGTTGACCTGCACCGCCGAGGAGGGGCGGCCCACCGAGGCGACGACCACGCCCACCTGCTCGGCGGCGGCAGGGGCCAGCGCCCGGGTGGTGAACATCTGCGCGGAGATGATGCTGCCCTCGGGGACGTAGGCGACCGAGGTGCTACCCACGAACTGCCCCAGGGAGCCGGCGGGCACCACCTGCGTACCGTCGTCGAAGGCGATCTCGGTGACCGAGAAGTCGTCGGCGGTGACGGTCTGGCCCTGCTGGATCGGTCCCTGGGCGACCAGGACCTGGACCCGCTCGCCGGTGCGGTAGACCAGCAGCGCACTGCCCAGTGCGCCGAGCAGGACGAGCAGCAGGGCCAGGATCGCCAGCGCGGGTCGACGGTCGCGGGGACGCGAGGGCAGGCGGTCGCCCGCCGCCCCGGGTCGCGCGGCGGTGGTGGTGCTCATCTGGTGGCTTACCCCTTCTCCAGTCGGCCGGTCGAGGCCGGCGCAAGGATGCGGCGCCAATCCTAGCTGCCGGGAGTGCCGTCCCACCCCCCGACCGAGGACCCGCACCCTGGCCAGGTCGGTGGCAGGATGGAGGGCATGGACCAGATCCCGACCGTGAGCGTGACCGACCTGCCCGACGACGCCGTGGTGGTGGACGTCCGCGAGCCGGACGAGTGGGCCGCTGGGCACGCCCCGGGCGCGGTCCACATCCCGCTCGGCGAGGTGCCAGAGCGTCTGGCGGAGCTGCCCGAGGGCGAGCCGCTGCCAGTGGTCTGCCGCAGCGGCGGCCGCTCGCAGCGGGCCGTCCAGTGGCTGGTGCAGCAGGGCTTCGAGGTCGTCAACGTCGACGGCGGGATGCGCGCTTGGGGTTCAGCCGGCAAGCCGCTCACGAGCGAGCACACGGATGAGCCGTACGTGCTCTGAGCCGGCCTCCCCAACCCGGTGCCCCTCGAGAGCCTGACGGGGGCAACCCATGACCACGAGAGCCACCTCCCGCACCGCGCTGACCCTCGCCGTCCTGGCTCTCCTCGCCAGCTGCGGCACGACCGCCACGCCCCCGGGAGGACCGACCACCATGGAGCCCACCTCGAGCGCCGCGCCGGGGAACGACGCCCGGGCCGCGCAGCACCGCACGCTGGCGATCCTGGAGCAGGTCTACGACCAGCTGCAGGCGCCCGACACACCGCCGTTGGCCGAGCAAGCGGCACCTGGCGCAGAGGCAGTCTGCACCCTTGACGAGTCCGACCCCGCCATGGCCTGGACGGAGATGGTCTTCCTGACCGTGGACTCCCCCGCGACCCAGGCCCGCCTGGCGCGAGAGTGGCTCGCCGCCGAAGGGTATGAGCAGACCCAGTCCCGGCAGGGCGGCACGATCACCAGCCACCTGTTCGACGGCTACACGGTGACCGTGGCCGAGTGGCCCGACGGCCGGGTGGAGCTGAACGTCGAGTCGCCCTGTCTGGCCGCCCCGGCGGATGGACGCTGAGGGCCCTTACTGCTCGCCCGTGCCCGGCGGGAGCGTGAAGACGCGCCCCTGCCAACCGAAGACGCGGGCCGCGTCGACCGCGTCGGGGCGCACGTCGGTGTAATGCACCATGGCCCGACCCACCGTGTGCCCCAGGTGGTCCTCGATCTCGCGGTGTGCCCGGGTGAGCACCTCGTGCGTGAGCTCGGGCTCGTGCAGAAGGGGCAGGAGGGGTATGGGGTGTCGCGACCCATCGGCCTTGGGCGCCCGGGCCTCGTGGTCGTCGGGGTGGCCGACGAACACCGGCCTGCCCGCCCGGAGCAGCTCCTCGACCAGGAGCGCCGTCGCGGTGCGGACGGACCCGTCGGCCACCCGCAACGTGCCTTCCCCCAGCACCGCCACCTGCCCGCGACGCAGGAACGGCGCGACGCGCCATACCCCCGCCGGGCTCGCTGGGACCTGCTTGGCGGCCACCACCTTGGCCAGCTCGACACGGACCTCACCCGTGCGGGTCCGGACCCGCACCGACTGCTCGTCCCGTCCGACCAGCTCACCGAGCGCGTCAGTCGCCCGTTCCCCGCCCTCGATGAGCGAACGTACGACGACACGCCGGCCAAGCGGTATGCGGCGCAACACCGCCCGGGGGTCGGGCCACTCGTTGTCTGTGTCTGTGTCTGTTCGGGAGGGTGGCATGGCGATCGAGGCTACCCTCTCGAGAACATTCTATAGGAATCTAAACTCTTCGTAAGACGGCCATATTGAACGAGCGAGCCTACTTGAGGAATCGGCTCGTGCGGCGGTCGGCGAGCGGCTTCCCCCCGGTCTGGCAGGTGGGGCAGTACTGCAGCGAGGAGTCGGCGAAGGCGACCTCGTGCACGCTGTCCCCGCAGACGGGACAGGGCTCGCCAGTGCGGCCGTGGACGTTCATCCCGGCCCGCTTGGCGTCCTTGAGCTCGGCGGCGGGCTTCCCGGAGGCAGCGAGCACGGCGGCCTCCAGGGTGGTCCGCAGGGCCCGGTAGAGCTCGCCGACCTGCTCAGGCGTCAGGGAGGCAGCCAGGGCGAAGGGCGACAACCGGGCCGCGTGCAGGACCTCGTCGGAGTAGGCGTTGCCGACGCCGGCGAGCACGGACTGGTCCCGCAGCACGCCCTTGACCTGGGTGCGCCGGCCGGCGAGCAGCGAGGCGAAGGCCTCCTCGTCGAACTGCTCGGCCAGCGGGTCGGGTCCAAGAGAGGCGATGCCGGGCACGGCGGCCGGGTCGGTCACCACGTACGCCGCCAGGCCCTTCTTGGTCCCCGCCTCGGTGAGGTCGAACCCCGAGCCGTCGTCGAGCCGCACTCGCAGCGCGATGGGGCTCTTGCCCGGACGGACCCGGGTGGCGGGCACCTCGTCATACCAGCGCAGCCACCCGGCCCGGGCCAGGTGGAAGACCAGGTGGGTGCCGTCAACGTCCACATCGACGAATTTGCCGTGCCGGGCCACCCCGTCCACGGGTGAGCCGACCAAGGCGTCCGGCGGGGGCGCGTAGGTCTTGAGCACCGCGATCGAGCCCAGCTCGACGTCGGTGACGACCTGGCCCACCATGCGCCCGGCGAGGAAGTCGACGAGTGCCTGCACCTCCGGCAGCTCAGGCATCACCGGGCTCCATGCGAGCGGCCTCGTGCAGCAGCTGGTGCAGCCCGAACCCGTTGGGAGCCTTGAGCATGGGCGTGCTCACCCGCTTGCCGAGCAGCTCGTCGGTCGCGAACGGCAGGCCTGAGGAGAGCACCTGCTCGGCCGGGGTCAGCTCACGGACCGCGACCGCCCTGACCGCCTCGGGATGCTCCTGGACGAACTCGCCATAAATGACCGGGTCATGCTGGCCGTCGTCCCCGACGAGGATCCATCGGATGTGCGGGAACTCCGCGCGCAGGCGTCGCAGCTCACGTTCCTTGTGCTCCTGACCTGAACGGAACCACCCGGTGTTGGTCGGACCCCAGTCGGTGAGCAGCAGCGGCCCGACCGGGTAGTCGTGCCGGCGCAGGAACCGGGTCAGGGACGGGGCGGTGTTCCAGGCCCCCGTGGACAGGTAGAACACCGGCATGCCCGGGTGCTCGGCGGCCAAGGCGCGGTACATCGCGCTCATCCCCGGCACCTGCTCCCGGACCATCTCGGAGCGCACAAAGGTGTTCCAGGCCGCGATGAAGATGCGGGGCAGGTGGGTGACCATGACGGTGTCATCGATGTCGCTGACTAGGCCGACCTCGGCCTGCGGGTCGACGACCATCACCGAGACCGACAGCCTGTCCCCGTTGTCGAGGGCCAGCTGCGCTTCCTGCCACCCGGGGGCTAGCCCGTGCCCGGTGACCTCGACGTCGACGTAGCCGCCCCGGTCGGAGAGGGCGGTGGTCTGGGCCTGCCCGAGCCGGACCGTGACCCGGACGCCGTGCGCGGGCGCGGTGAGGAAGTGGCGGTAGCCGCGCTGGGCGATGTCGAGCAGGGTGTCCTCGGCGTGCGTCATCGCCTTGCGCGCCTCCTCCGGCTCGTGTCGGGAGAGCACGATGCGGGCGAAGACCCGGGCCTTGTGCGTGCTTCCGTAGCCGGTGAACCCGGTCACCCGTTCGTGCCAGCCGCGTCGACGCAGGCCGTTGCCGATACGCCGGCGGACGGAGTCCTCGATGCGGGCGGCGATGTGGGGACGCGCCATACCCGACACCCTAGTCGGCCCCGGTGGGTGGCCGGTCCGCGTCCGAGCCGACGAAGCGTGCACCCCCTCACCCGCCGTGCGTCGCAGCGGCGGCAAGGAGCAGGGCAGCGGCGAGCACCGAGCCCGTGCGCTCCAGCACGCGGGAGTGCCGGGCCAGGAAGGCCTGCCAACCGGGGGCGCCGAGTAGGACGTACTGCAGCACGGCCAGCGACCGGGACAGTCCGAAGGCCGCGCCGAGCACGACCGCCCAGCCCGGGGGCAGCACCAGCAGGAGCACGAAGGCGGCAGCGACGTAGGCGGCGGCCGAGGGGATCAGCGTCCGCCATCCGCAGCCGTACTCGAGCCCGAAGAGGAAACCGCCCCGGCCCATGCCGCGCTGGAAGACCTCCTGAGGGATGAGCTCGGTGCGCTGCGGCAGCCGCAGGCTGGGCGAGCGGACATCGAGCAGCACCAGTCCGACCGCCACCGTCGCGAACAACCCCAGGCGCACCGGTGCCGGCACCGGACTGACCAGCCCGGACAGCACCGCCAGGACCAACCCGGTGCCCACCCCGCCGAGCGTGGTACCCGCCGCGAAGGCCGCCCAGAGCGGGAGCTGCAGTCGAGGGCCTCGGACCGAGGCCACCAGCGCCCACGCGCTGTTGACGCCTCAGGTGGAGCCGGACAGCGCCAGGCCGGCCACGACGATGCCGAACAGGGCGGGGACCAGCCAGGAGGCCGTGCCGCCCACCTGTCCGAGCGTGGTCAGCGCCGCGATCGCCAGCCCGGTGGCGCCGACCAGCAGCAGCAGCGACAACGGGTCCGCCGCCCAACGCCGGACCGGGCCGATCCCGGCCGCCGCGTCCAGGATGACCGGGAGGTCGCCGCCTTCCCCGTTCCCCGGACCAGCCGTAGTCATCGGCCTCCTGCTCAGACGATCCACGGGCAGATCGTGGGCGTGCAGCTGCCGCTCGAGGAGCAGGTCCAGCCGTCCGAGCAGCGCCACGTGTTGCCGTCGCTGAACTTCCAGTGCCAGGAGTCGTAGATGCCCTGCCAGCAGTCGTCCGGACGGTGCAGGAAGTAGCGACCTCTCCCCGGGCCCTGCTTGTGCCAGGCGACCAGGTTGCCCGCACCGGACCGGTAGCGCCAGCAGCAGGACTGGTCCAGGCACATGGGGGAGGGACCGCACTGGATGCCCTGCTCGGTGTGGTCGCTGGCGTAGGTAGCGCACGGTCCGGTGGTGGTGCTGGTCCAGTCCTGGAAGTAGGCCGCCTCGGCCCGCTCGGCGCCCCGGTTCACCCAGGCCAGCGACCCCAGCCCGACCACGGTCCCGGCGCCCAGGACGCGAGTCAGGAAGCCACGCCGGGTGGGCCGGTCGCGCATCCGCTCCCGCAGCCAGGAGGTGTCGGCCTCCGGCAGGTCCTCAAAACGCATCATCGGCTGGTCTCCTCCACGGTGAGCGGGGCGGGGGTGCCGGCCCGGCGGAGCCAGGCACCTAGGTCGGTGTCCTCATCGGGCAGGGTGGCCGCGCGCACCACACCGTCAGGGTCCAGGACAAGCAGGTAGGGCGTGGCCGGGACCGCGAGCCGGTCCAGCAGGTCCCGTCCCTGCGAGACGCAGCAGAGCCGCCGCACACCGTCCGCGTCCGCCGTGGCCGGACCGCAGGACCCGGTCGAGACGATGGTCAGCCCCGCGCGCCCGTCGGCGAGCAGGGGGTCGGCGGCCAGGGCCCCCAGCGTCATCGTGCACGAGCTGCAGCCAGGGGCCACGAAGGCCACCACAGTCAGGTCCGCCCCGTCGTGGCGCACCCGGTCCACGACGTCCATCGGAGCGGTGAAGCCGATCAGCTCGCGGGTCGTCCTGGCCCCCGCGCCGGCGACCGCCCGGGCGCTCGGAGCACCGGTGGTGCCCGGGGCGCCGGTCTCCAGCTGGCGGGTGAGCAGAGAGACCTGGCGCAGCAGGCCGGCCAGCCCGAGGGCCAGCAGCAGGATGGCCACCCAGGCCAGCACCAGGGCGGAGGCGGTGAAGGTCATCGGGCCCCCCTGGCGGGCCGCAGGGTGGTCAGCGCCGTCGGGACCGCACGGGCCGCGGGCAGCGCCGCGGTCGCCAGGGCGAGGGTCAACCCGGCCGCCACGACCACGAAGGCCTGGGCCAGGAGCGGCGCCTCGTCGGTGGGCAGGGCTGACCAGTCCGGCGCACCACCGCTGATGCCGCCAAAAGCCGCGGCGACGGCCAGGGCCAGCAGCACACCGGCGCGGGCGACCGCCCAGTGGGAGACGGGAGTGGTGCCCAGTCCGCAGCCGCAGGGCACGTCCGCAGCTCCCCGGGTGCGGCGCAGGACGAGCGCGAGGTATGCGGTAAAGCCGGCGAGCAGCAGCGCGGCCGCCCCGGCCGCGAGAGGCAGGGCGACGGTCGGGACGGGGCCGAGGGCGCCGCGGCCCAGCACCCCGAGCAGGACGGCGGCGCCGAGCACGAGCTCCACGGGCGGGAGCACGGCGGCGACACCCCGCCGCAACCCGGGCGGCAGCACGTCGTGGGCGGCCAGCGCCGCCTTCGTGCCTCGACGGTCGCGCAGATGGCCGGTGGCGGCGGCTAGCAGGACGAGGCCGACGGCGATAGCTGCGGCTGCGGCGATCAGGCTCATGGGGCCAGCTCCACCAACACCTCGGACAGCGAGGTCAGAACGAGGTCGACCGCCTCGTCCTCGCCGGGCAGGCCGTAGGTGACGAAGTCTCGACTCTCCAGGACGCCGTAGCGGTGGCGTTCCTGCTCACCGGACCGGGTCAGCCGGCCGCCCCGGACCGGCACCCCCGGGCGGTCGCCGTCCAGGCCACCGGTGCGGGCCCTCCGACTGTCCAGCAGATATCCGTAGCCCTCACTCCCGCCACCCTCAGCCGGCGGGGGCAGCTCGACGACCTGGGCGATCGACAGGGTGCGGTAGGGCGACCAGGTCACCCGGCCACCGGGGGTCAGCACCGCACCGAGAGGGTCGGCCTGGACGTCGACGTCGGTCAGGAAGCCGGTGAGGGACTCCAGGTCCACGGTGGGCAGCGTGAAGCCGAAGAGCTGGTGCTCACCCACGTCGATCGCCCAGCCGACTCCCTGCGCCGGGTCTGCGGCATAGCGTCCGTGCCGCAACATCCGTCCACCGCGCAGGGCGACCTCACGGTCCAGGGCGGTCCCGGTGATCTGGAGGAAGAAGGACAGATCGGCTGGGCTTCCGGCGGTGACCTGCATCTCGCCTGCGCCCTCCAGGGCTAGGACGCCCAGGCTGGTGCCGCCGGGCAGGTCGACGGCGTCGGGGACGTCGATGCGCACGGCCTCGCCGTTGAGCAGGCGGTGGGTGGTCTGCATGCTTGTCCTTCGTCGTTGCGTGGTCGTGCCGGTGCTGCGTGGCGCTCGGGGCTGGGCTCAGGTGCGGACCCGCTCAGCCGACCCGCGCGCCGACCTGGTCCATGACCAGCGAGCTGAGGGCGCCCGGCCCCCCGAGCAGGACGCCGCGGGCGGCGTCGAGAGAGGTGATGGCCTGCCTGGCTGCACCGGGCAACGAGGTCGAGCGGGAGAGCACCACCGGCACCCCTTGGCTGCCGGCCCGGGCGGCGCCCACGAGGGCATCGGGGAAGGTGGCGCCGGTGGCGACGTAGACGCGGTTCTGACCGGTCGGGAACTGCCCGGCAACGGCGGCCGAGACCTGGTAGCGGTCGCCCCCCGTGACGCGAGTCACCGCGCCGGAGGTGTGGGAGCGCAGGTCAGTGACGACCCGGTCCTGCACCGCGACCGGTCCGCCGACGACCACGATCCGGCCGGGGTTCAGCCTGGCCACCTCCGTCTCAATCGCCTGGGGCAACTCATGGGGCCTGGTCAACAGCAACGGGGCCCCCTGACGGCCGGCCAGGGCACCGATGGACAAGGCGTCGGGGAAGTCGGCGCCGCTGGCGACGTAGAGGACCGGGACGCCAGGGCGGTAGCTGCGGGCCAGACCGGCCGAGACGTCGTAGCGGTTCTCGCCCTGGACCCGCGTGGTCGTCCCCGCGTAGGCGGAGGCCGCCTGCTCGACGGCGGAGCTGACCGCCCCGGTCCCGCCCAGGACCACGAGCTGCTGGGGGCGCAGCCGCCCCAGCTGGGTCCGGGTGGCGGTGGGCAGGCTGCCCGGGCGGGTGAGCAGCACCGGCGCATCCTGGTGGCCCGCCAGCGCCGATGCGCTCAGGGCGTCCGGGTAGTTGGCCCCCGTCGCGAGATAGGCGACCGGCACCCCCGCGGGGTAGGTCTCGGCGATCCGGGCGGCCGAAGCGTAGCGGTCGGAGCCCGAGATCCGGCTCACCGGCGCAGTCCGGCAGGTGTAGATCTGCAGGTTGTCCACGTCCCACGTGCTCTGCACCCCACCCTTGGTACGGTGCTCGAACCAGGCCCCCAGCCAGCCGTTCTCATCCAGCGTGGCCGCGGTGACGTCGAAGACGCGGCCGGCCCAGCTGCCGGTGGCGGGCACCCGCAGGTCGACGGAGTTGACCTGGGTGCGGGTGTAGGAGGAGTCCGGCTGGGAGCTCTTGGTGGCGAAGGCGAGCATGGTCCGGGTGTTGCGGGTGCCCTGGACATAGGGCAGGAACATGTGGTCGACCGGGTCGGAGGAGTCCACCAGGGCCCGGGCCGCGTAGTTGCCCTCCACGCCGGTGATCCGGTACCAGCCGTTGTTGAACCGCTGCTGCGGGATGACCTCGAAACCCTCCCGGTGCAGCAGTGAAGACCGGGTGGTCCCCTCGGGGCAGGGCGCCTGACCGGCCAGGTCACCCGTCCAGGACACGGCGGTCGCCGAGGCGGCCGGTGCATTGGCGTTGGAGAGGGGGGAGGTGGCAGGACCCGCCTCGGCAGGGACCCCGTCCCCCCCGGCCAGCAGGGTCGCGGCAAGGCTCGCCGCGAGCGTGACGGCCAGGGCTGCGCGCCAGCTGGCGCCGCGTCGGGTGCGGGCCGCAGTCATGGGCATCCCCCGGCGTCAGCGCCCGGCGTTCGCGAGGGAGGCCTCGAACTCGGCGGCGCGCTCCCGCTCAGCCTGCTCCTCAGCCTCCCGGTCGACCTGCTCCTCAGCCTCCCGGTCGACCTGCTCGGTCTCCTCCCGCTCCCGCTGGGCGGCCAGGCCCGGAGGTCCAGGGACGTGGCCGGCCTCGACCGCCGCGGCCTCGACCGCTCTCCACGTCGGGCCGTCGACGACCCCGGTCGCCTCCAGCTCGGCAGCCTGTTGGACCTCGCGGACCGTCTCGGCGGTCAGGGGCCCGAAGTCACCGTCCGCTTCGACGCCCAGGAGCGTCTGCAGGAAGGTCACGGCACCGCCGGCGTAGGTCGGGATCGGGGCGCCGTCCTCGGCATACTGCGGCTCCTGCGACTCGTGGACACCGTCGGGGTCGGCCGCTTGGTCGACGTCGCCCTCCCGCAGCTCCAGATCGCGCAGGTCGATGGTCGGGTGGACGGCCCGCTCCAACAGGGTCCAGGTCAGGGGGGTCACGACCGCTGGCTCCTCGCCGCGGCGCTCTGCCTGGATCTGCAGGACCGGGACGGTGTCCTCCCACTCACGCAGCGCCTGCGCGGTCAGCGGGCCGAAGTCGCCGTCGGGCTCAGCGCCCAGCGCCTCCTGGAGCAGCACGACGGCCGGCCCGGTGTCACCCTCGGTCAGCGTGGTGCGCAGGTAGGGGGTGAACTCGGTCTTCTGCCACTCCTGCGGCAGGACCGCCTGCAGACCGAGCGCGAGGTCGGGCAGCGACAATCCCTGCAGCCCTGCCTGGGTCAGGTCGTCCGGGACCCCCGTAGCGGGCACGTCGTGCTCCAGCTGCCACTGGACCAGGGCGTTACGAGTCTCGTTGTCCAAAACCCCGGTGGCCGGGACGCCCAGCTTCTCCTGCAGGGTGGCCAGCCCCGTGTCGGCGCCGCCCGGCTGCACCTGCGGCAGCCCGGTGAGCGGCGGGAGGACGTCGGCGCTGGGGCAGGCCTGGCGGCGGGGGAAGACGTGCAGGGCGGAGTACTGGCCGGCGATCTCGCACGGGCCCAGGTCGGGCTGGGTCACGGCCACGCCGGTCCACCACGAAGTGTTCATCTGGGCGCCGTCCCAGGTGAAGGCGAAGTGGATGTGGTCGTCGTGAGGGTGCCCGGCGTAGATCTGCCAGCCGTTCCAGCGGTCCCAGACCTGCCGGTTCCAGATGAGGTTCTCGATGCCGAAGCGGGCGGCCATCTCGCCGTCGTTCTCGGTCAGCCACTGCGCCACGGCGTCACCGAGGCGGCGGTCCATGGGGTCGTGGGCGTTCAGCACCCAGTCCAGCGCGCGGCCGTCGTGGTGGAAGCTGTTGTAGGGGACGCAGGGGCGGGAGCCGCTGTAGCCGGGCCGGTCGTAGTGCTCGAAGACCAGCAGCGCGAAGGCGGTGATCCCCGGCCGGTCCTGGGGGTCGCAGGAGAACTGTCGGGTGTAGGGCCCCAGCTCGTCGACCTCGACAGGCAGGAACTCGTTGACCGGCGGGGCGGGCACGGGGTAGGCCTCGTCGGGCGGCAGCGGGCTGAACGTGGTGGGGCCGGCGGCATGTCCGTTGGCGACGAAGCCCCCGACGTAGGTCAGGCCACCCCCGGGCTCGGCCGGCTGGTCGGCGTCCTCGGCCGGCGGCTCGACGTCGTCGGCGGGCGGTTCGACGGGCTCGACCGGAGGGGCGGGCGCGGCCGGTGCCTGACCCTGCTCGGGCGGAGCTTGACCGGTGGCGAGGGCTGCTCCTGACCCACCCATCAGCAATCCGCAGGCCAGCAGCATGCAGATGCCACTTCGTGCGCCCCGCCCCTGGCGACGCACGCCCCCTGATCCTCGCATGCGAACTACCCCTGGTTCCTCGTCGTGGCGCTCCCGCGCCGGCCCGTCATCACTGCGTTGTCCTGCGACCTCGGCCACCCACGTCGGCGACCGGGCCCTCCGACCTTATGTCCCCGCGGCGGTCGACGCTAGGGGGGTCGCGGCTTTCTCGCCAACTCTGGGTGAACAAAGGACCGGTTGGCGCCTCATATGTCCCACCAGTCACTTTTGTCACAGCGGTCCTGTTGGGCCCCATAACTGGTCGGTTACCTTCTCCCCAGCACACATCGATGCCGATGGGTGCCGTGACCCCCAACGAAAAGAGAACCCCATGTCTCAGCGTAGGTTCGCGCCGCCGCGCGCGGCCTTGGCGGCGACAGCAGCCCTGGCCCTGGTGGCCAGTGGCGCCGCCATGGCATCGTCCACCTCCCCCCTACCTCCGGCTGGTGCCTCCGTCCCGGCGGCCCCCGTAAGCCCAGCGGAGGAGGTCACCACTGACCGGATCTCCGGAGCCGACCGCTACCACACGGCGGCGGAGATCTCCCGCGCCTTCCCTGCTGGCACCGACACGGTGATCGTCACCACGGGTCAGAACTTCCCGGACGCCCTGAGCGCAGCCATCCCGATGCCGGTGGCCGAAGCCATAGCGATGGGCACCGCGGGTGCCACTGAGGTCATGGCCCAGTCCCAGATCCCCGTGCTGCTGACCCGGCCTGGGTCGCTGCCCAGCGCGACCGCCTCAGCGCTGCGCGACCTCGCGCCCAGCAGCATCATCGTCGTGGGCGGCGCGCAGGCTGTGTCCGACGAGGTGCTCGAGGAGCTGCGGGTCTACACCGACGACGTCGTACGCATCGCAGGCGACGACCGGTACGCCACGTCGGCCAGCATCGTCGACGCCCACCCCACGGGTGTGCCGGTCCTGTTCGTGGCCACCGGTGACGACTTCCCCGACGCCCTTGCCGGCGGCGCCGTCGCGGGCCGGGACGGGATGCCGTTGCTGCTCACCGCCCCCGACCGCCTCCGGGGCGTCACCGCCGCGGCGATCACCCGACTGGCACCGCAGAGCATCGTGGTGCTCGGCGGTCCCGGTGCCCTGTCCGACGAACGACTCGCGGAGATCGCCGAGCTGGTGCCGGACACCACCCGGGTCCACGGCTCGAACCGGTACGCCACGGCCGCCGCGCTTTCACAGACCTACGAGTTCGACACCGAGGCCCACCTGGCCAGCGGCGCCGACTTCCCCGACGCCCTCACCGGTGGCGCTCTGGCCGCCCACCTCGGCGAGCCGCTCCTGCTCACCCGTCCCGACGGTGCGCCCAACTCCACGATGGCCGCCCTGGACCGCATCTCCCCCCAGGCCATCACCATCTTCGGCGGCCCGATCGCCGTCCAGGGCGCCGTCCTCGACGTGTTGGATGTCGTGCTCCCGGCCTGGGCCGACGAGCTGGTGGTGCAGCTCCTGGCGTTCAACGACTTCCACGGGCACCTGTCCGTCGACCCGGGCGCCCGGCTCACTCCCACCCAGGATCCCGAGCAGCACGCCGTGGGTGGCGCGGTCAACCTCGCGACCACGCTGGACATGCTGCGGGTGCGTTCCTTCCCCGAGCAGTCCCTCACCGTGTCGCCGGGTGACATCATCGGCGGCTCCACCTTTGTGTCGGGCCTGTTCCAGGACGAGCCGGCGGTGGAGGCGATGCACGTCGCCGGCCTGGACGTCGCCAGCGTGGGGAACCACGAGTTCGACGAGGGGGTGGAGGAGCTGCTGCGCATGCAGGACGGCGACTGCCACCCGGAGCTCGGCTGCTTCATCGAGGACGAGCCCTACCAGGGCGCGGACTTCCCGTGGCTGGCGGCCAACGTCGTCTATCGCGACACTGGCGAGCCCATCCTGCCCGCCACCGAGGTCCGCACCGTGGACGGCGTCGATGTGGGCTTCATCGGCCTGACCCTCGAGGGCACACCGAGCCTGGTCAGCCCGGGTGGCGTGGCCTCGATCGAGTTCCTCGAGGAGGTCGAGACCGCAAACGCCTACGCAGCGCACCTGCAGGAGCAGGGTGTGGAGACGATCGTCGTGCTGCTGCACGAAGGTGGGGCCGTCACCGGCGCCTACGACGCCTGCGACGACCTGACCGGGCCCGTCGTCCGGATCGCCGAGGAGCTGGACCCGGCCATCGATGCCGTCATCTCCGGGCACACCCACCAGGCCTATATCTGCTCGGTGCCCGACCCGGCCGGCAACCCCCGACTCGTCACCAGCGCGAACCAGTACGGTCGGGTGGTCAGTGACCTGACCCTCTCCGTCAGCCGGACCACCGGTGATGTCGTGCGCGAGCGCAGCTCCGCCAACAACCACCTCGTGCTTCAGTCCGTCCCGGACCACCCCGAGATGGCCGAGGTCGTCGCGAAGTGGGAGGCACTGGCGGACGTCGTCGCCGGCACGGTCGTCGGCACGATCACCGAGGACATCACCGGTGACGCCGGTGGTGACCGCGGGATCGAGACCCCGATGGCCAACCTGGTCGCGGACTCCATCCTGTGGGGCACCTCAGCCCCGGAGGACGGCGGTGCACAGGTCTCCTTCATGAACGTCGGCGGTGTGCGGGCCAGCCTGCTCTACGACCAGATCAGCAACGAGGAGGAGCCGGGTGAGGTCACCTATCAGGAGGCCTACAACGTCATGCCGTTCGGCAACATCTTGGTCTCCATCGATCTCACCGGCGCCGACATCAAGGCCGTCCTGGAGCAGCAGTACGTGTCTGGCCGGGGCCGACAGTACCTCGCCCTGGGCGTCAGCGAAGGCTTCACCTACACCTGGGACGACTCGCAGCCCGAGGGCAGCAAGGTCGGCAACATGGAGCTGGACGGCGAGCCGATCGACCCGGAGGCAACGTACCGGGTCTCCACGCTGAACTTCCTGGCCGAGGGTGGCGACGACTTCGCCGCCTTCACCAACGGCACCGACCTGCTGGGCGGCCCGGAGGACCTGGCCAACCTGGTCGGCTACCTGGGCGCAAACCCGGGTCTGACCGCCCCGGACACCCGTCGCCAGGAGATCACCCCCGAGCCGTAAGGTTCCGGGCCAAGGTCGGTCCCGCTGACCGGGCCCACCCTGACGCCACCACAAGAGCCCGCCACCGCACCCAGCGGTGGCGGGCTCTCTGCGTCCCTGAGACCTGGTCCCCCTGTCAGGTCAGGCCTGGCTGTCGTCGCGGGTGCGCTGGGGAAGGAGAAAGACGATCAGCAGGCCCACGACGCAGAGGGCGGCGAAGGCGGCGGCATAGCCGACCACCGTGCTCTCCAGGTCCCCGGTGAAGCGGCCCCAGGACACCCATGACAGGCCCCAGACGACCGCGGCAGCCAGCGCGGCGCGGAAGACGGGCTGACGGGTGCGGCTGAGCAGGAAGGCGACCAGCCCAACCACGACGAGCAGCACCGCGGCCGTGGTGATCGTCGATGCGGTGCCGTCCTCGGGCACCCCCAGCCCCACCAGCCAGGAGGCGACGTTGGCGCAGGTCGCCACGCAGATCCAGCCCAGGTAGAGCCCGAAGGTCAGCGAGACGAAGACCGCCGGGGCCCACCCTTCCGACGACAGGGTGGCCGTGCGCGCCAGGACGAACCCCAGCGACGCCGCGATGCCGAGGATGACGAGTACCGAGACCAGCACCCAGTCGGCGAAGACCACCATCAGCCAGATCCCGTTCAGCGCGATGGAGACCGCCGCGGGGAGCCGGGTCACCGCCGCCCACCGTGAGTCGGCGGCCACCCACTGCCAGATGACGTAGGCGCCGAGCAGGACGTAGATCACCGACCAGATCGAGAACGCGGGACCGTCCGGGGCGATCAGGGTCGTGCTGTCGGTGAACAGCCCGTCCCCCTGGTCGCTGACCCCGTCATCGGTGCCGATGAGGCCGGTGCCCAAGAGTGTCCCCACGAGCCACACCACGGCAGCCACCGACACCAGGATCTGGTCGCGGCGCAGGGTCGACGGGCGGGACGCGGGCGGTGACGAGGCCGAGGCATGGCGTGTGCTCATCCGGCCACGCTAGCCAGACCGGCGGCCGCCTTCGCGGTGTACCGCACCCGGGCCGGGGGCCTCAGAGATTCTCGTCGACGAACTGCCGCGCCACGTCCGCGGGTGCTTGTCCGTCGCTGAGGACCTCAACCATCATCGCGGTGAGGTTCTCCGTCGTGAGGGCCGCGGAGACCGCGTCCAGAGTCTGCTCCACCGTCTCGTCGACGACGTCGGCGGAGGCCAGTGGCACGACGTTCTGGGCGGCGAAGAGGCTCTCCGGGTCCTCCAGAACCACGAAGCCGTTCTCCTCGATCGCCGGGTCGGTGGTAAAGATGTTGGCGGCGTCGACCTGACCGCTGGCCAGGGACTGCACGCTCAGCGTCCCGCCGGCCGACAGCGAGCGGAAGGAGCCGAAGACCACGCCGTAGACGCCCTCCAGCCCGGCCACCCCGTTGGGCCTCGACTCGAACTCCGGCGGGCCGCCCAGCGACATCTCCCCGGCCACGTCCACCAGGTCACCGATCTGGTTCAACCCGTGCTCCTGCGCGGTCTGCTCGGTGACGACGATCGCGTCCTTGTTCTCGGCCTCGCTGTGCTCCAGCAGCATCAGGCCCTCGGGCAGGTTCTCCTCGACGTCGGCTCGGACGTCCTGCGTGGAGGTCGCGGTGATCTCCGGGTTGAGCCACGTGCCCAGGCCGCCGAGGTACTCCGGGATGAGGTCGATCGAGCCGTCCTGCAGACCGGGCAGGTAGGTCTCGCGGCTGCCAATATTGAGCCGGGTGTCGACCTCGACGCCCGCGTCGGACAGAGCGGCCGCGTAGATCTCCGCGAGCAGCTCGTTCTCCGCAAAGTTGGCCGAGCCGATCGTGACGGTCCCTGCCTCACCGGTCGCCGGCTCACCGGGCGAGGCACCGTCCTCGGCACCTGCGGTGCCCTCGCCGCCGTCGGTGCCGTTGCCGGTGCCGGGGTCGGCGTCCGGGTCGAGGGGGTCATCACCGCCCCCGCAGCTGGCCAACCCGAGGGCTGCGGTCAGGGTCAGGGCAGTGATCGTGGTGCGGCGCATGGCGTCCTCCTGGTGGGCGGCCTCCACGGTGACACGGGTGCAGGGTCGCGCGCCACCGGGAGGCTTCGGCTCAGCCCGGTCGTGCCCGCAGTCCCGGTGAGACCGCCAGCCGCTGCACGCCCGCGAGCACCAAGTCGACGACCAGCGCGAGCGCGGCGACGGTGAGAGCACCGCCTGCCATCTCCTCGTAGCGGCGCGCGGCCTGGCCGTCGATGAGGAACCGGCCCAGCCCGCCGACCCCGACCACCGCCGCGATCGTCGCGGTGGCGATGATCTGCATCATCGCCGACCGGACGCCGGAGAGCAGCAGCGGCAGCGCGGCAGGGAGCTCGACCTGGCGGAGCACCTGAGTCCCGGTCATGCCGACCCCGCGGGCGGCGTCCCGGGCCGCCGGGTCCACGGACTCGACGCCGGCGTAGGTGCCGGACAGGATCGGGGGGACCGCGAGCAGGACGAGGACGATGACGACCGGCGCCTCGAAGGCCAGTTCGCCGCGCAGCCGCGGCAGCAGGAGCATGATCGCGATGAAGAGCACGCCCAGGCTGGGGATGGCGCGGAAGGCCCCGGCCAGGTTGATCGCCAGCCAGCGCCCGCGACCGGTGTGCCCGATGTAGAGGCCGACGGGGACCGCCACCGCCGCCGCGAGCAGCAGGGAGACCAGCGAGATCCGCAGGTGGGTCCCGGTCTGGGCGAGGATCCCGCCGGGACCGGTCCACGACCCCGGGTCGGTCAGCCACTGCCAGGTCAGCTCGATCATCGGGCCGCCCGCAGCCAGGGGGTCAGCAGCCGTGATCCCAGCGTGATCGTCAGGTCCAGCGCCAGCGCCAGCGCCACGCTGGCCACGACACCCACCACGATCGGCTCCAGGGTGTTGCGGCTGAAGCCCTGGGTGAACAGGCTGCCCAGCTGGCTGACCCCGATGAGTGCGGCGACCGAGACCATGGAGACGTTGCTCACCGCCGCGACCCGAAGCCCCGCTGTGAGGACGGGGACGGCGAGCGGCAGGTCGACGACCAGTGTGCGCCGCAGCTCGCCGTAGCCCATGGCGGTCGCCGCCTGCCGGGTCACCGAGGGCACCGAGGCGAACCCGTCGGCGACGGTCCGGGTCAGCAGCGCGACCGTGTAGACAGTCAGCGCGATGAGCACATTGGAGTCGTCCAGGATCCGGGCGCCGGTGATGAGCGGCAGGATGATGAACAACGCCAGGGAGGGGACCGTGTAGAGCAGTCCGGTGCCGGCAAGGAGGGTGGGGGCTGCCCAGCGGTAGCGGGCCGCTGCCCAACCCAGCGGCAGCGCGATGAGCAACCCGCAGAGCAGGGGCACCACGGCCAGATAGAGGTGGCGCAAGGTGAGGTCCAGCAGGGTGGACCAGGCGACCCCGCCGATCACCGCCGTGGACTCCTGCCCAGGGCGGCGAGGATGTCGTCGGCGCCGACCACACCGGCCAGCCGTCCCTCCGCGTCGACGACCACGCCCTGACCGCTGGGGGAGGACAGGGCGGCGTCCAGGAGCAGCCGGGCGCTGTCCCCGACCCGGGCGACGTTGCCGAACCGCTCCACCCGGTCCTCCCGCACGGGCCCACCCCAGCCAGTGGCCTCCACCCAGCCCAGGGGCATCCCCTCAGCGTCGGTGACCAGCACCCAGCCGGCGCCGGCGCGCACGCTGGCCCCCAGCCGCACCGTGTCGACCGGCTGCGGCGCCACCTGCACCTGGGTGAAGCCCAGCGCCCGGTAGCCCCGGTCCTTGCCGACGAAGCCGGCCACGAAGTCGTCGGCCGGGTGGGCGAGCAGCTCCCCCGGGCTGGCCAGCTGGGCGAGCCGCCCACCCTGGCGCAGCACGGCGACCTCGTCGCCCAGCAGGAGGGCCTCGTCGATGTCGTGGGTGACCAGCAGGATGGTGATGCCCAGCTCGCGCTGGAGCCGGCGGACCTCCTCCTGCAGATCGGCCCGGACGACGGGGTCGACCGCGCTGAACGGTTCGTCCATGAGCACGACCTCCGGGTCACTGGCCAGCGCCCGGGCCACCCCGACCCGCTGCTGCTGGCCGCCGGAGAGCTGAGCGGGGTAGCGGCGGGCCTGGTCCGCCGTGAGCCCCACCGTCTCGATGGCGGTCATCGCCGCCTCGCGAGCGCGGGCGCGGTCCCAGCCGAGCAGCCGGGGCACAGTCATGACGTTGGCCAGGACCGTGCGGTGCGGGAAGAGACCGGCATGCTGGATGACGTAGCCGATCGAGCGCCGCAGCTGCGCGGGGTCGCCCCGTGAAACGTCCTCATCGTCGATGAGGATGCGGCCCTCTGTGGGCTCGACCATCCGGTTGACCATCCGCAGGCTGGTGGTCTTGCCGCAACCGGAGGGCCCGACCAGGCAGGTGATACCGCCCCTGCGCACCTCCAGGCTGAGGTCGTCCACGGCGACCGTCGAGCCGTAGCGCTTGGTCACTCCGTCGAAGCGGATCATCGGCTCACCCTACGGCCGGCCCTGCCGCCACCGCTCCAGCACGACCTCGGGCTGCACCGGCTCGACCCAGTCCTGGGGCAGCCACGCCGGCGGCATCGGCTCGCCGTGCAGGTGGTGCCGGCCCTTGTGCCGGCGGGCGGTGACCCGCACGCCGGAGGTGCCCTGGTCCACCAGGGGCGACCGTGGCAAGGACACCGCGCCGGTCAGGTCGAGGGGGTAGGCCGTCCACGGCACCCTGGTCACCGCCACCGGCCGGGTCACCTCGACCGTGGCGCGGGCCCGGGCCAGGACCGCCGTGTCCGGGGAGCCCGGGTGCACGCGCGGGTCGGCAACCTCCGGCGGGAGGGCGGACGGTCCCGCCCAAACGCCGACATCCCCGAGCCGCAGCAGCGCCTCGACCACCACGACGACCTGTCCGGGTGTCCACCCCTTCGTCCGGACCACGGCCACCACGTCCGGCTGGGGGTGCGTCCATCCCCGGCCCCGGACCAGGGGGTGCGGCAGCAGGGGCGAGAGCCGCAGGGTCTCGGCGTTCTTGACCACGGCCACCTGCTCGGCCCGCCCGGCGAGGTCCGGCCCGTCGTGCCAGGCGACGGCCTCGGGCACGTGGCACAGGTCGGCGCCGGCGAGCCAGCATCGCCAGGCCAGCTCCCAGTCCTCCCCGCCATAACCGGTCAGGCCCTCCTCGAACCCACCGGCCGCATCCCAGACCGGCCGGGTCAGTGCCATCACCGCGGAGATGACGAACCGGAAGGAGCCGTCGTCGGCGGCCCTCAGGTGGTCGCTCGCGCGGTAGCCCTGGTCCAGCCAGGCGGGCTCGGGCAGCTCGTCCTCCGGCGGCGGGGGCCAGGCTCCCGTCAGGTGCGCATGCCGGCGCCGGCCCAGGGCCAGGGTCGGAGCCTGCAGGCAGGTCCGTTGCAGCGCGGCGACGTAGGTGTCCTCGGGGACGGTGTCACCATCCAGGAAGCACAGCACCCGGCCGTGACTGTGCCGCGCACCCAGGTTGCGGGCCGCCGACGCCCGGAACCCGTCGCGGTGCTGACGGACCACCCGGATCGACCGGACCGCGCCCGCGTCTACGCCCCGGTCGAGGGCGTCAAGGTCAACACCGGGGCCGGCACCGACGTCGGGCGGCTCCGGGGAGCCGTCGTCCGCGACGACCACCTCGAGGTCACCGACCACACCGGTCTGTGCCTGCAGGCGGGCCAGGATGAGATCGAGCAGGCGCTGGTCGCGGTAGTAGGGGACGACCACCGACACGGCCGGCCGGGTCGCCACCTCGTGCAGCGCGGACGCTGCCTGCGCCCAGCTCGGCCCGAGCGGCGTCCCGTCACGAAGGACGGTCGTCACCGGGTCGGCCAGTGCGTCGGCGACCGCGCGGGCCAGGTCGGGGGGCCGGACCAGCCGGACGGCGCCGGGCAACCGGCGCGCCAGCTCCTCGGCGTAGCGGGAGGTGAGCACCAGGGGTCGCCGGCCCGCGGCGAGCCAGGTCGCGACCGAGCCGGAGGCCGAGACGTGTCGGTGGGCGGCGACGGGCACCGTGGCCGCGGAGGTGGCGACCAGCCGGGGCAGGTCGGCGTCGTCCACCCAGCCGCTGGTGGACCAGGTGACCCCGGCCGCCGCGGCGCGCGCCTGCAGCTGCCCGAGCAGATCCTCATGACCCTCGGAGGCCCGACCGAGGTTGCGCACCTCGATCCGGCGGCCGGCGAGCCTGGGGTCGCGGGCGGCGAGCGCCGCCGCGTCCACCACCTCCTCCAGCCCCTTGCCCGGGTAGACGAAACCCAGCGTCACCACGGTGAGCACCCCGGGCTCGCCAGGGTCGGGGTCCTCCCAGCCCTGCGCCGCGGCGCGCTCGATGGGCAGGGGCACCACCCGGGTGCGGGACAGGACCGCCTCGGCCTGGAGAGGACAGGCCCAGCGCAGGACGGCGGCGAGCAGCAGCCACTCGTGGCGGCTGGCGACAACCACTTCGTCGGCGGAGGCGGCCAGCGTCGCGTAGAGGCGGGAGCGGGCCGGGCGGGATCGCCCGTCGGAGCGTTGCGGCAGGTCGTGCAGGACGGCAGTGAGCCGGGCGACCCCCCCGATGAGCCGGCGCCAGGTGGTGACAGCAGCCTCCGCGTCGCCGGCGACCAGCCGGTCGGTCACCTGCACCACGGCCACCCGGCCGGCCAGGGCCCCGTCCTCGAGCTCGTCCAGCCGCCGGCAGCGCAGCAGCTCGACATCCTGACCGTGGACGGCCGCGAGGTGGTGGTGCAGTCCGAGCCCGTGCCTGGTCACCCCGTGCTGCGCCGGCCCGGGCACCACGTGCAGCAGCGGGTGTCGCAGGCGGGTCACGGCCTCCATCCAAGGTGGCGCAGCACGGCACCCTTCTTCGCCAGGCCGACCTCCACGACGCGGGGGTGGGCTGCGTAGAACTCCTCGTGGGCCGCGGCCACCTCCTCGTCGCTGACCTGCTCGCCCCGGACCACCCAACCGGTGCGCGCTGCGGAGGGGTCGTGGCCCAGGGCGTCTAGCACCTCGGGCCGCAGCGGGGTCATCACCTCCGAGAGCAGAACCCGCCCGGGGTCGCAGACCTCACCTCCGGCGCCGACCTCGTCGATCACCCGCTGGGCCAGCGCCAGCAGCACCGGGTTGCCGGGATGGTCCACCGTCCAACCCGCCTCCGCCCCCGTGCTGCGCACCACGTCGCTGATCACCAGGGACCCCTGCTCGCCCTCCCGCCGCTCCAGCTCGGCGATGGAGGCCTCCGCGCCCGCGCGCACCGCCGTCGTCGGCATCTCGGCGGGCCCGCTCCAGCCGGCGGCCTTCCCGAGCCGCCGAACGTCGTGGTAGGGCACGAGCGGGGGGTCGCTCACCCCGGGGTCCTCGTGGCGGACCAGCACCTGCTCGGGGTAGAGCGCGGTGGAGAAGTAGTTCGGGATGAGCACGACCCGGGCGCCGCCTCGCAGCCGGGCCGCGACCTGGCGGGTCCCGAGCGGCAGATCGCGATACCCCTCGGCCACGGACTGGGCGACCAGCACGTCGGCCCATCCCAGCAGACGGTCCAGCTGCGGCAGGTCCTGGAGGGTCAGCTCGTGCACCGGAGGCATCCGCACCGACTGCACCGTCCCGGCCGAGGCCAGGCTGACCCGCAGGGCCTCGGCCTGACAGTTGCCGTAGACGAGGACCCGGGGCCCGGGGGCGTCATCCCGGCCGGCCCCGGTGCCCGCGGCGGCGGACCGAGTGCCCGGGAGCCGCTCCAGCCCGTAGAACGCGCCGTAGTGCCGCATGCGCCGGTCAGGGGCCATGGCTTACACCAGTTCCGCCGCCGCCGCGTCCACCCTGTCGCCCTCCACCACGGCGGCATACACCCCCGCGTGCAGGGCGGCGATCTGGCTGCGCTGGTCCTCGCGCCGGGCCCGCGTGCACCCCTGGGGCGGCCCGTCAACGGCCCGGGCGAGCAGGCCGACGAGCTCACCGGTCAGCCGCCGTGACGGCAACGCCAGATCCTGGGACATACCCTGATCATTCCAAATCAGCACGGCGCCCGCACCCTGCTCCGCGAGGTGCCCGATGTCGGGCGTCAGCGCCCACGTGCCCAGATCACGGCACGCCTCGACCCACCCGGAGTGGGTGCCCCACGCGTAGGGCAGCACCGAGACGTCCAACGCGGCCAGGTAGTCCCACAGCTCCTCGTCCCCCAACCGGGGCGCGAGCACCAAGTCCACGCCCGGGGGCGGCGCGCCGGCCAGGCGCCGCCACCAGCTCGCCACCGCGGGATCGTGCCGGGTTACTGCCGGGTCGAGCACCTCAGGGTGCGCGCGGACCTCGAGCTCGACCATAGTCCCGGTGGCGCGCAGCACCGCGGTCGCCTCGACGAGCGCGGGCAGCAGCGGCATCGGCGCAAGGTTGGTGCGCAGGCTCTTCAGGTGCACCCCGACCCGCAGCGGGCCAGGGTCGGTGGTCACCCTCCGGCCGATCCGGTCCAGCGGTGCGACGTGCGGGTGCGGGACGACGAGGGGTCGGCGGCCGAAGTCGCGCTCGACCACCGCCGCGGCCCCCTCCGTGAGGGTCAGCAGCCCGTCGGCCGCCTCGACGAGGAGCGCGAGGTGCTCGCGGTGGCGGGTCTGGTCGACCAGGTGTGGATGGTCGATGTCGTGCACGGTGTAGACCAGCGGCAGGCCCGCTGCCCGCACCGCCCGCAGCCACGCGGCGAGCTGTGCCGTGCTGCGACCCTCGGTGCCGAAGTGCAGGTGGAGCACATCCTGCTCCCGGGCGTGCCGGCGCACCCAGTCCGCCTCCAGCGCCGGGTGTGGCCACCACTGCCCGGTAGGTGCCCCCGGGACCGGCGGATCCGGCAGGTGCACCACCGGGCTGCTGCCCACGTCGGCGGCGGGCAGCAGGTGCTGCACGTAGGCGTGCGCAGCCGGCACCTGGCGGACCCGTAGGGGCGAGCTCACGCGGTCACCCGCCAGCGACCGTTCTGATCCGGTGCTGCCAGCCCGCGCTCGCGGAACCCCTCGAGCCAGCCCTCCATCGGCCACCAGCCCCAGCGGTCGGCGAACACCCCGGCGTTGCGGACGACGGGCTCGAGCTGGTTCAGCGGCGGCGACGGAGAGGGGTGGTGCTGGTGGTATGCGGTGGCCCCGCCGACCCAGGTCAGGCTGCCGCCGCGGGCGCCGACGACCTGGGCGAAGTCCGTGTCCTCCCCGCCGTAACCCACGTAGTCGGGGCAGAAGCCGCCGATCGCCCAGAAGTCGACCACGGTCATCGCGAAGGACAGCGACCAGAACCGGTTGAGGTCGGGCTCGGGCAGGTGCTCCCCCGGGGCCAGCCGCACCCGGTCCGGCCGGTGCTCGCCGGCCTCGGGGAGCAGCCCGAGGTGGCCGGTCCAGTCGCGCTGCCCAGCTGGCAACGGGGGCAGGTAGGCGACGTCGCCACCGAGCACCGCCGGCGAGGGCCGCTGCCCCGTCAGGGCCTCCAGGGCGCCAGCGTAGGCGGCCACGGTCGTGGGCCCGGGGATGCAGTCGACGTCGAGGAAGACGAGGTGGTCGGCTCCCTGCGCAGTGGCCTCCGCCGCGGCGAGGTTGCGGGCGGCCGCCAGGGGCAGACCACGCGGGTCGGCGGGCACGTCGACGACAGTGCGGCGGGTGGAGCCCCGCGCCCCCGCGTCGGCGGCCACCCGGGCGACCTCGGGGTCGTCCATGGCGGCCACGACGTGCAGGTCCGGTTCCCTGGTCCCTTGCGCCAGGCCGGCGATCTGCCCGCGCAGGTGGTCGTGGCGACCGTGTGCGATGGTCAGGACGGCGACGAGCGGGTCAGTCATGAGGCCCTCCGCCGCGCGTCGCCCGGGCTGAGCCGGCGGGCCAGGTCCTCAAGCCGGGCTGCGGCCTGCACGGCCCCGTCGGCCCCCCAGGCCGACCAACCCTCCCCTCCCCGCCCCAGGGCCTGCTCCAGTAGTTCGGGCCAGCGGTGATCGCGCGGCCACCCGTAGCCCACCGCGGCCAGGCCGAGGCGGTCGAGGGCGTGCACGGTCGCGGCCTGCTCCTCGTAGGGCCGCGGCTGCGCCAGCACCACGGCGGGGCGGCGGGCCCAGGCGACGTCCGCGACGCTGCCTTGCCCTGCGTGGGTGACGACGACGTCGGCGGCGCACAGCTCCGCCGCGAGGTCGGCGGCCGGCGGGAAGCCCCCGCCGCGCACCGTCCACTCCCAGCCCGGGGTCGCTGCGCGGGCTCCGTCGATGTCCTCAGCTGAGAGCGGGTCGCCCCCCTGCCCCCAGAGCACCATCACCCGACGGTCCCCCGGGGCACGACCAGTCCCCGTAGGCGCGTCATCCCTGCCCCGAACGAGGGCGCGGCCGGGCGGCCGGTCGACGCGACCAGGGCGCTGATCCCGCCCACGTGCCAGGCCTTCTCCCACCAGTCGGCGTGCCAACCGGCGTCGAGGTGAGCCGCGTAGGGCCAGGGTGCCAGCAGTGCCTCGGCGGCGTCGTAGGCCAGGGCGTGCACGCTGTCGGTCCGGTCGCCGGGCATCGCGCCGACCACGACCGGGATCCCGCACAACCGCGCCAGGAGCGCCACCTCGACGGACACGTCGACCACGAGGAGCGCGGGCCGCTCGTGCACGAGCCGGTCGACGATCTGCCACTGTCGCCGCAGCAGCCCGGGGTGGTGCCGGGGCACCCAGTGCAGGGTCTCGCCGGCGGTGACGTCCGCGAGCGCCGGGTCCTCCACTGCGGGGTCGTCGTCGCGGGCCAGCTCCACCCACTCCCCGGGCCAGCCCTCCGGCGCGGGGCCGCTGCCCAGCCCGGTCACCGGCGCGGTCAGCGCACGGGCCACGGCGGTCGCTCGCCGCCGGTGGCCCTGGCCTTGGTGGTGCACGTAGTAGGCGATCCTCATGCCACCCCCCAGGCGGGCACGCGGCGGACCTTTCGCCCCATTGGCCGCCCGCCCGGGCGGGCGGGCCCGGCCTCGGCAATATGCTCGTACAGCCGCACGTAGTCGTCGACCATGCGGTCCAGGGAGTGGTGGGCGACGGCATAGCTGCGGCAGTCCTGACGCGACAGGGCCAGCACCTGCGGCAGCAGGGCAGCGCCGCGGGCGACGACCTCGTCCTCGGTCCCCGCGCCGTCCGGCACGGGCACGAGCCGGCCCACGTCGGGACCCACGACCTCGGGCAGGCCGCCCCGGGCCAGCGCGAGCACGGGCGTGCCGCAGGCGAGTGCTTCGGCCGCGACCAGGCCGTAGGGCTCGTCCCAGGCCGGTGTCACCAGCGCTGCCGCGCTCTGCCCCACGAGCTCGGCGAGGTCGGGGGCGCGCAGGTGACCGGCGTACTCCACCTCCGGCCCACAGAGGGGTTCCAGGACCTCACGGAAGTAAGCCTCGTCCGAGACAGGGCCGGCCAGGACGAGCGGTAGCCCGGCGGCCCGGGCTATCCGCGCCGCCAGGTGCGGGGCCTTCTCGGGCACGATCCGGCCCGACCAGACCAACCGCTCCCCACCCGGGCCCGGGCGCCACGTCCCTGTGTCGACGCCGTTGGCGACGACCTGGGCCGGCAACAGGTGCGCCCACGCGCGCGCCGTGTGGCGGCTGACCGCGCTGGCGTGCACCGGTGGGCCGGGAAGGCCCCGGGCGCTGGCCAGTGCCGACTCCAGCCAGGGGGTGGGCGGGGTGTGCAGCGTCAGCACGGTGGGGATGGGCAGGGTGGGAGCCATCGCGGTCGGCAGGTAGTGCAGCGAGTGATTGTTGACGATGTCGACGTCGCGCCGCGCGGCGAGGGAGAGCATGAGCCGCAGGTAGGCGTGGTGCCGTTGCATCGAGCCCTCCTCGGGCATCGAGACGTCCTGGCGGGCAGCCGGCGAGAGCTCCAGCTCCTCCGGCCACAGGTGCTCCACCCCCGGGATGGGCTCGGTGCCCCGGGCGGCGAAGACGCTGACCCGGTGACCGCGGTCCACGAGCCCGTGGACGAGGTGCCAGGTCAACGACTCCAGGCCACCGGCGAAGGGCTGGCTGATCGGGTGGCGCGTGTGCGCGATGACCACGACGTGCACGACGCTCCCATCTCTGCCCCGACGACGATGATGCCCCTGCAGAGGGAGGACAGGAGCACCGCCAACCGGGGAGACCCGGTGGATGATCAGTGTCCGTCGCGACCCCACTCGGGTCCACCCGAAGCGTACCCTGCGGCGTCCGGCTCGAGGCATCCTCCCGAGGGAGACGGTTAGGATTCGGGTGTGAACCCCGTGACCGTGGCCCTGCGCGATGACTACGACGTGGTCGTGCACGGCCTGGAGGCGATGCTGGCCCCCTTCGCCGATCGGGTGCAGGTGGTCGAGCTCAACCTCGACACTGCCACGATCACCCCGGTGGACGTCACCCTCTACGACACCTTCGCCCAGAACCAGGCCGACTCCGAGGACATCGCCCGGCTGGCCAGCAACCCCACCAACGGGCGGATCGTCGTGTACTCCTGGAACGCCCAGCCCGAGCTGGTGCGGCAGGCCCTGGACCGGGGCTGCGCCGGCTACGTGGACAAGTCCACCGCCGCCGAGGATCTGGTGTCCGCGATCGAGCGGATCGCGGCCGGTGAGGTCGTCACGCTCATCCCTGCGTCCAAGCCGGCCGGAGAGCCGCTCACCGGCCATTGGCCCGGGAAGCAGCACGGTCTGTCGGCACGCGAGGCGGAGATCCTGGCGCTGATCACCCAGGGCATGACCAACGAGAACATCGCCACGCGCGCCTACCTGTCGATCAACACGGTGAAGTCCTACATTCGCACCACCTACCGCAAGATCGGCGTCACCCGGCGCAGCCAGGCCGTGCGCTGGGGCATGGAGCACGGCATGCTCCCCGACCACCACCGCGAGCTGCGCTGACGGCACCAGCGGGCCGGATCTCGACCTGGGCTTAGCGGGCCCCCCGGCGGCAGCCGACAAGACGGAACACCGATCCCCGCCTAGGCTGTGCCCCATGCCTGGAGCCGAAGTCGTCGTCGTCGGAGCCGGTATGGCCGGCCTCACCTGTGCCCTCACCCTGCAGGAGGCGGGTGTGCCGGTCCGTGTCCTGGAGGCCTCCGACGCCGTAGGAGGCCGGGTGCGCACCGACCGCGTCGACGGCTTCCTGGTCGACTGGGGCTTCCATGTGCTCAACCCCGCCTACCCGATGATCAAGGCGGTCGCGGACGTGGACGCCCTCGACCTGCAGCCGTTCACCAACGCGGTCGCCTGCCGCAGCCCTCGGCACGGTGATCTGGTCATCCTGGCCGACGTGCGCCGCGAGCCCCAGCTGCTCCGCCAGACCTTCGCGTCGGGCAAGCTGCACCCCGCGAGCCTGGCGGCGCTGGCCCGCTGGTTCGCCCCCGGCATGCGCGAGGAGTACATCGTCACCGGGGAGGGTGACATGACCATCCGCGAGGCGCTCGACCAGGCCGGCCTGAGCGGCCCGCTGCGCAAGGTGGTTGCCGGCTTCCTCGCCGGGGTGCTGCTGGAGGACGAGGGACGGACCTCCAACGCCTTCGCGCTCCTGCTCGCCCGCAAGTTCCTCAAGGGCACCCCCTCGCTACCGGCCCAGGGGATGCAGCAGCTGCCCGAGCAGCTGGCGGCGGCCCTGCACACCCCGGTGGAGCTGAACACCCCCGTCGTGGAGGCCGTGGGAGGCCGGGTGCGCACCGCCGGCGGGGAGACGATCGAGGCCGGGCTGGTCGTCGTGGCCACCGACCCGGTAACCGTCGAGCAGCTGACCGGCCGGCCCGCTCCGGCCGGCAAGGGCGTGACCACCCACTGGTACGCCATGGACGAGGCCCCGACGGACCTGAAGACGATCGTGCTGGACCAGTGCGACCGCCAGGGGCCCGTGCTGACCACGGCGGTCATCTCCAACGTCGCTTCCAGTTACGCCCCCGTCGGACGGCACCTGGTGCAGGCCTCGTCCCTGCTGCGGCCGGGGCAGGACCCGGTGGCCGACGCGGATGTGCTCACCCACCTGAGCCAGATCTACGCCACTGACACCTCCCGCTGGGAGCTGGTGCGCCGCCACGACATCCCCTACGCCCAGCCCGAGCAGCCGGCACCGTTCACCAACCGCTCCGCCCTCGAGGTCGAGACGGGTCTGATCCTGGCCGGCGACCACGTCGACACCGCGTCAGTGCAGGGCGCCATGGTCAGCGGCCGGCGAGCGGCGGACGGCTGGTTGGCCCGGATTGGGGCCGCCACCCCGGCCGGGGCCTAGCCGACCGGCGCTGAGCCGAGCGCAGTCAGCAGCGGCGGCAGCAGTAGCAGCATCGACACCGACCAGGTCACATGGGTGACCATCGGGCCCAGCACGCCACCGGTCACCCGGCGCTGCGCCCCGACGAGCACCCCCAGCAGGGCCGCCGCGAAGACGAGCATGAGGTTGCCGGTGGCCGCGGTGACCAGGGTGTAGAGCACGGTCGTGACCAGCACCGGCCGACGGGTGACTGCGGCGTAGAGCGCCCCGCGGAAGAACACCTCCTCCGCCAGCCCGTTGACCAGCGTGATGAGGACGATGACCGGCAGGGGCGCGGAGCGTGCGTGGTCGAGCACCGCGTTGACCGGGTCGCGCAGCATCGGCACCTGGGCGACGACGACGGCGCCGGCGCAGAAGACCCCCACGGCGAGCAGGCCCAGCGCCAGCGACTGCACCAGCGGCCTCGCCAGGCGACCATCCCGGGTCCAGGCCCGCCCCAGGTGCATCCGACCCGCCAGCACCGCTCCCCCTAACCAGACCAGCGCGAGCAGCCCGGTGAGCAGCAGGAAGAGAGGCTCCCCCGGGGGCACGTTGAGCCCGACCCCCAGGATCACCGCCCCGACGACCAGGGTCAAGGCGCAGACGATGCGGCGCCGCCGCAGAGCCACCGGGGTGTCACGGTTGTCGCGGGGCACCTTGCGGACCAGGGCCGCGTCCAGGAAGTGGCGCAGCTCGTCCCTCCGCAGCCCGCGTCCGTCCACACCCTCACGGTATGCCGTGCCCCCGCCCTTGAGGCGGCTCGAGCGGTCTCGCCGCCGCGTCACGACGCCGCGGGCACCGGCGCGGCGGTGACGATGACGTTGTCGCGGTAGCCGGAGCGCTCCGGCTGCCAGGGCCCGCCGCAGGTCACCAGACGCAACTGCGCTGGCCCGGACCGGTCGAACAGCATCCCGACGTCGAGCTCGGCCTTGGGCACCGTGCGACGGCCGGTGACCTGGTAGTCCACCGCGCTGCCGTCCTCCAGGGTGACCGAGACGAGATCACCGGCCCGCAGGTCGGTGAGCCGGGCCAGCACGCCCTTGCCCGCGGCGAGGGTGTCGACGTGACTGGCCAGCACCGCGGACCCCTCCCCCTCGCCGGGGGCTGCACCGTAGCGGTACCAGCCCACGTCGAAGCCGCTGGCCGGGATCTCCATCTGCCCATCGACGTCCACCCCCACCGGGACCACGTCGACGGTGATGTCCACGGCCGGGATCTCCAGGCCGACCGGCGCCGTGGTCGCGGTCCGCTCCGGGGCCGTGGCGGGCCGTCGGGCCTCCTCGGGCACCAACGGCACCGTGCGGGTGCTCGCCGGCGCCACGGCGCGGTTCAGCCCCACCCTCCCGGCCAGCTCGTCGGGGTCCGTGGCGCCCTGCGGCGCAGCTGTCGCGGCGGTGCCATCATCGAGGGCCGCCAGGGCGTTCACCGCGGGCCCGTCCGCCGACGGGTTCTCGGTGAAGTCGGCGGGGGTTCTGGTCGCGAGGGCCAGCACGACCGCGGCGACGAGGAGCGCGTACCCGCCCGCCAGCACCGCCCACCACAGCCGGCGTCGCCCATGCGTCCGCTCGTCAGCCATCTGGCACCTCCTTCGTCACCGGGCCGCCGAGGGGATCGTTCCCCCCGGCGGCCTCCCGGTGTGAGTCCGGGCAGCCCACCCGGGCCTGGTCGGGTCGACGCCGGATGGCGACCACCGCAACCTCAGGCTGGTGACGTCATCCTGCCTCGTCACTGGTGCGTAGCGAGCCGGCGGCTGGCCAGCGCGACGCCTGCCGCACCCGCGGCGGCGAGCACCCACAGGACGGTGGAGCCGCTGCCCATGAGGCCAGCCTCACCGCCGGGGACGCCGCCCGGGTCGCCGTGCAGCCCGTCGATGGTCTGGACCGCGAGGTCCAGGGTGTCGTCGTCCAGCGAGCCCCAGGCGTAGACGATGGTGTTGGTGCCCTCGGCGAGCGCAAGGTCGGCAGGGCCGAGCACGACGGTGTCGGTGCCGGCCGCGACCACGTCGGCCGAGACGGTGCCCGCCGGCAGCTCCAGGACTTGCTCGTTCGGGTTCTCCAGCGCCTGGATGACCGCCTCGCCACCGGCTCGCACGTCGACCGCCGGGGCCGCCGCGGTGTGCCGGACCGTGAGGCGAGACTCGCCCGCCTCGAGCTGGCTGGTGTCGTTGGCGAAGGCCGCCAGGGTGGGCGTGCCGTCGGCAGCCAGGTGGGCCACCAGGGTCAGATTCGCGCCCCCGGGGACCTCCAGGCCCTCGGCGGAGATGGCCGGCTCGTCGGCCTCCGGGTCGGACCCGTCGGGGTAGACGGCGACGTCGTAGCTGCCGGCCGCCAGGGTCAACGGGTCGGTCAGGGTCCCGGGCGCGAAGTCCGGGATCGCCTCCTCCCCGTTGACATAGACGTCCACGGTCAGGCCCGGCACCCCGTGCAGCACCGAGACGGAGGACTCGTGACTGTCGGCCAGTGCGGGGACGGCGGCGGTGACGGCCAGAGCCAGCCCGCCGGTGAGGGCAACTGCGGTGCGCTTCATGGTTTCTCCTCGGTGCTTCCTTGGGGCCTGGGTGAAGCTGTCCGGCGGTTCCGGCTCTGATGCCGAGCATGGCATACCTGTCTAATGTCTGTCTAGTGTTCTCTTCAGTGTTCTGTCCAGTGCTTGTTCACGGTTGTAGGGTGGCCGCATGCCCACGCCCCTACCCACGATGCGCATCGGAGAGCTGGCCACCCGTACGGGGGTAAGCGTGCACGTGCTCCGCGTCTGGGAGCGGCGTTACGGCCTGCTCACCCCGGGCCGGTCGGCAGGGGGGTATCGCCTGTACGGACCGCAGGACGAGTGGCGGGTCCGGGAGACCGCCCGGCTGCGCGAGGAGGGCATGCCAGCCGCCCAGGCGGCGGCGACCGCGCTGCACGCCTCGCGAGAACTGCCGCCCGAGCTGGAGCACCTGATCAGCCCTACCAACAGCACAAGCCCCAGCGAGACCGAGCGCGATGGGGCCGGTGACGGACTACACGATGCGGGTGTCTCCCGGCTTCGCGAGCGGCTGCTCCAGGCGATCGGTGAGTTCGACGGCACGGCCGCGCAGGCGATCCTCGACGTCGCCCTGGAGCACCTCGGGGTGGAGGGCGCCATCGCACACCTGGTCATGCCGGTCCTGCACGAGACGGGCAACCGCTGGGCGGCCGGGAGGTTCACCGTCGCCCAGGAGCACTTCGCCAGCAACCTCATCCGCATCCGGCTGTCCAGCCTCAGCCTGACCTGGGACGCCGGGACCGGTCCGATAGCCGTCCTCGCCTGCCCCTCCGGCGAGCGGCACGACCTGGCGCTGCTCGCGTTCGGCGTAGTGCTGGGCCGGACCGGCTGGCGGGTGCGCTACCTTGGCGCCGACACCCCGCTGGCCACCCTCGGCTCCGCCGTGGAGGCGCTGGAGCCCGACCTCGTCGTGCTGTCCGCGGTGCGCGAGCAGCCGCTGGCCGAGGCCGCCGACCACCTGGCCGAGCTGCCCGAGACCGCTGCCGCCCTGGGCAGGGCGCAGGTGATCGTCGCCGGCCCAGGCGCGACACCGGAGGTCGCGGCCCGCTTGGGGGCCACGCGGCTGGAGGGTGACCCGGTCGAGGTGGCCCGCCGCCTGGCAGAACGCCGGCGGCAGGCCTGAGTGCCGGGCGCCCCGGGTCAGCGGTTGCGCCGGGTGAGCTCGCCGGAGAGCACGGTGGCAAAGGCGCACCACGCCGCATAGGGGGTCAGGGCCCAACCCCTGGTGTCCCGCACCCGCCCGGCGCGGCGTGCGAGGTCGGCGGCGCTGACGGCGAGCGCCGCGCTGTGCACGACCGCCAGAGCGGGGCGGTGGGCCCGGAAGAAGCTGGCACTCCAGGAGGCGTTGAGGACCAGGTTGAGCCCGAGGGCGCGCTGGTAGGCCCGCCGCTCCCGGCCCGCCCGTCGGGCGCCCTCGCCCTCGCCCGCCGCTCGCCGGTCCAGATCATCGAGAGTGAGCGCAGAGACCGCCGCGATGTCGGCGTAGAGCGCGGTCCACACCACGGGGAAGACCCCGGCAGGGGGCTGCCAGGCAGGTTTGTCCAACAAGCGGTACCACCGGCTGTCGGGCGCGGTCAGCAGGCCGCCGAGGACGGAGGTGGCCACGACCGCCGCCACACCTTGGCGCAGCCGCCGCAGGGCGGTGTCCGGCGCCACCTCCGCCATGGCTGCGCGCACCGCGTCCCGGTACGCCGTCCGGCCCCCGGGGGGCGGGCCGACCAGGGTAAGGATGTCGTCCTCGCGGCAGACCACCTCGTGCACCAGCGATCCCACGAGCGGTTTGGCGACCCCCGCGTCGACCGGGGTGACCACGCCGACCCAGTGGCTGGCCAGACGAGGGGTGAGCACCGGCACGGTCGCGATCAGCCGGCGCCGCTGGCCGGTCTCCTGCGCGAAGACCTGCATCATCTGCTCGTAGGTCAGGACGTCGGGGCCGCCGATGTCGAAGGCCCGGTTGATCTCGGCGGGCAGCTCGGCCGCCCGCACGAGGTAGTGCAGGACGTCGTCGATGGCGACCGGCTGGATCAGGTTGTGCAGCCATTTGGGGGCAACCATGACGGGCAACCGGGTGGTGAGGTGCCGCAGCATCTCGAACGAGACTGACCCGTCGCCGATGACCGTGGCAGCCTGGAGCACGGCCGTGGGCACGCCACTGCCCAGCAGGATCCGCCCGACCTCCACGCGGGAGGCCAGGTGGGCGGACAGCGGGCCGTCCGGGTGCAGGCCGGAGAGGTAGACGAGGCGGCGCACCTCGCCGCGGCGCGCGGCGGCCCCGAACTTGCGGGCCAGACGGCGGTCGCGGGCCACGAAGTCCCCGTCGCGGTCCATGCTGTGCAGCAGGTAGTAGGCGACGTCCAGGGCCTGCTCCCCGTCCGGGCCGAGGGCGCGGTCCAGGTCGTCCGGGGAGCGGGCGTCCCCCTCCACGACCTCGACGTCGTCCCGCCAGGCGCCGGGGAGCCGGCCAGCGTCCCGGGTGAGCACCCGCACAGACCAGCCGTCCTGCAGGAGCCTGGGCACCAGGAGCCCGCCCACGTAGCCGGTCGCCCCGGTGACCAACGCGCGTCGACCGCCCATGCCCCTCGCTCCGTCCGTGTGACTCATGTTTGTCCGAGGCTAGGCAGGGTGTTGGGCCCGTGCAAGGTGGGTAGCCGGGGACGGCGCCGGGACAGGAGGGCGTGCGGGCCGTTAGGGTGGACGGGCCGAGGGCAGACGGAACGGGACCAAGGGGAGTCGGATGCCGTACATCGACATCGAGGCCACAAGGCAGGCCGCGCGCCGGGTGGTCGACGCGGGGACGGACGTGGAGGGTGCGTGCCGGGACTCACGGTGTACCGACGCTGCCGCCGAGCTGCAGGGCTCCCGCACCCTCGCGGCGCTCGAGCCCTTCCGCGGCCTGGTGGACCGGAGGCTATGGCTGGTGCGCGGTGAGCTGCGAGTCGTGGGCACGGCCATGGGCGAGCTGGCCGAGCGCACCGCCACGGCGACGGGAGACGCCCCATGACGACCCACCCCCTGGTCAGCCCGTGGATGCTGCACGACGGGGCAGGCGTGCGCGCCGCCGGGGAGCGGTTGCGCGAGCTGGCCGGGCTCCTGGGCGGGGTCGAGGTCACCGTCGCATCGACCCTCGGCTCGCCGGTCACAGCCCTGGGCTGGCAGGGCCAGGTCACCGACCGGGCCGAGGAGGCCTCCAGCACCGCCCGCACCATGCTGACCCGCCTCGCGGACTGCTGCGATGCGGCCGGGACGGCCCTGCTGGAACTCGCCGCGGCGATGGCATGGCACGGCCCCCGGCTGGTCGAGCTGCTCTCCGACGGCGGCGGCCCGGGCCCCCGCTTCGGCTCACCCGGAGGCCCCGGGCCGATCTTCGGCGCCGAGCCCCGCGACCCGTCCATCGGGCTCCCCGGACAACCGGGCGATCCGGCAGGGGCGAGCCTGCAGTCGGGCGTCGGCAGCCTCACCGTGGAGCCGTGGCGCGAGGTCCTGCCCGTGGATGACCGCGAGCGCCTGGTCCGGCAGCACGTCGACGACCTCGAGGTGCAGGATCAGCGCTGCCACGACCGGCTCGCGCAGGTCCGCGACGACCTGGAGGCGATGTTCCCCCACGGCACCTCCCCGGAGTTCCTGCGCAGTCTGGTGCCCTCGCAGGTGTGGCGCGAGCTGGCGGCGGGCGGGATCATCCGGCACACCCTGCCGATCCGTAGCGATCGGAACCCGGTGGTGGACCCGAGGAGGGTGGGACCGATCCGGCATACCCTGCCCATCCGCAGCGAGCTGCGGCCCGGCTGCTTCCGGGTGGTCGAGCCACCCGTCCGCCATACCCTGCCGATCCGCGAGGGCCATCGGCCCGGCGACTTCCGGACCGAGCCACCGGTCCGCCATACCCTGCCGATCCGCGAGGGCCATCGGCCCGGCGACTTCCGGACCGAGCCACCGGTCCGCCATACCCTGCCGATCCGCGAGGAGCGGACCGTGCTGGCGGGCGCCGACGTGGATCCGGGGCCGGTGACGACGGTCGAGCCCATGGACCGCTGATCCGCCAGGCGCATTCACTGCAGGGCGTCGAGCGTGTCCGCCTCCTGCGGCCCCTTGTCGTCGCGGTAGCGCAGCACCCGCGCGAAGCGCAGCGCGATCCCGCCGGGATAGCGCCGCGAGGTCTGCACCCCGTCGTAGGCGATCTCCACGACCTGCTCGGGGTGGACGTGGACCACGTGCCCCTCGCGCCCGGTCTCCAGGCCGAGGAAACGCTCCGTCTGCCAGGCCAGCACTGAGTCGGTCATGCCCTTGAAGGTCTTGCCGACCATCACCAGCTCCCCGGTCTTCGGGTCGCGGGCGGCCAGGTGGATGTTTGACAGCCACCCCTGACGTCGCCCGCTGCCCCACTCCACGCCGGTGACGACCAGATCCGCCGTCCGGCGTGGCTTGACCTTCACCCAGCCGGCCCCGCGCCGGCCGGCGGCGTAGGGGGCCGCCGGGTCCTTGACCACCACGCCCTCGTGCCCGTGGGCCAGGACGTCGTCGAAGAAGGACCGGGCCGCGACGGGGTCGCTGGTCACCAGCCGGTCCACGCCCAGGTCAGGCGCCAGCTGCCGCAGCGCCGCCCACCGTTCCTGGGCCGGCTCGTCCAGCACATCTCGCCCGTTTAGGTGCAGCAGGTCGAAAAGGTATGTCGTCACCGGGGTCCTGCGCGCCAGCGCCCCGGGGTCGGCGCTGGAGGCGGTGCGTGCCCCCGTGACCTGGAACGGGTGCGGGCGCCCGTCGTCCTGCAGGGCGATGACCTCGCCGTCAAGGACCGCGGTCGTCGCGTCCAGAGCCCCGAGCACCCTGACCACTTCGGGCAGGCGGTCGGTGATCTCCTCCAGGCTGCGGGTGAAGAGGCGCACCACCGGGCCAGACCCGCCGGAGGTCTCGGGCCGTGCGTCCAGGTGGATCTGCAGCCGGATCCCGTCCAGCTTCGTCTCGATGCCGACCTCCCGCGACCCGTCCACCGCCTCCTCGACGGACGGTGCGGAGCCGGCCAGCATGGGCCGCAGCGGGCGCCCCACCTCCAGCCGGATGCGCTCCAGCGCCTCGGCACCGCCGGCGAGCGCGGCCCGGGCCACCGGGCCGGGGAACCCGGCCAGCATGACGGCGCGCCGGACCAGGGCCTCCGGCACGTCCGCGGCCGCAGCGATGGCCGGGAGCAGGACGCCGTCACCGGCCCCCTGCCGCAGCTCGCCGGTGATGAGCCCTGCCAGCCAACGCTGCTCGGGCCCGGTGGCGCGGGCGAAGAGCTGATCCACCGCCGTCGCGCGGGTGGCAGTCGACCCGGCCCCGCTCTGCGCGCGCAGGTCCTCCAGTGCTGCGTCGACCTCCAGCACTGCCATCGTCGACCTGGCTGCCGGGTCCGGCAGGGTGCGCAGCCCGCGCCAGCCGACGCCGACCGTGCGCTGGGGCAGGGTGCCGGCCAGGTAGTCGGCCACCACCTCGACCAGCCGGGCCGAGTCAGCCGCTGCCGCCTCCCGAAGGGTCTGGGCCAGCAGCGCGGTCTTGGCCGTGCGCGACCGGGTGGCAGCGACCGCGGCGGAGGTCTCGATCACGCGGGCGAGCTGCATACCTGGGGAGTCTGCACCAGCCCGGGATGTCCTGCCTGGCGAGGAGCGTATCCGGAAGGGGGCTGGAGGTGTCCACGGGAAAACTTGACCAACTCCTTACCCGTTGTATACCCGGTGTTGGTGATGCCCGACGTACAGTAGTAAGTGACCGCTACCGAAGGTCGAAGTCTGCTCCCTCAGACGTCGGCCGACACGGTCCAGGTGCACCGGCTGGCACCGCACACGGAGGGATCTCATCGCTCCGGAGTCGCGACCACCGGGGGGCGGGTGCACCGGGGAAGGGCGCGCGGGAAGTCACGGGCCCAGCGCGCTCTTCCCCCATGCCCGGCGCCCAGCAGGCCGACAGTCTGGCGCGACTGGGCGGCGCGTTCCGGCCGACAGCCCGGGGGCTAGCCCCCCACGGTCCCGGGGGTGAACGTTCTGTCGGGGGGTGTTGGGGGTCACTACGGTGGTGTTCATGAGCAGCCCCGCACTTCCCGCGTCCGGCGGACTACCCCCCTATGCAGCCCCTGGTCTACGCATGCAAGATCCTCCTGCCCTGCCCCGGCTGACCGGCCCCGGCGAGGGTTGGGACGGGCAGGATGACCGCGCCCCCGGCCAGCTCCGCGCCGCCGGGGCGGCGGAGACGGCACAGACTGCTCCCGGCGACGCGCCGGGCTCGCGGCCGGGTGAGCGGCACGTGTGGTCCTGGGGTGAGCGCAGCAGGACCGCCCTGTGGTCGGTGGCGCACGTGACGACCAGCGTGTTCACCGCCGTGGCCGCGATCGTGCTGGTGTCGCTCGCGATCGCGGGTTTCTTCTCCCTGCCCGCCATCGGTGTGGGCATGCTGCTGCTCACCCCGGCGATCTGGGGCGCCTGGGGTCTGGCTCGGGTCGAACGGCACCGGATCGCGGCCTTCCTCGGGATCGACATCGGCGATCCGGCCCCGTCGTCCGCCCCGCCGTGGCTGCGCACACTTGGCCTGGACCAGCCACGGCTCAAGTCGCTGGGCTGGGCGGGCCTGCACTCGTTGTGGGGGCTGGTCAGTGCCAGCCTCCTGCTCACGCTGGCGTCGCAGGCGCTCATCCTGGCCTCCCTGCCGCTGTGGGGCTGGACGGTGCCGCGGGTATGGGTGCTGTGGGCCATCCCCGTCTCGACAGGACCGCTCTCCCTGAGCCTGCTGTGCGGTCTCGGGCTGCTGCTGCTCGCGCTGGTGCCCGCCGCGGCCCGCGGGCTCGCCGGTGTCGACGTGGCCCTGGCCCGGTGGCTGATCGGCTCCGACCCGCAGACCCAGCTGCGGGCCATGAGCCAGCGGGTGCAGACCCTCACCACGACCCGCACCGAGACCCTGGACTCCGTCGAGGGCGAGCGCCGCCGGATCGAGCGGGACCTGCACGACGGTCCACAGCAGCGGCTGGTCTCGGTGGCGATGAACCTCGGGCTGGCCCGGGACGCCCTCGACCGCAACCCCGACGATCCCGCGGCCGCACGCCTCGTGCGCGACCTGCTGGACGAGGCGCACGCCTCCAGCAAGGAGGCCATCACCGAGATGCGCCAGGTCGCGCGCGGGATCGTCCCGCCGATCTTGGCCGACCGGGGCCTGGACGCCGCCGTCTCCGCCCTGGCCGACCGTTCCCCGGTGCCGGTCACGGTCACCTCGCGGCTGCCCTCGGGCCGCCTGGAGCCGACCGTCGAGGCGATCGCCTACTTCTGCATCTCCGAGGCGCTGACCAACGTCACCAAACACTCCGGCGCCTCCCGGGCCACGATCGAGCTGGGCACCGCCCGGGGGCTGGACGGCGACCTGCTGGCCGTGACCATCACCGACGACGGTGGAGGCGGTGCGGTCGTCGGGGCGGGCACCGGGCTGACGGGGCTGCGGCAGCGGGTCGCTGCCGTGGACGGTCAGGTGCACGTGCACTCCCCGGTCGGCACCGGCACCACCGTGGCCATCACCCTGCCGCTGAGCCTGGCCGGAGGACAGCGATGACCGCATACCCACAGGCGAACGGACCCGCCGGACAAGACGCGCCCGACGGGCAGGCCCGGCCCCTGCGCGTCATTCTCGCCGAGGACTCGGTGCTGCTGCGGGACGGCATCGTCCGGCTGCTCACCGCCACCGGTTTCGACGTGGTCGCCGCCTGCCCGGACGCCGAGAGCTTCCTCGCCGCGGTGCGTGAGCACCGCCCCGACCTGGTCGTCGTCGATGTCCGCATGCCGCCCACCTTCACCGCCGAGGGCCTGCAGGCCGCGCTCGTGGTGCGCGAGGAGCTGCCCACGACCGGGGTGGTCGTGCTCAGCCAGTACGTCGAGGAGCGCTATGCCACCGAGCTGCTCGCCGGGCGGCCCCGGGGGGTCGGCTACCTGCTCAAGGACCGCGTCGCCGACACCAGCGAGTTCGTGGAGGCGCTGAGCACGGTCGCCGGCGGCGGCACCGCCCTGGACCCCGAAGTGATCGGTCAGCTGATGTCGCGCGCCCGCAATGTCGACCCCCTGGAGCGGCTTACACCGCGCGAGCGGGACGTCATGCGGCTCATGGCGCAGGGCCGGACCAACTCTGCGATCAGCCGCGAGTTGTGGATCGGTGAGGGCGCCGTGGAGAAGAACGTCTCCTCGATCTTCACCAAGCTCGAGCTGCCGCCGACCGGGGACGACCACCGGCGCGTGCTGGCCGTGCTGCAGTGGCTGGAGCACGGCGGTGAGTGAGCGGGTCCGGACCGGGCGCCCGAGCCCGGAGCAAGCGGCTCGGGGCATGCCGAGCCTTCCCCCGGCGCGGGTGCGCAGCTCGCGGCCCGGGTATGGCGTGCTGCGCGGGGTCGGCGTACTGGTCGCCGCGGTGATGATCACCGGGTCGAGCCTGTCCCTGGTGCCGAGCATGGCGCGGCAGGAGGCGACGAGCGTGCAGGCGCTAGAGGGCGCATCCCTGGACACGCTCGAGGAGACGGGCACAGTACTGGTCGAGGGTGGCCGCGGGGACGTGGTGGTCCGGGAGATCCGGGCGGGCGAGTCCCCGACCGTGACGCTGAACTCCCGGTGGTCCTTCCGGGAGCCCGAGCTGCGGGTGGGGCAGGGCCCCGACGAGCAACTGGTCGTCTCCGCGCCGTGCCCGGGCGGCAACTGGGGCAACTGCGCCGCCGACGTCGAGCTGTCCGTGCCGCCCGGCACCGCGGTCGAGGTGCGGGCCTCCCTGGGTGACGTGGACATCATCTCGACCGGGGACGTCACCGTGCTCAGCAGCATGGGCGACGTGACGGTCGGCGGCGACCCCGGCCAGGTCGAGGTGCAGACCGACCTGGGCGACATCCAGGTCAGCGGCACCCCCCAGACGGTGCTGGCCGAGGCCAGTCTCGGCACCATCCGGGTGCAACCCCAGGAACCCCCCGCCCTGGTGTCGGCCACCACCAGCCTGGGTGACGTTCACCTGGAGATGCCGGGCGGGGTGTCCTACGCCGTGGACAGCGAGACCAGCCTCGGCGACGAGGTCATCCGGGTCTCCCGCGACCCGGCCGCACCGCATACCCTCCGGGCACGGACGAGCCTGGGCACCATCCGGATGGTGCCGGTCGGCTGAGACGTGTGTGACGTGAGTGACTGACGTTACAAGTTGATAACGATGTGGACGGCGGTCTGACTGCTCCGCCGGCGACCGCTACGGTCGGGGCGTCGCTCGCTTGCCCCCTCACCGGAGAGAACTGCCATGAACTCGCTCACTCTCGCCCTCATCGGCGCGGCGATGGTCCTTGCGGGGTACGCCCTCTACTCCAAGTTTCTCGCGGAGAAGATCTACGCCCTGGACGACTCCCGACCCACCCCGGCCGTCATGCTGGATGACGGCGTCGACTACGTCCCGACCAACAAGTACGTGCTGTGGGGCCACCACTTCACCTCGGTCGCCGGAGCCGCGCCGATCGTCGGGCCCGCCGTCGCGGTGATCTGGGGATGGCTGCCCGCCTTCCTCTGGGTCACCATCGGCACGGTCTTCTTCGCCGGCATGCACGACCTGGGCGCGCTGTGGGCCTCCATCCGCAACCGTGGCCAGTCGATCGGCGCCCTGTCCGGCCGCTACATCGGGGCGCGTGGCCGCAACCTGTTCCTCGTCGTGATCTTCCTGGTGCTGCTGATGGTCAACGCAGCCTTCTCGGTCGTGATCTCCAACCTGCTGGTCGGCACGCCGACGGCGGTCATCCCGACCTGGGGTGCCCTGCTGGTGGCACTGGCCATCGGGCAGGCCATCTACCGCCTCAAGTGGAGCCTGCCGCTGGTCTCGGTCGTCGGCGTCGTCGCGCTCTACGGCCTGATCCTGCTCGGCGACAACGTGCCGCTGGCCCTGCCCGAGACGGTGCTGGGCCTGCCGGACCGCTCGGTCTGGATCATCCTGCTGTTCCTCTACGCCGGTGTCGCCTCGATGCTGCCGGTGTGGATGCTGCTGCAGCCGCGCGACTACATCAACGGTCTGCAGCTGTTCATCGCCCTGGGCATCCTCTACGGCTCGGTGCTCATCGCCCGCCCGGAGGTCGTCGCCCCGGCCTACAACACCAACCTGCCCGAGGGCACACCTTCGCTCGTGCCGCTGCTGTTCGTCACCATCGCCTGCGGCGCCATCTCCGGTTTCCACGGCATGGTCTCCTCCGGCACCAGCTCCAAGCAGCTGGCCAAAGAGGGCGACGCCCGCTTCGTCGGTTACTTCGGCGCGGTCGGCGAGGGTCTGCTCGCCCTGGGCTCCATCATCGCCACCACCGCCGGCTTCGCGACCCTGGCCCAGTGGGAGGACACCTACCAGGCCTTCAACGACGGCGGCGTGAACGCGTTCGTGCAGGGCGGCGGCCGGATCGTCGAGGCGGGGCTAGGGCTGCCACAGTCACTCGCGGCCACGATCATCGCGACCACCGCGATCCTCTTCGCGGCCACGACCATGGACACCGGCGTGCGGCTGAAGCGGTTCGTGATCCAGGAGATCGGGCAGATCGCGGGGGTCAACCTCAACCGCATGCTCGCCACCGTCATCGCGGTCGGCGTCGGCCTGGCGCTGACCTTCGGCGCCGGCGCGGACGGCTCCGGTGGCATGCGGATCTGGCCGCTCTTTGGCACCACCAACCAGCTTCTGGCCGCGCTGACGCTGTCGATCGTCACGATCATGCTGCTCCGTCGCGGCCGCAGTCCGCTGCCGACGCTCATCCCTCTCGTCTTCCTGGGGGCGATGACCATCTATGCACTGTTGGTGCAGCTGGGGACCTTCTGGGAGCAGCGCGACTGGCTGCTGCTCGTCCTCGACATCGTCATCCTCATCTCCGCGCTGTGGGTCATCGTGGAGGCGTTCATCGCGATGAAGAGCGCCCGTGCCTACCCCGGGGACGACGACCAGGAGCTGGCCCTGGAAATGGAGGCCGTCGCCGCCGGCAGCGCTCCCCGTCGGGGCGGAAGCTCCACGGGCCAGGGGCACCCGCAGGAGGGGACGCCGCCCCCGGCCCCCTGACCGGTCGAGGGGTGGCGGCCCCACCGCATACCCTGAACAGATGAGCCAGCCCCCGCAGCCCCGCAACCGCCTCGCCGAGGTGGTGGCGGGGCTGCGGGAGTTCTACGCCGGGCCCTACCGCCAGACCTTCGCGCGGGCGCAGCAGGACGAGGACGACCTCTTCCTGGTGATCGTCCTGGCGGAGGCGCTGGGGGTGCCGAACCCGGCCAGCTACTACACGGTCGAGCTGCTGCCAGTGGTCTACGACCAGTTCCACGACTGGCACCGGCGCATGGGCATGGACCGCAGCCCGCTAGACCACTTCTCCTGCTGCTGACCGGACACCTCCGCGCCGCGCTGCACTGCCCGCACCGCTTCGACTGCCCGCACCGCCCAGCTACCTACCCCCACCTCGGAGACCTGCATGAGCGATCTGACCCAGCTCGCAGCCAGCCGCGACGTGCTCTTCGTCGGTGGCAAGGGGGGCGTGGGGAAGACCGCCGTGGCCTCGGCCCTGGCACTGCAGCAGGCACGGCTCGGCCGCCGGACCCTGGTGGTCTCTACCGACCCTGCCCACAACCTGGGGCACCTGTGGCAGCGCCGGGTCGGCGACGCGCCAGTCGAGCTGGCGCCCCTGCTGCGCGGGATGGAGATCGACCCCGCCCGCACCACCGACGAGCACCTCCGGGCGGTCCGCGCCACGATGGAGCGGATGATGCCTGAGCACCTGCAGGGCGAGGTCCGCAGGCATCTGGAGCTGGCCCGCGAGGCTCCCGGCACGCACGAGGCGGCCGTGCTCGAGAGGGTCGCCGAGGTGATCGAGCAGCGGGCCCCGGATGAGCTGGTCATCTTCGACACCGCACCCTCCGGCCACACCTCACGGCTGATGGCGCTCCCTGAGCTGATGCAGGCATGGACCGAGGGCCTGCTCCGACGCCAGGACCGCTCGGCAAGGTTCGGCGCGGCCCTGCGGGGACTGGACCGGCAGCCCGACGCCGGTGACCAACGGGCGGCAGAGATCGTCGGCAGCTTTGCAGGCAGCCGTCGGGTCGGCCGACGGACCGACGATCGGCGGGCTCGTCGCGATGCCGAGATCCGCGCCGTCCTGGACCGTCGGCAGGGTCGTTTCCGGGCGTTGCGTGAGGTCCTCCAGGACCGCGAGCAGGCCGCCTTCGTCATCGTGCTGGCCGCCGAGCGGCTGCCGGTGCTGGAGACCATCGAGCTGGAGCAGTCGCTGCTGCGGGCCAGCATGCACGTAGGAGCCCTGGTCGTCAACAAGCGCTCGCCCGCCGAGGCCGGCCCCCTCCTGGCCGCGCGGCGGGAGGTCGAGGAAGGATATGTCGACCAGCTCACCCGCGCCCTGCCCGACCTGCCGCTGCTGCAGGTGCCCCTCCTGCCGGGCGAGGTCCTGGGGGAGACCGGCCTGGACCGGCTTGCCGAGCACCTGGTCTAGAAGGCGCCACCGCGACCCAGCCATGAGGAAGCCCCCCGGACCACAGTGGACCGGGGGGCTTCCGAGTTGTCCTACCCGCTGAGCGGGTCGTCAACCAGAGAGGTCAGACCTCACTCGTAGACGTACTCGCCCAGGCCCTCCTGCACCTGCAGGGCGATGGCGTCGAAGCCACCCACCAGGGTGATCGCCTGGGCGCGCAGGGCGTCCAGAGCGGTCATGGTGGCCGCCGGCACCGAGTCCGGGCGGGTCAGCAGGACAGGTCCGCCGTTCAGCGCGGCAGCCGGAGCCGCAGCGAGAGCGTCGGGGAAGTCCCTGCCCGTGGCCAGGAAGGCCTCGGCGGTCGGCGAGGAGAAGAACTCCTGAGCCACCGTGGAGGCGGTGCGGTACCGGTCCAGGCCACCGAGGCGAACCACGTCGGCATAGCCGCCAGCCTGCTCGGCAACGGTCTGCGAGACCGCGGTCTCACCACCGATGACGTAGATGGTCGACGGGTCGAGCCGCTCCAGCTCGTTCATGGTCGCGCCGGGCAGCCCGTGCTGACGGGTCAGCAGCACCGGTGCGCCCTCGACGCCGGCAGCGGCCGCCGCGGACAGTGCGTCCGGGAAGTCCATGCCGCTGGCGATGAGCACGATGTCCGAGCTCTCCCACTCCTGGGAGATGGCCGCCGCCGTGCGGTAGCGGTCATGACCGGCGACGCGGTCGACGTCGTCGGTGTAGTCCGCCAGCTCCTCCATGACGTCGTCGGTGACGACGGTGTCGCCACCGAGGACCACGATCCGGTCCGGCGCCAGGTCCCGCAGCGCCATCCGGGTCGAACCGGGCAGCTCGTCCGCACGGGTCAGCAGGACCGGGCCCTCCTCGGCCACCGCGAGGGCACCGCCCGCGACGGCGTCCGGGAAGTTCAGCCCGTTGGCGATGAAGACCGTCTGCACACCGGGCTCGAAGCGCGTCACCGCGAGCTCGGCGGCGGTGGCGTAACGATCGTGACCCTCGACGCGGGTGACGACCGGGGAGTCCACCAGGCCCTCGTCGGACCAGTCGATCGTGAACGCCGGGCTGGTGTAGGACTCCACGCCCGGCTCACGGTCGTCGTTCCAGGCGCTGGCCTTGGTGACGTCGATCTGCATCACGTAGTCACCGGAGGGCAGCCGCTCGCGGGCCCCGTTGTCGGTCATGACCATGCCGTCCCAGGCGTAACCCGTGATGGCGTTGCGGGTGGAGCTGCGGGCCAGGTAGTCCACCGAGGAGACGGTGCCGAGGGACTCCCCAGCGGTGCCGTCCTCGTTGGCCGCGAAGACCTCCCAGGTCATGTTGCGGGCCTGGTGCTCGAAGTGGATCGCGAAGACCGGGTGCTCGCCCTGCGCCATCGTGAAGACGTAGTCCTCATCGACGGGGGTGTAGACGACGTTGGGGTCGACGCAGTCGATGCCGCTCCAGAACGCGCAGGACTCGACGGTCACCAGCGCCGGGAGCTCCTGGGTGACGTTGCCGTCACCGTCGATCATGTCGGCCAGCACCTCGATGTCCTGCAGGTCGAAGGCCGACCCGCCGTAGGCGATCGAGTAGGCCGGGGAGTCCTCGCCCTCGGTCAGGTGCAGGTAGCCACCGAAGGTCGGGTCCATCGGGTCACCCTCTTCGCCCTCCAGCGACGGGGAGGTGACGTCGAAGGTCAGCTCCGCCGAGCCGTTCGCGGGGACGGTGACTGACTCCGGGTGCTCGACGTCGGCCTCGACCAGCCAGTAGCCGAAGACGTTGGCGGTGCCCGAGGTGGACACAGCACCCTCGTGGGTCACCGTGTAGGTGATCTCCTCGCCGGTGTGGTTGTGCACCGTCACCGTGTTGGTGGAGGTCTCACCCGCGAGCTGCTGGCCCAGCTGGACCAGCCCCGGTTCGGCGGTGACGTCGGCCTCGATCGCCCGGTCGACCTGGATCAGGCCGCTGCCCTGGCGGTGCACGACCTCAAGACCCGCGGTCGGCGCGATGCTCAGCCCCACCTGGGTCGAGGAGTTCTGCAGCCGCAGCTTGACGTCCTCGACGCTCAGGTCGGGGTGGGCCTCGAGCAGCAACGCCGCGGCGCCGGCCGCGTGCGGGGCCGCCATCGAGGTGCCGGAGAGGGTGGCGTAGCCACCGTCCTCCAGCGGGTACGGCGCGTAGATCGAGCCACCGGGCGCGGAGACGTCCGGCTTGAACATCAGGTCAGCGGTGGTGCCGAAGGAGCTGAACGAGCTCATCAGGCCACCGGACGGGTTCGGGGCCTCGGCCTGCTCGTCGGTGAAGGTGATGGTGACACCGTCCGAGGCGAGCGCCTCCGTGGCGAGCCGGCTGCCGTCCTGCTGCATGACGCCCATGACCGGCACGGTGATCGGCGGGTCTCCGGCGACGCTGGCGTTCAGCGCGCCCGCCGCGTTGTTGTAGATCACCACACCGGCCGCGCCGGCGTTCTGACCGTTGAGCGCCTTGCTGTGGAAGGTGCACTCACCGCGCTGGATCAGCACCCAGTTGCCCTCGATCTGCGCGGCCTCCTCCTCGGAGAAGGGCTCGCAGTGCTGGGCAGCCGTGGTGCCGGGCTCCGCGAAGGCGAGCAGCTGCGCCGTGCCCTCGGTGGGCGGGGTCGGAGCCGGGGTGCTCGTGGTGTAGGGCACCGGCTCGCCGTCCTCGTCCAGGAAGGCATTGGACCGGACCGAGACGTTGTCGACCGAGCCGACTCCGATGGTGTCCCGGCCGACGCCGGGGGCGCCGCCGGAGTAGAGACCGTTGGCGCCGGAGTTGCCGATCGAGGCCACGACGACCACGCCCTCGCGGGCCAGCGCGTCGGTGGCACGGGCGGTCGGGTACTCGGCCCAGGATGAGAAGGCCGAACCGATGGACAGGTTGACGACGTCCATGTCGTCTTCCAGGGACTTCTCCATCGCGTGCAGCATGATCTCGGCCGTCGTCGAGCCGGCGCAGCCGAAGACGCGGTAGGCCCCGATGATCGAGTCGGGGGCCACACCCACGACCTCGCCACCGGCCGAGGAGATGCCGGCCACGTGGGTGCCGTGACCCTGGCAGTCGTCCGGGTCCTCGTCGGGCATCGGGATCGGCTGGTATGCCGGGTCACTGGGGGCGGCGTTGAAGCTGTCGCCGACAAAGTCGTAACCGTAGGCGACGCGCTCGGTCGGGAAGGTGTCACCGTCGGGGGTGCCCCCACCGCCGAAGTCGGGGTGGTCGTAGTCGACACCGGTGTCGATGATGCCAATCCGCAGGCCCTCGCCGGTGTAGCCGAGCTCGTGCGCCCGGTCCACGCCGGTCATGCCCACGGCGGAGTGCATCTGCGGGGCGTGGTGGCCGCCGCTCGGCCGCTCCGGGGCCTCGATGAGCCCGATGGGGAAGATCGCCTCAACCACGCTGGAGGTCGCCAGGGAGGTGAGGGAGCCGGCGTCTGCGGTGACTGCCAGGCCGTTCCACAGCGTGTCGTACTCGCTGGTCACCTCGACCGAGACACCAGCCGACTGCGCGTGGGCCAGGAACTGCTCGCGCTGGCTCTGGATCACCCGGGGGGAGCCACCCTCGGTGGTCGCCGGGGCGGCCAGCTGGACGAAGTAGCTGTTTGGCACGAGATCGGCGCCGGTCAGGCCGCCGTCTTGGATCTTGCTCTCCGGCGCGGGGGACCCCGCACCAAGGTAGGCGTCGTCGTCGGCCGACGCTGCGAGCGGAGCCAGCATGGCTCCGGTCAGCGCGACGACCGCGACACCCGAGAGAGCACGACGCGGGGTCGAACCCCGTGGCGTAGGTGAGCTCACGAATGAATCTCCTTTGATCTCCGGTGCGTCGCCCGGACGGCGAGCACCCCTTGACCCTAGGCTGCGCTCCCCCAGATGTGACCCCCCAAGAATCACGATTCCATCACGATCAGATCACAGGTCAATCACCGCTAGCCCTCAGGTCTCGGCGCCTCAGTCACACATGCCACAGAGGTAACTCACGTCACAGGAAAGGGCGGCTGCCGAGGACTGTCAGTCCTGGGGTACACAATCATCCGGTGCTCTTTCGTCTCCTGCGCCACCACCTGCGGCCCTACCGAGGTCTGGTGGCCGCGGTGCTGGTGCTCCAGCTGGTGGCGGCGATCGCCGCGCTCCTGCTGCCCTCCCTCAACGCCGACATCATCGACGACGGGGTGGCCCAGGGGAACACCGCGCTGATCTGGCGTCTGGGCGCGGTCATGCTCGGGGTCAGCGCGGTCCAGGCGCTGACCCAGATCGCCGCCACCTGGGCCGCCGCCCGGGTGGCGATGGGGGTCGGCCGCGACGTGCGGGCCGGTGTCTTCGACCGCGTGCTGAGCTTCTCCTCGCGCGAGCTGGGGCAGTTCGGCGCGCCCACGCTGATCACCCGGAGCACCAACGACGTCCAGCAGGTGCAGCAGGTGACCTTCATGGCCCTGGTCATGCTGGTCGCGGCACCGATCACCGGCGTCGGTGGCGTGATCATGGCGATCCGGCAGGACGTGGGGCTTTCTCCCCTCATCGCTGTCGGGGTCACCGTGCTGCTGCTGGTCATGGGCCTGATCATCTGGCGGATGGTGCCGCTGTTCCGGGCCCAGCAGAAGCAGCTGGACGCGGTGAACCGGGTGCTGCGCGAGCAGATCAGCGGCGTACGGGTGGTCCGGGCCTTCACCCGTGAGCGCGAAGAGACGCAGCGGTTCCGAAAGACCAACACCGAGCTGACCAGGATCGGCCTGTCGGTCGGGGACCTGATGGCGCTGATGTTCCCGACGGTGATGCTGGTGATGAACCTCTCCAGCGTGGGCGTGATCTGGTTCGGCGCGCAGCGGGTGCAGGCCGGCGTGATGGACGTGGGGGCGTTGACCGCCTACATCAGCTATCTCATGCAGATCCTCATGTCGATCATGATGGCGACGATGGTGGCCACGATGTTGCCCAGGGCGGCGGTCTCGGCCGGGCGGATCCAGGAGGTCCTGGGCACGCGCACCACCGTTGTCGCGCCGAAGGTCCCCGCGACCCCCGGTCAGCCGTCGGACGGCCGACCCGGCACGGTCGAGCTGGAGGGGGTCGGCTTCACCTACCCCGGGGCCGAGGCGGCCGTCCTGAAGGACATCGCCTTCACCGCCCGGCCGGGCACCACCACGGCCATCGTGGGCGGCACCGGCTCGGGCAAGACCACGCTGCTGCGGCTCATCCCCCGCCTCGCCGATGTCAGCAGAGGCAGCGTGCGGGTCGACGGCGTCGACGTGCGGGACCTGGCCCCCGAGGACCTGTGGACGCGAGTCGGCCTGGTGCCGCAGCGGCCCTACCTCTTCTCCGGCACCGTCGCCTCCAACCTGCGCTTCGGCAACCCCGACGCCACTGATGAGCAGCTCTGGGGGGCCTTGCGCATCGCTCAGGCGCAGGATTTCGTGGCCGCCTACGACGACGGCCTGGAGCACCCGATCGCGCAGGGTGGCACCAACGTCTCGGGCGGACAGCGCCAGCGCCTGTGCATCGCCCGGGCCCTCGTCGCCCAGCCCGACATCTACCTCTTCGACGACTCCTTCTCTGCCCTCGACCTGGCCACCGATGCCCGCCTCCGTGCCGCGCTGGCACCCACGACCCGCGACGCCACGATGATTGTGGTCGCCCAGCGCATCAGCACGATCGTCGACGCCGACCAGATCGTGGTGCTGGAGGCCGGCCGGATCATCGGTCTGGGCACCCACCGCGAGCTGCTCCAGACCAACCAGACGTATGCCGAGATCGTCCGGTCCCAGGAGCACGGAGGCGGGGAGGCGGCATGAGCAGGCAGGAACCAGAAGAAGGGACGGCCCAGGGCGGACAGGGCGAGCAGGGCGCTCCCACCCGGCCTCCAGGCGACGCGGCGGGCGGTGGTCCGCGCGGTCCCCGGCCCGGCGGGCATGGCGGGATGGGGGTGCCGGTCGAGAAGCCCAGCGACTTCGCCGGCTCGGCCAAGCGGCTGCTCGGCCGGCTGGGGCCATACCGGATGCTGATCGCCCTCTCGGTCCTGCTGACCGTGGGTGCCGTCCTGCTCTCGACCCTCGGGCCACGGGTGCTGGGGCGGGCCACCGACGTGATCTTCGCCGGCTACCTGGGCAACCGCCTCGGCGAGGCCTTCCCCGAGGGGACCAGTGTCGACGCGGCCGCGGAAGGGCTGCGTGCCCAGGGTCAGTCGACCTTTGCCGAGATGATCGAGGGCACCCCCCACCTGGTGGTTGGGCGGGGTGTCGACCTCGGCGCCGTCGGTCGGACGGTGCTGCTGGTGGTCGCGCTCTACGCCGGGTCGGCGTTGCTGATGTGGGTCAGCACGCGGCTGGTCAACCGGATCTCGATGTGGACGGTGCGCGACCTGCGCAGCGACGCCGAGGACCAGCTGCACCAGCTGCCGCTGGCCTACTTCGACGGCCGCCCGCGCGGGGAGATCCTCTCCCGGGTCACCAACGACCTGGACAACCTGCAGCAAACCCTGCAGCAGACCTTCGGGCAGCTGCTCAACGCGCTGGTCACCGTGGCCGCGATCCTGGCCATGATGCTGTGGATCAGTCCGATTTTGACCCTGATCGCGCTGGCCACCATCCCGGTCTCGGTGCTGGTCACGATCCTCATCGCCCGTCGCAGCCAGAAGCTCTTCAAGGCCCAGTGGGCCCGGACCGGCACGCTCAACGGGCAGATCGAGGAGGCCTTCACCGGTCATGAGCTGGTCACCGTCTTCGGGCGGCGTCAGGAGCTCTCCGCCTCGATGCGGCAGACCAACGACCAGCTCTACGACGTGACCTGGCGGGCCCAGTTCATGAGCGGCGTGATCATGCCGGCGATGTTCCTCATCGGCAACCTGGGGTATGTGCTGGTCGCCGTCGTCGGCGGGCTGCGGGTGACCACCGGCTCCCTCTCGCTCGGCTCCGTGCAGGCCTTCATCCAGTACTCCCGTCAGTTCACCCAGCCGGTGACCCAGGTGGCCTCGATGGCCAACCTCATGCAGTCGGGGGTGGCCTCCGCCGAGCGGGTCTTCGAGCTGCTCGACGCCCAGCGGCAGGTGCCGGACCCGGCGGACGCCGAGCCGGCCGGGCGGCAGGCGGGCAGCGGCCGCATCGTCTTTGCGGACGTGACCTTCTCCTACGGCGAGCAACCGCTCATCGAGGACCTCTCCCTGGTCGCCGAGCCGGGCCAGACGGTGGCCATCGTCGGGCCGACCGGTGCCGGGAAGAGCACCCTGGTCAACCTCATCCTGCGCTTCTACGAGCTGCAGGGCGGACGGATCACCCTGGACGGCCGGGACATCACCACGATGACGCGCGAGGATCTGCGCTCCCGGGTCGGCATGGTGCTCCAGGACACCTGGCTGTTCGAGGGGACGATCGCCGAGAACATCGCCTACGGCCGGCCTGGCGCCTCGCGCGAGGACGTCCGGGCCGCGGCCGAGGCGGCCTACGTCGACCGCTTCGTGCAGCACCTGCCCGAGGGTTACGACACGGTGCTGGACGACGGGGGCTCCACGGTCTCGGCCGGCGAGCGCCAGCTCATCACCATCGCCCGGGCCTTCGTCGCCCAGCCCTCGCTGCTCATCCTGGACGAAGCGACCAGCTCGGTCGACACCCGCACCGAGCTGCTCGTGCAGGAGGCGATGGCCCGGCTGCGTGCCGACCGCACCAGCTTCGTCATCGCCCACCGGCTGTCCACCATTCGCGATGCGGACCTCATCCTGGTGATGGAGCAAGGGCGCATCGTCGAGCAGGGCAGCCACGAGGAGCTGCTCGCAGCCGACGGCGCCTACGCCCGCCTGCACCGGGCCCAGTTCGCCGGGGCCGCCGTCGCGGTGGACGGTGTCGACGGGGGTCCGCCGCAGGGCTGAGCTGTCCGGCCCACCCGGCCGCATAGGGTCTGGGGCAGGAGGTGAGCCATGGTCGACGTGGCCGTCGTCGGGCTGGGCCCGGCGGGACGCGCGCTGGCCTCGCGGCTGGTGGCCCGGGGCGCGTCCGTGCTGGCAGTGGACCCGCGACCGCAGGCGGTGTGGACACCGACCTACGGCGTGTGGGCCGAGGACCTCGGTGATACCCCCGCGGGGGTGATCCGCTCCCTGATCCGGCGCCCGGAGATCCGTGCGCACGGCCACCACGTGCTGCCGCGCCGGTATGCCGTGCTCGACAACGCCGCCCTCCAGCGCGCCCTGCCGCTGCAGGGGGCGCAGGTGCGGGCCGAGCGGCTGACCGACGAGGAGGTCGTGGCCCTGCGCCGGGAGGCGGCCGTGGTCGTCGACGCACGGGGCGCCCGGCCCGCGGGGCCGCGGTCGACGGACCCTGCCCCCGCCCAGACCGCCTACGGGATCGTCGTGCCCGCGGCCGAGGCCGCGCCGGCCCTGGGCGGCGCCGAGGGGCTGATCATGGACTGGCGCACCGACTGGGCGCCGCCCGGTTCGACGCGGGGACGGGGGCCGGCCACCTTCCTGTACGCCATACCCCTCGGGGACGGCACGGTCCTGCTGGAGGAGACCTGCCTGGCCGCGGCTCCCGGCCTGCCGGTCGAGGAGTTGAAGGCCCGGCTGCGGCGCCGGCTGCTCGCGCGCGGGATGGGCGCCTCGGCGATCGAGGAGCCGCTCGCCCGGGAGGTGGTCCGGATCCCGATGCGTGGCCGCGGTCGCAAGCCGCCAGGTGGCGTCCTCGCGGTGGGGACCGCGGGGCGCGGGGGCAATATTGTCACCGGCTACTCCGTCACCCACTCGTTGCTCAGCGCCGACGCCCTGGCCGCGCGGATCGTGCAGGGGCGTGTGCCCCGGCAGGTCGACCCGCTGGGCCCGAGCGACGCCGTGCGGGAGGCGGGTCTGCGGGCCCTGCTGCGCCTGGACGTCGAGGGCACCCTGGACCTCTTCGACGCCTTCGGGCGGCTGCCGGGGGCGCGGCAGCGGGCCTTCTGGTCGCGCGAGGCCCGGGCGGGCGGCATGGCGGCCTCGATGTGGGGGATGTTCACCCGGATGCCGCCGCGTTCCCAGCTGGAGCTGGCCCGGGCCACGCTGGGCCGGTGAGCACCGGTCAACAGTCTCAGGCGGGCACGTAGGACAGCCGCACGACGTCCTGGCCCACCCTGCGGTGGTCCTGCAGCCGCAGCGGCGGACGGGGGCCGGTGAAGTACGGCGCGCCGCCACCCAGCACCACCGGGTGCAGGTAGATCCGGTACTCGTCGATCAGGCCGAGATCGGTCAGGAAGCCCGCCAGGACGGGGCCGGCCACCTCGATCTCCCCCTCGTGCTCGGCCTTGAGCCGGCGAACCCCGTCCGCGAGGTCGCCCTTGAGCAGCTCGGCGCCCGGACCGACCGGCGCCTGCGACCTGGAGACCACCCACTTGCGTTGGGCCCGCCAGGCGGCGGCGAAGGCCTGCTCGTCGGTGCCCCACCGCGGGTCGTCCTCCTCCCAGTAGCGCATGAGCTCATAGGTCCGGCGGCCGTAGAGAGAACCCGTCTGCCCCCTGGCCTCATCGACGAAGTGCCGGAACAATGTGGAATCCGGCGCGAACTCCGTGTGGTCGACGTATCCGTCCAGGGACTGGTTCATCCCGAACACGAGCCGGGCCATCATGGCCCCCTTTCCTCGCCACGACCCGCCCACCGGGCCTACGTGCATCGTGCTCCTGACCTGCCCGGCCTGGCAAGGGCGGGGAGGACGTCGGCTCAGGGACCGGCGGGGAAGACCTCGCGCAGGCCGCGCAGGCCCTTGGCCTCGAACGCCTCGTCCCCGACCTGGTGGGCCCAGACGGCCGTGCCGATGTGCTCGGCGAGCACGAGGCTGGGCCACCACCACACGTCCCGCGGGTCTGCGCCATACCCGGTGAAGAAGGCCCGCTCCAGGTCGGGCCGGCCCCGCCAGGACCGGTCCTGCAGCCGGAACAGGTCGGTCGCCCGCGGGCGCAGGTCGGCCCGGCCCAGGTCGATGAAGGAGATGACGCCGTCGTGGACGACCCAGTTGCGGGGCGACAGGTCGCCGTGGGTGGGCACCAGGTCGACCTGCCCGTCCGCGCACCCGAAGGCCCGGACGCGCTCCACCACGTCGTGGGGCATGCGGTGCGGGTGGGTGAGCCACCGCAGCGCCCGGTCGCGGCGCTCGGCGAGCCAGGTGCTGCTGGGTCGCCCGGGTTGGCCGTGGAGCTGGACGAGCCGGGGGACCCGCCGGTCGGTCAGGAGCGGCGCGGTGAGCTCTCGGTGGCCGCGCAGCTCGTGCTGGGTCCTGGTGAGGCCGGGCACGTCCACCGGTTCACATGGCCCTGACCAGACTGCGGCGCAGCAGGACGGACCCGGCCACCAGCACCACCGTGGCCATCCCAGCCAGCACGGCCAGCTGCGGCAGCACGTCCAGGACACCCGCGTCACGGCGCTGGATCTCGGCCAGCGCCTCGTAGGCCCAGGCGTGCGGCGTGAACATGGCGACCCGGCGCAGGCCGTCGGTGAACAGCTCCAGGGGCACCATGCAGCCGCCGACGGCGGCCAGGATCATCCCGGCACCAACGGTCACCCCGCTGGCGGGACCCTCGGCGTCCATGACCACGCCCACCACCATCGCCAGGCCGGCGGCGATGAGCCCGAAGAGGGCCACGACGACCAGGACGCTGGACATGGACCCCCAGCCCACGCCGAAGAGCAGGCTGGACATGCCGATGATCCACCCGGCCTGGAAGAGCGCGATGACGAGACGGCCCAGGGCCAGCCCGATGACCGTCTGGCCCGCGGTCACAGGCGCCGCGAGCCCGCGACGAACGGCTCCGCTGCGGCGGGCCTGGATCATCGCGCTGGAGGCACCCAGTGTGTTGAGGAAGACGAACAGGAGCATCTGCGCGCTGGCCCCCACCTCGAACCGGCCGACGTCGGCGAACTCCTCGGTGAGGGCGTTGTCACTCTCGACCCGCACCCGGACTGGCTCCCGCTCGGGCGGCCCGGCCGCCACCTGCTCCGCCTCGTCGGGGTCCACGCCCGCCCGGGTCAGGGCCTCGACCCGGGCCGCCCCGACGGCGACCTCGTCGACCGCGGCCCGGACCATGAGCTCGACACCGGGGTGGGGCTCGCCGACGGACACCAGCTCCACCTGCCACGGGTCCTCGAGGCCAACGACCACGCCCAGGTCGGCCGCGCCGTCGCCCACCGACCGCACGGTCCCCTGGCGGCCAGGGTGACGGTCGACCTCCATCCCCACCGCCCCGAGCTGGGCGCCGATGTCCTCGGCCACGGGGCCCTCGCCCCCGAGCGCGACGCGGCCCACCGGGCCCTGCCCGGACTGCAGGCCGAGGACCGCCACCAGGATCAGCGGCAGGGCCAGGACGAAGAAGAGGTTGAACCGGTCGGAGAGGAAGCGGCGCAGCTCGAGCGCCGCCAGGGCGAGGACGACTCTCACAGGGCATCCTTCCGGCTCGGGAGAACCCGCGCGACGAGCAGCGCCACCGCGGTGAAGGCGATCAGGGTGAGCAGCACCGGGGTCAGGTCGGCCAGGCCCCCGCCGCCGGCGCTGATGCCCAGCCCTCGCCCGAGGGCCGCGACCGGGTTGATCTGCACCACCTGGGCGACCCAGCCGTCGACGGGCAGGCGGAAGAAGCTGCCCCCCGCGACGCCGAGGCTGATCGCGATGACCGACAGCGCCAGGCTGGCCTGCTCGGGGGTGCGGGCGACCTTGAGGATGATGAACATCACTGAGGTGGCGGCGACGACGACCGCGACGACGAGCGGGAGCACGACCCACCAGGAGCCGAAGTGAACGCCGTCGAGCAGGGCTGTCCCCGCCAGCAAGATGGTGCTGGTCGAAGCCACGCCCAGCAGCACGGCGACCACGGCCTTGGCCGCGGGCACCAGCCACCGCGGCAGGGGCAGCGAACGCAACCGCCCCAGGATCCCCCACTCGCGCTCGGTCAGCAGGGTGAGCACGATGAAGCCGACGGTGAAGAACAGGAACATTCCGGCTTGCCCGGAGACGATGCCGGAGGTGAGCGACAGGCTCTCACCCCTGACCTGGCTGCTCGTCCAGGCCAGCTCGGGTCGTGACTGACCCAGCTCTTGGGCGAGTGCGCCCAGCTCCTGCTCGGACAGGTCGGCCCGTTCGGCTGTGGCCGCAAGCGCTGCCGCGTCGGCGTCCATCTGCGCGACGGTGGAGCGGACGATGTCGGCGACCACGTCGCCGGACAGGCCGGCGTCCGGGCCGACCCGGACGATGACGTCGGAGCCTGGCGTCGCGCCGCCGGACATCGCGGCCCCGAAGCCCTCCGGAAGGACGACACCGACCCCTGCCTCGCCGGCCTCCACCAGGGCCGGCACCTCCTCGGCCACAGCGGTCAGCACCGTCACCGGCAGGGCCTGCTCGGGCAGGGCCTGCAGCGTCCCCGTCACCGCCGCCGCCGGCTCGTCACCCTCGGGCGCGGCCACCGCCACAGTCACGGGGTCGAGCTCGACATCGTCCAGCCCCGCGAAGGCCAGGGAGAAGACGAAGGCCAGGGCTAAGGGGATGACCAGCGCGAAGAGCAGCATCGAGCGGTCGCGCAGGTGCTGGCGCACGTCGTGCGCGACCAGGGTCAGCAGGGCCCGGGCCACCATCAGTCCCTCAGCGCCTTGCCGGTCAGGTGCAGGAAGACTGACTCCAGGTCCGGGCGACTGATCTGGACATCTTCCAGCTCCATCCCGGCCCGGGTCGCGGCGGTCACCACCTGGGTGACCACCGCGGCCGCACCCCGCACCGTCAGGTGCAGGCAGAAGCCGTCGCGGACGACCTGCTGCACCTGTGGCAGCGCGGCGACGGCCGTCTCGGCCTCCGCGACCTCACCGGCTCCCGTGAGCGTGATGGTGTCGGCGCCCCCGGTCAAGGACACCAGCTCCTCGCGGGTGCCCTCCGCCTGCACCCGGCCCGCGTCCATGATCGCGATCCGGTCACACAGCCGCTGCGCCTCCTCCATGTAGTGGGTCGTGTAGAGCACCGCCATGCCCTCCTCGGTCAGGGCCTCCACCGACTCCAGGATGGCGTTGCGCGACTGCGGGTCCACCCCGACCGTGGGTTCGTCGAGGATGAGCAGGGTCGGCCGGTGCAGCAGCCCGATCCCGATGTTAAGCCGACGCTTCATCCCGCCCGAGAACTCCTTGGCCGGCCCCTTGGCCCGGTCCTGCAGGCCCACCAGCTCCAGCACCTCGGTGACCCTGCGGCTGAGGTCCGTGCCGCGCAGACCCTGCAGACGGCCGAAGAAACGCAGGTTGTCACGCGCGGAGATCTCGGGGTAGATCGCCAGCTCCTGGGGCACCAGCCCCAGGTGGCGCTTGGCCTGCATCGGCTCCTTGAGCATGGAGCGGCCGGCGACCCGGACGCTGCCCGCGTCCGGTGTGAGCAGCCCGGCCATCATCGAGATCGTCGTCGTCTTGCCGGCCCCGTTCGGTCCGAGTAGGCCGACGGTCTCACCGGGCTCAATCCGCAGGCTCACCTCGTCCACCGCGATCAAGGATCCGAAATGGTGAACCAGGCCGGTCGCCTCCAGCGCGGGGGTGCTCGTCACACCTCTCACATTAACTCCCCCGGCCGGGGCCGAGCGGGGGGGCTTCACCCCGTTCTGCGCCGGGGTTATCCCCCCGGCCCTACTAGGCTGCTCGGTATGCAGCTTGCCCAGCAGTTCGACCGCGCCGCCGGACGCTACGACGTGCTGACGAGGCTGAACCCCGGCTATCACGGGGCGCTGCGCAACGCGGCCACGGCGCTGGTGACGAGGCTGCGGGGGTCCTCGGCTCCGCTGCGCCTCTGGGACCTGGGCTGCGGCTCCGGGTTGTCCACGCAGGCACTCGTCGACGCGGCCGGGCCGGACGCCACAGTCGTCGGTCTGGACGCCTCCCCCGGGATGCTGGAGCAGGCGCGCGGCAAGGACTGGCCGGCGGGGGTCCGGTTCGTGCAGGCCTACGCCCAGGACCTGCCCCAGGTCGCGAGCGAGCAGCTGGACGGGCCTGCCGACGGGGCGTTCGCGGCATACCTGATGAGGAACGTGCCGGAGGACCAGCGCGATGCCACGGTGGCCGCCATCCACGACCAGGTGCGCCCCGGCGGCTGGGTGGCGCTGCAGGACTACCACGTCAAAGGCGACGGTGTGGCGAGCACGGTGTGGACCCTCGTCTGCTGGGGCGTGGTGCTGCCGCTGGCGGTGGTGCTGCGCGGCAACCCGGCGATCTACCGCTATCTGTGGCGCAGCGTGCTGGCCAACGACAGCACCCTCGAGCTCTCCGCCCGCCTGGACCGGGCCGGGCTGACCGAGCAGACGTGGAGCACCGCCCGCGGCTGGCAGCGCGGGATCCTGCACACCGTCCTGGCCCGCCGCCCGGACTGACCCGGCCGCCCGACACGCCCACTCCATCGAAGCAGAGGACCACCATGGCCCGCACCGTTCCCCCCGGCCGTGACCGCGGCGCAGTCCGTCACCCCGCCGCCCCCGGTGCCGCACGCCTGACCGAGGCGCGGCACGTTGTCGTGGTCGGCGGTGGCATCGCCGGGCTGGCCTCCGCGGCCGTGCTCGCCGAGCGCGGCGTGCAGGTCACCCTCGTCGAGGCGTGCGAGCAGCTGGGCGGACGGGTCCGGGCGTGGTCGCTGGGCGACGGCCGCACGATGAGTCGCGGCTTCCACGCCTTCTTCCGGCAGTACTACACGCTGCGCTCCCTGCTGCGCCGCGCGGACCCAACGCTGTCCCGGCTGGTGCCGGTGCCCGACTACCCCCTGCGCCGCGGGGACGGGCTCACCGACTCCTTCGCCGCCCTGCCCGTGACCCCACCGGCCAACCTGGCGGCCTTCGTCCTGCGCAGCCCTACCTTCCCGGTCTCGGCCCTGCCCGCGGTGCACCTGCCGAGCGCGCTGGAGCTCATCGACGTCTCCTACCCCGCCAGCCACGAGCGCTATGACGGTGAGTCCGCGCAGGACTTCCTGGACCGACTGCGGTTCCCCGACGGCGCCCGCCACCTGGCGCTGGAGGTCTTCGCCCGTTCCTTCTTCGCCCACCCCAGCGAGTTCGGTGCCGGGGAGCTGGTGGGGATGTTCCACACCTATTTCACGGGCAGTTCCGAGGGGCTGCTCTTCGACGTCCCCGACGACGACTACGACACCGCCCTGTGGGCGCCGCTGGGTCGCTACCTGACCGGGCTGGGCGTCGACGTCCGCCTGGGGGAGCGGGTCGGCTCGCTCACGCAGGACGAGGACGGGGTATGGCTAGTGCGCACCGAGCCCGGCCCGCGGACCGAGCCGGGCGAGGGGGACGGGGGCGGCGAGGACGTGCTCCTCGCGGATGCGGTCGTGCTGGCGACCGACCCACGGGCGACCCGATCGCTGACGGCCGACCTGTCCGCCAAGAACTCCGCCCAGCAGGACTGGCACCGCCGGGCGCAGGCGGGGAGCAACGCACCGCCGTTCGCGGTGCTGCGCCTATGGCTGGACGGGAAGGTGACCCCGGACCGGGAGGCCTTCCTCGGCACCAGCGGCTACGACATCCTCGACAACGTCACCGTGCTGGAACGGTTCGAGGACGGGGCGGCGAGCTGGGCCGACGAGCACGGCGGATCGGTGGTGGAGCTGCACGCCTATGCGGCCGACCCCACCCGTGACGCCGACCTGGCGGGGGACAGCCCGCACGGACTCAACCTCAGGCGCCTGCGGGAACGGCTGATGACCGCGATGCACAACGTCTACCCGGAGACCGCAGGCCTGGGTGTGGTGCACGAGGAGCTGCTCGTCGACGACGACTGCGGCCTGGTCGGCACCGGCCCCTGGCGGGAGCGGCTGACGGTCGACACCCCCTACCCCGGTCTGGTGCTCGCCGGCGACGGGCTGAGGGTCGACTGGCCGATCGCGCTCATGGAGCGGGCCGCCGTGACCGGCGTGCTGGCTGCCAACCAGTTGCTGGCCGGCTGGGGGGTCCGGGGCGAGGACATCTGGACGGTGCCCCTCGAGGGCATCCTGCGCCGGCCCCGCTCGGCCGTGGCCAGGCTGGGGCGCGCGGTGCGTGGCCGCATACCGGTCTGGTCGGGTGCCGGGAGGCGAGTTGCTCAGGCTCCGCAGGCCATCCAGCCCGGCCGATGACCGACCGGCGGCGGGCCGTCCGCCCGGGCGAGCCGAGCACCCCGACCCTGGAGCGTGAGGACCCGGACGGCGGCAGCGGGGTGAGCGCAATCTGGCGGGTCCGCGGGCTGCGCGAGGCCCGGCAGGTGCTGCGCGCCCGCCACGCCACCACCCAGGCCGGCTTCACCGCCGAGAAGATCCCCCAGCGGCTCAAGCTGCACCCCATCCTCGTCTCGGACGGGCCGTTGCACGACGATCAGCGGCGTAAGGTGGCGCGCTTCCTGGCGCCCAAGGTGGTCCAGGACCGCTATCCCGGGCTGATGCAGGCGTCGGCGGACCGGCTGCTCGGCGAGGCGACCCGGGCCGGGAGCTGCCGGCTGGACGACCTGGCGCTGGACTACACGGTCGAGGTGACCGCCAAGGTGGTCGGCCTCACCGAGTCCTCAGTGCCGCGCATGGCGCGGCGGCTGGTCACCTTCTTCAACCAGCCGCCCTTCGACATCACCCGTGCGGACCTGGGCCGGAGCGGGCGGCAGTGGGCCTCTGCGGCGGTCAACGGGCTGCTCCCGGTGATCCGGTTCTGGTGGCACGACGTGCGGCCGGCCGTGCGCTCGCGGCGCCGACAGCCGCGCGAGGACATCATCAGCCACCTCATCGCCGAGGGGTACAGCAACACCGACATCCTGGTCGAGTGCGTCACCTACGGCACCGCGGGCATGGTGACGACCAGGGAGTTCATCACGATTGCGGCCTGGCACCTGCTGGCCGACGAGGAGCTGTTGGAGACCTACCTGTCCGGTGAGGAGGCCACTCGGATGGCGATCCTGCACGAGATCATCCGGCTGGAGCCGGTCGTCGGTCACCTCTACCGGCGGGCGCAGATGGAGGTCCCGATCGGGGGGCACGAGGGGCAGCCCGCTGACGTCGTAGTCCCCGGGGATCTCATCGACGTGTGCATCCGCTCGGCCAACGTCGACCCCGATGTCGTCGGCCCGGACCCGCTTGACCTGTGCCCCGGCCGGCAGCTGCCGACCGGCGTCAACCCGGCCGGTCTGGCCTTCGGTGACGGCGAGCACAAGTGCCCCGGTCAGCCGCTCGCGATGCTGGAGTCCGACGTCCTGCTGCACGCGCTGCTGTCCACGCGGCCCCAGGTGGTGCGGGAGCCCGAGCTGGGCTGGGACGACCTCATCGAGGGCTACACCCTGCGGGGTCTGGAGCTCCAGCTGACGGAGCCGTCGTCTACGGGTTGAGGCGCGCCGCCCTCTGCTGATCGTCGACGCGACACGGCGGCGAGCCGCACCTGAGCCGCACCTGAGCCGCACCCGAGCGGTGCCGGCGGTTCCCCAGTTCGGGTCGTCTTAGGCGCGAGATGCCTGGGGCCGTAAGTCACCCACAAGGCTCGTCCACAACCCTTCCTTTCATCGAACACTTGTGCTAGTATGGTGTGTAGGACGAAGCCATGGTCGCCGGGGAGGGGGACGCGATGGACACACCACAGGCAACGGCACAGCCTGGGCAGCCGGAGGGGTGCTCGGCGTTGGAGCAGCGGCTGGTCGACTACGCCCAGCTGAGTGACCTGGGTGACCTGACCGCGTCTGGCCTGGCGGCGTTGGCGGAGCGGCGGGCCCGGTTCGGGTTGCGGGTGGCCACCCCTGCCCCGGCGTGGGTCAGGATCCAGGTCGAGCTCGAGGCCCCGGCCACCGACGCCGACACCGACGCCGTCGCTGGGACCGAGGCGGTGGTGGGGGCGCATGAGTCGGTGGTGGCGGTGGATGCTGCTGCCCGGGCCCGCAGCGTGGTGGAAGCAGACCTGCTGCAAGCGGCTGCGGAAGTGCTGGGTGAGTGCCGGGCCCGGGTCCTGGACCGGCGCGGTCTCACCGGTGTGACGCTGTCCCCGGCGACCCGCCGCAGCGTGGACGCTGCCGTGCGGGACGTGGCGGTGATGGAGCTGGAACTGGCCACTGGCACCAGCACCGCTGAGGCCCAGACCCTGCTCGCTGTCGCCACCACCGGCGGCGAGCTCCGTTCGATGCTGCTGGGCGCGCTACGTCGCGGGCAGACCCGTTGGGTGCAGGTCAAGACGTTCTGGGAACGCACTCATGCTGCTCGCCTCACGTCCGACCAGCGGCTACTGGTGGCCTATGCCCTGTTCGGGACCGACCCGGCCCTGGCGTGTGCGGAACGGTTCGACCCCGACGGTGAGCTCGACACGGACACGGTGTGGGCGCACCACCCCTACCAGGCGGCGTTGGCGCGGGAGATCACCGCCTGCACCGGCCAAGACCCCGACGCTGATGCTTCCCGGCGGCGTCGTGCCTACGCCAACCGCCGCGTCCAGGTCCGCCTGCACGATGACGGCACCGCCACCCTGACCCTGACCGGACCGGCCGTCACCATCGCCGGCATCCGCCACCGCCTCGACACCGCCGCCCGGGCCCTACGCGCGGCCGGGGAAGACCGGACCCTGTCCCAGTTACGGTTCGACATCGCCGCCGCCCTGCACCTGCACGGCACCCTGAACCTGCCCAACATCGACGTGGACGCTGTGGATGAGGTGCTGGATGAGGTCCTGACCCCCGAACGCCTGGCCGAGCTCATCGCCGTCGTGCACGGCCAACCCAAGATCCACGCCCAGATCATCATCCCCGTCGACGCCCTCAAAACCGGGCTACCCCTCTGCCCCGCCTGCGCCCAACACATCCACCCCACCACCAGCCACCCCAACACCGGCACCGGCACCGGCACCGGCACCGGCACCGACGACACCAGCGGCGCCAGCACGGACGGTGAGGGCTGCACCAGCAGCACAGACTGCACGGACGGCACGGACCTGCTGCACGATCTCCAGCCTGACGATGCGAACCCGGTGACCCCGTGGGGCCACGCCAACCGCGGCGGCAGCAGTCCTCCACCATGGGCCACCCCACCCGACGACGGGCCACCACCGGAGAATCAACCGGCAGGCCAAGAACCACCAGACGAAGCAGCGCCAGCACCAGCACCAGATCGCGAACCCCTGCCCGGGCGTGAGCCCCTACCGGAGCGCGGATCTGCTCACTCGCCGTTGTTGGATCGGGAGCCGCCGGGTCGGGGCCTGGTCGGGGAGCTGATCGGTTCCCACCCCATGTTCCTCACCCCCGGGCACGCCCGAGAGCTGGTCCTGCTACCCGGCACGACGCTGCACCGGTTGCTGACCGACCCCGCCGACGGGCGCCTCATCGAACGCACCATCACCACCTACCGGCCCGACACCGACCTGCGCCGCCAGGTCCTGGCCGCCGACCTGTACTCCCGCGCCCCCGGCTCCCGCCTCACCGGCCAAGCCCTACAGATCGACCACGTCACCCCCTACGCCACCCCCGGCGGCACCACCACCGAGACCAACCTCGCCGCCCTCGACAAACGCACCCACCACCACAAAACCCTCGGCCACTGGCAGATCACCATCGGCACCCGCCGGGACCTGACCTTCACCACCCTGCTCAACCAACACCGCTCCACCCGAGTCCACGACTACAACCAATACCTGCACACCACCCACCCCGAAGACCTCGACCAACGCCGAGACCTCGCCTCCCACGCCGTCTACGCCCACGAGACCCAACACCAACAACACCTCCACCGAGCAGGCGACCGCACCACCCTCCGCGACGAAGCCTGGGTCCAGCTCACCCACACCCACCCCGACACCGGCCACACCCGCACCGGCCCCCACCCCGAAACCCCCACCGTCCAAGACCTCCTCAACATCCCCACCCAAGACACCCCCGACGACCAAGAACAGTGACCCCATCGATGCCAGGCCCCGCCCGCCGGACACCCCAACCGGGGCACCGCCCAGCAGCGCCCAGCAGCGCGCTCCAAGGAACTAGCTGCGCACCTCGATCGGACCGCCTGCGGTCCCATCGGTCTCGGGCATCTTGTGCCGGTATGTCCACGAGGTCAGGGCGGTGGCGAGCATGGCGATGAGCACCCCTACGAAGATGTGCAGGGCCCGCTGGCCCGTCTCCCCAAGACTGATCTGCACCGCGATGGCGACGGTGAGGCCCACGGCCAGCCAGAGGTTGACCGGCCCGGCGGAGCGGCGCAGCAGGACATACGTCAGGGCGCTGAGCACGGCGACCGTCAACGTCACCCAGGCCCCCACCTCGTGGAACCGGGCATAGCGCGACTCGCCGCCCAGCATCGCCGCCGCCCAGCCGGCCTGGCCGATGACCGCGCTCAGCAGCACGGTTGCCGCCAGTCGAAGCGCGATGAGGTGCGGGTGGGGCAGGGTTGGCATCACCGGCGGACCAGGTTGCGCGAGGGCCCCCGCAGGAGGACGTCACTGAGGATGGCGACCTTGGTGCGCCGGGGGACCCGCCGCCGTTCGGAGAAGACGTCGTAGTCCGCCTCCTCGATCCGCCGCAGGATCAGCGAGTACATGCGCAGGGCGGTCGCCACGCACCGGGCGCTGGGCTTGGGCAGCATCCCGACCCCGCGCGCAGCATCCCGGTAGAGAGCCCGGTTACGCTCGATCTGCTCGGCCATCATCGCCCGCCACTGCGGCGTCACCGTGCGCTCCCACGGGTCAGTGCCGTGCCGGTCCAGGTCCTCCTGCGGCAGATACACCCGGCCCCGGTCGAGGTCCTCGCCCACGTCCCGCAAGAAGTTCGTCAGCTGGAAGGCCAGGCCCAGGGAGCGGGCCGGCCCCTGGGCCAGAGGGGTATGCGGCTCCAGCACGGGCAGCATCATCTCGCCGATGACCGCGGCCGAGCCCTCCATGTAGCCGGCGCGCAGCTCCTCCCACGAGGCCCAAGTCTCCCGCGTCAGGTCCAGCTCCATCGCCCGGAAGAACCGGTCGAAGCACGCCGGGTCGGTGCCGCGGCGCCGCAGCGAGTCGACGACGGCGGCCATCACCGGCTCGTCGCAGCCGCCAGCCGCGAGCGCCTCGGTGAAGGCCTGCTCGAACAGGCGCAGCCGGACCGCGGGGTCGTCGTGCATGGGCACCGCCAGGTCGACCTTCTCCGGCTCGTCGACGATGTCGTCGGCCAGCCGGCACAGGGCGTAGACGGCGTACACGTCCACGCGTTGCTCGGGCGGCAGCAGCAGGGCACCCCAGTAGTAGGTGGTGCCGTGCTGACGGGTGAGCTCGGCGCAGCGCTGGTAGCCCTTGACCAGCAGCGGGTCCGACGGGCGGTGGGCAGAGCCCGCGGAGCCGGACCCGGTCAGGCTCATCCCAACATCTCCTGGACCCGCAGCGCGGCGAGCCGGCCCGACGGCAGCACCATCGGCACCCCGACACCCGGCACCGTCCCCGACCCGGCGAACACCAGCCCCGGCACCCGCCGGTCCACGTTGGAGGGGCGGAACGGCCCGGTCTGGGGGAAGGTGTGGGCCAGCGCGAACGGGGTCCCGGCTGCCATCCCCATACTCTGCCACTCCAGGGGCGTGACCAGCTCCTCCTCGAGGATATCGGTCGGATAACCGGCGCTCTCGAGGAAGCCGAGCAGCCGCTCGCGCATCGGTCCCCGCTCCCGCTCCCAGTCGATCTTGCCAACGTCGAGGTTGGGCACCGGCTCCAGGACGTAGAGGGTGCTGTGCCCCTCGGGCGCCGCCTCCTCGTCGTCGAGGGAGTGCACGGTGACCAGCCTCGACGGGTCGCCCATGAGGGTGCCACGCTTCATCAGGTCCTCGAAGGCACCAGCCCACTCGTGGCCGAAGTGGATGTTGTGGTGGGCCTTGCCCTGAGGGACGCCGCGCGCGCCCACGTGCCAGACGACCGCCGAGGGGGAGTAGTTGCCGCCCAGCACCCCGTTCACCGCCCGCGGGGCCCCCAGGTCGGGCAGCAGCTGCTCATAGGCGGTCGGCAGGTCGAGCGTGCAGACCACGGCGTCCGCGGCGATCGCCTCGCCGTCCTGGGTCACCACACCCCGGACCCGGCCTCCGGTTCGACGGCCTGGCAGGCCTCGGCGCCGGCCCTGCCCGTCCCGCAGGAGCTCGGTGACCGTGGTGCCGTAGCGGATCTCGGCGCCGGCGTCGCTCGCGGCGCCGGCCAGCGCCTCGGGCACCGCGCGCATCCCGCCGCGGGGGAAGTAGACCCCCTCGATGGAGTCCATGTAGGTGATGACCGCGTAGATGGCCAGCGCCTCGTCCGGGGCCAGCCCGGCATACATCGCCTGGAAGGAGAAGAGCCGGTGCAGCCGGTCGTCCTGGAAGCGCTTGCGGATCGTCGGTCCCAGCCGGCCGAACCCACCCATCGCGATCAGCTGCGCCGCAGCGCGGGGCCGCGCGAGCAGGTCGGCAGGGCTGTCGAAGTTCCGGTCGATGAAGTGCGGCATCTCGGCCTCGTAGAGCTTGCGCAGCCAGACCACGAAGTCGTCGAAGGCCGCGGCGTCCGCGCTGCCGCACTCCCGCTCGATCTCGGCCCGCATCGCCTCGTGGCCGTGCCGCACGGTCAACTCCGAGCCGTCGGCGTAGAAGGCGTGGTAGGCCGGGTCGAGCAGCTGCAGCTCCAGGCGCTCCTCCAGGCTGGAGCCAGCAGCCCGCAGCGGCCGGTCGATGAGGTCCGGCATGGTCAGCACGGTCGGACCGGTGTCGAAGGTGAAGCCCCCGCGCTCCAGACGTCCAGCGCGCCCGCCGGGGACGTCATCGCGCTCCAGCACGGTGACCCGGTGGCCGGCACCGATGAGGTGGCACGCCGCCGCGAGCCCGGACAAGCCGGCCCCGATGACCACGACGTGGCTCATGAAGACCTCCAGGCCACCAGACGCGCCGTCTCGCGCAGGCCGGCCACCCCTTCGGGGGTCAGCGAGGAGCCGACCAGCGCGGCCTCCGCCGCGGCGATCTCGGCGATGATGCGGACCTCGACCTCCTCCCGCACACCTGCTTCCTCCAGAGCCTGCTGCATCAGCGGCACGTCCGACTCCCGCGCCTCCGGGGTCCCCACCCGCTCCATGGCGGCGGCGGCCTCCCCCTGCAGGTGCTCGTTGCCCAGGACCCAGATCAGCGTCGACTTGCCCTCGCGCAGGTCGTCCCCAGACGGCTTGCCGGTGACGGCGTGGTCACCCCATACGCCGAGCACGTCGTCGCGCCACGCAAAAGCCCTGCCCAGGTGCCAGCCGAAGCGGCCCAGCTCCTCCCGCTGCTGCGGGGTCGCGCCGGCCGCCAGTGCACCCAGCTGCAGGGGCCGCTCGATCGTGTAGGCGCCCGACTTCAGCGCCGCAACCGCCTCGGCGTGGGCGAGGTCGGTGCGGCGGGCGGCCGCCCCGGTGAGGTCGGCGCGCTGGCCCACGATGAGCTCAAGGTTCAGCTCGTACCAGTAGTCGCGCATCACCGAGGGCAGCGTGTGCACGAGCCGGTCAGCCTCGCTGTGGGCAAGGTCACCGAGCAGCAGGGCGATGTTCTCCCCGAACCGCAAGGGGTCGCCGTGACCACCGGCCGCCCGGTGCCGTCGGTCCGCGACGACGTGGGCAGAGGGGCGTCCGCGGCGTTCGCCCGACTGGTCCATCACGTCGTCGTGCAGCATCGCAAACAGGTGCAGCGTCTCCAGAGCCGCCGCCACCCGCACGACGTCGTCGTGGCCGCGGGTGTCCAGCTGGCCCCCGCTGGCGACGAAGCCCCAGTGGCACATCTGTGGACGCAGCCGCTTGCCCTGCCCCACCAGGAGGGTATGCAGCCACTCGGGCAGGTCCCCCGGGTCACCGCCGAGGACGTCGGGCTCGCCCGCGGGGGCGATCGCCCCCCAGACCTGGCGCATCCAGGTCAGCTCCGAGCTCAGCAGCGCGTCGACGGCCGACAGGGTCGCCGAGGCCGGGACGGCCGCGGCCTCGGGACCCGGCATGCCGTTGACACCGCCCGCCCGGACACCGCCCGCACGCCTGGCGAGCGGCAGCCGCTCTTGCTCGTCCGCCAGGAGTGGCACCTGCAGGGCCGACCACGGGCTGTAGACCGCGGGTGTGGCGCGGATCGCACTCACCAGGTCGGTCCAGGACACCCAGGCGTGCTCGCTGACCTCATCAGGGTCCGGGCGTAGCTCGCCCGCGGCCCGCCCTACCAGGACGGGGCACAGCTCATGCTCGACGATCCCGCTGGCGTCGACGGCCCGGTAGCGGAAGTCGGGCAGCACGAGCTGCAGGTCCTCCACCTGCACGCCCAGCTCCTCGCCCAGCCGGCGACGGACCGCGACACCGAGCTCCTCCCCGGGCCGGGGATGGCCGCAGCAGGCATTGCTCCACACCCCTGGCCAGGTGAGCTTGCCGAGCGCCCGCCGGGTGATGAGCACCCGGCCCTGTTCGTCGAAGAGGTAGAGGGAGAACGCCTGGTGCAGCGGGGTGTCCCCGGTGTGCACGCTGGTCCGTGGGGCGGCGCCGAGAGGAGTCCCGTCCTCGGCGACGAGGACCACCTGGTCGGTCTGGGTCACGCTCACCTGGTCCCTGCTCCCGTCCTGCTGGTGGCTCAGGCCGGCCGGAGCGGCCCTGCGTGGCTCACCCCGCTTGCTGTCCATACCTTGTCTAACCTTGCCGAGCGTACCGCATCGATGCCGTCACAACCACCCCGTCACCAGGGCCTCCACCAGCGCGGACCGTCCCGCGCCGGTGCGCCTGGCCGACACGACGCGGTCTCAGACCGGGCCGTCGAGGACGTCGTCCTCGGCCGGGATGGCATCGGGGTCGTCGCCGCCCAGCATCTGGTCCGGGGCCGGGCCCGTGCCGTCCACGCCCTCGCCGCTCAGGTCGTCGGCACCACCGAGGATCCCCTCCGGCTCCGGCGCGCCATAGGCGGTGCCGTCCTCCGGCAGCTCCTGGGCGATCCGCTGGTCGATGGTCTCCTCCTCGGGCTCGTCCCCGAACTCCGAGTGGATCGGCATGCGGTCCGGGGGGCTCCACGGCACGTCATCGGTCGAGCTGGGCTCATCCAGGTTGACCTCCGCGGTCTCCTGCTGCTCGGCGGTGCGGTCCATGATGCCGAACCCGTCGTCCCGGGTCTGCTCGGACTGGTCGTCAAAAGACTGATCGCTCATGCCCCCACGGTGCCTGCCCGAGGCTCACCCGGCAACACGAGGCCGTTTGTCAGGTCTTGCTGGGCCCTCAGGGGCCGTAGTCGACGACGACTGCCCCGTGGTCGCTGACCCGGACGCCGTCCTGGCCCTGGCGGTGGACGTGCGCCGTCCTCGCCCGCCGGGCCAGCCCCGGGGTGGCCAGGTGGTAGTCGATCCGCCAGCCCTCGTCCCGCTCGAAGGTGCGCCCCAGCCAGCTCCACCACGACCACGGCCCGGGGGTGTCTGGGTGCAGCAGCCGGACGACGTCGACGAGGGTGCGGGCGGAGAGCTGGTCTCCCATCCAGGCCCGCTCCTCGGGCAGGAAGCCCTCCGAGCGCTGGTGGCGCCGCCAGTGCGCGACGTCCAGCTCGGTGTGCGCGACGTTGAGGTCCCCGAGCAGCACGAACTCCCGGCCCCGCGCACGGGCTGCTCGGCGCGTCCGGTGCAGCTGACGGGCGAAGGCGGTCAGGAAGCCCATCTTGCGGGCATACCTGGCACCGCCGTCCGGTGCCTCCCGCATCCGGCCCGCCACCTGCAGGTGGGCAGGCAACCCGCCCTTGGGCAGGTAGAGGCTGGCCACCGTCACCGGCTCGTCGGCCAGGTCCACCTCGACGTAGCGGCCCTCGGGCACGAACCGCGACAGGCCACGGGCCAGGGGTATGCCGTCCCCCGCCTCGCTCAGGTCGGTGGCCGCTGTCCCGGGCCGGCGCACCAGGACCGGGGCACCCCAGGTGCGCACCGCCGCCGGGGCCTGACGGGTCAGCACGGCGACGCCGTTGCGGCCCGGGATCGTGCCGGGGTCATAGGTCAGGTGGTGGTCGCCGAAGACGTCAGCGGGCAGCGCATCCGCCGGGCAGCGCACCTCCTGCAGGGCGGCGACGTCGGGCGCACACCCGTGCAGCCAGGCGCCGAACCCCCGACGCTCGGCGGCCCTGATCCCGTTGACGTTGAAGGTCGCGATGCGCAGCACCCGGCGATGGTAGGCGCGGCTCCTGCGGGTCAGGTCGCCAGGCTCAGCCGTGGGTCAGACCGGAGACGTCGTCGGGCACGTCGACGGCGTGCTGCTGCAGCAGCGTCAACGGCACCACTTCAAGCACCGACTCGTGGGTGCTGGCCAGCACCACCGGCGCCCCGCAGCCCGCCCGCTGCGCCTGCAGCCATCGCACCGCGACGACGCACCACCGATCACCGGCCCGCAGCCCCGGGAAGGACCACATGGGCCGGGGGGTCACCAGGTCGTTGCCGACCCCCAACTGGTGCTGCAGGAAATCCTCGGTCATCACCGCACATACGCCGTGCACCCCTAGGTCGTCCGGCGTGACCTCGCACCGGCCCGACCGGGTGAACCCTGTCATCGGGTCGATGCCGCACTCCTGCAGCTCACCGCCGAGCACATTGCGCATGGACAGATCATGACAGTCCGACCGGGCCCGCGACAGGCTCGGGGCACTCCCGTCGTCGGGACGCGAGAGCACCGACCTCATGCACCGAGCTGACAGCGGGCGGCGCCGTTTCGGGTGTTTGCCCACTGCCCGGGCAGGATGGGGGCATGACGTACGACATCACCCTCTACCCGCGCACGCCCGGCCAGAGCTGGGCCGACGTCGTCGCTGCCGACGAGCAGGACGGCCCTCCGGTGGACGAGGCGGCCCTCCAGGCGGGCGTGGCCGCGTTCCGCCGGATCGAGGCCCGGCTGCGGGAGCACCTCACCGAGCCGGTCGAGGTCTGGGTCGCGGAGGAGACCGACGGTGACGTCTTCGGCGAGCTCACCGCGTCCGAGAGCGGTCTGCAGGTCGAGCTCTACGACCGCTCGGCCTCGGTGTCCTTCCCGGTGCGTGCCCGCGAGGACCGGGCGCACTTCCTCGACCAGGTGCGGCGGGCCGTGCGGATCGTCGCCACGGAGACCGGCTACGAGGCCTACGACCCGCAGACCGGCCGCTCCTTCGACGGACTCATTGAGGAGGAGGGGCTGAGCCCCGATGACCTGACCCACCTCACCCCCGCCGCACCGTCGACCGTCACCGCCGGCGAGACCACGGAGCACCCGGCCGCGGCGGGCGGCGCCGGGGCTGCCGCACTGCAGCAGATGGACCCCCGGATGCTGCGCCGCCGCTCGATCCTCTACATCGTCCTGGGTGCCATCCTGGCCGTCTTCGCGTTCCTGCGCTTTGCCGAGGGCGACACCGGCTGGTTCGCCTGGCTGATCGCCGGGTTCGCGGCCTTCAACCTGATCGCGGGGGTCATGCTCCGCGGCCTGTCCAAGCAGGCGGAGGCCCGCGCCGAGGCCGGTGACGCGGCTGGTGACACGACCGACGACACGACCCCGGGCGGTCCCGCAGCCCCCTGACGCAGGGACCCTTGACAACATACAACCAAATGGTTGTATGTTGGTCTCATGGACGGGACCAGCGAGCAGCGCGCGGACGCGATGTTCCACGCGCTGGCCGACCGCACGCGGCGCGACATCCTGCGCCGGGTGCTGGCAGGCGAGCACTCGGTCTCCGCCCTGGCGGCGAACTACGAGATGAGCTTCGCCGCGGTGCAGAAGCACGTCGCCGTGCTTGAACGAGCCGGCCTGATCACCAAGCGTCGCGAGGGCCGGCAGCAGCTGGCCAGCGGTGACGTGCAGGCCGTCCGCTCCGTCGCCTCGATGCTCACCGAGCTCGAGGACATCTGGCGCGGTCGCATCGACCGCATCGACGCACTCCTGGAAGAGGACTGACATGCCTGTCATCGACATCACCAAGGACATCGACACCCGCACCATCATCATCACGGCCCAGTTCGCCGCCCCGGTCGAGCGGGTGTGGGCCGTGTATGCCGACCCCCGCCAGTTGGAGAAGGTCTGGGGACCGCCGCAGTACCCGGCCACCTTCGTCGAGCACCAGCTGGCCCCCGGTGGCCGGATGACCTACTACATGACCAGCCCCGAGGGTGAGCGCTTCGGCGGCTGGTGGGAGATCACCGAGGTGGACGAGCCGCGCAGCTTCAGCTTCCGCGACGGCTTCGCGGACGCCGATCTGCAGCCGCTGCTGGACATGCCCGTCTCGGAGAACACCTTCACCTTCGAGACCGCCGACGGTGGCACCCGCGCGGTGTTCACCTCCGTCTATGCCACGGCCGAGGGGCTGGAACAGGTCCTGGCCATGGGTGTGGAGGAGGGCGCGACCTCGGCGATCAACCAGATCGACGACTATCTGGCCGCCTGAGCAGGGCGGCCACGGGGCGCGGCGCACTGCCACCCTCAACGCGAAGGTCCCGGTCGGATTGCTCCGGCCGGGACCTTCGTCGATACAGCTACCTTGACGTGCGCGAGGGGGGAGTTGAACCCCCACGTCCTTTCGGACACACGGACCTGAACCGTGCGCGTCTGCCTATTCCGCCACTCGCGCGAGTGCCGGACAACATTAGCACGGAGGCGACCTGCCCCCGAAATCCCCGATTCCGCCCTCGGGCGGGGCCGCAAGGTCCAGCCTTCTGCCAGTCCCGGACAGTACGATCCATGGGGCAGGAGTGACGTCCTGCCGGTTGCCACCAGCACAGGAGGAAGCGCCGTGGGAGTCTTCGACAAGCTCGAACGCCGACTCGAGCGCGCCGTCAAGCAGCCCTTCGCGCGGATCTTCAAGGCCGAGGTCCAGCCGGTCGAGATCGCCTCGGCGATGCGCAGGTCCATGGACGACCGCGCCGCGGTCCTCGGACCTGGCCGCACCATGGTCCCCAACGTCTTCACCATCGAGCTCGCCGAGACCGACTACGAGCGGCTCTCCTCCTACGACCGCGCCCTGACCGACGAGCTGATCGCCGCGGCCGAGGACCACGCCGATGCCCAGCGCTACGTCTCACCTGGTCCCTACGAGGTGCGCCTCGTCTCCGGCGACGACCTGGAGACCGGCATCTTCCGGATCCGGCCCGCCAGCAAGGACGGGCGGCGCGGCAGCGCGCCCGAGCCACGGCGGCGGCCCACGCCCAGGCCGGAGCGGGACCGGTCGGCCGACCAGGGTGAGGACCGCGAGAGTCAGGACCACGTGGACGCCGGGGCTGCATACCGCCGCCCCACCCAGACTGCCCAGGCCCCCGTGCAGCCCCGCCGGCCGGCATCGAGCGGGCACGCGCCGGTCACCCTGGAGGTGGATGGGCTACGAATCCCCCTCACCGGGGCCGTGTCCACGATCGGCCGGGACGAGAGCTGCACCGTCGTCGTCGACGACGCGGGCGCATCCCGGCGGCACGCCGAGATTCGCATCACCCACGACGGGCCGCACCTGCAGGTCCTCCTGCGCGACCTCGGCTCCACCAACGGCACCTATCTCAACGGCGAGCAGGTCGGCACCGAGGAGCTGCGCCGCGGTGACCGCATCACCCTGGGCCGCACGCACCTGACCGTCGACCTGGAGGCTTGATGGGGGAGCTGACCCTGAACCTGCTGCGCCTCGGCATCGTGGTCCTGCTCTGGGCCTTCGTCTTCTCCGTCGTGGGCGCGCTGCGCGGTGACCTCTACGGCACCAGGGTCCTGTCCCGCAACGCCGGCCCCGCCCGGTCGCGCGAGTCCCGTGCCGAGACCCGGCAGCGCCGCAAATCCCCGACCCACCTGGTGGTGACCGAGGGCCGGCTGCGCGGCACCTCGGTGCCCCTGCACGAGGCTGGCGTGCTCATCGGCCGCAACCCCGAGTGCGCCCTGGTCCTCACCGACGACTACGCCTCCGGGCGCCACCTGCGCATCTACCCGGGAGCCGACGCCTGGTATGCCGACGACCTGGGGTCCACCAACGGCACCGTGGTGGACGGCGAGGAGATCGGCACCGGGGCCCGTCTCGATCCCGGCGCGCAGATCCGGATCGGCCAGACCGTCCTCGAGCTGCGCCGCTGACCATGCCCGTCGCCCTCCGCTACGCCGCCCGCAGCAATGTGGGACTGGGCAGCAAGTCCCGCAACGAGGACTCGGCCTACGCCGGGCCCGAGCTGCTAGTGCTCTGCGACGGGATGGGCGGGCACGCGGCCGGTGACGTCGCCTCCTCCCTGGTGGTCGGCGAGCTGGTCCACCTCGACGGTGAGGCGCACGGCGCCGACGACTCCCTGGACATCCTGGAGCGGGCCATCGAGGAGGCCAACAGCCGCCTCGCCGACGTGATGGAGGTCTACCCGGACTCCGACGGGATGGGGACCACCTGCATCGCGATGATCCGCGCCGGCACCAAGTTGGCGGTGGCCAACATCGGCGACTCCCGGGCCTACCTGCTGCGCGGCGGACGGCTGACCCAGATCACCAAGGACCACTCCTTCGTCCAGCAGCTGCTCGACGAGGAGCGCATCAACGAGGACGAGGCGCTGCACCACCCGCAGCGCTCCCTGGTGACCCGCGTGCTGACCGGCCGGCCCGAGGACCAGCCCGACCTGTCCCTGCGCGAGCTGCACCGCGGCGACCGGCTGATGATCTGCAGCGACGGCCTGACCGACTACGTCTCCCGGGACACCGTCGCCGAGATCCTCGGCGAGACCGGCCGGACGCCCGGGGAGGTCGCGGAGAGCCTGATCCAGACCGCACTGCGCGCCTCCACCCGCGACAACGTCACCGTCATCGTGGCCGACGCCGTCCCGCCGGGCGACGGCACCACCAAGCCGCAGGTGGTCGGCGCGGCCAGCGAGCGCCGCGGCGTGCAGCGGGTCTCTGCCCTCACCCCGGCGGAGAAGGCGGCCCAGCTCAGCCGGGAGGCCAGCGGTGTCCCCGCCGCCGTCGACCCGCCGGTGCTGGCCGAGGAGCAGACCAGTCGGTTGGCCCGTGTCCTGCGCGGCTCACTGGTGGCGCTGTCCCTCGTCGCGGTCCTCGCGATGGCGCTCTGGGGCGGGTGGACCTGGAGCCAGCGGCAGTTCTACGTGGGCGATCAGGACGGCCAGGTGGCCATCTTCCGCGGGCTGTCCCAGGACCTGGGCCCCATCCCGCTGTCCACGGTCGAGGAGGAGTCCGACGTCCCCGTCGAGGCCCTGCCCGCCTATTACCGTGACCAGGTCCGCCGCACCCTGTCCGCAGACGACCGCGCCGGGGCCGACCGCATCGTGGCCGACCTGCGCGACCTGGTCACCAGTCCTGAGCCGACCCGTCCAGCGCGCGGGTCCGGCGCGCAGAACTGCACGCCCCTAGTGCTCCTCCCGGACGGGAGCACCGCCACCGCGATCCCCGCCGACGCCGAGGCCGTCACGGTGGCCAGCGTCGAGGAGGGCCGCGAAGAGCTGGCCGCCGGGCCGCTCACCGCGGCCCTGCTGGAGCGCCTCGGCCTGGGCGCCGGGAGCCTGGGCGGTGCGGCCGGCGCGCCCGAACCCACCGGTGCCTCCACCAGCGCGCCCCGGCCCTCCACCGTCGCCGTCGTCTGGCCGGAGGACTGCCCGTGAGCGCCTTCCCCACCCCCTCGACCATCACCCAGATGCAAGTGCGCAGCGGCCGCACCATCGAGCTGCTGCTGCTGCTCCTGGCGGTCGGGATCGTCGCCCTGGCCTACGCCAACGTCAACCTGGCCGCCGTCGACCGCCTGCCCGAAGACGCCTGGTGGCACGTCGCCGGCTTCGGCGGACTCGCCCTGGTCCTGCACCTCGTCCTGCGCTGGCGGGCCCGGTATGCCGACCCGCTGATGCTGCCCATCGCCACCCTGCTCAACGGGCTGGGGTTGGTGATGATCCACCGCATCGACCTGGTCAGTGCCCCCGGCGGGACCACCAACGTCGCCGACCGGCAGCTGCTCTGGACCGGCCTGTCCGTCGTGATCGCCGCCGTCGTGCTCATCCTCGTCCGTGACCACCGGGTCCTGCGTCGCTACACCTATATCGCGATGGCCGCCGCCTTCGTCCTGCTCCTGCTGCCGATGGTCCCGGGGCTCGGGGTGGAGGAGTACGGCGCCCGGTTGTGGATCCGGCTCGGGCCGTTCAGCTTCCAGCCCGGTGAGGTGGCCAAGATCGGCCTGGCCATCTTCTTCGCCGGCTACCTGGTAAGCACCCGCGACGCGCTCTCCCTCGTGGGTCGCCGGATCCTGGGCCTGCAGCTGCCCCGCGGACGGGACCTGGGCCCCATCCTGGTGGCCTGGCTGCTGTCGATGCTGATCCTCGTCCTGCAGCGTGACCTGGGGGCCTCGCTGCTCTACTTCGGCCTCTTCGTGGCGATGCTCTACGTGGCGACCGAACGCACCAGCTGGATCGTTATCGGCCTGTCCCTCTTCGTCGGCGGTGCGCTGCTGGCCTGGCAGCTGTTCACCCACGTCCAGAGCCGGGTGATGCTCTGGCTGGACCCGTTCGCCGCCGGCCAGTCCGACCAGGTCGCCAAGGGGTTGATGGGCCTGGCCCACGGCGGCATCTTCGGCACCGGGCTGGGCGAGGGTTATCCCTACCTGACCTACTTCGCCAACAGCGACTACATCATCGGCAGCTTCGGGGAGGAGCTCGGCCTGGTCGGGCTGTTCGCCATCCTCCTGCTCTACGCCCTGCTCGCGGAGCGAGGGCTGCGCACCGCGATCGGCGCGCGGGAGGGCTTCGGCAAACTGCTGGCCGTGGGGCTGTCCTTCACCCTGGCCCTGCAGATCTTCGTCATCGTCGGCGGCATCACCAGGGTCATCCCGCTCACCGGCCTCACCACACCCTTCCTGTCCGCGGGCGGCTCCTCCCTGCTGGCCAACTGGATCATCGTCGCGCTGCTGCTCCGGATCAGCGACCACGCCCGTCGCCCCGTCTCCGAGCGCCGCCAGAACGAGAGCCGCCAGAACGAGAGCCGGCAGAACGAGAGCCGGCAGGCCCGCACGGCCGAGCAAGAGGTGCCGCAGTGAACACCCCCATCCGCCGGCTGGCCGTGGTGATCTTCGCGATGTTCACGGCCCTGCTCATGGCCAGCACCTGGATCCAGTTCGTGCAGGCCGACGACCTGCGCGAGCGGGCGGACAACCGGCGCACGCTGATGGACACCTACAGCCGGGACCGCGGAGCGATCCTCGTCAACGGCACCGCTGTGGCCCGGTCCGAGCCCACCAACGACGAGCTGCGCTGGCTGCGGGTCTACGACACCCCCAGCCGCTATGCCCACATCACCGGTTATTACTCCTTCATCTATGGCGCCGGGGCCGGGCTTGAGCGCACCACCAACAGCCTGCTCGCCGGCACCGACGACAGCCTCTTCTACCAGCGCCTGGCCGACGTCATCACCGGCCGGCCGGCCACCGGCACGAACCTGGAGCTGACCATCGACCCAGCCGTGCAGCAGGCCGCGGTGGACGCCCTGGGCGACCGGCGCGGGGCAGCGGTCGCGCTCGACCCCAGCACCGGGGCGATCCTGGCCATGGTGAGCAGACCGGCCTACGACCCCAATGCGCTGTCCAGTCACAACCTGGCGGCCGTAGAGCAGGCCTACGCGGAGCTGGCCGACGACCCCGAGCGGCCGTTGATCAACCGCGCCATCGGTGGCGATCTCTACCCGCCCGGGTCGGTCTTCAAGCTGGTGACCGCGGCCGCCGCGCTGGAGAGCGAAGACTACGAGCCGGACACCGAGCTCGTCGGTCCGCTCACCTACACGCTGCCGGGCACCAGCACCGAACTGCCCAACTTCCAGGGGGCCGCCTGCGACCCGGAGGGCCGGCCCACCCTGGCGGTCTCCATCCAGGTCTCGTGCAACACCTCTTTCGCCTGGCTGGCCGGGGAGCTGGGCGCCGACGCCCTGCGCGAGCAGGCCGAGGATTTCGGCTTCGGGCAGACGCTGGAGACGCCGCTGCCGGTGACCCCGTCCTCCTACCCTGCCGAGCTCGACGAGCCCCAGCTGGCCCTGACCGGCATCGGTCAGCACGACGTGCGCGTCACTCCCCTGCAGGTGGCGATGATGGCAGCCGGCATCGCCAATGACGGGGTGGTGATGACGCCATACCTGATCGAGACGCTCCGGGGGGCCGACCTGGAGGTGGTCGACCAGACCAGCCCCCGCACCCTGTCCCGGGCCGTCTCGCAGTCCACGGCGCAGGAGCTGACGGAGATGATGACGATGGTCGTGCAGCGCGGCTCGGGCCAGCTGGCCCAGGTCCCGGGCGTGGAGGTGGCCGGCAAGACGGGCACTGCCGAGTTCGGCTCGCAGGGCGGAGCACACGCCTGGTTCACCGGCTTCGCACCCGCGGACGACCCGCAGATCGCGGTCGCCGTGATCGTCGAGTCGGCGAGCGACAACTGGGTCGGTGAGACCGGAGGAGTGGTGGCCGCGCCGGTGGCGCGGGCCATGCTGCAGGCAGGAGTGGACCGATGAGCGACGACCCCACCGAGGCCGCACCCCAGCCGCCGCAGCAGGACCCCCGCCTGCTTGGCGGGCGTTACGAGCTGGGTGCGCTCATCGGCCGCGGCGGGATGGCCGACGTCCACCTCGGTCACGACCTGCGGCTGGGCCGGACCGTCGCGATCAAGATCCTGCGCACCGACCTGGCCCGGGACTCCTCGTTCCTGTCCCGCTTCCGGCGCGAGGCACAGGCCGCCGCCGGCTTGTCCCACCCCAGCATCGTGGCCGTCTTCGACTCCGGGGAGGAGATCGTCGAGGAGTCCGGTGGGGCGGAGCTCCACGTGCCTTACATCGTCATGGAGTACATCGAGGGCAAGACCCTGCGCGAGGTGCTCAACGAGCAGGAAAGCCTGGGTCCCGAGGAGGCGTCCCGGATCACCGCGACCGTGCTGTCCGCCATGCAGTACGCCCACGAGCGCGGGCTGGTACATCGCGACATCAAGCCCGCCAACGTCATGGTGACCGAGGCCGGCGGGGTCAAGGTGATGGACTTCGGCATCGCCCGAGCCCTGGCCGACACCGCCGCCACGATGACCCAGACCCAGGCCGTGATGGGCACAGCCCGATACCTGTCCCCCGAGCAGGCCCAGGGTCTGGACGTCGACGGCCGCTCCGACCTTTACTCCGTGGGCTGCCTGCTCTACGAGCTGCTGGCGGGCCGCACGCCCTTCCAGGGCGACCCGGTCTCGCTCGTCTACCAGCACCTCGGGGAGACCCCGAAGGTGCCCAGCACTCACCGGCCGATCCCCGAGGAGCTCGACGCGATCACCGTCCACGCCCTGGAGAAGCGGCCCGAGGACCGCTATCAGGACGCCGACGACTTCCGGGCCGACCTCAACGCCTTCCGGGCCGGGGAACCGCTCTCCGACGCGGCGACGGCCTCGCTGCAGTCGGTGCTGGCGGCGAGGGCCGGCGGCGCGGTCGCGGGCGGTGCCGGAGCGGGCGCCGTCGCGCACGCCACCCAGCCGGTCGCCCGGTCCCAGTCCCAGGGCGACCACTCGGGGTATGCCAGCCCGGTGGCCGGGCTCGGGGTGGGCAGGGCCTCCTACGACGACGACCGCTACGAGCGCACCGACGAGCTTCCCGTGCGGGAGCGCCGCCATCCCGGGGCGGTGCTGCTCCTCGGCGCGATGTCGCTGCTGGCCGTGGCCGGCCTGGCGTGGGTGCTTTACCTCGTGCTGGGTCCCGGCGCGGACGACGGTCCGCCGATGGTGGCGGTGCCCTCCACTGTGGGCAGCACCGAAGCCGCCGCGCGCACCCAGCTCGTGGGATTGGGCTTCGTGGTCCCCGAGTCACGGTTCCAGGAGGACGAGCAGCCGTCGGGCACGGTCATCGACCAGATGCCGTTGACCGGTGAGGCGCCAGAAGGCGCGGAGATCCGCCTGGTGGTCTCCTCGGGGCCGGCGGCGCTAGCCATCCCGCGCGTGCAGGGCATGGAGGAGGGGGCGGCCCGCGCCCAGCTCGAACGGGCCGGTTTCACCAACGTTCGGGAAGGGGTCGAGCAGGAGAACGACCCGGACTGGGCCAGGGGGGAGGTCATCGACACCACCCCGGCCGCCGGCAACGAGATCGCGCGCGATGACGAGATCGTCCTCACCGTCTCCTCCGGCCAGGTCGAGGTGCCCGACGTGGTGGGCGAGACCCGGGACGACGCGGTGCTGGCACTGTTCCAGCAGAGCCTGAGACCTGAGATCGAGGAGGAGCCGACCGCCGACGTCGAGCCCGGCACCGTGCTGCGGCAGTCGGCCGAGGCCGGGGCGATCGTGGACCAGGGCAGCCCGGTGACCCTGACCGTGGCGATCGAGCCGCCGACAGCGCCAACGACGATCCGGGAGACGATCACCGCCACCCCGACGCCCACCCCCCCGGAGCCGACCAGCCCGCCTGAGCCCACGGAGCCGACGAGCCCACCTGAGCCCACCGAACCGACCAGCCCACCCGAGCCCACCGAACCGACCAGCCCACCCGAGCCCACCGAACCGACCAGCCCACCCGAGCCCACGGAGCCATCCAGCCCGCCCGACCCCACGGGTCCAGGCGCCGTGCCGCCGGGCCAGGGTGGCGTCCCGCCGGGCCAGGGCGGGAGCCCGCCAGGGCAGGGCGACCCACCCGGACGTGGTGACGACCCGCCCGGACGGGGTAACCCCCCTCGTCCCTGAGCCTTCGCTCTGTTGCCTCAGTCGCCGTCGGTGCGGACGATGTTCGCGTGCTGGGGTCGGACACTGCCGACGAAGGCCGGCAGCTCGGTCTCGCCCAGGTCCGCGACCTCATAGCCGAGTCCCACGGCGGCAGACCAGTCCCGGTAGGTCTGCACCACGGGGTCGGCCTCCAGCGCGGCATGCAGGGCCTCGGGGTCGCCGATCGCGGTGACCGTGTAGGGCGGGGAGTAGACACGGCCCTGCAGATAGAGGGTGTTGCCGACGCACTGCACGGCGCTGGTGGCGATGATGCGTTGGTCCTGGACCATGATCGCCTCGGCGCCGCCGGCCCACAGGGCGTTGATCACCCCCTGCAGGTCCTGCTGGTGGACCACGACGTCGTCGACGGAGTAGCCCTCGGGCAGAGTGTCCCGGGTGTAGCCCGCGTCGTCCAGGGTCACCGCGGTGGCTGGGCCGCTCACGGCGGACAGTCCGACGACGGGGGCCAAGGTGTCCGCGGTGTTGACGATCTGGCCGGTCTGGCTGCTGGCGCGGGCATCGCGCAGCGCGTGCACCTCCTTGCCCAGGGTCTCCGCCTGCTGGGTGAGGCTGCGCACCTGGCGGTCCCTGGCCGTGATCAGCTGGGGCAGATCGCTCGGGGTCCCGGTGGGGTCCTCCCGCGCGAGGGAGGCGCTGGTCCCGAAGAGGAGACCCGCCAGGAGGCAGAGCACGGTGACCCCGATCCGGCCCCCCGAGCGGCCAGGAGGACCGCTCGGCCCGGGCTGCGGGTCGGCTCTTGGCTTGGCGGTGTCCATCGCCACCACCCTAGCCGCGTATCCTGACCTGCAAGCTCAACGCCGACGACCCGCCGAAGGAGAACGCCGTGCCCAAGTCCCGCGGCCGAGACGGAGCCCGGCAGCGCGCCGGAGCAGCCACCGACACCGGTCCCCAGACGCAGTCTCTGCCCAGCAACCCTTCGTGGTTCGTGCCCATCATGTGCGGGCTGATGATCCTCGGCGTGCTGTGGGTGGCGACCTTCTACATCACCGCGGGCAACTGGCCCGTCGGCGACTGGGGCTACTGGAACCTCGGCATCGGCATGGGCCTGATCATGGCTGGCTTCGTCATGGCCACCCGCTGGCGCTAGGCCTGTCCACAGACGACCCGGTCATCCACAGGTCATCCACAACCTGGGGATAACTACACCGGTGTAACTCGGCTCAGACGAGCGTGAAGGCCCCCGGGCCCATGACGGCCAGGATCCGCCACACCGAAAGCGCGACGAGCAGCACGGCGACGCCGGCGAGCGCGGGCCAGATCAGCCGCCGTCGGCGCTGGGCCTGCTCCGAGCGTCCCGGCGCCGAGGTCAGGGTCAGCAACCCGCCGATGGCCGCGCCGGTGATGGCACCCCCGACGTGGGCCTGCCAGGCGATGCCGCCGACGAAAAAGGGCAGGGCCAGGTTGATCCCGATCATCAGCAGCAGCGTGCCCGGGACCGAGCCCGCCCGCAGCGCCATCACGACATACAGGAAGAGCAGGCCGAAGATCGCGCCGGACGCACCGACGACCGGGACGAACCAGCCTGGGTTGGGAGTGGCCAGCAGCAGCACGCCCACCGATCCGCCGATGGCGCAGAGCAGGTAGGTGGCGAGGAACTTCGCCCGACCCATCGCCTGCTCCAGGGTCGGCCCGAAGGCGAACAGGATGTACATGTTGAACAGGATGTGCAGCAGGCTGCTCGGGGAGTGCACGAATGCCGAGGTCAGGAAGCGCCAGGGCTCGCTGCCGCCCAAGAAACCCCGGAAGGCCAGGGTGCTGGTGACGGCCGGGTTGGCCAGCTGGCCGATGTAGACCGCGATGCACAGACCCAGCAGCGTCCAGGTGACCAAGGGGCGGTCGTCAACGCGCACCGGCGCCCCGAACCGGGTCTGCGGCGTGGGGATAGTGCGGCTGCCCTCCCGGACACAGTCCACACACTGCACTCCCACGGCAGCGGGCCGCTGGCAGTCCGGACAGGTGGGTCGGCCACAGCGCTGACAGCTGATGTAACTGACGACGCCGGGGTGACGTGGACAGACGGGGACGGCAGACGGGCCGTCCGGCTGGTCGCCGGGCGGCCCGTGGGTGGGGCTGCTCACCGGATGCTCGGCGGGGAGGTCACTCGCCGACGGAGACGCGCTCGACGACGACCGGCTCCACCGGCTTGTCGTTGGCGCCAGTCGGGACCGCGGCGATGGCGTCGACGACATCGCGGGAGCCCTGGTCGGCCACCTCACCGAAGATCGTGTGCTTGCCCTGCAGCCAACTGGTCGCCTCGACGGTGATGAAGAACTGCGAGCCGTTGGTGCCCTTGCCCATGCGCTTGCCGGCGTTGGCCATGGCGAGCATGTAGGGCTGGTTGAAGTTGTGGTCGGGGCTGATCTCATCGTCGAAGGTGTAACCGGGACCGCCGAAGCCCTCACCCAGGGGGCAACCACCCTGGATCATGAAACCCGGAATGATCCGGTGGAAGATCAGCCCGTCGTAGAACGGCTGTGGGGAGGTGCGCCCCGCCTCGTCCTGGTACTCCTTCTCACCCTTGGCCAGACCCACGAAGTTCTCGACCGTCTTGGGTGCGGCGTGGGGGAAGAGGACCAGGTTGATGTCGCCGTGGTTGGTGTGCAACGTGACGTTCATGCGCCCCAGTCTCGCACGCGGTGACCAAGGGTCCAGCCCGAGCGGTGTGCTGCCGGGGTATGCCGGGGTATGCCGGGGTATGCCGGGGTATGCCGGGGCGAGGTATGGGGCGGCGAGGGGTCAGGGTCGGGGGTCAGGTGGAGTTGACGGCGCTGACAAGGCAGGATGGGGATCAGACCCACGACGAGGAGGCTCCCCGTGTTCTTCAAGACCGATGCCGAGCGTGCAGCCAAGCAGGCCGCCCAGGCCAGACATGACGCAGGGGAGGCAGGCGCCAGCGTCGCCACCGGCGCGCGCAATCTCAGTGCGGCGGCCTTGGCCTCGCTCGCCGAGGTCACTGCGCCGCAGGACGACAAGAAGGGTCGCAAGCACGCGCGCAAGACCAAGGCCAAGGCGATGAAGCTGGCCGAGAAGAACAAGCTGGCCGCGGCGAAGGCCGCGGACAAGGCCCGCAGCCACGGTGTCAAGGCCGCCGGGCACGGGCGCAAGGAGCTCGACCGCCGCAGCGAGAAGGCGGGCGGCAAGCTGGCCGCCTACGCCGGCACCGCCGGGACCCTCGCCAGCGGCGCGAGCCACCACGCCGCCGACGCGGTGAAGGAGCGGGGCGGTTATGTGGCCGAGGCTCTCCGCGAGCAGGGTGGCCACGCGGCCGAGGTGCTGCGCGAGCGCGGCAGCGGTGTCGCGCACGCCGTCGCCGGCAAGGCCGGGCCGGCCGCCCACTCCGCCGCCCAGGGCGCGGGGCAGGCCGCCGGGGCCAGCGCGGCCCTGATCGCGGCGTTGACCGCAGCCGCCCGCGACAAGGCCGCCGAGACCCGTGCACGCGCGCTGGCCGGGCTGGACCACGGCGTCGACACCGCGGTGCCACGGGCCCAGGAGGGCGTGGCGGCCGTCGGCCCGCGCGTGGACCACCTGCGCGACGTCATCAACGAGGAGCTGCTGCCCAAGCTGCAGGCGATGCTCGGAGATGTCCAGGACGGCAAGGACAAGGCCATGTCCAAGCAGGGCGGCGGGGTCGCCAAGCGGACCGGCCCCAAGAAGCGCAAGCGCAAGGGCGGGGTGCTGATCACCCTCGGCCTGCTGGCCGCGGCAGGCGCCGGCGTCGCCTACTGGCTGGCCCAGCAGAGCAAGGCCCCAGCCACCGACCCCTGGGCCCAGCCCGTCACCGTCGACTCCGACACCGACCCGTGGGCCTCCACGGCACCCACCAGCGAGGTCCCCGGCGCCCCGGGTGCCGCGGTGACGGGGACGGGAGTGGCTGCCACGGCTCCGCTGGCGGACGCCCACCTGACCGACAGCGAGCTGGCGCAGGGCGCTGGCGGCGCCGCTGGCGACGACCCGCTGGCCGCCTCCTACCCGGCCGCGACGGACACCGGCGCGAGCACCGGCAGCACCACCTCCGCCAGCACCAGCACCTCCTCTGCCAGCACCAGCACGAGCGGCACCACCACTGACGGCCTGCCCCACATGCTGGCCACGGACGAGATCGACGAGCTGGCCCGCCCGGCTGGCACGCCGGTGGACGAGCAGGGCGAGGGCGAGTCCCCGACCGAGGAGATCGAGGCGGCGCGCGCCCAGTCCGACCAGCCCCTCACGCAGGACCGGGCCCAGGACGGCGAGGACCCCGACACCCCCCGGGCCTGACGCCCCGACCCGCACGCCGCACAGGGCGCCGTCCCCACCGGGGACGGCGCCCTTGCGCATGTGGAGCTGGCCGGCCAATCCCCGCCCCGTCAGGACTGGCACGCACCACCCGAGCACCGCACCACCCGAGCGACACACCGCGCGCGTCCCCGGACGTGGGGGACCGCCGCCCTAGGCTGCCGCTGAACCCTCCCGTGGACAGCGAAAGGAGGTGGGTCGGCGGATGTCCGTGCCTGCACGTGACCCTGCGCGTCCGTCGACCCACGAGGCGCCCCGCGCCTACATCGACCACCAACCCCGCCGCGTCGTGCACCGCAGCCCCGACCTGCGCCTCCCGGGCAGCCCGCAGGGCGCCCCGGTGCTCGAACCCACCCCCCGGCGCAAAGGGCCCCGCAGGGGTGGCCGCGGACCGCACGGGGTCACCCCCCGTCCCGGCAACATCCCCGGGCTCGACGGGCTGCGGGCCATCGCGGTGGTCGCGGTCCTTCTCTTCCACTTCCTGCCCGCCACACTGCCCGGCGGCTTCCTCGGCGTCGACGTCTTCTTCGTCGTCAGCGGCTTCCTCATCACCACATTGCTGCTGCGCGAGATCGACTCCCACGGCCGCGTCGACCTGCTGAACTTCTGGCGCCGACGCGCCCGGCGACTCCTGCCGGCATTGGTCCTGGTCGTCGTCACCAGTGTCTCGGTCGCCCGCCTCGTCGGCGGTGACCTGCTGGTCGGGATCGGACGGCAGACCCTGGGGGCGCTCACCTTCACCAGCAACTGGCTGGAGGTCGCAGCCGGGGCCAGTTACTTCCACAGCACCAGCCCCATCCTCTTCGTCAACTTCTGGAGCCTGGCCGTCGAGGAGCAGTTCTACCTCTTCTGGCCACTCGCCCTGGTGGTGGCGTTGGCGTTGACCCGGACCACGCGCCAGCGGGTGTGGGCGGTGGCCGGTCTGGCCCTGGCCTCCACCGTGCTGATGGCGCTGCTCTACACCCCGGGCGAGGACGCCACCCGCGTCTACTACGGCACCGACACCCACCTGATGGGCGTCATGGCCGGCGCCGCCTTCGCACTGGCGTGGGCCGACCCCCAGCTGCGGGCCGGCCTGCGCACCGCGCTCTGGCGCCGCTGGCGCGGCGTCGCCGTCCTGGCCGCCCTAGTCATCCTGCTGGCGCTCATGCGGTGGACGACCTTCACCTCGACGTTCACCTTCCGCGGTGGGATCGCTCTGGCGACGGTGGCCACACTCGTGCTCATCGCCGGCCTGCTGGAGGCGCCCTCGCCATGGCGCAAGATGATGTCGTCGCGACCCCTGGTCTGGGTCGGCGAGCGCTCCTACGGCATCTACCTGTGGCACTGGCCGGTCCTGGTCATCGCTGGTGCCCTGGTGCCCTACACCGACGGGACGACCCGGGGGTATGCCGTCCTGCTGGCCGCCCTGCTCGCCACCCTCGTCCTGGCCGAGCTCTCGCTGCGCCTGGTCGAGCGGCCGGTGCGGCGGCACGGCATGCGGGCCAGCGTCCGCGCGCTCATCGCGTGGGTGACCACCCCGTGGCAGGTCAGCCGGGTGCCCCGGCTGGTGGCAGCCGGCCTGGCCCTGCTGCTCATCGGCACCGCGGTCGCGATCGCCACCGCACCGGAGAAGTCGGCCACCCAGCGGCAGATCGAGGAGACGGAGTCGCGTCTCACCGACGGGGGTGTGCTGGGTGCCGCCGCGGTCGCGAACAGCACCGACTCCGCCGGGCTCGGGGCCGAGCTGGGCATGGGCGAGGAGGCCGAGGGCGCAGGCGGCGAGGCGCCCGGCGAGGGGGCGCCGGCCGACGCCGCTGCGGCGGACGCCGACACCGACGCTGACGCCGATGCGTCTGGCGATGACCTCACCGAGGACACCGCCGGGGAGGCTGCGGATGAGGACGCCTCCGCCGAGCCCGAGGATTCGCAGGAGGGTGAGCCGGCCGGTGAGGTGGCCTCAGTCAACGGGTTGCCCTTCACCGCCGACGAGGACGGCCTGCTGGTGCCGGCGGGCTCCCAGCTCACCGCGATCGGCGACTCGCTGGTCGTGACCAGCGCCGACGGCCTGGCCCACCGCTTCGACGGCATCAACTTCCTGGCGCAGTCCAACCGCCAGTGGGGGCAGGCCGAGGAGGTGCTCACCGCGGCGCTGGCCCAGGACGCGATCCGGGACAACGTCGTGCTCCACCTGGGCACGAACGCCGGCGTCGACGAGGCCGGGCTGCGGGCGGCCCTGGACACCCTGGGGCCCGAGCGCAATGTGGTGGTGATGAACCTCTACGTGCAGGCCACCTTCACCGAGTCCTCCAACCGGATCATCGACGACGTCGTCGCGGACTACCCGCACGCCGTCGTCGGCCGGTGGTCGCAGACCATCGGCCAACGCCCCCAGGACCTGCAGGCTGACCGCGTCCACCCGGACATCGCCGGCATGCACGTCTACGCCGAGGTCGTCGCCCGCGGGTTCGACGAGCTGGCACGTCGCAGCACCTGACGGCAGCGCCGGACTATGGCAGGCTCAGCACCGTGAACATCGTCTTCGTCGAGCCGCACTTCCCCAGGAACCAGCGCGAGTTCCCGCGGGTGCTGGCCCAGGCGGGGGCCAACGTCATCGGGGTCGGCGAGACCCCAGCCGACTACCTGGACGACGAGCTCCGGAGCACGATGGTGCACTACGAGCAGGTCGGCTCGGTGACCAACTTGGGCGAGATGACCGAGGCGGTCCGCCGCATCCAGGACAAGGTCTGGGTCGACCGGCTGGAGTCCACCATCGAGGCCCACCAGCTGGTGGCCGCCCAGGTCCGGGAGGCGCTCGGCATACCCGGCACCTCCGTGCACACCACCTGGCTGTGCCGCGACAAGCCGTCGATGAAGGAGGCCCTGCGCCAGGCCGGGGTGCCCACCGCGGCCTCGACCGGCGCTGACTCCGCCGAACAGGTCTGGGACTTCGCCCGCCAGGTCGGCTACCCGCTCATCCTCAAGCCCCGGGACGCCGCGGGTGCCGCTGACACGATCCGGGTCGACGGTGACACCGAGCTGGGCGCGGCGCTGTCGTCGATGGGCAACTACCCCTCGATCGCGGTGGAGGAGTTCATCTCCGGCCACGAGGGCTTCTACGACACCCTCACGATCGATGGACGGGTCGAGCTCGACTTCGTCTCCCACTACTTCCCGGGCGTGCTGGAGGCCATGCGCACCCGGTGGATCAGCCCGCAGTTCGTGGCCACCAACCGCATCGACGGCGGCGGGCTCTACGAGGAGATCCGCGAGATGGGCCGCCGGGTGGGCGACGCGCTGGGCATCGGCACCTCCGCCACCCACATGGAGTGGTTCCACGGGCCCAAGGGGCTGAAGTTCTCCGAGATCGGGGCCCGCCCTCCCGGGGTGGGCTGCTGGGACCTCTACAACGCCGCCAACGACATGGACGTGTATGCCGCGTGGGCGGAGGCGATCGTGCACGGCCGGGTCAGCCAACGGCCCAGCCGCAGCCACAGCGCCGGCATCATCGCGCTGCGCCCGGACCAGGATGGGGTGATCCACGGCTACAGCGGGCTGGAGGACGTGGAGAACCGATACGGGCGGTGGATCATCGACGCCTACATCCCCAGCCCTGGCACGGGCACCCAACCGGTCGCGGCCGGCTACATGGCCAACGCCTGGATCCGGATGCGGCACCCGGACTTCGACACCCTGCGCCAGATGCTTGACGACGTGGGTCGCACGGTGCACGTGTATGCCGGCTGAGCCCCGCATCACGCTGCTAGGCCCGCAGCGCGAGCCTCACCTCCAGGACGTGGTGCGCTCCCTCGAGCTGGAGGGGTGCCGCTTCGCGACCATCACGGCGGGGTGGCGGGAGCGAGAGGGGGAGGACGAGGTCCTCGACGCCGAGCTGGGCGGCAACACGGTGAACCTGAGGCTGTGGCGCTTGCTGCAGCAGCTGTGGGAGGCCGACCCCGAGTTGGAGGCCGCCGACCGGCAACGTCGCCACGTGCTCGGCGAGATGCAGGAGCTCTACGTCATCGGGCTGCAGAAGGCGGCCGAGGCGCTGCGTGAGATCCACTCCCTGGAGTCCCGCGACGAGCGGGCGGTGCAGATGGCCACCGATGACGTGCTGGCGATCATGCGCGACATGGACGACCGGCACCGGCAGCGGGTCGCGGAGGTGCACCTGGAGTTCTACGCCACCTATGAGCCCGAGCACCGCCCCGCCGTCACCGAGGCCCGTTTCCTGGTCGGACGCCGGATCGCCGACTGCGACGCGGTCGTCATCCCCGGCGGCCACGTGGGGGTGCTGCTCGGCTCGCTGCACATCGCCAACCTGGCGCCGGCGCTCGCGGCGCCCAGCCCGGAGACCGCTGAAAACCCTGACCCCGCGCCCACGCTCTACCGGCCGATCATCGCCTGGGGTGCGGGCGCGATGGTGCTCACCGAGCGCGTGCTGCTCTTCTACGACGACTCGGTCGTAGCCCCCGCCGTCTCCGAGGTGCTCATGGACGGGCTGGCGCTGACCCGGGGCCTGGTCGCCCTGCCCAACGCCACCGCCCGCCTGACGGTCAAGGACCGTGCGCGCATGGCCGTCCTCGCCAGGCGGTGCGCCCCCCGGCTGCCGGTGCTGCTCGACCCCGGCGCCCAGGTGACGCTGACCGTGGGCGGTGAGGTCCCGACCGGCGCGAGGATCGTCGACCCCGACGGCAAGGTCGTCCGACACGACCGGGAGGCCACCGGATGAGCCTGCTGCCCACGCCATACCCCACACCGCCCCGCCACAAGGGCAAGCTGGCGATCAACGAGCTGCGGACCCGCCCGAACCTGGACGAGAACGCGGTCAACGCCTTCCTCCACGAGCGCGAGGTGCCGATCGTCGAGGGCTCGCGGTGCACCTTCCTCTACAAGGGGGAGGTGGACGCGGTCGCCGTGCAGCACCGCATCGTCAACCAGCCACAACATGTGCCGATGCGGCGGGTGGAGGGCACCTCGCTGTGGTACGTCACCATCGAGCTGCCGGCGCAGAGCCGGGTGGAGTACCAGCTCCAGGTGCGTGCCGGGGACGCCGCCGAGACGATCAACGACCCGCTCAACCCGCGCCTGGCGCACAGCCCGGTCGGCTCCTCCAGCGTCTGCCAGGCCGCCGGCTATGAGGTGCCGCACTGGTCCCTGCCGCAGCCCGAGACCCGGCCCGGGGAGCTGGTCGACTTCCCGCTGGCCAGCAAGGCGCTGCGCCGGATGACCCACAACCGGGTCTACCTGCCGGCGCGGTTCCGGCCCAGCAGCCACTACTCGTTGCTGGTGGTGCACGACGGCGATGACTACGTGAACTTCTCCGCGATGCGCACGGTCCTGGACAACCTCATCCACAGCATCGACATGGCCGAGACGATCGTGGTCTTCTCCAACCCCGGGGACCGGATGCGCGAGTATCCGAACTACGCACCCCACGCCCGGCACCTGACCCACGAGCTGCTGCCCGCGATCGAGGAGCGCTGGCCGGTGGTCCGCCGCGCCGACGCCCGCTGCCTGATGGGCGCCAGCTTCGGCGCCGTGGCCGCTCTCACCACCGCCTACCGCAACCCGGGGGTCTGGGACAACCTCTTCCTGCAGTCCGGGTCGTTCGTCTTCACCGACATCGGCAACGACCACGGCGGCGGTCCGGCCTTCGACCCGGTGGTGAAGTTCATGAACCGCTACCGGGCCCGGCCGCGCAAGGTGGCCAACCGGATGTTCATCACCTGCGGGGTCTACGAGCCGCTCATCGTGCCCAACCGCTCGATGGTCCCGGTCTTCGAGGCCACCGGCGCCCAGGTGCGCTATCTGGAGTCTCGGGACGGGCACTCCTGGGAGAACTGGCGCGACCGGCTCCGCGATGGTCTGTCGTGGATCTTCCCCGGGCCGCAGAAATATGTCTATGAATGATGGTAGAGATCTAAAGAAAGTATGAGGTAATACCTGTGGACAAGACGTCATACCTGTTGGTCGACGGTGAGAACATCGACGCGACGCTGGGCAACTCGATCCTCGGCCGGCGCCCGCACCCCGACGAGCGGCCGCGGTGGGACCGGCTGCTCGCCTTCACCCAGGAGCGGTGGGCGCAACCGGCCAAGGGCCTGTTCTTCCTCAACGCCAGCACCGGCCTGCCGATGGCCTTCGTGCAGGCCCTGCGGGCGCTGGGCTATGTGCCGGTCCCGCTGTCCGGAAGTGCCGAGGACAAGGTCGTCGACATCGCGATCCAGCGGACCCTGGAGGCGCTCGGCGAGCGCGATGACGACGTCATGCTGGTCAGCCACGATGGTGACTTCCTCGAGGCGATCACCCCGCTCATGGACGGCCAGCGCCGCGTCGGCCTCATCGCCTTCGAGGAGTTCCGCAACTCAGGCTTCCACGACCTGGTGCGCCAGGGGATGGAGTTCTTCGACCTCGAGCACGACACCAGGGTGTTCAACGCCCCGCTCCCGCGCCTGCGGATCATCCCGATCGAGGAGTTCGACCCGCAGCAGTTCCTCTGAGTCGGGGATTGAACGGGCCCGCCCGTTCGCCCCGCCCCTCGCACGACCGCTCAGGGCGTCACCTGGGGCATGCTGACGTAGTCTCGATGAGGTGAGCCTCGCCGGTCCGACCACCCTGCAGCTGCAGACCCGCTTCGCCCAGGAGCTGCCCGAGCTCGCCCTGCGCTGGCAGGCAGAGCCGGCCCCCGATCCCTCGTTGCTCGTGCTCAACGAGCCGCTGGCCGCAGAGTTGGGCCTGGACCCAGCCTGGCTGCGCGACCCCGAGGGCGTGCGTCTGCTGCTCGGCCTGCACGTGCCTGCCGGGGCCACCCCGGTGGCGCAGGCCTACGCAGGGCACCAGTTCGGTGGCTACTCCCCACGTCTGGGTGACGGGCGGGCGCTGCTGCTCGGCGAGCTGGTCGACGCCGACGGGCGCCTGCGGGACATCCACCTCAAGGGCTCGGGCCGCACGCCGTTCGCCCGGGGTGGCGACGGGTTGGCTGCCGTCGGACCGATGCTGCGCGAGTATGTCATCAGCGAGGCCATGCACGCCCTCGGCATCCCCACGACCCGCTCGCTCGCGGTCGTGGCCACTGGACGTCAGGTGCGCCGGGAGACCGTGCTGCCGGGCGCGGTGCTGACCCGCGTCGCGAGCAGCCACCTGCGGGTCGGCAGTTTCCAGTACGCCCGGGCCACCGGCGATCTCGACCTGCTGCGCCGCCTGGCAGACCACGCGATCGCCCGGCACCACCCCGGAGCGGGGGAGGACGAGCAGCCATACCTCGCTCTGTTGCGGGCGGTGATCGGCGTCCAGGCCGCGCTGGTCGCACAGTGGATGCTGGCCGGCTTCATCCACGGGGTGATGAACACCGACAACATGACGATCTCGGGGGAGAGCATCGACTACGGGCCGTGCGCCTTCATGGAGGCCTACGACCCGACGACGGTCTACAGCTCGATCGACGTCGGCGGGCGCTACGCCTACCGCAACCAACCGGGGGTGGCGCAGTGGAACCTGGCCCGGCTGGCGGAGACGCTGCTGCCCCTGGTGGACGAGGACGAGGAGCGTGCGGTCGAGCTGGCCACGGAGACGCTCGGGTCGTTCGCGGGGGAGTACGACGCCGCCTTCGCCGCAGGTATGCGGCGCAAGCTCGGGCTGACGGGAGCGGTGGAGGACGAGACGCTCGTCCCGCTGGTCAGCGACCTGTTCTCCCTGATGCGTGAGGCCCGCGCCGACCACACCTCCTTCTTCCGCAGCTTGGGTCCCGCCGCGCGAGGTGACGCTGAAGCCGCGCGGGAGGTGGTCCTAGACCTGGCGGGCTTCGACGCCTGGCTCAACCGCTGGCGCGCCCTGGGCCCGGATCCGGAGGCGATGGACCGGGTCAACCCCGTCTACATCCCCCGCAACTACCTGGTCGAGGAGGCCCTGACCGCCGGCACCGAGGGCGATCTGGATCCGCTGCACCAGCTGCTGGAGGCGGTCACCGACCCTTACCGCGAGCGTCCTGGGCTGGAGCGCTACGCGACCCCCGCACCCGAGGACTTCGGCCGCACCTACCGGACCTTCTGCGGGACCTGAGCCACGCGGAAGGCTGTCCCCCCGTCGTCGAGGGGTAGGTTTCCTGGCATGTTCGGACAAGACAGGCAGCTGCAGGCACAGGTCGAAACCCTCACCCGCGAGGTCCGTCTCCTAGAGGACCTGGTCGCCCAGCTGGCGCGCCGGGCGGGGGTGGGCACCGGCGAGCTCGCCGAACTGCGCGGACAGACCCGCCCCGGCATCACCCCGCAGATCCGCGCGCTGGTGGCTCAGGGCAAGCACATCGCCGCGATCAAGGCCTACCGCGAGGAGACGGGCGCCGGGCTCAAGGACGCCAAGGACGCCATCGACGCCTTCGCCGCCGACCAAAGCTGAGCTCGCCCGAGGTCGGGCCAAGGTGTCGCCGGGCGAGTAGGTCATCTGTCGAGGAGTCCGCGATCAGGCCGGTGGCGGGAAGCTGATGCGCATCAGCCGGCTGTCGGCCCAGTCTTCGAGCCGGGTCGGCCGGATGGTGCCGGGGTCGTGGGGCTGGTTGAGATCCGCGACGATCTCCGCCAGCACGGCCTGACGTTCAGCGGGGGCAGTGACCGGCGAGGCCCGTGCAGGCAGATCTGCACCGACCCCGTTCTTGAGGTGGAAAGTGAAGGTGGGATTGGCCAGAAGGTTCGCATGCCAGTCGGTAGCACCCCCGCCGGCGCCGCTACACAGGTAGGTGACGCCCGCAGCTCGGTAGAAGAAGATCTCGATGCGGCGTGGCCGACCGGTGCGGCGTCCCAGTGTCGTGATGTCGATGATCCGTTCGCTGGTGCCTGCGGCGGGGGTGATCTCGATGGCTCGCCGGACGTGATCGGGCAGGTGCGACAAGGACGCGTCCCATACGGAGTCGTGGCCTCCGGTCGCCTCTGGACTGCTCATCCGGTTTCGGCCTGAAGGGCGGGCCCGAGGAGGAGACCACCGTCGATGACGTACTCCGACCCCGTGATGAACGACGCGTCTGATGACGCGAGGAACAAGAGGAGCCGGGTGACGTCGGCCGGCTCTCCAAGTCGGGGGATGGCGAACGGCTCGGGTGAGTAGAAGTCGGCGATTGCCGCGGTGGCACCGGCTGCTGGTTCTTGGATGAAGGGGGTCGCGATGACGCCGGGGTGGATGGTGTTCACGCGGATGTGGTCCCGGCCGAGCTCGAGCGCTGCCGTGTGGGTGAGCCCTCGCACAGCCCACTTGCTGGCGACATACGGCGCGTAGTGCGCGGTGCCGCCCAAGCCCATGGTCGAGGCGATGTTGACGATGGCTCCCCCTGCTGCGCGGCGCAGAGCGGGGGCGGTGACCTTGATGCCGAGGAAGGTCCCGGTGAGGTTGACGTCAAGGATGCGCGACCACGTGGCCTGGTCTGTCTTCTCGATCGGCGCTGGCGGGTTCTGGACGCCCGCGTTGTTGACGAGCACGTGCAGGGCGCCGAAGGTGCTCTCGGCGGCTAACACAGCGGCAGACCACGAGCTCTCGTCGGTGACGTCGAGGTGGGTGAAGCGAGCGCGGGTCCCGAGCTCGTCGGCGAGAGCGGCGCCGCGTTCGGCGTCGATGGCGCCGATCACCACGTTCGCCCCCTCTGCATGAAAGGCGCGTACGTGGCTCGACCCCTGGCCACCGGTCCCACCGGTCACGAGCACGGTCTGGTCGTCGAAACGGGGCATCAGATGTCCTTCGGTACATGGGTGACTGACCGGGGATCATCAGTGATGATGAACGGCGGGCCAATGGCGAGCCAGGTGACTCACCATTGTGCCGACCTTAGACTCCCCGCGATGGTGAGTCAAGTGACTCACCTCGTACGCTCGGTCCATGAGCAGGGTCGTGTCGACGTATCACCAGCGCGTCGCCCAGGAGAAGCGCGCGCTGATCTTGTCGGCCGCGACCGCACTGTTCCTCGAGTTGGGCTACGCCCGGACCTCGCTGGCGCGGATCGCGGAGAGCTCGGGCGTTTCGCGGGCCACTTTGTTCAAACAGTTTCCGAGCAAGGCTGCCCTGTTCGAGGCCATGGTCACCGAGTCCTGGTCATCCGCTGAAGAAGAGGATCCTCCGCCAAGAGGCAACATCGTTGAGGGGCTCGGCATCATCGGTCGCCGCTACGCCGACTTGTTGAGCCGCCCCCAGATGACCGACCTGTTCCGAATCGTCATCGCCGAGCTGCCGCGATTCCCCGAACTCGCCCATGCGCAGTTCTCGCACGGGAAGATGCCCTACTTCGAATCCGTACGCGGCTACCTGCTAGCCGAGCACGAGGCGGGTACCGTGCGGGTCGAAGACGTGGAGCTGGCAGCCACCCAGTTTCTGGGCATGATCTCCAACTACGTCTTCTGGCCGACACTCCTCGTGCCGGGCTGGGAGGTGAGCGCTGATCGCGTCGCTCAGGTGGTCGACGAGGCCGTTCGCACCACCACCGCCCGGTACGCCGCGCCTGGACCGGGGCCGTCGACCAACGACTGATGCCCACCGACCCCGAATGAGTCCCACCGCCATCAGGAGTTGCTGCCTCAGCTAAGTCGCGGCCTCGGCGCCCGCCTCTGCTTCGAGGGCGGCCTGGAGATTGCCCAGCACGAACTCCCAGCCCTGTCGGTAGTCGTCTTGTCCGCTGCTCGGGGTTCGGTGCCGGACGGTGACCGAGGTGCCGCCGTCTATCTCGGCCAACTCGACCCGGACGGCATCCTCGGAGTCCTCGCTGTCCCAGCGCCAGGTGAGTTCGAGGACGTGCGGCTCGTCCACTGAGACCACCTCGCCCTCGACCCCAGTCTGGCCCTCCTCGCTGCGGGCCGACCACCGGCCACCCGAGATCGCCTCCATCTCGTAGATGGTGTCCGGCCAGTGCGGCCACCACCAACGCACCAGGCCCTCGACGGTGGTCCACGCCGCCCACACGTCGGCGATCGGGGCTGCGACCTGCTGGTGGACGACGAGCTCGGTGAAGTCGTCCACGGGGGTGTGGTTCGTGGTCACGATGGGTCCTCCGGGGGGTGCGGCGACAGGGATGGTGTCTCAAAACTGGCGGCGAGCTGCCCCAGCTGGGTTGTCCAGAACGTGCGGGTGCGGTGCAACCAGGCCTCGGTCTCGACGAGGGCCTCCGGGCGCAGGCTCACCGTGACTGTCCTGCCCTGCTTGACGCGACGGACCAGGCCAGCCTCCTCAAGCACGCCGAGGTGCTTGAGGGTGGCCGGGAGGCTGATTGAGGTCTCCCGTGCGAGCTGGGAGACGGTCGCGTTGGTCGTGGCCAGACGCGTGACCATGTGTGCACGGTTGGGATCGCCGAGAGCGGCGAAGACGTCCACATGGTTAACCATATGGATAAGTATGGCTGGAGCTCAGTCAGGCGTCAACACCCACGGGCGCTTGGGCAGAAGAGGATGAGAGTCACGTCTCGGCGACCCCGGTCGATCCGCGTAGGGGGTGGTCACCGGCCCCGCAGCCGTAGCGCCAGGGCCCCCACACCGGCGAACCCGGCGGTGGCGCGGGCCAGCGACGCGCCCACCGTGGCCCAGTCGACCGTGCTCTGACCGGCCAGCTCGTTCGGCACGAGCAGGACCACAGCCAGGTAGCTGCCCCAGGCGGCCAGCGCACCTGTGCCTACGAACGCCAGGACCACCGTGCCGCGCCCCGCGGCCGGCCGGGTCAGCGCCAGGAGCGACGCGGCCACCACGCCGGCCACCACGAGGTCGATCACCCGGTTGCTCTGCGGCACGTCAGCGAGCACGGCATCGGCGATACCGGCCACCACGACGAGCACGGTCGCTGCGCGCAGGGCGACGCGGGCACGTGCACCCGACGGCAGAAGTGGGAGGTGGCCCCACCGCTGCCAGGCATAGATCGCAAACGCCCCCAGCAGACCGATCGCGAGGCCGGTGAAGCCGGCGTAGACCGCTGCGTAGACCCAATCGGCGATCGGCGGGGTCTCTCCGGTCGTGGGCTGCGCGGGGCTGACCGCCTGCCAGACCAGGCTCACGGGCATGGTCACCAGGATCTGCCCGAGCAGTCCGGCACCGATCCACATCGGGGGCAGCACCAGCCACAGCGGGGCCCGGATGCCGCGGCGGAAGAAGAAGACGCCGGCCAGGATGAGCGCCACGACGTCCAGTCCCATGGTCACGGCGTTGAGCACCAGCATGGCGATGCTAGATCCGAACTCCGGGTCCTGCAGGCCAACACCCGACCCCGACAGCCAGGCGATCTTCAGCGCGAGGTAGGGCAGCGTCATCAGGGCGGCAAAGGCCGCGAGCGAGCGGCGCACCGGGCCGACGCGGGGCAGTCCGGGGGGTGGGCTGGCGCCCTCCCTGGACGCGCTGGTGGCTGCGGTGGTTGTCTGTGGGATGTTCATGCCTCTACCGTCCCGCCGGTATGCCGTGCCCCACCTCACGCGCACGGGTGGTCCGTCTCCCTCGCTGGGGGGAGCGTGCAGCGAGGTGCCACTGGGAGGATGGGGGCATGGTCACCCGCTGGACGAAGGGATTGCTCCACCTGCTCGTGGGCGGCGCCTGCGCGGCACTGGTGGCCTGGTTGGTCTTCGGCTTCAGCCAGACGGTGGTCCACACCACTGGTCCGACGCGTGTCGCAATGGCCGCCCTCGTCCTGGTGACCGTGGTCCTCGTGGCGTGGCTGCTGCTGGCTCCGCCGGTGCGACCCGCAGAGGTCGCGCTGGCTCGGGCCCTGCTGGAGGTCGACCTGCCAGACCCCGCGGACACCTCGTCCTGGGGCGCCCGCGGCCGGGGTCTGGTGTGGGCCGCCGCGGTCATCGTCCTGGGCGGTGTGTCGCTGCTCGCCCTGCTGTGGTGCCTGCCGCAGGGTCTCGCCATGCTGGTGCTGGCCTTCGGTGATGCCTCCGGCCGGGTGCTGCCCGCCGGACTCGCGCGTCTTCCCACGGTCCTGCTGGTCCTGCTCGGGCTGCTGGTGGCCGCCACCGGGCTGCTCGTGCAGCCGCTGCTGGTCGCCCTGCTCCGGACTCTCGCTCCGCGCACCCTCGGACCCACGGCCGAGGACCGGTTGGCCCACGCCGCGCAGCAGCGCCGCGAGATGCTCCGCGCCAACGAGCTGGCCCGGGAGCTGCACGACTCGGTGGGGCATGCCCTGACCGCGATCGGCGTGCAGGCCGAAGCGGGAGCCCGGGTTGCGGACGCTGACCCGGCCTTCGCCCGGCAGGCCCTGGAGCAGATCTCGATGACCACGCGGGCGGCCGTCGCCGAGCTGGACGACGTGCTGGGCACGTTGCGCCGGGGCGACCCACACCCGCCGGGGGCACCGTCGCTCCGGGATCTGCTGGCACCCTTCGGGACGGACGGGACGGCGACGGTGCGGTTCGACCTCCCCGGTGAGGTGGACGGCACGGTCGAGCACACGGCATACCGGGTCGTGCAGGAAGCACTGACCAACGCGCGCCGCCACGGCGCGGGCACCCCCACCGGCTCGGTGCGTCTGCAGGACGGGTGGTTCGAGGTGCTGCTGGAGAACCCCGTGGCGACGACGGACGGCTCCGCGCCCCGCACCGGTGGCCACGGTCTGCTCGGCATGCGGGAGCGACTCGCCCTGTTGGGCGGCACGCTGCAGGCAGGTCCGGTCACGGTCGACGGCGAACAGCGGTGGCGGCTGCTCGCCCGCTTCCCCGCCCGGAAGCGGCACTCATGATCCGAGTCCTGGTCGTGGACGACGACGCGATGGTGCGGTCCGGCTTCGCGGCGATCCTGGGGGCCGAGCCCGATATGGAGGTGGTCGGGCAGGCTGCCGACGGCGCGGAGGCGCTGACGCGGAGCCGGCAGCTGACCCCGGACCTGGTCCTGATGGACGTCCGGATGCCCAGGGTGGACGGGATCGAGGCCACCCGACGGCTGCTGCGACTCGATCCGGCGCCGCGGATGCTGGTCGTGACCACGTTCGAGCACGACTCCTACGTGCTGGAGGCGCTGGAGGCTGGTGCGCACGGGTTCCTGCTGAAACGGGCCGGCGCCGACCAGCTGGTGCACGCGGTGCGCACGGTGGCCGCTGCCGACGGGCTGCTGTTTCCCGAGGCCATCCGCGACCTGGTCCGCACGGCCCGCACCGAGCCCACCCGCCAACTGCCGCAGCTGTCCGGGCGGGAGGCTGAGGTGCTGGCCCTGCTCGCCCGTGGGCTGTCGAATGCTGAGATCGCCGGCGAACTGTATCTGGGGCACGAGACGGTCAAGACGCATGTCCGGTCGCTGCTCACGAAGCTGGGGGTGCGTGATCGCACGCAGGCGGTGGTGGCCGCCTTCGAGTCCGGCTTCGTCAGCTAGCCCCGTCCGGTCCGGCTCCGCGACCAGGGTGCCCGCGATGTCGAGCGGCCACGCGCGAGGCGTCAGCCGCTCCGCACTTTCCTGAGTACGGGCACGAAAGAGGCCCCCGTGGCGGGAACAGTCTCTGGCCTGGGGTGAGAGGACTGGAACCCTTGACCCCCTGCTTGCAAAGTCCACGGGTGGGGTACGCGAGGACCCATATCCCCGCAGTTCAGGGCGTTGCACAGCACTCAATCGCGCCGATTGCGTACCCCACTGCAGTACTTTTCTGGGGTACGGTTCGACGTGCGTAGGTGACGAAGCAGGGGGCCATCATCACCGCCCTGGGAGCGACGATGGCTCGGCGCCATCTTGCCCGTCTGTGGAGTGCCGCCGATGCGGCGTCCAAGGTGGGCCCAACGCCCGAGGTATGCGACAGTGTCAAGGGACAGTGGTACTTCCCGGTAGGCGGACAGTAGATCTCCCCGCTGGCGGACCGTTCATCTCCCTGTCCGCGGTCAGCTGATGTCCCTCGAGCGGTCAGGTTAAGGGGATCACCCCCGCGTCCGGTGGTGGCCTCGGCCAGGCGTAGTGAGGTGCCCTCGGTGATGAGGACGTGGGCGTGGTGCAGGAACCGGTCGACTGCGGCGGTGGCCAGGGTCTTGGGCATGACCGTGTCGCACCCGGAGGGGTCGATGTTGCTGGTGACCGCCGGGGAGCGGCGCTCGTAGGTTGCATCGACAAGTCGGTACAACGCCTCGGCGGCGGCCTGCCCGAAGGGCAGCATGCCGATGTCATCAAACGACGATCGGCTCGGCCCGGGTGATCCTGGCCAGACCTTGCTGACCGTCCCGTCGACCGCCGCGCGCCCGATCGCGGCCGTGAGGGACTCCAGGGTGAACCAGGACACCCGCCTGTCCAACCGGTGCTGCTGCTTGTCGGTGAGCAAGTCACACCCGGTGTGCAGGGTGCGGCGGGCTGTACAGCGGGTCGTGGTGGCACCGTGCCCGCGGGTGGCCGGCTGGACACGACGCAACCCTTATCCAGGGCGTCCCGACCAGGGGGACGACATGGATGGAGTTGAGCACGGTGACCGCGTCCGAGAGTTCTTCGGAGGTGGCGGTCTTGAACCCGGAGAACCCGTCCATCGCCCACGACCTGCACCCCCTCGCGCCAGGCTTGGTCGCGGTCGGCCAGCCAGTCCTTGAACGCCTTCTTGGAGCGGCCCTCGACCATGTCCAGCAACCGCGAGGGCCCGGTGCCGTCACGGACGGGGGGAGGTCCTTGATGACGGTGACGTACTTGCCACCGCGGTGGGTGTGCCGTCACACGTGCTCAACGACGCCGACCACGCGGACACCGTCGAGGCGGGCCGGGGCGTCGATAGGCAGGCGCTGGCCTGCGGCCAGGACCGCGTTCGCTGGCGGTGTTCCACGCCACGCCCAGGCCTTCGGCGACGCGCGCCCTCGACAGGTGCTGGCAGACGATCCCGACCAGGCCCCACCACAGGCCGGCGCGGGAGATCTTGGCCCGCGGTTCGGCGGCTGCGGTGGTGTCCAGGCGCCACACGTGCGAGCACTCCGTTCACCGGTAGCGGCGGACGGTGACCAGTAGCGTCGTGGGGCGCCACCCGAACGGCTCGTGCGCCAGCTCCCGGGTCACCGTGTCCCGAGGGACGCCCTGGCAGCCGCACCGCCGGCGCCAGACATCCGGCTCGACGACCCGGCAGGATAGGACGGCACGGTCGGGCTTGAACCGTTGGCCGGTGACCTAGGCCGAGCTCGTCCAGGCCGGTGAAGGTCGTCAGGGCGGGTGAGGGTAGCGTCAGGCACATCGAGGTCTTCCAGGTCGGCGGTGTGAAAACTTCCATCATGGGAAGACCTCGACCCTCACCACGACAGCGACGCGCCAGCCCCCTACACCGTCATCTGTGAAAAGCGGTTAACGTGAGACGCGTGTCCGAACCCTTGGTGTCTGCTGACGTGATCGCCGAGCATCCCGGGGTAACGAAGGACAGCCTCTACACCTGGATCGCGAAGAAGGGCATGTCGGCCCAGCGTGTCGGTCGCCTGTGGAAGTTCAGGGTCACCGAGGTCGACGACTGGGTACGTAGCGACGGCGCCGACGAGACCGCGAAGGCCCCGAAGAGGGGGATGTGCTGATGGAGGTCATCGACAACCTCAACCGCCTACTCGGCGACGACATCAGGGTCACCCTCACGCGCGGCTCCAAGCTCCGCATCGCCGCCTCGACCTTCTCGATCTACGCTTTCGAGGCACTGCGCAAGGAGCTGGAAGGCGTCCGGGAACTGGAGTTCATCTTCACTGCTCCGACGTTCGTCGCCAGCCAGGCCACGGACAAGGTGAAGAAGGAGCGCCGAGAGTTCTACATCCCGCAGACCAAGCGGGAGTCCAGTCTGTACGGCTCAGAGTTCGAGATCCGGCTGCGCAATAGGCTCACCCAGCGCGCGATCGCCCGGGAGTGCGCGGACTGGATCAAGCGCAAGGCCACGTTCAAGTCCAACAACACCGGCGCTCCGATGCAGCAATTTGCGGTGGTGGACGAACACACGGCCTACATGCCACTCCAAGGCTTCACGTCCGCCGATCTCGGCTACGAGCGAGGAGACGCGGTCTCCAACCTCGTCAACAAGATCGACGAGGCCCCGCTGACCTCGGCCTACCTCCAGACCTTCGACCAGATCTGGTCGAGTCCCCAGAAGGTCGAGGACGTCACCAAGCTCGTCCACGAGCACATTGCAAGCGTGTACGCCGAGAACAGCCCTGAGCGGATCTACTTCCTGATCCTCTACAACCTCTTCTCGGAGTTCCTCGAAGACATCAGCGAGGACGTGCTCCCCGACGACCTGACCGGGTGGCGCGACTCGGAGATCTGGAAGAAGCTCTACAACTTCCAGCGTGACGCCGCCGTGGGCATCATCAACAAGCTCGAGACCTACAACGGCTGCATCTTGGCCGACAGCGTCGGCCTCGGGAAGACTTTCACGGCGCTGGCTGTCGTCAAGTATTACGAGAGCCGCAACAAGTCGGTCCTAGTGCTCGCGCCGAAGAAGCTCGAAGACAACTGGACGACCTACAACAGCCCCTACGTCACGAACCCCTTCTCGGCCGATCGCTTCAGTTACCACGTCCTCGCCCACACCGACCTTTCCCGCCACAAGGGCTACTCTGGCCAGCTCGACCTGAGCAAGGTGAATTGGGGCAACTTCAACCTCGTCGTGATCGACGAGTCCCATAACTTCCGCAACGCCGACTATGCCGAGGAAAAGGAGAGCCGCTACCAGCGGCTTATGCACAAGGTCATCCAGAGTGGCGTGAAGACGAAGGTCCTCATGCTGTCGGCCACCCCGTCAACAACCGCTTCAACGATCTCAAAAACCAGCTACAGCTTGCCTACGAAGGCGAGTCCGAGCAGCTATCCGCAAAGCTCGACATCAACAAGTCGGTCGAGCAGGCCTTCCGCGAAGCACAAGCCGTCTTCAAGGAGTGGTCCGAGCTCCCCGCCGAGGAGCGCACCACCGAGGCGATTCTCCGCATGCTCGACTTCGACTTCTTTGAGCTGCTCGACGCGGTCACCATCGCACGTTCACGCAAGCACATTCAGTCGTTCTATGACACCGCCGATATCGGTGCCTTCCCCAGCCGACTCCAGCCGGAGTCGATCCGCGAGCCGCTCACTGACCTGCCGCAGGCGCCCGCATTCAACGAGATCTTCGAGCAGCTCCAGGTACTCAACCTTGCCGTCTACACCCCGCTGTCCTACGTCTTCCCCAGCAAGATGCAGAAGTACGTCGACATGTACGCCGTCCAGGGCGGCACCGCCCGCGGCAACCTCGGCATGGCCGGCCGGGAGCAGGGTCTCAAGACCCTGATGACGGTCAACCTGCTCAAGCGGCTGGAGAGCTCGGTCGAGGCGTTCCGGATCACGCTACGCAAGGTTGAAGCCGCTATCGACCACGCGTTGCGCGACCTCGACGACAAAGACGGTCAGATCGCTGACATCGGCGCGGCCTTCGGCGAGATCGAGGCCGATGACGACGACTTCGAGGTCCCGGCGGCACCATCGGTCGGCAGGAAGTATCAGATCGACCTCGACGACATGGACACCCTCTCGTGGCGCAACGACCTGTGGCACGACCGGGAGACCATCCGCGAGCTCGTCGAGGCGATGGACCTCATCACCCCGGAGCACGACCGAAAGCTCCAACGGCTCCAACAAGTCATCAGGGACAAGGTCTCGAGCCCGCTCAACAGCGACAACAACAAGGTGCTGCTCTTCTCGGCCTTCGCTGACACCGCCCGATACCTCTACACCAACCTGAAGCAGACCCTCCACGCCAGCACCGGCATGGAGCTCGGCCTGGTCACTGGCGCCACTCGCCCCAAGACGACCCTGGGCGACGGCTTCGACTTCCAGAAGTTGTTGACGTTCTTCTCGCCCGGTTCGAAGGACAAGGCGGTCGTGTTCCCTGATGAGCCCGGCGAGATCGACCTGCTGATCGGCACCGACTGCATCTCCGAAGGCCAGAACCTCCAGGATTGCGACTACGTCGTCAACTACGACATCCACTGGAACCCCGTACGCATCATCCAGCGCTTCGGCCGCGTCGACCGCATCGGATCGAAGAACTCCCTGATCCAGATGGTGAACTTCTGGCCCGATATCAGCCTCGACGAATACATCAACCTCAAGGAGCGCGTCGAGAACCGCATGGTCATCGCCGACCTCGCGGCCACCGCCGACGACAACCTCCTCACCCAAGAGTCGAACGACACCAAGTTCCGCAAGGAGCAGCTCCGCCGGCTGCAGGACGAGGTGATCGAGTTGGAGGATGTGCGCACCGGCGTCTCCATCACCGACCTCGGGCTCAACGACTTCCGCATGGATCTGCTCAAGTACTTGGAGCAATACGGCGACCTCGCCTCTTCGCCCAAGGGCCTCCACGCAGCCGTCCCCGCCGACCCCGAGCGTGGTCTGTGCCCCGGAGTGATCTTCGCTCTGCGCAGTGTTGATGAACGGACGAAAATCAACCGCCACAACCGCCTTCACCCGCACTACCTGATCTACCTCGATAACGACGGCAAGGTCATCACCGACCACACCGAGGTCAAACAGCTCCTCGACCTGATCCGGGCGAGTTGCCAAAGCGCGTCTGAGCCAATCCCCGCTGCGTATCACGCCTTCAACCAGCACACAAGCGAAGGCGCCGAGATGGGCGTCTACTCCAACCTTCTCACCGAGGCCATCAACTCCCTCATCGAGGTCACAGAGCAACGCGACATCGACAGCCTCTTTTCAGGCGCCAAAACCACTGCCCTGCAACAGACTTTCGAGGGACTGGATGACTTCGAGCTAATCGCCTTCCTTGCCATCGTCGAACCCGAGGCGACCGGTGACTGACCTCATCCGTTGGCCCGAGACCGCGAAGGTGAATCAAGTCATTCCGAAAGAGCGCCTATACGCCGAGGCCAGTGCGGGTACTGCGCTCAAGCAGCGGTTCGTCAACGAGGTTCGGCGGGTCCGCTGGGCCTACAAACTCGGCGAGGAGTCACTCCGTCTGGCGCCCGGCGAGTCCATCACAGAGATCCAGGTTTTCGTCGTTGACCTCAAGGGCTCCAGCCTCAACAACTCCGTGCTTGCCTCCATCGACAAGGCCATTCCCAGCCAGATCATCTTCGAGCTGCGGCGCGAGGACGGCCTGTGGATCGGGCAGGCAATGGCCGCCACCCACAAGCGGGCGGGAGGCAAGGCCAAGGCCACCGACTACTTCCACACCGGCTGGATTGAAAGCGCCCAACCACGGGTCCCACTGCCGGCCGCCCTCGACATGAACGGCCTCTACAGCCAACTGGTGGGTCGTCTGCTCCCCCACCCCCTCAGACCGGGCGAAGAACTCTCGGAGGCCCTCGACCGGTTTGGACGTATCCGCGAACTCACCCGCAAGATCGCCGCGTTCGAGAAGACGCTGCGCGCCGAACCACAGCTCAACCGCAAGATCGCACTCCGCAGGCAGATCCACGAATGCACCGCAGTGCTCACCGAGCTGACCGACCCCGTACCGAGCAACAAGGAATGACCGTGGACAAGCTCAAGATGCACTCGCCGGACCTGACCCAGCGCAACATCGACGCCATCAAGGGGTTGTTCCCCACGGTCGTGACCGAGACCGTCGACGCCGACGGCAACCCGGTCCGCGCGGTCGACTTCGACGCGCTCCGTCAGGAACTCACCGATCACGTCGTCGAGGGGCCGCAGGAGCGCTACCAGCTCGACTGGCCAGGCAAGCGCGCCGCCGCATTCGCCGCCAATGCGCCCATCGCCAAGACCCTGCGTCCGGTGCGGGAGGACTCGGTCAACTTCGACACGACGAAGAACCTGTTCATCGAAGGCGACAACCTCGACGCCCTCAAGCTGCTTCAAGAGTCGTACCTCGGCAAGGTCAAGCTGATCTACATCGACCCGCCGTACAACACCGGCAACGACGAGTTCGTCTATCCAGACGACTATTCCGAAGGGGCGGACGAGCACCTCCTGCGCTCGGGACAGGTCAACAACGCAGGTGAACGGCTCCGCTCGAACCCCGACTCCAACGGGCGTTTCCACTCCGACTGGCTCGACATGATCTATCCCCGACTGAAGCTTGCGAAGTCGCTACTCACCCCAGACGGGTACATCGTCGTGAGCATCGACGACGCCGAGTTCTCCGCGCTGGAGCTTCTACTCGACGAGGTGTTCGGGGCCTCGAACAAGCTCGCCGTCCTCGTATGGGACCGTAACCGCAAGAACGACGCCAGGTTCTTTTCTGTCGGTCACGAGTACATGATTGTATATGCACGCAACAAATCCATTCTCACCGAACGCGGCACGCGGCTGAGGGAGCCCCAGAGCGGGATCGTCGAAGCGCGCGAGTTCATCGCTGACGCGACCGCGCGCAATGCTGACGACTGGGAGGCAACGCAAGCGGAGTGGCGGAAGTGGACCTCGTCCTTCCCCAAGGACGATGAGCGTCGCAAGTTGGGGCGCTTCTCGAAGGTCGGACCGCGGGGACCGTACCGGGACGACGGCGACATTTCCTGGCCAGGAGGCGGGGGCCCTCGCTTTGACATCCTACACCCGGCGACCGGGAATCTCTGCAAAGTCCCGCCGCGCGGGTGGGTCTTCTCCACGAAGCAGCGCTTCGACGAAATGGTTGCCAACGGGCACGTGGTGTTTGGCCCTGACGAGACAACGCTTCCGCGCCTCATTCGCTACTTGTTCGAGTCGGAAGGGCTGGTGATGGGTTCCGTCCACTACAGCTACGCGCAGAGCGCAGCCGTGGACTTCATGAAGCTCATGGGTGCCAAAGTCTTTGACAACCCGAAGAACTGGAAGGACCTTCGTCGGATCATCGAGTACCTCACCGAACCCCATGACATCGTGGTTGACTTCTTCGCGGGTTCGGCATCCACAGGGCACGCAGTGCTCGACCTCAACGTGGCGACGGAGAGCCAGCGGCGCTTCATCCTCGTGCAGGTTGCCGAACCGGTCCCCGAGAAGAGCGTCGCGGAGACACACGCCTACGAAACGATCTCAGGGATCGCGCGTGATCGATTGCGTCGCGTCGGCGACGCCATCGGCACTGCCAGCGCGACTGACGCGGGCTTCCGGATGTTTAGAGTGGACACCACGAACATGGCCGACACCAGCACAACCGCCGACGCGCTCGGCCAGGGAAAGCTCACCGGGATGATTGACAGCGTGAAGCCTGATCGTACCGACGACGACCTGCTCTTCCAGGTGCTTCTCGACTGGGGGCTTGACCTTGCCGAGCCGATCAAGGTTGAAGTGATCGAAGCCCGACGGATTCTGTCCGTAGCTAACGGTGCCCTGATCGCGTGCTTTGCCGGCGAGGTCACCGATGGTGTTGTGAAGGCGATCGCGCGGCGGCACCCTCTACGCGCAGTGTTTCTGGACGCGGGCTTCGCCAACGACGCCGCTCGCATCAACGTCGAGCAGATCTTCCGCGAGGTGTCACCCGCGACAGAGGTAAGGGCGATCTGACACGATGAAGATCCAGTTCAAGGTCCAGCAGTACCAGACCGAGGCTGCCGATGCCGTCGTGGAGGTGTTACCGGGCAGCCGTACGCCGATGGTGTGGAGGACGGGATCGACCCCGGCAAAGAGGAGGCGCAGACCCTGCAGGAGGACGTCGGTCTGCGCAACGCGGAGGGCGCTTGCGCAGGCGCTGCACAACCACCTCATCCCCCAAGACCACATCAACGACAACGATCCCATCAGGCCAGGCGAAGGACTCGGACGTGCCTTGACCGGACGGGATGCACCGAGCGCTCACCCGCGAGATCGCCGCGCTGGAGACGAAGCAGCGCACCGCCACAGCTCAGCCGCAAGATCGAATTCCGCAAGCAGATCAAGGAAGGCGCCGCTGTGCTCAACGAGCTGACCGACCCCGTACCGAGCAACTAGGAATGACCGTGGAGAAGCGCAAGATGCACTCGCCAGACCTCACCCAGCGCAACATCAACGCCATCACCGAGTTGTTTCCCACCGTCATCACCGAGACTCTCGACCCCGACGGCAACCCCGTCCGCACGGTCGACTTCGACGCGCTTCGCCAGGAACTGTCGGAGCACATTGTCGAAGGACCGCATGAGCGCTACCAGCTCGACTGGCCAGGCAAGCGCGCCGCCGCCTTCGTCGCCAACACGCCGATCGCCGAGACACTGCGCCCTGTGCGCGAAGAGTCCGTTGAGTTCGACACCACCAAGAACCTCTTCATCGAAGGCGACAACCTCGACACCCTCAAACTCCTTCAGCAGTCATACCTCGGCAAGGTCAAACTCATCTACATCGACCCGCCCTACAACACAGGAAACGACTTCATCTACGACGACGACTTTGCCGAGTCGACCGCCGACTACCTCGCCCGCTCCGGCCAGAAGTCGGAGACAGGCGACCGCCTCGTCGCGAACACTGAGGCCAACGGCCGTTTTCACTCCGACTGGCTGAGCATGCTTTATCCCCGACTCAGACTCGCGAGGAACCTGCTGGCGGAAAACGGGTTGATGTTCATCAGTATCGATTCCGGCGAGGTTGCTTCACTGCGACTGATGTGCGACGAGGTGTTCGGTGCGAGCAACTTCGTTGACGCCCTGGTGTGGCAGAAAAAGGTGAGCCCCTCAAACGACTCACAGTTCTTCAGCAACGACTACGAGACCATCCTCGTATATGCGCGGCTCAAGCGCCCGGGCGTGATCGAGCGCCTTGAGCGCAACGACCAGCACAACAAGTACTACACGAATCCGGACGGCGACCCTCGTGGGCGATGGAACTCAGTTGTCGCGACTTCGAACAAGACTGCGGCCGAACGTCCGAACCTGTACTACCTGATCCGAAACCCGAGCGGTGTCGAGGTATGGCCCCCCGTACGGCCTCGTGGAAGTACTCCCGCGATGCCATGCAGAAACTGATCGACGACGGCCGGCTCTACTGGGGCGCGGATGGACAGTCAGCTCTGCCTCGTATCAAGAAGTTCCTTTCGGACGCGGGCAAGGTTGTGCCCAGGAACGTCCTCCACCACCAGGAGTACGGCAGCACTCAGCTCGGGGCGACTGAGTTCAGGGAGTTGATGGGTGACATTCCCTTCGACTACCCGAAGCCGTCAAAACTGATCGAGGGGCTGCTCGCGCTCTCGCCGGTAGATGCCGAACCGACCATCGTTCTCGACTTCTTCGCGGGCTCTGGAACCACTGGCCAAGCCGTGATGCAGGCTTCCGCACGTGACGGGCACCCCAGGCAGTTCATTTTGGTCCAGCTCCCGGAGGAATTACCGAACGCGAGCGCAACGGCCACTTGCCGGACGATCGCAGACATCGCGCGCGAGCGGCTGCGACGCGCTGGCCACGCGGTTGCCAATTCTGCCAGCCTCGTAGGAGACGGCGTTGACGTGGGCTTCCGTTCGCTGCGCGTTGCCACGACCAACATGGCTGACACGCTCGCCACGGCGGACGACCTAATGCAAATCGCGCTTTCCGACGCTGTCGGCAGCGTGAAGCCCGACCGGACCGACGAAGACCTGCTCTTCCAAGTGCTGCTCGACTGGGGGCTTGACCTCGCCGAGCCGATCGCGGTCGAAGACGTGGGTGCGCGACGAGTCCTGTCGGTCGCCGATGGCGCTTTGATCGCCTGCTTTGCGGACGAGATCACCGACGCCCTAGTGAAGGAAATCGCCAGCCGACACCCGCTGCGCGTAGTTTTCTTGGACGCTGCCTTCGCAAGCGATGCTGCGCGCATCAACGCCGAGCAGATCTTCCGAGAGGTGTCTCCCGAAACCGAGCTAAGGACGATCTGAACCCATGAAGCTCCAATTCAAGGTCCAGCATTACCAGACCGAGGCCGTCGATGCCGTGATTGGGGTGTTCGCCGGGCAGCCGTACGCGGATGGGGTGAACTACCGCATCGACCCCGGCAAGGACGCGGCGATCGCCCTGCTGGACGAGGCGGGCCTTCGCAACGCTGAAATCCAGGTCAAGCCGACACAGCTGTTAGAGAACGTTCAAAAGGCTCAGGCTGCTCGCGGCCTGACGCTTTCGAAGGAACTGGTCAAGTCACCTGCGGCGCCGATCAACCTCGACATCGAGATGGAGACGGGCACGGGGAAGACCTACGTCTACATCAAAACGATTATGGAATTGCACAAGCGGTACGGCTGGTCGAAGTTCATCGTCGTTGTGCCGTCGATTGCGATCCGCGAGGGCGTGAAGAAGTCGTTCGACATCACCGCCGAGCACTTCCAGCAGCACTACGGCACCAAGCCGCGGACCTTCATCTACGATTCGTCTCGCCTTCAGGAGCTGGAGCGGTTCTCCTCCGATTCAGGTGTCCAGGTCATGATCATCAATGCGCAGGCGTTCAACGCTGCCGCAGACGCCGAGCAGAAGGCGGCCGAGGGCAAGCGAGCATCTGAAGCAGCCCGGCGGATATTCCGAGAACTTGATGACTTCCAGTCGCGCAAGCCGATTGACGTGATCGCCGCGAACCGGCCGATCCTGATCATCGACGAGCCCCAGAAGGTTGAAGGGGCGGGAAAGAATGCCTCCAAGACCCTCAAGGCGCTGGGTCTCTTCCGCGCCCTGTTCGCGCTGCGCTACTCGGCCACCCACAAGATCGAACGCAACCAGGTGCATCGCCTCGACGCGGTCGATGCCTACAACCAGAAGCTGGTCAAGAAGATCGCAGTGCGCGGCATCACGGTGAAGCACCTGGCCGGCAGCACCGCCTACCTGTACGTGGACGGGATGGAGGTCGGCAAAGGTGCGGACTTTCCGAAGGCGCGTGTCGAACTGGAGGTGCAGACCACTCAGGGCATTAAGCGGCAGGTCAAGCGGCTGAGTCAGGGCATGAACCTGCACGACATCTCCGGTGGCATCGAGGCGTACAAGGGCCTTTTCATCCGAGACGTTGATGCGAACCGCGATATCCTCGAGCTGAGCAACGGCGACATCATCGGCGCCGGTGAAGTGACCCAGGACGTGGCCCAGGACCAGAAGCGACGCATCCAGATCCGCGAGGTCATCCGCGCCCACTTCGAGAAGGAGCGCGAGCTGTTCGCGCAGGGTATCAAGACATTGTCACTGTTCTTCATCGACGAGGTCGCCAAGTACCGCGACTACGAACGCGAAGACGCCCTCGGCGAGTACGCGCGCGTGTTCGAAGAGGAGTACGACGCAGTGCTTGCCGACTACCTCGGCCAACTGGACCTCGACGAAGCCGCCGAGCGGTACCGCGAGCACGTCGAGGCGATCCCCGTGCGCTCGACCCACGAGGGCTACTTCTCCATCGACAAGAAGACCGGCCGCTCCATCGACGGCAAGATCGCCGCGCGCGGTGACGTCGCGGGCCAATCGGACGACGTCGACGCATACGACCTGATCCTCAAGGACAAGGAGCGGTTGCTCTCCTTCGAGGAGCCCGTGAGATTCATCTGGTCACACTCGGCTCTGCGCGAGGGCTGGGACAACCCAAACGTGTTCGTCATGGGCATGCTCAAGAAGAGCGACAACACCACCACGAGACGGCAAGAGATCGGCCGCGGCCTGCGCCTGTCAGTCGACCAGCACGGCGAACGGATGGACAACCCCGTCACCGTCCACGACATCAACGAGCTGACCGTCGTCACCGACGAGTCCTACACCGACTTCGTCACCGCGCTCCAGAAGGAAATTATCGAGACGCTGTCGGCACGTCCGCGCAAGGCGAGCGTCGACTACTTCACCGGCAAGCAGATTAAACTCGCCGACGGGTCCACCAGCGTGCTCGAGAAGGCGGTCGCCCAGGCGCTGTACAACCACCTCATCCGCAACGACTACATCGGCGACGACGGCTTCGTGACCCAGGAGTATAGGAACGCCCGAGCCGACGACACACTCGCCGCGCCCACAGCAGATGCGCTCAAGCCAGTAATAGACTCCATGTGGCCGCTCGTAGATGCGCTCTACCTCGACTTGCCCAACCCGCCCGACGGCCGCAAGCCGAAGAAGATCCCGTTCAACGAGGCGAACTTCAAGAAGCGCGAGTTCCAAGAACTGTGGGGCCGCATCAACCACAAAGCCGTCTACCAAGTCGAGTTTGACTCCGCCGAGCTGATTATGAACTGCATTCGCGTGCTCGACGCGTCGCTCAACGTCACGGTGATGCAGTACCTCGTCGAGGCCGGCAAACAGGTCGTCGGCCTCGAAGTCGAGCAGCTCGAAGCTGGCACCGGCTTCAAAGTCTCCGAGACGAAGGTCGAACACTCGGCAGTGTCGGCGGGATCGACCGTGCAGTACGACCTGCTTGGTGAGATCGCGGAGAAGACCAAGCTCACCCGCCGGACCTGCGCGGCGATCCTCACCGGAATCAACCCCGGCACGTTCGCGAAGTTCAAGCAGAACCCAGAGCATTTCATCACCGAAGCCTCCCGGCTTATCAACGAGCAGAAGGCCACAGTCATCGTCGAGCATCTCAGCTACGACCCACTCGACGACCGATACGACTCCTCAATCTTCACCGAGAACCAGACCGCCCAGGACCTCTCGAAGGCCGGCGACAAGCTCACGAAGAGCGTCTATGAGTACGTCGTCACCGACTCCAAGGTCGAGCGCTCGTTCGTCGAGAAGCTCGACGTCAGCAAAGAAGTCGTCGTGTACTCCAAGCTGCCACGCGGGTTCTTCATCCCGACCCCGGTCGGCCACTACAACCCCGACTGGGCCATCGCCTTCCGCGACGACACCACGAACATCAAGCACGTCTACTTCGTCGCCGAGACCAAGGGTTCCATGTCGACGCTGCAACTCAAAGGTGTCGAGAACGCCAAGATCGAGTGCGCTCGGAAGTTCTTCGCCTCAGTGGCCGAGAAAAGCAACCAGGACGTGAAGTACGGCGTCGTCACCGATTATGCCGAGTTGATGCAACTGGTTACCGGCTGACCGCGCCGGTGCCGCTGACCCCCCCCCCCGGCCGATTCGCCATACGCACTTGGACACTCTCCCCGTTCGTTCTTCCCCGAATGCCTGCTCGGACGCCGAGGCGGCGCTGACCTCGGTGGTCGTGACCTGCTACCTACCCGGGGTCTCGATCCGGCAAATGGGCAACCTGCTTGCTAACGGGGTACCACCGGCCCTTCTACATCGTAGGTCGCGTTCGCCGCGGGGAACGCCGCCGTGAGACGCCGCTGTATCGCGTCTATTCGCGGCTCGACGAGTGGTCCCGGTCGGCTGATCCGAGCGGCCAGTTTATTGGGCCAGGTCACGTAGACATCGCAGGTGTGGAAATCTCCCCCGATCAATGGCCAGTCGGCCTCGACTAAACACAGGACACTGACTATGTCGCTTTCGAGGTCGTCGAGGGCGTGCTGGACGAGTTCGGCCTGCTTGAGCTCGCCGTCGACCAGGCGCGTGCAGTCGCGGGTTCCGACGACAAGCTTCTGCGTGCGGGGAGAGAACAAGCCGCCCTCCTGCCGAGAGACCTTCCCTGGTGTTTGGCCGTACTCGCTCCACTTCGCCGACGGCGACCTGATGATCGGTGGAGTGCTCTCCTTCCACGATCTCGAGGCCACAGTCACGTCGCTCTATAGCTGGCTCGCTGAGACGTCGCCGAGGCGACGTCGCGGCTTCTCGGCGGAGAATCCTGTGACGGAGTACCCCTTGGTCGACGCATAGGCGGGCCGCCTTGGCTGGGGGGCGCCGCCTCCCGCAACGCCGCAGGTCTCTCTCCTCTGTTCTGTGCACGCCGACAGAGCGGTGTTCCCCGGAGCACACCTTCTGCCAGCACGAACCAACCGACCGGCGGCATGAGCGTGAGCTCGGGCAAGCCAGCGAACTGGTGACAAACGTTTCTCCGCAACGCACTCGTGACTTGTAGCGGGGGCCGGTCAGCCCGCGATTGCGGGATCTGGCGTCCACAAGTGTCGAGTGATCCCATGATCTTGTTCGAGCGCCCGTTCGCCCAGCTCGATGGTCAGCAACTCGTCACCTTCGTAGGCGGGGCTGAGTTCCAGAGTGAGGTAGTCGAATAGTTCGCGTTCGTGGACCGCGACGATTACCTGTCGTTCATGCTGTTTCGCGAGCATCCGGATCAATCCGGCGAACTGGGCCACGTGCACTTCGTCCATGGCCTGAACGGGGTCATCGAACACGAGACATGGGATCACTGGATCCACGGCGAGGTGGAGCGCAAGGAAGAGTGATAGGGCCGCCGTGTTGAGGTTACCCGCGCTGAGCATCATCTGCGGAGAACCCCCTTCCCCTCCTTCGCGGTGAATCGTTCGAAGGGTTAACTCCAGACCGGATTTCGACGACGTGGGAATGCCGAATGACGGGATGAAACCTTCGTTTGGGGCGAGACGAGAAAACAGGCTCATCCAGACGTGGTTAAGCGACTGAGTGAAGACTCGCTGGACCACGTTGGTCCTGACCTCGGTGGCCGCATCATAGATAGCGCGGGCCACCGCTTGACGTCTTCGGCCTTCCTTGACGCAGGCCTCCCATTCGCTCTTGCGCTGTGCGGCGCTGGCTACTCGTGCAACGGCGTCGGCCTGACGTCGGAGCGCTTGCTCCATCTGCTCTACCGCCGCGGTCGCGTCGCGGTGCGCGTCCGCTTGCGAACCGATTTCACCTAAACGGGATCCTGCAGCGGTGGACAGGATCTCCCATAGAGCACGGACGGATTCTTCGTCTGGTACCGGATGTCCCAGGATGTCAGCGCATCGTGCGAGTTCAGTCCGGGCGAAATGGTCTTCGCTCGTCGCCGTTTCTAACTCTTCAAAGCGCCGCCGTGCTCGTATTGCGGCCGTGCGCAGGCTAGACCCGGCCTCGACCGCCGGCCGCAACATCTGCCACGCGTCCCGGAGGCGTGTGAGTTCGGCTGCGCGCTCTTCGAGCTTTCGTAGCTGCGCGTGTTCGAGGAGCGCGGCCGTGGTCTTCTCCAGGTCCGCCTCAGATCGCACGATCGTGGCGAGGAGGGCATCGCGTTCTTTCCGAAGGTCGAGGAGACGTTGTCCCTGCTCGCTGAGCTGAGCCACCTTGGCGTCAACATGGGAACTTAGGTGTCCTGATCCCAGCTCGGCATAGTCGCGATCGCAGACTGGGCAGACGTCGCTCATGATAACTGTCCGGACAGACGCGAGCGCTTCGACAAGTGCCGTCGCGTGTTCCTGCGCGTCGAGGAGGCGCTCCTGCAGAGGCTCAAGGCGTCGCTGGTCGGCGTCGATGCGCGATTGTGTGGTTTCCTGTTGAGCCCGGAACGCTGTTTGGGAGTCCAGGCGGCGTTGCACGTCGTTCAGCGCCTGTTCGATATTTGCGCCTGGATCAGTGTCGAGGACGACGCCGGCCGCGCCAGCTGCGCGTTGCCAAGCCTGAATGTCAGACCCTTCCTTGCTGTCCCAGCGCTTGAGCCGCTGTTGGGCTTGATCCAGTTGGTCACGCATGTCGGTGAGCTCATGGGCCGAGGGCCGTGCAGCGGCCGCATCAAGGCGCCCTCCCAGTGCGAAGAGGTCACGCTGGACGGCCAGCAACTTGGCGCGTTCGGTGTCGAGGTCCTGGTCGGCCACGGTCCGGCGTATGGCGCGAATGAGATGGTCATCCCCACCGTCCTCGACCAGGGTAAGGGCTTCGTCGGTGGGGGGACCTTCGAGTGGCATGAGGCCGAGCGATCGGGCGGCGGCGTGGACTACAGCACGGGCGCGGACGACTTCCGTTCCGACCTGCGTAAGGTCGCGCGTGGTCTCGGTTAGATCCGCTGTTGCACGGTCAGCTCGGTTTGCGGCGTCCGCGAGGTGGTCGGCGAGCTTCTTAAGGGAGCGGAGGTCGTTAGCGGCGCTCAGGCCGGTGCGGAGGGCGTCGAGTTGCTCTAGGCCGAGCAGTTCGTTGACGAACTGGGCGAGCGCCGATTCCTGCTTTCCTTCTCGATGCTGATAGATCTCTAGTAGGCGCCCAAGAGAGGCTTGGTCCAGGTAGCAGCGTTCGCCGTAGAAGTTTGAGGCTTCAGGTGTCAGGGCTGGGGTTCCTTCGATCCTGCTGCCGCCGGCGGTAAGGGGTGCGTTGGGCCCCTCGTTGTTCGTGAAGGAGCGGTCCACCTCGACACGGACGGTGGCGAAGTCCTGTCCGAGAGTGGGCAGGTGAGCGGTGTAGCGGGGGTCTTGTCGTTGCAGGCTTCGGATCTGGCCCGTCAAACCGAGTTCAAGGGCCGAGAGCACACTCGTCTTACCTGTGCCATTGGCTCCGTGGATTAAAACGATAGGCGCGTCGAGCGGCAGGGTCCGTGTGCCGTCCAGACGTCGGAAGTCGGAGATCGTGATGCTTCGGATAGGGACGTCAGCCATCGAAGGCACCTCCAGGTGAAGTGGCGACGATGCCGACGTTGACGTAGTCGCGGAGGGCCCCGCGCGCCTCGTCGGCACCTCCAATCGCGGCTCGTACCAGCGCGATGTGGTCCGCGGTGTCCGGTCCGAGCCCAAGAGTTGCCAAAACCTCGTTGAGGGGGTCGCCCCCGTGCATGATGACCGCGGCGGGAAGGTCGAGCGGGAGCAGGACAGCGATGGCGCGTTCGACCTCCGCCTGGCTGGGGTCCGCGGACTCGACTTGTAGAACGCGCGCGTGGCGCTCGAGCTCGCTTTTGTCCTTGGCAGCACGCCCGCCGACGATCACGAGGGTGACCGGCCTCCGGGACTGCGTCAGATCAAGAGAACGGGTTAGTCCCGCAAGAAGCCGTTGAAGACGAGGCGCTGGAAGCCTGTCGGTGGTGACCAGGACGAGGTCGTGGGAACGTTGGGTGCCGCGCGCCGCTGCTTCGAAGTCGAACTCCATGCCGGCGACGGTCAGCGGTTTTGGGAGGCGCTGATAGCCGCCGCGCTCCAGCACGGCGATCACCATTTCGAGCGGCGCGGTCTGCGGCGCGGCCTGCGGCGCGGTCACGAGAATCCTCCGGCAAACTTGAAGGCGGCGTAGAGATCGTCCGCGGAGTCCGCAGCAGCGTAAAGATCCTCAATGCTGACGCGGCCGGCGCCGGCTGCGCCCACACGCCCATACTTGGACCGCGGCGAACGTACGATAGGTGACGGCTCTCGCTCGGCCAAGACGATGAGCGTGCTGGGGTCATCCTCGTCGGCTAGCCCTTCCACGGTAAGCGTGATCGCAGCGCGGGCGTCTTTCACAAGGAAGACGCGTACCTCGTGCGGCCTCGATGCCCTCTCCGGCCCGGCAAGCCTGAGGACGCCCTCTTCGGCTGCCTCGGTCGTCCCCGGGAGGAGCGTCCAGTCGCCAGCCAAGTGGCCCCGCCCGAGCAGTGAGATCGCCAGTGCGAGGCGCCCGAACGCCACTGTAGGAAAATCCGGGTTCTGCAAAGCTTCGCGGATCGGACGGTCGGAGAGGGGCTCATAATTGGCGCCACCAATGGCTGGAGCGCCTCCAGTCCGAAACACGCTAAGCATCAGCGTGATCAGATCAATCAGCTGCGCAAGAAACTTTAAGTTGTCGGAATCCGCGCTGGCAGCCACGGTGTCGCGGAGTTGTCGGAGGTCGAAGTCCGGGCGCTGAGCCTGGGCCGCACTCCAGCCTGGGTTTGCCGGAAGGCACGACAGGAAGGCGAGAAGCTTGTCAGTTAGCGTCCAGAGCAGAAGCGCCAACAAAGTTGGCTTCGCGTACGAGCCAAGGACTGCCGAGTCGTTGATCTCAGCCGAGTGACTTTCGTACTCGGTCCGGTAGGTCGCCTGAAGGATGTGGCGGTGGTGAGGCTGCAGTTGCTCCTCGGCCAACACGACTGCGGGCGGCGTATGTGGCCAAGGTCGCTGAAGATCCTCGATCGACCGGGCGATCATGGTGTGCATGTTCGCGTCCTGGAGAGAAAGGCCGATCACAAGGGACGGCTGGTCCGTATAGAGAATCTCCAAGTGCCTTCGCATGACCCGGTTCTCTTGGCGTTCGGTCCAGCCGGAGATCTGCTGGTGCCGAGCAATGAGGAGCGCCCTATACGTGGCCTCGTCGTCGCGTGCACAGACCGCGCATCCGTGGAACTTGATCAGTTGGGCCCTGCGGGCGCTTTGTCGGAAGTCGTCGCCTTTGACGATGACACGAATGACCGTGTCTGGCTCGCTGGTCAACGCTGCGAGTGCCTGCTCGATGAGCCCGTCCCAGTTAGCGGTAACGGCCGAGCGGACGACGCCCTCTAACATCAGTAATGCGATGCAAAGATGTTCCACATCTGGTTCGAGTGTGGGATCAGCGTAGGTGCCAGGGACGTCCAAGCCAGACCAAACAAGATAGTCAGCGGGCTGCTCCGACACCGGGATGTCGAGGACTTCGGCGTACCTGGAAGTCAAGCGCCAAGCGATCGCGTCGCAGTCTGCCCACGAGGCCGTCGGCGTGGTGAGGTCGATGGCATCGATGTCGTCCTGAGACAGGCCGGCAAGGACCAGCGCCTCGTTAAGCGCTGCCAGGTACGTACATCCCGGGTTGATGTGATCGATGTTGGCGCGGAGCATTTCAAGGACGCGGACGAGGAGATCTGGGACGTTGGGAACCACTTCGCGCGAGATGCCCGATCCGAGCCACAGAACGTAGTCACCATCTGTGAAGGACGCGGCGAAGTCCGAGGCTCCTTGGTCAAGGCCCGCTAGCACCCCGGAAACGGTGCGGACGGGCGAGTGGCTCATCGGGTGAGCTCCGCTGAAGCGGCGCGCTCTTGGGCGCGACAGCGGTCACCGACGGTGGGGATCTCCTGCACCGGCCCATACTGGCACGGTCGCCGTACCCGCTCTGGCGGCGGGCGCATGACACACCGGCCGCAGTGTGAAGACGGGCGTTCGGGAGTGAGGGTCGATTTGTCCGTACGGGTCTACCGCGGACTAGGGGCCCGCACCTGCCCATTCTTGGGGATGCGATGTACAGCGCGCGGGCGGAAGCACCAACCCCTCGATTCGCAGTGTCCGACGGTGCGGAGGATTCGCCAACCGTCCGACTCCAGCGTGTCCGGTCACAAAGAGGGTCGCCTCCACCCATCCGCTCATCGGCGGTACAGCGATGTATCGACCGCGCGCTCCCGCATTATTGCGTGGGAGCGCTCGGTCATAGCGACGGGCCAGACAGGTGCCGCGTAGCACCGCCGAGGAGTCGTTGACGCTCTGCCTGTCGTTGACTGGCTCGGAGCCTGTCGGGAGCGGTGTCTGCCGTGGGCGTGGAGGAGACCGGTGACGGCACCGCCAGCTGGCGGATGAGGCGGCTCTGGTGCCTGGCTGCCTGGGGTTCTTTGATGGGCGGACCCGCCGGGCTCGGCTCGGTGGGTGGGATGTCGTGGGCGGCGCGCCAGACGGCGAGGTCGCCGATGAGCTGGTCGTCGACGTCCGGGGGCAGTGTGCGTTGCCAGGGCACCCGGTCGGACGCACCCGACTGCCGGGCTTCGTCGGAGACGCGCTGCTTGAGGTCGTCGATTCGCTGGGTGAGCCGGTCGAGGTAGTCGCTCGTCTCTGAGTCCTGTCGAAGCACGTGTGGGACGTCGGCCAGCCAGGGCAGGGGTGCGTCCCGGTGGGAGGGTGGGGTTGTCCCAGCGATGCGCCAGGTGAGGGCGGCGGCGGGGTCGTTGGCCTCAGAGAGGGACTGCGTGCCGCGGTACCAGGTGGCCTGTTCGAATACGCTCTGCGGTGGCGTCCCGTCGACCCACTGCAGCGCGAGTTGGCCGCGCAGGTGCGGGTAGGCCGGTTGCCCGGTGATGCCAGGCACCCGGTGCTCGAGTGCGTCGTCCAGCTGCGCCATCCGCTCACGTCCGAGGTGTTCTTGGGCCAGGACCGGCAGGGCGTCCTGGTAGGCCAGCACCGCCTGCCGTAGCAGCTGGGCGGCGTCGCCGCGCTCGACGGTCGTGGCGGAGAGGGCACGGCCGTCGCGTGCGAGGATGTCGGTGAGTACCTGCCGCGGCTCCACGGCCGTGTCCTCGACCTCAGGCCCCACGCCGTCCAGAGAAGCGATAGGCGTGGCGAGGTACAGGTGATTCGTCTGCCGGCCGCGGGAGAGGGCGACGTACAACGCCTGGCGGGACTCTGTCCCGGTGAGGACGGTGTGGGTGGTGTCGACGGTCGCGCCCTGCGCGCCGTGGATGGTGCTGGCATACCCCAGCCGCACGTGCTCGGCCACGTACTCGGCGGGCAGGGTGACGTGGCCCGGCTTGCTCCGGGGTTTGTGGGCCCGGCGTTCTACCGTGGCGGACCCGTCGGGGTGGACCGCCAGGACACGCCATCGGTCACCGTTCTTGGCCCAGGACCCGTCCCCGGCACGCAGGGTACGGTCGTTGCGGCGGGTGACGACCGTGTCACCGGCGCTGGCACGGGTGCCGTCGGACAGACTCACCTCACGTGGGGGCGGTTGCCCGGTGGTGTCTAGGCGGTCCTGCCGGGCGCGCTGGTTCAGCTCACGCACGGTGTCGCGGGTCGCAGCCAGCAGCAGGCTGGACAGGCCGGCCTGCCGGTCGGCCCTCCAGGCGCCGTACGCCGCCTCCGCCACGTCCCCGGCGTCGCCAGTGTGGACCCGGCCGTGGTCCAAGTAGTGGTCCAACGCGGCGGGGTCACCATCACGGATCGCGAGGGTAGCGCCTCCTTCGGCGGGGTCGGTGAACCGGTGCAGCTCGGTGAGAGTGGCGGTGGTGCCGTGTGCGTACCCCTGATCGGCCAGGTCACGGAACACCCCGCCGGCGGCCACGGCGGACAGCTGCTGGTCATCCCCGACCAGCCGCACGCTGCCACCGGCGTCGAGGACGTGCCGGACCGCGTCCGCCAGGTCGCGGGTGCCGGCCATCCCGGCCTCGTCGATGAGCACCAACGTCCCCGGCCCCACGCGGTGGGTCCCGATACCTGCCTTGTCGGAGGCTGCGTGGCCAGCGGTGGTGGTGGTCTGGTGGAGGTGCTTGGCGAGGGTGTCGGCGGGGATGCCGGTGGCACGTCCCAGCTCTTCGGCCGCGACCGCGGTAGGCGCCAGCCCGAGCACCTGACCACCCGAGCTTTCCCAGGCCCGGGCGAGCACGCGCAGGGCGGCGGTCTTGCCGGCCCCTGCCGGCGCGAGGGCGACCTGCAGGCGGCACCCGCTCGCGGCCAGGTTGTGGACCATCGCCGCCTGCGACCGGTCCAGGCTCAGACCGTCCGCACCTTGGGTGGCCAGGACGGTCTCGACCACGTCCACTTCGACTCGGCGGCCGTCTCGGCGCAACCCCAGGCCGAGCAGCTCGTCCTCGGCGGCCAGGATCGCCTTCGAGGTGTAGGCCTGGCTGCCGTGCACCGTGTGCGCGGACTGCCCGTCCGGTCTGCGCAGCACCTCCGGCTCGCCCAGATCCGGGCGCACCCCGACCGGCACCGAGAACCCCTCCAGCACCCACCGCTGCACCTTCGCCCCATACCGCTCCAGCTTGTCGAGGGGTACCTGCGCTGTCCGGAGCTGACGCAGGGTCTCGGCGCGCACGTGCCAGATCTGCCACGTCGCCCGCGACCCCTCCAGCACCGACACCACGCGCGCGGCGACGACCTGAGGACGCACCTCCCCAGCCCGCTGTCCCCGGACGCGTCCCTGGAGCGTCCCCACCCCGTGACCTTCAGCAATGCCCGCGCCCCCACCGCGTCCCCGGTTGCGCCCCCACCCCGCTCCCACCGCCGAAACGACCATTTCCTGAGGACTCTTTCCGTCAGGGGCGAGGACGGTCGTGGCCTGCTCCCGCCACGCGGCGCGCTGCTCCGCCTCCGAGCGCGGCTCGTGCTTGCCAGGGCGGGTCTCCAGGTTCGCTTGCTGCGCCAGGGCCAGCGACTCGATGGTCGTGGGGGTCCGGCCGTGGTCGGCCAGGAAGGTCGAGGCGAGCTCGCGTCGCCGGGCCTCGATCGCCTGTCGTCGGGACGACCAAGTAGCGAGCAGGGCAGGGTCGATACCTTCGATCTCCCGCACCGGCCGGCGCCCCTCGACGCCGGGGCGGCCGACGAATCGAACACCGAGCCGCTCCACGAGCCCGGCCTCCAGGTGGGTGTTGTAGTGCTCGGAGGCCATCACCTTGGCCTTAAACAGCATCCGCCCGTCCAGCGTCAACCACCGTCCGCCCTCCTCCTGCAGGGACTGGACCTTGTTCGAGACAACGACGTGGGTGTGCAGGTCCGGGTCCCCGGTCCGCGAGTCGCGGTGGTCGAACGCCGCCGAGACCAGGCCGGTGACGGGGACCTGACGGATGCCCCCCTTGCCCACCCGCGTGAACGCCACCTCGGTCTCCAGCATCGCCAGCGTGGCGTGCACCGCGTCCTCGTGCGCCGCTTCGACCTGCGCGGCGACCTCCGGAGGGGCAAGGGCCCACAAGGCCGAGACCGACTTCACCGGCGAGAATGTCAGGTCGAACCCGGCCACCGGCACCTGCGCCGGCCGTGACGCCTTGGCGACGAACCTCGTCAGCTCGGCCTCGTCCGCCGGCGCGCGGCCCTGCCGAACCTCGAACGCCTCCCGAGCGACCTGGGTGCGGACCCGCGCCCGCTCCTTCGCCGGGATCGGGGCGTTCCACGCCAGCCCCCGGGAGGTGTTGTGCTGACTGAACGCCCGCGCCGTCACCTGCCTCAGGGACGTCGCATCGAACGTCGGGAACGCTCGCCCTAACGCCCCCCACCCCCTCGCGGCGCCCTCGGGCTCGCCGGAGCGGGGGTGGCGGCCCTGACCGAACAGCAGCTTCATCTGCTCTTCGGTGACCACGTCCCCCTCGGCCAGGTCCAGCCCGGCCAGCCCGATGCCGAGCCAGCGACCCGGTGCCTCACCCTTCTCCTCGTAGTACGAGGCGAGCCCGACGTGCCGTTTCTCGGTGGCATCGTGGGCCGCGACCTGCTTCGTCAGGTAGGTGTAGCCGCTGCCGGCGGCGAGCTTGTGCATCGTCATCACACCTCCTAAAGCGGACCAGCACACTCTGGGGTTCACCCAACCGCCACCAAGTTCACCGAGTGCACCAGGTGTGTCCTCGATCTGCTGTTGCAGCGCTGTCGGTCGGTCGCGGAACTGCTCAGAAAAAGTTGAGCGAAAGTGAGTCCCAGCGGGGGGTCTCGCGCTTTAGGGGGTAGACGGGTTCCTCGCTCGGTGAGTTATCCACAGGATTGGCGAGGTGCCTGTCTGGTCCGCACGGGATCTGGCCTACTGGAGGTTGGTCCCTGACGAAGGGAGTGGACATGTCAACGATGGCAAGCAGGAGTTCGGGGCAGCAGCGCAAGGCGCCGGTCGGGCCGATCCAGCGGCGGTGGTACACCGTGGACGAGGTCGCGGAGATGCTCGGCTACGGACCGACGAAGGTCCGGATGATGTGCATCAGCGGGGACCTGCGGTCGCTGAAGGACGGGGGGTCGCGTCGCATCCTGCCGGCGTGGGTCGACGAGTACGTGGCCATGCGGGCCGCCGAGGCGGAGGCGGACTGGCCGTGAGCAGGCGAGCCAACGGCGAGGGGTCGATCTACCCGTACCGGAACGGCTTCGCCGCGCACGTGTGGATCACCACCCCCGCGGGCCGGCGCCAGCGCAAGTCCGTCTACGGGAAGACTCGTCCCGAGGTCCACGAGAAGTGGCTGCGCCTGCACGAGCGCGCACGACGTGGACCGATCGTCCCGGTCTCCCCCAAGCTGCGCGACTTCTTGGAGCAGTGGCTGACGGAGACCGTGCGCCCCGGGCTCTCACCGGCCACGGCGAGCAACTACGAGATGTTCTCCAGGCTCTACATCGTGCCCGACCTGGGGGACCGCAGGCTCGAGAAGCTGGCAGTCCGCGACGTCCAGACCTGGGTCAACGAGCTGCGGGTGCGCTGCCAGTGCTGCTTTCAGGGCAAGGATGCCGCACGACCGGAACCGCAGTGCTGCGCGCGTCGGCAGTGCTGCCACGAGGTCGCCTCGGAGTGGACGGTCCATCAGGCGTGGCGGGTGCTCCGCGGGGCACTGACCCAGGCGATGCGCGAGGAGCTCGTGTTCCGCAACGTGGCCGCGCTCGTGCGCGTGCCAGTGCCCCGGGCGAAGCGATCGGCCGTGTGGTCGGTGGACGACGCCCGGCAGTTCCTCGAGTCGGCCCGTGACGCCGCGGATGCGTTGTACGCGGCCTACGTGCTGCTCCTCGTGCTCGGACTCCGGCGAGGTGAGGTGCTCGGACTGGCGTGGGAGGACGTCGACCTGGAGCAGGGCGAGGCGTACATCGCCTGGCAGGTCCAGCGGGTCGACGGCCAGCTGCTCCGGCGGCGGACGAAGACCCCCTCGTCGGATGCGCCACTGCCCCTGCCGGACATCGCCGTGGGGGCCTTGCGGCGGCACCGGGCCGAGGAGAATCGGCGGCGGCTGGCCGCCGGCGACATGTGGGGCGACTGCGGCCTGGTCTTCACGACCCGTCTCGGCGACCCGGTCGATCCGCGCAACTTCCACACGGCGTTCAAGACCCGGGCGCGGAAGGCCAGCGTTCCGATCATCCCGGTCCACGCCACGCGGCGGACGTGCGCGAGCCTGCTCGTCTCGCTCGACGTGCACCCTCGCGTGGCGATGGCAGTGCTGCGTCACAGCAGGATCTCGATGACCATGGAGGTCTACTCCCAGGTCTCTTCCCAGGCCACACGCGAGGCGCTGCGCCAGCTCGGCGGACGGTTGGGTGATGACACGGCTTTGCAGGACGGGTGAAGGGACGTTACGCCGACGATGCACTCTCTCAAGCCGATCCGCGGCGACACCCGACTTGAGGACCTGCCCGTCGAGGAGTGGGCCTGCGGGCTGCGGCCTCTTGGTCCTGCGTTCTACCGGGGTGGACCTGGTCGACGTCGTCGGGGCCGCGACGCTGGTCTGCACTCGCTAACCCAGGCCGCCGACAGTTAGGGGGTTTGGTTGCGCCTCGCCTGACCTCCCTGCGGTCGTTAATGACCCAAATCCTCCCCTCGACCCAGTATCGTTGCGCCATGACAGAGTCCTTAGTCGTCAGCCAACTCTTAAATGAGTACTCCAACATCTCCGCTGCGAAAGCGTTGGCCGGTAGGCGTATAGATCAAGCCAGGGCTGCGCTGGGATCGTCCCAAGAGGAGGGGTTGGACGTAGTAGCATTCGGCTCCTTGGCCAGACAAGAGGTGACGCGCGAGAGCGACTTCGACTACTTAGTACTGGCGACGAATCTTCCCGAAGACCTAGAGACGGCGGCTAACCTGCTGACCAAGGCAAACGAACTGCGCCGGTCGTGGTTCATAGAAGAGGGCATGACAGAAAAAGAAGTCCCCGGCCCCGGGGCCTCGGGAGTTTTCGGCCGAGCGGTTGGCGCGTTCGACCTTATCGATCAAATTGGGCTCCAGCAAGACACGAACCATTCATTGACGCGTCGCATGCTGCTGCTCGAGGAGTCTGTAAGCCTCATGAATCAGGACGTTTATGATTCCGTCATCCAGACCACTCTCAGGAGGTACCTGACAGTAGGTAGTACCCGTCCCGACAAGGTCCCTAGGTTTCTCTTGAACGACGTAGTTCGCTACTGGCGCACCATCAGCGTTGACTACCAAGCCAAGGCTCGGGAAGGTATAGACAGCTCTGGATTGCGTTACCTTAAATTGATAATCCCCCGGAAGGTCCTATTTGCAGGGACCGCCATGTCCCTGCTGCTCTGCGGGCGGGAGGGGTTCCACACTGCTGAAGTACCTGACCTCCAAGACCAGGTGCGCATGCCTCCGATCGATCGCCTCGTGCAGGGGTACCCCGTTGCACCACCTCCCGTGCAGGACGCAATGCGAGAGGTCCTGAGCGTTCTCGACACGTACCTGGGGTGTAGTGGTAACCCCGAGTGGAGGAGTCTCGTGAAGCAGGGCCGCAGGGGCGCCGATGCGAACCCGCCGGAGTTCCTGGCCATGTGTGATGCCGGGGATCGCCTACAACAGGGCTTGGAGGTAGTCTTCTTCGACTGGGACGTGGTCGCGGCACGGTCGCGCCAGATGCTCGCCTTCTGAGGTCTGTCGGTGGGCGGTGCGATGGTGCGAACATGATCCTACGAGGACTGGAGCGAGACATGGTTTCTGATGTAGCGGAGCAGGTGCAGCAAGGCCTACGAGCCTTGGTAGTGGAGCAGGTGCGTGCGACCCCGGAGGCGAAGAGAAGACTCGCCGATGGGTTGCAAGTGCCTGAAGCGAGTGTGGACCGCATGCTGACGGCTGAGCACTGGGAGCTACCGCTTGCGTTGTCAGCTGCCCAGTTCCTTGGGGTGAAGGTAAGTGTCACTCGCAGTCAGTAACCGACTGGGGGACCTACCCGTCCCTTCCCCCCCATGCGAGACGTGTGGCTTCCAGCTGTGGCATCCCATCGCCCCTCTTAGTGTTACGGACGTCGGTCTGTACGACGACGCTCGCTTCCCTGGCCGCATGATCGTTGGTCTGCGCGGCCACTACGATCACTTCGACGAACTCCCTGTAGAAGTGGCGGCGGCTTTCATGGTGGACGTACAGCGCATCAGTGGGATATTGAGAAAAGGCCTCGGGGCACATAGGGTGAACGTGGCGATCCTGGGAAATCAAGAGCCTCACGTTCACGCGCATGTCATTCCCAGATACTCCGTTCGAGAGCCGCTACCCAAGAAATCTCCTTGGCAAGACCCCCGAACTCGAGAAGTTCTAGAGGCAGTCGAGCGGGAAGACATAATCCAGCGAATTTGTTGGTGGCTAGACCACCCATCTTCTACCTATGACAGGCGGGATTAAACCCATTACCAACCTTGCCCCTAGCCATGCGCGAGTCATAGTTTCGACTAAATTGGAGCACAACGAGACGTTTACAGGCGCTTAAAACCGTATGGTACGCTTAAAACCGTATGGTAGGTGACGCGACCACGGTAGGTGGCTCACCTGTGACAGCGTACGTGCTGCTCGTAGTGTTGACGGTTTAGGCACCGCGATGGCGCCCATGACGTTCCTCATCGACGCACTGACCATGGCCTAACGCGAGCAGCCCTCCCAAGGCTCGCCGACGAAGTGGATTGGCGGATGGGGGGGACCCATCGAGGGGAGCAGAAGGCGGGTGCATGCCCGTCTTTCGGTCCGTGCTGGTTGCCTCGGCCAGGCCGCTCGGACTGGCGTGGGAGGACGTCGACCTGGAGCGGTGCGAGGCGTACATCGCCTGGCAGGTCCAGCGGGTCGACGGCCAGCTGCTCCGGCGGAGGACCAAGACCCCCTCCTCGGACGCCCCGCTACCCCTGCCGGACATCGCCGTGCGGGCCCTCGAGCGGCACCGAACCGAGGAGCACCGGCGACGGTTGGCTGCCGGCGACATGTGGGGCGACTGCGGCCTCGTCTTCACGACCCGCCTCGGGACCCACTCGACCCGCGCAACTTCCACACGGCGTTCAAGACCCGCGCGAGGAAGGCAGACGTCCCGATCATCCCGGTCCAAGCCACACGGCGGACCTGCGCGAGCCTGCTCGTCTCCCTCGACGTGCACCCGCGAGTGGCGATGGCCGTGCTGCGGCACAGCAGGATCGCGCTGACCATGGAGGTCTACTCCCAGGTTTCATCGCAGGCCACGCGCGAGGCACTGCGCCAGCTCGGCGGACGGCTGGGTGATGACACGACCGGGTAGGCACACCACGACCGGCCCGGCGAGGTGTCAGCGCAGGTGGCTGGCCCCGTTGAGGTCGAGGACCGCCCCCGAGGCCCACTCCGCCCGCGGGTCGGCTAGTGCGAGCACGGCATCGGCGACCTCGTGGGGCCGGGCGACCCGGCCGAACGGGCTCTGCGCCCGGGTGGCCGCCGCCCGGTCCCCTGTCAGCGCGTACCCGGCCATCTCGGTCTCGATGAAGCCCGGTGCTACCGAGGTCACCGCGATCCCGTGCCGACCCAGACGCAGCGCCATCGACTGGCCGAAGGAGTGCAGGCCGGCCTTGCTCGCGCCGTAGGCCGGGATGTCCGGTTCGCCCCGGTAGGCGCCGCGGCTGCCTACGTTGACGATCCGCCCGACGGGGACGCCGTCTGCGGGCGGCGCGTCGATCATGTGCCGGGCCACCTGCCAGGTCAGGTGGGCCGGGCCGAGCAGGTTGGTCTCCAGGGTGCGCCGCCAGATCTGCACCCACTCGGGGTAGGAGGTCTCCTCTAGCGGGTGGTCGCCGCGCCGGCCCCTGCCCTCCCACGGGGCGGTGAGCATCGCCGCGTTGTTGACCAGGACGTCGACCCGGCCCAGGGCCCCGATCGCTTCGGTCGCCAGTCGCTGGACGGCGTCCGGGTCGGCGAGGTCTGCCTGGACGACGGCATGCCCGTCGCCCGGGAGGGAACGGCATACCTCGTGCGCGGCCCCCTCGCTGCCCAGGTAGTGGACGACGACTCGGTCACCCCGCGCCGCGAAGGCGCGGGCCACCGCGGCCCCCACGCCCCGGGAGGAGCCGGTGACCAGGACGCCGCGGGAGGGATGGGAGCTCATGCTCCCATCCTGTCACCCCGGCGGGGCGCGAGAGTTGCGCGACCTGGCGCACACCGCAATGTCATGGTTCGACGACAAACCAGAATGTCGTGGTACCGTGACATCCGGAAATGTCGCACACACGTGACATCCGTCCGCACACACGTGACATCCAAGAGCGTAGAGGTGGTCCCATGCTCACCACGGTGCGAGACCTGGGTGCCGCCGTGCGCCGAGCACGACGGGCGGCAGGGCTCAGCCAGCAGGCCCTTGCGGATCGGGCGGGGGTCTCCCGCCAGTGGCTCTCCCGCCTGGAGTCAGGGAAGGGCCCCTCGGCCGAGATGGGCAAGGTGCTCGACGTCCTCGCCGCACTCGGACTCGCGGTCGACCTGGTCGCCACACCCCTGCCCGAGGCCCAGGACGATGACCCGTTTGCCGGTCTCTTCGAGGACGGCTCATGACGGCATACCTGAACGTCTACCTCGACGGCATCCTCGCCGGACAGCTGGCGCAAGCCCCCGCCGGGGCGCTGGCCTTTGCCTACGATGGGGCCTACACCGCCCGTGCCAGCCCCACACCGCTCTCGCTGTCGATGCCGCTGAGTGGGTCGCGGCACTCGAACCGTGTCGTCTCCGCCTGGCTCGAAGGGCTGCTCCCGGACAACCTTGCCGTCCGGGAGGAATGGGCGCGCAGGTTCGAGGTGTCCCCGCGCAACCCGTTCGCCCTGCTCCGGCACGTCGGGCGCGACGCCGCCGGGGCCGTGCAGGTGCTCCCCGTCGACGTCGACCCCCCCGATGCCGCTCAACGCACCGGGGACGTCCGCCGGCTGACCCACGACGAGCTGTCGGACCTTCTCCTGCGGCTGACGGTCCGCGACCACGGCTGGGAGGTCGGTGCCGGCTCTGGACGATGGAGCCTGGCGGGAGCGCAGAACAAGGTGGCGCTCCACCGCCTGGATGACGGCGGGTGGGGTGTTCCCCAGGACGCGACGCCGACGACGCACATCCTCAAGCCGACCCGCGCCGACACCCGTTTCGAGGACCTGCACGTCAACGAGTTCGTCTGCCTGCGTGCCGCTGGTCTCCTGGGCCTGCGCGTCGCCCGGGTGGACCTGGTCGACGTCGGTGGGGCCAAGACGCTGGTCGCCACCCGCTACGACCGAGGCCGCGGGCAGGACGGGGTGTGGTTGCGCCTGCATCAGGAAGACCTGCTGCAGGCCATGAGCTACCCACGGTCCAAGAAGTACCAATCCGACGGCGGCCCAAGCGTGAAGAACGTCGCCTCGCTCCTGTCGACGCTGGCCCTCGCGGACCGCGATGCCGTGCGGTCGGCATTCTTCGACGCCTTCGCCTTCAACGTCCTGGTGGGCGGGACCGACGCCCACGCGAAGAACTACTCCCTGCTCCTGCGCGGGCAGCGCGTGGCCATGGCACCCCTCTATGACGTGGCGTCCTACGCCCCGTACCTCAAGAAGGGCGAGGCGGTGCGGAGCTCGATGAAGGTGGGGCGCACCTGGCTCGTCCGCGACGTGACCGTCGAGGACTGGGTGACTGTCGGCCTCTCCCTGGGCCTGGAGGCGACGGAAGCTGTGGATCGCGCGGAGCGCCTGCGCACGGGCCTGCCCGAGGCCGTCCTGGCAGCGGCTGAGGAAGCACCCGCGCCCTTCGTCGAGGGTGCACGCAGTGTCGCGGCCGCCGTCGCTGAGCAGGGCCACCTCACGGCTCCGCGCCTCCCGCGCTCGCCGCACGCACAGCCGACGTAACCCGCTATCCCGGCACGCACGTGCCACCGTCGCGCCTGCGTTGGCGCCGATTCCGATACATGCAGTTGTGCGCATGTGACCGCGAACGCGCTTTCCCGAACAATCTTCGAGGACAGGACTGGCGTGTCGAGCCTGATACTGACGCCCCTGACCCCATACCTGCAGGTCAGGCCCATGATCGTCGGACTTGCTGCCGTACTTTCCTGGGGTACGGGCACGAAAGAGGCCCTCCCCGCAAAGCGGGAAGGGCCTCTGACCTGGGTGGAGGCGACCGGACTCGAACCGACAACCCCCTGCTTGCAAAGCAGGTGCGCTACCAATTGCGCCACGCCCCCAGGGGGGATGTTCAGTTGTTCGACCTGGCCGCCGACAGTGCCGACGAGCGGTGGTGCAGGCTGCGGTCAGCGACCGGAGTCGGTGGGCACCTCGTCGGTGGCCTCGGCCCAGAGCTCGCGCTCGGCCTGCTGGTCCTGCATCTTCTTCAGCGCGGCCAGACCGGCGGCGGCAGCGGCGAGGAGGAGGAAACGCTTCATACGATCAGCTCCCTGGGGGTCGGGATCAGCGGGGTGGTGGTGGGCCTAACTGGACTTGAACCAGTGACCTCTGTCTTATCAGGACAGCGCTCTAACCGACTGAGCTATAGGCCCGTGACGACGTCCTCACAGGTGAACACGCGCGCGACGATCGAGATTACCGCACAGACCGCGGCGGACCAAAACAGCGTCCGCGCCCTGCCAGTGCGGGTCCCTGGTCCTCGCAGCACCGCCAGAGGTGTTGCACGGTCCGTAGTACACATACTACATTTCGCAGCATGATCACTGAGCAGACCGCCATCCGGGCCCGGGGTGTGACCATGGCCTACGGGGACAAGGTGGTCCTGGACGACGTGCACCTGGAGATCCCGCAGGGCCAGGTGGTCGTGCTGCTGGGACCCAACGGGGCGGGCAAGACGACCACCATCGAGATCCTCGAGGGCTTCCGCCGCCCATCCAGCGGGCAGGTCGAGGTGCTCGGGCAGGACCCCGCCCGCGCTCCAGAGGCGTGGCGGGCCCGGGTGGGCGTCGTGCTGCAAAGCTGGCGGGACAACGCGACCTGGCGGGTCAAGGACCTGCTCGAGGTGGCCGCCACCTACTACGAGCCCTACGGGGACGAGCGCACCGAGCGCCCCTGGCCCCCGGACCAGCTCCTGGACCGCGTCGGCCTGACCGAGCATGCCCGCAAGCGCATCGACAAGCTCTCCGGTGGGCAGCGCCGCCGCCTGGACATCGCCGTCGGGCTCGTCGGGCGCCCCGAGGTGCTCTTCCTCGACGAGCCCACCACCGGCCTGGACCCTGGTGGGCGTCGAGACATCCACCACCTGCTCGCAGACCTGTCCGACCTGTCCACGACGATCCTGATGACCACCCACGACCTGGCCGAGGCCGAGGTGGTGGCTGACCGGATGCTGGTGCTGGCCGGCGGGCGGCTGATCGCCGATGACAGCCCCGACGCGCTGCGCCTGGCCTTCTCGGCCAACAAGGAGGTTCGGCTGCGGCACCGGCAAAGCGGTGAGGTGAGCGTGCACCCCACCCCCGATCCCACGGCATACCTGACCGAGGTGCTGACCACCGGCTCCGGTGAGGTGGAGGTCGTCGAGGTCCGGGGCGCGACCCTGGAGGACGCCTACCTAGACCTGGTCCGCCGCGCCGACGCCGGTGAGGACTTCGCCGAGGCCGCCGGCCTGCTCGCCGAAGGAGCTGCCCGATGAACGGCCGCATCCCCACCTCCGTCCTGCGCGCCGCGGCCAAGCAGGCGCGCGTCGCCATGACCCGCAAGTACTCCAGCCCTCAGGGACTGGGAGCGATCGGGATCGCCGCCTTCCTGGTGGCCATCATCTGGTTCTTCCGCGACGCCGACTTCATGGACGCGGTCGGCGCCGCGGCCTACCTCTTCGCTGGCTTCCTGGCCCTGACTGTCATCTCCGGGGCGATGCTCACCATCGCCAGCGAGATCCAGCTCGAACGGGAGTCTGGCACCCTGCTACGCGCCAAGGCGATCCCGCACGGCATCACCGGCCACCTCCTCGCCAAGCTGATGTCGGTGCCGGTCGAGCTGGCGATCGCCGTCGTGCCGATGCTTATCGGCATCGCCCTCATCACCCCCGAGGCCCTTCCCTCCGGGGCCGGACGCTGGGTCGTGCTCGTCGCCACGATGCTGCTCGGCACGGCCTCGATGCTGCCCTGGGGGGCCGTGCTCGGCTCGATCTTCCGGACGATGATCGGGATGAGCGTGGCCATGCTGGTGATCTACGGCGTCACCGCGGTCTCGGGCTTCTTCTTCCCGGTGACGATGCTGCCCGGGTGGGCGCAGTCGCTGGTCCAGCTGACCCCGATCTACTGGGTCGGGCTCGGCCTCCGGGGGGCGATGCTGCCCGAGTCGGCGGCCGCCGTGGAGATCGGCGGGGTATGGCGCAGTGAGCTCACCGTGCTCGTGCTCGTGGGCTGGGCGGTCCTGGGGTTGGTCCTGGCCACGGTCTTCCTGCGGCGGATGGCCCGGCGGCAGTCAGGGTCGACCGTGGCCGCCGCCCGCGAACGCGTCATGGCGCGAGGCTACTGACGGCGATGGTCACCACGTCGTCCGAACCGATCCACAACCGCCTCACCATGCTGCGTGCCGAGCGCGGCATCTCTCGCCGCGAGCTCGCCGAGGCCCTGGGTGTGCACTACCAGACCGTGGGCTATCTCGAGCGCGGCGAGTACGCCCCCTCGTTGCACCTGGCCCTGCGCATCGCGGCCTACTTCGAGGTCCCGGTCGAGGTGGTCTTCTCCCTCGACCCGTTCCCTCGCCTGGGCAGCTGACCGCTCGCACGGGTCACCGTAGAGCACGCGCCCGGTCGACGGCGTTACTCGTGGAAGATCGCGGTATTAGTCGTCGGAGAGGGTCAGCTGGGCGCCACCGACCAGGGCGGCGCAGATGTTGTACAGGAAGGCCGTGAGCGTGGCCAGCGCGGTGAGCAGGAAGACGTTGAGGATGCCCAGCACCGCAGCCAGGGCAGTCACCCGGGTGAAGCCCAGGTAGTCTTCGAGGTTGATCGAGGGACCGCCGGTCTCGCCGCTGGTGACCTGCCCGAGGAACTCGTTGATCGTGGCGAAGACGTTCATCCCCGACAGGACGGTCCACAGCACCGCCACCATCACCACGCCTGCGATGCCGAGGGCGACCGAGACCAGGAAGCTGATCTTCAGCACCGACCAGGGGTCGATCCGCTGCGCGGTGAGCCGCACGCGGCGTGGCGCACCCCGGCGGGGAGGACGTGAGGCAGGACGCTGACCGCTGGGACGCGGGTCGGCGCCTCGGGGACGGTCACCGGCCGAAGCACCGCCACCGGAGGTCGAGGGCCGTCGGTCACCCTGTTGTCCGCCGCGGCCGGCGCTCGCGCCGGCCGCCGATCCGGAGGCCAAGCCTGCGGTGGTGCCGCGCAGTGCCCGAGCCTTGCGAGCGGCCAGGTCACGACCCTGCGCGGTCCGCGCCATCGCGCCGTCCCGCATCCGGTCAGCGCCCGACCGGTCCTGGCCTGAACCAGACCCGCCGTCCGTGCGGCCCCCAGGACTGGCGTCACCGTCCGACGACGAGGACCGGCCTCCCGACGGGTCGTGCGTCGTGCTCATGCGTCGTCTCCTGTGCCCTGCTCGTCCCCGGACGCCTCCTCAGCGTCCAGCCGGTCCGCGGCCGGGCCTGCCTCGGACCCCTCCGACGGTACGGCATCGGCGGCGCCCTGGCCGTCATCCGCGCCGTCGACCGCGAGCTCCTCCTGCTCCTCCGCAAGGTCCTCAGCGGCCTCGGCCTCGGCGACGGCCGCCTCCAGCTCCTCCTCCACCTCGGCGGTGGCCTCGGGGTTGCGGGCTACGGCGACGATGGAGTCGTTGCGCCCCGGAGTGGCGAAGATGACCCCGGCGGTGTCCCGCCCGGTGGAGCGGACCTGGTCGATGGGGGAGCGCACGACGTTTCCCCGCTCCATGACGACCATCACCTCATCGCCCTCGTGGACGGTCAGGGCGCCGACGAGGTCGCCGCCCTTGCCGTTGGTCTTGGCCACCTTGATGCCCAGACCGCCACGGCCCTGGACGCGGTACTGCGAGATCGGGGTGCGCTTGGCCATCCCGGTCTCGAACACGACGAAGACGTAGGGCTCCTCACCCTCCGGCACGACCTGCATCGCAAGCAGCTGGTCGTCCCCGCGGAACTTCATCCCGGTCACGCCGGACGTGGCACGGCCCATGGGGCGCAGCGCCTCGTCGGTGGCGGTGAACCGCACCGACTGGCCGCCGCGGGAGACGAGCACCACGTCGTCCTGTGCGGACGCCAGCGCGGCGCCGACCACCTCGTCGCCCTCGCGCAGGTTGATCGCGATCAGTCCGCGGGACAGGCGCGAGTCGTAGTCGGTGAGCCGGGTCTTCTTCACCAGGCCGTTGCGGGTGGCCAGCACCAGGTAGGGGGACTGCTCGTAGTCCCCGATGGTCAGCACCTGACGGATCCGCTCCTTGGGCTGGAAGGCCATCAGGTTGGCCACATGCTGGCCCTTGCCGATCGGCCCGCCCTCGGGGAACTCGTAGGCCTTGGCGCGGTACACCCGACCCTCGTTGGTGAAGAAGAGCATCCACTGGTGGGTGCTGGTGACGAAGAAGTGGTCGACGACGTCATCGGCCCGCAGCGCCGCCCCGCGGCGGCCCTTACCGCCACGGTTCTGGGCGCGGTACTCGCGCACCGGTGTGCGCTTGACGTAGCCGCCCCGGGTGATCGTGACGACCACGTCCTCCTCGGGGATGAGGTCCTCCATCGACATGTCACCGTCGAAGGGCACGATCTTGGAGCGACGCACGTCACCGAACTTGTCGACGATCTCCGCCAGCTCCTCGGAGATGATCTCCCGCTGGCGTTCCGGCGAGGCCAGGATCGCCTCGTACTCGACGATCATCTCCTGCAGCTCGTCGTGGCGCTGCTGGATCTCGTGCCGCTCGAGGGCGGCCAGCCGGCGCAGCTGCAGGTCGAGGATCGCGCGGGCCTGGATCTCGTCGATCTCCAGCAGGGCCATCAGCCCTGAACGGGCCTCGTCCGCGCTGGGGCTGCGCCGGATGAGCGCGATGACCTCGTCGAGCAGGTCCAGGGCCTTCAGGTAGCCCCGGTAGACGTGGATGCGCTCCTCGGCGTCCCGCAGGCGGTACCGGGTGCGCCGGACGATGACCTCGACCTGATGGTCCACCCAGTGCCGGACGAAACCGGAGATCGGCAGGGTGCGCGGCACCCCGTCGACCAGCGCCAACATATTGGCACCGAAGTTCTGCTGCAGCTGGGTGTGCTTGTACAGGTTGTTGAGGACGACCTTGGCGACCGCGTCCCGCTTGAGCACGATGACCAGTCGCTGCCCGGTGCGACCCGAGCTCTCATCGCGAAGGTCCGCGATGCCGGACATGCGGCCTTCCTTGACCAGCTCGGCGATCTTCTTGGCCAGGCTGTCCGGATTGACCTGGTAGGGCAGCTCGGTCGCGACCAGGCAGGTGCGGCCCTGGATCTCCTCGACCTCGACGACGGCCCGCATGACGATCGAGCCCCGGCCGGTGCGGTAGGCGTCCTCGATGCCCTTGCGGCCCATGATGAGGGCGCCGGTGGGGAAGTCCGGGCCGGGGATGAGCTCCAGCAGCTTCTCCAGCAGCTCCTCCCGGGTGGCCTCGGGGTGCTCCAGCAGCCACTGGGCACCCGCGGCGATCTCGCGCAGGTTGTGCGGGGGGATCTGCGTCGCCATCCCGACCGCGATGCCGGCCGAGCCGTTCACCAGCAGGTTCGGGAAGCGGGCGGGCAGGACGGAGGGCTCCTTGTTGCGTCCGTCGTAGTTATCGACCATGTCGACGGTGTCCTCGCGGATGTCGCGCACCATCTCCATGGCCAGCGTCGCCATGCGCGCCTCGGTGTACCGGGGGGCGGCCGCACCCTCGTCACCAGGGGTGCCGAAGTTGCCCTGTCCCTGGATGAGCGGGTAGCGCAACGACCACGGTTGGACCAGCCGCACCATCGCGTCGTAGATCGCCGAGTCGCCGTGCGGGTGGTAGTTGCCCATGACGTCGCCGACGACGCGGGCACACTTGGAGAAGCCGCGGTCGGGGCGGTAGCCGCCGTCGTACATGGCGTAGAGCACGCGCCGGTGCACCGGCTTCAGGCCGTCGCGCACGTCGGGCAGGGCCCGCGAGACGATCACGCTCATCGCATACTCGATGTAGCTGCGCTGCATCTCGGTGTTCAGGTCGACGATGTCGACCTTGTCGACCTCCCCGGGCGAGCGGTCGACCCTGGCGGTCGTGGGGTCGGGGTTCTGCGGCAGGTCTGGGGTCTCGTCGTCAGCCATCGGTCACCTTGTGTCGTCAGATTTCGTAGGAGGTCTGGCCGGGCTCGCGCGCCCGAAGGGTGGTTGGGGGGTGGTCGGAGTGACAGGCATCCGTGCCCCCGACAACCTAAATGTCCAGGAACCGCACGTCGCGGGCGTTGCGCTGGATGAAACCGCGGCGGGACTCCACGTCCTCGCCCATGAGGATGGAGAAGATCTCGTCGGCCTTGGCCGCGTCGTCCAGCGACACCTGCAGCAGGACCCGGGTCTGCGGGTCCATCGTGGTCTCCCACAGCTCCTGGGCGTTCATCTCACCCAGACCCTTGTACCGCTGCACGCCGGAGTCCTTCGGGACCCGCCGGCCTGCGGCCAGACCCCGCTGCATCAGCCCGTCGCGCTCACGGTCGGAGAAGGCGAACTCGTGGTCGGCGTTGGTCCACTTGATCCGGTAGAGCGGCGGCTGGGCGAGGTAGACGTAGCCAGCTTCGATGAGCGGGCGCATGAAGCGGAAGAGCAGCGTGAGCAGCAGGGTCCGGATGTGCTGGCCGTCGACGTCGGCGTCGGCCATCAGCACGATCTTGTGATAGCGGCTCTTGGCGAGGTCGAAGTCCTCGCCGATGCCGGTGCCGAAGGCACTGATCAGCGCCTGAACCTCCAGGTTGGCCAGGACCTTGTCGATCCGGGCCTTCTCCACGTTGAGGATCTTGCCGCGGATCGGCAGGATCGCCTGGTGGAAGTAGTCCCGGCCGGCCACGGCCGAGCCACCGGCCGAGTCACCCTCGACGATGAAGACCTCGGACTTGGCCGGGTCCTTGGTCTGGCAGTCCTTGAGCTTGCCCGGCAGGCCACCGGACTCCAGCAGGCCCTTGCGCCGGGTCGCGTCGCGGGCCTTGCGCGCGGCGATCCGGGCGTGGGCGGCGTGCACGGCCTTGCCGACGATCTCCCGGCCCTCGCGCGGGTGCGCCCCGAGCCAGTGCCCGAACTGGTCGGTCATCGCCGACTGGACGTAGCCGCGGACCTCGGAGTTGCCGAGCTTGGTCTTGGTCTGGCCCTCGAACTGCGGCTCACCGAGCTTGACCGAGATGACCGCGGTCAGACCCTCCCGGATGTCCTCCCCGGTGAGGTTGACGTCCTTGTCCTTGAGCAGCTTGTTCTCGCGGGCGAAGTCGTTGACCATACGGGTCAGCGCCGCCCGGAAACCCTCTTCGTGCGTGCCGCCCTCGTGGGTGTTCACCGCGTTGGCGTAGGTGTGCACCGACTCGGTGTAGGCGTTGGTCCACTGCATCGCCACCTCTATCGAGAGCATCCGCTCCTCGTCGGCGGACTCGAAGGCGATGACCTCCTGGTGGACGGGCTCGCTGCGCTTGCTCTTGTTGAGGTGGGTCACGTAGTCGAGCAGGCCGTTGTCGTAGCGGTAGACGACACTGCGGGGCTTGACCGCGCTCTTGCCGGTGCCACCACCGCCCTTGCCCTCACCCGCAGCCTCGGTGGCCTCGGTGGCCTCGGTCTCTTCGCCACGCACGTCGGTCTCGAGGTCGTCCAGGCCCTCGTCCAGCGCGTCGACGGGCGCCACCTCGCGGGGCCGCTCGTCGGTCAGCGCGATGGTCAGGCCCTTGTTGAGGAAGGCGTACTGCTGGAAGCGGGCGCGGATCGTCTCGAAGTCGAAGACGATGGCGTCGAAGATGTCGACGCTGGGCCAGAAGGTGATGGTGGTGCCGGTCGAGCGCTCGTCGTCGTCGGCCGCTGCCCGCTCGGCCAGGGGCGCCTGCGGCACCCCGAGGTGGTAGGTCTGCTCGAAGACCTGGTCGCGCTGGCGCACCTGCACGTCCAGGCGCTCGGAAAGGGCGTTGACCACGGAGGAGCCCACGCCGTGCAGACCGCCGGAGACCTTGTAGCTCCCACCGCCGAACTTGCCGCCGGCGTGCAGCTGGGTGAGCACGAGCTCGACGGCCGGCTTCTTCTCCACCGGGTGGATGTCGGTCGGGATGCCGCGCCCGTTGTCGCGCACCCGGACCCCGCCGTCGGCGAGCAGGGTGACGTCGATGCGGTCGGCATACCCTGCCAGTGCCTCATCGACGGAGTTGTCGACGATCTCCCACACCAGGTGGTGCAGGCCGCGCGCGCTGGTGGAGCCGATGTACATCCCCGGGCGCTTGCGGACGGCCTCCAGGCCCTCCAGCACGGTGATCGTCGAGGCGTCGTAGGCCGGGGCGGTCGCCAGAGACTTCGGCTTGCCCTCCTGCGCGGGAGCCTCGGGCAGCTCCGGCATCGCAGGCTCCACCGGCTCATCAGGTCCGATCTGGGGTCCGACAGACGACAAGGGGGCTCCTTCACAGGATGGGCAAAGACGTCTCAGTCTACCCGTTCCGAGGCCGGAATCCGACTTGCTACAGGGTAATTCGGGCAGGGTATGCCGCGTCAACGGCCCGTGAAGGCGGTTCTGACGGCTTCGACCCCCGGTCTGCACTCCCCCCCTCGCACCCGCACCCTCACCGGCTCGCCGCCCGATCTGGCCATTCTCAGCCGTAGGTGTCCCGGGGGCCGGGTCCACCGGAGGACAGCGGGCCCTTGCGCCAGTGCGGTCCCGCCGGGCCCTGCACCTGGATGTCGGTGACGACACCCGTCCCGACCTGCGCTTCGATCCGGGCCAGGATCGAGGACTGGAGCAGGCGCATCTGGGTGGCCCAGGCGCTGGATCTGGCCCGCACCGTCAGGACGGTGCCTTCGAAGGCGATCACCTCAACGTTCCGCGCGACCTGCTCCCCGACGATCGCCGGCCATCGGCCCACCACGGAGCCGACCTGCACCTCCGCGTCCCACCCGCGGCTGGCCACCAGCCGCTCGACCTCGTCCCCGACCAGGAGCGGGTCGCGACCGGTGCGCGCGGTCGGCTGCTGCCCCGCGGAGCGTCGCCGGCCTGCGGAGGCCGGTGAACCGGGCCGCAGCCCTTTCTCCCGCGCCGAGCGCCTGGCCCGGGCCAGCGCCTCCCGGGCGGCATGCAGGGGGTCTGGCGGCTCCTCCGTGGTCACGGCCGCCCCGGAGCCTCGGGGCCGTTGACCTCACCGGGGCCGTCGGGTGAGGCCGCGTCGCGCGGCGTCACCGAGCCCAGCACCACGTCCAGCACCCGCCCGTCGGCACCGAGCAGCCGGGCCGGCACATCCTCGGCCACCGCCGCCGTCACCAGCACCTGCTCGCAGTCGGCCACCAGCTCGGCCAGCCGCTCCCGACGGCCCACGTCGAGCTCGGCGAAGACATCGTCCAGGACGAGCACCGGGTCCGTGCCCAGGTCGTGGCGCAGCAGGTGGAAGCCGGCCAGGCGCAGGGACAGGGCCAGGCTCCAGGACTCGCCGTGGCTGGCGTAGCCCTTGGCCGGCAGCTCGCCCAGGGTGAGGACCAGGTCGTCCCGGTGCGGGCCGACCAGGCAGACCCCGCGCTCCTGCTCCTGGCGACGCACCTGCTCGATCGAGGCCAGGATCGCTGCCACGACCTCGTCCTGGTCGGGGACCTCACCGGCGGCGACCTGCTGCGCGACCGGGGACTGCGGGTCCAGGGAGGAGCGATAGGTCGCCTCGGCGGGAGACTCGCTGTCGCTGATCGTCCGGTAGGCCTGGGCCAGGTAGGGCCGCAGGTCGCGCAGCAGACGCAGCCGGGCGTAGAGCAGTGCCCCGCCGATCTGCGCCAGCTGCTCGTCGAACACCGCCAGCGTGGCCAGCGCCGCAGACCGGGCCTCCTCCAGGCTCTCGCCCGGGGGCAGGCGGGGGCCGGGCCCGCGGCGTGGGCCGGAACGGCTCGGTTCGCGCCAGAGGTGGGCCGCCGACTTCAGCAGCGCGCCGCGCTGACGCACGGCCCTGTCGTAGTCGGCCCGCACCCCGGCCCACCGCGGCTGGCGGGCCACCAGGAGATCGTCCAGGAGGCGGCGGCGCTCGGCCGGGTCGCCCTTGACCAGCGCCAGGTCCTCCGGGGCGAAAAGCACGGTGCGCAGGGTGCCGAGCACCTCCCGCTGGCGGGCTACTGGCGCCCGGTTTAGCCGGGTCTTGTTGGCCCGGCCCGGCACGATCTCCAGCTCGACCAACGACTCACGGCCCTCCCGCACGACGGTGGCGCGCACGATCGCCGACTCGGCCCCCGCCCGGACCAGAGGAGCATCCTGGGCGACGCGATGCGAGGCCAGGGTGGCCACATACCCGGCGGCCTCCACCAGGTTGGTCTTGCCCTGCCCGTTGCGGCCGAGCAGCACCGTCACCCCCGGGACGAGGTCGACCTCGGCGGAGGGATAGCTGCGGAAGTCGGCGAGGGAGAGGTGGGAGAGGTGCACAGGCGTCGCGCCGGGCTAGCCCCGGTCGTCAACGTCACCGGTGCCCGAGGTCGGCCCGGTAGATCCGCCGGTCGACCCGCTCCCGGAGGAGGGCCCGGCGTCGTCGGCGCCCTGCTCCTGCGCGGCGGACGTGCCACCCTGGTCCACCCGCGCACGATCCTCGTCACGCTTCGGCTCCGCCGCCTGGTGGACCTCCACCTGACCCGCGTCCAGGCCGTCAAGCATCTGGACCGCGTGCCCGCCGAACTGGCCGCGCAGCGCCGCGACCATCTGCATGGCCGGGGAGTTCTCCTGGCGGGAGGCGAACCGGGCGAAGAGCGCCGCGGCCAGCACCGGCATCGGCACCGCCATGTCGATGCCCTCTTCGAGGGTCCAGCGGCCTTCGCCCGAGTCGGTGGTGTACTCGCTGACCCCGTCCAGGTCGGGGATCTCCTCCAGGGCCTTGACTGCCAGGTCCAGCAGCCAGGAGCGCACCACGGTGCCGCGGCTCCAGGCTTGGAAGCAGCCGTGCACGTCCTTGACGATCTCCTTGGCGGCGAGCAGCTCGTAACCCTCGGCGTAGGCGTGCATGAGGCCGTACTCGATGCCGTTGTGCACCATCTTGGCGTAGTGCCCGGCGCCCACTTCGCCGGCGTGCACGAAGCCTTCCTCGCGCGGCCCCTCGGGGCGCAGCGCGTCGAAGATCGGCATCGCCTTGTCCACGTCCTCGGCCCGGCCGCCGACCATCAGCCCGTAGCCGTTCTCCAGCCCCCAGATGCCGCCGGAGACCCCGCAGTCCAGGTAGCCGATGCCCTTGGGCGCCAGCAGTGCGTCCAACTCGAGGTCATCGGTGTACTTAGAGTTGCCGCCCTCGATCACCAGGTCGCCCTCGGTCAGCAGCTCGGCCAGGTCCTCGACCGTGGACCGGGTTGGCTTGCCGTGCGGCACCATCACCCAGACCACCCGCAGGCCGTCGTTGTCGATGGCCTCGAGCAGCTCTTCCAGGCTGCCGACGTCCCGCAGATCCTCGTCGAGGTCGTAGCCGACCACGTGGTGGCCCGCGCGGCGCAGCCGCTCGCGCATGTTGCCACCCATCTTGCCCAGGCCGATCATGCCGATTCTCATCTTTGCTCCTCGTCGTCGGGGGTGGGATGGGGTATGCGGTGGGGGCGGGCAGGCGCCGCGGCCGGGGGATTCAGCCGGCGAAGCGCACTGGCATCAGGACGTAACGGTAGGACTCGTCGGACTCCCCGTCGACCTCACCCTGACCGGAGATCACGGCCGGCCGCGAAGGCTGGGTGAAGGCCAGGCGGGTGTACGGGGCGCCGAGCACGCCGAGGCCGTCCAGCAGGAACTGGGGGTTGAAGGCGATCTCGACGGGTGGCCCGGTGAGGGTGGCCTCGACCGCCTCGCTGCCCTGGGCGTCGTCACCGGTCCCGGCCTCGATGGCGACGTGGTCCTCGTTGAAGCGCAACCGGATGGGGGTGTTGCGCTCGGCGACGAGGGCGACGCGCCGGACGGCCTCGATGAGGCCCTGGGTGTCCACGACCGCGACCGTGTCCACAGAGGTGGGAAAGATCGAGGTGACCTTGGGGTACTCGCCGTCCAGCAGCCGGGTGGTGGTCCGCCGCTGGCCGGCCTCGAAACCGACCAGACCGTCGCTGCGCGAGGCGTCGCCGAAGGCCACGTCGACCGAGCCGGCGGCCCCCAGCGCCTTGGCGGTCTCGGACAGTGTCCGGGCCGGGATCAGGCTGACGTGGTTGGCGTCGGAGGTGCCCGGGTTCCAGGTGAGCTCGCGCATCGCGAGCCGGTAGCGGTCGGTGGCCAGCATGGTCACCCGCTCCCCGTCGACCTCGACTCGGACCCCGGTGAGGATCGGCAGGGTGTCGCCGCGGTCGGCGGCGATTGAGACCTGGTGCACGGCCTGGGTGAAGACGTCGCCGGGGATGGATCCGCTGGGCTGCGCCTGCGCCGGCAGCTGGGGGTAGTCCGAGACCGGCATCTGGATGAGGGAGAAGCGGCTGGACCCGCAGGTGAGCTGCACCTTTGCCCCTTCGGTGGCCACCTGCACTGGCTGGGCCGGAAGGTTGCGCGAGATGTCGGCGAGCAGCTTGCCCAGGACCAGGACCTGGCCGCCCTCCTCGACGTCGGCCTCCACGGTCACCGTCGCGGAGACCTCGTAGTCGTAGGCGGAGAAGGTCAGCGTGCCCTCCTCGTCGGCCGTCAGCAGCACACCGGCCAGGACGGGGACGGGAGGACGGTTGCTCAGGCCGCGGACGACCCAGGCGACGGCCTCGGAGAGGACATCACGCTCGACACGAAACTTCACGACGGTGGCCCTTCGGCGATCAGGACATGGATGTGGGATGCCAACTCTGCCACGTCCTGCGCGACGGTGTCCCACGGCCTCGTGCTTTCGGTGGACCGTCCGTCGGCTCACCTGGTTGCTGGCGTGTCTGCTTACCTGTCTGCTCACTGGCCACCGGCACCCTCGCCCTCAGCCCCAGGGACGTGGATGAAATGTGATTCGTTCTAGGGACTAGTCGTCGTCATAGGGCCTGTGGACACTGTGGATAACCGGTCCCGGCAGGGGCTGTCCGTGCAGGTCGCAGGGCCTGGGGCACCGGCCGCCAGCATGTGTATGCCCTCTGGACACGTTGGTGGACCACCGCCCTGCCGGTGTGGACGGTGCCGGCCCGTCCCCATGACTGACCTGGTCGTGCACCGTCCGTCCCCAGGCTGACCTGCGCTGACGCGCACCTTGTCCACAACGCCGTACACAACCCCACGGGCGTCTTGAAGCGCCCCATGAGGAGCGCCCAACGGGACGAATGTGACGAAGATGAACGGGAGTCAACAATGCACAGCTCATCCACAACCTGTGGACAACCGAGGCAAGGGTGCGACCCCGCGGGCTGGGGTCTGGTGCCGAGGCAGGTCTGACTCACCGGCCCGGTGCAGGCCTGACCGCAGGCCCTGAGGTCATATCGATGGCGGTCAGGGCTCGGGTCAGCGGGCGGAGGCCTTGCGGATGATGCCGGTGAGCTCGGCAATCTGGTCGTACAGCGCTCGCCGCTCGCCGATCTGGGTACGGATCTTTCGCTCGGCGTGCATCACCGTGGTGTGGTCACGCCCCCCGAACGCCTGGCCGATTTTGGGCAGCGAGAGCTCGGTGAGCTCGCGGCACAGATACATCGCGATCTGTCGGGCGTTGACCAATGTGCGAGACCTGGAGGTGCCGCACAGCTCGTCCTTGGAGATCCGGAAGTAGTCCGAGACCTCGTCGATGATCGTCATGACGGTGATCCGGGAGGGGTCGCTGCCAGGCACGATGTCCTTGAGGACGTGCTGGGCGAGGTCGTTGGTGACCTGCTGCCCGGACAGGGACCCGAAGGCCATCACCCGGATCAGTGCTCCCTCCAGCTCCCGGATGTTGGTGGTGATCCGGGTGCCGATCAGCTCTAGGACGTCGTCCGGCATCTGCATCCGCTCCTGGGCTGCCTTCTTGCGCAGGATCGCCAGCCTGGTCTCAAGGTCCGGCGGCTGGACGTCCGTCAGCAGGCCCCACTCGAAGCGGCTACGCAGGCGCTCGGCAAAACCGGAGAGGCGCTTGGGCGGCTGGTCGGAAGTGATCACGACCTGCTTCTCGCTGTTGTGCAGGGTGTTGAAGGTATGGAAGAACTCCTCGACCGTCTGCTCCTTGCCCTGCAGGAACTGGATGTCGTCGATGAGCAGGAAGTCCACGTTGCGGTAGCGCCGCTGGAAGGCGCCGGCCTTCTCATCGCGGATGCTATTGATGAAGTCGTTGGTGAACTCCTCGGAGTTCACGTAGCGCACCCGGACGCCCGGGTAGAGGCTGCGGGCGTAGTGACCGATGGCATGCAGCAGATGGGTCTTGCCTAGACCGGACTCGCCGTAGATGAACAGCGGGTTGTAGGCACGGGCGGGAGACTCGGCCACCGCCAGCGAGGCGGCGTGCGCGAACCGGTTCGAGGGCCCGGAGACAAAGGTGTCGAAGGTGTACTTCGGGTTCAGCCGGGCGTCGTCGGCGATCCCGGTGACGGCCGGACCGGCCGGACCGGCCGGAGTCTGCGGCACCGCGGCGCCCGGGCCTGGGCCTGGGCCTGGGCCGCGGGTGCCGACCGGCGGCTCGGGGGCGAGGTCGTCGTCGTCGTCGACGGCCTGGCGCAGATCCTCATCGACGGTGATCGCCAGCCGGATGTCGTGCCCCAGCTCACGCGACAGCGAGTCCTCGATGGGCTGGCGCAGAGTGGTCTCCAGCATCTCCTTGGTGTGCGGGTAGGGCACCGCCAGGAGAGCGTTGCTGTCCAGCAGGCCGAGCAGCTTGGTCAGCCGGAGGAAGGCCTGTTCCCGGGGCTGCAGCCCGTTCTTCTCCAGATCGGCCACGACCCGCTGCCAGATGGCCTGGTGATCGACCGGGAGCGGGGTCATGGGCGGACAACCCCTCTCAGGTCATGGGACAACGAGCTACCCCCCAGTTATCCACAGGATGTGGAAGACCGGTGGATGAGCGGGGTCGGAAGCGCCGACG